>NZ_FOLL01000016.1 GCF_900112315.1 Parapedobacter composti | reverse complement strand
CGTATGAACCGCCGTCACCGTCGCACCCGCAAGGCCCCCACCGGAAACGTCCGTCACCCGGCCCGTCAGGGAGCCCGAGGTTTCCTGAGCATAGGACACCGAAAAAGAAAAACAAAAATTGAGCAATAGCAAAGTATATAACGTCTTCATCAGTTCTGTTGAATTTTAATGTAATTTGGTTGACGTCCTAATCCGTTAATACCTGATCGATAACGTGCAAAACGCCATTGCCCGTCAGGATATCCCGCCGGAGAAAATTCGCATCCCAAGCATTGTTTGTGCCCCGGATGGAAAGCCCCATAAACAAGTTCGGATTTTCCCAGTCTGGAAATAGCGTAATGATGGTTTCACTGCCATTCCGCATCAATTGCCTGACCTCCGTCTGGTCGGCCGATGCGGTCAGGAAATAGTCATGTGCAAACCGACGGATTCCGGCGATGTGATAGTTCACGAAATTACGGAGTTGCGCCGGGTCCGCTTCCGCAATGGCCGTTACTCCCCCGTATCCTGCGGCCCGCATGGCACTGTTATCCGGCGCGTAAACGGTATAGTTTCCATCCCTGCCGAAATCAGCAAGTACGCCCGTCCGCTTCATCGCCTCATAAAAAATAGTTAAGTCGGCCTCCGCGGCAATGGCGTCTGTAATCTGTTCATGCAGATAAGGCTCCAGCAGCCGGTCAACCACCTGCACCAATCCGTTGCTGGCTTCCAATTTCAGCGGATTCACCAACGCACCGTTGACGGTCAGCAACGTATCTCCTCCTTTTATCCAGCGGCTTACAAACAGCTTGCCCCCGGTAATGGACCGGGCTTCCTGGTTGAACACAAACGGCGTATGGTCCAGGTCATACCTGCCGTCCAGCACGTGATAAGCAGCTATCTGGCCCAGCCGTTTCCGATCGTAACCGGCCAACCCTTCGGGGGTGCTGATTCCCAGCTCATTGAATGCCGCATCCGTCGGCGCCAGCAACGTGAACGGGCCGGGTTCCACCAGCTTGTTGTCCAGTCCGGCCAACCTGATTGCGCCGTCGTACAACGACAGGTTAAAATTATCAGCCACCACATAGCGTATCTGGTTTTGGTTCAGGTCAACGATGTTCGCTTCTTCTTTCTCGCAAGCACCGAAAGCAAACAGCATCAATGCAGCAGTCCACAGCCATGATGGCATGGCTGTCTGCTGTTTATTTGGATTTATTTGTCTACGCATCACAAAAAGTTTAATAGTCCAGGTTAAAACCATCAGGAACGAACAGCCTGTTTACGGCATGCAAGGGGCCATTCAGCGTCAGGATGTCCGGCTCGACAATTTCAGCGGGCTCCTGCTGGCTGCCTTTCAGCCGAAGGGATACCCGCCCCTCACTTTGGAAAAATTCAAACGGAACGGGATAAGCCGGCTGGCTGAACGTCTGCCTCCCCACGAGATAACCACCCAGCATTTCGTTGTTCAGATCGTTGGAAAAAAATATCAGCGGGTTTGAATCTGTCGAGTTTCTCCAGTTGCCCTCGTAATAGTGACGCCCCCATTGGTGATACGTCAGTACGGAATCGGATACCTGTATGCCACTGAACCCGTTAAATGGCGCGCGGCCGTTCAGCCGGATAATACTGGCTGCATCCGGGAATCCTGCCTCCATGAACGCTTCATTGGTGGGCACCAGCAGCGTTAAACTGCGTATACGCGGCTGGCCGGTAACAAAAGACGTACCATCAAACGATAGCCAGGGCAGGGTTTTCCTGTTAACACTGCGGTATCCATCATCGTTGTGCCGCAGCACCTCCAGGAAGATGCTGAAGCGCGGGTCTTCTTCTAATACCTCAATGGTATACTTGCTGGGGCGAATCAAAAAGCGTTCTACAGGTATCAGCATTCCGTGCGAAAACGCCTCCCCGGCGAAACGCCCAACTGGCTTACCGTTGATGATCAGGTTCTCTGCTGTGAACCCGATATAGTGTTCGTATACATACGGCGCCTCCGAACTGAAAACATACCGCCGGTATGGCCCTTGCAGCTTCGTGGTGGCTTTGAAGTTGCCTAATTTCGGTGTAAGCACCTCCGGATCCAGCCGCGTTGTGACAATGTGGTACAGCAGCAATGAATCCAGTTCTTCGGCGGAGCGCGCCGCAATAGATGCTGCTGAATACCCCGCTGCGCTGACCGCCTCATCACTGGGAACGAAGACGGTTAGGGGCTGTTTGGTTCCCCAGGCCGCCAACGAATCATTTAGGTGACTTTTTTCCCACATGGCCTTGAACAAGGTGTATCCCGGCCTGTCCAGGAATGCGCCGAGCGTTTGAGTCACCTCTTCAACGGGTACAGGTTCCCCTTGGGGCACCGGAACATATTCGGCTTTCCGGCATGAAAAAAAGAGCGACAACAGGGCTATGGAAGCACTGTATATCGTAGTTATCGTTGATTTATTCATTTTTTTATATTCCTGTTTTTCGTTAATCCTGTAGGGGTTCCCGTAGTGCTGCAGCAGGCAGTACCAGGAGGTCTTCCACCTCATGGAGCACGCCGTTGTCCGCCAGGTGATCTGTAAGGGGCGGTGCGGAAAGCGCGACCTGGCTAATGGGCACGTTGGAACCACTGAAACTCGTTTGAAGGAAAAGCATCCCCCTGCTGCGCGATGCCAGGTAAAAACCACTGCTCACCGCCTCATCACCGGTGATAGGCACCATCACGTTGTTGCCATTGTACCGGGGATAGCCGTTGGGTGACTGGAACGTGACATGCAGGTCTGACATGAACAGCCGGTTATTGAAGAGGTACGAGCCAAACAACCTCGGCAGGTAATCGTCCGGATTCATCGCCTCGATATCCGCCAACGTGATTTCATGCCGTTCAAACGCCTCATTGCGCGGAGCGAAAACCACCCAAGGGCCTTCCGTGGCCAGGCGATCCCAATAGCCAAATTGCTTCAGGGCGGCAGTAAACAGGGAGCAATCCGGCCGGTCGGCAAGCATTTGCTGAACGGTTTTTTCCTGATATTTCAGCGGCTTGTCAATGACATGCAGGACACCGTTGGACAGCACATTATCCGGATAAATCAGCTCAGCGCCATTCACATAATAGTAGTCTCTGTATCCAGCGAGATAAAGCTCTTTTCCGCTTTTATTGACATACCGGTTATCCACCGATTGCTCGGGTATATCTGACAGAAATACAACCTCCCCCATCAGGTGGTACCGGAGCATAAAGCGTAGGCTATCCCGATCCAACCGGTCAAAATCGGCCGGACGGCTTATGCCCATGGCACGGAAGGCCTGGTTAGCAGGGGCGAATACGGTGATCAGCTCGTCTCCCTGCAGTTCTTCCAGCAAGTCTGCCCTTTCCAGCGCGGCATAAAATAGGGTCAGTTCAAAATTATTGCGGATGAAATCGACCGCATTCCGGTAATTCTTGTTTTCCACAAAGAGTTCAAGGTCTTCATTCTGGCAGCTGCCTAACCCAAGCAGCGCAACCCCAGCAAAGAAGCATATCAGTTTCATAAATCGTTTTTTCATAGCTCATCTACTAATTGTAAACCGGCGGTGCATATTTGCGTTGCACCGTCATGAGGTAAGCCCTTCCGTTGACCACTTCGATGCTATTCACCGTGGCAAACGACCGGGGGTTATAAACGCCGGAATGCTCGCTGACAATCATATTCGGAAACGGTACCGCCGAACCTAAGCCTGTGACCCTGACGTCTGGAATCTTACCGTGGAAAGCAAGGGGAATGTACGTGCCATTGCTATCGAACGCATCGCGCGACGACCCCGGTGCAACAGCCGGATCCATGCCCGGTGCCACAAGCAATAGGGTTTGCACAGTGGTGGTAGAAATTCCATTGGATGCCGTATCGGCAAATACCGGAAAAGCGGCGTATGGGCTTACCGCTGCATGCTCGGTATCCCGTCTTACGGTTCCCACGTAATTCATGTAGTGCCCCGGCAAGGGAAGCGATTCGGAGAGGGTCGTCATATGATCAACGCCTGGAATGCTGCGGTTAAGTGTCAGGTACATATCCATCTCATCCCGCATTCCCCACCGCATGTTGCCATAGCTGGTGATTTCCGGCTTCAACATGCTTTCTGCATTCCAGAATCCTTTTGCGCTCATGTTGTAAACGTTGAAATAGACCAACGAGTCGGCAAAAGGCTGTTTGTGGAAGTTTTCCTGCCGGAGTATCATCCCGTTTTGCTTGGTTACGAAATCCTTCTGCAAAACGTGGAGCGTATACACTTCACCAGGCGCCAGGCTTACCACCGTATCAATAAACACCTGGCTGCGCAGCCGCGCTGGCAGCGCAGCAAACGGTTCGGCGCTGATGGGCCGGAAGACGAATAGGATACGGTGCTCTCCTGACGGGATCTGCGCCCATGACGACAGGTCAAAACCGTTCAGCACGGGGCCAACAAGCACATTGGCTTTCCCGGGATATTCGGGATTGCGGTAAGAGGTGCTGGTGGAACTGTGCGTGGGAAACGGCGGAGCGTAGGAAGCGCGCTGATCCAGGTGATCGCCCACGATTGCTCCGCCGATGGGAACGCCTTCGGCATCAAATTCTGGATCAATGAGCATGGTGAGGAACGGCTGCTCCTCGAAACGGTTTTCCAGTTTCACCTCGTAGTTGAGGTTATTGAACACCCGCAGGTACGCAGGTTCGTGGATTTCCCGGTATTCCACTTTCGCACAGCCGGCCAATGCAAGCCATGCAGTAAAAGCAAAAATGTTGATTCTTTTCATCAGTCTTCTATTTGATGTGTTTAACGATGAACATGCGCGGCGGAAAGTCGCCCGAAGGCTGGTCGCCTGATCCAATCAGCGCAACGGTATAGGTACCCTGTTCAAACTCGGGGATCACGCCGCGCACATACAATTCTGGGCGTGCAATAAACTGGAGCTTCCCCAGCAGCGGCACTTCGCTGGCCCAGCTTCCCGGCACCACCCCCGGTGAGGATCGGTAAGTCATGACCACGATGGGCGCATGCAACTGCTGGATCCACACATAGGGATCCGTTTCGCGCACCTCGCCGGGGGCAAGGTTCTCCTTAGCCGCGGCGGCCCCGCCGAATGCCTGCCCGTCGGCACCAGTAAAGGTGACGTGGGGATAGCCTGCATGCAAATTCAGGAAACGCAATTTGAAATGAAACGCATCCCGCATGCGGTCAAAGGAAGCATCCTCCCCGTCGGTTCCCGTGAAACGGTCGCCACCGAGGTGGTTGCTCACCACCCGCAATGCCACCCGCTCCCCGTCATGGAACAGCCAGACGGTGTAGTTACGATCGGCTTCTATGCGGTATTTCTCCGTCACGGTACCGGCGGGTGTTTCTACATCAATAACATACTCGCCCGCTATGACACTTTGGTAATCACCGCATGTCGCATAGGCCAAGTGCTCCGTTTTCGTGGCTAATCCCTTCAAGGCAAACGTGGCCTCGTCAGCGAACGGCAACGCGTTGACGAACTGTACGCGGGCGTAGGTCAAATTGGCCGCCTCCGCATTGTCTACGATGATCTCGAACGCATTCTGGAACCCGCTCAAGGTCATGCCCGGGCCACCCTCTGGATACGGGTAATTAAATTCCTTCGGCGATATAACAATAGTATAAACGCCTCCAGGCTTGTAGCTATGGATAGGTGCATAAATCACGCCGCTGTCGTCTTTGGAATCGCCCGGAACCACCGAGCTGCTGGGCGGATCAAGCAATAACGTGCGCGACCACTTTCCGGTGACCTGTGTACCGGCCGGCGTGCGTACCTTGAACTGATAAGTTCCGTACGGAAGTTCCACGTAGTCGGAATGATCGCCCGGCGCAACATTTTCCAGCTTATCGCTGATGGAGCTGCCGTCGGCCCACGTCAAGCTAAGAGGCCCGTGAACATCCTCAAAATTGTCCCTGACACCGGGCGCGGACAAGTTAATCAGTCGGATTTTGAAGTGATCGGCTTTACTGGGTGACGTAATATCGCGCGGAACACGCTTCACGACGGCACCCTTGTCAAGAATCGCGGGTTCGGACAGGTAATAATCCACCGGCTCGTTGGAGTTTTCAAGTTCCAGTTCCAATGGGTCAGGAGAGCCCAGCACCCCCATGAAGGAGAGCCGAAGGTGCGCGACACCGCGCTGCCCGAACAGCTCCTGCGGCATGTTCCACAGTTTGCCGAGCCGACCTCCCTCGGGAAAGTACTTGGTGCCGGGATAGTCGAACTCATTTTCCGAGTCTGGCTGGTTAAAAATAAAATTGGTCAGGCGATCACCGTCTGCTTCTACCTGATTGAACCAGTGCAGGTTGACGATCCGCACGTTAGATGGTTCCATCGCTGCTGTTATCATTCGGTTATCATGGGTGAATCCGATTTTTTCCTTACTGCATGAAACGATAAGGAGCAGGAAAAAAAGAGATAAATAGTTTGTTGTCTTACGTCCGTTGTCTATCATCTTACGTCTCATGGCTAAAACAGGTTATACGTGAATCCCAGCATTACTTCTGCGCCCCTGCGGTAACTGCGGTTGATGTACTCGCTGCCGTACCATTTACCGCCCGTTGCCGGGTTGGCGTACACGGTCTTGAACGCCGGATCAAGGACGTTCTTGGCATATCCCTTGAAATACAGACGCCTGTTAATCCGTTGGCTGAACACAAAATCAAGGATAGCTGCAGGCTGTGTGTACAGGTCGGGCTCACCGGTCAGATTGATTTGCACCAGCCGCTCGCCCACCATGTTAAACGTGGCCGTCAGATCAGTCCCCCACCGTTCGTTGTCGTAATTAAGCCAAGCATTAATGGAAAAGGGCGCTTGCTCAAACAGCGGACTTGTTTCCGGCGCGTGGCGGTCTATGAACTGGCTGGCAGCCAGCCGATCCGGGGTTTTCTGTATCTCGCTTTGCGCCAACAACAGGTTGGCCCCGAGGAAGAAATAACGGGCCGGTTCCCAAAGGGTACCCAGGTTTTTGACAACCTCCAACTCCAGCCCCCATACGCGGCCAGTATTGGGATCATTCTGAAACTGGATAATCGGGAATTCGGGATAGGTTGCGGCCAGCCCTTCCGTGCGCAGGCTGAAGACCTTGACCAACTGGTTTTTGATTTCTTTTCCGAATGCCGATACCGCGATGACCTCACCGGCGGCAGGAAACCACTCCCAACGGAAGTCCAGGTTCGTGGTGTGCTGGTTTACCAGTTCAGGGTTGCCTACCACCAATCCCATCTGGAACGCATCGAACTCGAAGACATTGGTGATTTCACGCAGTTCCGGCCGGGCCAATGTGGTGTTGAACGCCATGCGGAAGTTCATGTTGTCTCGGTACGTGTAGGTAGCGTTCACCGAATAATACGGCTTATAGCCGGTTTTGTAGGCTGTATTCGGACTTACAAACGAAACCTGCCCCTGCACAGCGGGATCGGTGTATACATTAGTCGTATCAACGGCCGACTGGATATTCGTACGTTCGAAACGCACGCCACCGGCCAGCCGGATATTCCCCGGCAGCTTCAGGTCAAGCATTCCATAGTAGGCGTTGGTTTCAAAGAAGCCGGTGTAATTATTCGGCGACTTCCGGGTATTATAGAGAAATCCACCCACTGGAATGCCCCCTTCTTCCGTTTGGCCGTCTGCCAGCCGGATGCCGACCACATCCGGCCCGACGAGCCGGTCAAGGTTTCCGTCCACCAATTGCAGCGGAAGGCTGCCGTTGCCGTAGAAATTGGAACCGGGCAGGAACAGCATATTTTCGCCGAACTCCCGGTCACGATTCAGGTAATTGAAGCCGGCTTTGAATTCCTGACGCTCGCCGAAAAGCGGAAACGGGAAACTGGCGTCCGCTTTATAGTTGTATCCCTGCTCTTCGAGATTCCGCCAGCGGCGGCCGTTAGGCTCGGCCTGTATTGTGCCATACGCCCCGAAGCCGTTTACGTAGCCCGAAGTAAGCGCATACAGCCGTTCGGTATATATGGGTGTCGGAAACGGGTCGTCTGCGTCGGTAGCCGGCGGCGTATACCAAGCGCCGCCAACCGGCTTATAGCTTGCCATATTGACAAACCGGTAATCGGGGTCACGGTGATCAGACAACGAGGTCGCTAAATTGTAGCTCAGCCGGGGTGAATATTCTCCGGCAAACCACTTGTGTTCCCCCTGGAAATTGAAGGTATGCAATGTCCGGTAGGTTTGCCTGAGCGAATGGACGATACTACTTACCTCGCCTGCCATACCGGTATATTCATAACCGCCATCCATGTTGGTGGCCTGCGTTTCGCCCCCCCAGCTTCCCATATACTGCGCACTGACCTCATGCCGCGGACTGAACCGGTATGTCAACCCGCCCAGCACACCGTAATTCAGTGTCTCGATACCGGTATTTTCCAAATAAGTCTGGTATTTGCCAACAAATAAACTGTTGGGCGTGATGTAATTGGGAATATACCGTGGACTGTAAATGTTCGTATTCCCCGTCAGCACTCCTTGGTAAATGCTGTACTGGTTCAATTCCCCCCGGTACACGTCTGTCGTCCGTCGGTAATAGTTTCCACCGAGTATAACCCCCAGGCGGTGCTTTCCGATACCGTAGCTATTGCCAAACGTGGCGGAATAAAGCTGGTTGAGCGGTGCCTGCTGGTGCTGCGTAGTCAGCACTGGGTCGAACCTGCGCATGATGCCGTTAATCCGGTTTGCCTCCTGTAAGGCTGTAGCGCTGTAGCCGCTGTTGGCAATCAGCTGCTGGATTTCCGGCAACCCGCCCGGATACTGGCTGCCCAGCCGGAGAAAATCGCCCGGCAGTTGCTTGTCATTTATTTTCTGCCCCCATACTCCCATATCGCTGTTCCAGAAGCTATTAAACTCGCCGCCAATGCCGATGGTGGAGTTAAAGCCGGTCTGAGCGATTACCTCCAGCGTCATGCTGTCCGGCACAGATTTGGTTTTCAGCTCCACGATACCAGCCGCCGCATCCGCCGGTTTATCCGGGGTAACGGTCTTGTAGATAGTGATGTTATCCAGTAACGACGCGGGCACGAGATCTAAGGGGATCGCACTGCGGTCGGGATTCGACGAAGCGAGACGCGCGCCATTGAGCTGCCCGATTACACTGCGATCGCCAAGCCCGCGTATTGCCACATATTTATCATCGGTGATGGTCACCCCGGATACTCTTGACAATGCCTGTGTGGTGGTGATACTTGCCGTTTTCAGAATCTGGTCGGCCGAGATGGCATCCTGGATGATGGAGGCGTTTCTCCGTTCTTCCAGTACCGCAATTTCCGTATTGGCGCGGCGCCTGGCCTGTACAGTTACCTCACCCAGTGCCGTAGCCGACACGGTAAGCCTTACGGTAATAGTCCGATCACCCGCGCTTACCGGCACTTCGTTGGTTTCATACCCCAGGTAGGTAAACACCAACACGGCCCCTTCTTCGGGAACACCAACTGAAAAGCGGCCATTTTCATCAGACGTGGTACCCACGCCCGACCCCTTGATGCGGATGGATACACCCGCCAATGCGGTTTTTCCGTCGGTATCCAACACCTGACCGGTGACACGCGCCTGTACCGGAATCGGCTGGATAACCACGAAACCATCCACCTCGCGGTAGCGCAAACCGGAGTCCATAAGCACGCGGTCCAGCGCCTGTGCTAAACTGATGTGTTGTTCTTTTAGGTTGATTTTACTTGCTTTATTATCCACAAGCGCTGCCCCGAACACTATGCGGACATTGCTTTTTTTCTGCAATTCCAGCAGACTTTCCTTAAGATTAGATTGTCGTAAATCGATACTGATGTAAATATCCTTCACCGATTGGCCATTTACCGACGCTGCTTGTAACATCCCGCACAGCCAGCATAACAGGATCAATACCATCGAAGAACACTTCATAACGAACAATATATTATGGCGTAGATTTCCTACATTTTGCATACTTTTGATGATTACGTTTTTTAAGTAACAGGCGTAATGGTTCCGCCTTTGCGCAGAACCCGGCAGTTTTGAGGCAAACCCGAGGCTTCCAAACATCGGTTTACCTGAAATACTGCATCTTATCGGGGCTCCCCGCTTCTGGCGGGGAGTTCTTTGTTATACGTTTTATGCTGTTGCTAACATCCCTCCTTTCTTTAGAAATGGCATACCTTTTAGTTTTAGGCATTGCCTGAGTTAATGGTGCAATACAATTTTCCTATCTGTTATGGTATAGTCGAAATTAGCGGTCGCCTTAATCGCTTTCAACGATCGCTCCAGCGGATCTTTCCAAGACAAAGCGATGGTGATGCGGTACGCCGATATATCCGGATTATGGATGGTTACATCAACATCATACCAGCGCGCTATCTCGCGTGCCAGTGCCGCAAGGCTGATATTTTCATACACCGCCATACCATTCTTCCAGGCTGTCAGGTGCGTCGGATCAGCAGTTAAACGGCTGACAGTTGCGGTATGAGACGTATATTGAATAGCCTGTCCTTTGGTTAAATCCGCCAGCGCTTCAATGCTATCCGGCGTAGTCTTGCTAACCCGCACTTTCCCCGTTGCCACCTGAACGGTATATGGCTGATGCTCATGTGCATCTATTTTAAACGAAGTACCGAGAACACGGGTTTCCAAATCGCCTGAGTGCACGGTAAAGGGTTTATCCGGGTTGGGATGAACTTCAAAAAATGCTTCGCCAGTGAACTGCACCGCCCGCTTTTCCAATCCATTGAAGTTCCTGGCAAACCGAAGCCGGCTTTCCGGACCAAGGTAGATAACTGAACTGTCTGGTAGGTGCACCGTTTTACGCTGTCCCCGTTGTGTGGCCACTTCCTGCATCTCCACATGTGCGATGCGTTCCTCGTTGGTTGGGGTATCCCGATTTGTAAGCGTCTGGTATATGAAGAAGCTTGCTCCCGCAAGCAGCAGCCAAATAGCCGCTTGCGAGAAACGCTGGAAGGGGAATCTCGAATGTCTGCCCCGGCGCCTGACCCTGGCCACAAACTTCTGTTGCCACGCTTTTGCGGTAGCTCCGTCTGCCGGACCTTCGTCAAACCGCTGCCAGTCGGCATCCAGCAGTTGCCTGAGTATGTTTTCGGCTCCGTCTTGTTTCAGTAATTCCGCTACGCGGGCGGCCTCTTCTGGCGTACATGTCCCTTCAAGGTATCGCTGGATGGTTTCCCTGTCAATATTGCTATCCATAAACTGATAATTCCCTTTATCTGTTTATACGAAAAACGGGCAGGGCACCCTACGTTTTTTTTCTGTTCGCTCGAAAACCGGAAGTGCCGTTGCCGCCAATTGCTTCAGCAATGGTGCATCGAAAAGAATAGCGCCAAGGAATGCCGCCTAAAAAATGAGCGAAATCAAAAAGATAATCAAGCAGTTGGTGCCGTATTGAAATTTTTTACGAAGGTTTACCAACGTTTTGGAGATGTATTTTTCCACCGCTTTTACCGAGACGTTCATCTTTGCGGCAATCTGAGGATACGAGAGTCCTTCATCGCGGCTGAGCTGAAAGGCAGTACGCTGGGTAACTGGCAGACTATTTAACTGACGGAGGTACCAAGCATTAAGCTCTTTGGCATGAACAGCATGGTCTGCGTCCGTATCCGCTGCGGACGATTCTGGAAGTTCATCCTGGAAAAGCACGGGCGACTGTTGCTGGCGATAGCAGTCAATAATGGCGTTCCTCAATGCACGGTACAAATAGGGCGCAATGGAAATCTCCGGACGCAGTTGTTTCCGTTTGTTCCAGATATTGACCATCAAATCCATCACAAGCTCTTCGGCCACACATTCATCACGGAGATGTTTCAGTGCAAACCGATGCAATTTATGGAAATAACGCTCAAATAAAACCGCAAACGCTGCTTCGTTACCGAGCCCGGCTTCTTCCAGAAGATACGCATCTGTGGATGTATTGTAAGTTTGGGGCATAACAGGCCGTACTTTCAAGCGCCAAACCTACGGTGAGCAAATAAGCAGCACGTTATCCAAGTATTATGTGATTGTTAATTATCCAGTTGCGGCAGGTTCCGTTTGTTGTCGCAGTTCCCCCTATATATTGACCCAATCGCACCTCTCGTTATTCTGCTATTGATATTATGTTTGCAGGGTTATACACTTAGTGCTCGGGGATGTAAAAAATTTAATACCTTTAATCATAAACAACACCATTAAATCATGAAAATCATCAAAGGAATCCTCTTGGGCATCATCGGTTTGGTTGCCCTTGTGCTGGTGCTCGCACTGTTTGCTCCAAAGCAGTTCGAAGCAGAAGCTGACATCGTCATTAACAGACCCAAACAAGAGGTGTTTGATTACATCAAGTACCTCAAAAACCAAGAAAACTATGGGGTCTGGTACAAAATGGATCCGGATGCCAAAAAAACGTACTCCGGCACAGACGGTACGGTGGGCGCCACTGTTGAATGGGACGGGAAGAAAATTGGGCAAGGGAGACAAGTGATCACGAGCATCGCTGATGGCCAGCGGGTAGAGTCTGACTTATTCTTTATGGGATCTGACAACCCCGCCAAGGCATTGCTAACTGTGGAAGAGGAAGGGGGGCCGAATGCCACGGAGGTGGAATGGAAAATCAGCGGCAAATCATCCTACCCGCTCAACCTGATGAACTGGTTCGTGGATATGGACAAGGACTTTGAAGAAGGGCTGCGAAACCTGAAGGGCATGCTGGAGTCCCGCCCGGAAACGGGCAGCAAAGCGTACTTGATTGATTATTACAACCAGACGACGGAACGGTTGAAAAACAGTGTAGCCGGACTAAGTGAGGCCCAACTGCAATTTAAACCTACAGCAGACCAGTGGTCCATCAGTCAATGCCTGGAACATATTGTAGCCTCCGAGCGGCTGTTATTTGACATGGCAAAGGCAGAACTGGATAAGCCGGCTCAACCCGAGCGCCGCCCGGAAGTGGCCAGCAGCGACGAAGCTCTGATAACCGGTATAACCGACCGCAGCCAGAAGCATAAGGCTCCCGAAGCACTGCAGCCAACAGGAAAATACCGCGATGCTGAGGCAGCGCTGAACGACTTGGCAACCATCCGCAATACCGTGTTGGACTTCATTCAGCAAGCTAATGTAGAAGACTTAAGGAACCATATTGCCGAATTCCCCGGCGGTATCATTGACGGATACCAGAACCTGTTATTCATAGCTGCGCACTGCGCGCGGCATACGCTTCAGATTGAAGAGGTAAAAGCGGATCCCCAATTTCCAAAGAGTTGATACGAAGAGCCGGGATCCCCCCGTGTTAACGGATTACCTTGGGATTCCGGCTTGTTTTCGGACTTTGGTGCCGCCTAAGGTCCTTTACGGAGAAGCGCTCTGGAACAAATTCCTGTTCATTAGCGTTTTTTTTCTCTTCGGCTTTTTTATTTCCTTTCTTTTCGGGCTTTTCCTTGCTCATGACTTATTCTTTTATGTGTGTTCACAAATCACTATCAATATATTAATAACAAATGCGTACAGAGATTGTTCGCTATGACTGTGCCTGCAAGAATAAAAAGATTCGCGAGGATTTGCCGGATTATTAAAAAACGCTATTTTTGTGCCATCATCAGGGAAATTAGCTCAGTTGGTTCAGAGCACTACCTCGACAAGGTAGGGGTCACAGGTTCGAGCCCTGTATTTCCCACCACAGCCCTCTGAAACGGCATCTCGCCGAGTACATACTTCGGTATGGATTTTGACCGCCAATTAATTTTGACTATCATTGGTCGGTATTACACCTAACGGATGGATATTCAGACGCAAACAAATGACGGTTTTACGATATATTCGCTAAGCGAATTTGCTGTTGCCATTGAATTTGCGCCGGATATTTCCACAGATACCCTGGAGCGCATCACCCGGTTCAATGCATTGTTGTGCCACAGCCCTTTCGACGGCTTCCGTACTACCGTGCCTGCCTACACCACGCTGAGTATTTTTTTCGATCCTGTGGTTGTTATCCAGTCGCCCCGTCTGCATGGCATCAATTGCTTTGAACGGGTTGCCGGCTTCTTAAAGGGACTTAACCGCGGAGGAAGCACCCCGGCCCTATCCACTGCCAGCCCGATCGCCATTCCGGTATGCTACGGAGGTGTATCCGGACCTGATTTGAACGAAGTGGCCAGATCTATCGGCATGACCCCGGACGAAGTAATCCAACTACATAGTACTGCTGTTTATCATGTGTACATGGTAGGATTCACGCCGGGCTTTGCTTACTTGGGCGGAATGCCCGGTGAGCTGTCTTCACCGCGCAAATCAACGCCCCGTGGCACCGTACCGGCGGGATCGATAGGCATTGCTGGCAAACAAACAGGTATCTACTCGCTGGAGAGTCCGGGAGGCTGGCAAATCATAGGCCGTACACCGCTGCGTCTTTTCGATGCCAACAACGCTCAGCCCACGTTATTAAAAGCGGGAGATCGGGTTGTATTTAAGGTAATAACGGAATGCAGATAGTGATTGAAAGACCCGGTTTGATGAGCACCATACAAGACATGGGGCGCTGGGAACACTTGTCGCAGGGCGTTCCCCGTTCGGGCGTCATGGATGTACTATCGGCTCGTATCGCCAACCTTGCGGTAGGCAATGAACCGGATGCCGCGGTTATCGAATTTACATACGGCGATGCACGGTTACGGACGGAAACAGATATCCTAATCGCTTATTCGGGCGACGGGGCTACACTCTTCGTCGATTCGGAAAGATTGCCTTCTGACCGACCGATATACCTTGCCGCCGGTTCGTATATTACCTTGGTGAACAACCCGGCCGGCTGCCGTACTTACCTGGCAATAGCCGGCGGATGGGACGTGCCGGAGGTGCTGGGGAGCCGCAGTACCTATATGCCGGCAGCTTTCGGTGGCTTTCAGGGCAGGGCCCTGCAAGCGGGAGATGTGCTGCATGCCGGCAGTACATTGTCTGGCATCGCCCGGCAATTGTGCCACCGGTTGCGGACGGCAACCTCCAGTTATAGCTCATGGGGAATTGCCCGATGGCGCTTACTGCCCTCCGACCGCCGGCTGATACGGGTCATACCCGCCCGCGAATTTACATGGTTTGAGGGTAAATCGGTGGTGGATTTCCTTTCATCGCCCTATACAGTGAGTCCCACCTGCAATCGCATGGGTTATCATCTCAATGGTGCCCCGATAGGCCGGCTGTTTGCACGTGAACTGTTGTCTACTGCTGTAATGCCGGGCACCATACAGGTAACCGGCGATGGCCGCTTAATCCTGCTGATGGCCGACAGCCAGACTACGGGCGGATATCCGCGCATTGCCCAGGTGGCGGCGGTGGATATGCCGCTTTGCGGCCAACTTAAACCCGGAGACAGCGTTTATTTCCGCGAAATCAGCAGAATGGAAGCCGAGAAGCTATACCTTCAGCAAGAACGGTTATTAACTAGGTTGGCCGTAGCCATAACAACTAAACTAACCGCCGTTTTTTCATGAAAACCATTGATCTGAATTGTGATATAGGAGAAACGCCGGGAAATGAACCGAATACGGCAGAGGAAGCGTTAATAGCACAGGTGTCGTCTGTCAATATTGCATGTGGTTTTCATGCGGGCGACCCCCAGCGCATGGAACTGACTGTCCGGTCCGCCATCCGGCATAGGGTGGCCATCGGCGCGCATCCCGGGCTGCCGGACCGCGAGGGATTCGGAAGACGGGAACTTCCTGTCTCCGCCGACGAGGTTTACCAAATTACGCTTTATCAAATCGGTGCACTATATAGTTTCACCAAGGCCGCCGGCGGCAGCCTGCATCATGTCAAGGCGCATGGGGCCTTGTATAACATGGCAGCGCGAAACCGTGAGTTGGCTGAAGCATTGGTTACAGCCGTATACGACTTCGATCCCTGCCTATTCATTTATGCACTTGATGGCAGCGAGATGGTCAAAGTCGCGCGAGAGAAAGGGCTTCGTGTGGCTACGGAAGGCTTTATTGATAGGGCTTATGAGCCGGACGGAACACTTACCCCAAGGAACGTGGCCGGTGCGGTCATTGAAGACATGCGGGAAGCCACCGGACAAGCGCTCTTGCTGGCCGACAAACTGGACACCCTATGCCTGCACAGTGATGGGATACACGCCCTACCACTCATCGGCGCCGTGCGGGATGCACTTAACCGAGCAGGTATTCGCATCAAAGCTCCGGGTTCCCTTGACAGCAGGCCGCTGTGAATAACGCGCTTGATTTCATAGGATTGGGAGTTATCTTTGTGTCATGAACACTATTGAATCGGACACCATACCGCCCGCCCGGCCCGATGCGGCAGACTGCTGTGCATCCGCGACCGGAGGTCAGCCGCATACGCCCGGCCATGGCGGGGAGCCGGGCATCCTGCGGATATTTCTGCCGGCTGCCGTTAGCCTCGTTTTACTGCTTACGGGCCTTGCCTTCGATGGCGAATGGGTGATACAGACCCGATTCTTTGATAACTGGGTGCGCTTGGTATGGTACGGCGCTGCGTATCTGCCGGTCGGAGGACCGGTTATCCTGCAGATGTTGCGGGCTTTCACCCAAAAGGACTATTTTTCGGAATTCACGCTGATGACAATTGCTACCCTGGGTGCCTTTTCCATCGGTGAATATCCCGAAGGGGTGGCCGTGATGCTGTTCTATACCGTAGGTGAAAATCTGCAGGGTTTGGCCGTCCGCAGGGCAAAGGGAAACATCAGGTCGTTGCTGGACCAACGCCCCGATGTGGTGACTGTTATGGAAGGCGACAAGCTACATACCATCAAGGCTGAAAAGGTCCGCATCGGGCAGACGGTCCGACTTAAACCGGGCGACCGGCTGGCCTTGGACGGCGAGCTTATTTCCGAGAGCGCTTCATTTAACACCGCCGCGCTTACGGGCGAGAGCCAGCCGGACTCCAAAATCAAGGGCGATACAGTCCTTGCCGGTATGATCAACCTGAACACGGTAACGCTGGTAAACGTTACCGCAACCTATAGCGACAGCAAACTTAGCCGGATCATCGAACTGGTACAACACGCCTCGGCCCAAAAAGCTCCAACGGAACGCTTCATCCGCAAATTTGCCAAGGTGTACACTCCCTTCGTTGTGCTGTTGGCGTTATTGATTACGGTCCTGCCATATTTCATCGTTACGGATTACCAGTTCAGCGAATGGCTTTACCGTGCACTTGTTTTCCTGGTTATTTCCTGTCCCTGCGCATTGGTGATTTCCATTCCCCTGGGTTACTTCGGAGGCATCGGCGCAGCGAGCCGCCACGGTATCCTCTTCAAGGGCGGTAATTTCCTCGATACCCTGGCCAATGTGAGCCACGTGGTGATGGATAAAACCGGTACACTCACCAAAGGTGTATTTAAAGTACAGGACGTGGTGATACGTGAGGGAGTTGACACACCAACGCTACTGCGATGGGTAGATGCACTGGAATACCACAGTACGCATCCGGTGGCCACGGCCATCCATGAATACATGGGCAACGAAGTCCATCCATTACAGGTGGAGCAGGTAGAGGAACTACCGGGACTCGGCATGAAGGCCGTGGCGAATGGCGAGCGTCTGCTCGTCGGCAACTTTCGCCTATTGGATAAGTTCCATATTCCCTATGACGCGGATCCCGCCGGCATCGGCCATACCGTTATCGCGATCGCGTATGGGGGGCGCTTCGCAGGATATTTTACCATCGCTGACGAAATCAAACCAGATGCCGCAACTGCGGTGCGTCAATTGAAGGCCATGGGCATCAAACCAGTCCTATTGAGCGGCGATAAGTCGACCGTCGTGCAATCGGTGGCTGCAACGTTGGGTATCCATGTGGCCTACGGCGACTTGCTCCCGGAAGATAAAATAAACAAAATCAATGAGATTAAAACAACCAATGAACGTATTGCTTTTGTTGGCGACGGGATAAATGATGCCCCGGCGATTGCCATAAGCGATGCTGGCATTGCGATGGGCGGCCTTGGCAGTGACGCGGCCATCGAGACCGCCGATGTGGTTATCCAGGACGACAGGCCCAGCAGAATCCCCGCAGCCATCCGCATCGGCCGGGCAACCCGCCGTATCGTCTGGCAGAACATCGCCCTGGCCTTCGGCGTCAAAGCCATCGTGCTCCTTCTCGGCGCAGGGGGAATGGCCAGCATGTGGGAAGCCGTATTTGCCGATGTTGGCGTTGCCCTGCTGGCCATTCTCAATGCCATCCGCATACAGCGCATGGCGTTCTGACGCCGAACTGTCAATAGGTGCCGGAGGTCCCACCGTGTTGCGCCAGCAGCTTGGCACTTTCCGCCAACCGGATAAATTCCGCACGGTAGCCTTCGTCATCCTTTCCTTTGGCCCCCTTTGCCCGGGCGATAAGGCTGTCGTAATCTGCCTGCTGCTTGTATTCGGAATTGCGCAGCAGCATGCCGAGCTCAGCCACAGCACTCGCAAACCGGAAATCTGCGCTGGCGTTCGACAGGTCTTGCCTGCCATCGGCTACGGCAACCTCCTGCTTACGGCTTTGCGCGCCGTGCGGGTCTTTATAGCGGAACTTTACAGTAGCCAGATCGGATGACCCGGACGAACCGGCAACTGCAGATTTTCGCTGTGACTGGTATTTCAACGGATCCACATCGCCGGGGAAACTGCTCTTTATACCGGCGGGGACAACCTCATATAGCGCCGTAACTGTATGCCCCACGCCCATATCGCCGCCCAGCTTCTGGTCGTTATTGAAATCTTCCTTCTCCAGTAAGCGATTTTCATAACCTAACAGCCGATAAGCCTGCACCTTATCTGGATTGAACTCAACTTGTACTTTCACGTCCTTGGCAACCGTAAACAGCGTTCCGCCGAATTCGGACACCATCGCCTTGCGGGCTTCCGTGATGTTATCGATATAGGCATAGTTGCCATGCCCCTTGTTTGCCAACAGCTCCATCTTGCTGTCTTTAAGGTTTCCCATGCCAAACCCCAATACGGATAAGCTTACGCCGCTCTGCCGCTCTTTTGCAATCAGGCTTTCCATATCGTCGTCTGTTGACGGCCCTACATTGAAATCGCCATCCGAGGCCAAAACGATTCGGTTATTGCCGTTGGGGATGAAATGCTGACGGGCAATTCGGTAGGCCAGTTTCAAGCCGGCACCTCCAGCGGTTGACCCCCAAGCTTGCAGGCCGTCAATGACATCTTTTATCGTGGCTTTCTGGCTGCCAGGGGTGCTTTCCATCGCCACACCCGCTGTGCCGGCATAGGTCACGATGGCCACGCGGTCGTTGTCGCGCAGTTGATCAACCAGCATTTTCATGGCGGCCTTGGCCAACGGCAGCCGATTGACGCCCGCCATCGAGCCCGAAACGTCCAGCAAAAACACCAAGTTGGCAGGCGGAAGCCGGTCGGTGGGAACGGATCTGGCCTTGAGTGCTATACGCAGCAGCCGATGCTTGGGGTTCCACGGGGCAACCGCCAGTTCAGTATGGATGGCCACGGGTTCGCCATTGGAGGGCCCCTTGAGATCGTATTGAAAATAATTAATCAGTTCCTCAATGCGTACAGCGTCCGTTGGTGGCAACTGGCCGTTGTTGATGAAGCGCCGCACATTGCTATAAGATGCTGCATCCACATCAATGGCAAAGGTAGACAAAGGCTCATCCACCGGGTTAAAAAAGCGGTTTTCCGGAAGCCCTCTGTACGATTCGGTGTTCATCCGCCCACCGACATACCCCGGATGGACGCCCCGGATGCGTACGCCAGAAGCGCGTCCGGCTAACGTACCTTCATCGACCAAAGCAACGCCGCCCACCAGGTTGGGCTTGCGCTGGCTGCCGTAGCCAACCTCAACCAGTTCTTCCAACGAAACCGACTCCCGAACAAGCTGCACATCCAGCGTATCCTGCTCACCGACCTTTACACGCTGCGTCTCATAGCCAACAAACGCAAACCGGAGGTAATGCCCGCGGTCTGCCGCTATGGAATAACGACCATTACCATCGGTGCGCGCAGTTGTCTGTGTCCCCTCTACAAGAACCTGTACGCCGGCGAGCGGCTTTCCCGCGCCGCTGTCATAAACTGTGCCCGTGATTGGGTGCGGTGTACCGTTCCTATACCCTACCAGGCATAGCATCAGTACCATTGCATAACAATAAGTTTTCATGGCTTCGATTTTTTTGGCCAAGGATGCAGCGACTTCCGGATTTCCATAAACCAGAAAAAAAAACTATTTTAACAACGGCAAAAATGACCGGACGACAGTACGGTAACCAACGCCCCTTAGATGAAATGGTTCAGCAAATCCCCAGCAGCTACCGGCAGCAGCGACGAACAGCTGTTGGCACGTTACCGGCAGACCGGAGAATTGGACGTATTGGCCGAATTGTTCGGCGCACATGCCGAAATGGTATACTATGTGTGCCTGCGTTACCTGCAAGACAACGAACGCAGCAAGGACGCCGTCATGCAGGTATTCGAGGAACTCGTCACCAAGGTCAACAAACAGGAAATCCGCAACTTCGGTAGCTGGCTGTATGTACTCACCCGCAACCACTGCTTGATGCAGCTGCGCGCGGCTAACCGGGCACGGGAAGTTTCCATCAACGAATTTGTGGATTTTCCAGCTGCCGTGCATCCGGGTAATGGTGCGGAAGAAAAGGAACAGCAACTCAATGCCCTTGAGCGGTGCCTTGAGAAGCTGCCGGAAAAACAGAAGCGGAGCATTGATCTCTTTTTTCTGAACGAAAAGTGCTATAAGGAAGTTGCCGAAATAACGGGATACAGTTTGAACGAGGTAAAAAGTTACATTCAAAATGGCAAAAGGAACCTGAAGATATGCATGGAGGCCAAGCATGAAAAAGCGTAACCCCGATATGGATCTGATCCGCAAGTATTTTGCGGGCGAACTTACGTCTGCCGAGATGTATGCGCTGGAACGCCATGCACAGGATGATCCCATGCTGATGGACATCATGCTGGGCATGGAACAAGGCGATCCGTCTATGCATAAAGCTGACCTGCAGGATATCCGCAAACGGCTTGAATTGCGCCTGCAACAGCGCCCCCTACAGCGCTTACGCTATTGGAAAGTCCGTGCCGTGGCCGCGACCATACTATTAGCAGCCGCCATAAGCATCCTTTGGCTGATGCAACCGGGCGCCGGCGGTGGCAACGAGCCTACGCTGGCCAACCGCCAGACCGCACCCGTAGTGCGGCCTGCCGAACCGCTTGCCGATGGGAAGGCCCCCGAAAGAGGGCTCCAGGCTACGCCGGAAACCAACGCGAAAGCACCGCAACAAACAGCCGTTGTACCAGACAGGAAGGCTCATGCCGCACCGAATAAACCCAGCCCGGCTGGGCAGCAAGAGGAACGCCTGGCCATGTTGCATGATCCTGCTGAAGATAAGAAAGATACGCTCGATGAAACTGTCGTGGTCGGCTTTTCCCAGCAGAATACCGCTGACTTAACCGGAGCCGTAACCAACGTTGATGCCGTTAGCACAGGGAGTCACAGTGCCGAACGGGGCTTGCCGCTGAACGGCCGCAGGGCCGGGATACGTATACGAGGTATAGGCGAAACGAGCCAACGGTTACAGACCATCACGGGGAAGGTTGTCGATCCGCAAACCGAAATCCCAATGGCGGGTGTCGCCCTCCGATTGGCAAACGATAGCATAGTGGTGACCGATTCCAGCGGAAGTTTCGTCATAACAGACTTGTCACTATTATCAACGACGACCATGGCGGGCTATAAACCGAAACGGATGGAAGTCACGGGTACTGACAGTATCAGTATTATCTTGGAACCCGACCTTGCCGAACTTAGTGAGGTGGTGATTGGCCGCGGCGGCGACAAGCGGCAAGCAGCGTATCGGCCCATGCCGTCAAAAGGATGGCGTGCATACCGCCGTTACCTCAAGCGGGAAGCCCGGCAAACGGAGGGCCTCAAAGGCACCGTGGTACTGACCTTCACGGTAGGCGACAACGGCATGCCTACGAACATCCGCGTTGTCCGTACGACTAACGACGCACTCAATGGGCAGGCTATCCAACTGGTGCGCGAAGGGCCAAAGTGGAAGCCGGGAAAAGACGGCTCGCGTACCGTCGTGGAACTGCCAATTACTTTCTGACGTGACGCTACCCCCGCTTGCCACGCGTTAAGGAATGTTAAAAAATCCTTTTGCCCACAGCGGCGCTTTATCTTTGTGATCATGATATACCATATCCGTGTGCCCCTTATCTGGCTATGCTTAGTCCCCGTTTTGTCTTTTGCCCAACCGGCTGACGATTGGGGGGCTTTCATCCAACGTATTCCCGTTGAAGCGCACCAGGGCAAAAACTTCCGCTTGCAAGCCGCGGTGAAAGTAGAACTTATCGACTCCACCGCTGAAGCCGAAATCTGGGCGCGGGTTGATAAAAAGAACCAACGTGTCGGCTTTTTTGACAACATGATGGACAAACCGATCCGATCCAGCCATTGGCAGGTGTATGCCATCGAAGGAAAAATTGACCACGACGCCGAATATCTCGCGTTCGGCGGGCTGTACAGCCGGCAGGGACGCTTTTACTTTGACGACTTTCAACTTTTTGTTGAAAGCGATGCGGGGGAACTAGAAAAAGTACTCATTCCATCCGGCGGATTCGAGGGCGATAGCGTAAGCCAACATTGGGGGTTCTTGCGGCAACATGAGGGGTTCACATTGAGCGCTACCTCCGAAGATCCCTATCATGGCAAACGGTCTGCATTAGTCGACGGTTCGGGATTCATAAAGCCCGTGGCCTACGGCAACAACGACAACGCGGGCCATACGGTGTCGGTCAACGGCGTCAACCTGTATTATGAGAGTTACGGGCAGGGAGCTCCCCTATTGCTGCTTCACGGCAACTCCCAGTCCATCATGGCGTTCTCCCTACAGATTCCGGAATTGGCGAAACACTACCGCGTAATTGCTGTAGACACCCGGGGACAGGGCAAGTCGACCTCCAATGACGAGCGTTACACGTATGAGCTTTTCGCAGACGACATCAAGGACTTATTGGATACATTGGGCTTAGATAGTATCAACGTAGTGGGATGGAGCGATGGTGGCAATACCGGACTCATCCTAGCCATGCGGTATCCTGCCAAGGTTAACAGGTTGGTAACCATGGGAGCCAATATACACATCAATGAAAGCGTGGTGGACCCAAGCATCCTTAAAGAGGTTGAAAAGCGCAGGAAAGCCCTTGCGGCTGACACCAGCGCGGCCTCGCAACATGCCGCACGCCTGATGACCCTCCTGCAAACTGAGCCTAATAGGATATACGAAGACCTACGGGCCATCCGATGCCCGGTATTGGTGATGGCCGGCGAAAATGACATCATTAAGGAAGGCCATACCCGTGATATCGCCCATCATATACCTAACAGTACGCTCTATATCGCTACCGGAGAAGACCATTATTTTCCCGTGAATAGCCCTAAAGCATTTAACGAAATGGTGCTGAAGTTTTTGGCAGAAGATTGATCAAATTTGCAAATACCGTTGAAATCCTCGAGATAAACGCTTACTTTTGCATCCCCTATCGGAGAGGTGTCAGAGTGGTCGAATGAGCACGCCTGGAAAGTGTGTATACGGGATGACCGTATCGAGGGTTCGAATCCCTCCCTCTCCGCTGAGAGGGTCTTCATCAAGAAGATCCTCTTTTTTTTCGTAAATCAGCAATCCTTTTTCTTTCATTTTCAAATGGTTATGCGACAATAAACCGAGCATGGTAGGTGTTCGATAAATGCCGTTCTCATAGTACAGATTGCTGTCGAACACCCTGTTCACAAATTCTCTTTTTTGCAGAGTATCGGACACCATATATACGTGGCGCATATCGGTCAATAGGTTCAGGTTGTCTTCCAATATGCTGAACGCCTTGCTTTGGTCATTGCTCAATCGTTCGATTGCCCCTTTGAGGTTCAGTATCTCGTTGTTGTATATCGAATACCAACGGTCATAGGTATCTTTATTGATTTCGTTCTTTATCCATTTCTCCTCGACCGAGAACAGTTTTTCCTCGACTTCCTGCAATTGGGTTCTCTTTTCGATGACCTTTTTACGGTTGCTCTCCATTTCCAAATCGAGCGAGCTTTTCGTTACTGTCCTAATCTTCCTTACCCTTGTACTCGGCAAGCTCATCAGTTCGCAGGCTTCCAAAAATTGGTTATGGGCTTTTATTGCACTTATATTGTTGTGCTTGGAGTGCCTGCATTTGTAATAATAGAAATACTTGCCCGATTTGCCCCTTGACGGTGCGCCCGACAATGGGTTTCCGCAATGGCATTTCAATACCCCACGCAATGGGATTTCATCATCTATGACCGTCCTTGTTTTTTCGGGGCGTTTCATCTTCTCCTGTACCATCATCCACGTGGTCAAATACAAACCACAACCTGAGGGTAGAGATAAAGCTGATATTAAGAATTTTATTATTGATAGAAAAAACAAGGAACATACGTTTTTGAAATTAGCTCCAGACTATCTTAAAAATTACATAACGGAGTTTAACTATTTATTCAGCCAGATTTACAACTGCTCTATATCAGAAATGTCGGCTATTTCCCACGAATACCAATATAATTTCGGAAACAATATGCGTAAATTTTTAGAAGCATACTTGTTCTATAAATATCCGAGTCATAAAATGTCAAATGATGAAAGGATAAAGAAATACTTTAACGATGATAGTGTTTCTATTAATCTTATCAACAGGGTTATTAACTTCTTTTCCATGATTGAATGCTATCAGGCCCAATCTGTCGAACCGACTTCTTTTGCCTGTTACAGGTACTAAAACGCTAGTGTTTTGATTTCGTCTTCATCGTGAGATACCAAGAGGAGCCCCACACCCTGATAATAAGCTGACGCATAGGAGGCATCGAAGTTTTCAAAGGTTCCCATGCATTCGTTTGAAAACCGCTCGCTCGAAATTACCGTCAAATGGTGTGTGGACGGGGAAGTGACATACAGATTCCCGTCGTGCAGGGAGATGTCCACGGGACTGGCAACCTGGATATACGTTTCACCTCCGTCCGACTTGTTTCGTTTTACAACCCTGTTCTCGTCATATTGTACGTAATAGAAATGGGCATTATCTGCGGTTACCGCTTTTACACTCCCATTCGTGGAAAAGGCATCGGAAACCTGGTAGTTTGGACTTTGCGGGTTGCGTACCGATACCACACGCTTGTTTCCATCGTCGGCGATCCATAATGTGCCCTTATCAAAAACCATCCCTCTGGGATTGTTGAAATTCCCGTGAATTGTGTGGCTGTACAGGAAGTTTTCATTTTGATTCAGGTAGACTGCGATCCCCGCCACCTGTTCGGTCTCGGCGATATACAGGTTTCCGGCATTGTCAAACACAGCGGCTTCTGCCGCAATGTTTTGAAAAGAAGGCAGAATTGGGGGAACATCCCCCTTACTCCAGGCCTCGTAGCTTCTCCATACCCGGGTTGTCCCGGCAGAACCGTATCCGTTTTCAAAGCCATTGTATGTGGTGATGGCGATCTTCCCGTCGTTGGAAACGGCAATGGCACAGGGATTTTCAAACGCAACAGCGTTGATTACCGACAGGCGGGGAATTTGGCACCGCTCGCCATTATTTGCCGGGTCTTTTTTACAACCCGTAGCGCAAAGCATGAAAACCATAGCCGGGATGATCAATCGTATAATAGACGTATTCATGATGGTGTCCTTTTTTTGTAATGTACAGCATGAATGATGCTGACGTGTTTTTGTTAATGTTTATGATCGTTACGTTATTGAGGTGAATAGTAATTGTACCCTCCCAATCGGTGACGCCAGAAAACGAGACGACCATCCGTATCCAGATAAAACAAAAAACTGAGATCTCCGTCCTGACCTTGGCCACCGGAGTTTCCGACCGGTGTATAGCTCCACGTCTGGTTTACCGGAATGACATAGGGGCCAACACTGTAGCTGTATAGCTCGTTCACCTCAGCGTTATCAATGACGAGCCGATAATTGTTATAATTGATCCGCTCATCCGCTCCGTTAATGTTCCATTCCATCAGTTGCCCTGCAAAGGTTTTTCCATTCAGGGGATTCCCCTCGCTCTTTCGTAAAAGTCTGCCCTGGCTTAACGCGCCGACCAGCAGCCAGTCGTCCACGGATTCCGTATCCGCGTCAATTTCAAAGTATCCCAGATCAGCAAGTGTTACCCGGTTTCCTTCAACGGTATAGGTCGTTTCCGATTGACCGCTTAGCGTATAGATGGTGGTTTTGCCGCCCACATCAAAGGTCATGATATAAGGGGGAGTGCCCGACTGGTTCATTCCCCAAAAGGTTTCACCAACAATCATGTAGTCGGCAATGCCAAAATCAGCGGGCATAGGTTCGGCTGCCTCTTCATTATCTTTGCTGCAGGACGTAAGTGCTGCCGTACCGAGCATAAGCAGGGCAAGCAGACTGATTGATATAAGTTTTGCTTTCATGTATATGAATTTTAAATTATTTCCTATTGCTGCGTAAATGCGCCATGATAATCCGGCCAAGTGGGAACATCAGGAGAGTATACTTTATAGTTTACTTTCAATTGCCCGTTCACCAGTACCATAAACTCTGTATCGCCATTGTCGAGTACAGCTCTTGCGGCAATATTTCCGACAGGCGTGTAGTTTTCGGTGCGTTCAGCGGTTTCCGGGTTGAAACCCGCATCTACCGTGTTCCCGTCAGCGGCAAAGCTGTAGAAGAAATTTTGGTGCAGGATGGACTTATCGCCTTTATAATAAGTGCCCGAGAATGATTTGCCCGCCAGTTGGTTGCTTTCCGGCTCTTTAATCAAAACAAATTCTGTAAATAATTCGAACGTACTCCATATCGATTCACCTTCAAAAACTATTCGGGCGCCTTCGCCGTACTGAATATCCATGGCATTTCCATTGATGACCGTATATGGAGCATCTATATCGCCTGACACCCCACTTATTCTCAAAATCTGTCCGGGCATGAATTTCATCACCATAAAGCCGGGGTAGGAGCCGTCAGGATTCGATTGTTTTACATACAGAAAATACCCTTCAGGGTTGTGGATGTCAAAGGTGTCTTCGGGGTGTATGTCATCGTCTTTGCTGCAAGAAGTAAATGCTGCCGTGCAGAACATAACAAAGGCAAGCAGGCTGAGTGATATAAGTTTTGCTTTCATAACAAACGGGTTTTTTGTGACAAAATAAATCTGCTACAAAGGTTTTCAGAATGCGGAACCTGCGCAAACCCCAATAGACGAACGACAGTTTTAATAGACGAAGGAAGGGTTTGCAAGCGATATGAATTATGCTTACTTTTGACTTACTTAAACTGCTGTTTTTCATGGCTTATCGCTGTATTATAATAGACGATGACGAGATAGACCGGCTTACTGTGCAGGCCTTTGCGAGGAGGTACACGTTCCTTGATATCGTTGGTGTGTACGATTCTCCCGCAGTGGCCCTAAAGGAAATAGAAGCCACCCGGCCGCAGGTATTGCTGCTGGATATCGATATGGGAGAGATCAGCGGTTTGCAGCTTCGCAGGGAGCTCATCGATACGGAGGCCTGTATTTTTATTACATCCTATCCGGACTATGCCGTGGAGAGCTTTGAGCTCGCGGCGTTGGATTTTCTGGTAAAGCCGTTAGCGGCGGAACGGTTTGCCGTCTCGATGCAGCGTCTGGAAGAGTACCTTCACATGCGTAAGAAATCGGAACTTCTGGACCACAGCCTGCATGGCGATACGATTTTTATCAAAGACGGACATCAGCAGGTAAAAGTCCGCAGCAGTGATATTCTATACTTGGAGGCGCTGAAAGACTACACCACAGTGGTTACCAAAGCTAAACGGTACCATGTGCTGGCTTCACTAGGCAACCTGTTAAAGACCCCTTCCTTCGAAGGCTTTCTGCGGGTACACCGTAGCTATGCCGTACAGCCGCATTTCATAGACAAAATGACTCCTTCGGAATTGCTTATTGACGGCGTAGCCGTTCCCATCGGGCGTAGCTATAAAGAAACCGTCCGGAATCTAATCGCGTAAATGATGGGTGTCAAAAACTTCATATCGTTGTTCCTTCTGTTGATACTTTCGGGTACGGAAGCCTTGGTACATGCCTGGCAAAATCAGGCTCAAGGGCAGTTGGATTCATTGCTGTTGCGGTTAAACCATGAAGAAAATGATACAATCCGGGTAGACCTACTCAACCAGATCACCCGTATCTATGCCGGGATTGATTTAATAAAAGCAAAAGAATATGCCATAGCCGCGGTCTCGCAAGCGGAACAGGCCGATTGGCCTATCGGGATCGCCACATCCGAACAATACCTTGGAAATGTGTTAATGGAGTCGGGGCAACGACAGGAGGCCCTATCCCATTTTGGCAAAGCCTATGACCTGTTCGTAGAACTGGGTGATGCTGAAGGGGAAATAAGCATGCTGTATAACCTTGGGAATATCCATCAGCATGAAAACCGGTACACAGAGGCATTCGACTTTTTTATGAAAGGGATGGATCTTGCTGAAAAGAACAACCACCCCAGCTTACAGGCCAAAGGGGCTTACCTTGTTTCGGCGATCTTTGTCCAGCAGCATAATTTTGAAAAGGCAAGAGTGTATGCAGGCAATGCGGCTTCCATTTTCAGGAAGGAAAAAAATTACACCGAATTGGCCAATTCGCTCGAAATAATAGGCGTCAGCCATCTTTTGGAGAAAGATGCCGAGCAAGCAAAAAAGCCATTCCTTGAGGCAATCCAATATTTGGATACCATAGGCAATGATTTTGGAAAAGCAAAAATATACACCCAATTGGTGGAATGCTATAACAATGAACCGGCTGTACAGTTAGCTTATATTGAAAAATCTCAGGAGATTTGGGAAAGGAGCAACTTGACCACCATTTATACCATCAGCAACATTGGCAATAGAGGAACCATTTACATCAACCTTTATCAAAATGACAGCCTGAGAAATAAAATGCCGCCACGTTTTACGATGTCGAAGGCCGAGTTGCTGAAGGCTGCCGATAGCGACCTGAAACAGGGTATATCGCTTGCCAAGGAGTCCGGGAACAGGGAGCAGTTAATGCAATTTTACCGGGCATACTACAGGGTACTGGAAGAGCAAGGCCGCTATAAAGAGGCCATTGAAATTTTAAATAGCAGCCATCAGATCAGTGATTCCCTGTTTTCCCAAGAAAATAAAAACCGGATAGCGGCCATGGAGAGCCAACGCGAAATAGACCTGCGGGACAAGCAGTTGGCGATAAACGAACTGCAACTCAGCAATGCCCGGCGTACCCGGCTTGCCCTGATCGGCGGAGCAGCGCTGCTGTTTGTCATCGGGGGATTATTGCTTTATCAAAATGTGCAACGCCGGAGGACCAATGCGGCGCTGCTTGCCCTTAATAATAAACTGGATGAAGCCAATAAGGTAAAAACAAGGTTTTTCGGCATCTTAAGCCATGATCTCCGCGGCCCAGTAGCCAACCTTATCCATTTTCTCCACCTACAAAAAAATGCTCCTGATTTGCTTGATGACAGTAGTACTGAACTGTATCAGCAAAAATTGACCGACTCAGCGGAAAATGTATTGGAAACCATGGAGACCGTCCTGTTATGGAGCAAGAGCCAGATGGAGCGTTTCACCCCGCAAAAGAAAATGGTGCAGGTAAGCTCACTTTTTGAATACCTGCGCAACAACATTCCCACTGATCCGGCCATAGTCGTATCCTATAGCAATCCCGAAGCTGTTTCCGTCCATACCGATGAGGATTATCTGAAAACAATTCTATACAACCTGACGGTAAACGCGCTGAAAGCCCTCAAAAACACGCCCGATCCGCAATTGGAATGGAAGGCCGTGAGACAGGACAATAAAGTACAGCTAAGCATTACCGATAACGGCCCGGGCATTTTACGCGAACAGGCAGACGCCCTGTACAACAAAGAAGCGGCAATAGGCACCAAATCCGGACTGGGCCTTCACATTATCCGGGACCTCGCCGATGCCATACAGTGCTGTATTGTTTTAGATACCGGGCAAAACAAGGGTACGCTGATTACGCTGAGTTTCTCATAGCGATAAAGAGCAGTGTTCGCACTCCCTTTAGACAGACTTTACTCTATTTATGGTTACTTAATAGCATCCAAAAACGTCAAAAATGGTATTAAGTGTTCGATAGTAATCCCTGTCAGCCCGCAACAAAGGAATCGTTTAGTATCAAGAGGCCGTCTCAAAAATACCGAGACGGCTTTTTTCGTTTTTTATCACTATTATCCGACTAAAGTCGGAGTTGTTTACATTTAACTGTTCTATCGGCCTTTAAGGCCGTTTTTTCTCTTTTATCAAAAAAGACCTACCCCTGAGGCGGTTCACCACCTTTTGAATGCCGAATGGCGCCGGGATCCCTTTGACCAGATGCTTATCCGGCAAGCGACTATCCATGACCTAACGTGTTGAGTAAAGATAAAACCATCAGCCAATACCGATCCGAAGGATTAAAACAACTGCAGTAATTTTTCATTTTTTTGTCACCCACTTTTCTGCTTTAGGTTTCTTTAAATTACAGATAAAGCTGACAGACTTTTTTTAAGATAAAGTATTAGTTAAACCTGAAAATGTGAAGAGCAAGACCTGGCTCATGATTATTTTGGCATTACTTGTAATAAACAGTTGTGCAAAACGCGACCAGCTTTCAGATTTGCAGGTAGACGCAGATCGAAATCTTTCTTTGGTGGAAGCCAGGCAGCATTTCGAAAAAGTTTTGGCTGCCACCAAACAACCCGGTAAGATAGCTTCAAAAGCCCCCAGGGCACATCAGCACGATGAAAATCGTGAACATAACCACGATAAACAACCTATGTGGGATGCGTTTCAATACCGTGAGCTGAGTTCGGGCCATCAAGCAGTACTTACCCCACTCCACAGACAGGGTACGTATGTGCAGATTTCTGATGACAAAATGGTCAAATTCGGCTTTTTAAATTACATGATGATGTACAAGGACACAGCCGATAACATCATCACGGAGTGGGTACAACTGAAACCGTCAAATAAGTGGTTTGAAGCGAAAACTTCGAGGAAATATGATGGAGATATTATCGTAATGAATTGGGATGGTAAAGCACAACGGATATTCCGTTATGAAGATGGTAAGGTATTGAATGACAGCAAGAGGCCGAAGGTAGCAAAACAGGCTTCTATAACTTCCGATGAGCCACCCGGTGATTGGGGAGATGATGCACAATGCCAAATCATCACTTTCTGGATTAGATATCCGGGTCATGTGTGCAGTTGCGCCGATCATACCTGGGAGCAACGTTCTATTTGTACATGTGAGCAACAAGGCGGAATCGGGCCCAAGAGATCAAGAACAGTGTCCGTAACAATTGAAACATGCGTGGAAACACCGCCAGAAGGCCCGATTGATGGCGGAGAGGATAATGGGAGCGAAGGCCCGCCTGGGGGGGGGAGGTAATAACGGCGGTAGCGGGCCAAATGACTATACACCTTTGGATTGTAACCCAGATCCAAACTATACTGTTCCTACCGTACCACCGCCTCCTGGGATGGATTATATTCTACCGTGTTCGGAGTTGGACATTCCGGTTGAAATTGTTCCTGGACCTATCGATGGGGAAGAAGATGCAGTGGAAAATTTATCTGCATCGGAAATCCTGAACAGTATCTTCGTATCGTACGGCTACGATGTTGACTTATCATTATCGGAGGCCCAGAGCCAACAGCTCATTGATTTTGTGCGCCAAGCGGAAGACAATGAAAATTTAGTTGCGTTTGCAGCTTGGGTGGTTCAAAAGATTTCGGAATTCTCGGGACTTGATGTGCCCGATTTTTTGACTGCAAGAACTGACTATAATGAGCCTCCAAATATCGATCCCAATAATAATGCTGGCGGTAATTATGATACTAATACATATCAGGAAATAGTAGATTTGCAGTCTCCGTGGGAAAATATTCCTTCGGTGATTTTGTCTCAAGATTTCATCGGTTGGCGAGCGGAAGATGTTGCAGTGCATGGCTTAAGTTGTATGGATTTTTCAAAAGAACAGCTTGCGAAGTTAGGATACACGATTTCAAATTACTATGATACTGATGGTTTTGGTTTACCTCAAACCTTTCAAACCTATCAAAATGGAGTAGCAAATGCGTTTGAATTAAAAAAAGCAATAAGCTATATTAAATACGCGTTAAGTAATGGTATTCCAGTGATTGTAGGCGTGGATTACAAGTCGGGGACCTCAAACGCTAGCACAGACAATACCACGGATCACTTTATTGTTATTGTTGGTATGGGTAACGAAAATGGAGTAAATTATTTGAGATATTTTGACAACGCATTTTCTGACACTTTTAGAGGGGCACATAGTAGTAACAAACTATTCTATAACCCAGTTACAGGGGTGATGCAAAACAAAATTAAGTCTGATCCATCATATACAACGGGGAACTTCGGTATTGTCACAGTTCAATACGATTATATTATGACCATGGTCAGGAAAAGTAAATTGAAGTTGTGAAAAGAATCCTTTTTCTCCTAGCGTTATCTTCATCTTGTGCAGAACCGTACTGCGAGCAGAGGTCTTATATTGATGCTGTATACCTTTCCTCGTCAATGGCGGGTATTGATTACAAAGCTCAGGGATCTTCCAACTTGGAGGGGATTCAGCTTGATATTACCAATTATAAGGCGTTGAAATATTTCAGTAATCATATAATGTCTTACCCTAACACGAAGGTGAGGATTTATATCAGTCATCGAGATACATTAGTTGTCGCCGACAGTATTAAGCTATGGCGCGACCGTAATAAGGTGTTGTTCGACAATAGTATCAGCATCCATGAACACAGCTTGCAGGTGAGCGACGTCGAAAAGCAGGAACATAAAGAAGAATCTGGCTTTTACGTAGGTTTCCGCGAGGAAAGGCATGACAAGGGAATAGACAGTGTATTACTTTATACGGTTGAGGCAAAAAACGATATTTTTCATATGAAGTTGGGTTTAACGAATAACAAAGCACAGCAGTATTTTGAAGAACGAGTAAAAAGGCAGTATGGGGCGCCGATCGTTTTATATTATACCCAAAGCCCGGGCCATATTTACCGTATCGATAGTATAAAGATAATAATTGATGTTCGGAAGGATTTGTTTAACGAATGATCATGGCGTTTGCCCTTCCCCATACCAATTTCAGCTATTGTAGTTATTGCAGCATACCAGAGGTTGTCGGCCCTTTGATACGGTCGTTAAAGTAAGGTATATGTTGGCATTTCCAAAATAATTCAGGCCTCAGGTATGAAAATAGTTGAAAAATTATTACTCTTCCGTTTTTTCCAACTGAGCATTGCTACCGCAATGGTATGCTGGTATCCTGTTCTGGTAAGCAGGAACCTTTGGAATTTATCTATTTATGCGCTGGGTTCAAACTGGTATTTGCGGCGGTATGGGAGGCAAATGCCTACTATTTTGTCGTCCGCGCTGTTCGTCTCTCTGATGCTGATAACGGCATGCTCCGTACATGCTCTGCGCCTCATGGGGATTTTTCGATGGTGTCCTCACTGCTTCAATACAGCCTAATTGCTGTCGTTATGTGGATGCTGCTCATAGTGCTTACCGGGCCGTATGTTAAGTTGTGGCCGGATCTCTGCGTTAACAACTGTAGTAATTTTTTATTTTTTTGTCACCCACTTTTCTGCTTTAGGTTTCTTTAAATGACAATAAAAGCTGACAGACTTTTAAGATAAAGTATTAGTTAAACCTGAAAATATGAAGAGCAAGAGAACCCCGCTCATGATTATTTTGGCATTACTTGTAATAAACAGTTGTGCAAAACGCGACCAGCTTTCGGATTTGTAGGTAGACGCAGATTGAAATCTTTCTTTGGTGAAAGCCAGGCAGCATTTCGAAAAAGTTTTGGCTACCACCAAACAACCCGGTAAGATAGCTTCAAAAGACCGGGCACGGTTTATAGTCTACATCTGAATGACACAAACAATGATTACCAAAATGCCTGTGCACTTAGGGTTTCAAGGGCCTTGAATTATTCCGGAATAACAATACCGACCATAATAGGGCAAACGGCAAAAGGAGCAGATGGAAAGAATTATTTTTTGGGAGCGGCTAATCTTAATGCTTGGATGATAAAAACTTTTGGCGAACCCACAAAATTCACGGGCGCTCAGGGAGGAGAGAACGGGAAGAATTTTCCAACTTTGCTGTCGGGTAAAAAAGGCATTTACATTATGGTCCCGAATTATCCTCGGGATTTCGCATCGGGACATGCTGATATCTGGAATGGTGAAACCTGTAATGCTGGGTGTTATTTTGGTATTGGAGCAAGGCCTCCAATAAATGGCCGACAACAGGGAGTGGCATTCATTCATTTATGGGAATTGAACTGAATATGGTGGTAAATATTGGACAAACAAAAGCGATAGTTATATTTCTCATGCTTTTTTGTAGTGCATGTGCAGCTCACAAGACGGAACAACGGAGAAAAGCAGATTGGAAAGCGAGTTTTAAGCAGGCTGTATTTATGTGTGGCTTAAGAGTATTTTATGCTCAGCCTGATACAGCTATGAAAGATGTTTCCGTTTCCATAAATTTTGATATTATTGGCAATACTGATGTAAATAAGTTAGCTGACAGCTTAGGAAAAGCATATGCGTATGATTTGATCGCGACCCCATACTTAATGCCTGTGGATGGACAACCCATTTCCAATTATTTTTTTGGCATCTATCACAGCAAGGCATTGGATTCCATTGCCGAAGCTGAATATGAAAAGGGCAAAAAACAGCTGGATGATTTTTATAAAAAGCGGTAGATTATAGTTGTTCTCGGGACGGCTCAGTGCATCACATATAGGACTCCATAACCGGTGCAATCGTTAGCAGAAACAAGTGTTAATATATATACACTTCCGTATATCAGGACATGAAAAACAAGAGCCGCCGGATTATCGTTATCGACAGTATTAAACTCCGCGAATAGGCACTTTCTGGGCAAGCAGAGGATAACGAAGATAATCTTTCGGCAACTGAGGTGCTTTATCCAGGAAGCAAAACCAACACCGGATTTATCTATCCTAAGTAAATCACTTTTCTGGGATACCGACATCAACCGGATCGATTGGCAACGACAATGCCGGGCGGTTATCCAACGTGTATTTGAACGTGGAAATGAAAATGATAAAAAAGAGATTACTCGTTATTATGGTGTTGAAAAAATAAACAAGCGTTGGAAGAGCCTAAGACCAGACGTCCATAATACACCATAAAAAAACCTTTTGCTTAAAAACATGTTTTTTAAGTAAGACAAATGCGGAGATATTATGGATAAGTTGAAGAAATTTGAATTAATGGAAAAGATTGTCAGGGAACTGGAGGATTTGAAACGGAGCCAACAGGCGGTGCTCGAGAAAATTGGAAAAGTGGAAGTGGACAATATCGAACTGGGCGACAGCCGGCTGGAAAGTGTGCTGCCCAACATCTATCAACGGACGGCGGACAACTCGGATGCAATAACCGAACTTCTGGAGGCGTTTGCTGAAACGACAGAAGAATTCAAAGCCAATAACAATGTTGATCAGCTCAGGCAGCAACAGCAGCTTTAATCGACGGGAAGTCTTTCACGCCGTCAAAAACAAAAGGTCCTGATTGAAATCAACCAGGACCCCTTTTAAGTTTATAATTTGGTTTGCGCGTTAAAGTTATAGAATTTTTACAAATAGCTGCAATTATTTATTCAAAAAAGTCATTTGTTTTTAATCATCAAAAGCAATAAGCTGAAAAACAGTAAATTAAAAAACAGCCATATCGACATGCGTTTTTATTTCTGGCCGAAAAAATCAAAAAAATAGAGTAACTGGTATGGGATGGACTGCTGCCAGTACGCCCAGTTATGCGCTCCGGGTCCGGTGATGTATGTGTGCGGAATATTCCGATCGAGAAGTTTCTGGTGCAACTGCTCGTTTACCCGGTAAAAAAAATCACCGGTGCCGCAGTCGATAATCAGCGACAATTTGCCGGGTGTAAGCAGGTGCATCATATTGATAACCGTATATTGCTCCCAATGCTCGGGATGTTCTGCATAACTTCCCAAGCGTTTGGCCATGTCCCAGTTAAGTGGAAACGGCCGGATATCTACTCCACCCGCTGTACTACCAGCGGCCCCGAAAGTGTCCTGATGCCTAAAAGCAATATACAGTGCACCGTGTCCTCCCATGCTTAAACCAGAAATAGCCCTTCCCTTGCGGCCGGCAATAGTTTTGTAACGACCGTCAATCCAGTCGACCAACTCTTTTGCGATAAACGTTTCATACTTGAATGACTCGTCCACCGGGCTATCCCAATACCAGCTGCCATACCCGCCATCAGGGCAAACAATCATGAAGCCATAGCGATCAGCCAATACCTTGATTACCGGTGCTTTATTTACCCAATCCGCGTAGCTGCCGCTATACCCGTGCAACAGATACACCACCGGCAGCGAATCCCGTACAGCATAATCATCGGGCGTAATAACCACAGCCTTGATTTCCTTGTCCATAGCCGTGCTGTATACCTTGACAGTGTCGACTTCCGCAGCTTGCAAGCTGCTTACCGCTATTATCCAGATGCTTAATAGTAAACCAACTTTCATTTCCATATGATGTTATAATCGTCTGTAAAAATACAATATTGCCTTTAAACCCAGCAGCGATTCACTCAATGTAAAGTATCCACTACCGTCACCGGCAAAAGCGATGGCCTCGCCCTGCGGTTCCGGCTGGTAAGGCAGCCTTGTAGCTGGCCGACGGAGCGCCTCTGGCACCGTCTCCCCTTCACGCCGTTTCCAATAATAAACCTCCAAAAGGTTTTTCACAAGGATTTCCGAGCCACCAGGACTTATATCTGCGCCAGTGATGAACGTATATGGAAGCCGCCCCACCCGCCGCAGCGTTAAGGTGTCGGAGGCTGTTTCCGGCAATGCAACCTGGTATAAACCCGCACCCAGTTCGCGCTTGGCAATGATGTATACCAGTTTGTCGATGGGATCGAAAAACATGGCCTCTGCATCGCGCGCACCGTCTTCATAACGCAAGGTGTATGAACGTATCTTCGCTCGGGGGATAGTGTCCACCAACGGTTCCGGCCCCATTATGGCGGCGGGTTCCGCTACGAGTTGGATGGTTACCGTGGGGCGCTGCGCCAGATTGTCGCCAATATCCCCTACGAGCAGGTAGTGATGTTCTCCCCGCTTCATGATGCCGATATCTTCCCAATCGTAGGCGGTAACTCCTTCAAGATAATAGGTTGCACGGTGCCGTGCAGCGTCATCGATCAGAAAAATCCGGGCTTCGTCGCCGCTGTCGTTGTGCGTCCATAAACCATGCGGAATTGCTCCGGCTGCAACCAATCCCGAGACCTCTTTTAGGTACGGATCGGTGATCTCGCCTTTAGGATCCCTACCAGCAAACGGGAGTTGTTGACCTTGAGCGAGAGGGGTAAGCAATGCCGTTGCCAACATTACTCCACCGCAACGAGTTAACCAATGGCGTGCCTCCATCCACATGCGGCCAAAATACGAAATTAATTTCCCACAAAACATTTCCTATTTTTGCAACGTTAGGGCGACGCCAGGAACCCCGCAGGGACAGTCCGTTCTACCGGATGCCATACGGGTTGACACGCGCCTTTAAAAAATCACGTGAATGAATATACACCAATTTTATGACGAAGGGCTCTCGCACGCTTCGTATGCTATTTACAGCGATGGCCAGATGGCATTGATAGACCCGGCACGGAACCCCGAACCCTATCTGGATTTTGCGCGGGAACAGGGGGCTACCATTTCCATCATCGTAGAGACTCATCCCCATGCCGACTTTGTGAGCTCCCACACCGAATTGCACCGGCTAACGGGCGCTACGATCTATACCAGCCGTTTAAGCGGTGCGGAATACCCGCATGAGCCCTTTGATGATGGCGACCGCATTGGGCTGGGCAAGGTGTGGCTTGAAGCGCTTAATACGCCTGGGCATTCGCCGGACAGCATTTGTGTCTTGCTTAGGGACAGTAATGACCAGCCACAAGCCGTCTTTACCGGCGACACGTTATTCGTGGGCGATGTAGGCCGCCCTGATCTTCGGGAAAATGTGGGCCATATCACGGCAAAGGCTGAGGCACTGGCCCGGGAACTTTACCATTCGCTCCGGAAAAAATTATTGACCCTGCCTGAAAACGTGCGGGTATACCCCGCGCATGGCCCCGGCTCACTGTGCGGCAAAAATATGGGCAGCGACCTTTCCAGTACCATCGGCAGGGAGGCGGCATCAAACTATGCCCTGCAACCAATGAGCGAAGATGAGTTTGTGGCGCTGCTATTGGAGCAGCAGCCGTTCGTTCCTCGCTATTTCCCATTCGATGTAGCCCTAAACAAGCGCGGCGCGGGGGCGTTCGGGCCCAGTACGGCTGCCATTCCGCGTCTTGACACGGCCAACCTGGAATCAGGTACTATGGTCGTAGACGGGCGCCAGCAGGGACAGTTCAAGGCGGGTCATCTGCCCGGAGCATTCAATATACCGGACGGACTCCGCTTCGAAACTTGGCTGGGCACCATTATCGGGCCGGGTGAGCCATTTTATTTGCTCACGGATAACGCAGAGGCACTGCAGCTTCTTATTGAAAAAGCGGCTAAAATCGGTTATGAACAGTTCATTAAAGGAGGTGTGCTGTTTTCTTCTGAGGGGCCGATGATATCGCCTCCCTTCAACGCTGGGGAATTTGTGGAAAACCCCGATTCTTACACCATCCTCGATATCCGAAGCACCCAAGAGGCCGCTGACCGTCCCATCTTTAAGGGAGCCATTAACATCCCGCTGCCAGAACTGCGCGACCGTATTCATCAAATCCCTGTGGACAAACCTGTAGCGGTGCATTGTGCCGGGGGCTACCGATCGGCCATCGGTTCAAGCTTGGTTGCCGCCGCATTGCCTAGCGCTACCGTATTGGATATCGGCAACCATATTCTGGATCTCATTCCGGTGAAGTGATGTGGAATATTGTTACATGGACGGGGCTTGCTTTGGGGACTATTTCCCAAGATTCAACCGTGAACGCTGAATTTGCCGCCCGGTTGAACGGCGTCTACCGGCACAGCGTGCCGGCCGTTACCGTAGGCGAGCTGAAACGGATGATGCAGCATGGCATCATCTTACTAGACGCACGGGAAGCGGATGAGTTTGCCGTCAGCCACTTAAAACATGCTAAGCATGTGGGGTATACCTGGTTCGACATGCGTAAGGTGTACAACATTCCTAAAACAGATACCGTCGTCGTCTACTGCGCCATTGGCAACAGAAGCGAACGTATCGGTGAAAAGCTTCAAAAAGCGGGGTATCAGCACGTATATCACCTCTTCGGCGGACTGTATGAATGGGTCAATCAACGGAATCCGGTATATAATAACGGTAACGTCCAGACCACCGAAGTGCACGTATACGAAAAAAATTGGGCGCAATGGCTCGAAAACGGTGCTCCGGTGTACTAGTACTAGTCCGGTACGACCGATTATACCAACGTATGCTCCTTGGCTGCAAGGTAACGCTCGGCTTCAAGGGCGGCCATACACCCTGTCCCTGCGGCCGTGACCGCTTGTCGGTAAACATGATCCTGCACGTCGCCGCAAGCGAAAACCCCTTCAATATTGGTACATGTACTGTCTGGCTTGGTAATCAAATACCCATTGGCATCCATATCCAATATACCTTGGAATAACTCCGTATTGGGTTTGTGGCCGATAGCCACGAAGAACCCCGTAACAGGCAACACCTTTTCTTCCAACGTCTGGTTGTTATAGACCCGTACACCCGTCACGTTCTGTCCATCGCCAACAATCTCTTTCGTTTCCGTGTGATAATGGATTTCAATATTCGGGGTATTCAATACGCGGTTCTGCATGGCCTTGGAAGCACGGAACTCGTCACGGCGCACCAACATATGAACTTTGTTGCAAAGTTTTGCCAGGTATGTCGCCTCTTCTGCTGCGGTATCGCCCGCGCCTACGATAGCCACATCCTGCCCCTTAAAGAAAAATCCGTCACATACGGCGCATGCTGAGACACCGAAACCGTTGTACTTTTGCTCACTCTCCAGGCCCAGCCACTTGGCTGTGGCGCCAGTAGCGATAATCACCGTATCAGCCGTCACCGTTTTTTCGCCGTCTACGACCACCCGGTGCACATCGCCCGAGAAATCAACCGAAGTGATATAGCCAAACCGGATATCGGTACCGAAACGTTCCGCCTGCTTCCGGAAATCCTCCATCAATTGAGGCCCCTGCACACCATCCGGATAACCCGGAAAGTTCTCCACTTCGGTGGTTTGCGTAAGCTGCCCTCCAGGCACGATCCCTGTATATACTACCGGTTTCAGGTCTGCCCGAGCGGCATAGATGGCGGCTGTGTAACCTGCCGGGCCTGAGCCGATAATCAGGCACTTCACGTGTTCGGTTTCTTGTGACATAGCTATTTTTTTGACAGACAAAAATAGGATTTTAGCCGATGTGATTCAAGCGATGTTTGTCAATGACGGGTCAGTATTGTTAAATGGTTATTTCCCGAATTTTTCGCGTAAGCTTTGCAGCATGTCATCGGTGATCGGCCCCGGCTTTTGCTTGGGACGTTGCGGTTGCGGCGGCTTCTGCGGACGCTGATCCGATTTTGGTTTTGCCGTCATGGGCGCAGATGCGGCCACTTTAGCCGCGCGCTGCTCTTTTTGCTTCGCCCGGAAACGCTGCCACACTTTGTCCAAACATTTTTTGGTATACAACGGGAAGTCGCCCTGCATCATCCACGAATAATAGCTGGGTTCAATAGCGAAGACCTCCTCCACCGCACGGCCTTTGTGTTTGCCGAAGTTGAACACTTCTTCTCCCTGCTCGTTGAACACCATCCGGCCGGCGAAATCAACCGGACGGTTTAGATTGGTGAAGCGGTGCAGGGCCTCCACGTCATTCACCACAGGGACGGACTTATTGCCGGACTTGTCTTCCCATTCGGTCTGTTCATAACGATCCAGCTGCGACTTCAGCACTTCATACGTGGCCCGGACATCGTCCTCCGCGCTGTGGGCATTATCCAGGTCCTTGCCGCAATAGAAACGGTAGGCCGCCTTGAGCGTACGCTGTTCCATTTGATGGAAAATATTCTGCACATCAACGAAATGCCTATCATCCAACGAAAAATCAACACCGGCCCGGATAAACTCTTCCATAAGCATAGGGATGTCAAACTTGTTGGAATTGTAGCCTGCCAAATCGGCATCGCCGATGAAGTCGGCCAACTCCGCCGCTACATCTTTGAACATGGGAGCACCTTGGATATCTGTATCATAAATACCATGAAACATGGACGATTCCAAGGGTATCGGCATTCCCGGATTTATTTTCAGCGTTTTCACGGTTTCCACACCATCCGGATAAACTTTTAGGATAGAAATTTCGACAATACGGTCGGTAGAAATGTTTACGCCGGTGGTTTCCAGATCAAAAAAAGCCAACGGGCGTTTCAATTTGAGATTCATGCTGTTACTGATATCGCTGGATGTATAGAGGTGAAGTTATTTACGTTGATTCAACCGAATATGAGTATGCCCAATAAGATGCCCACCACCATCACGGTATACAGCAATAGCTCGCTGCCGGCAAAATGTTTGTACTTTGTCCAGAAGCCGAAATCTTCATCATCCTGTCGCTTGGCACCCATTTCGGTGCAAAGGTATGTATTATTTTTTACAATTGACCGCCTTACCGCTACATCGCAGACAACCGCTTCGAACGTTAGAAACGACTTAAGTCAAACTAACTCCTAATTTACATAAAATCGGGTCTTGCTATTCAATAAAATCCGAGTAGAATATAAATTATCTGTAAGGCCTTACTCCCACGGCCTATATAGACGCACAGGCGGCAAAAACATTTCAAAGTTTTTTACTTTTGTTTCTTAAATTCGCCACGGAAACAGAAGGAGATCATCGGAATAAATGCAACTAACCAAGCTCGAAATAAAAGGCTTCAAAAGTTTTGGCGATAAAATCACTATCCACTTCAATGAGGGTGTAACTGCCATTGTAGGACCTAATGGCTGTGGTAAATCCAACGTTGTGGATGCCATTCGGTGGGTGTTGGGCGAACAAAGCACACGCATGCTGCGTTCTGAGAAGATGGAAAATATTATTTTTAACGGCACCAAAAACCGGAAAGCTGCCAACCTTGCCGAAGTATCACTCTCGTTTGACAATACCAAAAACATCTTGCCCACGGAATTTTCGCAGATAACCATTACCCGTAAGCTCTACCGCAGCGGCGAGAGTGAATACCGGCTCAATGATGTAAAATGCCGGCTTAAAGATATTACCGACCTCTTCCTCGATACCGGCATCGGCGCCGATTCCTACTCCATTATTGAGCTGAAGATGATCGATGAAATCATCAACAATAAGGATAATTCCCGTCGAAATTTATTTGAAGAAGCCTCAGGCATTTCTAAATATAAAGTCCGCAAGAAACAAACCCTCAACAAGTTAAAAGATACGGAAGCTGATCTGAGTCGGGTGGCCGATTTACTTTTTGAAATAGAAAAGAACCTCAAAACCCTGGAAAACCAGGCGAAGAAAACCGAGCGGTATTACCGCCTGAAAGAACAGTACAAAACGCTCAGTGTGTCGCTGGCCACATACCGTATTGCTCATTTCAGTGAGTCGTTATCCCAACTGGATGCACAGGAAGTTGCCCAACGTACAGAACAAGCCCGGACTGGTGCTGAAATTGCCAAGCTGGAAGCTTTGCTCCAGCAGCTCAAACAAGAAAGCCTCGCCAAGGAAAAGAACTTAGCTACCCAGCAGAAGGCTACGAACGATTACACGGCTAAAATACGGGCGTATGAGAGCGACAAAAAAGTCAAAAATGAGCAGCTGCGCAACCTTCAGGATAAAGAATTGCGGCTGAGCAATGAGCTTACGCAAGACAAACAGCAACTTAACCACGCACTTTACAATATTAAACGGCTGAATGAAGAACATGCCGCTGAACAACAAAAGCTCGAAGCTATCACTGCCGCGCTGGGCCAACGAAAAACGGAGGTGGATGAGCTCCGCGGACAGCAGCAAAGTGCGAAAGGAAAAATGGATGCGGCCGTCCGGACGTTAGCCGACTTGCAAAACGAGATTTATAAACTCGAAAAGGAAATTGCCGTACTACGCATCCAATACGATGCGTTGGAACAGGAAAGTCTGCGCAACGTGTCTGATGCGGCGTCAAAGGCCGAAGAACTTGACCAATTCAATGTCATGGTAGCTGATCTGGAGCGGTTAACAGAAGCATTGCAGCTGGATTACGACGGGGTCATTGCCGCCGAACATGAACTCGCCGGGAAAATAACGGATACGGAAACCGCCATCCAATCGCTGAAGGATGAGCTGAACCGGAACAACCGGCAACTGGATGCCAAGCAAAACGAATATAACCTGACCAAATCATTGGTGGACAATCTTGAAGGGTTTCCGGAGTCCATCAGGTTCCTGCGCAAGAGTGCAGGCTGGAAAAAGCCGTATCCCCTGTTTTCCGATGTGTTGTTCTGTCAGGAAGAATACCGGATAGCTATCGAGAATTTCCTTGATCCATACATGAACCATTATGTGGTTCAACACCGCGAAGAGGCAGTTCACGCCATACGGCTGCTTAGTGATTCAGCGCGGGGGCGTGCAAGTTTCTTTGTGCTCGACAGCATCGGTAGCCATATGGTACCGGAAACGCCACCTGCACCGCACGACAGGCTTATCGCCGCGCTGGACATCATCGCGGTTGACGAACAGTACCTGCCGCTGTGCCGGACCCTGCTGCACAACGTGTACCTCATCAAGGCGGATGACGAAGGTGATATAGACACCCCTTTGCCAACCGAAGGGATCACCGTGCTGCACAAAAGCGGAAAATTCAGCAAAAATAAACTGGGAATGGCCGGGGGATCGGTAGGCCTCTTTGAAGGTAAGCGCATCGGGCGTGCCAAAAACCTTGAAAACCTGGCAAAAGAAATTAAGTTGCTCGATCAAAAAATTACCACGCAGCAAGCGCAGTTGGCCGTTGAAAACCAGCGTTTAATCGACCTGAAGGCCAGCTCGCAGAAAGCACGCATCGAGGAACTGCAGCAACAGCTCAACCGTAGCCACAACGAGCTGGTGTCCGTAAAGACCAAACAAGAACAATACCAGGCGTTCATTACCAATAGCCAGAACCGCAAATTGGACATCGAACAAAAGATGGCCGGCATACAGAACGAACTTCAACTTGCGGAACCCCGCTTGGAACTACTGAAAGCCGATAAAGCGACCCAAAGTGCGGCGGTGCATGATATGCAGCAGGCCTTTCAGGAGCTCGCCGACGTATTGACCGAAAAGTCCTCAGCATATAACCAGGAGAACATCCGCTTTCATCAACAGCAGAACAAGGTATCGGGGATAACCAAAGACCTTGAATACCGAGAAAGCCTACGCGAGACTTATGAAAGCCGGATAGCCAAAAATGCAGGGGAATACGAGCAGGTACAGGCAGCTATCAAAGACACATTGCAGCATGTGGACGATTCCGATGAAGACCTCATTGCAATGTATGCCCAAAAAGAAGCCTACGAAAAAGGGTTGCAGGAAGTAGAAGAAGATTATTACAAGTCCCGGGGGCAAATAAACGAGACGGAGGAACACATCAGCCAATTGCGCAAGCAAAAAGATCAAGTGGATTTCCTGTTTGAGGAGCTGCGCGACAAAAAAACCACCCTGAAACTTGAACTCAACGCGCTGAAGGAACGCCTGTCTGTCGAATTCGCCATCGACATCAACGACTTGATGCCTGGTGACGGGGACGAAACACCGCTTCCGATGCCGGAAGAAGACGAGGAAACCCTGCGCGAAAAAACGGAAAAACTCCGCAAACAACTTGACGAATTCGGGAGCATCAACCCCATGGCCATGGAAGCTTACCAGGAGATGAACGAGCGCTATACGTTTATCACCAAGGAAAAGCAGGATCTGCTTGACGCAAAACAATCGCTCATGGAAACCATCCAGGAAATAGACGATACGGCGCGCGAGAAGTTCATGGACGCATTCACGCGTGTGCGCGAGAACTTCATCAATGTATTCCGATCACTGTTCAATGAGGAAGACACGTGCGACCTTATCCTGACCGATCCTAATAACCCGCTGGAGTCAGACATCGATATTATGGCCCGTCCCAAGGGCAAACGTCCCCTGTCCATCAACCAGCTCTCAGGTGGCGAAAAAACATTGACATCCACCGCATTGCTGTTTGCGCTTTACCTGCTCAAACCGGCTCCGTTCTGTATCTTTGACGAGGTGGATGCCCCGCTGGACGACACGAACATCGATAAATTCAACAACATTATCCGTCGGTTTTCAGACCAGTCGCAATTTATCATTGTGTCGCATAACAAACGTACGATTGCCAGCACAGACATCATCTATGGCGTCACCATGGTAGAACAGGGTGTATCACGTGTGGTGGCCGTGGATATGCGCGAGGTTGCCTGAGCAGCAACGCTTTTGTTTTTATACTTTATTTGCTAACTTAGCGATCCGTTTTTTATCACGTGTTATCAATTAACTGGATTTTTTAACCACTTAACTGATTCAATATGGGAAAAGGAGATAAAAAAAGCAAACGCGGAAAAATCGTTAACGGCACGTACGGCAAGCGCAGGCAACGCAAGAAAAACAAGAAGAAGGCGGAAACCGTTGCGAAAGCGGAGGGGTAGCTAACCCATCCGCTGTCTTACCGCCTCATACAGTGCAACCCCGGCAGATACCGACACATTAAGTGAAGCGATGGAGCCGGCCATAGGTATTCTGGCCAAGTGATCCGCTACACGAAGCACGTCCTCCGAAACACCATGCTCTTCGGAACCCAGCACCAATGCAGTAGGGACGCTGAAGTCCATACCGTATAAATCCAGTTCCGTTTTTTCCGTGCAAGCGACTACCTGGATACCGGATTCCTGTAGAAACTTAGCGGTTTTTGCTAAACTGTCTTCCCGGCAAACGGCAATCTTATACAACGCCCCGGAGGAAGTTTTGATAGCGTCAGGGTTGATTTCGGCCGACCCTCTTTTGGGTACGATAATCGCATGGACACCGGCGCATTCCGCCGTACGGGCGATGGCGCCCAGATTACGGACGTCGGTGATGCCATCCAGCATCACCAGCAACGGAACCTCCCCCCTTTCGTAAATCTGGGGAATAATGTCCTCCGTGCGCTGATAGCTAATGGGTGAAATAACCGCAATAACACCTTGGTGGTTTTTCCGCGTCATCCGGTTTAACTTTTCTACCGGCACCTGCTGGTAACCGATATCATGCTGCCGGAGCAATTGTTTCAATTCGAGGAACAACGGACCGCTCAGGCCACGCTGCACAAACAACGATTCGATCTCTTTGCCGCTATCAATAGCTTCAATCACCGCACGTATGCCATATACATGCTGATTGGTTTCCTTCTTTTCATGGCTACTGCGCCAATGTGGTTGCTGCATTATGCTATGTTTATCGTTATCTTAGTGCCTCTTCCAAGCTCTTCTCAATCACCGAAATGCATTCATCAAGCTGATCTTTAGTAATGACCAACGGCGGTGCAAACCGGATTTTGTCGCCATGCGTAGGCTTGGCCAGCAGCCCATTGTCTTTTAATGCCAGACAAAGCTCCCATGCCGCTTCAGCGTTATCATGTCCGATGACAATGGCGTTCAGCAGCCCTTTACCCCGCACTTCGCGGATATGGGGGTGATTCAGTTGACGAATCCGATCGCGGAAATAATTCCCTAATTCGAAAGCCCGCTCTGCCAATCCCTCCTTCCGGATTACCTCGAGTGCGGCCACAGCCACCTTGCAGGCCAACGGATTGCCGCCATAGGTCGACCCGTGCTCTCCAGGCCGGATGCAAAGCATCACATCATCGTCGGCCAGCACCGCAGATATCGGCAGCATCCCTCCGCTGAGCGCTTTACCCAAGATGAGGATATCGGGCCGCACTTGCTCGTAGTCACACGCCAACAACTTGCCGGTACGGGCCAGTCCGGTCTGTATCTCATCACCGATAAACAGCACATTGGCCTGCTTGCACAATGCATAGGCACCGGCCAGGTAGCCGTCATCGGGTACATACACCCCTGCCTCTCCCTGAATGGGCTCAACAAGGAATCCCGCCACCAGCGGATCCCGGAGCGCCTGGGCCAGGGCATCCAGATCATTATAAGGGATCACCTCGTATCCCGGCATGAACGGGCCGAAGCCGTCCCGTGAACTGGGATCGGTGCTGAACGACACCACATTGAGCGTGCGGCCATGGAAGTTGCCTTCAACCGTAATGATTTTGGCTTGGTTGGCGGGAATGCCCTTTTTGTCATATCCCCAACGACGGGCCAGCTTCAGGGCTGTTTCCACGGCCTCGACCCCGCTATTCATGGGCAATACTTTGTCGTACCCGAAATATTCCGTGATATAAGCCGCATACACACTGAGCAGATCGCTGTGAAATGCGCGGGACGTCAGCGTAAGCTTCTGGGCTTGCTCCACCAATGCATTGACGATGTGGGGGTGGCAGTGCCCTTGGTTGACCGCAGAATAGCCCGACAGAAAATCGTAATAACGCTTGCCTTCGACATCCCACACGTACACCCCTTGGCCCTTTTCAAGTACTACCGGCAGCGGATGGTAATTATGCGCGCTATACCGCAATTCCTTTTCTATGAATTGTTGCGTCTTTATTGGTGTTTCTATCGTTGTTGACATGGGCCAAAGTTAAAACTTTCTCCCAAACAATTTACAAAACCGGATTGCCCCCGACAGCAAATGCATGTATCTTTGTCACACACATCCATCGTAATATGAACAACCAGCGCGTCATCGCTCTTTTCATACGAATGCCCATTGCTATGTCATTTTTAGGACATGGGCTTGTACGGTTGCCGAAGCTGCATGCTTTTGCCTCCGGTATGGCAGAACAATTTGCAGGCACGGTACTCCCCCAGGGGTTCGTTCTGGCTTTCGGATATTTACTCGTCTTTGCTGAGCTGATAACCGGTATCTGGCTGCTCAGCGGCCGCTGGTTCACACAGGCCTTGGTCACGGCTCTGGGCATCATGACCGCCCTCATTTTCGGAAGCTCGCTGATAGAAAACTGGAACGCGATTTCCGCTCAGCTGGTGCACAGCCTGTACTTAGCGGGACTGTTGCTGCTCCGGCATCCCATCGGCAAAACCGTTAGGAGCTCTGCTCCATGACCGGCCTGAACCGACGTACGCTATGGGTCATGACCATCGGCGCGGGATTGGTGGTTGCCAATAATTATTACAACCAACCTTTGCTCGGGCTGATAGCAAGGGATTTCGGCACTTCAGAGGCGGCCGCCGGTGCGGTGGCTATGGCCACCCAGGTGGGGTATGCCGCAGGATTATTTTTTTTGGTTCCGCTTGCTGATAAGTTTTACCGGCGACGGCTGATCTTGGGTATATTTCCCTTCATCATTGCCTCGCTATTGCTTGCTGCATTCAGCCATTCGCTCCCTTGGCTGGTTATCGCCAGTTTTTTCCTCGGGCTGACATGTGTAATCCCCCAGCTTTTTGTACCGTTGGCGGCCACGTTAGCAATTCCGGAAGAAAAAAGCAAGTCCATCGGTATGGTCATGAGCGGACTGCTTATCGGCATCCTTGCATCCCGCATTGTCAGCGGCTTGGTGGGCGAACACCTGGGTTGGCGGCACATGTTTTTCCTCGGCGCCGTAATCATGTTGGTATTCTGGATGCTGCTCGTGAAAACCCTTCCGGAGGTAAAGCCTTCTTTCCGGGGCAGTTACGGCGCACTCATGCGATCACTTATGCATTACCTGAAGCACGACAGCGCGTTACGCCTGGCGTCGTGGCGAGGTGCGTGCAGCTTTGGCGCATTCACGGCATTTTGGACTACACTGGTATTCCATCTTGAAGGGCCGCCTTTCCATGCGGGGAGCAGCGTAGCAGGGGCCTTCGGTATTTTGGGCATCGCCGGCGCGCTGATACCTGCAATATTGGGCAAAGTAATCGACCGGGTAGACCGAAACCAATTGTTCGTCGCATCCGCTGCGCTGGCATTGTTTTCCTGGTGGCTTATCGGTGGACCTGGCGCTACCGGATACATCGCACTCATCGCTGGCGTACTGCTCATCGATCTTGCATTACAGGCCGTGCACCTCATCAACCAGTCTATCATATTTTCGAAACACCCCGAGGCGACCAACCGGGTAAACACCATTTACATGACAAGCTACTTCATCGGCGGTTCGTTAGGTACGGTCATGGCATCCATTGCGTGGGAACATTTTCAATGGACAGGTGTTACCTTAGTAGGTGCAGGCTTTGCGCTGCTTATGCTGGCGGGGCACCTGCTTTTTTACCGACATGCAGTGTAATCACCTCATTTGTTATGCGTTATCATTGTCATAAAATTGCCGTCGCTTTAGCGTTGGCTTCGCTATGTGTACTGCCGTCCGGGGCACAGGAAAACAAACCCATCGGCGTCAACCTGGAAACCATTCCTTATCCGTTTCCCACGGTCTATATCTCACTGGACATACAGGGCGAAGCCTTGAAGATGGCCTATATGGATGTAAAGCCGAAGGAACCGAACGGCAAAACCGTGTTACTGCTTCATGGCAAAAACTTCAACGGTGCGTACTGGGAACAGACAGCAAAGGATCTGGCACAAGCCGGTTTCCGTGTGGTGATGCCCGACCAAATCGGCTTCGGAAAATCGTCGAAACCGCACCGCATCCAATATTCGTTCCAGTTGCTGGCCAAGAATACCCGTACGTTACTGGATAGTCTAGATATCGCTCGCGTTCATGTACTGGGGCATTCTATGGGCGGGATGCTGGCCACGCGGTTTGCCCTGATGTATCCCGACCGGACGGAAACGCTCATCCTAGAAAATCCGATTGGTTTGGAGGATTGGAAAACTGTCGTTCCCTACCAAACCGTGGACGATTGGTACAAAAGCGAGCTGGAACAGACATATGACAAAATAAAGAACTACCAATTGACATTTTATTACGACAACCAATGGAAGCCGGAGTATGAACGCTGGGTACATATGCTGGCGGGCTGGACTAACGATATTGATTATCCGCGCATTGCGTGGAACTCGGCATTATTGTATGACATGATTTTTACCCAGCCGGTCGTCTATGAATTCGGTAATGTCCAAGTGCCTACCCTATTGATTATCGGACAGCGCGACCGCACCGCATTAGGCAAGGCCAATGCGCCCAAAGACATACAGCAAACGCTGGGCAATTACCCTCTTTTGGGCAAGAAGACGGCGCAAACCATACCCAATGCACAGTTGGTGGAAATTGACGACGTAGGTCACCTGCCCCACATTGAGCGGTACGACCAGTTCATCGCGCCGCTGATGAAATTTCTTGCCGCCCATTAGTTCAAGGTCATCATAATGTAGATTTCCGATCGCCGGCATAACTAAATGTTTAAACCTGGGTATCTTTGTCAGATGAAGATTGAAGTTTGGTCAGATATTGTTTGCCCGTTTTGTTACATTGGCAAGCATAACGTTGAAGCAGCGCTGGCGCGGTTTAGCGAGTCAGACGCCGTTGAACTGGAATGGAAAAGCTTCCAACTGGATCCGGAATTGCCCAAGGGTGTCACCTATGCCGACACATATCAATACCTGGCCCAGCGGAAAGGCATCCGCATTGCGCAAGCGCGGGAAATGACCGCAGATGTCGCCCTGTCGGGGAAAAAAGCCGGTGTGGAACTGAATTTCGAACGCGCCATTGTAGCCAACACTTGGGATGCCCACCGCCTGATACACCTGGCCCAATCGGTAAACCGGGGAAATATCGTGAAAGAAGCCTTGTTCCGCGCACATTTTACTGACGGAAAAGATATCAGTGACTACGATACGCTTATCGCGGTGGCCAAGGATGCCGGTTTAGCGGAAGCCGCCGCCAGAACGATGCTCGATAGCGATCTTTTTGCTCACGAAGTAACCCAGGACATTCAGGAAGCCCGGAACCTGGGAATCCGCGGCGTGCCGTTTTTCGTGTTTAACCGTCAATATGCCGTGTCGGGCGCACAACCACCGGAAGTGTTTTTGCAGACGCTTCAAAAAGCATTTGCGGCGTGGCGCATAGAAAACCCCAAAGTTCCATTGGACGTGACCGACGGCCCGTCATGCAGCCCTAACGGGAACTGTGACTGATTTTTGTGCATAGGCGGATAAAAAGCCAATTGATTTCCTTGGATTTAAAAACAAATTCCTACTTTTGGTGTAATTAAGCTATAAATCAAAATCGCTCACCGTTATGGCAACTACCAACAGAAGGAATTTTTTACGTACTACTATTGGCATTTCGGCAGCAACTGTCGCCTCCACAGCGCTGGGGGTTAACCCCCTGAATACATTGGTGGGGTGCAGTTCACCGAATTCATCATCGGGCGGCTCATCCACAGATGATGCTGAGCCACTGCAGTTTTCCCAGGAGCCGCTGGGGTATACGTACAATGCACTGGAACCGCACATCGATGCCAGAACCATGGAAATCCATTACACCAAGCACCACACTTCGTATATCAATAACGTAAACGAGGCCATCAAAGCCGAAGAGGTAAGCTATTCCACTCCGGAGGAGCTTTTTGCCAACATCTCCAAACTTTCGGCAAAAGTGCGCAATAACGGAGGCGGGGCATGGAACCATACTTTTTTCTGGAAATCGCTTCGTGCACCGTTGGACGGCAATGCTCCCACCGGTAAACTGATGGACGCTATCAACAGTTCATTTGAATCGTTCGATAAGTTCAAGGAACAATTCGCCGCAGCGGGTGCCGGTCGCTTTGGTTCGGGCTGGGCATGGCTTGTTGACGATAACGGCACATTAAAGATTGGCTCCACGCCTAACCAAGATAACCCGTTGATGGATGACGCCGAGTTGACGGGCAAGCCGCTGCTGGGTCTTGACGTATGGGAACATGCGTACTACCTGCATTACCAAAACCGGCGTCCTGAATACATTACCAATTGGTGGAACGTGGTGAACTGGGACTTTGTTGCCGAGCAGTTCGCCTAACTATAGACGCTGTAATTGCTAAGATATAAGAAAAGCCGATGAAAATTCATCGGCTTTTCTTATATCCGCTGTACCGGTCAAGTTAGCCTAATACGGCCCGTAGTTTTTCCACTTGGAAGTCCGCCAGTTTCTGCAACGGTTTGGCGGCCACCATCTTCATCATCATATTAAGTTCTGCTTCTATGGTCAGTCTGGCCTGCGTTTGGTATTCGCCATCCGGCTGAACCTGCCACCGGAGGGTCACGTCAAAAGGCGCTCTCTCCGACGGCACAAACACCACCTCCCTGTTTTCCATACGGCTTTCCACCTTCAAAGCCAGACTGGCCATATTCTGGATGGTGAAACGCGCCTCATCACGCGTGGACGACCAACCGCTTACATTTTCGGGCATCAACTGCTCATGATTATTGCAGTCGGCCAAAAAAGTATACACCTCGGCTACCGGCCTCTTCAGCGTTACCTTACTTTCGATTACCGTCATCTTTCTTCAAAAAGGCCTATTGATCCGCTCCTGCATTGGCCGGAACGTCCCAGTTACTCGGATCGAGACGCCATTGTTTAAGGACATCAATATCCTTAGCTAAAATATAATTGTGCTTCGCTCCCACTTCAAGAAGCGTTTCATAATCGCACAGACTGATGTAACGGCATTTGGCTTCTGCAAAATTCTTCTCCGCGTCACTAAACCCATAGGTGAATATGGACACCAGGCCTACGACGTTGCAACCAGCGTCGCGCAACGCCTGTACCGCTTTCAAACTGCTCTTTCCTGTGGAAATCAGGTCTTCGACAACAACAACGCGCTGCCCGCTAACCACCTCGCCCTCAATCAGATTTTTGCGCCCATGATCTTTCGAACTACTGCGTACGTAGGTAAAAGGCAATCCCAGATCCTGCGCTACCAATACGCCCTGAGGGATACCAGCCGTAGCCACACCGGAAATCATCTCCACACTACCGAACTCTTCTTGGATTAATTCAGACAGCTTTTGACGGATGTACGTCCGGATAGGAGGATGGGATAAAGTTACACGGTTATCGCAATAAATCGGAGATTTCCAACCCGAAGCCCACACAAAAGGTTTTTTGGGTTGTAATTTAATTGCTTTAATTTGCAATAATGATTCGGCAACTTTTTGTGCAACCTCATTCATATTATTCATGGCGCAAATCTATAAAATTTATATGAACCAATCTGTTCTCGTCTTGGCAGATTTTATACCCAAAAACCTTACCAACTTTCAAACAATTGACCATCAAGAATTTGACTTTGAAAAACTTTTCAAACAAACAAAAAGCAGTGGTTTTTTTGTCACATTTTTCATTTTAATAGAAAAACCCAAAGAGATTCTCCATGTAATTAAAAAAAAGGTCAGATTAATTAAAGCCTCGGGCGGCCTGGTAAAGAATGGGGAGGGCAGTTATCTTTTCATACACCGGCTTGGCAAATGGGATCTGCCAAAGGGGAAAGTGGATGAAGGCGAATCCATGAAGAAGGCAGCGGTGCGGGAAGTATCGGAAGAATGCGGCATTAAAGTGGATTATTTGGGGCAGAAGATCCTAACTACCTACCATGCGTACCAGATGAAAGGCGAATTGGTGCTCAAAAAAACCAACTGGTATGAGATGGGCGTAAACAAAATTCCCAAACTTAAGCCCCAGGTTGAAGAAGATATTACGGAAGCAATCTGGTTAGCCAAAGAAAAATTCACTAAAATCAGGGAAAATACGTATCCCTTAATAGAAGATATATTAGATACGATTCAACAATAAGTAGATTTCGGCTATAGGCTATCTCTCTCCTCCATCGCTCTTGTTACCGCTGCCGGTACGAGTTGGCTGACGTCACCGTTATTTGTCAATATCTCCCTGATAATGGTAGACGAAATATGGGCTAGTCCACTGCTGCTCATGAGAAACACCGTTTCGATATCCGGTGCGAGCACGGCATTATTCAGGGCGATGGCCTTTTCAAATTCGAAGTCGGCCGTATTGCGCATGCCCCTTAAAATATAGCGTGCCCCCACTTTGCGGCAAAAATCGACCGTTAATCCCTCGAACCGTACCGGTTCCACAGCCCCGCCATAACCTGAAAAGGTTTCCCTGATGATATCCAGACGCCGATCGTGATCAAAAAAACCCTTTTTTGTGGTGTTAACCCCTACTGCCACATAAATCTTGTTAAACAGGCCCAGCGCTCTATCAACAATGGCGACATGTGCGTTGGTAATGGGATCAAAAGAACCGGGGAAAACGGCGATGTTCATGTATTATTTTTCTTTTCTCAAAATTAGGTATTTTGACCATCAGACACAAGCAAACGCCCATCTTTCGTTTCTTATTGTTCCAATACCGGTTTATTTTTCTAATTTAGCGGCAAACTAGTAAACTTATTATTATAATCACCATGAACAAACTGCTCAGTATCGCCCTAATCGGTTTGGTAGTCACAGCCTGCCAACAAGGGCAAAAGAAACAAGAAGAGGCCTCTGTAGACCCAAATGCCATTACCTGCGAGGGGATCGGCCCGGTTAAACTCAGTTACTCATACGCCGCATTGGATAGTGCCATCGGTGCCGACAAACTAGAAAACGGTACCGCAGAGGTAGACGGCAGCACGGTACACATCACCAGGGTGTTCCCCAATGAAGCGGAGGAAATTACCGTATATTGGGCTGAACAGCAGGAACCGTACAACACCATCACGAAAATTGCCGTTGCTAACAACTTCGGACCGTACCAAACCGCTGAAGGCCTGAGAGTGGGTTCAACGCTGAATGAAGTGAAGCAATACAACAATTTCATGCCGATTACGATGACCAATTTTTACAATAGTTTAGATGGATTTGCGGTTATCACGAGCTTCAACGGCGGGGATCTCGAAACCAACAATCCCTGCTTGGGAGGTAAATTGGACATCGTCAAACAACGGGCCGTGGATGTGCGCTTGCTTGACGAAGTAAAGCCCGAACAAGAGCTGAAGTCGTCTCATAAACTATTCGACTCCATCGATGTTGAGGTGGTCGAACTCAGCGTTTCAGCGAAATAATCCGATCGCACTGTCTTTGAGCCTGGTCACATCCGTCTTCAACCCACCGTAGAGGGAGACGATGTTGACCGGGCGTTTTTGTATATTCCTAAAATGATGGAGCCAGCCGGTTTCCGCAAACAGAAAGAATCCGCCAATCCGGTAATCGGCCCCCATCCCGCCCCGGACGGTAGGTGTAAACTGGCTTTTATTTTCAATGACAATCTTTTGATCCGCGGCCGACAAACGCGCCCGTGGTTCTACCACCACGGCAGCTCCCGGACCAGCAAAAGCGTAGACATTAAGCTTACCGAGCTGCTTACGCATCCCACCCGCAAGATTAAGTACATAGAAGTTGCTTCTCCCCTGCTCCAGCCGGTGCGCATACTGCGGATCATCCTCGTGCTGATTATATTCAAACGCCAGGAAATCAAGTGATGGATAAACAAAGTAATGACGGTTTCTCAACGAAATATCCAGCCCCAGACTGTTGGAAAATTTAGCCTTCAATATGTCGTTAGTGGCTCCGACGGCCAGCCCCCATCCAAGGCCGCTGGTTACATACACCTTGCGGTGATGCAGGGTGTCGCTGCCTTCCTGTGCCACTGCGGCCGCAGTGAACACACAACATAATAGGAAAAACGGAAAACATCGTTTCAATAGCTGCATACGGTTTCTGCCATTGGTTAACAGGCCTAAAAACAAACAATCCGGCAAAAAGTTTTAGGCCTCATAGATACCTTTTACTCTGCGGACCGTGGTTGAACAATAAATCCACGATGCTCAAATTCGGGATGAAGCCGTGTTTGTTTCCGAACACCTGGTAATATGGATGTACCTCCGTTTCGGGGTATGACTTTTTCGGATGAATAACTTGCCTGAAGTCCAACTCAGCCGCATAGTCCTGGCGATAGCTGTCGGTAAACCCGACTTGCCGGTCTATCTTCAGGAGCCGCAGCAGCAATTCGAGTAGTGCCGCATTGTAATCAAACAGCCGTTCATACCGTTGCTGGTAAAATGGCGCGAAATCATCCTCGTAGTATTCGAAATAAGCGGCGCTGCGGTATGCGGTCTGAAGGCTCATCCAATGCAAGCGCTGCCAATCGGCCTCGTAATTGATCCGCACGTCGCGCATCGGAATATGACCGGAATTACCCCGGTGTACCGGTATGATGAGATCAAGTTTTCCGTTAGCCGAATAAATCGACGCACGGGTACGGTAGGTCTGTTTGGGGTAATGCTCAAAGCCATCCAGCAAAATCGGCTTTTCGGACGACAAAATGGCGTGGAAGTAAACTATCGGCGGCAAGTAACATGCCGGTAAAACGAGTGGGGTATCCATTATCACGAGAAATCTACTTTTTAATCCTGCAAAATAACTTAAATTTAAGGATATTTGCAGCGTCATGCATGATCTTTGGCTGTAATGCGAAAAACCTACGTACTGTCTTTTTTTATTTACGTCATATCCTTGTTGCCCTTTTGGGCGGTTTATGTCCTGTCTGATATTCTCTTTGTGGTTCTATATTACGTGGTTTCCTATCGGAAAAAAGTAGTAAAAGAAAATCTCCGCGGTGCCTTTCCGGAAAAGACGGAAAAAGAACGGATGAAGATAGCCCGCCAGTTCTACCGCTTTCTGCCCGACCTGATCGTGGAAGCCATCAAGATGCGCAGCATAAGTGCCGAATCGGTAAAACGGCGTATGGCGATTCAGAACCCCGAAGAATTGGAAAGGCATTTCGCGGCCGGCAAAGGTATCGTAGGTGTAACGGCGCACTATGGGAACTGGGAATTGGGTATCCACCGGCTGAGCTTGCTCACCGACAACCCCGTGCTTATCATTTACAAGCCGTTGCGCAATCAGGCGGTAAACACCATTTATAACGCTATAAGAAGCCGGTTCAACGCCATCATGGTCCCTATGAAACAAACACTGCGCAAAATCGTTGCCTACCGGAACCAACCACATATCAGCATATTTGTGGCTGATCAGACCCCCGGACATGCCGATTCCGATTATTTTATCCGGTTCCTTAACCGGGATACATTGGTCTATACGGGGGCCGAGAGAATTGCGAAGATGACCGGTTTCCCTGTCGTATTTTGCCATATCGACCGCATTAAACGCGGGCATTACAGCTGCACGTTCACCACCTTGGTGGAACACCCGGAGCAAATGGCTAACCACAGCATAACGGACGTCTACAATCAATTTACCGAGAACATCATACGCCAAAAACCTCATTTGTGGCTGTGGTCACACCGGCGGTGGAAACGAACACCTAAACCATGAAACAGCATCCGAAAGTAGCCGTGGTTATCCTCAATTGGAACGGTAGATTTTTCCTGGAGAAATTTCTACCGTCGGTATACAACAGTACCTATCCACAGGTGCAGTTTGTGGTTGGAGACAACGGATCGACGGATGATTCAATCACATTTGTAACCACCCACTTTCCAACCGTCCGGATCATCCGCAATCGGCAGAACCTGGGTTTTGCGGGCGGGTATAATGAAGTGCTGAAACAGGTTGACGCTGACTATTTTGTGTTGCTCAACTCTGATGTGGAGGTGACACCAAACTGGATTAATCCTGTGATTGCTCTGCTGGAAGCCAATCCGGATATGGCAGCAGCACAGCCGAAAATCCGATCGTGTTATCACCGTAACTATTTTGAACATGCCGGCGCCGCCGGCGGCTATATGGACAGCTATGGTTTTCCGTTTTGCCGGGGCCGAATACTCCATGTGGTTGAGCCTGACGATGGACAGTATGATACACCCTGCGATATATTTTGGGCAAGCGGGGCCGCCTTTTTCATCCGGCGTTCCTGTTGGGAAGCATCCGGGGGGTTTGACGCGGATTTTTTTGCCCATATGGAAGAAATAGACCTTTGCTGGCGACTAAAGCGGATGGGATACCGTATCGGCTACTGCCCGCAGTCGGTGGTTTACCATGTGGGAGGTGGTACCCTGGACGTCCAGAACCCCCGAAAAACATACCTTAACTTCCGCAATAGCTTGTTCACGTTACAGAAAAATCTTCCGGTGGGTAAAGCCACGTGGGCCATATTCGCCCGCATGTGGATCGACCTTATAGCGATGGTCAGGTTCGCTCTTACTGGTAGATTCCGCGATGCGTGGGCCGTAAGCCGCGCACACCAACGTTTTTTTCTGGATTTCTTTAAAACTGCCCGTAAAAGAGTATCGTATAGCCGCCCGCCAAATGACACAGGCTGGTATCGTGGAAGCATTGTTTGGGCATTCTACATGTCGGCAAAAACCCGTTTCAGTCAGCTCAACGCAAAGCGCTTTTTGTAACATCCCGAATACATTACAACTTTTTTTGAGGATAGTTGTATTTTTAAGCGTAAGAATAACAAACCCTTAATAACCACATGAAAAGTCCTGTCCCAGTTTTTTTTGTAATGGTTGGCTTATTGACCAGCTTGAACAGCAATGCACTTCAGGCCGACGCTTTATCAGGCGCATGGCATACGCAACAAGGCGAAATCGAGCAGACCGCCGTGTTCGTAGACGGTTATGTATCACATAGCACATTTGACATTAAAAACAAAAAGTTCATAGCAACCAGAGGCGGCACCTATACGACCGAGGGTGATAAACTCATCATCACCTGGCAGTACGATACGGAAAATGTTGCAAATAAGACTCCCATAGCTACCTGGCTGGGCCAGCCCAGCACATTTGAATACAAAGTGAGCGGCACATTAACGACAAACCTCTCGGGAACACGGGCCGCCTGGCGCCGGATTGACAGTAATGAAGGGCCGATGGCGGGCGTATGGCGTATTACCGGACGGAAACAAGGCGAAGACATGGGCCAAATGCCGCTGCGCGACCGCCGTACGCTGAAGATATTGAGCGGCAAACGCTTCCAATGGGTGGCCATCAATATCAAAACCGGCGAATTTTCAGGAACGGGGGGCGGCACGTATACCTTCGAAAACGGCAAATACACGGAACATATCGAATTCTTTTCACGCGATAACAGCCGCGTAGGTGCTTCACTTACATTCGATGGAAAAATTGAAGACGGACAATGGCACCACTCCGGATTGAGCTCCACCGGTAACCCTATTTATGAAATATGGAGTAAGTTGGAGGAATAAATTCGTATTTTCGCTGCCATGTCACCAGCAGAAGCAGCTATCCGTATTGAGGAGCTTACCCGCGAACTCAACGAATATAACTACCAGTATTATGTTTTGGCCAAACCGACGATTTCAGATTACAATTTTGACCAAAAGCTAAAGGAACTGGAAGAATTAGAGCGGCTTTTCCCTCAGTTTTTGGATCCGGATTCCCCAACTCAGAAAGTCGGCGGCGACATTACGCAGCGTTTCAATACCGTTCGCCACCGCTGGCCCATGCTATCGTTGAGCAATACGTACAGCGAACAGGAACTCCGTGATTTTGACGAGCGTGTACGGAAAGCTATTGGCGACGATTTCGAGTACGTATGCGAGCTGAAATTTGATGGTTTATCCATCAGCCTTACCTATGAAAACGGGGTTCTTAAGCAAGCCGTCACCCGGGGCGACGGTATTCAGGGAGATGAAGTTACCGCCAATGTACGGACCATAAAGTCCATTCCCAACCGATTGAAGGTGAGCGGGTACCCGGACCTGTTCGAAATACGGGGTGAGATTTTCATGCACCGCGCAGCGTTTGAACGGCTTAATAACGAACGTATCGAAAATGGTGAGATGCCTTATGCCAATCCGCGTAATTTTGCGGCAGGTACCATCAAGCTTCAGGACTCTGCAGAGGTAGCCCGGCGACCACTGGACTGTTTTCTCTATTTCCTGTATAGCGACAAACGCAACCGGTTATTCGATAATCACTGGGAAAGCCTCCAAGCCGTAAAATCATGGGGATTTCCGGTATGCGAACATACCGCACGGTGTGCATCCATTGATGAAGTGCTGACATTTGTCAACACCTGGGAACAGGGCAGGCACGGACTTAGTTACGATATCGATGGCATTGTCATTAAAGTAAACGATTATGGCCAACAGGAAGAATTGGGCTTCACCGCTAAATCGCCCCGTTGGGCCATCTCTTATAAATACAAGGCCGAACAGGTAGAAACCCTACTGCAATCGGTGAGTTACCAAGTGGGCCGTACAGGTGCGGTGACACCGGTAGCTAACCTGGCTCCCGTATTATTGGCAGGAACCACCGTAAAGCGGGCCAGCCTGCACAATGCCAATGAAATCGAGCGACTTGATTTGCATATCGGTGACACGGTGTATGTGGAAAAAGGCGGCGAAATCATTCCGAAAGTAATGGGGGTGAATTTAACGAAACGCCCACCCGAAGCGCAGCGCATCGTCTACCCGGTTGTATGCCCTGAACCCGAATGCGGCACACCCTTGGTGCGTAAGACGGGCGAGGCCGTGCATTACTGCCCGAATGATGAAGGGTGCCCGCCGCAGATTGTAGGCCGGATGCAGCACTTCATTAGCCGGAAGGCCATGGATATCGAGGGCATGGGCAATGAAACCATTGAAACGCTCTTTAAACAGGGCCTGCTTCACAACATCACAGACATCTATGCTCTCAAGCACCATCGGGAAACCTTGGTGAAACTGGAGCGTTTCGGCCAGAAGTCCATCGAAAATATGCTGGCAGGCATTGAAAAGTCCAAGGACAAGCCGTTTGAGAAGGTTTTGTTTGCCCTTGGTATCCGCTATGTGGGCGAAACCATCGCCAAAAAACTGGCACTCCATTTCAAAAACGTTGATGCGCTGGCCGCCGCTTCCAAAATGGAAATTGAATCGGTATATGAAATCGGCGAGCGTATAGCGGAAAGCGTTACGGAATATTTTGCCAATACCGTGCACCGGGAACAGTTGGAGCGCCTAAAACAACATGGGCTACAGTTGGCTATCACTGAGCAGGTCTCGGAGCGTCGCGGTGATTCGTTGGCGGGCAAAACATTTGTAATTTCGGGTGTGTTTGAGCAATATAGCCGGGAAGAGCTGACTGCACTGATTGAAAGCTACGGCGGGAAATTGCTGAGCAGTATTTCTGCTAAGCTGGACTACCTCGTCGCCGGCGATAAAATGGGACCGGCAAAACTGGCGAAGGCCGAAAAGCTGGGGATACCGATTATCTCCGAAGCAGCCCTGCTCGAATTAATGGCTCATACGGATTGAACATTATGCGTTTTTTAGTGGCTATACGCCATAAAACCGGGAAGCAGTGGCTGTGTCGTACAATGAAAAAGCAGTCCGATATACCGCCGCGTTCAGTAAGCTATCGGGAGGCCCAACACATCGCCGTATTGATTCCGTTGCAGCGGTATGAAGATTTGGCGTGGATAACTGATCTGGCCAACCGACTTCAGAAAGACGGCAAAACCTGCAGCATATTAGGATTTTCGGAATTTGGGATGGATATCCCACCCCAGCTCAACTTGACACTGTTGGGGCCGGCAGACCTAACCTGGAACTTCATTCCCAAAGGGCATGCGATAAAATCATTTATTTCTGTTAATTTTGACCTTTTGCTGAACCTGTGCGCAGATGATACCTGCCTGCCACTGGATTATGCATCCATCAAGGCCAAGGCGGCATTCCGTATCGGGCGGTATAACCGCGTGCTTAGCGATGGTTATGGATGGATGATAAAGGGCGAATTGGGGAACAGCACCACATTATTAACAGCAATAAAACATTATTTAGGAAAAATACAATGACATGAAGGAGCTTTACGGCGCAGGGGTAGCATTGGTAACCCCATTTCATACAGACGGAACGGTTGATTATGACGCACTCGCGCAGCTTATAGAACACCAGATAAAGGGCGGCGCGGATTATTTGGTTTCATTGGGAACTACCGGTGAAACGGCTACGTTAACAGCGGATGAGCGTAAAACGGTGTGGCAGTTTACCGCCGAAAAGGCAGACGGCCGCATTCCTTTGGTTGCGGGAATTGGAGGGAATAACACCGCCGAAGCCTTACATCAATTGGAGACATTTGACACCAGCGGCTACTCAGCCATCCTGTCTGTGAGTCCGTATTATAATAAACCCACCCAAGAAGGCATTTATCAGCACTATAAAGCCATCGCGACGGCATCGCCGTTACCCATCATTTTGTACAATGTTCCGGGAAGGACAAGCAGCAACGTTTCGGCCGAGACGACGGTCAGGCTTGCCCGGGAAGTTCCCAATATTGTCGGCACCAAAGAAGCATCAGGCAGTATTGATCAGTTCAGCAGAATCATGCGCGATAAACCAGAAGATTTTCTTTTGATTTCCGGCGATGATCCGGCGACGCTACCGATGATGGCCCTGGGCGCTGTAGGTGTAATTTCGGTTGTTGGGAACGCCTTTCCCGCTGCAGTGGCTACGCTTACCCGTCTTTGCCTGGAAGGAAATTACCAGGATGCCCGGACTATCCACAGCAAATTGCTGCGTATTACCGAACTGTGTTTTGCAGAAGGTAACCCTACCGGTGTAAAAGCTATCCTTGCCCGCATGGGAATCTGTGGTACCCGTGTGCGGCTGCCACTGGTGGAAGCCAGCGAGCAATTGGTGGCCAGCATTGACCGTGAATTGGAGCAAGTGGAAAACTAGAAATAATTCGACAGAAAAGGCCGGCAACGTTTATTACGCTGCCGGCCTTTTCGATCCAAACAACCGAATCGAACTACAACCGCTTTACCCGGATATTCCGGAAATGCACCTCTGAGCCATGTCCCAGAAACGCGATATGTCCGGATTTACGCGCTAAGCCTGGATGGTTTTTCCCATCCAACGTACCGTTCTTGGTCGCCTCAGCCAAATCACCGTCCACAATCACCGTACCGTTCAACGTTACCCTGATATGGTTACCTTTAATATAAATCTCTTGCTCATTCCACTCACCCACAGGCTTTAGGTATCCCCTTTTTGCAGGTATAATGCCATACACGGATCCGTGATATTGGTAAGGCGCCAAACTCTTATACATATCGGCGCCGTCGTCAAGCACCTGTATTTCCATGCCCACGTAAGCGGCATCGCCCTCCATTGGAGTACGGATGCCGATTCCATTATTAGCTCCCGGCGTTAGGCGGAACTCAAATCGATAGATAAAATCGGCGAATTCCGCTTTACTGTACAGATTGCCCCCCGAGCCTTTCGTCGGGTATATAGCCAATGTACCTTCTTCACTGATTTGGTATGCCGTGGTATTACCGGTCCATGCCGATAAATCGGTTCCATCAAACAGCACCTCGAACCCATCTGCCTTTTCCTTATCGGACAGTTTAAACACCTCTTTTCGCGGCAGTTCCCGAATGTAGATATCGCGGTAAGAGACATGTGTACCATGGGCCTGTAATTCTATCTGTTCCTTCGGGAATATCGGGAGGCTCCTATCCCAATAATTTTCGAGCACTACACTGTCTGTCACGAGCTCGCCGTTGAGATATACCGTCACCCTGTCGCCCACCATGATTATCCGAAACGTATTCCATTCGCCTAAAGGGTTGTCAGCTACTTTCAGCGGCTTGCTTTCATGCTTTTTGTTATTGTATAATCCGCCCGAACCGACCTGGGCGCCAACATTGACGCGCGAAGTATCCCATATCTGCACCTGTGGAGTACCCCGCAGGTAAATACCCGCATCGCCGTCTTTGCCCTCTTTAGCCAACTTCCAATCCACCAGCAGCTCGAAATCGCCGTATTGCTTTAACGTGGCAATATTATCGCCTTTCCCGTTGAAATGCAGTACGCCATCCGCCACATACCACCCCTGCCGCATCACCTCGTCTGCTTTTTTCTGCTCAGCGGCCAGGGTTTTCGCATCCATCGCAGCTCGCTTAATGGGATTGGCCACCAGCCCTTTCCATCCTTCCAGATCCTGCCCGTTGAACAAGGAAACATACCCCTGCCCCTTCGGAAGCTCATTAAGGTGTTTTTGGATGGCTTCCCGCAGGTAACTGCTTTCACTTCCCGACAGTAATCCGATTACCTTATTCAACAATGCGGTTACATCTGCTCCGTAGAAGCGCTTATCCTCCAGCGCAATATTCATCACCGTGTTCGCGGCTGTCGACTTAAGTTGTTCATCGTCCAAAAACCGGCCGGCAAACATCAATGCATTATACGTTTTGTAAGCTTCCAATGCCTTTAAAATCGCTCTTTTTTGGTCGACCGTCCTGGATACCTCGAATGCATCACGAAGGTGCAATACTTTCTGTTCAGCCGGCACGTTGGCCATGCCTATTTTCTGCACTAATCCTTTAATCACTTGATCTAACCTATTCGCACCCAGCGTTTTTTCCCGACTTAACTCAACTAACCGGGGCAACGCCGCAGCGTCTGTCCAATTCGCCAAAGCAGAAACCGCAGCACCATACAACGCTGAATCCGAACGGTGTTCGGTAAAACCGGATACCACCGCCAGCGCCGTGTCGCCGCCTATTCCGGATAGCACAGGGAAGAAACGGGATTTCTGAGAACCATCCGCGGCATTCAAGCGGTCAATGATACGTTGGGTATATGCCCCTTTGTCGGCACTCCGAGTGACCGACGACACTAAAGCTTCCTGCACCTTTTTATTATGTTCATTGCCCCCGGAGAGCAAAAGTTCCAACAGTTTATCCAGATCTGTCGGGCGGGCCACGCGGGGCAGCGCATGATAAGCGGCCGTCTTGGTTTCGGCTGACGCATTTCCTTGGATCAAGCTTAGGATAACCGGCATACTCTCTGCGGCTTCACGCTGTGCAAGCACGTCAAGCAACAATACCTGAATCTTTGGATCCTTAGCCTCAGCCAGTGTATGAGTAACCAAAACCGGAAGCTCCTTGTTTTCTGAAGTCAACAACAGTGTTTTGATAGCCTCCTGCGTATCTTCGTCACTTGCAGCAAGCCGGTCGAGCAGCACTTGGGCGGCTGCATCGCCGGCCAATTTGTTATAGGCTTCAACGGCAGCGAGACGAACCGCGGCATCATCTGCATTTAATGCCTTCTTAACCTCAGGAAGCGCGGAAACCTGGTTGCAGCTACCCAGGTAATGCAGGATATCCACTTGAACCCTGCTGTCGGCCTTAGCCAATCCCCTGGTCAGACGCGAGGATACACGTCCGTCGATATAAGGTGTCAGCAACATTAGTGCGGCATTCCGATATACGCCATTGCCATCCTTTGCTGCTTTTACCAGTGCCTTTACCTGCCGTTCTTCGTTAATCGCGGTAAGGGCATCCAGCGCTGCAATTCGTGTCTGTGTCTGATTGGCGGTGCTGGCAGCATTGAAAAGCCTTGCGGCACCTTTACGAGCCGCAGCAACATGGCCGTTTTCCGCCAGCCTGCCGATATAATGAACATACGCCCCTGTGGCGCCTGTCGGGTCATACGCATAACCCGAGGCACTCGCCGCTTGTTCCAATACCGCCGCGGAAGCCGTTCCCCCAATTTCCGAAAGAGCGTATATAACAACCCGGCGCAGGTTCTGATCCGTTGTGTTCGCCTTTTGTAATATAGCGGCCTCTGCTGGTTGGTAACCGATGAAACCAAGTGCATTGATGATATTGATTTCGGCAATTCCTGTTGCCTCTGGCAATGCCTTCAATAACGCAGATCCGGCCTCATCGGAACCAATACGTGCAAGGGCACGTGCAGCTTTTTCGCTTAAATAGGTATCATAGAGATACGCGCTTAACGTATTAATCGCTGAATTGTCGCCTGCATTCTGAAGCAACTGAATGATAAACCCCTTTACATCCTTGTCTGTTACCACTTCCAGCGCGTCCAACGCACCCTCGATGAATGCTGCCCGTTGAAGCGTCTTACCCGGGCTCAGCACATGATAACTATAACTATTCGCCGCATAAACCGCCCCCGTGTTGCCATCGGTACCCGGAGGGGTTAACTGCTGAAGTAATGCGGAGATTTCAGCGGCAGAAAACCGTTCGAGCTGTTGCATGGCGTCATGGAAACGTTCTGTGGTTTCCGCGGGCTGTAGAGCAAGCAAATCGGCTATCTTGGTCGTTGTGGTACGGTTATCGCCTTGCTGGGCATACACCGTCACCGGCACTATTAAAAACGCTGTAAGCGCATATATGATGGATCTCTTCATGGATTCTTTTGAACTTATGTTATCAAATTTATATGGACCAAGGGCCACGCATGGGCTGATCGATTAACCGGTTTGCTGCTTCATCATCGATGAAAACCTGGCGCTCGGGATCAAATTTAAGCGACCGCCCCAGGCGCAAGGCTATCAATCCCATATTTACAATGGTACATGAGCGGTGCCCGTTTTCCTCGTTAAGCGCAAACTTTCGACGGTTCTTAACTGCTTCGACGAAATCCGTCATCTGCGGTTCCGGATCAGGGAAAGCGGCTAGCTTCCGTTCCATATCCGGTATGTCAGATTTAAACCCGCGGTACAGATTGCCGTTGGGTCCTTCAATATACGGCCTTCCTACGTCCTTACCCTCCCCATCGAGGATAATCTGGCAACCGTCGGCATAAGTATAGGTAACTCGGCGCCATGTTCCGACTGCGTCACTGTGCTGCTGCGGCGCATCGACCTCTACAGAAACGGGACTTTCATTGTCCTTGTTCAAAAAATACTGAACCGGATCAATATAATGCTGGCCCATATCGCCTAACCCGCCGCCATCGTAATCCCAATACCCGCGGAATGTCGTATGTACGCGATGAGTGCTGTAAGGTTTAAACGGGGCTGGCCCAAGCCACATTTCATAATCCAGCTCTTTAGGCACCTGTTCCACCGGCAGGTTTTCACGCCCCACCCAATAAAACTTCCAGTCAAATCCCGTATGTTTACTGATGGTGACTTTCAACGGCCATCCCAGCATACCGGAATCAACCAACTTTTTTATCTTTTTCACTGGCACATTCATCCCGTAAAAGTTCGCATCGAAGCGGAACCACGTATTCAGCCGGAAGATATTTCCATGCTGTCTAACGGCTTCCACGACCCGTTTCCCTTCACCGATGGTCCTTGTCATGGGTTTTTCACACCAAATATCCTTTCCCATGCGGGCAGCTTCGGCTGCCATGATACCATGCCAGTGCGGAGGTGTAGCAATATGAACGATATCCACCTCCGGTAACTGGATCAGTTCCCGGAAATCCGCAAACTGTTTCACGCCGGGATCACTCAACCGCTGCATAGCCAGTTTAAGGTGACGAGTATCTACGTCACAGATGGCTACAGTTTTAGTGCCTGCATAGCCAAAGTGTCCGCGGCCCATAGCCCCGACACCGATGACACCCTTGGTAAGGTGATCGCTCGGCGCCAAGTATCCCGGGCCGCCTAATACGAAACGCGGAACGATGCTGAATGCCGCCGCCCCAATCAATGATTTTTTGATAAATTCCCGACGGGATGAGTTTTCTTTCTTCATGGTTATTGATTTCCAAATCGGTCTGGTCACAAATTTATTATTTCATCCGAATAACGTAAAACTTTTCTTATTTTTTTTCAAAAGATTAATTCTTTTTGCAAATATGTAACAAAACTATACCCTGTAATAAAATAATAAACTTACTTTTGAAGGCTAATTATATATCACTATGTCCCCATTGTTTTTAAGTAATAGTCACTTGGAAAACAAGTCGAAAATCGAGAAGAAGAACCATGGATTTAAATTGAAATTGGTTAAGGCCTTGATTGCCGGCAATGGAATGACTAACGCGGCGATATGCAAGCATTTAAGGATAAGTGCTCCCAAAACGTTGGAACTTATCAGTTCGCTGGCCCAAGTGGGCATCATTGAACAGAATGAGAAAGGAAACTCCATCGGCGGAAGAAAGCCGGTTTTGAACAAAATAAAACCTAACACGTTTTATATCCTGTGTGCAGAAGTGGAGCTATTCAGGGTGAAGATGACGCTTGTTGACAACACCAACACATTTCTTCGGTCAGTTTCAATCCCCTTTACCCTGACGCAGGACTGGTCGTCGGCCATTCAGCTAGTGCGACTATTAACCGAATTCATGGACGATTCGGACGTTCCGGAAAAAGCAATTCTCGCTATCGGCATCAGTATGCCTGGCCTTATCAGTTATAAAGACGGTCGAAACCACACCTATATGTCGGACGAAAAGCAATTGCCGCTCCGGGAGTACATCTCCAACCAATTGGGCAAACCTGCTTTCATCGTCAACGATGTTAAAAGCGCGGCGATGGCCGAACTTAAGTTTGGCTTAGCACAGGGCCGAAAGGACGTGCTGGTCATCCTAATGGACTGGGGTATCGGCTTGGGGATTATTATGGATGGCCGCGTAAGAAACGGCGCAGCTGGTTTTTCGGGCGAAATGGGGCACATGCCCTTCGTGGAAGACGGTATCCTTTGTTATTGCGGAAAAAAGGGCTGTCTGGAAACCGTTGCTTCCGGAGTCGCCCTGGCTAACATGGCAAGGGAAGGGATTTTATCCGGACAAGATTCCCTGCTGAACACGCTGCCGGAACAAGAGATTGAGAATATCGCGCCTCAGATTGTTATTAATGCCGCGAACAAAGGCGACCAATATGCGATCAGCATACTTGCCTCGATCGGCGAGAGACTGGGCAAAGGTATTGCCACGCTTATCCAGCTGTTCAACCCCGAACTGATTATTTTGGGAGGGAAAATCGCCGAAGCCAACCAATACATCACCATACCTATCCAGCAGGCCATCAATACCTATTGCATGACTCCTTTACGGGATATCGCCCGTGTGGAGCTTTCCAGATTAGGCGCCGATGCAGGGGCTAAAGGGATTGCACATATAGCATTCGAAAAGTATTTTGATATGCTCCTTTCAAGCATCGAGGCGGAGCGCTGATAAACAAATCAGCCATTCCTCGATTTAACGGGAACGGCTGATTTGAAAAGATCTGTTCAGCTTATTATTCTTTAGTGAACCTAAAGTTAGCAAAATAATAGGTAATATCAACAGCAGGGGCGAACGTAAGCGAAGGCTCGCCGCCCACGTTTATTACGATGACCCGGTTATGCCGGTTCAACGCGTTTGACAAGTCTACAGTCACGTCAACCCATTTTTGCAGATCCGAATCAGCAATTCTGAAATTATTTGCGTCAGGCGCCCAGTATTCCTGCCCGAAATCACTGTGCTGGGGGAATGCCCACATGTAGTTCATGAAGCGGGGCCAGAGCCGCTGATAAGGCGCATAAACCCCTTGAAAGGAGCTTTTAGCAGGCGCATACACTTTAAATTTCAAATACTTGTATTCTCGTACGTTAAACTGATATTCGCGTGGCAGCGCGAAAACAAATGAAGCACTTCGGTCCCGCAATGTCGTCTTAAACACGTTTTGCAAATCCGTACCTGCCGGTGCGTCCGTTGCAGGATTGGTAATATCCATCCACCAAGCCTGAGCCTGTACCCTACCATCCACAAAGAACTTCATCGGAATAATCGCCTCTTCCGGCGAGCTCACCAGTTCGACTACGCCGCTTTCTACATACGGCGCCAACAGGGCGTCCAGCCCCATTGAATTCGGTATATAACGAACCTTTTCAAGGATACCGGCCTCCAGCAGATCTTTGAGTGGCTGCACATTAGCCGAGGGTATATCTGATACCTTCCGTGCAAAGGGAACGAGCGTACCGCCGCCCACAGTGGTCTGCACGCCGTTGCGGTCATACCTCAGCGTTGTCATCTGGAATATATCGCCACCGGTAAGATCAATTTCCCTTAGATTCGGAAAATAGAAAATGTCTTGCAACGAGTTCGCATGGACCGGATATACCAGTTTCGTAAACGGCGAAACGCCGTCGGCCGTAAACTGACTAACCCCATTAGTTTCCAAAATAGTACGTTCGGAAGGTGCAAAAGGTGTACTTCCCGTAGGCATATTAATAACCAGTTCTTTGACCAATGGAATGGTGTCAAGAATGGGTACATTATTTACCTTGGGTACGACATTATAGGTTATTTCCACCGTAGTGGTTTCCCCTGGTTGCAAATTGCCAATAAAGAAGCGCGAATCTTGCTTTCGATCGCCGCCCTGCTCCACCCCGTCTTTATCGGTGTACTTGAACGACAGACTTTTATAATCAAGCAATACGGACGAAAGCCCGTTGGGCCAATCGACCACAGCCGCATTCTGCGAAGCCAGCACTCGGGGAGCATTGATGGCCAATCCCCCCACGTCAACTGACGTATAAGGAATAAGCGCGATCTCTTGGGGCACCGACTTATTCTCGAATTCGTCTATGGTATAAATCCGGAAACGATACAACTTGGGCTGGGTAAGCGCTGTGATGTTGACCCAAGACACCAACGAGTCGATAACAACTACTTCTCCATCATATTCAATTACCGTTTTTCTTGCCTTTCCCAAATTGATTTGGCGACTCGGAATACGGCCCGCCTTCATTAAATCAATCTCGACCCGTTCATAGCCGATATGCCCCACAATCGTGTCATATTTAGCGGGGTAGACGATTTCACCTGAATAATTTTCCAAGCTATCGTACATGCCGTCACAAGCGCCCAATAATGAGGCTGCCAGCATAAGGAAAAATAATATTCTGTTTAACATGTCTGCTGTTTTTTATCGAAACAAACTATCGGTTGGCTTTACGACCAAATAAGGTAATTTCTGAGAGACAGTTCGCGTCTTCGAGTGTATAATTTCCGTTGAAACTTTTAATTGCCTCATACCTGAACCAACGTGTGGGCTTAGTATACTGCGGGTCGTTGGGATACATGTAAGCCTCGTCTCCAGCTTCGCCAGCCTGTACAAATTCCAACTCACTGAGCCCTACGGGCACCGGTATTTTATGTTGTGAGATAAATACCCATTGATCTGTATCGTCATCCCATACATACATATTATACATCCCCACGTTTTCCGACTGATAATATTGCCCCCGATTGATATTGGCTAAGCCCCCCGAATGCCGTTGCACCGTAACGATACGGCTCAGTTCATAATAATCGCCCAAGTCAATGATAAAATTCCATGGCATATTGCCGTCGGCTGTCCGCCCGGTACGGCCGCGGCTATGGGTATGCATGAAGTTAAGGTTGTCCCCGCGGTCGATGATTCCGTCGATTACCTTTGCGGACCGCCCCTCCAAGCCGTCCCCGAAACACATGGGCACCCCCCCTATACTGTCATTGGCATTGGGCAATGTCCAGTTGCCCTTCGGAATTTCGATATCTTCATACAAGGTAATCGCGCCCATATCTATAGGTTCGGTAATGTTACCAAATCTATCCTCTACCCGTACGCGTATACGTACTTCATCCTGAGGTGAAAGGAAGAGATCATTGATAAACCTTCGGTCTTCAGCCAAGTTGGACGAAAACACAGTCGTCAACTCCCGGTGTTGCCCATTGAGTGTAAAACTATAGTCGACATACACATTCACGTTTTGCTGCAATTCATTGATCCAATCCAGGAAGAATGAACTGAATCCAGGCTTCACCTCTATAGACGAAGCAACTCGGCTGAAGGCAGGTTCCAAGGGTGTTACTGACACGGTAACCGCCTCGGATCGATTTCCAGAACGATCTACCGCATACAATTTAACTTCATGCGGATCAGTACTTCCGAATCCGTACACATCCAACGAGTCAACAAAATAGGAGGCCGAAAAGGTATAGGACTTCCCATTTTTGGCGGTATAGACAGCCTCTACCTGAAGCAAATCTTCATCTGCCGGCAAATCATAAAAAAACCGTGCGCCCCCGTATAATGGCTTATGGTCTACTATGGTAATCTTGCCTGGAGCAACCCCATCGGACACATGGCTTGCGTATCGGTTTTCCTCCTTGCAGGCTCCAACGATAAGCAGCAAAGCCGCTCCCATTGCAATATATTTCCTTATGTTCATAACTTTCCTATTAATTGTGGGATTACCATCCTGGGTTTTGTATCAGGTTTCCGTTAGTATTCAGTTCATTCAAATCAATGGGCCACAGGTAATCGGTTATCGTAAAACGCCTCGCTTGCTTCACTTCCAACACAAAAAACGTCTCACCCGTGGTGCCGGTATGCGTCCATCCCCAAACCGGAGATGAAAACTCAGCAACAGCCCGTTTATGCCTCCACATATCCCAGAAATGTTGGCCTTCAAAGGCAAACTCAACAGCACGTTCGTCAAGAATGATATCACGCATACCTTCTTTGGTTAGGTGTTTATTGACGGTCCGTGCCAAACTCGGATCTGACCAAACCACTTCTACATTCGGTATGCCTGCCCGCTCACGCACCAAATTAACCGCGTTATATACTTCCTGTGTCGGCGCGGCATTGTACTCATTAAGCGCTTCGGCCTTCATCAAATAAAGATCAGCCATGCGCATCAAGGGGTATGGAAACCGTATCACCCGTTGCCAAGCGTTGGATTGAGACTCGGGGTGTACAAGTTTCTGTATGCCTATACCGGTAGACAGGAAGTCTGTGGCATGCGTGGAAGAATTGTATCCGCCGTCGGCACCAGCATACATCATCGTGTTAATCCTCACGGTATGAGCTCTCCAATACCCCCCAGTGATTCCCAAGTTGGCGTAGAACCGTGGTTCGCGGTTCAAGTATAAGTTGATGGTCTCTGCCCCTGGTTGCATAATACCGTTCATTGCTTTATATTCAGGGTCAAGCACTCCCGGTGTCCGGGTAAGTTCATGCATGGTATTCATGTTGAACGTCAAGTCTTCGTCAATGGGCAAGCCGTTACGCGTATAATAACGCTCCGCCATACGGTAAGTAGCGGCCATCCATTGCCAAGAATAAGCCGCCGTATTAATCACCCCGTCGCCATATCCCGCCGGCAGCCGGATATTGGTGGAATGAGCAAGTTCCCCCTGATTATAGAAATCATGGTTTGAATACCCCCATACCAACTCCCTATTCCAAGGGTCGCAGATAAGCATGCGCAAATCATACAATGTACGCATATTCTCGCCATTTTCTTCAAACGCTTGGCGATCATAGATGAACGGCTCCCGCTCGAAATGGTAAATGCCCAACCCATTCTGCTCGCATAGGATGATGGCTTCATTAATCGCATCAAGGGCTTGTTTCCATTTTTCGTTGTCATAATCCAACGGAAAGAACGGTTGACCATCGCGGTCTAGGAAATCACCGAAGTATTCCCGATTACCGTTGAAGAACGGGCTCGCCCTAAAGAACAGCACCCGAGCTTTTATCGCCTTCGCTACCACCTGATCGATTTGTCCCATATTATTTTCAGTGGTCCGCTCGGTGAGGCTGGGGATAGCTTCGTCCATGAGCGCCAGAATATACGCAAAACATTCCTCGACCTTGGACCGTGGTAAAAACAGTTGTTCACGCGTGGCTTCCGGCGTAACCATTTCCCTGGGCAACACGATAGGGCCGTATCGCTGTACCAATAAAAACGCGTAGTACCCTTTCAGGAACTTGACCTGAGCAGTCCACTCCGCTTTCTCACCGTCACCCATATCGCGTACCAGGTGAATATTTTGCAAAAAAACATCACACTGGCGAATCCCCTCATATAAGCTTTTAGTTCCCTGGGTACCCGACCAAGCCCCCAGTTGCGGGCTCGTAGCGCTCTGTAACCCCCGCATGATCCGAATAGCCCTTAAGTTTCCTACGGTATTGTTGAGATCCAACCGGCCAACCCATTCATCGCCCAGCGTCCAGGTTGTCGAGTGGGTATTGTCGTCCCTAGGAATGTAATTATAGACCCTAGCCAAAGCCTCATAGGCCGTTTCCCGGGTATCAAAAAGATCTTCCAGGGTCATGGTGTTGTCTGGTACGACATCAAGGAATTTCGTGCATGACTGCGACACCAAAGCCGCACACACCAATAGTCCAACTTTCAATAACGTCTTCATTTGTATTTTCATGATTAAAGCGACACCTGCATTCCTATATTAAACCTTTTGTTCGGCGGATAGCGTAGTCCACGCCTCCCCATCTCCGGATCCCACAATTTGAACCTACTGAACACCAATGGGTTCTCAGCGATCAAGTAGATACGCGTACCCTCACCCAGCCCGATACGTTTCAAACCTTTGGGACTGTAGCCGATTTCCACCTGCTTCAGCCGCATGAACGACCCATCACGGAGCCACCAAGACGACTGCTGAAGGTTATTGGTAATGGGATCTGTGGACAGTCTTGGCCAAAACGCATGCACATTGGGATTAGTTTCTGTCCAATAGTCCCTTGCCACAACAGCCAGCGCATTGCGGCGAAGAACAAACGGCGCAATGCCTTCATCCCCCTCGCCCCCCCCGCCCACTCCGGGATTGATAAAAAATGATACTCGGCTATTGCCCTGGAAGAAAAACGAGAAATCAAATCGCTTTATACCTGCTGATAGACCAAAGCCATACTGGACTTCCGGCACAGTGGGGAAGCCTAAGGGCACGCGGTCATTAGCATTGATAATACCATCGCCATTGATATCCTTGTATTTAATATCGCCAGCCATGTATTCTCCGAAATCCTGTAAAGGTGAATTGGCGATTTCAGCTTCGTCCACAAACAGGCGCTCAGCGACCAATCCCCATTGCTGGTTGATATTATGCCCCAGTTGGCTCAGGTACCTGTCTGGGTAATCCCGCTCGTCGAGTTCAAGGTATTCGTTAGTCGCATAGGTGAAATTAGCCCGCCCGTTTAACCAAAATTCATTATTGAAGAAATGTTGGTAACTGATAGAACCATCAAAACCCTGGGATGCCGCCTTGCCCACATTTCCGCTGATGCTCGCTTCCAAACCAGCCGTGGCAGGAAAATTCTGGCGAACCATGTAAATATTGCTCCGGATATCCCTGAAAAAATCGCCCTGAATCTGAAGCGCTTCGTTAAACAAACCGAATTCCAATCCCAAATTGATTTTCTCGGAAACCTCCCAGGTAATGTCGGAATTGGCATACCGGTTAATGTAATATCCACTGTAAGCATTCATGAAATTAGTGCCCCATCGATATCCGTTCGTTGTGGTATTGGTGCCCCCCGTGAGGCCGATATCCGACAAATAAAAGAAACGACCAGCCCGACTGGCAATCGCGTCGTTACCGACCAGCCCCCAAGTTGCGCGAAGCTTCAACGTACTGAAAAGGTTGCTGAGCGGCTCAAAGAACGACTCATTGGAAACCATCCAGCCACCGCCTATGGACGGGAAGAAACCGTATCGTTTGGATCCGTCAAATTTCTCCGAACCGTTATAGCCATAGGCAAACTCCAGAAAATACCGGTTATCAAAATCGTAAGTGAACCGCCCGGAGTTTCCCATGTTCCGCTCCGGCAACGTTTCGTAAATTGATGTACTGTTACCGTCGGTGAGCAACTTTTCCTCCATCATCCCCACTGTCATCAAGCCCACGGTATGCTTTCCGAACATACGGTCCCAGTTGAAACGAGCTTCAAAATAATAGTGGCCATCGGCGTTACGTCCTGGGATAACGTCACCAAGAAAAGCCGACCCCGTGTTGGGATTCAATGCATAAAGTGTATAATCGCCCGTCACCTGATTATAGCTTTCCAAAGAATAGAAGAAGGGATTATAAGTTCTTCTGCTGGAATACCGACTCCAGATATTAGCAGATATCCGTCCCTGGAACTTCAACCCTTCGGTAATGAATTTCAAATCCTGCATCAACGTCGCCTGTGTTGTGAGCCGGCTATCGTTGCGGTCTTCATACCCTCTCACCATGGTGGCGTAGGGATTTGGCTTCAGCGCTCCTTGAACCCAGGCATTACCGAACAGTGTATGTTTAACGAATTGATTGGCCGCATCAGGCTGGTAAACTGCAGGGAAATCCACGGGATTACTGTACATGACCTCATTGAAGATATCTGTGGCGGATACGTAAGGGCCAGTATAACGTTCGAACTGTCCCTGAATCCGGGTATCCAGCGTGGTGGTAGGCGTGAGCTTGAAAATAACATTAGAACGGATAAAGGCTCTGTTGATATCTATATTATTATTGAAATTGTTGCGTTGATCAACCTTTAAAAGTCCGGTTTCTTTCTCCCAACCGGCCGAAACATAGTAGTTGGCCACCTGTCCACCTCCCGAAAGACTCACGTTTGACCTGTAGTTGTTGGTCGAATTGTTGAACAGCGTCTCCTGCCAGTCGACATTGGGGTAGAGCATCGGGTCTACTCCTCGCATGGTAGATTGAATCTTTTGTTCGCTATAAAACGGACCCAATACGGGATCCCGGGTTGTACGAGCCTCGTTATAGAGGCGCATATATTCTATACCATCAACTAATTTGGTCATCTGTACCGGCATGGACAAATTGTAATCTACCCGTGCAAAAACCTGAACCGGACCTTCACGCCCGGATTTGGTGGTCACCATGATGATACCGTTTGCACCGCGGGCACCATAGAGCACCGTGGCCGACGCATCTTTCAAAATCGAGAAACTCTCAATATCATCAGGCCGTAGCCGCGCAAGCGCATCGGTAGAAGCTTCAAAACCGTCAATCAAAATAAGCGGCGACGTTTGGTAACCAAACGTGGTAACGCCCCGGATAAAGAACTGTGCGTTATCAGCCCCCGGCTCGCCCGTTGTCTGAAAAGATATCATTCCCGGTATCCGGCCTGCAAACGAACTGGTTAAATTAGCAGACGGTATCCTCAGATCGGATGCCTTTACCGTGGTAATCGATCCCACGACGCTCGTCTTCTTTTGTGTGCCGAACGCTACCACCGTCACCTCATCCAACTGGCTCTCATCGTCATACATCAGAATTTCCAACACGTTCCGAGCCCCTACGGCCTCATGTACCGGCAGTTTGCCGACGAATGAGAAAATAAGGGTGTCGCCGACAGCTGCCTCGACAGAAAATTCTCCATTGGCGTCGGTCTGGACAGTGCCGGCCTTTCCCTGCACGGTCAGGCTTACACCACCTAGCACAGTCCCTGCAGCAGCGTCCTTCACAACACCCGAAACACGTTTCGTTTGGGCCATACACACACCATGGAATAACAATAAGAATAGAATTCCAATAATTCTCATAATTTTTAATGGTTAAAAAAATGAATGTGCCAACGTTACGCACGATAGCGTAACTAAAACATTTAAGCAATATAAACTACAAGCAATCCGTTTGATCGCCTACTCAACCCGGTTAAAAAACTCAACCGAGCCCAAGTACTTCAATAGAGATGGTTAGGTACTGGTCATTGATGGCTGTCTCTGGAAGCTGGCCAGTGGCCGGGGGTGCATGCCCCGGCGAAAAGATGGTCTGTTTGTTGTCATAATTAGGTAATTTTAATAGGGCAAAAAATGGTTAATTTTAATTTAGAAGGTTAATTGTTTTAGCCACTCTCGCTGTTAACAGCAGATTTACCAACCCGCTATTGAGCTCAGTGTACTAGCTGAAATCATTCTGGCGGAGGAGCAACCTTTTCAAGCGCCTTTACCGGCCTGTTCTGATCGATGAAAACGTAAGTCGTAGACATTTTTTCAATTAGGATTAACAACTGGTTGTGAAATCAAACAACTACGTTACTTATAACAAATATAAGACAAAAAACAAACCAAACAAATTTGTTTGGTTTGTTTTTTAAAATTATTCTTTTTTTGGTCTGAATGGACGAAGACTTGGAGAAGTTTAAGAGAAATCTTGGAAAACGCATAAAGTCGCTCCGTGAGGAACGTAAGTTAACACAACCAGAATTAGGTGCTCTTATTGACAAAGACTACCAAGCCCTAGGCAGAATCGAAAACGGAAGGGTGAATCCTTCTTCATTCATTGTCTATCAGATAGCGCAGGCATTAAAGGTTTCCATGAATGAAGTCTTTGACTTTTCAAAACCGTAAAGGTGATCTTCAATTCACATCCGTGGGCGGCCTTCTGAAGATGCTACAAAAACCCGCCAAGCCATACGATCTATTTCAAAAGTCAAATCCTGTATATCCAGGTTGCTTACCGGAACCCAACGGAACACTTGGTCTGGTTCCTTTCCGTCTTCAAAATCAAAACGCCGGCTGCCCATGCGGCAATCAAGGTGCTGCGTGCTTTTTACCAGATAATATACACCGATAACCTGACTATCGTTGAACGCTGATTTTACGAATACGTCAGTTGTATGGATATGGCGGAGGATATCGATATCAATCCCGCACTCTTCCTTAAATTCGCGCTTCAACCCATCCCCCAATCCTTCTCCGTACTCTAGTCCGCCACCGGGAAATTTGCTGAACTCCATCCCGTATTCGCGTTCATCGCTGATTAATACATTGTTATCACCATTGATTAATATTCCGTAGACGCGGACATTGAATTTTCCCATTAGTAAACCAGCTTTTTTTTAAACCAAATCACCTGCGACGTGTTAGTATATCGGCCGCATACGCCCAAAATTACACGGAAAAAAAATATGATTCTTGTCATATTTTGAATATATATCGATTGTTAAAAAAATATTGTCGGGGCATTTGATTACCTTTGTAGGAAATATGCAAGCGATAAACCAACAGATACCCGAAGGATCACGTAAAGAAGTAATGGCTTACCTGGAGCCCTTCATGCTGAATGAAATGAGCGAATACCTGAAGCCGGTGGAAGAAATGTGGCAGCCTGCCGACCTGCTTCCGGACGCCTCACGCGACACGTTTTTTAACGAAGTCAAGGAATTACAGGAAAGCGCACGGGAATTATCCTATGATTTGGTCGCCGTGCTGATTGGTGACACCATCACCGAAGAAGCCCTGCCGACGTACGAATCATGGCTCTCCATGGTGGAGGATGTTGACAAAAACCAGCAAGGGGGGTGGATGAAATGGGTGCGTGCATGGACCGCTGAAGAAAACCGCCATGGCGACCTGCTCAACAAATACCTGTATCTTTCCGGTCGGGTGAACATGCGTGAAATGGAGATTTCAACCCAGTATTTATTGCAAGACGGCATAGAAATCGGTACCGGGAATGATCCTTATCGAAATTTTATTTACACTTCGTTCCAGGAGTTGGCAACCAACATATCCCACAGGCGTGTGGCGGCACTTGCCAAAAAGGACGGCGATAAGCTGTTAGCAAAAATGTGCGGCGTCATCGCGTCCGATGAGGCGCGGCATGCCAAAGCATACATGTCATTCATCAGCAAGGCCATGGAGGTGGATGCCAGTGAGGTCATGCTCGCTTTCGAAGACATGATGCGCAAGAAAATTGTTATGCCTGCACACATGCTTCGTGAGTCAGGGCAGCCGCAGGGCGAAGCTTTTGCCCACTTTTCCGATGCGGCTCAGCGCATGGGTGTGTATACCGCCGTTGATTATGTAGATATCCTGAAAGAGCTGTTACGGGAATGGAAAGTGGAATCCATCCGGGAACTCAACGAAGCCGGTGAGCGGGCGCGGGATTACCTCATGCGGCTGCCGGACCGCTTACTTCGCCTGGCTGATCGCATGAGCATACCCGAAAAAAGCTACAGCTTCAAATGGATTCATGCCTAAGCGGCAGAAAAATCTCAGCCAACATACAACGCGCACTGCCACCTCCGCATTGTTCGATGGTGTTTAACCGCGCATGGATGAGGGGATTGTAGGATTCCAGAATCGCTTTCTGCTGCGTATCAAATGCCTGATAAGCGCTGGATGACATAACCAAGTAGCGTTCTCCGCGCGTATTGGTTACCTGCAGCACATTACCGGCAAATTGCTTCAATTGGTCCTGGGTGATGGCTATAATGATTTTTCCTGAATTTTCAATAGCGTTGACGACATCCCCGCGATCCGCTTTCGAAATAGCATCAAGACACACAATGGCATAACGATCAGCAATGGACATCATAACATTGGTATGGTAAATGGCGGTACCGTTCTGATCATATGCATCAAACGCTATTGCATGGAATCCCAAATCTTTGCAAAACCGGGCCAGCAGCGCCTGGTCCGTGCGCGGTGACCGGCAAGCATAGGCCAAGCGGTTCTTTCGATCTAACACCATGCTGCCCGTGCCCTCAAGGTATTTCCCCCGTACTTCTTCAGCAGTATAGTCGACTATTTTACGGACATAAAAGCGCTTATGTATCTTGTCAAATACCGCTTGCTTACGTTCCAGCCGCCTGTTTTCAGCAAACATCGGATACAGCACCGCCGTACCGTCTCCGTGGAATGAAATCCAGTTGTTCGGGAAAACGCTATCCGGTGTATGGGGCTCTTCAGTGTCCTGCACAACGAGTGTGTCAATGCCATGTCCGCGGAGTAATGCTACGAAGGTGTCGAATTCTTCCACTGCCCGCCGCTGTATCCGGGCGGCATCCTCTCCTTTATCCAGCTGAAACGCATTGTTCACGGCTGTCTGTGCGTTGAACCCGAACCGTGCCGGACGAATCATCAGTAAGGTCATCTCCATTTTGGTATCATTAGAAGTTCAGCGATCTCTCAACAGCGGCATACTCATGCAATGGAAGCCGCCCCTTGCCCGTGATAACTCTGCCGAAGGCATCAGCACCAGGGTATCGGTTAACCGGTCGGTATCCGTGCGGCCGCTTTCGAGATCGGCCAACAATTGCTGTACCCCTATCACACTAAATCCCGCGTCCCGAAATGCGGCTGCCGTACGATCGTTCCTGTCATAGCCCAACACTACCCCTTCTTTAACAGCTAACAAGTTGCAGCTGTCCGTCCACTGCTCGCGGACATCGTATGGAAACTCGCCGTTACCTGAATAAATAATCCTGACACTATGCCTCGGACATCCCAAGTCCTGCACACTGACATCGACGAGCAATTCCTCCAGCGAATAAAATGTGCGCGGCCTTGCCAAGTTTCCTTTTTCGAATTGCAGGATTTCCAGTCCGTCTGCCTGACGGTTCTGTAATCGCAGTGCACGATGCAGTTCATCCGACTGCAATCCTTTCATGCGCGCATTGGAAAACTCACCCAGCAACACCCAAGTGTCCCTTTTGATCTGCGTGAAAAGTGTGTCGATGTGCATATAATCGCGTTTATGGGGAATCTTCACCAAGGTGGCTTTATTTACGACATTTTTTTCGAAAAGCCGTTTGACTGTCTGCGCCGCCGCCTCCCGGCTTGTGCGCTCGCTTATCCCGATTAAAACGTGGTTGTGGCATACGACCATCACATCGCCGCCTTCGAGCGTCACGCGCTCCGCTTCGGCGTCATTGGGCAGCAGGAAATGGTGTTGTGTGTCCGTAAGCTCAATGATATTATCCCGATAAGCCGAAAATACGGGGTGGTGGAAGAAAATATATTTCGCAATAAGTGCCTCTCGTTTACGGGCTTCCTTCTGTGGCTTGTTGAGCAGGATGTGATCATTGATGACGATACCGATATCCCTTGTGAAAATAAAATTAGGAATGGGAGGAAAAATCAGCTCCGTTTCGTTATATGTACCGCTAAAGAACACGCGGGCCAGCGCATCAGCCGGGTATCCCATTAGTTCGCGCTGGATTTCATAACTGCAGGCTTCGATGGCGCAAACCGATGCGACCAACTGACTTTTGATGGCTTCGTTTTGCAGTATATCGGTAAGCAGAACCTGTAACTCTATCACCTTGTCCGATCGGTGAAAATCCGGATGATCCGGCTTATAGAACCCGCGGTCGTTTTCGGGGGCGTCAATGGTAGCCAGACGGCCCCTTATCTTGCCTTCATCAAGGAAATACAGCAGTAACTTAATGTAGTAGTCGTATTCTTCCTTTCTGATAGTATCCAGATGTACAATATCTTCAAAGAGCCAGTCCTGGGCTTTTGAAGGCACCACTTTACCCAATCCGCTGTCCGGGCTGTGTATCAGCACGCTCCTCAGCCTGGCCGTTTCCGAAGACACATAAATACTGCCATTCATAACACTTGCTTTTACAAAAACGGCAAGATACAAAATACCCTGTTTCCCAGAAAAGAATTACCTTTATCCGAACATAATCGTTTAGAAAATTTCGAATGACTCTAAAAAACTTGATTGGCTTTCTTATCGTTATTGCACTATTAAACGTAGGCAGTTACAGTAAATGTTACGCCCAGAAATTACGGACGGACGTCAAACTTCAACGAGCACTTGAAGATGCGGCAAAAAATTTCCGCGGAGACGTGGGAATTTTCGTCCGCCACCTAAAGACGGGGAAAGAGGCTGCCATCCATGCTGACACGGTGTTTCCGACGGCCAGCATCATCAAAGTACCCATTTTGGTTGGACTGTTTGATAAAATCTGGAAAAAGGAACTCGATTACCGGCAGGAACTGCTATACAGCGATACCCTCTATTACGGCGGCTCCGGACTAATGCAGTTTTATAAAGATAGTGCCAAGACCGACGTCAGCGTGCTCGCATCGTTGATGATTACCTACAGCGACAACGTGACCGCGCTATGGTGCCAACATCTGGCGGGCGGAGGCCAAACCATCAATGCATTGATGGATCGGTATGGATTTGTCCATACGCGGGTAAACTCGCGCACCCCTGGCCGCGAGGACGCCCGTAGGGCATACGGCTGGGGACAGACTACCCCCAGGGAGATTGCAATGCTACTGACTAAAATACGCCTAGGGGAAATAGTCAGTCAAACAGCGAGCGATCGCATGTACCGATTGATGACCAATATCTACTATGACGAAGGTGCCTTATCTCAAATCCCCGGTACCGTCGCCTCGGCCTCTAAACAGGGCATGGTCAATGCATCCCGTTCGGAAGTGGTACTGGTGAATGCACCAAGCGGAGATTACGTATTCAGCATTATGACCAAGAACAACACCGATCAACGGTGGACTCATGACAACGAAGCATCGGAACTCATCCGTACCATATCATCGTTGTTGTGGAACCATTTTGAACCGAAACACTCATGGAAACCGTTCAAAGAGCGATTCTAACCAATAATTGTTTCAATGTCAGCCATAATCTGTTGGGCAAACGTCTCGGCCTGTTCTGGGGTGGGCCCTTCAGAATAAATACGGATGATAGGTTCTGTATTGGACTTCCTCAGGTGCACCCACCCTTGTTCAAAATCGATTTTCAACCCATCAATGGTACTATGGGGGATATCTTTATACCGGTTTTCCATGGAAGCCAGTAACCCGTCTATATCCATGCCGGGCGTAAGTGTAATTTTATTTTTAGACATGAAGTACGGCGGATAGTCTGCACGCAGAGCTGAAATACTTTTCCCGCTCCTGGCCAGGTGGGTAAGGAAAAGGGCAATACCCACTAATGCATCCCTACCATAATGGAGGGCCGGATAGATTACCCCCCCATTGCCCTCGCCGCCGATAACGGCATCCACCGCTTTCATTTTAGCTACGACATTAACCTCTCCCACCGCAGCGGCATGATACTCCCCACCCCTGCGAAGGGTCACGTCGCGCAGCGCCCGCGTTGATGACAGGTTCGAAACCGTGTTGCCGGGCGTGTGCTGCAGCACGTAATCGCTAACGGCCACCAACGTATATTCTTCGCCGAACATTTCACCGTTTTCCATAACGAAGCAAAGCCTGTCGACATCCGGATCGACGGCTATGCCCAAGTCGGCACCTTTTTCAAGCACCAAGGCCGACAAATCGACCAGATGTTCAGCTAACGGCTCGGGGTTATGCGGAAAATACCCGTTGGGATCGCAATACAATTCATATACCGTCTCCACGCCCAAGGCATCCAGTAAGGCCGGCACAAAAATACCTCCCGTGGAATTGACCGCATCCACCGCCACTTTAAATGCTGCCTTCCGTATCGCTTCAGTATCCACCAACGGAAGTGCTAATATTTGATCGATGTGCTTTTGGAGATAGCTGTCATCTTGCGTTACATTACCGAGGAGATCTACCGGAGCAAAGTCAAAATCAAGTTGTTCAGCAATCTCCAGCACTTGTCTGCCTTCTTCGTCGCTAATAAATTCACCGTTGGCATTAAGTAATTTGAGCGCATTCCATTGCGCCGGATTATGACTTGCGGTTAAAATGATACCGCCTCCCGCTTGCTCTCCCGGCACAGCCACCTCTACCGTAGGGGTTGTGGATAACCCTACATCCACAACATCCATTCCGATACTTTGGAGCGTTCCGATAACCAAATTGCGGACCATTTCGCCTGAAACCCGAGCATCCCTGCCAACAACCATCTTACGTGTTCCGGTGCTGTCCAAAATAAAACGGCCAAACGCCGCCGTAAATTTAACAATGTCAATGGGGGTAAGTGCTTCTCCGGGTTTCCCACCGATGGTACCCCTGATGCCTGAAATGGATTTGATTAACGTCATGTGGTTATACGTGTATTTCTGTGGCGGTAAAAATAGGAAATATTACGCGGGATTTTAAATATCCGGGGTTTGCTGTAAATTCGAATTTATTACTATTTTTGTTGCAACTTTGTTTATTTTGCATGATAGACCAACTATTGTCGTGGGACCGAGAGGTTTTTTTTGCCATTAACCAGGGATTGAGCAATGCGGTGTTCGATTGGCTAATGCCCATCTTACGTAACAAGTATGCCTGGGCTCCGCTGTATCTCTTTATTATCGTCTTTTGCATCCGGAACTATAAAAGGAAAGGTATAGCTGTTATTCTGTTTATATTGATAACGTTCGGCATATCAGACCATATTTCTTCGTCGGTCATTAAGAACTCCGTACAGCGGGTAAGGCCGTGCAGGGACGTGGAACTAAAAGATGATATCATTGTACGTGTAAATTGCAGCGGTGGTTATAGTTTTACGTCTTCCCACGCTACCAACCATTTCGCCATGGCGGTTTTCCTTATCCTGGTCTTTTACAGGCGTTGGAAACACATCCTCTGGATTGGACTGTTGTGGGCCGGCGCTATCAGCTTTGCCCAGGTCTACGTCGGTGTCCATTATCCACTGGATATCATCTGCGGGGCCATACTAGGCACCCTTATCGGTTGTTTGACCGGCCTGCTTTTCCGTTTTATTATACCAGATCTTACGCCAGCGATTAAAGCATCATGAGTTCCACCCTGATTATTGTTATTTTATTTACGTCTGCATTAGCTAGTGGCTTATCGGTTTTCTTCGTAAAACGCGACAACACAAACGCTCTTAAACTTATCCTGTCATTCAGCGGCGCGTACCTATTTTCCATTACGGTACTCCACCTCATTCCTCATGTTTACCACACGCATAGCTCCTCCAGTGAAACCATCGGCTTGTTTGTGCTCGGTGGATTTTTGTTTCAACTGGTGCTGGAGCAATTTTCCCATGGCATTGAGCATGGACATATCCATCATGCGCATAGTTCCGCCGGAAGGTTTCCTTTAGGTATCATGCTCAGTCTTTGCATTCATGCACTATTGGAAGGCATGCCGCTGGCTTCCCATCGCCAGCATGAACTGGTGTTTGGCATCGCGTTGCACCATGTGCCCGCTGCATTTGCATTGGGCAGCCTGCTCGTCAATGCGTCACTTTCTAAGCGGTATGTTATGCTGCTGCTGGCAGTATTTGCTGCGATGACCCCATTAGGTTACCTTTTCAGCAAAGGGATAAGTTCAGGCGATATAGGTGATATAGCACAATATTTTGACCGGATGATGGCTGTGGTCATTGGCATATTCCTGCACATTTCGACAACCATCCTGTTTGAATCCGGCACGGCCGACCACCATAAATTCAATAAGAGGAAAATGATTGCCGTGGCCCTGGGAATCGCCGTATCGTTACTGAATTTCCTGTTCGACTCTTCCCATCACGTGCATTAATGGACATCGCTAATTTCCGCGAAGCTTATCGAGCAGTTCGTTGAGTTGCTGGCATTCCTGTTCGCTGATATTCTCCTGTAGGATATCCATCATCAGCATGCTCTCCTCTAATTCGGCCAGGACATCCAGTCCTTTTTGGGTGATTTTGACATCTACCGCGCGCCTATCCGTGCTGCATTTTCCTCTGGAAACCAGCTCCTTGGCAACCAAACGGTCGATAATTCTGGAAACGTCAGGCATTTTATCCAGCATACGTTCCTTAAGCATACCGTTGGTGACCGGATTGGGGTGCTGCCCCCTTAATATTCTCAGCACATTAAACTGTTGCAGCGTAATCCGTTGCGCATTCGCCCGTTTTTCCAAAATGTGAGTGATCCAGTTACTGGTAAACACAATGTTTATTGTGGCCTTGTGGCGCTCATTGCGGAATTTCCGGGTTTGGATTTCATCTTCAATCTTCATTCGAACATGTTTTAAGGCAATAAGGTCTGAATTGATCGGTAACTGCTCATCATGGACACTCGCTCATAACACGTTGTGCTTACGATAATTAACCGGGTACGCGCGCCAATGTTTCCATCCTTTTCAAAAATTCCGTTACCGCTTTTTTCTTTTCGTCATCATAACGGTAGTCGAGGTGTTCCATGAAATACTTGCGGTAATCGAAATCCCGCCTCCGCGGCAACGCTTTGAGGACAACCTCCCTATGTGCTACTCCGTAAGCCAATGCACCATTGAACTCTTCTATAAATGTATTCGGCAACGTTTTGTTAGCCGCCCATACTGCAAAAGTAAAAGGCAGCCCGGTAAATTGCCGCCAATATAACGATAAATCATAAACATACGGATGCACGTGTTGTTTGCCGAATGTCCGATCGCCGATTTCCACATAGGCGTCAGCTTTACCTTCCGACACAATCGTAACGTCCCGTTTCCAATAATCCCGAAGCAAGACGCGGGCTAATCCATTGGAGGTACGCGATTGGTCATCCAACCGCAATGTATTGATATCACTGATAGGTTTATCACTGAAAATAAAAACAGAATTTACCGCACCCGATGCTCCGAGGCAATAATCTGAAACTACCTGCGGAGTTGGGATGTCAAGCAGGGCCGCAACGGGCACAATGCCCAAATCGGCTTCATTATTAACCAGTTTATGCGCGCAGGCACTCGGCACGTCTAAACTCAGATCAATTTTATGGATAATAGACGACTGCCGCAAGCCGTATAAAAAAGGCAAGGTATTGGTATAGGATACCGCAGAAACACGCACTTTTTCCATCACTCGGCAAACAAGCCCGCTAAATGTTGAATATTATAGGCATCCTCGATATCGAACACCCGACCATCATACCGCACCTTATATAAGGAGGTATTGGTATGCGGGAAATCATCCATCAACGCAATGTCTTGGTTAATCAACATGCAAAGGAACACACGCATTGCGCGGCCATGCATGCATATCAGCACCTTGTGTTCATCGGTTCTGGAAAGGATATAATCCAGTGCCTCACGTTGCCGTTCAACCAATTGATTGGGTGTTTCCCCTCCTTCCACGCACACGTCCAGTTCACGGTTGCGCCAACGAGCTATCAGATCCTGAAAACCTTCCATGATGTCCGGCGTTTGCTCTTTACCCTCATAAACGCCCCAGCCGATTTCGTCGAGTCCAGCCAGCTGTTCCATTGGTATTCCATCCTTTACAAAAGGTGCAACGGTTTGATGTGTACGCAACAATGTGGAAGTGTAGATTTTGTCAAAACGGACGGCTTTGTAATGCGTGTAAAATGCCTCCGCCTGTTTTCTGCCCATTTCATTAAGCGGCGAATCAACTCCCCTGCCCTGGACTATTCCTTTTAGGTTGAAATCGGTTTGGCCGTGACGTATGATATAAAGTGATTTTTCCAAGAAACTTAACTGCTTATTCCTATTTATTGTCCAATACTGGTAATCGATAAAATTTGGATTGTGCTTCAACTTCGAACTCCGTATCACGGTAATCGGCAATTACATTATACAGCGTGTCGCGTTCTACGGGATGCCTTCCGACGCTCCGAATCAACTCGACCAGCTCCCGTGTGCTCATGGCCGGGTGCTGTTCTTCCGCTCCGGCCATGGAGTAGATCTTCGTGGTGTCATCCAAGGTGCCGTCAATATCATTGACACCGAAGCTCAGCGCCAATTGTGCCGTTTCTCGGCTAATCATCGCCCAATAAGCCTTGATATGCGGAAAGTTATCCAGGTAAATCCGGCTGATGGCATAGTTCCGGAGGTCTTCTACCACGGATACTTCAGGTACATGTGACATCTGGTTATCCTTATTCCTGAACTTTAGCGGAATAAATGTCTGGAATCCCCCCGTCCTATCTTGCAATTGCCGCAACCGCTCCATATGGTCGATCCTGTGCCAGTATGCCTCAATATGACCATAAAGCATTGTCGCGTTGGAGTGCATTCCCAGATTATGCCAAGCTTCGTGGATCTGCAACCATTGTTCGGCATTGCATTTGTCCTTTGCTATCTGTTCCCGTATTTCGGGATGGAAAATCTCGGCACCTCCACCCGGCATGGAATCCAATCCCGCATCTTTCATCATCGCCATGCCGGTGGCATAATCGACCTTGGCCTTCTTGAAAATATAATGGTATTCTACCGGGGTCAGCGCCTTGATGTGAAGATTGGGCCGATGCCGCTTAATGGCGGTGAATAAGTCCATATAAAACGCCATATTATATTGGGGAAGCACCCCGCCCACGATATGAACTTCGGTGACCGGCTCATTGTCATAGGATTTAATCTGGCTTAGCATTTCTTCCATCGTGGCTTCCCAGCCATCATCGCGTTGCTTAATGAGGCGGGAATACGAGCAGAACTTGCAATCATATACGCAGAGGTTGGTCGGCTCAATATGGAAATTGCGATTAAAATACGTGATATCGCCGTGTTTTTTCTCCCGGATAAAATTTGCCAACACACCCAAATAGCCCACCTCGCCGCGTTCATACAATAAAACCCCTTCCGCTACGGTAATCCGTACTCCGTTGAAAACCTTATCAGCGATGTGCTTCAGGTCATCGTCAAGATGTTTGCTTTTAAGAAGGAAAGCGAGTTGTTCTCCAGCGTCCATATCCAGAATCTGTGACGCAAATTTAGCCAAAACGCCGGTCATATGCAAATCGTGGGGTACTTCTCAATCCCCGAATTGCTGCATATCTATCAATTTCCTATACAGCCCGTTGTTCAGAAGCAGTTGCTGGTGCGTCCCTTCCTCCACTATACGGCCGGCGTCAAGCACCACGATCTTGTCTGCATTCTGTATCGTACTCAACCGATGGGCAATAACCAATGTTGTCCGGTTCTTCATCAGGTTGGACAACGCTTCCTGCACCAGCTTTTCAGACTCCGTATCCAACGCCGAGGTTGCTTCGTCCAACAGCAGGATCGGTGGATTCTTAAGCACGGCCCTGGCAATGCAAATCCGCTGGCGCTGCCCACCGGACAACTTAATCCCCCTGTCACCGATATATGTGTCATACCCATGCTCTGTCTCCAGAATAAAATCGTGGGCATTGGCGATTCTCGCAGCAGCTTCCACGTCCGCGGGCGTTATATTTTCCGTTGCAAAAGCAATGTTATTATAAATGGTGTCGTTAAACAGGAAAGAATCCTGATTCACCAACCCTATTATATTCCGTAAATCGTTAGACACCAAATTCTTTACGTTTATACCATCAATCAACACTTCACCTTCATCGACATCCATAAATCTGGGTATCAAATCCATCAGGGTAGATTTGCCCCCGCCCGAAGGACCAACCAGGGCCACAGTTTTCCCTTTTGGAATATCCAGACTCACTCCCTTTAAGACCTGCCGCTTCCCATACGAAAAGCCTACGTTTATCAACTGGATACCTTTGTTGAATGACTTAAGCGGTTTAGCGTCCGGTGCATCCGGTATTTGGTTTTCCTGATCTATCAAATCCAGCACACGCTCACCCGCCGCTATGCCCGAATGAATATTACTGAACGAATCCGTAAGCGCCTTGGCCGGGCGCATCACCTGAGAAAAAAGAGCGATGTAGGTAATAAATTCAGCCGCCGAAAAATCGCCGTTACCGTTCAACACCAGATTGCCACCATACAGCAATACCACAGCCACCATGCCCACCCCCAGCAATTCCGATACCGGCGATCCCAATTGTTGCCTCCGCACCATCCTCCGGCTGATTTTGGAGAACCGGATGTTCTCATTATGGAATTTTGCCTTGATAAGTCCGGTCGCATTGAAGGCCTTGATAATCTTGACGCCTGACAACGCTTCATCCAGATAACTTATCATATTGCCGTATACCTGCTGCGCTTGGGTAGCCTGTGCTTTCAGACGCTTCACAATACGTGATATAATAAAGGCGGAAACCGGAATGACCATCACAGCAAACAACGTTAGTTTAGCGGAGATCAGAAACAGGGCGACAATATAAAACAGTAATGTGATAGGCTCTTTAAATACCACCTGCAGGGTAGCCGTCACAGAAAATTGCACGACCTGCACATCTGATGCAATCTTGGAAATCACGTCGCCTTTCCGCTGATTGGTAAAATAGCCAACGTGGAGGTTCATCACATTGTCAAACACCGCTTTCCGCAGATTGAGCAATGTATGGATGCGCAGGTTCTCCATGACGCGCTGCGATATGTAACGGAAGGCATTACTGAAAAACACCGAAGAGACGATAACGATACAGACAAGCTTCAATGCTTCATACGCCCCGAACTGTTCGCTCGCCTGCTGCGCATAGTAATTGAGGCTTTTGGGATCAAACCAATTCTCCGGCTTATCCACAAGCTCCCCTCGCTCACTGGTTTCAAACAATGTATGCAGTAACGGAATTATCAATGCAAAATTAAGCGTACTGAAAAAGACACTTAACAAGGTGGTCACGACATATGGAACAGCAAACTTCCCTATAGGTTTGGCGTATGCAAGTAATCTAAAGTACGTCTTCATCCGGGCTAAACAAGCTGCAAAGTTACCAAAAAAGTAAGGTTGTCCGAAAAATACGGCGATAATAATTGGATGGTTTTCCTTAATTTAGTCGCCCAAACTAAAAAAAATGCAAATAGCGATTGCCAAACGGCTGCAACATACCGAAGAATACTACTTCTCGCGGAAACTCCGAGAAATAGACGCACTTAACCGGACCGGGGAGAAAGTTATCAATTTAGGCATCGGCAGCCCCGATTTGCCGCCGCACCCGTCAGTGATTGAGATCCTGCACCGGTATGCGTCCATGCCCGATACCCACGCTTACCAAAATTACAGAGGCATAGCGCAACTCCGGCAAGCCATGGCCAATTGGTATCATCGCTATTACGGTGTCTCATTAGATCCGGACACAAACATACTTCCGTTAATCGGCTCCAAAGAAGGCATTGTGCATGTTTGCATGACATACCTCCAGGAAGGTGATGAAGCACTGTTGCCCAATCCGGGATATCCCGCCTATGCTTCTGCCGTACGCCTCAGCGGGGCAGCCGGCATTCCTTATGCGTTGAGCGCAAAGCGTAGCTGGCTGCCCGATCTCGATGGACTTGCCAAAACCGATCTCAGCAAGACCAAAATCATGTGGCTTAACTATCCCCACATGCCCACCGGAGCATCTGCGACCACGACGTTTTTCGAAGAAGCGGTAGCCTTTGCACGGCAGTATAACATCCTGCTTTGTCACGACAACCCCTATAGTTTCATCCTCTCCGAGCACCCGCAGAGCTTGTTGTCCGTTGAAGGAGCATTGGATGTTGCTATCGAACTGAATTCCCTGAGTAAATCCTCCAATATGGCCGGGTGGCGTGTTGGGATGCTGGCAGGTGCCGAAGCACGTGTCAATGAAATCATGCGATTCAAAAGCAACATGGATTCAGGCATGTTCCTTCCGGTACAGCAAGCTGCGGCTCAAGCGCTTTCGTTAGACCGGGGGTGGTATGATGAATTAAACGCGGTTTACCACAGGCGACGAGAAAAGGTATACCGGATGCTGGATGCGCTGGGTTGCGCCTATGACGACCGCCAAGTAGGTCTGTTTGTCTGGGCAAAGATCCCCGATACATACCCTGATGGTTTTGCGTTGAGTGATGAGGTGTTACAAAAATCCCGGGTATTCATCACTCCCGGCGGAATTTTCGGTTCCGGGGGGCAGGCCTATGTCAGAGCCAGTCTATGCGCGAAAGAAGCCGTATTGGATGAAGCCTACCACCGCATGGTTAAAGCTGCAATTACTATAGCATAATTTAAACCGGTCATAAAAGGGAATAGCGAATGAAAATAGCCATTGTTGGTGTCGGACTTATCGGCGGATCCGTTGCCATCACGTTACGAGAGAAGAAAATAGCCGAAAAAATTCTGGGCGTGGATAAGCACGAGGGTAATCTCCAGAAAGCAGTTCAGTTGGGCCTCGTGGATGAGGGGGTGCCTTTGGAGGCCGCCATCAGTCGATGTGATATTATTTTCCTTACCCTCCCCGTTGACGCCATACTCAAACTGCTGCCATCTATTTTAGACCAAGTCGACAACCAGGTGGTAATTGACATGGGCTCGACCAAAGAGCGGATTTTGCAATCCGTGGCAGACCATCCCAAGCGCGGGCGGTTGGTCGCGGCACATCCCATGGCGGGAACAGAGTACTCTGGCCCGGAAGCGGCGATTCACAATCTATTCAAAGGGAAAATGATGGTATATGTCGATGCAACGAACAGCGATGAAGACGCGTTTGAGGCGGCCGACGCCATAACCGAACACTTAGAGATGCATACCACGTTTATGAATGCTCGCGAACATGACATCCATACTGCCTACGTATCGCACATCTCACACATCACTTCTTTTGCCCTGGCGCTCACCGTGCTGGAAAAAGAAAAATCACAAGGCCGTATCTTTGAACTTGCCGGTTCAGGGTTTGAATCCACCGTGCGGCTGGCCAAAAGTTCGCCAGACATGTGGACGCCAATCTTCAAGCAAAACCGGGAAAATGTACTTGAAGTACTGCAAGAACATATCAAGCAGTTGCAGCATGTGCACCACGTGTTAAACACCGAGGATTACGACGCATTTTACAGGCTCATCAAGAAATCAAACAAAATACGGCGGATTCTAAAATAGCACCTGCAGGCGCTGTGTTCAGCCATCGCCGGTGCACTATGAAAGCCTTCTATGAAAGCCTGATCCGGATAGCGCAGACTTGCCCCCTGTTGGGGATAAACCACGTCGCACTATCCGGCCTAACCACCCGCTAATGTACACGCGTTACATCAGGTGGCCCAAGCTTTGTCACCTTTCTTATACGGATAGTCACCAACGTATTTTCCGGGCACCTGCACATAACGCAGGGCTTTGGTAGCGCCGAGTTCAGAAGTAAAGAATCCCAGCAATGTTAACTGCTTAAAAAGATGGAAATAGTGATCAGGCTCTCCGTTCTCCCGATTTTTCTGGTGTTCCTTTGCTTCTTTGTCAATTCCGTTCAGCAGTTCGGTGCGCTCCTCTGCGGCCAACTCTTGAAATTGTCGCCCGAACTTGGCCTTCGACGCATCTTCGAGTTTACCCAGTCCGTCTACAAAGACCTTCTGTTGTTCGTCCGTATAACAATCTTTGACCATCACGGGGATGAACGCTCCTACGCCGGCTTCCTTAGCCCCCGGACTATCTGTCGGCGGTAAAATCGTGTCTGCCACATCCCCAATGAAATCCACCGTAGCAGGCTCAAATAACCCTTCCACATTTTTGGTTGTGCGACGGGTGCAACCTTCCAGAAACAGGTTGGCGCCAACAACAGCCCCCCCCATTATCCAAGCCACCCTTGCCAAAGCTTCTCTTCTATTCATAATGTCTCAATTGTACACTAAGTTAAATACTCATTAATGTAACGGGCTACAGGTTCCCTTTTTTCAGTTCACTTACGGCAAAATCAGCTGCCCGGGCGGTTAATGCCATATAGGTAAGCGACGGATTTACACAGGATGCAGAGGTCATACAGGCCCCATCAGTAACAAAAACGTTGGGTGCGTCCCATACCTGATTATTGCCATTCAATACCGACGTTTTGGGGTCCCTACCCATGCGGGCCGTCCCCATCTCGTGGATACCCTGGCCGAAGCCATATCCATTATCATAGGTGCTGACGTTTTTTACACCAGCAGCCTCTAACATTTCTGCGCAATCATCCATCATGTCTTTACGCATCTTCAGTTCGTTCTCCTTGATTTCCATGTCCATTGCCAATACAGGAAGTCCCCATTTATCTTTCACTTCCTTGTCCAAGAAAATGCGGTTTTCATGGTAAGGCAATATTTCACCGAAGGCCGTAAAGCCAACAGACCATGCACCCGGTTCGCACATGGCGTCTTTCCATGCACCACCAATGCTCATTTCGGCAACTTCACCGCTCCAGCGTCCGCGGCTCGCCGCGCCCTGATAACCAAAACCGCGGATGTAATCTCGTTTATCATCCCCCACATTGCGAAAGCGCGGGATATATAAACCGGTTGGCCTGCGTCCGTAGTAATATTTGTCTTCATAGCCTTCTACCTGTCCTCGGGCCCCGCACCGGAAGTGATGATCCATGGCATTGTGGCCAAGCTCCCCGCTGCTGCTGCCCAAGCCACCTGGCCAGATGTCTGTTGCAGAGTTCATCAATATCCAGGTTGAATTGAACGCAGACGCACATACAAAAATCACTTTTGCAAAATACTCATACGTCTGATTGGTTTCAGCGTCCAGTACCTCTACTCCTTTCGCTCTCTTCGTATCCTTATCATAAAGGATACGGGTCACGATAGAAAACGGGCGTAGCGTAAGATTCCCGGTAGCCAGAGCCGGCGGCAGCGTAGAAGACTGCGTACTGAAATAAGCCCCGAAATTACACCCCAGCCAACACTGATTCTGGTACTGACAGTTTACCCGGTTTTGGTGAGGTACCGTGAGGTTAGCTACCCGACCGATAATGAAATGACGCTTACCGTTATACTGTTTCTTAATCCGGGCGGCGAGGTCTTTCTCCACTACATTCATTTCCATGGGAGGCAAAAAGTCCCCGTCGGGTAACACGTCCAATCCATCCTTGTTTCCGCTGATGCCAGCCCATCGTTCGGCATAACTATACCAAGGAGCGATGTCCTTATACCGTATGGGCCAGTCTACGCCATGCCCGTCCCTGACATTGGCTTCAAAATCCAGATCACTAAAACGGTAACTTTGGCGTCCCCACATTAATGAGCGTCCTCCTACGTGATATCCGCGGTACCAATCGAAACGCTTTACTTCCACATAGGGACTTTCCTTTTCATTTACCCAAAAATCAAGATTTTTTTCATTCAATGGATAATCCCTGCTCAATACCGGATAATCTTCAATCATCTGCTGGGTACGACCGCCCCGGTGCGGGAATTCCCATGGATGCTTGGTCGCCGCATGGTAATCCTTCACATGCTCTACGTTACGGCCCCGCTCCAACATAATGGTTTTCAGCCCCTTTTCGGTCAATTCTTTTGCAGCCCATCCCCCACTGACTCCTGACCCGATCACGATCGCGTCATATACGTTATCTGCCATAGTTTGTATTAGTTTTTAGTTTATTAGTTCACTTTCCCGTATGCAGGGATTACGTTCTTTTTTATATTCTAATGATTCCGTCCCTCAATTAAGACGTTACAGCGGACCGCTTTATTGCGCGCACTTAGGGCGTCTGCGCTTGCACCGCTTCTTTTCCAACTTTTTCATCCTTGAAAAGCGATAGGAAAATCAAAAGCACGATCACCGCAATGCCCGCGGGGATCAGCCATACGTGCTGCCAGAATCCACTGATGCTCTCTTCCCGTAAGCCAAGGTAATACTCGCTGACATATCCGGCAACCCAAAATCCGATCAACTGCCCCACCCCGTAAGTTGCCAGCGTAATCAACCCCTGCGCAGAACTCTTGTATTTCTCTCCGGCTTTGGCATCGGTATAAATCTGTCCGGAAACGAAAAAGAAATCGTAACAGATGCCATGTAGCGCAATACCGACCAGCAGCATGAATGTGAGTTCTCCGGCATTGCCGTACGCAAAGAGTACGTAGCGGATTACCCAGGCCAGCATGCCCACCATGATGGTCTTTTTGAATCCGAAACGGGTAAAAAACACCGGTAATAATAATAGGAAAAATGCCTCTGAAATCTGTCCGATTGCCATCTTTCCAGTAGCGTTTTCCATTCCCACTTCCGACAGGAAGCGGTTGGTAAGCTGGTAATAAAATGCCAGCGGAATACAAATCAGTATTGACGAGATAAAGAATACGAGGAAATTCCGGTTGTTCAGCAGCTTAACCGCGTCCAGCCCCAAAATCTCCGAAATACTGCTCTTTTCTGTCGATATCCTTTTTATCGGTGGGGTTTTAGGAAGTGTGAAGCTGAATAATCCGAGCACCAAAGAAGCGCCCGCTGCCATCAAAAAGGTATTGCTCAACAAACCCTGCGCGATGCCTTCTTTAGAATCCCAAGCAAGGAAGCTGATCGTCAACCCGGCTACAATCCAGCCGATGGTACCGAACACGCGTATGCCAGAAAACGATTTTTCGGGATTCGCCATCTGCCTGAACGAAACAGAGTTGACCAATGCAAGCGTAGGCATATAAAGTATCATATACGCCAGTACATAGGGATAGAAAACGCCCACATCCGGAGCCCGGTGCATTTGATACATCAAAAAAGCACCTATAAGATGCAAAATGCCCAGGATGCGCTCCGCATTAAAATATTTATCCGCAATGAGACCGATGATAAACGGCGCGATGATAGCTCCCCAGGACTGGGTAGAAAAGACATTAGAAATCTCCAGATCGGTAGCCTGCAAATTGTTAGGCAGGAAATTTCCCAAAGTCACAAACCAAGCTCCCCAAATGAAAAATTCGAGGAACATCATGAATGATAATTTGATTCTTACGCTGGTGTTCATAATTGTTATAAATGAGTGCTGGAGGCCTTTGATTACGGCACAACGAATATGAGATATATTTGTGAATACTACAACACGTTCAATAGTTTTAGCCTAAAAAGTTATCCACTTCGCGGTAAGCGGCAAGTAATCTCAGCTCGCCTTCCTTACCCGGCGTGGACTTGCCGTGTTCCATCCCCATGACACCACGGTACCCCTTGTTATAGATATGTCTGAACACATTTTTATAGTTTATCTCGCCCGTGGTCGGTTCGCGCCGTCCGGGATTGTCGCCCACCTGGAAATAAGCGATTTCGTCCCAGCAGCGATCAATATTAGCAATGATATCACCTTCGTTCCGCTGCATGTGATAAACATCATACAGAATTTTGCAAGACGGGCTATCGACTCCCTTACAGATGAGATAAGTCTGTGTGGATGTGCGCAGGAAGAGATCAGGGGTGTCGCTCAGGGGTTCCAACACCATCGTGATGCCGTGCGGTTCCAATATTTCCGCACCGCGCCTCAACGCTTCGATGACATGAGCCGTTTGGATATCCAACGGAAGATTACGGGCAAAATCACCCGGCACCACGGTGGTGAATTTTCCACCGCTCCGCTTCGCCAATTCCACCGCCTGCCGGCATCCTTTCAGGAAGATGTCTACGTGTTCGGGTTTGCCGGCAGCCAAGGTATTGGCACCATTGCCCCCTTTGTCGAGCACAAACACGCCCATGGTCATTCCCAATTTAGCTAACAAGCTCCCGATTTTTTCCTGTTCATCTATGGGACGTCTGGAAAAGCCATTGTCTTCAATGCTCCGGAATCCTTGGTCATATGCAAATTGAATTTGGTCAAGAATATTTTTTCCTGCATGGTTCTCGAACTGTCCCTGATGCGGACCATAGTTCAGATTAAATGGTTTGTTTTCCGGTTTCTGCGAACCTTCTGCGTTGGCGGCCAGCGTGCCACCCGTGACAACTGCCCCGGTTGCCAACAGTGAATTACGGATAAATTGACTTCTTTTCATCGAGTTGATTTTTTGTTAAACGTCATTAGTGGACAATTGCACCGGCTCAATCAATAAGTACTAATCAATCGCTCAAATCCACGGCTCATCGTATCCCTTACGATGCCATCCATATCGCGGTAAATCACGAACACTTCGATATCACTACGCATATCAGCAAATTTCACCGCTTCATCGGCTTTCATCGCCATGATTACGTTGTCGTAACCATCGGCCGTCATAGCGTCAGCAGCGTAAATGGTCGCGCTGATAACTTCGGTATCAAAAGGGTATCCTGTTCGGGGATTAATGTGGTGTGACACTTTCTTGTTTCCCTCTTGAAAGAACCGGCGGTAATTACCCGCCGTAGTGATCGCCCCTTCCCGGAGTTCCACCACGTTATTTACCGTAACTTTACCCCCCTCTTCAGCCGCAGCTGGCCGCTCAATCCCAATACGCATCGGCGTACCATCGGGCTTGGTTCCCTTTACCCGCAGCTCTCCCCCCAGCTCCACGACGTAACGCGCTATCCCTCTTCTCTCCATCAATTCTGCCAAAGCATCTACGGTATATCCCTGTGCGATACCATTCAAATCGAGCCGCAAACAGGCCTCTCGTTTCACCAGTTTGCGCCGTCTGAGCCTCATCTTGTCCATTCCCACACATTGCATGGCCTGTTTGACCTCCGAACTATCGGGGAACCGTTGGACAGCCTGAGGGCCGAATCCCCACAATTGGACTATGGGAGCGACTGTAATGTCGAATATTCCCTTACTGTCTTTGTATATTGCAATTGATCTGTTCACTACCCTATAAAAGTGTTCATCAATGACATACGTTCCTCGTCCGCCGTCATTGATTCTACTAATTAGGGAATAGGGTTTATATAACGACATTGAACTATCGATAACAGCCAGCAGACTATCTACCGAATGTTTATTTACCAAGCTGTCTTCCGCATAATAGGTAACCGTATAATCCGTCCCCTGAGCGAATCCGGAAATCGTGTACCGGTTGATAGCCGGCTGCGTAGTGTCTGCTCCCGAAAGCAACAGCCCGCTCAATAATCCGAATGCACACCACGCGGCGTTACAAAACCACCGTTTGCCCTGGAATAGCATAAGGATAAAGTCCGTTCTCGTCAGGCAGCACTTTCGGCAGCGCATCCCAGGTAAATCGTTCCGGCATCAGGTCGATATCAGACTTCAATGCATCTTCCCATTTTATTACCTGTCCTGAATACGTGGCCAGCCTTCCGATAATTCCGGTAAGCGTACTGTATGCACCATACTCAACATCGTCACATTTATATTCCCCCTTGCTGATGGCGTCGAATAGTTCTACATGTTCATACTGATAAGGATTGGCGTTGCCGCGCTTAGGGTGATTGTACAGTTCTCTTCCGTTGGCATCCCAGAGAATAGCGTCATTGGCTGCCGAGAGGTATACCCTTCCTTTGCTGCCCTGGAACGTTTCATCCACCCGGTTGGCAGTACCCTCAAAATGGCGGCATTGGCTGTAAATCACCGAACCATCGGCATAGGTAAGTTCAACGGCATGATTATCGTAGATCTCGCCATAATCCTTTCCCGTACGCCAGGCCCTACTGCCTGTGCCCTGTATCGAAACGGGATAACTTCCTTTCACCCAGTTAGCCACATCGATGTTGTGTACATGCTGTTCTACGATATGATCGCCACAGAGCCAGTTGAAATAATACCAGTTCCGCATCTGGTATTCCATTTCCGTTTGCCCCGGTTTTCGCGGGCGCACCCATACCCCCCCGCTATTCCAATAAACCTGCCCCGAAACGATATCACCCAGTGCACCATCCTGAATGCGCTTTATTGCCTCGCGATAGTTCGCTTGATAACGGCGCTGCAAACCCACCACCACATTGAGCTTTTTGCGTTTGGCTTCCGCAGCTGCTGCCAGCACTCTGCGTACACCGGGTACATCTACGGCTACGGGTTTTTCCATAAACACATGCTTTCCTTGGCGTACCGCCTCTTCAAAGTGTATGGGTCTGAAACCGGGAGGGGTTGTCAAAATCACTACATCGGCTAAGGGAATAGCCTTTTGATAAGCGTCAAATCCGACAAACTTCCTGTCTTCCGTTACATCCACCTTGTCCGCATGGCGTTCGGACAGCTTGGTGTATGCTTCATCCAGCCTATCGCGGAACGCATCTGCCAATGCCACAATCTTAATGTTAACACCTGTTGCAATTGCATCGAAAGCAGCACCCGTGCCCCTGCCACCGCAGCCGATGACAGCTACTTTTATGGTATCATTTCCAGCGGCGTAAGCACCAACCAAAGGTACTCCGCTCAGTACGGCACCACCTGCCAGCAGGGCCGATGTTTTTAAGAACTCCCGGCGTTGTTCACCTATTCGCTTTGTATCCATCTGTTTTGTTTTAGTTATCTTATTAATACGGTTTCTACGGTGTTGCCAAGTAAGCTGATTTAGTAATCCTGTATAGGGGCTTTGTCGTAGTATGCCATGATCTCGTCTTCAGACGGCGGATTCACGGGTCTTACCAGCCGGATACCGATAAAAGGTGCTTCGGGAAACCACCAGTTACTTTTTGGTATCTGCGGATCCAGTTGTTTCCAAGAGGGATCAGAAGGCAAACGCGCCGCCGATCGCAAGGCGGTCGCATCATCTTCAAAGGAACCTCCGCGGATGCTATGCGGGTAAAGTTTATCAGGCACGGCAACAGGGTTATCTGCAACCCCTCCGGTAAACTGACCGTAGAAGTCCGGAATGTACTGATCATATGTCCATTCCGCCACGTTGCCATGCATGTCATATAACCCCCAGGCATTGGGTTTCTTCAGACCGACCTTGTGTGTTTTGTTCTCGCTATTCGAGTTATACCATGCATAATCATCCAACGTTGATACCTCATCGCCGAAGTGGTAGTCTGTAGCACTGCCGGCGCGGCAGGCATACTCCCACTCGGCTTCCGTGGGCAATCGGTAGAAAACCCCCGTGCGCATATACAGCCACTTGCAAAATTGAATAGCGTTGTACTGCGTCATTGCCAAAGCCGGATGTCCTTCTTTTCCCATACCGAAAGTCATATCAAGGTAAGGCTTGGTAGGCCGGGTCACCGCGTCCACTTCCGGCGGTATATTTCCGCCACTCCTTGCCACCTCAAAATCCTTGTACACGAAAGGCTCATATAAATCCCAGGTAACCTCATAGGTACCCATCCAGAATGGGTCCACCTTCACCCGGTGCACCGGTTGTTCATCGGGGTTGCCGTTCCGGCTTCCCCGGTCATATTCGCCGCCCGGGATGGGCTGCATGCTGAAACTCAAGGCAGTGCCTTCGAGATGCTGGGTATAGGGCTCAAATTTATCCTGGGCTATGGCAATATCAACCAACAACAAGCTGGCAATAGACAAATACTTTACGGACATGCTAACTACAATCTATCATAAATTTTGGTGGCTCAAGTTAATGCCTTTTTGCTTAACTACAAAATACTAAATGCTATTTCACTTGGCAAATACTGCGCAGAGTGGATGAAAAGCCGGTAAACGACAAAAAAAATCGCCCATACAGTGTGTTTTATACACTATATGGGCGAACAATCCGCCGAACATGTAAAAATAACTTTACAGCTTACGTTTGACTTCCACCTGCTCATAAGCCTCAATGATATCTCCTACTTTGATATCATTGAAGTTCTGAATATTCAGTCCACACTCGTAGCCTGCGGAAACTTCCTTCACGTCGTCCTTGAACCGCTTGAGGGAGGCCAATTGTCCGGTATATACTACCACGCCGTCGCGGATAACACGGATACTGTGGTTTCTGTTGATTTTTCCGTCCAACACCATACATCCAGCGATGGTACCCACTTTACTGATTTTGAAAGTTTCCCGGATTTCAACGTTAGCGACAATTTTTTCCTCGTATTTCGGCGCCAACATCCCTTCCATGGCCGCCTTCACCTCTTCAATGGCATCGTAGATAATCGAATACAACCGAATATCTATTTGCTCCTGCTCAGCCAGTTTGCGCGCACTGGTAGAAGGTCTTACCTGGAAACCGATAATGATGGCATCTGATGCAGAGGCCAGCAAGACATCGGATTCCGAAATCTGCCCAACGGATTTGTGAATGATGTTGACCTGAATTTCTTCAGTCGATAATTTCAACAAGGAATCAGACAATGCTTCGATGGAGCCGTCCACATCTCCTTTAACGATGACATTAAGCTCCTTGAAGTTGCCGATGGCCAATCGGCGCCCAATTTCGTCAAGCGTAATATGCTTTTGCGTACGGAGACCTTGCTCGCGCTGTAACTGAAGCCGCTTATTGGCCACCTGCCGTGCCTCCGCTTCACTTTCCATTTCGTAAAACTTATCGCCGGCCGTAGGCGCACCCGACATTCCCAGTATCTGAACCGGTGTGGATGGCCCTGCTTCGACCACTTTCTGCCCACGTTCATTATACAGGGCCTTCACTTTACCGCTATGGGAACCCGCCAGTATGGGAGCACCCACCCGGAGCGTTCCTGACAAGATCAATACGGTGGTTACGATTCCACGGCCCTTATCCAGACTTGCTTCGATTACCGAACCGACGGCGCGCTTCTTCGGATCGGCCTTCAATTCGAGCAATTCTGCTTCCAACAGGACCTTCTCAAGTAGCAGATCAACATTCTGCCCGGTCTTTCCTGATATTTCCTGGCACTGGTATTTACCTCCCCAATCTTCGACCAAAATATTCATACCGGAAAGCTGTTCACGGATGCGATCGGTATTGGCTCCCGGCTTATCGATTTTAGTGAACGCAAAAACGATAGGCACGCCCGCCGCTTGGGCGTGGTTGATGGCCTCGCGGGTCTGTGGCATCACGCTGTCGTCTGCCGCAATCACGATAATGGCGATATCGGTGACCTGAGCACCGCGAGCACGCATAGCCGTGAACGCTTCGTGGCCAGGCGTATCCAGAAATGTAATTTTCCGGCCATCGTCCAGTTTTACCTCATAAGCCCCGATATGCTGGGTGATCCCCCCGGCCTCACCCGCAATTACGTTGGTTTTGCGGACGTAGTCCAACAGCGATGTCTTGCCATGGTCTACGTGCCCCATCACCGTTACGATGGGTGCCCGAGGTATCAGGTTTTCCGGATTGTCCGGTTCCTCCAGCTCTGTATTTTCCTCGTCTTCCGGTTTAACGAACTCAATTTCGTATCCGAACTCATCTGCCACGATGGCGATGGTTTCCGCATCCAGCCGCTGATTAATTGAAACAAAAAGCCCCAAGCTCATACAAGTCGCGATGATTTGTGTCACCGGCACCCCCATCATATTGGCTAAGTCGTTCGCCGTTACAAATTCAGTAACTTTCAACACCTTAGACATCATTTCCTGTTCCAGGGCTGCCTCTTCTGCGGAATGAGCAATATCATCGCGCTTCTGTCGGCGTAGCTTTGCCCGCTGTGCAAACTTACCGGACTTGCCTGCACCGCTAAGGCGGGCCAGGGTAGCCTTAATTTGATCTTGGATTTCCTTTTCAGACGGCTCTTCCCGAGGCTCTGCACCGTGCCTGGGTTTACCCTTGAAGTCAGGGCGACCTTTACCACCGCCCGGTTGTTGTCCCGGCGCAGCTGATCCGGGCCGTTGGCCTGTCGGTTTATCTTTACGTTTTCTTTTCCTTTTATGGTCGTGCGATGACACACCGGAGGCATTGGAGGAAGAGGCCACAGGCTTCTCTTTAGGCTGATGTGCCGCCAGATCAATGCGCCCCACCACGTTAGGTCCCGTTAACCGCTGCGCACGTGCACGGATAATATCCTGTGATGCCGTCGTGGGCGCCTTAGGCTGCTCAGACGGTTTCGGTTCTTCAGGCTTTGGCGCTTCAGTTACCGGCTGCTCCACTTCCGGTGCCGGGGGTGCAGCAGGCGTTTCTTCGGGAACCAGCGGCTCTTCGGTTTTCCTTTCAGGTTCCTGCTCTGTGGGCTGTTCTCTTTCCACCTTCACTTCTTGCGCCGGCGCTTCCGGCTCCTCTTTAGGAGCCGGGGCTTCCTTCTGGGGCTTGCTGCCCTTCAGGTTATCCAAATCGATTTTACCCACGATCTTCATACCTGAGACCTGGGACTTGCCCGAAGGTCTATCGGCCTCCCCAGTGTTTTCCTGCTCTGCTTTTTCCGGCTTGTCGACAAACGGGACTTGCCGCGGCTCCGGCGCAAACGCGCCGGTGTTCTTAATCAGGATCTCTTCGGCCTCTGCATCTTTTTGAGGTTTTTGCACAACAGGTTCCGAGGCGGATTCTTCACGGCGGATTTTGCCAATGATTATCTGGTTGGCTTCCTCCTTCACGATTTTGTCCCCCTGAAACTCCCTTAGCAGAACATTGTAGGTTTCACTGTCCAACTTGGTTCCCGGCTTCGGCTCAATGTCATAGCCACTTTTCACCAGAAAATCAACGGCAGTACCAATACCAATGTTCAGTTCTTTTGCTGCTTTCAGCAGTGTTATGCTTTTACCTTCTGACATCTAATTTAATTACCTCTTTTTTGTGCTGATACAAAAATATATTTTTTTAAGTGTTTATTGGCAAATAATTAAAAAAGCGTGGCGCTTACGCCGATGGTCGGCATCAACCCATTCTATTCAAATTCCGCCTGCAACACATTGATAATTTCGTGGATGGTATTCTCTTCGAGATCAGTTCGCCGTACCAACTCGTCCACGGATAGCGCTAATACTGACTTGGCGGTATCCAACCCTACGCGCTTCAGTTCGTCAATAATCCACCCATCAATTTCGTCCGCAAATTCCTCAATATCCACGTCCTCCTCTACTTCTTCCGCTTCGCGGTATACGTCAATTTCATACCCCGTGAGTTTTCCAGCCAATTTGATATTGTGCCCACCCCGTCCGATGGCCAGTGATACCTGGTCGGACTTCAGGTAGACCGCAGCTGTCTTATGCTCATCATCCAGCTTTATCGAGCTGATGCGGGCCGGGCTTAATGCCCGCTGGATATACAACTGTGTATTATTGGTATAATTGATAACGTCAATATTCTCATTCCGCAACTCACGGACGATACCATGTATGCGCGAACCTTTCATACCGACGCACGCACCCACCGGATCGATGCGGTCATCGTAAGACTCTACAGCCACCTTGGCGCGTTCACCCGGTTCGCGGACGATCTTCCTGATGGTAATCAGTCCATCGAATATCTCCGGCACTTCCAGTTCGAACAAGCGCTGCAAAAATTCGGGTGCAGTACGAGAAATGATGATCTTTGGATTAGCGTTTACCATTTCCACTTTATGCACGACTGCGCGGATGGTATCGCCCTTTTTAAAATAATCGGCCGGAATCTGTTCTGTTTTCGGCAGAATCAGCTCATTACCGTCATCGTCAAGCACGAGTGTTTCTTTTTTCCATATCTGATAGACCTCGCCCGTGATTAGTTCGCCTTCTCGGTCCTTGTATTTTTTGAACACCTCATCCTTTTCCAGTTCAAGGATCTTCGACACCAAGGTTTGCCGTGCTGCGAGAATAGCCCGCCGGCCGAAGCTTTCCAGGGTAATTTCCTCGATATAGTCATCGCCCACTTCCAGATCCGGGTCATATTTCCGGGCCTCGGCCAATTCTATTTCCAGATCATCATCCTCAGAAAAACCGTCTTCCACAACCACCCTGGTACGCCAAATCTCCAAATCGCCGTTATCTGGATTGACGATGACATCGCAATTTTCATCCGTTCCGTATTTCCTGCGAATCATGCTGCGGAACACTTCTTCCAACACACTGATGACCGTAGGACGGTCGATGTTCTTGAACTCTTTAAATTCCTGAAAAGAGTCAATCAAATTGATATTGTTGCTCATTTTACTTAAATGAAATTAACACCTTTGTTGTTATGATGTTTCCAAACGGGATATCGCTTTGGTGTTCTACCGCTTTCTTCCCTTTTTCCTTAATTTTTTCAACTATTGTAATGTATTCGTCAGTTACCGCCAGCAATTTCCCTTCTTTGGTTGAACCGTCCTGTAATTTTATCCGGATGTTCCTTCCTTCGTTTTTATGGTATTGCCTCAGGGACATCAACGGCGTGTCGATGCCCGGCGACGAGACTTCCAGCCGGTAAGCATGGGGAACTGCATCTTCCTCTTCCAAATGGAAGCCCACATGACGGCTGATTTCCGCACAATCCTGAATGCTTATGCCGTTGTCGCCGTCAACCAGCACTTCCAACCGGCCATTAGCATGCATTTTAACCCCTACCAGAAACAGGTCGTCCCTGCCGGCAATCTTTTCGTCGACCAATGCCTTAACCCTATTTTCAATTGATACGCCCACTGTTTAACTAACTATAGTTATGAAAAAAGGGGACGATTACTGTCCCCTCTTTTTCAAAGATGTTGCAAAGATAAATATAATGGTTGACAATTACAACACCGCGTGTTCCACTAAAACGGATAGCTCAGACCAAACGTCCATACCGCAAGAAAAGATAACGTTTTCCATGACGTTAGTTAAATATTGATTGAATTATGGTTTTAAAGTAGTGCAAATTAGCGTTTGCGGTAATTGCGGACAAATTACGGGTTCAGGATTGTTTTCCAGCAACCGAACTGATAGTCTTCTGCATTTGCGCCATCATGGCCGTGAGCGTTTCCATAGTTGGCTCAGGACTTGGCTCGGGCAGTTGGGTACTTATATAAGCTTTTGCCTTCCATATTTCGAGAATATCAGCGGCGGCAACCCAATACGGTTCATAACTCTTATTGTCCGACACCAGTTTCAGTCCCTTATCCTCTTTGTATTTAAACGCTATGCGCTTATAGACCACACCATCTGTCCGCGAAATGACGACGTACGTCTGCCCCGGTTTCACCTCATTCCAATTATCCACGTATTCTGCAATAACGATGCTTCCCGGTTGCAGCGGCAGCATAGAATCGCCCTGTATTTCAAATGCCCTATATGTGCCTTGCCTGAATATCGGTAAACTGAACTTCGGCAATTCGGCGATATATTCAGGGTCAGCATACCCATTAAGGTAACCAGCACTGGCCTTTACAGGCACCATCTCAATGTTTTCCCTATCGCCCTCGTCCACCGTGATGCTCAACACGCGTACGTTGGATGCATCGCTCTTTGGCGCAGGCTTCCATTTGTCATTGATGGCTTCATTGACCAGCTCATCCATGGTAAGTCCGTAAAACGAAGCGATTTTTTTCAGCAACTCATACTTTGGCTCGGCCCGTTCTTCTTCATAAGCCCCCACAGAGGCCCGTTTGATGCCCATTTCATCCGCAAACTGCTGCTGGGTAAGTCCTTTTTTCTTCCGCAGGTATTTAAGATTATTAGCAATGTTTGGCATATTATGAAAATAAATTTGACAAAACTAAATAAATTAGTATTATTGTGCCAATAAAATTAGTAACAAAAACAGTAACCGCAAAATTTAGCATCAAAATACTTTTCAACAATGGCAATTTATATCTATATCTTAACCGACAGTAACCGGAGCTACCTGCACGTTGGAATGGCGAATGACCTCAATAAGGCAATCGACGTGTACAGCCGTAAATCACGATTATTCTTTGACGCATGTGCAAAAGTATACCGGTTGGTATACCACGAAGCATGGCCCACCGAAGAAGCTGCACTGCGCCGGTTCAAGGAGTTGAGCGCCTTTACCCGCATGCAAAAAGAAAAGCTGATTAGAAAGTACAATCCAAACTGGGTTGAAATACCTGCCGGTCACTACCATGGGGTGGGCCACACACAGCGCAAGGGATTTCCTGCCCCCTATGAACAACGGATGATGTAAAAAGGTGTAAGCAATCATCGTGCTGCTAGTAGCCGGCCTGGCCTTAACTCCAACTTGCTAACATCCGGTTTAATCAAGCTTTCGGGATAGAATATCAGCGTTACCTTACCATCCCGGTGCAAAATTCAATCCGAATGTACCGAATCGGACATCGCTCCGCTGGAACGGGAAGGCGTAATAAGGTTCAAGCACCATGGCACCAAACAAGTTAACGCGCAATGACACGCCGGCACTCAACGCAGGTATCCGTTCGTAGACTTCTATATCCGGTTGATCCGGTCTGGAACTAGGACGGGTCCCTACTCGTCTCGGCGTACTCCGAAACGCCACCGTCGATTCGCTGTCCCAAGCCAGCCCCGCATCAAAGAACAGGTTCAGGTCTGAAAACAGCAAGCCCGATCGCAACACCGCCAATTTCTCCGGACCAGTAAACGGAAGCCTTACTTCCAAATTGACCACTGCAATGCGCGTCCCCATCAAACTATTGAAATTAAAACGCTCATCCATATTACCCCTGAAAGAAGCACTCTCATAGCCCCGGATCAAATGGGGATAGCCCAAAAACAGCGGGAATAGTGCGCTTTCATCCTGTCCGGCACGCACGTAGGCATATGCTCTGGCAGCAATGGTGAGTGGTTGATAACGGTTATATTTGCGCAGGTCAAACGTAAATGCCCTGAAGTTGAAATCTCCAAAATATTGCTCAGCCCCCACCCTGTAGCGAAACCCTTGCAGCGGAGCAGCGATACCAAACACAGCATTGTCGCCTACAAAGGATGTATTAATCTGCTGAATGGTGAATGCATTGAAGTTACCTCCAAATAGCTGACTGGCCTCTTCATTGGGAATCCTATCGCGGCCACCATAACCAAAATAATAACTCTGCCACCAGCGATCAATCCGGTAACTATACCGAGCAATAGCCCCTCCCATTTCGAACCGGTGGTGCCTCGAAAATGGATAAGCACCGAAAGCTTCGGCTTGCTGCTGGAAAGTGCGGATAATGTAAGTGTCCAGAACAGGTTCCACACCACCGCCACCTACATCCCGCTCATCGTAAATGGAGTACCCAGACATAAATGGGATATGTGAAACGGCCCCGCCCCAGTTTATACGGCTTTTTTGATTTATATATGCTACCTGCCCGCCGAAGTCGTAAATCTCCCCATTAATATTCAGGGCCGCAAAAATCTGATTATGGCCCAAGATATCCGAAAACATCCCCTGGATACCACTGGCAATACCCGCTCCGTAACGGCTACCGACCGCCAGCCCCATGCCACTGTTTGCCAAATAATCCAGTTTGAAATTCGGCCGATAGGGAGCAGAAGCTATCTGCCTGTCATTAATACGTTGGAACAAATTGAAATTGTTTAAGTTCGCATTGACGACATCCACGCCGAGGCTTTGCGGCGGCGGCAACATCGCGGCGTCAAAATTAACCACATACGGATCCACCTCTACGGGTTCAAAATCGGATACTTTGGCATGATACACGCTGTACTCATTTCGCCGGTAATAGGAGTATACCACATCGTCGTTAGCCGATAGGCTTAGCGCAGGAGAATACTCGGTAATCCCGCTGATTCCAGTAAAATACTCAGTCATCCGCTCCACTTTGTTGCTGCCCAGTGTATAGCGGTACATGTTCCGGAAACCGTCGCTGTTTGAAAGGAAATAGATCTGGCTATCGTCCGAAGAAAACTGGGGATTCAGGTTGTTAGCTCCTTGGAACACATTGATATTGTCAATTTTCCGGGTAGCGATGTCGATTACTGCAATGTTCATCGGGATGTCCACGCTGCGCGACTCCGATTGCAAGGACACCCGGTCTGTGCTGAACACGATTCTTGTCCCGTCATGTGAAAAGCTCGGCTGGTAATCCGAATACCAATCATCAGTAAGCTGGGTCAGTTTTTTGGTAGTCAGGTTATACAGGTAAATATCGCTGTGCCCGTTTTGCAGCCCGGAAAACGCCACAGTTTCCCCGTCGGGTGCCCAAGCAATATTGGCGAATTCAGAAATATCGCCCATTTCTTCCAACAGGAGCGTTTTACCATTTGATACATCAACGACCATTAGTTTGCTTTTGCCCCTGCTGAACACACTGAAAGCAAATTTCCGGCTATCGGGAGAAAACGCTCCCGCAGATTCCAGATAGCTGAACTCGTCAATATCCGTATTGGTAAGCCTGCTGGAAAGCTTTCTGATTATTTTTCCCGTTTGGGCTTCTGCTAAAAACAGATCGATGCTAAATAAATCCTTTTCGGAAAGGAACGCGACATAATTTCCGTCGGGCGAAATTGCAGGTGACACGTTCAGCCGACCCGCATTTTTACTGTTTAGAATGGAACGTCCCACCGGTGCCTTTGAGGTATCGATGGGCAGATTACGGTAAGCGTTTTCCATCGTATTTCTCCAGAGGTTCGATAAGGTCTGCGCATCATAGCCGAACACCCGGCGTATAGCCATCTCGTACCCGTACATAGCCGTTGCCTTAAACAAAGGCATGATGACCGTATCACCGTATGTGGAACCGATATATGCCCAAAAAGCCTGTCCGAAACGGTAAGGAAAATACCGATTCATATTCTCCGTCATAGCCCGTAATGAAGGGATGTCGTTATTCAGGTATGCATCACGCATCCACATGGCGGTGAATGCATCCTTTTTCCCGATGGAAAAATATTCCGCCATACCTTCTACCATCCATAACGGGATGTTACCGATATTTTCGAGACGGGTGGAGTCGCCACCTTCCATTAACACCCGGTATTGGAATGCATGCACCAATTCATGCCCAAGTACGTGGCGCGTCTGATGATTAATCTGCATCACAGGCATTACCACTCTGGTCTTGAACGCCTCGGTGACACCGCCCGTTCCCACACCGATTTCACCCTGTATTGTGGTGGTCTGCTGAAACTCAGGGTGATTGCTGTATAAAATGATCGGGTTTTTGCGCAAGAACGTATCCCGGAACACTTGCTGGTGCAGTTCGTACCACACCTCGCTTTCCTTGGCGAACCACCTCACCATCGAGTCATTTTCGAGATAATAATGAAGATTAAAGTGTGGAGTTTCATATACATTGAATTTCAGCGATTTATATCGCATCTTATTCTGTCCGAAGTATTGAGCCTGCGCATCAAGGTTCACCGCACTAAACATCAAAATACCAGCGACATTTAGCAATATAGGTCTAATGAATCGATCAAAGCACGTCATGGGAAATGGTGTATGGTACAATTAGAACGAATATCGGTTAAAAAGTTTAATTATCTGCAACATATTATTTATTCAGCTATTCCGTCTGCCGCCCCGGGTCGCCCCCCCTTTCTTCCGGCTGTTCGGCAGTCGGGGTAGCGCTCTCCAATTGCCGCTTTAATTCCTCCATATCCACCGGATGTTCCAGTGATGGGGAGCCGGGCATCTGCAAAGGCACAATGCTATCACGGAATGTACTGTCCGGCCGCACAATACGCGGGCTTGGACAATGGTATTTCCGTCTGATTTCCACTTTTGGATCGGGGAAGGGTCCGTATTCGTAATCGAGCGAATCATCGCGGTATACCTTTTCCATAAAGCGGCCGAACACCGGCAAGGCCGTCCGGGATCCCTCACCAGTTTGGGAGTTCTTGAAATGGATGCTTCGCTCATCGCAACCTATCCAAACGCCAGTTACCAGATCTTTCGTGACCCCCATATACCAGCCATCCACATAATCGGACGACGTTCCGGTTTTCCCGCCTATCTGGTTCTTGTTTTTCCACAAATCCCATTCCCAGAGCCCCTGGGAAGTACCTTCCGGTTCCTCCATGCTGCCCCTAAGCATGTATGACATTAGCCAAGCCACCTCTTCACTAATCGCTTGGGTGGCCGTTGTGCTGAATTCAGCCACGGTCTTTCCCTCGTAGTCAACAATCTTTGAAACCAATATCGGCTGCACCCGTTTGCCCCGGTTGATGAAGGTTGAATAAGCATTGACCATTTCAAATACACTCACGTCATTGGAACCGAGGCTTACCGAAGGCACGGATGCCAACGGACTGGTGATACCGCAGCGGTGGGCGGCATCGACGACCTTATCCCACCCTATTTCTTCCGTGATCTGAGCGGTAATGGAATTGACCGACCGTCCCAACGCCCACCTCAATGACATTTCTCTGCCGCTGAACACCCAATCCGCATTTTTTGGCTCCCACACCTTTTCTTCGCCGTCTTCCGAATAAACGATACGGACGGCCCTGTCGACATATTTATCGCAGGGCGATTTACCCGCCTCCAATGCCGCAAGATAAGCAAAAGGCTTAAACGTTGAGCCAGCCTGCCGCCTGGCCTGGAAGACATGGTCATATTTATAATAACGGTGATTGATACCACCCACCCAAGCTTTTATCTTCCCGCTGTAGGGATCCATGGTCATCAGTCCTGCATTGAGCATCATAGCATAATGCGCTAACGAATCCATGCTCGAATATTGAACTTCTTTCATGCCATCCCAAGTAAACACTTCCATTGTCTTGGGTACATTCAAATAGTAAAAAATACTGTCTTTATTGCCGTTATATCGTTTATCTAATTGGCTATAGTAGGTTGTGCGTGCGGCCAGATTTTCCAAAAAACCTTCAATAACATTGCCTTCCGAATCCCGCCATGGTATATCGCCCCGCCATGCATTTTCCAGCCGTTGCTGGAGCGGTTTCATCTGTTCGGTTACAGCTTCTTCCGCATGCCGCTGCATGCGGGAATCGATGGTTGTATAGATTTTCAGTCCATCCACATAAATATCGTATCCATATTCTTCACACCACGTGTCCAGCCAACGTTCCACGGCCGCACGCAAGTATGAATCGCCATTTCCCAGTTCCTCCACGTCGCCCGGATGAAGTCCCAACGCCGATCGCCTCGCCTGTTCATACTCCACGGCCGAAATAAATCCAGCTTTATGCATCTGGCCCAGCACCACATTGCGCCGTTCCAGTGACCGCTCCGGATTGCGTATCGGATTGTAAAGTGTTGTGCCTTTCAGCATCCCGATAATCACCGCCGCCTCCGCAGCCGTAAGCTCGCCTGTTTCCTTATCGAAGTAACGTTTAGCGGCCGTTTTTATGCCATAAGCATTGTTGCTGAAAGACACGGTGTTAAGATACATTGTAAGAATATCTTCTTTGCGGTACTTTCCCTCCAATTTATAGGCGGTCATCCATTCCTTGAACTTGATGACAAGCATCCGGATGCCCGGTACCTTCCCCAACAATCCGGTGGAATGATTATAACGAGTACGGTATAAGTTTTTAGCCAGTTGCTGGGTGATGGTGCTGCCTCCCCGCTTATCGCCTTGAGCAGTGGATACCAAACTGGAAAATATAGCCAGAAAATCCACGCCATTGTGCTTAAAGAAACGGATATCTTCCGTAGCAATAAGCGCATTCACCACGTTGGGCGAAATGCTATCGTAGGGCACGGGCGACCGATCCTCTTTGAAATAACGCCCAATAAGCACGCTGTCTGCGGTATAAACTTCAGATGCGACATGCTGAATGGGTTTACTGATATCCTTGGATGTGGGTGAATAACCGAATAGCCAAAGGAAATTAACTTCTACCATGCATACTGTTATGATTATGACATAGATGGTGATGACCGCGTAGCGTATGTAGCGATTCTTTATTTCCTTAAACATCCGGTAAAGATGATGAATTTTTTGATATTGTTACGAGTGATTAACGCTTTACGCTACATTTTGTGTGGCACATGAACGAATAAAATCCTATTTTGCAATCGCTTAATCACCCCATGCAACGCATTCTTGACAAATCGATGTTATTGCATGGAAGATATCTATGCTGGCAGCTGCCAACGAAGGAGGACCTTAGCCGTCTAAAAAATGCTTTTCGTTCTTACTGATGAGTTTTTTATCCCAAACAATATCTTTGAATTGGATTTCGCTACGTATAGGGCAATTTTTCATCCTGCAATAATGGCAACATGCCGGCAAGCATGGGTCAGCATGAACAAACAGTTCCGTGTCGGCATGCAGGTGTTGATTGACAATGGTGTCTATGGCAGACACCTCGTCGTGCACCCGGTTCAGATCATAATAATTAGGCAAGGTGATATGACAATCGATATGCAGTTCGTGTCCATACCGTTGTACCCTGAGGTTATGCACATCGATCCAATCGTCTTTCCGGTGCCGTTGAAGGATGGCCGCTATCTGGCCCACCAATTTCGTATCAGACTCATCCATTAACCCCCCTATGGATTTACGGAGCAGCTTATATCCGCTCCATAAAATATATACACCAAGTCCAATAGATAGCACAACATCAATCCAGGCCAGCTTCGTAAAATACATAACCAAAAGCCCCGCCAGGAGACCAGCCGTACTGTAAGCATCTGTCTGAAGATGTTTACCGTCTGCCTGGAGTGTCAACGAGTTGAGCAATCTGCTCTCCTTTATCATATACGTGCCCAGCACAAAGTTGACCAAACCCGTAAATGCTATCAGCCCCATGCCCTCCAAAAGGTTGCCCACCTCCTGCGGGAAGAAAATATTATAGCCAGCCTTGCCTAAAATCAGCACACCGGCGATGAAAATCAATCCCCCCTCCAGGAAAACGGAGAAAAACTCTACCTTGCCGTGTCCATAGGGATGGTTCTGGTCACGGGGCCTCGCAGCAAGATGAATACTGTAAAACGCAAATCCCGATGCCACTACATTTACGATGCTCTCCATGGCGTCGGTGAGGATAGCGTTGGAATTGGTCAGCAGATAGGCCGCGAATTTCATCAGCATCAGCACGATGCCCACCCCCAAAGCCAGCCGGATAATGTTTTTCTGCCTCTTCAACATGCAACTTTTAGGCAAAGGTAACAAATAGTTACCACCAAATTCTTGTTTAATATGTCCGCAATTTTCCATAAGTTTGCCCGCCATGAGTACACCATCTATTCTTTCCGACAGGATAAATAACCTATCGGAATCTGCCACCCTAAAAATGACCAAACTGGGCCGTGAACTGGCCGCAAAGGGAATTAACGTCATCAGTCTCAGCGTAGGCGAACCTGATTTTAACACGCCAGAACACGTGAAGCAGGCTGCCAAACAGGCGCTCGATGACAATTATACCCGTTATTCACCCGTACCAGGATACCCTGAACTGCGGAAAGCCATTGTCAAAAAGCTCAAAGACGAAAACGGATTGGATTACGACGTGTCGCAAATTGTGGTTTCCACCGGCGCCAAGCAGTCCCTTTCCAACGCCATCCTTACCCTGATTAACCCGGGTGATGAGGTCATTATCCCCACCCCTTATTGGGTTTCTTATTCGGAGATGGTGACCCTCGCGGAAGGCCAATCCGTGTTTATCCACACCACGATTGACAGTGATTTCAAAATCACGCCGGAAGAACTTGAAGCCGCCATCACTCCCAGGACCAAACTATTCATGTTTTCGTCCCCGTGCAATCCCACGGGCAGTGTGTACAGCCGTGCCGAGCTTGAAAGCCTGGTTCGTGTGTTTGAAAAATATCCGCAGGTCTACATCATTTCGGACGAGATTTACGAGCATATCAACTTCATTGGCAAACACGAGTCCATTGCTCAGTTTGAAAGCATCCGGGATCGCGTTATCCTTATCAACGGATTTTCCAAGGCATTTGCCATGACGGGATGGCGGCTTGGCTACCTTGCCGCGGATAAAGCGATAGCAGCCGCAAATGACAAACTGCAGGGCCAGACCACATCCGGCACTTGTTCCATAGCACAGCGCGCAGGCATCGTTGCGCTGGAACAAGGATTGGATACCGTATTGGAAATGAAAGAGGCTTTCGCACGGCGCCGCGAACTTGTGTATAACCTACTGAAAGAAATTCCGGGCGTGAAGACGAACCTGCCGCAAGGAGCGTTCTATTTCTTCCCGGATATCAGTTCGTTTTTCGGCAAAAAGGATCCGCAGGGCAATGCCATCAAAGATTCGGCTGATCTTGCGTTGTACCTGTTGAACGAAGCACATGTGGCCACTGTTGGGGGCGATTCATTCGGCAACAACAACTATATCCGGTTGTCTTATGCTGCTTCTGATGAAAGCCTCAAAGAAGCGTTGAGGCGGATTAAAGAAGCTTTGGCGAAACTCGGTTAAACTACCCTTCACAGAAAAGGGGCGGATACCGCCCCTTTTTTATTTGCTCCGGATCGCTTCCACCGGATCCATCCGAGCGGCCATCGCCGCCGGCACAATGCCGGCTACCAGGCCGATTAATGTAGACAAAACCACCGTCAGGATAACCATGCCGATATTGACGACGATAGCGAGGTCAAAGGTCAGCTTTACCAACACCGTAAGCAGATAGACAAAGGAAAGCCCCATCAACCCGCCGATGAGGCACAGCGCTATGGCCTCAATTAGAAATTGGGAAAGTATAAAGTAATTTTTGGCACCCAATGACTTCTGGATACCGATGATATGAGTGCGCTCTTTGACGGACACGAACATGATATTGGCGATGCCGAAACCGCCGACCAAGATGGAAAATATCCCAATGAACCCTCCCGCCGTGTTGATCATCTGAAACATGGTGTCCAACTGAGCCGTAATAATGGTGGTCTTGTTAAGTGAGAAATCATCTTCCTGCTGGGGACTTAACCGGTGGATCGAACGCATCACGCCCCTCAACTCGCTTTCCGTTTCTTCCAAAGACACATTGGGTGCCGCACTCACCAAGATTGCAGGCCCGTAGCTTCTAATGTTTACCACATTGCGGGCAAAATTCAATGGAATCATTACCACGTTGTCCATAGACACATCGAATATCATGCCCTCTCCTTCTTTCTTAAATACTCCGATGACGGTCACCTTCCTGCCTAAGACGGATATGGACTTACCGATGGGTTCAGTATTCGGAAAAAGCCCTTCGGCTACCGTGGCCCCGATAACTGCCACATTGGTTCCGCGGTTCGATTCCGACTCCGTGAAGTACCGGCCATTGACAATCTCAAGTTCGCGGATGTCATATAATTCATGGGATGTTGCCGTAACGGTGATACCAGACACATTATTATTGAGATACTGCGCTGTCCGGTTACCGATGTCTATCGTAAAGGACACGGCCTCTGCCGTGGTCATCCGGGCCTTCAGCGCCTCGTAATCCCGGATGTCCGGCTCCGGCCGATTCACATATTTCCACCACGGAAAATCCGGGCCGCCGTCCCAAGGCCATTTCATCACGTAGATGGTTCTACTGCCCAGTTTTTCAACGCTGTTTTCAAGATTCGCCCGAAGCGTAGCCACAGCTGAAAATACTCCGATAATAATCAGGATACCAATGGTTACCCCCAATAGCGAGAGTAATGTCCGCGTACGGTTTTCACGGAGTGCAGAAAACGCGAAACCAAAACTTTCACCGATTAGTTTCAGGAATAAAATCATACGCTTTTAAGACGGACACTTGCCCGATATGTTACACGCCAAAATAACTAATTTCACCAAGATAATAAAGCGAAAAACGCACGCCGGAATATTGAATAATTTCTTAACTTTGCGCGCTAATTACTGTATATGGGCATGTATTTTGCTCCAATGCTTTCTAAAATTCAAATCAACAATGAAGCTGTCACAATTTAAGTTCAATTTACCGGAATCCCTGATTGCGTACGAGCCAACTGACAACCGCGATGAATCCAGATTGATGGTACTCGATCGTAAAACTGGAAAAATAGAACACAAAATATTCAAGGACATCCTGAATTATTTCGATGACAAGGATGTTATGATTCTCAATAACACCAAGGTTTTTCCGGCCCGTATGTATGGCAACAAGGAAAAGACAGGTGCTACAATCGAAGTGTTTTTATTGCGGGAATTGAATAAAGAGCTCAGGCTTTGGGATGTACTGGTCGATCCTGCCCGCAAGATCCGTGTAGGCAACAAACTATATTTCGGAGAAAACGACCTGCTGGTAGCCGAGGTGGTTGATAACACCACATCGCGCGGCCGCACCATCCGCTTTTTGTTTGACGGGACGGACGAAGAGTTCAGGCGGAATATCGAATTACTCGGTGAAACACCCCTGCCTAAGTACATAAAGCGTAAAGCAACCCCGGAGGACAAATTCCGATACCAGACCATCTTTGCCAAGCATGAAGGTGCCGTGGCGGCTCCCACTGCGGGCCTGCACTTCAGCCGCGAATTGATGAAACGGCTGGAACTCAAAGGCGTGGAGTTTGCGGAGATTACCCTCCATGTAGGTCTGGGCACATTTAGGCCTGTAGAAGTGGAGGACTTGACCAAACACAAAATGGATTCCGAGCAATTCATCATCTCTGAAGAAGCCGCAAAAACGGTGAATAAAGCCATCGATTCCAAAAGACGGGTATGCGCCGTGGGTACCACGTCAATGCGCGCCATAGAATCATCCGTTTCGGCCGACAGGCACCTGAAACCTGCGAACGACTGGACAAGCAAGTTTATCTATCCACCATATGACTTCAGTATCGCGAATAGTATGATAACCAATTTCCATACCCCGGAATCCACCCTGTTGGTCATGATTGCTGCATTCGGCGGATATGAGCATGTCATGAACGCTTATGAGGTGGCGGTAAAGGAGAAATACCGATTTTACAGCTACGGCGACGCCATGCTTATTGTTTAACGGAACGGTGTTATGTGATGCCGGAAAATTACGCCATCATTGTAGCCGGGGGGGCGGGTAGCCGCATGGGTACCGCTGTACCGAAGCAGTTTCTGCCGCTTAACGGCACACCCGTGATGATGCATGCCATCAACGCGTTTTACAACAGCAACAGTTCGCCAAGTATCATCGCCGTGCTTCCGGCCACATTGCGGGATCAATGGGCGGCGCTTTGCAAGGAACATGGTTTTACCATACCCCATACGGTTGCCGATGGCGGAAAAACCCGTTTTCAGAGCGTGAAAAACGGACTGGCGGTTGTTAGACAGCTGGCGTCCGACTTGCCGCAAAGCCTTATCGCCGTCCATGATGCGGCGCGGCCATTGGTTACCCCGGCATTGATAGACAAAACCTATGCCGCGGCATCCCGTACGGCGGCCGCGGCATTGGCCACACCATGCACTAACTCGGTAAGGCTTGTAAGTAACAATGGCCTGAAAAATAATGCCTATCGGCGGGAATTAGTGTACCTCATGCAAACCCCGCAGACCTTTAACGGTGCAGTGTTGTATGAGGCGTATGAGCAACCCGAAGAGGAAACTTATACCGACGACGCCTCCGTGGTGGAACGAAAGGGGTATCCCCTTACCTTGGTAAAGGGGGATACCCGTAACATCAAAATCACGTTTCCGGAAGATTTGCGTATAGCGGAATTGCTCATCAGCCAGCCTAAGCTGCGCTTCGAATAACGCGCAGCAAAATCGCTATAACGGCAATAACCAACAATACATGGATGATGCCGCTGTCAACATATCCACCAAAAAAGCTGATCGCCCAAATAATAACCAAAATAACGGCGATGATATACAATAAATTTCCCATAACAACAGAGGTTAAATGATTACTGTTTTTTTTATAACAACAGGAAGATCGGGAAAAGGTTTGTTCGAACAGTGGCTATCGTGCGGATAAACCATCTAATACTAAGCCGTCATAAGCCAACGCAATACCTTCCGGTAGGCCACGCTGCACTTCATCATGCAATCCCAGCCGATGGCTGATATGCGTAAAATACGTTTGCTCGGCACCGATACGGTGGGCGAAAGCGACGGCTTCATCCAGTGTAAAATGAGAAATATGCGGTTCTCGTTGCAACGCATTAACAACCAACACCCTGGTTCCGGAAATTTTCTCAATTTCGGAATCCGGTATGGTTTTGGCGTCTGTGATATAGGTGAATTCCCCGATTCGGAAACCCATAACCGGCATCATGTAATGCATTACTTCTATAGGGATAACGTTGGTACCGGCCAATGAAAAAGGATTTGATGTAATCTCATGCAGGTTCAGTTCCGGAACCCCGGGATACTTCTTCATGCCGAATGCATAATAGAATTCGCGCTTAAGTGCCTCATGCACCTCAGCCGCACCATAAATGTCTATGGCCCGTTCCTGCAGTCTATTGAACGCCCGCACGTCATCCAATCCGGCAATATGATCCTTATGGGAATGGGTAAACAATATAGCATTCAGGCGCATAACTTTTTCACGAAGCATCTGATACCGGAAATCCGGTCCCGTATCGATAACGATATTCTGGCCATCCACCTGCAGCAGTACCGAAGATCGCAGGCGTTTGTCTTTGGGATCCGACGACGTACAGACCCCGCAATTGCATGCAATTACCGGAATACCCTGTGAAGTTCCTGTCCCTAAAAATCGTACGGTCAAATCGTTAGCTTAGTTTGTTTGATACTCCGTAAAAACTGCCGTTGTTTTTCGTTCAGCATGCTGCCGTCTGTCGGCATATCACGCAACAACCCCACCAATGCACCGATTTTCATCTCCAAATTGGAAAACCGGTTTACCACCACCACCTTACTGTTCTGCAGCATACAAGCCCCGGTTTTAAAATTACCCTTCTCATAACGTATCTTGTATCCCATATCCTTTAACAGGGATTCCAATTTATCCAAACTATGTTGTGTATTCGGAAGCAATGGTAGTTACTATTTTCGGTCAGCCAAAATACAATACATCCAACGAAAACACAAAAGCGTTTTATCCACAACCGCGGCAGATGCCCAGTGAGTTAAATCACCCGTTCAATCTGGTAATCGTTCCGTTCTGTACTATTACGGGAAACCAATTCAGCTACGAACCCTGTGAGGAACAACTGTGTGCCAATGACAATGGCTATCAACGCGAAAAAAAACAGCGGTTGCTCCGTAATATTGCGATACGGTGTTCCATGAGCAATACTGGTCAACTTTTCAACAATCAACCAGACGGCAATGATGAAACCGGCCAGAAAGGACGTTACGCCCATGGTTCCGAAGAAATGCATGGGCCGCTTCCCAAACTTGCCAACAAAGAATATCGACAGCAGATCCAAAAACCCCTTGACGAACCTCCCCGGCCCGAATTTGGTTTTACCGTACTTGCGCGGGTAATGCTGCACCACTTGCTCGCCGATTCGTTTAAATCCGGCCCATTTGGCGATAACGGGAATATAACGATGCATTTCGCCGTAGACCTCGATGCTCTTTACTACTTCCTTTTTATACGCTTTCAACCCACAATTGAAATCATGTAGGTTATGTATACCAGACATCCCGCGGGTAACGGAATTGAACAGTTTGGTGGGGATGGTTTTGCTTGGCGGATCGTGGCGGAGTTTTTTCCACCCCGATACCAGATCAAAACCTTCGTCTACTATTTTACTATATAACCCGGGGATTTCATCAGGGCTATCCTGCAAATCTGCATCCATCGTAATGACCACGTTGCCCTGTGCTGCGGCAAACCCTACGTTTAGCGCCGCGGATTTCCCGTAATTACGCCTGAACTTTATCGCGGTGATATAGGGATTTCCTCTCTTTAGTTCTTCGATGACTCTCCATGATCCATCGGTGCTACCATCGTCAACCATGACGATTTCATAGCTAAAATGATGAGCCTCCATCACCCTTTTAATCCAAGCGGTAAGTTCCGTCAAGGACTCGGCCTCATTATATAAGGGTACTACAACGGAAATATCCATCAATTGCTAAAATTATGCAGTAGGTTCTCGTAGGCCGGAATCGTTGTCTGTCGTTTCGTCATATACCGCGAACATCGGCGGATTCCGCTTGAAAATGGCCGCAAAAATCATAGCAACCACAAATTGAACGATAATCATGATGGCATACGATTTAAATTGCTGCCCCCACGTCATATTCGCCGCGCCTTCAATAGCTTGATCAATGCTCGCCGTGGCTTTATCGATATCTTCATCAGGCACTTGCTGATTTTCCAAAAAGGTAATCAAGTTGTTCTGCACATTCATAAGCATGCGTTCCCTGATATCGGGTTCAATAAACCGCTCGAAAACCAATCCAACGGCCGTTGATAGCGCCCATGACACCAAAAACATAACGAAAATACCGACAAGAGCCTGTTTAAAAGTCCAGTAGCCCCCAATATTCTTCCGAAGTCTAATACAAAACAGGATACCGATGATCAGCGGAATGATGTAAACAAAGACAATCGAACCGAACGATGTGACGATAAAGGAAGAAGACGATACCAACCAATACATGGTCAATATGCCAATCACCGCCATGATTATACCGAAGGAAACACCAAGGGAAGCTCCCTCTTTCTTAATTCTACTTTCCAGTGTCTGCTGTTCCATAATTTTTATGTTTTGATGATGTAAGAAGGTTGATTTTAACGATTATAGCTCACCAGCAAGTTATACACGGCGGAATCAAACGCTGGGTTGCCACTGGCACGGGTAAACTCGGCCAAATCATCTGCCGTAGGATCGGCTTCACGGAAAAAAGCCATCATCGGATAGAATAATTCAGCCAGCTCCTGATTTTCTGAAACACTGGAGGCAACCCTGCTGATTTCGCTGTAATCACTCTCCACCAGCAACTGATTGGCTATTACAGGTTCATATATACGATATTCATCCTGAAATTCATCTTCATCAACCAGCAAAAACTCCTTGAGATAATCGGAAAGCTGCGGTTCAATACCTTCATCCGCGCATTCGCGCAGGTACAGCAACAGATTCAATATTTCCGTTCCCCGGTCAATGGTTTGGTCTTCAATCGCTTCCCATTCTTCCGATTCCAGATAATCGGCTTCCAATTTAGCGGCATCGGCAGCAAAAAAATTCATTAGCAGCAAATCAAAAACGATTTCCCGAAGCTCCTCAAACCGGGGATGTTCGTCGAAGGCAGCGTCTACGTGTTCCACTTTCACCAGGTAGGGAACATCCTGCCCAAACACCTCCTGCAACCGTTCCAACAGCGCGGTTCCGTCCGATGTTACTAATTCACTGTAGGTAAGTAGACAAGCATTAAGCGCTTTTTTTATACGAAGATCCATTTCAGTTGAGTGTGTTTATGATTTGACGTTTATTTACCACCAATGTTACGCCCCCTTTTATAGCCCTACCCATCAATGGGCTATTGCTGGACTTTGAACGGTTGGTCGACTTGTCAAACTGCCAAGTCTTTTCCGTATCAAATAAAACAAAGTTTGCCAAAGCCTTTTCTTTGAACTCCGGTAAAGGCAATGCGAGTACCCTGCGGGGGCCGATGGCCAACTTTTCTATCAATTGGTCTGTTCCCAATCCGGCCTGCAGAGCCAACGGCAATACCGTTTGCAACCCGATAATCCCGTTTGCCGCAATGTGAAACTCCACCTGTTTAAATTCGATTTCATGCGGCGTGTGTTGCGATACGATAGCGTCAATGGTGCCGTCCTCAAGTCCCTCGAGCAACGCTTTCACATCCGTTTTGGTACGCAACGGCGGATTGACCTTGTAATTACTTTCAAAACCAGCGACCAGATCGTCGGTAAACACCAAGTGATGAGCGGCCACATCACATGTGACGCTAAGCCCTTTACTTTTGGCTTTGCGGATGAGCGCTACACTTTCGGCCGTGCTGATGGTGGTAAAATGTATAGATGAGTCATTATACTCGGCCAGATAAAGATCCCGTGCAACCATGAGCGCTTCAGCCAGATTGGGTTTACCTTTCATACCCAGATAGGTGCTCGTCACACCTTCGTTCATTTTGGCATCGCCAGCAACCGATGTATCTTCAGGAAAGGAAAACACCACACCGCCAAATCCTTTACAATAGCACAGTGCCCGGCTCATTAATCCAGCTTGCTGTACGGGCCTATTTCCGTCACCGAAAGCCACCGCTCCCGCCAGTTTCATGTCATACAATTCAGCCAGTTCCTCGCCTTCCCGCCTTTTGCTGATAGCCCCGACAGGATGAATATCGATGGGTAAGGATTTCATGCGGTTTATGATCAGCGCCACTTCCGACCTGCTGTGCACCGGCGGATGCGTATTGGGATGTACGGCCACCCCGGTGAATCCACCGGCTAACGCCGCGGCACAACCGGACAGCAGATCTTCTTTCGTCTCCAAACCGGGCTCTCCGAAATTGGCATTTAAGTCGAAAAATCCGGGAGCAAGGTACTGACCCTTCGCGTCAAAGGTGGTTACCTTATCGTCAGTCACCTCAATACGGGGTGCAATTTTGCTGATTTCCCCATCATTCAGCAATACATCCACCTCCTTCCCATGAAAAGGATTACCCGGAAAGGCCACTTTGGCAGATGTGATTAATAGGTTACTCATTCGCTAAAAACGCTTTTGCTAAGGCTTCATGCCGGCCCGCCTGTTTGTACATGTCAGGCGCTATCAGGCAGACTCCAAGGGTAAAAGAAAAAAAAAGAGGCTTTGAAAAGACCGGAAAGTTGACTTTTAATGGAAGTATGGCAATGCACATATTCATTAAAGCACAAAAGTACAAAATCACTGGTAATGACAACCATTTATTTTGAAATTCATTGAAAATTTCACCGTGTGCCGCCTCCCCACTCGTAGCCGTTGGCCGGCAACCCGGCCAGCACCAGCACACGATCTACCACAGTGGCTGCCAGTTGTTCCATGTCTTTAGGCAAGCTGTAGAACGACGGACTGGCCGGACAGATGATTCCTCCCGCCTCGGTTATCGCCTGCATGTTGCGGATGTGAATTAAACTCAGCGGCGTTTCCCGTGGTACCAGGATAAGACGTCGGCGTTCTTTCAATATGACGTCGGCAGCCCGTGTAACTAGATCCGAAGAACTGCCGTTTGCTATACGCGCCAGCGTACCCATGGAACAGGGACAGACTATCATCGTTTCATATTTAGCGGAACCGGATGCAAAAGGTGCATAAAAATCGTTCTTTTGATAAAAATCGAACGGATATTGCCGGTAATCTTCATTCTGCAGTTCGAATTTCCACACCTCCTTCGCATTATCCGACATAACTACGCCCACCGCATCCAATTGTGCTTGCACAGCCAGCAACTTGTCCAGTAACACATTAGCATAGATGGAACCGCTCGCGCCCGTAATGGCAACAATGATTTTTTTTGACATGATTTTTATTAATACACCAAAGCTATAAAAAAAAGCCCAAGGACACGAAACCTTGGGCTTAGTATATTGGATTGCGTTTACTACCTGGATCGGATTTCCCTACGCATAAACGAAACATACGAGAGTGCGAAACATACCACCGTTGCCGCTATTAACCCGGTAAGCTGCGGCCAAACAATCATCAAACTCTGCCCCAGAGGCAGCGGACTGGGAATAGCGCCATAAGCTTGTTCCATGGTCAACGGTCCCAAGCTTCTTACCGAAGGCACAAGCAGCGTGGTGGTTGCGTCTGTGTACAACTGGCTCGGCACAATGCGCATCAGGTTAAGGATGAATTGTTCATATCCAACAAGCTGCTGCGGGGAAACCGCTCCGGACGGCATCAGCGCGCGGGCAATGAGGTTTACAATAATCTGGTAGAATACCGTAAAAAACAACCAGATAGCAATCGCTGTAAGCGCAGATGTGGCTGCCTGCCTGAACCGAATGGATAGCAATACCGAAAGGTTCAACCAAAATGCCACATAAAGCACGCTTAGCAACAGGAAAAACACCACCCGTAAAAATTCCTCCGCGGTGGGCGGAATGCCAATGATTACCATACCGAATCCCATAACAAGGAAACCCAGCGAAAAGAACATGATGCCTATAACCATGAGTGCGGCGGTAAATTTCGCATTGATTAGGTAATCCCTATGTATAGGCTGCGCCATAATCCGGCTCAATGTGCCCGCCTGCTGTTCGGAGTTGATAGCATCGAAGCCGAGGCCTATTCCCAATAATGGTCCCAGAAATCCGATAAAGACATGGAACGGTGGAAGTGTGCCGTCCGATAAGGTAAATAATTTCAAAAAGAAAAACGGATCGTTATCGTCCTTGCTTTTGGCCGTTTCTTCCATCAGGTTAGTAATCGACGTATACAACGAACCGAAGCAGGTCAGCAAAATCAGGAACAGCAGCACATTGAAACGCCAGCTGCGCACGTGATCAGCTATTTCCTTTTGTACAATCACCCAAAATGGGTGTACCACTGCTCGCATCCGCCGGTCACGTACGCTGGCCATATAACCACTTATCCGGTTAGTCATCCTTGTAACCCACGGCCGGACTTTTAGCTGCTCCAACGCGTTATGCGGTTTTTCCATATACCTCACCTCCTTCAAAATATCGGTTATAGATGTCATCAAGGCCATATTCCTTTATACTCAAGCGCTTGAGCCCCAACCCAGATAGAACTACCGCCCGGGCCACATCTGCAGTAACGTCATGCGTGCTTCCGATACGCAGGCTGCCTTCGTCAAACTGCACCGACACCACACCAGCCAGTTGCCGCAAACTTGACAGCAAGGCTTCGGCAGCTCCGGCATTACCTCCGGCGTTAATTCCCGCTTCAATAATATAGGGTTCACCGTCAGAAAACAGCGCCTTGGACAACGCCGCTATATTACCTTGGGCGAGCAGTTTGCCTGCAACAAATATTCCAACCCTGTCGCACACCTGCTGCACTTGGTGCAAGTGATGGGAAGACAGCAATACCGTTATGTGTTCCTCCCTGCTGAGGGTTACGATTAGTTCCAGAAATTCACGTACGCCAAGCGGGTCTATACCAAGCGTCGGCTCGTCCAGGATGATAACTTCCGGATTTTTCACCAGCACATCGGCCAGCCCCAGGCGTTGGCGCATACCGCGCGAGTATTTACCTGCTTTTTTGGATGCAGCGTCCTGCAATCCGACCCGTTGCAGCAAGCGGTCGACGCGGGCTTCCGCCTCCAGCCAAGATAAGCGGTTAAGCCGTGCGGTATAAAGCAAGTTTTCCCGTCCGCTTAAATGTTCATAGAAACCCACATCATCTGGAAGATACCCCACACGCCGTTTCACTTCAATCGGATTTACCGTGGAATCGATACCGCATACGCGCACTTCCCCAGCGGTAGGCTCGGTGAGTCCGAGCATCATCAATATGGTGGTCGATTTACCGGCCCCGTTAGGGCCGAGCAACCCGAAAACTTCTCCTTTCTGGATGGTCAGATCAAGGTTGTCAACAGCAACGAAATTGCCGTATCGCTTTGTCAGCCCCTTGAGGTCGATGATATGCACGGCTCACCTCCTTCCATATTTGCGGAACAAATAATACACACCTCCAAGGGCCGCCAAGATGATCATGATACCCAGCCATCCCCACAACAAAGGTGTACGCACGGCCATTCTGAATGACGCCGTTGCTGATTTTTCAGCTGTTTTGGCTTCCAGATTTGTCACATAATCGCCGGCAACGGACTTCCTGCTGGCCCGGACCGTGGCAAATACCTGAGCATGCTGACCAGGCGCTATAACATCAATCTTGCTCGGCTCAAACTCCACCGTCCAATCAACCGGAGTAGACGACTTCATCTCCACGTTTTTCAGCGGTGCCGAACCGGTATTTTTCACCAGCAGCTCTATTTTCTTGCTGCTACCTGCCGTAATTGATGAACTTAGCCGGCCCGTCGGTGTAGTCAATTCCAGATTGTATGAGCCGGTGATTACCACTTCCAATTCCAAATTGGAAGACATGCTGCTGGTAGAAGCCACCACCGGTATTTTATAACTACCAGCTCCTAAATGGTCGGGTGGATCCAACTCAATGGTAATATTCTGCGTTTGATTCGGGCCTACGTTCACGGAAGATACCTGCTTACCGTTTGCACGGAATAGCGCATTCCAGCCCTGCGGCACCTGTGCCCTTAAGCTATACACCTGCTCTTCACCGGTAGGATTTCTGAGGGTAGAATTGAAGGTAAAGGACGAATTAGCCGCGCCCTCCATGTTGGCTTGATCGGTGTTAAACTCAGACTTAAACGTGCCCTGCTCGGAAACAACCACGGTTAAGGGCAGTTGACTCATTCCCTTCGCCACCAATTGAAAACGGTACGTTCCCTTATCCACCTTATAAGGTACCTGCACCTTGAATGACAGGTTCTTCTTTTCCTTGGGCAGTACCGATAACTGCTCAATGGCCCATCCGCCCGATTTCAATTCATACGACCAACCGTCAGGCAACCCAACAACAGCAATCTCTGCGTTTCTCACCCCCCCGCCGTTGTTGATGATGTCAACGGAATAGTCGATGGATTCGCCCGGCGGTACGGAAATTTTGGTATATGGGGTATAAAGTGTCACACCTTGTGCAACACAGATCTGTTGTCCCGCCAACGGGACAAGCCCCAGAAAACAACTTGATAAAAATAGAATTTTAGGTAAAGTATTGGCACGTGTTAACATAAAACAAAGATTTTGATGATAAACAGTACGCGCGCAAAAATAGAAATTCACCAAAATTCCGAAAACCATTTCACATTTTTTAACACTTGCATTCAGGGTTCGGCCGTCTTTTAAAAAAGGGCCGAATAATCAAATATTCGACCCTACATCTACCTATGAAAAACATGCCCTTTGGGAGGGCAGTACAAAAGTAAAGTTAACGATGAGGATCCACAATAAAACGTATAGCAAAAAAAGATTTTGTAGTTATAATACTACAAACACCTTGCATTTCGTTTTTTTTAATATTTTTTTAGTTAATTCGTCCTGTATTATTTTTGTTCATAAATTAGCCAAACTGAGTGATGAGTTTAAGTATACTGGAAGAATATATCGAAACGGGGAACAGCTTAGCTATTGACGACCTGCTGAACGGCAATCCAAACCTTACCAAACAGAAAACCAGCCACGACATATCTCCGTTATTGTTAGCCTGTTATTATAATAAGCCACAGATAGTAAAAATACTGCTCAGGCACATGGATGAACTGACCATCCATGAAGCTGCCGCTGCGGGATTATTGGAGCAAGTACAAGCGATGGTCGAAAATATGCCTCAGCTATTGAACAGCGTATCAGATCATGGCTTCACGCCGCTGGGGCTGGCTACGCATTTCGGCAACGAAGAAGTAGTCCGGTTTCTACTGGCCCAGGGCGCCGACCCGAATATCCAATCGCAGAACGGCTACAATGTATATCCGCTTCACGCCGCTATCGGTTCCGGATTTGATAGTATTGCTAAAATGCTGATTGAAGCTGGCGCTGAAGTTAACGTGGTGCAAGCATTGCGGACAACTCCCCTGCACTTAGCCTCTCAAAACGGCAACATCGATCTTATCATCGTGTTGCTTGAAAACGGCGCCCAAGTAGAAGTAAAAAACGACATGGGCAAAACGGCATCTGATTTAGCCGCTGAAAAAGGGCACGTCGAAATTGCTTCCATACTCAAGGTCTAAACATCCCAGAGTCTATGGCGCATCCGTTTAATGTAATTTCGGAAATCCAGCACCACACCAGCCAGAAAATAGAAAATAATGGGGAATCCTACCGCCAGAAAAGAGGTATAAATAAAGAATAGACGCAGCTTGGAGATGGATATACCCAAACGCTCACCTATGTACGTGCATACCCCAAAAGAGCGCTGTTCAAAAAATAGGAGAATCCGCTTTACCATCATTCATTGCTTTTTTATTAACTGTAATCCCATCCCGCAGTCGAGGCATTTTCTTTTGTCGCAATAATAGGTCTTCATTTGTAACAGAGCCTGCGATTCTGCCGCCTGGCCCGCTTGGACACCTAACGCCGAAAAACGCCGTATAATGGCATTATCCTCCGCTTTCAGGTTTTCCAGTAACGTTATGGCCCGATAAATATACGTTTCATTACCGATATATTTACCATAAGCAAATAAAATACCAGCAATGGTATTGATAAGCAACATGTCTATTGAACGTTTGCCCAATTGAACACTATGAGGCCGCGCCACGCCATCAAACCGGTAATGTTCATACCAATAGGAAGCGATCGGTAAATCTTCAAACCAGTTTTTCAATGCATTGACGGCCTCGGTGTCTATTATTGCCGAAAATAACCGTGTAGAACGTAAGCACAACGCTGCAAATTGCGCAATGCGGAGGGTAGGAAAATTGCCCGGGCGTGTGCGCATATACTTCCATGCGGAAACATCCATAGGTGAGAGCCCATGTAGTTTGCGCAGGTACCGGTATTCCCGTTGCAATTCGCGCGGATACGTATCATTGAACACCACGTTTTCCAGCATACCCGCCTGTCCGAAAAACAGGGCTTCAATTGCCATTGCACGTCCCTTGTACTTCCCCAGAACTACCTGCGGCAGTGAACGAGCGAGCTGTTCAAAGGCCTGTGCATTTACTTTAAACCCAAAGCTGCGAGCCAACCAGATGTAACAGGTTTCTTCCCAGTTCCCGCGTTGCCGCGTCAACAAGTCGAAGATAGCCGTCACCCGATGTTCGAAACGCTCGATCAGCAGCCGTGAAAGCCATTGCGACCGGTTAAGCGTGGGCACAGTGCGGATTAGCCTTTCACAGGGTATCCAGTGCAAACCGCGCATCAGCTCTTCGTATCTTGACAGTACGTGGACCGGAATCAACGATTTCAACTCCAACGTTTCGGGTACTGTACCATCTTGCCTCGTTATGACACCGTCGTGTTCATACACCACATGCAATACCACATTATTATAGGCCCTGTCATACTGATGGCCATGCTTGTTCCAATCGGATGAGTTGACGTGTATTTCCACGTTGCCGACCCATTCGGTTCCATCTATCCGTATACGGGCTGCTACGAAATCGGGGCCAGCATCGTGGTTATGTATGCCTGTTTCCAAAACAACAACCGATTTCCCTGAATCAGTATGGAGCCCCTGCGTACAATACAGGCGGTACTTCCAGACAAAATGCAGCATGTCTTCCGGTAAGGCCATACGTCTTGGTTTTTAGGTGCCGTACGCCCAAATATAGAAGATTATTTAATAATAGTCAAACCAAGAAACCACCTCGGCATGGTTTAAGGCCGATTTGGCTTGCCGGTCGTAGTTGCGCTTAATCTTGCCGCCTTCCATTTGAATAAGCCGTGTACCATAGCGGAGCGCCTCATGGACATTATGGGTAACGAGCAGCGCCATCAGCCCATTTTCGCAGATGATCCGATCGGCTATTTCCATCACCTCCCTGGCGGATCGCGGATCCAGCGCGGCTGTCGGCTCATCAAGTAATAGCACATCCAGGCCAGCCATCACTGTCATCAGCAAGGTTAAGGCCTGCCGTTGCCCTCCACTCAGTGTACCCATAGGCTGCAGCAATTTATGTTCGAGCCCCATGCCCAACGTGGCTATCCGATCACGTACTGCATCGCTGAAAGCCGCATCCACGCCAATCCGCATCCATTTAGGCGATTGGCGCAATGCAGCCATCCGGAAATTATCCAAAATACTCAATGAAGCCGCGGTACCCATCAATGGATTCTGGAACACCCGGGCTATCCAGGCACTGCGCTGATAGTCCGGCAGGCGATGGATTTCACGTCCCCGTAACAAAATTCTCCCCTTGTCTGCATATGTATTACCAGCGATAAGATTCAATAAGGTACTTTTTCCCGATCCATTAGCGCCGATAATCACGGTATAGCTTCCCGCCTCAAGTTGTACCGACACATCATCTACCGCAACCACCGCAGTGGCTTTGCCTGCATTGAACGTTTTTGTGATATGTTGGAGCTGAAGCATACGGTTATCAACGCTTACTAAATTGGAGAAACGAACCTACCCGGGGAAGCGCCACAATCGTCAGCACCAACATTGATGTGGTCAATTTCAGGAGACTGGCATCCACGCCGATGCTCAGCGCCACCGCCAGCAACAATTGGAAGACCACCACGCCCAACAGCACGCAAGCTAACATGAACGGAATGGATCGGACATTTAGCAGGTTAATAAGTGTATCACCTATAATGACCGCTCCCAGCCCGCTAATCACAATCCCAATGCCCATATTAATATCCGTAAACCCCTGGAATTGCGCCATAAGGAATCCGCTGAATGCCACAAGCGCATTCGCTATTGCCAGCCCATAGAGCTTCATGCGCACCGTGTTTACCCCCTGTGCGCGAATCATCGGTTCGCTATCGCCCGTAGCCCGCATGGCAATACCGAAATCGCTACGCAACATAAAATTCATCACGGCGAACAACACCGCCAAAACAAACACCAATACGGCCAGCGTGTTGTGATCGGCTTCATCGAACACCCCCAGCCAAGCAAATATATCAATATACCCAATCAATGGCATGTTTGACCGACCCAGCAATACAAGGTTCACCGAATAAAGCCCCGTCATCACCAAAATACCGGCAAGCAAGGCATGGATACGCAGCCGCGTATGAATCCACGCAGTACAACAACCAGCGAGGGCTCCTCCTGACATCGCCAAGACTATAGTCGCAGCTAATGGATAACCATTAGAAAATCCCACCGCGGTAATTACGGCTCCTAACGTGTAACTTCCGTCCGTGGTAATATCAGGAATACTGAACACTTTCATCGACAAAAAAAGCCCCAGCACAAGCGGCCCGAAGCAAAGGGCTTGAATAATAGCCGCAACATAAAAGTCCATCATGCCGTTATATTGTTCCGGTGATAGTAATCTAACCTGTCGCGCCCTACTTGCTGGCTCCGCTGCGGCGCTGTGTACAGAATAGGTGCGCCGATACCGCCTCCCCATTCATCGGGAGCGGTAAAGACCCGTGCTTCATCCCACAATCCGGCCTGAATAAACAGGTCAAGCGTTTTACGTCCTCCCTCCACAATAATCGACTGAACATCCATCAGGTAAAGCTGGTAAGCAATTTGCTGTGGCAAATACAAGTCGAAGTTCTCCAGCTCAATATATTTGATCTGACCAACCCAATCGGTTTTCACCGCGTTGAACACTATGGTTTCAGCGTTGCCGTCAAACAGGTACGCCCCTGCCGGTATGGTCAAATTTCTATCAATCACCACACGCTTAGGGTTCCTCCCCTGCCATTCCCGAACGGTTAACCTCGGATTATCCACCTGCGCGGTCTTTGCTCCTACCAATACGGCATCTTCTTCGCTCCGCCAGCGGTGCACCAACTGCTTAGCTTCCGGCCCCGTAATCCAGCGTTGGCGACTGTCTGCCGGAGCCATGAAGCCATCTGCTGTTTGCGCCCATTTGAGGATAATATAAGGCCGATGGTGCTGCACCCGGGTGATAAATCGACGGTTCAGCCACTCCGCCTCCCCGGCCAGAACCCCCTCAACGACATCGATACCTGCCGCTCTCAAAACAGTGATGCCCTTTCCGTTTACCTGATCAAACGGGTCGCGACATCCTACCACCACCCTGCTCACACGATAGTCTGCCAGTAACTGCGCACAGGGTGGCGTTTTCCCATAATGCGCGCAGGGTTCAAGGCTTACGTACAAGGTTGCCTCACGGAAGATCGCTTCTGCCTTTTGCCCATATTCAGTCAATACCTGACTAACTACCAACGCTTCGGCATGCTGGCCACCGAACCGTTGATGATAATTTTCGGCAACGATTTTCCCGTTATGCAAAAGCAAAGCACCCACCATGGGGTTCGGGCTCACAGACCCCGCGCCCAATAAGGCCAGCTCCAGGCAGCGCCGCATATACCGTTCGTGTTCTTGCATGCTGCAAACTTAATTAAAAATGTTCATGTGAGCCCGGTGGCTCCAGCTTTTCTCGGTCAAAGACAGGCCATATATTTTGGTAAACGGAACGGATACTGTATGTTTGTCCATATGCATTCTGTCTCGGCTATTGAACAAGAATATATAGCGGATCTGGCGTCCCTGTACGACACGTCTGAAGCTCGCCATATCTTTTTTATGCTGCTGGAAGCCCGCTTTGGTTGGTCGAAAAAAGATTACCTGCTCCGCAAGCATGCCCCCTTGAATCCCGGTGATACGGCATGGTTACGGACCGCTTTGCAGTCCCTCCAAACGGCAAAACCTATACAGCACATTCTGGGATACGCCTGGTTCATGGGCATGAGATTATCGGTTAATGAATCGGTATTGATTCCCCGGCCGGAAACCGAAGAGCTGGTAAACCTTATCATTTCTCATCATGGTCATAGACCACCTGATGGGCAATCGAAGCAACTTATCGACATTGGCACCGGAAGCGGTTGTATCGCCATCGCGTTACAGCGATTTTTAGGTTCTTCGACGATCACCTATGCGCTGGATATTTCAGCAGAAGCGTTGCACGTAGCCAGACGGAACGCTATGGACTTCGCTCCAGCCGTCAGGTTCATCCAAGCCGATATTTTGGAATGGGACTCGGTTTTCCAACCGGAACAGGTTTTTGATATCGTGGTCAGCAACCCACCCTATATCACCCCATCCGAGCAAAACAGCATGCACCAGAATGTATTAGCGCATGAGCCCAAACTGGCCCTCTTCGTTGAAGAAAGTACCCCGTTGTTATATTACGATCACATAGCTTCTTTTGCGCACAGTCATTTACGGGAAAATGGCTATTTATATTTTGAGATTAACCGCCGGTACGGGATGCAAGTATGCAAATTACTCGAGAATAAAGGGTTTGCAAAAGTAACAATCCATAAGGATATGCAAGGAGCCGATCGCATCGTACATGCCATGAAACAACACCACTAACCCATATCGCATGACAAATAATACCCTGACAACACTGGCGATAGCCTGTTCATTCCTGACCCTTTCGTGCAGCAGTTCCAAGCAAGCCGATCTAATTGTACACAATGCATTGGTATATACCGTGGACTCCGCATTTTCCACTGCCGACGCCTTCGCGGTGCGAGACGGCAAGTTCATTTCCATAGGCAGTTCAGCGGAAATTTTGGCTGCTTATGATACCCCCACGATCATCGATGCACAAGGACAACCTATATACCCAGGCTTTTATGACGCGCATGCACATTTTTTCGGGTATGCGCAAACGCTTGGCCAAGCTGATTTAACGGGCGCAGTGTCGTTTGAGGAGGTCGTTGAACGCCTCAAGGTGTTCAGGAACGAATTTGCCGATGCCCCGTGGCTGATTGGCCGGGGCTGGGATCAAAATCTCTGGGAAACCAAAGCTTTTCCAGACCGGCGCCTGTTGGATGAAGTGTTTCCGGATATTCCGGTGTATCTTATACGTGTCGACGGCCATGCTGCCCTTGCCAATGGAAAAGCGCTGGAACTCGCCAAGATCACCGGCCCGAGAACCATAAACGGCGGACTAGTAGAAACGAAGAACGGTAGGCCTACTGGAATACTTGTAGACAACGCCATGTCATTAGTAGCCTCAGCCATTCCATCTGTCACCGCCGGTGTATCCGCCCTATGAACTACATGTTTGATTGCTGCACTATTTTCTTATAGTTCTGTGGATATAGGTCTTTCAGGTTCTTGTGGTTGATGGCCATG
>NZ_FOLL01000011.1 GCF_900112315.1 Parapedobacter composti | reverse complement strand
GTTGATGATTTCGTATCCGGGATAAGTGGTCACGAAACGGCGTACCACATGTGAACCGATGAAACCCGCACCTCCCGTAATGATAATTTTTTTCATGGTGTTATCCTCTCAACGGGTTATCCTTTAGGTATTGCTCCCATTTCCAGGCGGAGCGCATCATTTCGGTAATGCCCAACTCGGCTTTCCAGCCCAGTTCTTTTTCGGCTTTGGACACGTTGCCCCATACCTGCTCAATGTCACCAGCACGCCGCGGCCCCACCTGATAGCTGAGTTTCACGCCTGTTGATTCCTCAAATGCCTTGATGACCTCCAAAACGGAGTATCCCCGGCCCGTTCCCACATTGAATACATCGTAATTGCCGTTGGGGTTGCCTTTTTCCAACAACCGGATGGCAGCCACATGCGCTTTGGCCAAATCCACCACATGGATATAGTCGCGGATGGCCGAACCGTCCGGCGTATTATAGTCGTTACCGAACACCGTGATGGGGCCCCTCCTGCCAATGGCACTCTGCGTGATGAACGGCACGAGATTTTGGGGTATTCCCAACGGAAGTTCGCCTATCAATCCGCTCTCATGAGCTCCCACCGGATTAAAATACCGAAGCGAAATGATGTTGTAGTTGCTGAAGGCAGCGGCCGTTTCAGACAAAATCTCTTCCGATACTTGTTTTGTATTACCATAAGGCGACTCTGCCATTTTCACCGGCGCTGCTTCTGTGACGGGTAGTTGGTCAGGCTGGCCATATACCGTGCAACTTGACGAAAACACAAAATTCACGGGCTTATCAGCATAAGCGTTGAGCAGGTTTATCAGCGAGAAAAAATTGTTATGGTAATATTTGAGCGGCTGCTGGACAGACTCTCCTACGGCCTTATATGCCGCAAAATGGATGATACCGGTTACGTCGGCGTGCTCTGCGGCAAACCGATTTACTTTGGCCTCGTCACAGAGATCAAAATCATGGAATTCCGGCTTAACACCTGTAATCTTTTCCAACTGACCTAACACCCCCGCGTTTGAATTAACCAGGTTGTCTACGATTATAGGGGTATAGCCCGCTTGCTGCAGCTCGACAACCGTATGCGAACCGATGTAACCTGTGCCGCCGGTAACTAAAATTTTGCTCATTTATTTATTGTTATAATACGTAAAATCCTTGTGTCTAATCTCCTTGTCCGGCAGCGACCTGAAATATTCGTAGGTAAGGCGCAGCCCTTCTTCCCGCCCAACCTTCGGCTCCCAGCCCAACAGTTCCTTAGCCTTAGTGATGTCGGGCCGCCGCTGCTTGGGGTCATCAGCTGGCAATGCTTTATAGACCAGCTTCTGCCTGGTACCCGTAAGTTTGATGATTTCTTCACCAAACTGTTTAATGGTAATCTCATCGGGGTTGCCGATGTTTACCGGATAGGGATAATTACTTAAGAGCAGGCGGTAAATGCCCTCCACTTGGTCATCAACATAACAGAACGATCGAGTTTGCGAACCATCCCCGAATACCGTGAGGTCTTCACCGCGCAACGCCTGCCCGATAAAAGCGGGTAACACCCGCCCATCGTTGAGCCGCATCCGCGGACCATAGGTATTGAAAATGCGTACAATGCGCGTTTCCAAGCCGTGGAAGGTATGGTAAGCCATGGTGATAGCTTCCTGGAAACGCTTGGCTTCGTCGTATACCCCTCGCGGCCCCACGGGATTCACGTTGCCCCAATACGTTTCCGGCTGGGGGCTCACCGTAGGATCGCCGTAAACTTCGGAAGTTGACGCCACTAATATGCGCGCTTTCTTGGCCCTGGCCAGACCCAGCAGGTGATGGGTGCCCAGAGAACCGACTTTCAATGTCTGGATAGGTATTTTAAGGTAATCAATCGGGCTCGCGGGCGAAGCAAAGTGCAGAATGTAATCCAGTTTGCCGGGCACATGCACGAATGTGGAAACATCGTGTTTATAAAACTCGAAATTTTCCAGCCTGAACAGATGTTCAATATTGCGGAGGTCGCCCGTAATCAGGTTGTCCATCCCGATAACGTGGTAATCTTCTTTTATGAAGCGGTCGCATAGGTGGGATCCCAGAAAACCCGCAGCGCCGGTGATGAGAATACGTTTTCGTGACATAACCGCTCGATGTGTCCGGGCACGAATATACATATTTATGGCTTAAAGGCGGCCTAACCGACGAATAATTCCGCAGCGATATGGTCGGCCATCAACTTGCCTTTCCGGCTAAGCGTGACCACCGCGTCCGTAAGAATTACATCGCCATTGGACACGAATGGTTGCAAAGCCAATCGCAATGCACCTGCGCGGGCCCTGCCGAACCGTTCGGCAACATGATCCAGATCTACCCCCCATGCCGTACGCAACGCGGTCATGATGTATTCGTTTAACCGGTTTTCTTCGGTAAGCACCTCCCGTTCGTACGGCAACGTACCTGCTTGCAAAGCACGGATATAGCGGGCGTTGTTACGTACATTCCACTGCCGGCTACTGCCATCGTAAGAGTGGGCCGACGGCCCGATGCCCAAGTATAATCTGCCGCGCCAATAATTGCTGTTGTGCACGGCATAACATCCCGGCTTAGCGAAATTGGACAACTCATAGTGCTCATAGCCCGCCATCTCAAGGACATCCATCAAGTGTTCAAACTGGGTGGCGCTGTGTTCATCATCCATCGGCTCCTGCTTGTTCTTCTCGATGAACGAAGCCAGCGCCGTACGCGGTTCAACGGTCATGCTATATGCCGAAATGTGCGGAATGCTGTATGCCAGCAATTGCTGTATATTCCAGTGCCATTTCTCGTCGGTAAGCAGCGGATATCCATAAATCAAATCCACCGTGATGTTGGTAAAGCCCGCATCCTGTACGCGCTTAATAGCTGCAGCAGCCTCTTCCGCACGATGAGCGCGGTTCATCCAACGAAGGTCGTCATCGAAAAAAGACTGGACACCGATGCTGAACCGGTTGACAGGCGTGCTCTTCAAGGCATCCACCTTCGCCGCGTTCAGGTCATCGGGATTCGCCTCAAGCGTAACCTCCGCACCGGGCGTTACGTCGAACCGGGAGGTAACACCGTCCACCAGCCGCTGGATATCATCGGCCGCCAGCACAGACGGCGTACCGCCCCCGAAGTAAATGCTTTCCACGGGCTCCCCGCCCAGGTAAGCCACACGCATGGCGGTCTCCTTCAGCAGCGCTTGCATCATGCCTTCGCGGTAGCTCAGCGACGTGCTGAAGTGGAAATCGCAGTAATGACATGCCTGCTTGCAGAAAGGGATGTGGAAATAAACACCGGCCATGGTGCAAAGGTAGCTTTTAAAATTTTCGATAAATCCTTAACTTGCGTTTGCTATGGAAATTTTTCAGCAAAACCTCGTGCTGCGGGCACGGCCGCGGGGATACCACCTTATCACCGATGAGCTTAACGACTGCCTCCAAGGCATCCGCCATTGGAAAACTGGAATGTGCCATATTTTTATCCAGCATACGTCGGCATCACTCACCGTCAATGAAAACGCCGACCCAACCGTGCGCATGGACTTTGAAACCTACTTTAACAAGGCGGTACCGGAAAACGACCCTGATTACCGGCATGACTATGAGGGGGCCGACGATATGCCTGCCCATATTAAGGCATCACTGATGGGCGCTTCGGTAACCATCCCCGTCCAGCAGGGCAGATTAGCGCTGGGTACCTGGCAAGGTATTTACCTTTGCGAACACCGCAATCAGGGCGGTAGCAGGCACCTTGTCGTTACCGCTTGGGGGCAATAAAAAATGCGGCACATCAGTATGGCCGCATTTCCGGTGTCTGCTGTAGCTTTCGCTTTTAGGACCCGGCCTGATTCAATGCCTCTTGCTTCATTTTCTCGTTGGCTACGATAACAATTTCCACACGGCGGTTCTGTGCGCGGCCAGCTTCAGTGCTGTTATCAGCGATAGGCTCATGGAAACTCCGTCCTTCCGTTTTTATGCGGCGGGCAGCTAATCCCTGAGACACGGCATAATCCCGCACAGCTTTGGCCCTGCGTTCAGACAATCCCTGATTGTAACTGTCTGTACCTTTGTTGTCGGTGTGCCCGATAACCAGGATGTCGGTATCCGGCTCTTGGTTGAGCGACGCAACTAATTTGCCGATGTTTTCGCGGGCGGCTGGTTTAACTTCCGTTTTGTCAAAGTCAAACAAGATACCTGAGTCAAACTTAACGATGATACCTTCGTCTGCCTTGATAACTTCCGCACCGGCAACCGTCCGTTCAATTTCTGCGGCCTGCTTATCCATCTTCTTGCCTATCAATCCGCCCGCCACACCGCCAAGCGCCGCCCCTGCGAGCACACCTACTGCGGTGTTACCGGCTTTATTGCCGATGATGGCCCCCAGTGCACCACCGGCCACAGCGCCCGTGGCCGCTCCTTTTTGGGTATTGCTCATCGACTGGATGGTGCCGCAACTGCTCAACAGCATGGCCGATGTAGCTACCGAAAGCCCGAATAAGGCTATTTTCCGTTTCATTATCATAACGCTTACTTTAATTTCAGAAACCGGTGCAAACGGGGTGCCAAATTTCCATCGGCAGACAATAATGCACCGCTCATGACGTTAACCGCGGTTATTAATGGCCGCGTGTTCAAGGCGTATTGTCCGTATGCGGCTCCGCCTGCAGCTTAGGCAGCCGAGGTGCCGCCGGCCGACCGTCGCGATCAAACCGCTTGAAGGATTGAACGATATATGCGGTAATATCGTATTCGCCCCAATACTGTACGTTTTCATAGGATGGGCGATACCAAATCATAAAATTGTTCAGATCATCGCCTTCCAGCCCCGTCAGCTCACGGATACGGCTTCTGCTGAACAGCTTATCCACTTCGGTTTCTTCCAGTTCTCTGTGCATATAATTCTGAAACCTCCGCGCGTTCCGCGGTGTACGCCCGAACAGTTCGTAAAGGGAAGTGATAGGGTTAAATACATAAGCCAGCGCCGGAGGCTTCCCATCAAAATACACCCCCTGCTTACGATAACCCTGCATCGCATCGCGGAGTTCCGCTTCTTTGCTCATTCCGGTTACGTCCACCTGCTCCAGCATGATATTGCCTGGCTTCATGTCAATGAGAATATCGCTCAGGGTCTTCACCTCCGTGCTTACGGCCTGGTATCCCATCAGGTTTGCGGTGAGGGTATCACCAACGGTAGCGCTGATTTCAAACGTGCCGAGATTGTTCGAAGCGGTGGTTCTCCCCGTTTTTTTGTTAACGATGGTTACACTGCCCAAACGCTTGCTCGTGCCGGCCTCGACGACGATACCCCGGATGGCGCCTGATTCCTGGGCGAGCGACCAGAGCGGAAGCAGGCCAACGGAAATAAGCAGCGCTATTTTTATGAAGACGCCCATATAATTTGTTTGACTCCCTTTCTCAATAAACGTTTAAACCGGTTGTTTGTTACCGCCGGCAGTTAACGTTTATAAGGGTAAAATACAAAGTTCGCTCCTTCCGGCACGATAACAAACACACACATGAAATCTTCGGGCTTCTTATATTGTTTGACGAAGTGCGCCTTGCGGTCTTCCTTGATGATTCCCCGTTCCACGAACTCCTCCAACGTAGAGGCATGGATAGTCCATGCCGTACCCAGCTCATCCTTATCCAAAATCAGTTCACCGATATTCACGGCGTGCTGGTGGGCGATGAAAATAGGATAAGCTGACAGGCCTTCGGCCATGATTTCCACGGCAATTTCTTTAATGGATTCGCTGTAGAAGTCCAGGTCTGCCTGAAGGCTCTTCAACGGGCTTTCCTTCCCTGGCTGCCCGTCATCGCCCGCTTGGGCCGATAAAAGGTCTTGTATTTCCATGCAGCTTATGTTTTATTTTTTAATGTAAGCAACACTACATTTTCAACGTGCTGCGTATGCGGGAACATGTCTACCGGACGTATCCGCTCGACAGCGTATTTTTCACTGAGTAGCGCCACGTCCCTGGCCTGGGTGGCAGCATTGCAACTCACATACACCAGCTTAGGTGCCTCCATTTCAAGTAACCGCCGCACCACATCGGGATGCATGCCGGCCCGCGGCGGATCAGTGATAACCACGTCTGGCCTGCCCTGAGCTTCGATAAAGTCGCGGGTCAGTACGTCTTTCATATCTCCGGCAAAGAACCGGGTGTTGCTGATGCCGTTTATTGACGAATTGATTTTAGCATCTTCAATGGCCGTGGGCACGTATTCCACGCCAACAACTTCGCGCACGTGCCGGGCGATAAAATTAGCGATGGTGCCGGCGCCGGTATATAAATCGTATACCCGTTCATCACCTGTAAACGCCGCAAAATCGCGGGTAATTTTATATAGTTCGTAGGCCTGGGCAGAATTGGTTTGGTAAAACGACTTGGGGCCCACCTTGAAGCGCAGACCTTCCATCTCCTCAAAAATGTGGTCGCGCCCAGCATACGTATGAATATCTTGATCGAATATGGTATCGTTTTTCTTTTGATTGACGATATAGAGCAGGGATGTGATTTGCGGAAACTCACCGCGGAGAAAAGCCATGGTCTTTTGCACCGTTTCTTCATCGGCATAGGCAAACACCACGATGACCATCACCTCCCCCGTAGAGGCAGTACGGATAATGAGGTTACGCAACGCTCCTTCGTGTAACCGCAGATCATAAAAAGAGATGCTGTTTTCAAGGGCAAAATCCCGTAGCCTGTTGCGGATGGCGTTTGATGGATCGTCCTGCAGGTAGCAGTGCCGGATATCCAGTATTTTATCAAACCGCAAAGGTACATGAAACCCCAATGCACTGGGTTCCAAATCGGCTTGCTGATCGGTATCCGTGAGCCACCGTTTATTGGAAAACGTATATTCCAGTTTATTCCGGTAGTATTGGGTCTGCGGTGCAGCCCATATCGGCTCCATCGAAGACACATCAACTTTGCCCAGACGCTCAAGCGCGTTTGCAACGCTCTTTTGCTTGTACGTCAATTGCGCGCGGTACTCCATATGTTGCCACTTGCATCCGCCACAGGTGCCGAAGTGTTCGCAAAAGGGCATTGTGCGGTAAGGCGAAGCCTGTTTAAGCTGCAGCGTCCTGCCCTCGGCAAAGTTCTTTTTCTTCCGGAACAATGCAACGTCTACTACATCACCGGGAATGGCTTTGTCAATAAACAAAACGAGATCATCTACCTTACCCACGCCCTTCCCCTCTTCGGCAATGTCAATCACGGCTACGTCCCTGATAACCCGTTGTTCCTCCGGAATCCTTCTTCTACTCATAAGTGTGCAAAGGTACGGGTTTTTTCCAACAACCTAATCAACAGTTGCCTTTACCAGATAGGGCAGCATCTCCTTTTGAAAAGAGACGAAGTTCTTCCGCACATCAGCCTCACTTACGGAAGTAAAGGCAAAGGAAAATACAATGCTCTTACTGGCCTTAATCAGGAAGGTAAGCCGCTCCGGCTCCACGGCTTTGCCGATTTCGGTATTGTTGATGAACGAGCTAATCAGAAGGAATTCCAGATCGTCAGACAGCGTGCGGAGGTACTCCTGGGCGTTGGCTGACTCGCGGATAAAATCCCATCCCAGAAACTCGTTGCAAATGGTATAGGTAAGGCGGCTTACGCGCAGGATGGTATAGCCAAGGTAGGTTTCCAAATCCGTTTGTTTGCCGTACTTATCCAGCAGGTCATCTACGCTTTCGCGGATATAGTCCATCAGAATGGCATGCAAAACCAGCTCCTTGCTGTCGAAATATTTATATATGGTAGCTTTGGCAATCTTAGCCCTGCGGGCGATTTCATTGACGCTGGTTTTTTTATACCCGTAGCGCCGGAAGAGCTCGCGGGCAGCTTTCTTTATCGACTCCTTTACTTTATCGGCTTCCATCAATTGGAGATTATTAAAATATCCTGCTGTAAGCGGGCGTGGTATGGCCGTAACGGGCATTCCGCAATTGAGGCGGGGGAACCGTTGGTTAAGATATAGGTTGCGCCCGAGCAGGGATCCGCTGCCACCGGGCCACTATCCGTCAGTTCCACGGCACACATTCGTTCCGGATTGACCGTGCTGCACCGATCATAAGCGACATAGTTACCGTTGCTTATCTGCATCACAATAAGTCCGGCTACCCCGCCCCTTTCGGCACCTAACACAACCGGTTGCATGGGCAGTCGTAATTCACTGAACTCAACCAGAGACACGGAAGTGTTAAACGGCCTGTAGGGAACCACATTGCATCCGCCTTTCTTGCAGGCCATGGGGAATGACAGCATGCTTACCACTACGATATACCCGATAGCCTTCACCGTTTACTTAAATAAGTTCAGCGTCAAACTGGCTCAAAAAACGCACATCGTTTTCAGAAAACAACCGCAAATCTTTTATTTCGTATTTGAGATTTGTAATGCGTTCGATACCCATGCCAAATGCAAACCCACTGTAACGCTCACTGTCAATGCCGCAGTTTTCGAGCACATTCGGGTCAACCATGCCACAGCCCAGGATTTCTACCCACCCCGTATTCTTGCACAGGGTACATCCCTGGCCTTTGCAGATGGTACAACTAATATCCATCTCTGCCGAAGGTTCAGTAAAAGGGAAGTACGAAGGGCGGAAACGCACTTGCGTGCCGTCGCCGAACAACTCCTGAACGAAATAATATAAGGTTTGCTTGAGATCGGCAAATGAAACATTTTCATCAACATACAAACCTTCCACTTGGTGGAAAAAGCAATGCGCCCGCGCCGATATGGCCTCATTGCGGTATACCCGTCCCGGCATGATGGCGCGGAAAGGCGGCTTTCCGTTTTCCATCATCCGCACCTGTACGGATGAGGTATGCGTACGCAGCGCAATGTCGTTCCCTTCCTGCTTTTTGATGAAAAAGGTGTCTTGCATGTCGCGGGCCGGATGTTCGGGCGGGAAGTTGAGTGCCGTAAAGTTATGCCAATCGTCTTCGATTTCCGGCCCATCGGCCACGATGAAGCCCAGCTTTTTGAAAATCTCTACAATTTCTTTGCGTACCAGCGATAATGGGTGGCGCGAACCGAACACAAAGCCCTCACCGGGCAAGGTAAGGTCTTCCGCTGCCTGCTTAGGGCGCGGCCCTGCCGAAGCAAACCGCTCCTGCATGGCCTTGTATTTCTGCTCGGCTGCCTGCTTAAATTCGTTCAACACCTTTCCCAATGAACGCTTTTCATCAGGCGATACCGACTTGAATTCTTCAAACAAGCCCCGCACGATGCCTTTGGCAACGAGAAAACGGAGCCGGAATGCTTCCACTTCCTCAGAAGACTGTGGGTTGAACCGCTCGATTTCTTCCGTATACTGCTGTATTTTCTCTTGCAACATGACGCCAAAGATAGGAAAAATTCTGAGCAGCGCCTCGCCTTCCCTTCCTAAAACAGGGCATCCTCCTCGCCTTCGTTTTCCTTGAAATCAACTTGGCTATCACTATTATTGGCTGCTTTTTTTGAAGCTTGCTCTGCCGGGCTTTCTTGGTTGGCCGAACTGCCTTGGTTGCTGGGTGTTTCAAAATCACTCCGGCGGCCCAACAATGTAAAGTTCTCAGCCACTATTTCAGTCGTATAGCGTCGGATACCCTCTTTGTCTTCATAAGTGCGCGTGCGCAATTTGCCTTCTACGTATACCAGCTTTCCTTTGAACAGGTATTTGGCCGCCACCTCGGCCAAACCTCGCCACATTACAATGTTATGCCACTCAGTCTGCTCCACTTTACGGCCATCTTTGTTGTACATTTCCGAAGTAGCCAATGGAAAACTGGCGACGGTGACGTTCCCCTCCAGATGACGGATTTCCGGATCTTTTCCCAAGTGGCCTACTAAAATAACTTTGTTAATGCCTGACATAATAATTTAGGTATAATTTAAACCATAATCTCTTAAAAAAGAATAAATAAGCTTCGGTTTAGCTAATGTACCTAAATCTTTTATAAAAACATAATTCCACGGCATTTTTTTGCCATCGGGGATCTGCGGTGCTCCCACGGCAACGAACTGCGCAAAGAGGTTTTGATGGCTCAGCACATGTTTTACCGGGCCCGCAACCAATTGCAAAGCCGCATGCTCACCGAAACAGGCGATGACCTCTTCACGGCTTTCAAGTTCTTGCACGGTAACCGCATGCGGCGTCTCAATCAAGGGCAGCTCATACAGATTTTCCCAAATATCGCCCTTGCCCCGTTTATTCATTAGCAACCGGTCGTCTTCCGTCACTATAAAGTAGTTGAAATAACGGTTCCGGCTGGCCTTTCCTTTCAGCTTAACCGGCAACTGGTCCACCCTACCTTCCTTTAATGCCCTGCAATCCAACCTGAGTACACAACTGCCGCAGCGAGGATTCTTGGGCCTGCATTGCAGCGCACCAAACTCCATCACCCCTTGGTTATAAAGCCCCGGATGCCCTGTATCGAGCAACTCTTCGGCCAATTGGAAAAAAAGTTTTTTTCCATTCGTTGAATTGATGGGGGTATCGATCCCGAAATACCGGGCCAGTAACCGGAACACGTTGCCATCCACCACCGCCTTCGGCTCATCGGCAGCAAAAGACGCTATCGCCGCCGCGGTATACTCGCCGATGCCTTTCAGCTTAATCAGATCAGCATACCGCGAAGGGAACACCCCCCCGTGTTCTGCAACAACCGCCCGGGCGGCCTTATGCATGTTCCGTGCCCTGGAATAATAACCTAACCCCTGCCAATGCATCAACAATTCATCTTCAGGCGCGTTGGCAAATGCCTGTACATTCGGATAATGCAGCAGGAACCGATGAAAATAAGGAAGCCCCTGTTCTACCCGGGTCTGCTGCAGGATAACCTCCGAAAGCCAAATAACGTAAGGATCTTTGGTATGCCGCCAGGGAAGGTCGCGCTTGTTTTGCGCATACCAACCAATGATGTCGTCAGAAAATGCCATGGCACAAAAATGTCAAATTTCCTACATATTTGCCCGCCATCAAAAAAACACCTACATTTGCGGCCGTCATTTAGGGGTGCCTTGTTTGTTGCAGACAAACACGAACAAAGGCTGAGATTATACCCATTGGCGCTGCGGCGCCAAGCACCTGATCCGGATAATGCCGGCGTAGGGAAGGTAAAGTTAAATTGTCGCGCTGCCATGAACCCCTTATGGAAGCAATGTTTAACTAAAAAATTACAACAATAAAATGATTAAACATGTACTCGCAGGAATTGCGTTTTTCGCGCATCTGAGTATTGTCTCGGCGCAGCAAAACATTACGGTGGAGGTGCGCCATACGGCTGACGGCAGGCCGCTGCCGGGAGTTTCGGTACGACTCGACGGCACCATTTACCAAGGGCAGACGGATGCCTCTGGCAAGGCGGTCATCCGCGGCATCCATACGGGCACATATACCGTTGCGGTAAGCCACCTTGGCTATGCACCCCAAGCACGGCAAGTAACAGTGCCTGTCCATGAAACCATCCATTTCTCGCTCGAACGGGCCCCACTGCTTACCGATGAAGTGGTCGTACAGGCCACGCGGGCGGCCGAAAATACAGCTACGACCTACAAGAACGTCAGCAAAGCGGATATTGCCAAGAATAACCTGGGCCAGGATATCCCTTACCTGCTCGATCAGACTCCGGGCGTTGTTATCTCATCCGATGCAGGGGCCGGCATAGGATATACCAGTATGCGCATTCGCGGCAGCGACGGCCAACGCACCAACGTAACGATTAACGGCATACCGCTTAACGACGCAGAGAGCTTGGGATCGTTTTTCATTAACCTGCCCGACTTCGCCTCTTCTATCGAAAATATCCAGATTCAGCGCGGGGTAGGAACCTCCACCAATGGTGCGGGGGCTTTCGGCGCCAGCCTTAATATCCAGACTAACACACTCAACGAAGAAGCGTATGCGGAGCTGGATAATTCCTTCGGATCGTATAATTCATGGAAAAACACGTTGAGATTGGGTACAGGGCTTATTGACGGACAATACAGCTTTGATGGCCGCTTGTCGCGCATCCAAAGCGACGGGTATATCGATAGAGCGGCATCGGACCTGCAGTCGTTTTTCCTTTCGGGCGCCTGGCATGGCCGGAACAGCTTACTCAGGGCAAACGTGTTCGGCGGCAGGGAAAAAACCTACCAGGCATGGTATGGAACACCAGAATCGCGGCTTACCGGTGATGTAGACGCCATGCGCGCGTATGCTGCTGACGATGGACTCACGGAATATGAAATCGAAAATCTGCTGCGCGCTGACCGTCGCTACAACAAATACCTGTATGACAACGAAACCGATAATTATCAGCAGACCCATTATCAGCTGCTGTTTTCGTCAGCGCTTCATAACAGGCTAACCTTGAATACCGCGCTCCACTATACCCGTGGCAAAGGTTATTATGAACAATTCCGCGACAATGACGCTTATGCGGACTACGGCCTGCAGCCCATCGAGGTGAACGAAGGTACCGTAGCGGCAACAGACCTTGTACGGCAACGGTGGCTGGACAACCACTTTTATGGAGCAACGTATTCATTGGTCTATGACAATACCAACGGGTTAGAACTGACCTGGGGCGGAGCTTACAACGAATACAAAGGCGGACATTATGGCGACATCGTCTGGTCACGGCACCCATTATTCAGCACCGCATCGTATTCACCGGCCACCAGCGGATCGTTTACAACGGCCCACCGTTATTATGATGGCGATGCCACCAAAAAAGACTTCAACACGTACCTAAAAGCATTGTATCAATTGAACAATTGGTCGTTTTTTGCTGACGTCCAATACCGATATATCGACTACGCCATTACCGGTATTGATAACGACCTCCGTGATATCACACAGGATGCAACATTCGGCTTTTTTAATCCCAAAGCAGGCCTTACCTACCAATTGTCTACGTCAAGCAATGTATATGCTTCCTATGCCATGGCCAACAAGGAGCCTGTGCGCAGTGACTTTACCGACTGGCCCGTAGGACAGACACCGAAGCCCGAACGGCTGCATAACATCGAAGCGGGCTACCGCCTCCGTACACCGCGCTTCAATGTGGGACTCAACGGGTATGCCATGCTGTACAAAAACCAACTGGTGCTTACCGGGCAACTCAATGATGTAGGGACTGCCCTGCGTACCAATGTGGACGATAGCTACCGCATTGGATTAGAGTTTGACGGCAGGTGGGCTCCTGTACGCTGGTTTACCTGGGGCGCTACCCTGGCGTATAGCCAGAACAAAATCAAGGACTTCACCGAAGTCGTGGGCGATGTACAAAACTTCTACCAGACTACCGACATTTCGTTCTCTCCGGATTGGGTAGCTTCAAACGAACTCAGCTTCTACCCCTGGGATGCGGTGGAACTGGCGCTATTGAGCAAATACGTATCTCGGCAATACTTGGATAATACCGGGAATAAGAGCCGTAGTATCGATGGTTTTTTCGTGAACCACCTGCGGCTTGGATACCAAACAGCCTTCTGGAAACTGAAGCAAGTAGGGCTCACGCTGTTGGTGAACAACGTGTTCAACGAAAAGTATGCAGCTAACGGTTACACCTGGGGCTATTACCTTTCTGAAACCGATCGGGTAGATTACAATTTCTATTATCCACAGGCTACCACCAATTTTCTTTTGGGACTCCATGTAAGATTTTAGTGAGGCTGTAAAAACATAACCGGCGGCCATTGGTATTATCCCAAAAATGTGTTTACCTTTAGCGAAAAAAACACTATGCAACATACGTTAAAATCAGCAGGAATATTCGCCGGGCTGGCATTGATGTTCTCCTCGTGCAATTCATCCACGCCCAACGGGAACCAAGATAACCGCCCGGCAGACTCCACCTATGCACCGGTGGAAACCAAAGATCCCAACACAGACTATAAACCGGCCTTTCAGGGACAGACGCGCGCACCGGGCGTAAAAACGACTACGCCGTATGACGTGAAGGTCTTGAGCGAAGATCTGCGCAGGCCATGGGGCATCGCTGTACTGCCCGATGGAAGGCTTTTAATTACGGAAAAGGGCGGTACCCTGCGGTTAGCTACGCCAGAAGGTACGGTAAGCGCTCCCATTACGGGACTGCCTAAAGTGAATGACGCGGGCCAGGGTGGTTTGCTGGGCATTACCATTGACCCTGACTTCAACAGCAACCGGACGGTCTACTGGTCGTTTTCGGAAGATACGCCCCAAGGCACGCAGACTGCCGTTGCCAAAGGCAAATTGGCCGACGACGAAAAATCCGTCGAGAACGCAACGGTGATTTACCGGGCTACGCCAGCCCATAAAAGCAACCTGCATTATGGTTCACGCCTGCTCTTTGACAAGACAGGGAACATCTTCGTAAGCACAGGTGAACGTTCAGACATCGTTACCCGCCCCCAAGCACAGGATCTTAATTCCGCACTGGGCAAAATCGTCCGTATCACACCCGAAGGCAAACCGGCTCCGGGAAATCCTTTTGAGGGTAGAAACGACGCACGGCCAGAGATATACTCGTATGGCCACCGCAACGTACAGGGACTGGCGTTCCATCCGGTTACGGGCGACTTGTGGGAGAATGAATTCGGCCCACGGGGTGGTGATGAAATTAACCGCATCGAACCCGGCAAGAATTATGGTTGGCCCACTATTACATACGGCATCGAATACAAAGGGGATAAAATTGGCGACGCTATCCAACACCAAGACGGACTGGAACAACCCGTATATTATTGGGATCCGGTCATTTCACCCAGCGGCATGACATTTTACAGCGGCAATGCCATCCCCGAATGGGAAAATAACTTGTTCGTTGCCGCCCTGAGCGGCGTGCACATTGCGCGGCTGGTTATTGAAGACAACAAGGTGGTGGGCGAAGAGCGACTGCTTACCAACGAAGCACAACGGTTCCGCGATGTGCAGCAAGGTAAAGATGGAGCGCTCTACGCGGTCACCGACGCCGGTCGGTTATACCGGATTGGCAACTAAGCGTGTTATTGATATAGATGAGGGCGGTTATCCAACGGGTATCCGAAGCCTCCTGCACGGTTGAAGGCCATATCACAGGGGCTATCGGACATGGACTTCTGGTTTTATTGGGTATAGAAGAGGCTGATGGCGATGAAGACATCAACTGGTTGGCCCAGAAAATAGCCAACCTGCGAGTGTTCAGTGATGAAAACGGACTCATGAATAGATCCATACAGGATGTTCAGGGCGGTATCTTGCTGATTTCCCAGTTCACGCTCTTCGCGCAGACCAAAAAAGGTAACCGCCCTTCCTTTATCCGTGCGGCAAAGCCGGCCTATGCCATTCCGGTATATGAGACAATGATAGCCCATCTAACGGGCCTCTTGGGCAAACCTATTGCGACCGGACAATTCGGCGCCGACATGAAAATTTCACTCATCAATGACGGGCCCGTAACCATCATTATGGATACGAAAGACAAAGACAATCACTAACCACCATTTACCGAAAATGACTATCAAAGAAGCACAGGAACAAGTAGATAAGTGGATAAACACCACCGGGATACGTTATTTCAATGAGCTGACCAACACGGCCATCCTGATGGAAGAGGTGGGCGAGGTGGCCCGCATCATGGCCCGTAAATATGGTGAGCAATCTTTTAAGAGGTCGGATGAACAAGTAAACCTGGCGGATGAAATGGCCGATGTGCTGTTTGTGTTGATATGCCTGGCCAACCAAACGGGCATCGACCTAACTGATGCACTCACCAAAAATCTCGAAAAGAAAAACATCCGGGATGCCGACCGGCACCGAAATAATGAGAAGTTGAAAAAGGGGTAAAAAAAACCGGTACATCCAACGATGTACCGGTTTTGCGTATATGATAGTCCCTGACAGGGCAATGATTACATCATTCCGCCCATGCCTCCGCCCATCGGGGGAGCACCTGCACCGGCAGCTTTTTCATCTTCCGGTTCGTCTGCCAACACACACTCGGTAGTCAACAGCATAGAAGCGATAGAAGCTGCGTTTTCAAGTGCAACGCGAGACACCTTGGTCGGGTCAATTACACCAGCGCCGATCAGGTTCTCATAATCCCCTGTGCGTGCGTTGTAACCAAAATCTGCCTCTCCTTCTTTCACTTTTTGCACCACAATGGCACCTTCGATACCAGCGTTGTTGCAGATCTGACGCAACGGCTCCTCAATGGCCCGGCGCACGATGTCGATACCGATGTTCTCGTCTTCATTGGCACCTTTGAGGTCTTTCAATGCCTCTCCGGCACGGATAAAGGCTACACCACCGCCGGCAACGATACCTTCTTCTACCGCAGCGCGGGTAGCGTGCAGCGCATCGTCCACGCGATCTTTTTTCTCTTTCATTTCCACTTCAGTAGCGGCACCTACGTACAATACAGCTACCCCTCCGGCCAGTTTAGCCAACCGCTCTTGCAGTTTTTCGCGGTCGTAGTCGGATGTAGTGGTTTCGATTTGCGCCTTGATTTGGTTTACGCGGCCTTTGATGTCCTCAGGATTGCCTGAACCGTTGATGATGGTGGTATTGTCTTTGTCCACAACCACTTTCTCGGCCTGTCCCAAGTAAGTAAGGTCTGCATTCTCCAATTTGAAGCCACGTTCTTCTGAGATAACGGTGCCACCGGTGAGGATAGCAATATCTTCCAGCATGGCTTTGCGGCGATCGCCGAATCCAGGAGCTTTCACGGCAGCCACTTTCAGTGAGCCGCGGATTTTGTTTACAACCAACGTAGCCAAAGCTTCGCCGTCCAAATCCTCAGCGATGATCAGTAAAGGCTTGCCGGTTTGTACTTGTTTCTCCAGAATAGGAAGCAACTCCTTCATGTTGCTGATTTTCTTATCGTAAATCAGAATGTAAGGGCTTTCCAGCTCGGCTTCCATTTTGTCTGTATTGGTCACAAAGTAAGGCGACAGGTAACCGCGGTCAAACTGCATACCTTCTACGGTTTTCACCTCGGTTTCAGTACCTTTGGCTTCCTCTACGGTGATTACACCGTCTTTGCCTACTTTTTCCATAGCTTCGGCAATCAATGCACCGATTACTTCATCGTTGTTGGCAGAGATGCTGGCTACTTGTTTGATTTTGTTATTGTCTTCGCCTACGGTTTTGGATTGTTTTTGCAGGTCTTCTACCACAGCAGCAACGGCTTTGTCAATACCGCGCTTCAAGTCCATTGGATTAGCACCAGCGGCAACGCTCTTCAACCCGGGAGCGATGATGGCTTGCGCCAATACCGTAGCGGTAGTTGTTCCGTCACCCGCTTGATCGGCAGTTTTGGAAGCAACTTCTTTAACCATCTGGGCACCCATGTTCTCAAGTGCATCCTTCAATTCAATTTCTTTCGCTACGGTAACACCGTCTTTAGTGATAGAAGGTGACCCGAATTTTTTTTCGATGATGACATTACGGCCGCGCGGACCCAATGTTACCTTCACTGCATTTGCCAACGTGTCTACACCCCTCTTGAGTGCGTCACGTGCTTCCACATTATACTTTACTTGCTTTGCCATGTTTGTTAATAATTTGAGATTTAGTTACCCAATACTTACGGAGAAAATACGCTTACTACCGATATGCCTTAAACAATGGCATAAATATCGGATTCCTTCATGATTAAGTACTCTTTCCCTTCGTAAGTGATTTCGGTGCCGGCATATTTGCCATACAACACTTGGTCGCCTACCTTTACAGTTAAAGGCTCATCGGCTTTACCTGCGCCAACTGCCACTACGGTTCCACGTTGCGGCTTTTCTTTAGCAGTATCCGGAATGTAGATACCAGACGCGGTCTTTTCCTCAGCAGGAGCGGCTTCCACCACTACCCTGTCTCCGATAGGTTTAATACTTAATGCCATAATTGATTTTATTTAATACGTATTATTAATGTGTTTTAATTTTTTTCCAGCTCGCATACTTCATCAACTATGCCAACTTTTCATTTCGCTTTATCGTTGCCAATTTTTCATTTTGGTGGCAACCTTCGGGAGGGTTCCCCGGCCACGGGAGTGTCATGATGTCAGTAATTGGCAGAAAACATAATGGCTCCCCGGTTTTCAGGGAGCCATTATATCCGTCTATACTGATGGCTATTATTGAGCGGTATCTGTTACTGATGCCGGGGCTTCCCGGGCCGTATCCGATGCCACAGGGGCCAATGGAGATGACGGCGCCGGGGCCGCAGTAGGCGTAATCCGGTCAGACAAGCCGCTGCCTCCGGAACCGGCAGATGGCTCCATGACATTCATCACCAATGAAAACAACATAATTGCACCAACAAGTATCCAAGTGCCCTTTTCCAGGATATCTCCGGTACGTTTTACCCCCATCAGGTTGGCACCGCCAGAAAATCCGGCAGCCAAGCCACCGCCTTTGGGGTTTTGGATAAGCACCAGAAAAGACAACAGCACGCTTGCCAGAATGATCAATATGATGAGTAATGTCTGCATTTTCTTCGTCTATTTTAATTTATTCTCTAATTCAGCAATTTGGGCAGCAAAGTAAGCACTTTTTTCGGGATATTTCAAACTTAATTTTTTATAGATAGCTATCGCTTTCGGATAAAGCCCCTGCTCAGCATATATTTTAGCCAACGTCTCTGTAACCAGCGTCAATTGGTCTTCTGCACTTTTCCGTGCTTTATTTTCCATATCAATCTTATCGGGCGACGGGGGCTTGATCTGGGGCTCCTCACGGATAAAGCGCTCAATTACCGGATCGGTCTTCTTGGGTATCTGGAACGACACGGTCCTTGTACGGTGTTCATCACTTAGCTTTTCTTCGGGCGACTGCAAGTGGAAAATATTTTCGCGGATTTGCTGATCCAGCAACTGGGCTTCGTCAAGCTTGAGCGTCGCAGGCGATGCGTGCGGCGGCCTGCTATTCAGCGGTGCATAAGGCTGATACGTATGCGCATGCTCCATGCGCGTTTTGTTCAGCCACCAGAGGAAGCTGTACGGCAGGTGCTCGTCGTGATACAGGCTTACTTTCTCATGCGGCGTGGCCTGCGCAACCGGCACCACCGCTGCACGGCCGTCTGCAGGCTGTTGAAAATCCTCGTCGTCTGCATCGCCTGCCACGGCGTCGGCCGTGGGTTCATCGGCCATTAAAACCGCTATCTGGCCTTCGTCTGTGATATGCGTTTCTGCATCCGATGCAGGTGTTGATTCTGCCGGTTGCCCTTCACTCGTAATACTGATGTCAACAGCGGCGAGTTCATCCACCGCACGTTCTGTTCCGGTCAACGGTACATCCCCAGTCGCCCCTTCCGGTTCCGGGACAGCCGGACCACTCCCGTCAGACAGGATTAGGCCATATAGCCAATCCCCCGAGCCGGCATACAGCAGAGCGGTTTCACTGTCAAAGGTGCCGTACTCCTTGAACTGCTTCCGGACGCGAAGATAATGCAGCGGCTGGGAATACGGATACTTTTCAATCAACATCGCCAACATATCGCCGTCAACACCCGTCGAATCAGACAGTGCCTGATTATATAACGCCTTGTAATCTTTATTTTCCTCTCCGACCATCTTCGATATTCCAAGTTAGCTGTCAGTTAATAAATCCGCTGCCAGCTTTACCAATTTGCAAATGCCCGGTTAAATATATCTTCCGTGAGCATTTCATTAATATCCCGTATGAGCGCCTCCTCTTGGCTTTGTACCGTACCGGCGAAATCTTTGAAACGGCTAAACTGCTGCTCAAAACTATCCTCGGGTTTAATATTGTTGGTATACCTGACACTTACCGTAATCGTCAGCCGGTTGAGTGCGGCGCGGTCAGTACCGGCTTCCACGGCGGCTGAGGTGATGCTGTATCCCGTAATCCTTCCTTCGAAAATAGCATCGCCATCGGCGCTCACCTGGCTGAGGCTCGATTGGTTACGTATCCGATCTTTTAATGCTTCCGTAAAACTTTGGCTGAGCGTTGGATAAACAATTGGGGCGGTATTTTCGAAAAACTCCACGGTATAGGTTTTCATCCCTTCAGGAATGGAACCTCCGGTAAAACCATATTTAACGCCGCATGCCTGGATGAATACGATAACCGCCGAAGCCAATGCAACCAAGAATCTTTTCGCTGTCATCACATCTACGCTGTTAGTTTAGATTCAAATCTTTTATTTTCCGGTATAGTGTCCGCTCGGATATCCCCAGTTCCTGTGCAGCGGATTTCCGCTTGCCTTTATGTTTCTTCAGCGCCTTTTTTATCAGATCCGACTCTTTCTCAACCAGCGAGAGCGACTCTTCTTCCACTTCTTCCGCTTCTTGCGTATGGTAGTGAAAATCGTCACGCTGCCCAGCGGTCTGCGGGTGATGAATGGTAAGTGTAGACGGCTGGTTCAATTGTTCTTTGTTGGGGCCATCCACTTCCCTGTACAGCTGATTAATGTATGGCGAATTATTTTCAAACGTCCGCGCGTTGACGCCGTTCTGGATAAGTTCTACAACCAGTTTCTTCAGTTCGACCATATCTTTCTTCATGTCGAACAGCACTTTGTAAAGCAAGTCCCGCTCCGAAAAATCTTCTTTTCCGCCCTGTGCGACATGCACAGGCAAGGTGCTCCTGCCCGTCGTGGGCAGATATTGCTGCAGGATACGCGCGTCGATCAGCCGCTCTTTTTCCAGGACGGCAATCTGCTCGGCAATATTTTTCAGTTGCCGCACATTACCGGGCCATGGATAGCTGACAAGCAGTTGCTGCGCGTCTTCGGTGAGCTGTACACTGGGACTGCGGTATTTATCGGTGAAATCTGCTACAAATTTACGGAAGAGCAGGTGAATGTCTTCCTTGCGATCGCGCAGCGGCGGGATGCGCAGCGGCACTGTGTTGAGCCGGTAATACAGATCTTCACGGAATTTTCCCTGCTGCACAGCGTCATAGATGTCTACATTGGTTGCTGCTATTACACGTACGTTGGTCTTCTGTACCTTGGAGGATCCTACACGGATGTATTCGCCCGTTTCCAGCACACGCAACAACCGCGCCTGGGTACCAAGGGGTAATTCACCCACCTCATCCAGAAAGATGGTTCCGCCGTTTACCACTTCGAAATATCCCTTCCGCGCTTCATGCGCACCTGTAAATGAACCCTTTTCATGACCGAACAGTTCGGAATCTATCGTCCCTTCCGGGATGGCCCCGCAGTTTACGGCAATAAACGGCCCATGCTTGCGGGCGCTGAGCTGGTGAATGATGTGCGAAAATACTTCCTTACCGCTACCGCTTTCTCCGGTGACCAGCACGGATATATCGGTCGGCGCAACCTGCCTGGCGATATCTATCGCCCGGTTGAGCAGCGGTGAATTGCCGATGATGCCAAATCTGTTTTTTATATCCTGGATATCCATGTTGCTTCTCCTAATCTACAATCGTTCCAATCAACGTTGCTGAGGTACACCTATCCACGTAGACCTGCACATAATCTCCTACCCGGTAACGCCCATCAACAGGGAACACCACCATGGTATTTTGATCATTCCGACCGCAATAATCGGTATCAGAGCGTTTAGACAGCCCTTCAATAAGCACTTTATGAACCTTCCCTACATAAGTTTGCAACCGCTCCAAGCTGTGTTCCCGCTGCCGGTCGACCACCTCGGTAAGCCTTTGTTTCTTGATTTCTTCGGGTATATCATCAGCGTAGCGCTTTGCGGCCAATGTGCCGGGGCGCTCCGAATAAGCGAACATATACGCAAAATCGTATTTCACATAGTCCATCATCGACAGTGTGTCATGGTGCTCCGCTTCTGTTTCGCTGCAAAATCCAGTAATGATGTCGGTGGATATACCGCAATCGGGAATAATCCGGCGGATGGCGTCGACCCGTTCCATATACCACTCGCGGTCGTAAGTACGGTTCATGAGCTTCAGGATCCGCGAATTACCAGACTGCACAGGCAGGTGGATATATTTACAGATATTTTCGTACTTCGCCATGGTATATAACACCTCATCGGTGATATCCTTGGGATGAGATGTAGAGAAGCGCACACGCAACAGCGGGTCTACTCCGGCAACCATCTCCAGCAAGGCGGCGAAATTAACCACGGGGCCGGGCTCCTCACCTTCAGCAACCGGCGCCGTATATTTATACGAATCGACATTTTGCCCCAGCAGGGTAACCTCCCGATATCCGGCATGGAACAGATCGCGTGCCTCCCGGACGATAGACTGCGGATCACGGCTCCGCTCACGGCCCCTGGTAAACGGCACCACGCAGAATGAGCACATATTATCGCAGCCCCGCATGATAGAAATGAAGGCGGTTACCCCGTTCGTGTTGAGACGTACGGGATTGATGTCTGCATAGGTCTCCTCGCGCGAAAGCAATACGTTCACCGCACGTGAACCCTCATCCACCTTTTCGATCAGGTTGGGCAGATCACGGTAAGCATCAGGGCCCACCACAACGTCTACCAGTTTTTCTTCTTCCAGGAATTTGGATTTCAGCCGCTCGGCCATACAGCCCAGCACACCCACCACCATGCCGGGGTTCTTGGCCTTGGCCGACTCAAATTCCTTCAGCCGGTTACGCACGCGTTGTTCCGCATTTTCGCGGATGGAACAGGTATTGATAAACACCACGTCGGCCTCCTTATAGTCACGTGTGGTTTCAAATCCCTTATCGAGCAGGATGGACGCAACGATTTCGCTATCGGAAAAATTCATTTGGCAACCATAGCTTTCGATATATAGCTTACGTCCGTTGCTCTTTTTGGGGTCTTTTTCCAGTAGCACCGCTTCGCCTTGCCGCGATTCGTCATGCTCTTTTGTCGGTATCTCAAACATTGTAATTGAATAAGCCTACAAAGTTAGTAATAAATTTTGAATGATGACAGTTTGGCAGCTCACCGACCCGCTATCTTATTTATATCCATTCTAAATATCTGTGTTTGACACATTTCTGACAGATGGCAGGCTATAGATGTTGTACTTTTGTTGCCGGAAATTAGTGAGCGTAGTACAACCTTGAAAAATCTCAAAGTCATAGCATTCACCCACAAGCTTGTGGACCTGAAGGATTTAGGCAGCCTCGTGATTTGCAATGAAGAGCTGGAGAGCCGATTGATTAGTCTTAAAAACAGCTTTGACATCCCTGAAATTTTTTATATCGGTACCTGCAACCGCGTAGAATTTGTCTTTTACGGCCCCCACGAACTGACAGCCGAATTCGTCAAGGAGTTTATGCATAAGCTCAATTTCTGCGTGCCGTCCGAACGGCTGGAGTGCTTCCTCAATCAGGTAAACACGTATGAAGGCATTGACGCGCTCAACCACCTGCTGCGCATGTCATGCTCTATGGAAAGCCTGGTTGTGGGCGAGAAAGAAATCCTGGCCCAGGTGCGCAAAGCTTATGAACGTTGCCGCAAAAGCGGTTTTACCGGCGATTTCCTGCGGTTGGTTATGGATCGCCTGGTCAAAACAGCCAAAGAGGTTTACACGCACACCCGTATTGCTCGCAATCCGGTTTCGGTGGTTTCCTTGGCTTATCGTAAGCTGCGCGAAATCAAACTGCACGACAATCCCCGCATCCTTATCATCGGTGCCGGAGAGACCAATCAAAACATTGCCAAATATCTGCAAAAACATCGGTTTTCCAATTTTGTAGTGTTTAACCGCACGTTGGACAATGCGGTGGCACTGAGCACGGAACTGAATGGCAAAGCTTATCCGCTGAGTGAACTGCCGAATTACCAAGGCGGGTTTGACGTGATGATCACCTGCACGGGAGCGCCGGAAGCCATTGTGGATACCGCCCTGTACCAATCCTTGCTCCGGGGTGAGACCGACAAAAAGGTCATTGTAGATTTGGCTATACCCAACGATGTACATCCGGATGTAATGCTGCAATTTCCAGTGCATTATATCGAAGTTAGCAGCCTGCAGGCCATCGCATCGAAGAACCTTCAGGAACGCTGTGATGAATTGGTTCATGCCGAGCAGATCATTGCCAATAACATCCGCGAGTTTCTACCCATCGTTAAGCAACGGCGTGTAGAACTGGCCATGCGGGAAGTGCCGCAAAAGGTAAAAGAAATACGTTCGTTCGCCCTTAACGAGGTTTTTGCCTCCGAAGTAAGTGCACTGGATGCCAACTCCAGGCAGCTGCTGGAAAAGGTAATCGACTACATGGAGAAGAAATACATCAAAGTGCCCATGGTGATGGCCAAGGATATTCTGGTCAAAGCCAGCCACGCTGACATCAATTGAACAGATAACCCCATTGCCCGTCGTTAATTTCCTTAATTTACCGCAATCTTGCAATATATCCGCCGAATAATCCATTTATTCGCTAAATTTGTTTATGCTAATACAAGAACCCTTGACTAAAAAAGCTGCGCAGCGCACACAAAAGATAGACCGAACATTGGTTATCGGCACCCGTGGCAGCGAATTAGCGCTATGGCAAGCCAATTATGTCAAAAATAAACTGGCGGATATCGGCATACAGGCAGAGCTAAAAATCATCAAGACGCAAGGCGATATTGTGCAGCACCTGCGCCTGGACAAGCTTGAAGGAAAGGGCTTTTTTACCAAAGAGCTTGAGGAAGAACTGCTTAACGGAGCCATTGATTTAGCTGTCCATTCACATAAAGATCTACCCAGCGCGCAACCGGCGGGGCTTATCATCGCTGCTGTTACTACGCGGGAGGATCCGTCAGAACTGCTCATCATCCATAAAGATTGCGTGGACCTCAAGAAGCGGCTCGCGCTGAAGCATAACGCCATCGTAGGCACCTCGTCCAACCGCCGTAAAGCCCAACTGCTGGCCATGCGGCCCGATCTGGAATTTGATGACCTGCGAGGTAACGTCATGACCCGCATAGAAAAGCTACGCGACGAAAATTACGATGCCATCATGCTGGCCAAAGCCGGGATCACACGTATCGGCGCCGATTTGAGTGACTTCCACGTGGAGGAACTGCCCCCGGTTGAAATCATCCCGGCACCTGCCCAGGGGGTGCTGGCCATCCAGATTAGAGAAAGCGATAAAGAGCTGCACCAACTGTTACAGGAAATTAACGACCCGGATGTGGCCGACACCATTGCCGTGGAACGGCAGGTGCTGCGCTTGTTTGACGCGGGATGCCATGCACCCCTCGGCTGCTACTGCCGCAAACAGGGAGACAACTACGAGGTGTGGACTTCCAAAGCGGATAATGATGAAGAATTCCCCGACAGGCTCTACCTTTCAGCCGTCCGAACCGATGGCTTGGCAGAACGGATAGCCAGCAAATTCGACAAAAGCAGAAAGCTTCCCGGCCATGTCTTCATCACACGCGACGTGGCAGAAACCAGCTACTTCTACCGGGCCATGGCCAAACACGGTATCGCTGTGGAAGGCCGATCGCTCATCAAAATATTCCCCATCATCAACAAGTTGGATCCTTACATCCTCAAATACGTGGATTGGGTATTCTTCGGCAGCAAAAATGGTATTGAGAATTTTTTCCGGCTCAATCCCAGACTCCGTAAGCACACGAAATTCGCTGTCATCGGCCGGGGTTCGGAAGAGATGTTACGGCAATTCGGCCATACTCCGCACTTTTCAGGCGAGCGGCTGGGCATCAACATGGAAGAAATAGCGGCAGAATTTGCCAAAGTAGCCTCAGGCACCACGGTGTTGATCCCACGGGCAAAAGAGTCGCTGGAAACCATCCAGCAGTCACTTACACCGGACACCAAAATTATCAATTTACCCGTGTACCAAACCCGCATCGATACCAATGTGGATAAATCCAATGCCGACGTGTTGATCTTCACGAGCCCATCCAATGTAGAAGCTTATTTTGTGGACAACCTGGTGGATCCGGGCCAGAAAATCATCTGTATAGGCCGTTCCACAGGCCGGAAAATCGAAGAACTCGGACTTTCATATACCCTTCCTTATTCGCCTGACGAAATCGGGCTTGCAGAAGCGGTATTCGGGTTGGATTATTGAGCGCAGGGGACGAAGAATGGTTGAAGATATGTTGATAAGACCCAGAAGAAACCGCAAATCGGCGGTAATCCGGGATATGGTGCAGGAAACGCAGCTAACGACGTCCAACCTTATTTTCCCGCTGTTTGTGATTGCGGGGGAACGGGCGAAATCCGAGGTTGATTCCATGCCGGGCATCTACCGTTACTCGATAGACAACCTGCTCCGGGAGGTGGAAAGTTGCATGAACTTGGGATTACGCGCATTCGACCTGTTCCCGAACATTGATGACACGCTAAAAGATCCACTTGCTTCAGAAAGCTACCGTGAAGGCAGCCTGTACTTACGCGCCATTGCCGAGGTAAAGAAGCATTTCCCCGAAGCATGCATAATCACGGATGTCGCCATGGATCCCTACAGCAGCGACGGTCATGACGGCATTGTGAAAAATGGCGAAATCCTCAATGACGAAACCCTCGAAATCTTGGGCCGGATGGCATTGGCTCACGCCCAAGCCGGAGCGGATATCATCGCACCATCAGACATGATGGACGGCCGCATCGGCTATATCCGCAGGATATTGGATGCCAACGGACATAACCAGGTATCGTTGATGTCTTATACGGCGAAATATGCCAGCGCGTTTTATGGCCCCTTCCGCGATGCGCTGAATTCAGCGCCAAAGCACGGAGATAAAAAAACCTACCAGATGAATCCAGCCAACCAGCGCGAAGCACTCATTGAAGCAGAACTGGACGCTCTTGAAGGGGCCGACTTTCTGATGGTCAAACCGGCATTGGCCTACCTGGACGTTGTCAAACTGCTGAAAGATCATACACAGCTGCCAGTCGCTGCCTACAATGTGAGTGGCGAATATGCCATGATAAAAGCCGCTGCACGCAACGGCTGGCTCGATGAACAACGGGCTACCATGGAGGTGCTTATGAGCATCCGGCGCGCAGGCGCTACGGCCATACTGTCTTACCATGCAAAGGAAGTGCTGGAAAAAAAGTGGCTGTAGTAAGACAGCGGATAACAGACAAACAGACATTAGACAACAGATTTAGATTGATGAAGCATGTTAGATGCACTGAAAAAAGCTTTCTCCGGTAACGATGAGCACCGCACGGCCCCGGCCGGCAAAAAGAACGATATTTCCAGGGAAAAATCTGCAGTCCTTTACGAAAAGGCCAAGCAATTTTTCCCCGGAGGGGTGAACTCGCCGGTACGGGCATTCAAATCCGTATACGGCACACCCTTGTTTATCGAACGGGGCGATGGCTGCTTCCTATGGGACGCCGATGGCAACCAGTTTATTGATTTCTGCTGTTCATGGGGGCCATTGATACTGGGGCATAACCACCCTAAAATCCGGGAGCGGGTTACCAAAACACTGGAAAAAGGACTTAGCTTCGGCGCACCTACCGCCCTGGAAAATGAGTTGGCCGAACTTATCCTGAAGAACAATAAATACCTGGAGAAAATCCGTTTTGTCAGCTCAGGCACAGAAGCAGTGATGTCTGCCATCCGCCTCGCGCGAGGGTATACGGGGCGCGATAAAATCATCAAATTCGAAGGATGCTACCACGGGCACTCGGATTCACTGCTGGTAAAGGCCGGATCGGGGCTGGTGACCTTCGGCGAGACTTCTTCAGCGGGTGTACCCAAAGCCTTTGCCGCTGAAACCATCGTATTGCCCCTTGACAACCGCGACGCAGTGGAAAGTGCCTTCAGCCAATTCAGTGGTCAAATCGCGGCAATAATCATTGAAGGTATCCCGGCTAACAACGGATTGCTCATCCAGGAACCTGCGTACGTCCAGTTCCTGCGCGACATCACCAAGCAGCATGGCGCATTGCTGATATTCGATGAAGTGATCACCGGATTCCGCCTCGGTTTCGAAGGAGCGGCGGCACATTACGGCATACAGCCAGATATCATCACCTACGGAAAAATTATCGGCGGGGGTATGCCTGTGGGGGCCTACGGCGCGTCCGCCGAGCTGATGGCCTGCATATCGCCGGACGGCGCCGTGTATCAGGCAGGCACCCTGTCGGGCAACCCCGTAGCGATGGCAGCTGGCATAGCGCAGCTGACCGAATTAAAGGGCAGTGGCTTTTATAAGGCGCTTAATGCCAAAGCCTCGGAATTCGTGGAAGCCATCAGGCGATATATTGCCGCAAAAAATTATAAGGTCAAACTATTCCATGTAGGTTCCATCTTTTGGTTTGCCTTTACTGATCAAGAACATATCCGTACGGCCAGCGCTATCGATCACGGCAGTATGGAACATTACAAAGTGTTCCACCGCGAATTGCTTAACCGGGGTATTTATCTGGGACCTTCGGGTTACGAAGTGGGCTTTATCTCCGCAGCCCATAGCAAGATTGAGCTGGAGAAAGCCAAGCGCGCAATTTTCGAGAGCTTGGATGAGCTATTCAGGCATAACAAGCCCGCGGCTTAATGCCGCGGTATTTGCCACTTAAAACCCTACACTCTTCAGCTTCAAGCCCGCGGTTTCTTCCAAGCCCGACAGTAGGTTCATGTTCTGCACGGCTTGCCCGCTTGCGCCTTTGAGCAGGTTGTCTATAATACTTACCACAAAAAGCTTATCTCCATGCTTCTCAAGGTGTATGATGCACTTGTTGGTATTTACAACCTGTTTAAGGTCTATATTAGCTTCACTGACGTGGGTAAACGGATGGCCAGCATAAAACGCTTCATACAGTTCATACGCTTTCGCCTCACTTATTGGACTATCCAGGTAAATGGCCGAAAGGATGCCCCGCGTGAAATCGCCCCGCTGTGGAATAATGTTTATCCGCTGCTGCGCCCGCTGCAACAAGGTATCGCCATCAGCTGGCAGGAATCCCGGCTGCAGGCTTTCGAACGATTCGCTGATTTCCTGCAAGTGTTGATGCGTAAATGCCTTATATACAGATAAATTATTATTCCGCCAGCTAAAATGGGAGGTGGTTGACGGTTTTTGCCCTGCGCCCGTAGAACCCGTTGTTGCATTGATGTGGATTTCGCCGGTAAGCAGCCCTTGCGCCGCTAGCGGCAGCAAAGCCAGCTGGATACCTGTAGCGAAGCAACCCGGGTTGGCGATATACTGCGCGGACCGGATGGTCTCCCGCTGCAACTCCGGCAATCCGTATACAAAAGACCGACCTTGGTATTCCGTCCGGGCACGTAAGCGGTAATCCTGGGAAAGGTCAATAATCTTCACATGCGGTTCAATCGTGTTGGCTTCCAGAAATTTCCGGGCATCGCCGTGGCCTACACAGAGGAACAATACGTCTATATCGCTATGGAAGGTATCACTGAAGCGCAGGCTGGTATCGCCCAACAGGTCGGTGTGAACATCAGCAATGAGATTGCCTGCATTGCTGGCACTATACGCAAATACAATATCCACATGCGGGTGGTGGATAAGGATACGGAGCAGTTCACCGCCCGTATAACCGGCGGAACCGATGATGCCTACCTTTACCTTACTCATTCCCCCCCCCTGTTCACCTTGTGCCAGATAGACACTTGATTACCGAAAATCTTGGAAAACCCTTTTACGTCATCGCCAGTCCAGGTATTATTCATCTCTCCATAACTGCCGAATTTGCTGGACATCAGGTCGTGGGCCGATTCAATACCAACGATGGTAAAACGGTAAGGATTCAGTTCAACGAATACCTTTCCGCTCACCGTCTGCTGCGCGCTTTGCAAGAAAGCTTCGATATCCCGCATTACCGGATCATGCATTTGCCCTTCATGCATCCAGTTGCCGTAAAACGCGGCTAATTGATCTTTCCAGCTCAGCTGCCATTTGGTCAGCGTATGTTTTTCCAGCGTATGGTGCGCTTTGATAAGAATGATGGGGGCCGCCGCTTCAAAGCCAACCCGCCCTTTTATGCCGATAATGGTATCGCCCACATGGATATCACGCCCGATACCATAAGGCTGGGCTATGGCCTGCAATTCTTGGATAACCTTCACCGGTCCCAATTCCATGCCATCCAATGCCACCGGTTCGCCCTTTACAAAGTCAATCGCCAGTCGCCGGGTTTCCGTAGCTGTCACCGGTGTAGGCCAGGCCTCTTCCGGCAGCGTTTCATGAGAGGTAAGTGTTTCTTGCCCGCCCACTGAAGTGCCCCATATTCCTTTATTGATGGAATATTTGGCTTTTTCGGCACTGAACTCCACTCCATGTTTATGCAGGTATGCAATTTCTTCTTCACGGCTCAGCTTTAAATCGCGTATGGGGGTAATGATTTCCACCTCCGGGATAAGCGTGTTGAAAATCATATCGAACCGTACTTGGTCGTTACCCGCTCCAGTACTGCCATGTGCCACATATTCCGCACCGATTTGTTTGGCATAATGAGCAATGGCCGTGGCCTGGCTTACCCGTTCCGCGCTTACTGACAACGGGTAGGTAGCATTTTTCAGTACGTTTCCGAAAATAAGGTATCTGATACAACTGTCGTAATAGTGCTGCGTTTCATCGACAACAGTATGGGACTTCACGCCGAGGGAATAAGCCCGTTGCTCAATCTGGCCGAGTTCTTCCGCTGAAAAACCACCCGTGTTAACGATGACTGAATGTACCTCCAGTCCGAGATCTCTGGACAAGTAAATGCAACAAAATGAGGTGTCTAACCCTCCGCTGAATGCTAATACGACTTTCTTCATTGATATCTATTGAGTTTATACAGCTTATGCCGTCCTTGGATGTCTGGCGATAAACGCGGTGATCATTTTTTTGGTCGATTTCCACAGTTTCGCTTCTATCCGTTTCAGGAGCGACGATTTCTTGGTAATTTGCTTCAACCGTTCGCGCGCTTTGGCCTTCATTTCAATACGCTCACGCAACTCCTTCTCTTTCTCTACCGGGTCCCACAACATGGCCGTGCACATGCAGTTTTTACGTTGCTTGCTGGTCAGGATGTCATAGTTCACGCAGCTTTGGCATCCCTTCCAGAACTCTTCATCTTGTGTGAGTTCGGAATACGTTACCGGCTCGTAACCCAGCTCCGAATTAATCTTCATTACCGCAAGTCCGGTGGTAAGGCCAAATATCTTAGCTTTCGGGTACTTCTCCCGTGAGAGGTCGAAGATACGCTTTTTAATGGCGCGGGCCAACCCTACCTTACGAAATTCGGGGTTTACCACCAAACCGGAGTTGGCCACGAAATCCCCATGGCTCCAGGTTTCAATATAACAGAAACCGGCCCACGCCCAATCTGTCTTACGCAGCGCTATCACCGCCTTGCCTTCACGCATCTTATTCGCTACGTATTCCGGACTGCGCTGGGCAATCCCGGTTCCCCGGGCTTTGGCCGACTCTGCCATCTCGTCGCAAATCTGCTGAGCGTATGCAATATGTTGCTCAGAAGCAGGTATAATCAAAAAGTCTGAAAGTTGCATTGGAATATACGACCCCTAAAAAATTAAAAACAGCCAACGAAGTGGTGTGTTTTGGTAATTAAATCGTTAAACGAAAACCGTTGATTCGATGTACAGCTATCGGACCTAATACTGTACGTTTTTCGGAGAGCGTTGCCCCACAATTAAGCCCGGGGCAAAATGGGTCGTCGGAGCCGGAGTACCGGTCTCTCGGCAGTTAAAACTTCACACAAAAAGCACAACATGTGGTGCTGGAAGCACGACACGGTAGATACGGCGATTATATTTTTTGTGTTCATTCTGAATAGTATTGCAACCCGGGCTGCAATTAAGGTGCCAAATGTAGAGAAAATATTTTTCTTTACACAAATTTATTGATATTTTATTTTTATCCCAGCCCTGTCATGTTAGCGGCTGACTGCCATACAGATACCATTTGCATACCTTGCTTTTTATTCAGAACTTTGCGGCATGACAGGCACAAGCTGGTTTTTCATTCTTTTCTTCGCCGTTCCCCTCATCGCGTTGCTCATCTGGCTTATGAAGCAGGATAAGCGCAAGGGAGTTTGGGGTATTCTCATCGTCATCCTGCTTGCATCCGCCGCCATTTACGTTTCGTCGCGGGCCAGTAAAAACGCGGCCGTGAATTTTGAGATGCGGAAAAAAGAAGCACAAGAGAAAAAATAGTCAGTCACCTAATCCGTGATGCCCTCCAATGCACATAAGAAGGCGTATACCAGCGCGATTTCTTTCAGATAGTCGAACCGCCCGGATGCTCCCCCATGGCCATAATCCATCTCGGTCTTCAGTAACAACACATTGTTGTCCGTCTTGGTCGCGCGCAGTTTAGCAACCCATTTAGCCGGCTCAAAGTACTGCACCTGGCTGTCGTGCAAGCCGGTAGTCACCAGCATATTCGGATATGCCTTCGCTTCTACATGCTCATAAGGCGAATAGCTCTTCATGTAGAAATAGGCTTCTCGATCATTCGGATTGCCCCATTCATCATATTCATTTGTGGTAAGCGGTATGGTCTCGTCAAGCATGGTATTAACCACATCTACAAATGGCACTTGGGCAATGACACCATGCCAAAGCTGCGGCGCCATGTTGATCACAGCCCCCATAAGCAACCCTCCGGCACTGCCTCCCTGCGCGTAAAGATGTTCCGGGGCCGTGTATTTTTCGGCCACTAAATACTGGCCGCAAGCGATAAAGTCGGTGAATGTGTTTTTCTTTTTCATCATTTTACCGTCTTCATACCATTGGCGGCCCATTTCCTGTCCACCACGGATATGCGCAATGGCAAACACGAACCCACGATCCAACAAGCTCAGCCGCGCGGAGCTGAAGGAAGGATCCATGGTAGCACCGTAAGAGCCATACCCATATAACAGCAGCGGAGCGCTGCCGTCCTTCCTGAAACCTTTTTTATAGACCAACGATATAGGCACTTTTGTGCCATCGTCAGCCGTCGCATACAATCGCTCGGTAGTATAATCTTCAACGTTATAACCGCCCACAACCTCCTGTTGCTTCTTCAAGGTCTTTTCCCGCAATAACATGTCGTAATCATAGGTCGATGCCGGCGTGGTCAGCGATGTATACGCGTACCGCAAGGTGGAGGTATTGTACTCGGGATTCGTTGCCGGGTAGGCCGTGTACGCTGCCTCGCCAAAATCCAGATAATGCTCACTGCCGTCCATCAGGTTACGTACCGCCAATTGAACAAGGCCGTTCTTCCGCTCGGATATAACCAGAAAATCCTTAAATTCATCTACATCTTCCAGCAGCACATCCTCGCGGTGCGGAATCATCTCTTTCCAATGCGCTACGCCCGTTTCGTCCAAGGGGCATTCCATCAATTTGAAATTCTTAGCGTCGCGGTTGGTTACAATAAGAAAGCGATCCGATAACGCTGTGACGCTGTATAACACATCCTTCATGCGGGGCTGAAACACCCTGAAAGCTTCCATGGGCTTATCCGCATCCAGGTACCGGGTCTCTGACGATAGTGTACCGCCAGAATAGATATAAATAAACCGGCCTGATTTGGCCTTACTTACACCAATATAGTTCGTGTTATCCAGTTCGTGATAAACGGTCGCGTCTCCCTCCACCCCATTACCAAGCGTATGCCGCATGATTTTCTCCGTAAGCAACGTAGCGGGATTATTTTTTGTATAAAACAACGTCTGGTTATCGTTGGCCCACACGGATCCCCCGGTCGTCCCAGGGATTGCATCCGCCATCAGTTCGCCGGTTTCCAGCTTTTTAATATGGATGGTATACTGCCGTCTGGACACGGTATCAACCCCGTACGCCAGCAACTTATTGTCCGGACTTACATTGAAACCCCTTACGGAATAATAAGAATGGCCCTCCGCCAGTGCATCCACATCCAACAGCACCTCTTCCGGCGCATCTAAGCTTTCTTTCTTACGGCAGAACTTGTAATATTGCTTGCCTTCTTCGGTGCGTGTATAATAATAGTACCCGTTCTTAAAATAAGGCACAGACTCGTCTTGCTCCTTAACACGCCCCTTCATTTCTTCAAACAATTTGGCCTGCAACGGTTCGGTATCTTTCATCATGGCGTCGGTATACGCGTTCTCCGCTTCAAGATACTGAATAACGGCCGCGGTATCCGGTCCCTTTTTAAAGTAATCATTCAACCAATAATAATTGTCGATCACCGTATCGCCATGCAGCGCTCTTACATGCGGCTTCACCGCAGCGATCGGCGCAGCAATCGATGGCCACTCGTAAGGCGTCCGGGACTTCTCCTGCGCACAGGAAGTCATTAAAACACTCATTATTAAAAAATTAGTTGATTTTCGGTTCATCGGCATGCCGCTTAGTTACACGATTAGTAAACAAAGATAACAGTTTAGTTAAACCTTTGGTGGAGATATTTGTCAACTTTTGCAAATATTCGGCGGTAATAAATAGTATACAGCAATAAACAGTATATTTGTCAGCATACGAAAAATTAACTACTATATGGCGTTCTGGAAATTGCGCAATGCATTCTTTCTCATCCTAATCCCTTTACTTTCTGTCGGACAAGACAATCCTCCCCCTAACTGGTTCAACCTTGATTATGAGCGCGACGGTGTGATGGGTATCAGCACCGAAAAGGCGTATGAACTGCTGCTGAAAGGCAAAAGAAGCACACCGGTGGTCGTTGCCGTGATTGACGGTGGTATCGATGTCAACCATGAAGATTTGCGCGATGTGATGTGGATCAACGAAAAGGACAGCGCTGCCACCGGCAAGGATGAAGATGGAAACGGCTATATAAATGACAAATACGGATGGAATTTCATCGGCAATGCAAACGGTGAAAACGTTCATTACGATAATCTTGAGGTCACCCGCCTGGTGAGGGTCCTTGAACCCAAATACATTTCCGTATTGCCATCCACCCCGATGAGCGGCGAAGAACGGCGGGAATTTCAGGAATACCAAAAGATGGTTACCTACTACGCCAACAAGACGCAGGAGGCCCGGTTCGGCCAGGTTAGCTACACCGGCTTGAAACGAGCCGTAGACACCATCGTAGCCCGGATCGGGAAAGAAAACCCTACCCTCGCTGACTTTGATCGATACAGAGCCGAAGACGATCTGGAAAAGATGGCCTTAAAGATCATTAAGAAAGAACTGAAAGACGAACCCGACTTCAGTAAATTCTACGAACAACTCAAAGACGGCGTGGAGTACTTTAACAACCAAGTAAACTACCACCTCAACAAGGAATACGACCCGCGCCACATCGTTGGCGATGATTATGAAAACAGTCGTGAGCGGTATTACGGCAATGCCGATGTAACGGGCCCGGATGCGGATCATGGCACCCATGTTGCCGGTATTATCGGTGCCGTGCGCGACAATGATATTGGCATAAAAGGGGTGGCAGATAACGTGCGGATTATGGCCATACGTACCGTTCCCGATGGCGATGAGCGCGATAAGGATGTGGCCAATTCCATCCTGTATGCAGTAGAAAACGGAGCCAAAGTCATCAATATGAGCTTCGGGAAAGCCTTTGCCAAAGACAAACAGGTGGTGGATGACGCCGTACGTTTTGCGATGGAAAACGATGTACTGATAGTCCATGCTGCCGGAAACGAAGGTCAGGACAATGACGCCAACCCCAATTTCCCCAACCGGAATTACGTGGATAGCTTGGGCATCAATAAAGGCGAAGCCGATGCTTGGATAGAAGTTGGGGCCAGCCAATGGAAAAATGACGGCGATTTGGTCGCCTCGTTCTCCAACTACGGCCGCCGTTCTGTCGATGTGTTTGCTCCAGGCGTAAAAATACACTCCACCATGCCCGGGTCAACCTATAAAGACCAACAAGGCACCAGCATGGCAGCACCGGTAGTGGCCGGCCTTGCGGCCCTGATACGGTCATACTACCCCGAGCTTCCGGCCGTGGAGGTAAAGCGCATCATCATGCAGTCAGTTACCCGTGTAGACCAGCGCGTAAAGGTGAAGGGGCCAGACGGCCAGAACAGGCGCGTATCCATGAACGAAGTGTGTGTGACCGGAGGTGTTGTTAACGCCTACAAGGCCTTGCAGCTCGCAGCGCAGCAGGCTTCAAAATCAAGCAAGAAAAAACAGTAAAAATGCCGCTCCATGCTTTCCGTCACATACTAATGTGCGGTTCAAATCGTTATAAACGATATACGCGAAACGCTAAATCATTGTGCTTATGACAGAAATTTACACCAAGAAACAGGCCCGCGGTATCATCAGAAAATTAGAGAAGGAGCACTTCCGCTTGGATTTAGATGATGAATTATTCTACGATTCGCTCAAAAGCAAGATGGATGAGCTGCTCCGCCAGCCCAATCAGGGAAGTATCAACAAAATCGTTGCATACTCAAAGGCTTGGCATACCGCTTAGTTACCGGGCCGGATTATGCTCAAAAAAGAACGATACCGGGCATTCGTAGACTATTTCTCCACACACAATCCGGATGCCCAGACCGAACTCAACTACAGCAATCCATATGAGTTGCTGGTGGCGGTTATTTTATCTGCTCAATGCACAGACAAACGCATCAACCAGGTTACCCCTGCCTTATTTGCCCGATTCCCTGATGCCGAAAGCCTCGCAGCAAGTACGCCGGATGAGGTATTCACCTATATCCGGAGCGTCAGCTACCCTAACAATAAAGCCAAACACCTGGTCGGCATGGCCCAGACATTGGTAAACGATTTCGGCGGTGTAGTACCCCAAAAGATAGAAGAGCTTCAACGACTACCGGGTGTAGGACGCAAAACCGCCAACGTTATCGCCTCAGTGGTATACCAAGCGCCCGCCATTGCCGTAGACACGCATGTTTTCCGGGTAGCTAACCGCATTGGACTTACCGACAACGCCAAAACGCCCCTCGCTGCAGAAAAACAATTAGTTAAATATTTACCCAAAGACACTTTGGCAATTGCCCATCATTGGCTAATTTTACATGGACGCTACATCTGCGTGGCTCGAAACCCCAAGTGCGCAACATGTCCGATTACGTGGATGTGCCGGTATTTCGAGAAATATAAAAAAAACGAAAAAACTTAGTAAACAGATTAAATAAATTTTATCTTTGGCCGAATAATTACTAAATCAATGAGCAATCAAGAGAAACTAAAAGCCTTGCAACTTACCTTAGATAAATTGGAAAAATCATACGGTAAGGGCACCATTATGAAATTGGGCGATTCGGCGGTGGAACCCATCGAAGCGATTTCAACCGGCTCCATTGGATTGGATATCGCTTTGGGCATCGGCGGTGTGCCGAAAGGGCGTGTCATTGAGATTTACGGCCCTGAGTCTTCCGGGAAAACCACATTGGCTACACATATCATTGCAGAAGCACAGAAAAAAGGAGGTATCGCAGCCATCATCGATGCCGAACATGCATTTGACAAGTATTATGCTAAAAAGTTAGGTGTAGATATCGAAAATCTGCTCATTTCACAGCCTGATAACGGCGAGCAAGCCCTTGAGATTGCGGATAACCTCATCCGTTCCGGCGCTATTGACGTCATTGTCATCGACTCGGTAGCCGCCCTTGTTCCCAAAGGCGAAATCGAAGGAGAGATGGGCGATTCTAAAATGGGTTTACAGGCCCGCCTGATGTCTCAGGCCCTGCGCAAACTCACCGGAACCATTTCGAAAACCAACTGTTGCTGCATCTTCATCAACCAATTACGCGAAAAAATAGGTGTAATGTTCGGTAACCCGGAAACCACCACCGGGGGAAACGCGCTTAAGTTCTATGCTTCGGTGCGGCTCGATATCCGCCGTATGGCACAAATCAAGGATGCAGACGAAGTTTCCGGTAACCGTGTGAAGGTAAAAATCGTAAAAAACAAGGTAGCCCCTCCTTTCCGTGTCGCAGAATTTGACATCCTATTCGGCGAGGGGATTTCCAAAGCGGGGGAAATCATTGACCTGGGTGTCGATTTCAGCATCATCAAAAAATCAGGGTCGTGGTTCAGCTACGGCGACACCAAACTCGGCCAGGGCCGCGATGCCGTGAAAAACCTGTTGCTTGACAACCCCGACCTGATGGACGAGCTGGAAGCTAAGATCAAGGCGGAAGTTACCGCAGAGAAATTAGAGGAGCTTGAATAAGCTCCTTTTTTTATGATAAACTTGGCGTCTTGCCCCCATCCACGGGTATGCTGGCACCTGTGATGTAAGCGGCTGCCGGTGAAGCCAGAAAGGCAACCACATGTGCAATTTCTTCCGCCTGACCGAAGCGCCTTAGCGGTATCGTGCTCACCATGGAACGTTCCACCTCATCAAGCGGTTTCCCTGTCTTTTCCGCAGTGTGCTTCATCAGGCTCTCCAATCGTCCCGTATACGTTGGGCCCGGCAACACGTTATTAACCGTGATTCCGAACGCTCCAACCTCATTGGCCAATGTTTTAGCCCACGCAGCAACAGCGGCTCTGACGGTATTGGAAACCCCCAATTCAGGTAATGGGGTTTTCACCGAAGTAGAAATGACATTAATAATCCGACCATAACCGGCAGCCTTCATTGCCGGCAATGCCGCACTTACCAGGCACTGGTTACATCCCAAATGCTGCCTGAACGCCTGCTCAAACGACTGAACCGGAGCATCCGTTATAGCGCCCGCCGGGGGGCCGCCCGTATTGTTAACCAGCACCGTCACCGGGAAGCGCGCCATGATACGGTTGGCAGCTCCATTAACTGCGCCCAAATCGGTGAAATCCGCCACTTCATAGTAATGTTGCTGCCCTTCGGGAGTAGGCAAACCCGCTATCGCCGCTTCAAGTTTCGCTTTGTTCCGTGCCAACAATATGCAGGTAGCCCCTAAAGCCGCCAACTCCCGGGCTGCGGCCAACCCAATACCCTGCGTACTTCCGCAAACCAAGGCGTATCTACTGTTTAATGATGTATCCATAAATCAGAACGTTTGCGTAAAGTTAACCATAGCTGCGAACTTTATGCCAGCTTCTGAAACTCAATCAAACAATAAAAAAGCGTCATTGTTCAACATAATGAGGATGTTAAACAATTAAATGATGAACCATGGCAAAAAAGACTCCAACTCCCACACCGAAGCAAATTGATTTAGACAAGGACACCCGTTCATCCACGGACCAATTCCTTACCACCAATCAGGGCGTACGCATACAAGACAACCAGAACACCCTCAAGGCCGGTGATCGGGGCCCTTCGCTGCTGGAAGACTTTATTTTCCGCGAAAAGATGTTCCATTTTGACCATGAGCGCATACCAGAACGGGTCGTACATGCCCGGGGTGCCGGTGCCCATGGCTACTTTCAGCCCTATCAATCAATGGCGGCCGTGACCAAGGCAGGCTTTTTAGCCGATCCCGACAAGCAAACCCCAGTGTTCGTACGTTTTTCCACCGTCGTCGGTTCCCGCGGTTCAACCGATTTGGCGAGAGATGTGCGCGGATTTGCGGTCAAGTTCTATACCGATGAGGGCATCTTCGATCTGGTTGGCAACAACATCCCTGTATTTTTCATACAGGACGCAATGAAATTCCCCGATCTGGTCCATTCGATTAAACCAGAGCCCCATAACGAAATTCCCCAAGCCACGGCCGCGCACAATACCTTCTGGGACTTCATTTCACTGATGCCAGAGTCCATGCATATGATTTTGTGGGCAATGTCTGACCGCGCTATCCCACGCAGCTACCGTATGATGGAAGGTTTCGGCGTGCACACATTCCGCTTTGTCAATGCTGACGGCAAAGGTACATTTGTCAAATTCCACTGGAAGCCTATGCTGGGTGTCCATGCTGTCGCATGGGACGAAGCGCAGAAAATATCCGGTGTGGACCCCGACTTCCATCGGCGAGACCTCTGGGAGGCCATCGAAAGCGGTGTTTTTCCTGAATGGGAATTAGGTGTACAGCTCGTAGCAGAAGAAGACGAACATAACTTCCCTTTCGATTTGCTTGATCCCACGAAAATTATCCCCGAAGAAATGGTTCCCGTGCAGCGCATCGGCAAGATGGTGCTGAACCGCAATCCAGACAACTTCTTTGCCGAAACAGAACAGGTGGCCTTCCATCCCGGCCACATTGTACCCGGCATTGATTTCACGAACGACCCGCTGTTACAAGGGCGGCTTTTCTCCTACCTGGATACCCAACTGAGCCGCCTCGGCAGCCCGAACTTCCATGAGCTTCCGATAAACCGTCCCGTAGCTCCCGTACACAACAACCAGCGCGACGGCCACATGCGTCACACCATTAATCGCGGCACGACCAGTTACCAACCTAACTCGCTCGGTGGTGGCTGCCCATACCAGGCCATGTTGTCCGAAGGTGGATTTTCCTCCTATCCTGAACGGATAGATGCCCATAAAGTACGCGATCGCAGTGCCAGCTTTTCAGATCATTTCTCCCAAGCTTCGCTGTTCTACCATAGCCAATCGCCCGCCGAACAGCAACACATTATCGATGCGTTCAGCTTCGAACTGGGCAAGGTCACCTACCCCCACATCCATGAACGGATGGTGGGACTGTTGACCCAGGTAGACGAAGACCTTGCCCGGGCGGTAGCAGCGAACCTCGGCGTTGCGGTACCCCATGAACCCGAAAAACCGATGAACGCCGGTGTACCCACAGACGCAGACCCGGAAAAATATGAACCCAAAGCCGCCAAACCACCTATTGACAAATCGGCAGCTTTAAGCATGGAGAACACTGCCAAAAACACAATTGCTTCGCGCAAAATTGCATTTTTAGTGGCCGACGGCGTTAGTTTATCTGATGTAAAACACATGAAATCGGCCATAAAAGCCGAAAATGCAACCGTGGAGTTAGTCGCATCCCGCTTAGGAGCCATCACCACTTCGGACGAAGAAAGCTTGTCAGCAGACAAGACATTTATGACAACAGCTTCCGTGCTATATGATGCCATATACGTACCCGGTGGCGAAAAGAGCGTTATCACATTAGCCGCCCACGCAGACGCCATCCATTTTATTAACGAAGCATACCGCCATTGCAAAGCCCTCTGTTTCAGCAACGATACGGCACCTCTTATCTCCAAGACGTTCATCGACGTCCAAGGTGATTCCGGCGTTATCACGGGCGGCAATATGCAAGAGACGAGTCGACGATTTATCCAGGCAATCGCTGGCCACCGTTTTTGGCAACGGGAACTGGTCCGCAAAGTACCCGCCTAATAATTTTCGGCACGGTAATTGAGGATAGACTAATATAAAATTGTCTTTTCATAATTTAGGTTTATAATTGGTTAGTTAGAGAAAGCCCTGATCCTCCCCGTTTCAGGGCTTTCATTTTTATTCCTCTGACACCATAACCGACTACTCGGGTCACTGACGTCAAAATGTTTTCAAGGATGCTTTTGGCTCGTCCGCTGTCATGTATGATTACCGATAAACAACTATTGAAAGCTTTCACTGCTGAACAACGCTCTTTACCAGCGTAAACACTTACTCTATTGGCCGCCCCACCGACAATGAGTTTAATTGGGCAAGGTGTCCGTTATGCCAAACTAAATTTCAGAAAAAATAGTCATTTTTACCTAAGCCGTCTCCCTCAATCGTTCCACCAACGCTTTCGCTGTTCGCGATGCCGATGCCGGGTTCTGACCCGTAATCAACCAACCATCCACCTCAACATTAACAGCCATTGGTATCAATGCCGAACGGAAATCGGCCCCCAGCTCCATTAACTTGTCTTCTAATTTATAGGGGATATTGTCCATTTTCATTACCATTGCCTCTTCGGTATTGGTAAATGCTGTCAGCCGCTTGCCTTGCAGCAGCCCGGGCTCTAATTCCGCAGCCTTGATAAGCGCAGCCGGTCCATGGCAAACCGCAGCTATGGGTTTTCCGGCCCGGTAAAAGTCAAGCACAATCCTTGCACATGCTTCATCCGTTGCCAAATCCCAAAGCGGCCCGTGCCCCCCGGGGAAAAACACGGCATCGTATCCAGCCGGATCGACCGCATCCAGTTTCATGGTGGAAGCAAATGCAGCTTGCGCCTCTTTATCGTCGTTAAAGCGCCTATTGGAAGCCGTGATGTTTTCCGTCAGCTTACTCATCGGATCAACCGGAGGTTCGCCCCCGGCCGGAGAAGCCAGCGTTATTTCGTAGCCCTCGTCGCTTAACATGTAATAAGGGTCAGTAAATTCGCCTAACCATACACCTGTTTTGCTATCGGTATTATCCAGCTCACCATGGGAGGTGAGAACCATTAATATTCTTTTCATCGTCATAATTATTTAACCGCTCCGTCTTTATATTATACCCGTATAAAGAACAGGTTAAACAACGGGATTGTTTGTTACCGGCGCGCCATATCCACAATTTTACTTATTTTTATTGCTCCATTAATGGTAAGGATAATTTGGGATATCGCGAGGTTTGGAAGATTACAGCGCCTATACTGACCAACGACTTATTGAATTGCTCGCCGACGAGGACCGTCTGGCCTATACCGAGATATATAACCGTTACTGGCCGGTGCTTTTTGCCCATGCCTACAAGATGCTAAAAAACCATGATGCGGCCAGAGACATCATTCAGGACATTTTTACGGATCTATGGATGCAGGCTTCCGGCTTACAGATTAAACATTCCATCAGAGCTTATCTTTATGCAATGGTACGGTTTAAGGTGCTGGATGTTATTCGACGCAACCTCCACTACGAAAAACACCTGGATTCGCTGGCTACTTTTGCGGAAAAGGCCGAATTTAACACCGACAATACGATCATTTTCAACGAGTTCGTCAAAAGGATTGATGACGAGGTAGCCCAATTACCCGACAGGATGCGGGAAATCTTCCAAAAGAGCCGTTTCGAAGGACTTTCCAATAAAGAAATCGCCGAAGACCTTAACATTTCGCACGAAACAGTAAAAAAAACCATAACACGAGCCTTAAAGATCCTTCGATCGAAACTCCGATCCTTCATTCTTATATGGTTTTAATGGCAAGAAATTAATCTTTTTCAATTTTTTCACTTTTTTTTCGCAAATCAATGTCCCCCTCGGTGCTGTTTGTTCGACACATTGGTATAAGGCCATAAAATAACACCTTCAACTTTTTCTCTGTGATGGACAGACAGCAAGCGAAACAATTATTAGCCAGATACCTTAGTGGCGACTGTACACCGAACGAACGGGCACTGGTGGAGGCTTGGTACAATAAGGTCGTTGACGATCAAGCGCCAATCGAAGCCGATCCCGATTGGGATGCATTGGAGCGGCATCTTGCCACACAGCTATCCCTGGCCCCAAGGCAACCGCTTCGCCGATTACGCTGGTACAATTATGCAGCGGCTGCAGCTTCCATTTTGTTTATAGCAGCTGTCGCTTATTGGGGATACCTGCGGTGGAACGGAGCAGGTGATTCTGGCCATCGGTTGGTCGGCGACCTGCCACCCGGCGGCTATCGGGCAGAACTCGTATTGGCAGACGGTAGCAGACTGACTTTGGTAGAACACGAAGAAATCATAGTCACCGAAACCAGCATTACCTACCCCGATGGCAGCGAGGTCACCTCCGGCGACGAGCAAGGTTCAGACGTGCTAACATTAAGTACGCCCATCGGCGGGCAATACCGGTTATTGCTTCCCGATGGCAGTAAGGTGTGGCTCAATGCCGAGAGCAGCATCACTTACCCCCGAAAATTTAATACAGGCTCCTCCCGCGAAGTATCGCTGGCGGGAGAGGCCTATTTTGAAGTGGCCAAAGTAGTCGACAACAATGCTGCGAGCCCAAAACTTTTTGTCGTGCATACCGCCGGACAACGAATTGAAGTACATGGCACAACATTCAACGTAAACGCTTACCCAGGCGAAAATACCACTACTACACTCCTCTCCGGTGCCGTGAAAATTGCTCCGATCGGGGCTCATGCAAACGCGGCTCGGCAGCCACAAGGAACCTTGCTCCGCCCCGGCCAACAAGCAACCGACATAAATGGCCGGTTGGCTATTACGGAAGCTTCAACCGGTAATGCGATAGCATGGAAAAATGGAAGTTTCTTGTTTGACAATGAATCATTAACCCAAATTATGAAACAGCTACAGCGCTGGTACGGCTTCACCGTAACCCTTTCAGAGCTACCAAACCTACACTTTACAGGCGGCATTAAGCGAGATGTTCCGCTTTCCAAAGTACTACGGATGTTGGAAGCAACAAGGGATGATATTTCCTTTGAATTAAACGACAGAAAGGTAACCGTTAAACGAAACCACTAATCCGAACAGTTAAACTATATAATCTAACAACATGAAAACAAATCTCTTACCCTTCAAGATGCCCGGCTCATTCATCAGCACTCGCTACCCCCCTACTGGTATTACGGTAACTGCTGTATAGCAACAAAATGCCGCCGGATGTTGGCGCATCCGGCGGCTACAGGATAAAATGTCACTACACAATTTTAACCCTTAACTACAAATGTATGGAATTATGGTTCTCAGGCAACCGCTGGCGTCCATTTAATAAAAAGCTACGCTACAATCCTTCCCTTTTACGTATGAAATGCACCGTTTTAGCCATTGTCTTCTGCATGCAAACCAGCATGGCTGCTTTCTCGCAGAAAATTTCGCTGCGCGTAACCGATACGCCGCTCGAAACCGTCCTGAACATGGTGAAACAGCAGAGTGGTTATCATGTTCTGTACAACACCGAATTGATTAAACAGGCAGGTAATGTACATGTAACCTTAAAAAACACTGATCTGGAAACGGCGATGCGCGCGATTTTACGGACAGTACCGTTTATCCATGAAATCCAAGAGGGCACAATCGTTATCAAGCCCCGGTCTACCAACAACCAACGTCCTGTAGCTAACCAACCGCCCAAGGTTTCCCCGTTGGCTGCTAAACAGCAGGAGTTGCGCGGCCGGGTAGTCGATGAACAGGGCGAGGCACTCCCCGGCGTATCTGTCACGGTAGTAGGTGGTACAACTGCGGTTCAAACCAACCTCAGTGGCGTCTTTTCACTTCCGGGAGTCTCCCCAGACGCAACATTGCAGTTTTCTGCAGTGGGCTATAAACAACAGGAAATACGCGCCGATCGTTTACCTAATCCAGTTATAATGCAAGAAGACATGACCATGCTGGATGATGTGGTAGTGATGGGTTATAACACCCAATCGCGGCGCAGCATCACGGGCTCGGTTGCTTCTGTTAAGGGCGAACAAATCGAAAACATGCCCGTGCAGTCTTTTGACCGCGCCATCCAGGGCCGAGCGGCAGGTGTACTGGTCCAGAATGCCACCGGTGTACCGGGTGGAGCTGTGCGGATAAACATCCGCGGCATCGGATCAATCACTGCAGGTACCGAGCCCATGTATATCGTAGACGGGGTGCAGCTCAACAGTGATGAGCCCAGCGGGCGGACGTCTACCAACGCCATGGCCTATATCAATCCCAATGATATCGAATCCATCGAGATATTGAAAGATGCTGCAGCAGCAGCGATATACGGTGCGCAAGCGGCCAATGGCGTCGTACTAATCACTACCAAAAAAGGACAAGCAGGTCGCACGAACTTTTCGGTAAATTACTACGAAGGGGTCTCGCGGCAAACCCGAAACATGGATGTGCTTAATAGCCAGGAGGCCATTACCTTGCGTATAGAAGCACTAATGAACAATGATCCCTTGATGAGCCGCGATGTAGCTCGGGCACAGGCACTGACCGATTTGGGTGTACGCCCCGACTTGACGGACGAGGAATTGGCCGCATTGCCGACATACGACTGGCAAGGAGAGGCGTTTAAACCAGGTGCCGTAAGGAACATCGAGTTCAGCGCATCCGGCGGAAGCGACCGATCGACGTATTACCTTTCCGGCGCATATAACAAACACGATGGTAATGTCACCAATATCGACTTTGAGCGCGGTACTTTCCGCATGCGGCTCAACCAAGAGGTTACTCCGCGGCTGAGTATGGAGGGAGGTGTAAACCTGAGTTTCATCACCCAAAACGGCAATACCGGCTCCCAAGGCAATACCACCGGTTCCGCCTCTCCTCAGTATACCGCGTCATACATGCCGCCTACAGTACCAATCTACAACCCAGACGGCAGCTTCAACGCTTATGATGGCATGCCCGGCACCGGCTTCAACCCCATCCAAGCCGCCACAGTAGACGACAACATCGTGCGCCAGCGCGCGCTCATCGGTAATTTCAGCGCTTCCTATAAACTATTGGAAAACCTGACCTTTAAGTCATTCTATGGCATCGATTACCGTTTCATCCGGGCAGATTATTACCGGGATCCACGCACACCGAACGGTGCTCCGTGGAACGGCTACCTGATTGACGATAACACGGAAAATGTGAATTTCAGCACGAACCAAACACTGAACTATCGCGAGACGTTTGCATCCAACCATACCATCAGCGCGTTATTGGGGGCAGAGTACCGCAGCGACGTCAGGGAATACGAGTCGGCCCGCGCCAATAACTTCCCGACATACCAGTTCCGCACCAACCAGTCGGCGGCAGAACCCTACGCGGTGACGGGTTCATGGAGCGGCAACCGAAGGATGGGCTTTTTCGGACAGGTAAACTATGATTACAAGAACAAGTTGTTCGTGTCGGCCGTTGCCAGGTATGATGGATCTTCGCGGTTCGGCGTCAACAACCGCTTTGGATTCTTCCCCGGTATATCTGCCGGGTGGGATATAGCGCAGGAAGACTTTCTGAAAAGAACAGCATGGGTGGATCAGATCAAGCTCCGTGCTGGCTATGGCGTTGTAGGCAACGACCAGATCAACAACGTATCTTCGCGTGGGTTCTACCAGGGCGGCACACGATACAACGAGGCGGCGGCACTACGCCTGCAGACCCTTGCCAATCCTTACCTGGGTTGGGAGCGGAACGCGTCTGCTAATGTAGGGGTCGACTTCGGCTTCATCGACAACCGCCTCTTCGGCACGGTAGAAGTATTCCACCGGACCAGCCAACACCTACTGCTTAACAGGCCGCTTCCCCAGACCAGCGGTTTCAGCAACGTCGATGACAACCTCGGGCGCGTGGTTAACAAAGGGCTGGAGCTGGAGCTGAACAGCGTTAATGTGTTGGCAGGCGACTTCACCTGGCGATCCAACTTCAATATCTCATTCCTGCATAATGAAGTGAAAGAACTTTATGACGGACTGAGCGCCATTGGCAACACCATACGGGTTGGGCATCCGCTAAAAATCTGGTACCGACCGCAGTTTGCAGGCGTTAATAGCGCCAATGGGCGTTCCATGTGGTACGATAAGGACGGTAACATCACGTATCTACCGACAGCCGAAGATAATGTCCCCACCAAAGAGGGATGGCAATCTGACTATTTCGGCGGATTCTCGAACACGTTTTCCTATAAAGGGTTTGAATTCAGTGCGCTCTTCCATTTTGACATGGGCCGCTATATGGCAAATACGATGTACCAGGTGTGGTATAACGTGATGAGCAATCCCGGCCGGAACACGCTTCGCGAGCTGTTTGAAGACCGGTGGACCGCACCAGGACAGGTCACCTACGTAGCCCGCCCGGTAGCGGGTGGTGCCGAACGCAATTCGGCTACCAGGAGTTATGCCTCATCCCTCTTCCTCCAGGATGCATCATTCATCCGACTACGGGACGTGACCTTGGCCTACCGGTTCCAGCCTGCTCTGCTCCAAAAAATCAACGTATCGAATGCCCGAATATATCTCACTGCGGTAAACCTCCATACGTGGACCAAATGGGTAGGCTATGACCCGGAGTTTGCGGTGGATGGCCGCGTGGAAAATAACCAGGGAATTGTGCCCCAAACGATGAGTTTAACGGCAGGTATCCAAATCGGGTTTTAAAGAACGTAGCATAAAAACGATTAATGATGAAGACATATCCCAAAACGATAATAAGCTGTATCTTGACCATGGCAGTATGGATATCGGCCTGTAATAAGATACTGGACGTGAACCCTAAACAATCTATCGACTCAAGCATTGCCCTGGAAAGCCCCGAAGCTATCACAGCAGCGCTGAATTCAGTATACGCCTACCTGCGCCAGCCAAGCCAATATGGCCGCGACCTGATAGCTATTCCCGAGCTGCTGGCAGACAATACAGACCATACGAACAATCCGACGGAACTTTACGGGCAGTTCCGAAACCAGCCGGGCGCGCACATGAACATTTGGGGAAGCAGCTATTCGGCCATCAACGAAATCAATAACATTCTTGACGTACTCAGTACCCCTCCCGCAGGCGTATCTGCGGAATTTGCCGAAACCATTGCGGGCCAAGCCCACTTCCTGCGCGCACTTTACTACCATAACCTATCCAGAATCTACGGGTACGACCCCAAAGCAAGCGTAGACGAAATCAATTACGGCAGCGTGCCGTTGATGACGGATCCCGTCTTGGGCGCCGACCAAGTGACCTACCCTGAACGGGCAACCGTGGATGCCATATATGAACTTATCTATAACGACCTTGAAGCCGCATCGCAATTGCTGCAAGGGAAAACCGTCAATGCCAGCAACCCGGAATACTATGCCTCGGCTGAAGCGGCGCTAGCGCTATTTTCACGGGTTGCGCTTTATAATGAAGACTACGAACGCGTCATCACCACGGCCACGAACGCGCTGAGCACCACAGGCGATAAATTCATGGCTCACGCCGCTTACATTGCGGGATGGCGCCAGATGAAGCTGCCGGAATCGATTTTCGAGATTGTCTTCCATGTAGGTGACCATGAAAACCCGGTAAACACCTCACTCCGCGCCACGTTTACATCGCGCATTTCCCTCTCCTCAACGTCCTTTTCCAACAGGGGCAATGTGGTTGTAGCTCCTGCCCTGTACAGTTTGTATACAAACGACGACGTGCGGAGGCAATTGTTTATCAATGGTGTGGGCCGGAATGCCAACCGCACGGAAATCACCAAATTCCTCAGCAGAAGCGGCACCAACCACGACAATACACCGGTCATCCGCGTCAGCGAGGTAATCCTTAATCGTGCAGAAGCTTACGCCCATGATGACCAAGAGGAACTGGCGCGCCAGGACCTCAACCGTATCCGCGAACGGGCAGGACTGGATCCCGTGGATGACGGCCTCACTGGCCAAGCCCTGCTGGATGAAATCTTACTGCAGCGCAGGTTGGAACTCGCCTTTGAGGGCCACCGGTTTTTCGACCTTAAACGCCAAGGGCTGGACATCATCAAACCCATCGGCAATGTACGGTTCGAAGAATCGCGCATACTGCCGCCCCTTCCTATACAGGAAACGCTGCTCAACACAAACCTGAAACAAAATTTTGGATACTAACACACGCATTAAAGCAATGAGTACATCAAAATATATGATAAACAGCCTGCGCAACATCTTCCTTCTCGGAATGATGAGCCTCCTTTCGGGCTGCTTCAAAGATTTTAAAGAAGAATACCTGTTTACCGACTTCATGGTCGAGTTTGACGCCGCAACCTGGGAGAGCCGGGCACCCGGGAAGCCCTACCCCATATTGGGGCCACTGGCCAAAGGAAGCGGCATACATACTTATCAAGTAAACCTAATCGGACGCCCCAAGGACACAGATCAGGAAGTACGTTACCGGGTGGTGGCCGAAGAAACAACCGCTATTGAAGGGGTACATTTCCGCTTGGCCGATGCCGGTACCTTTACCATCGGTGCTAACCAAACCACCGGTTCGGTAGCTATTGAGGTGCTCGACTTTCCGTCAGCGCCCGGCGCGGATACCGTAGTGCTGGAATTAGTGGGTAGCGATGTGGTCCGGGTAAGCGAAAACTACAAACAACTGGGTTTGACCATCTCGCTCACCGGTCCGCCCAGCGAATCCCATCCCCTGCATGAGCAACTCGGACCGGAAAGCTTCTTCAACAGCATCTACCTGGACCCGCTGAACCTTGCCCTACCCAGTGACATCCAAAACCGATTAGCACAGTCTGCAGCCAACCTCGCAGCTTTTGCCGACGGCACTCGAAGGTTACAGAACATGTACCTCTATTTCGATACACAGGACATCGTCCGGGTGGTGGCCCAATACTATGGCGGCGGCGGAAATAGCCTGACGGCCGGACCGGTAGCCATCTGGACTTATAAAATGGTGCTTAATGCACAGGGAGAGGGCAAGTTGGAATTTCAGGAAGCCAATGGAAATGGCAATACACAGCGCGCTAATTTCGCACCGATACTTGCTGATTACCTTGAGCAACATACCTTTCGCGTGGATTGGATGGATCCGGGAACCATCACACCCCCAGAAGGGCGTCAGTTGGGTGGACTATTTCGTACCGACGATCCTTCCTCTTTCCTGTTTGGCACGTTGGAATCACTGAATGCTACCGGAACAATAAGGCCATTGCCCCAAGCACCATCAGTGCATGACATGTTCAATAACGGGCAGGGAGGCTATTATACCACCTTGTTGATCGATCCGGAAGACGCCGTACAGTCATCAGCCTTCCGTACGCGCTGGCAGGAAGGCAAAACCCATATTGCCGGTTTACAAGGGAGGCAGTTGCATCAGCTCATGCTCTATTTCAACCCGGCTTTTAATTTCCAGGATGTACGCTTTGCCACATTCTACCTTTCGGCCGCGGGTGGACGGTTCATCGGACAGGTCCGCTGCCAGTTCCGTGTGGATACCGACGGTACGGTACAGTCTTTTGAATTTATCTTCCAAGATGGCAATGGCAGCGCAACACGGGCTCCGCATATTATGGATAACTTCCTTATGGCAGAACAGTTTACGATGAGCCGTTCAGGTGACCGCGTGCGCTTCACCAGCGTGGCCGACCCGGAAGTATACTTCGAAGGGGAACTGGGAAACCGACCACTGAACGTCAACGAGTTTTGGCCTGAATAAACTAAAAAACATGGATATCAAAGAGCTAATGAAAATGAGATTGTTCACCGTGCTTACGGTGGCATTCATCTGCGGATGTTCGAAAAGTGACGATGGCCCCGCTGCACCGCCCGAACAGACCGACATGGAGAAAGTAGATGACCTGGTATACCGCTACATGAGCCAGCATGCGGTACCGGGCGCAACTTTGGCCGTGTCAAAAGACGGGAAGCTGGTGTATGCCAAAGCGTATGGTTTTGCCGATAGGGAAACCGCCGAACGGATGACCACTGACACGCGCTCACGCATATCCAGTATCTCCAAGAGCGTGACGGCCATTGCAATCATGAAACTGTATGAAGCGGGTAAGCTTGGACTTGACGATAAAATCTTCGGCACCGATGGCATCCTGGGTGACGACTTCGGTTCGGTCAGACCTTATCGGAGCTACATTACCGACCTGACCGTCAAGCACTGCCTTTCGCATCACGTAGGCGGGTGGGGCAATACAAGTAATGACCCCACCGGTATGCGAAATGAACTGGATGCGCCGCAGTTGATTTCATATATCATCGATAATGTGCCGCTGAGTTCGCCGCCGGGCACCAGTTATGCTTACTCCAATGTTGGATTCATGATCCTTGGCCGAGTCATCGAAAAAATTAGCCAGAAACCGTACGAACAGTTTGTGAAGGATGAAATACTGGAACCGTTGGGCATCACCAGCATGGAGATAGGCGGCAATACACTCAGCGACCGGAAACCTAACGAGTCGCGGTATCACCAGGCCTCGGCCTATACACAAAATTTCGCTCGGCGGGATGCCAATGGCGGCTGGATCGCAACAGCGACGGATTTGACGAGATTGTTTGTCCATGTTGATGGCTTCCCGTCTGTACCGGACATTCTTCAGAGCAGCACCATACAAACGATGACGAGCCCGCCGTTTAGTCACACCGGTTACGCATTGGGATTCATGGTACAAGGGAGCACTTGGTATCACGGGGGATCCTTTTCCGGAAGCCGCAGCCATTTCGTACGTACCGGAACAGGGATGATCGCCGCTATCTTGGTAAACAACAATGCCACCCAATTAGATGCTTTATTGAATAATATCATCAATGCACCGGTCACATGGCCGGACAATGACTTATTTTAGATTAAACCATATGCTAACATTAGCTTTCAAACCCTATACACTACAGTTGAAGCACGTATTCAGGATAGCCCGTGGATCGAGAAGTACGGCCCCACTGATGCTTATCCGGCTAAGCTACGAAGGTGCACATGGATACGGAGAAGCTTCCATGCCTCCGCTATACGGCGAATCGCATGCCTCCGCACACGAATTCCTGTCGCGCCTCAACCTTTCCCAATTCAGCGATCCGTTTGATACAGAAAGTATCCTTTCGTATGTGGACGGAATCGCCCCAGGGAATCCGGCAGCCAAAGCTGCTGTAGACATCGCCCTGCATGACCTTATTGGCAAGCTGTTGGGCATACCAGCACACCACTATTTCGGATTAACCGCCGCACAACGGCCCACTTCAATGACTATCGGTATCGACAGCCCCGAAAAGATGGCCGACCGCGCCCGAGCATTTACTTCCTTCAAGTACCTTAAAATCAAACTGGGTACGGAAAACGACAGGGCGATGATCAATGCCATCCGGCAGGTGAGCTCGCAGCCCTTTTTCATCGATGCCAATCAAGGATGGACCGATCGCCATGAAGCATTAGATACCATCCACTGGCTGGAAGAAGCCGGCGCAGTGTTCATCGAACAACCTATGCCAAAAGAAGACAAAGCCGCTAACGCATGGCTCAGCGCGCGTAGCCCGCTTCCTATCGTGGGCGACGAAGGAGTGCAGCGGCTTTGCGACCTGAAAGAAGCATCGGGTATTTACCATGGCATTAACATTAAGCTGATGAAGTGTACGGGACTGCGGGAGGGCTTTAAGATGGCGGTTACCGCAAAAGCGCTCGGCATGAAGGTCATGCTGGGTTGTATGTCAGAAACGAGCTGTGCCATATCCGCCGCCTCCCAGCTAAGTGCGCTGGCCGATTGGATAGACTTAGACGGCAACTTGGATGCGGTAAACGACCCTTATACAGGAACAGTAGTAGACAATGGGCTGCTGACGTTGTCCTCCAGTCCCGGAATAGGCCTGGAACCCGCCAACTGGGAGGCCTTGGAAACTGTTAACATATACTAAAGTAAACTCAATTAAACCACATACTCAAAATGAACCGAACTTTTTATTCAATAGGGATAGCATTGGCCATTGCCCTTCAGACCATCTGCATGGCCATACTCGCACAACCGCTGGCAACCGATACGGTGGCGAAGCTAGATGCCTACTTTGCGCACCACAATACCCGTACACCGGGAGCTTCCGTGACCATCAGCAGGCGGGGTGAAATCATCTACCATCGTCATTTCGGGATGGCCGACCTGGAACACGGGATACCGGTAACCGACAGCACCCGGTTTGAGGCCGGCTCCGTTTCGAAACAATTTACCGCCACAGCCGTGCTGCTACTGGCTCATGAGGGGAAGGTATCACTTGACGACGAAGTGAGAAAATATATTCCGGAATTACCCGACTACGGCCAGCCGATCACCATCCGGCATCTATTGAATCACACCAGCGGACTAAAGGATTGGGGATCCATAGCAGCCATCGGTGGTTGGCCGCGGGGCAGCCGCGTGTATACCAATGATATCGCCCTCGACTACATCGTTCGCCAACCCGATCTCAATCACCCGCCGGGCGAAGAGTACCTGTACAGCAACTCCAACTACACGCTGCTTACCATCCTCTTGGAGCGGGTGTCGGGGCAATCCTTGGCGGCCTTCACCGAAGAGCGGTTTTTCAAGCCGCTGGGAATGACACAAACCTTATGGCGCACTGACTTCAGGGAGATAGTTCCCGGCAGGGCCATCGGCTACCAACAAGGAAGCGGTGCATACCTCATGGATATGCCGTTCGAAAACACCTATGGACATGCAGCATTGCTGACGACCACGCGCGATCTTGACCGCTGGAACACCAGCTGGGGTCGTGCTCACTTCGACGAGTCGCTGCTAGCTTTGCGCACAGCGCGCGGCATCCTTAACAATGGCGATACCATTGACTACGCTGGCGGGGTGCGCATTGGCGATCAAGGCACTAAACGTGTTGTACACCACAGCGGAGCAACCGCGGGTTACCGCGCCTGGCTCTCCTATTTTCCCGGCGAAGACCTTTCTATCGTATACCTCAGCAACGATGCCGGTGCAAAAACAACAGCCACCGGCAGGGGACTGGCGGCCGTGTTTGTCGGCGACGATACAAGCGACGGTGCTACCACAGCAGCCCAGTCCGACGGCCAGGATGACCAGCCGTCTTACCAACCCGATCCCGACTTATTGAAGGATTTCTCGGGACAGTATACCAGTGAAGCAGCAGACGGCAGGCTTACCATCAACATGGCTGGAGATCGACTGCAGGCCACTAAATTTCCACATACGCGCAAACACACGCTGATACCCACTGGGCCAGACCATTTCATAGGCCGGGGGTTAGGTAGCATCCGGTTCGCACGTGATGATAATGGCCACGTGACAGGGCTGTATGTCACGGTCGATCGCGCAAGAAACGTATGGTTTAAAAAGGTATATTGATATTTGGGCCGCTTGGCTGGCGCTCCGGAACCGGTTTGAACATTTGGGCGTTCGGGTAAGGAACGAGTGCTTTTAAACCTGTTACTCAATGACTACCGCGGTGCCGCTGGCAGTTACCATCAGCATACTGCCACCGCTGCCTACCGTTTCATAATCGAGATCCACCCCGACTACGGCGTTGGCTCCCAACGAGGCTGCATACTGCTGCATCTCATAGACCGCTGTTTCTTTGGCTTCACGCAGGACCTTTTCATAGGAACCTGAGCGCCCCCCTACAATATCCCGTAAGCCGGCAAAGATATCCCTGAAGAAATTGGCGCCAATAATCGTTTCGCCGCTTACCAGTCCGATGTACCGGGTAATCTTTTTCCCTTCAACCTGAGGTGTTGTCGTAATCAGCATAATCGTGGTTTTTACTGTTGGATGCTGTTGGGGGAAAAAAGTTACAGCCCCCTTTTGCTGGTTCCAGCATTCATAAAGCGGTAGCTCAGGCCCAACCGGTAATTCCGTGTGCGAAGCACACGGTCATTCTCCTGAAAGTAAGTGGCCCCCGAAGCTGTTATGCCATCAATATACTCCATCGTATTCTGGTCGGTGAACGGATCGGTAGCCATCAGGCGTACCAGCAGTCTGTTATTCAAAAATGCTTTCCGCACACCGAAATCAGCAGTGGCCGTACTCCTTCTCCTACCCTGTGACAACATCCGGTCGGTATAGGTAATACGGCACTCAGCCGAAATACGTTTGGGCAATGAAAAGCTGGCCCCGATATTACCCCGCCGGTTCCATCCCGTTCGATGTTCCACAAGGGCCGCCGGGGAGTGATAATCCACCCTTGAAATCAACGCGCCCCAATTCAATGTTAAGTTTTTGCCCTGTTTATAGCTACCCACGAGGTTAAGGGTCAGCTCATTGCGTGATGCCAGGTTCAAAAAAGTTACACTGTCTGCACTGATACGGAACCGTTCGATGAGATCACCTGTAGCGGCGTAGCTCAACCTGGGCGTAAAAGACCATTGCTTCGTCGCCACGCCATAACTCAGTTGGTACCGATGGCTAAACGCCGGTCGGAGTCCGGGATTTCCGAAGCTCACATTGGCTGGATTAGTATCGTTGATAAGTGGATTGAGCATGTGCTCCCGGGGGCGCATCAGCCGCATGCTGTAACTCAACCCGAAGCGGTGCTTTTTAGCCACAACCTTATTTATTGACAGGTTCGGAAAAAAATTCACATACGGCCGAATGTCGGCATGCTCGTCCAAGCGTTCTGTCAACGTGAGGTATGTGCCCTCGGCTCGTAGCCCGGCTCTGAACGACCACCGGGTTTGAGTACGCAATTGATAGCTCGCATAGGTAGCGTATATCGTTTCACGATACCTAAACCGGTTGGAAAGGGCGGCATTCACCGCGTCCATTCCCAGCGCATAATCATACACCGTGACAGACTGGTTATTGTCATTACTGGCAAAGGATCCCTGTGCGCCGAAACTGACGGTCGACCACTGTCCCACACTACGTCGATAGTCGATGTTCATTTCCAGCCGATTATTGCCAATCAGGTTACCCATGTACTGGTTAAACGGATCTACTTCCGTTCCATTGGCCCGTTCAATCTCCCGTAGAATAGCGCGGTCTTGCTGCCTGCTATTGCTGAAAGCAACGAGCCCAGCCTCCAACCGCTCATTCTTCCCACGGAGCTTCGCGGTATATTGGGCGTTAATCTTATAATTCAGCCCTTTCACGCCCCTATCGTTCCGTTGTGTCCGAAACTCCCGCTGCACACCTTCGGCATTCAACCGATAATCGTCCATATCAGCCAGCGATGTCTGGTTTGTTGCATTCACATTGGCCATTACCGTGAGGTTCTGATTAGATGTCGCATCCCAATCTATTGAGGTATTCAGGTTATGCCCCTGCTGGTGGTTACGATCGGCAGACCATTGATCAATAAACGAATTCGGCGTATCTTCCCCGGCGCTGAAATTACGGCGGGATACAGCGGCTGTTGTCACGCGAGTACCATACCTGTATCCATAGCCGGTATTGATCGAAAGGCTGTCTCCACGGTAGGCAACGTAGGTACTGCCATTATAATTATTTAGGGTACCGGCTGTCACCGATGCCGACCCGGTGAGCCCGAGTTTGATCCCCTTTTTCAACACGATATTGATAATGCCATCTCCGTCCGCAGCATAGCGTACATCGGGGTTTGTCACCACTTCCACTTTGGCAATCATATCGGCGGGTAATACGTTCATCAAATCGGCGATTGTCTCCGCCGTGAAGTCCGCAGGTTTGCCATTGATGAAGATACGGGTATTCAACATACCGGCTATCGTCGGGTTCCCGTCAATATCCACATCCACCATCGGTACGCTTTTCAGCATATCGCTGGCGGCACTGCCTTCAGCCATCATGCTTTGGGAAGCATTGAACGTGATTGTATCGGCGCCAAACTCCACCATCGGCGGATCGGGAGTAATGACCACTTCATCCAGTTTATTCTGCACAGCATCCAGGAAAACCTCACCTAAATCGGCAGTCCGTTTGCTGGCACTGATTAAAATCGGGTTAAGTGTTCGTGTGCTATAGCCAATACTGGATAGCTGGATGGTATATTCACCAAAGGGCAGGGCATCAAAAACGAACACCCCATTCCCATCGGATTTAGCGCGCTGCTGGCTTTCCCGCAGGCTCGCGGTTACTCCTTCAATCACCTGCCCCGTCTGCCTGTCTTTCACGACACCCTGTAGCTGTCCGGCATGTTGCCCATAGACGGGAGCCAAGACCACCGCGGTTATGGCGGCCACGGTGAATAAGCGGTAAAAAACGTAAATCTTCATCTTCGTCAGCGCTCGGGGCGCCGTCCGTTGTTTGTTCTCGTATCTGTATCTGGTTGGTTCTTAACAAGAACCGGTAACGTAAACGATGTGTTAACGCTACCCAAAAATAGAAAAAGATAAAGACTTTCGCTCGCCAACAGGATTATTTTTTAGGAATCACCACCTTTTCCAATATCGCGATATACAATGCGACCCCTTCCCGGATTTCATCCACATAGATAAACTCATCAGCCATATGCGAACGGGCGGAGTCGCCCGGCCCCAGCTTCAGCGACGGGATGTCCAGCAACGCCTGGTCGCTTGTTGTGGGCGACCCATAGGTGGTGCGTCCCAGCGCGATGCCGGCTTGTACCACAGGGTGATCTTTGGGAATGGACGAGGGTTTGAGCCTTACCGAACGGGGTTTGACTTCACAGTTAACATGCTGGCGGATGATATCCAGCACTTCTTCATTACGGTAAGCGTCCGTTACACGGATATCCACCACAAACTCGCATGTGGCGGGCACCACATTGTGCTGCGATCCGGCATGGATAACCGTAACGCTCATCTTAATCGGACCGAATTCTTCCGACTCTTTCGGAAAACGGTAGCTGATGAACCACTCAATGTCTTTAAGTGCTTTGTAAATAGCGTTGTCGCCCTCTTCGCGGGCGGCATGGCCGGCCTTACCATGGGCTATGCAATCGAGCACCATCAACCCCCGCTCAGCCACGGCCAGCTGCATCAACGTGGGTTCACCAACAATGGCAAAGTCCAAGGGCCCCAGATCGGGAATCACCAGCTCCAATCCATTGGTGCCTGAGATCTCTTCCTCAGCGGTGGCAGCAAGGCAGAAATTATACTGTAACCCCTCAGCCGCATAGAAATGCAAAAAGGTAGCAATCAGCGAAACGAGGCATCCACCGGCATCGTTACTGCCCAAACCGTATAATTTACCGTCTTCGATATCTGGCGAAAACGGATTGCGCGTATACCCCGTATTGGGTTTCACCGTGTCGTGGTGAGAATTAAGCAAGATTGTCGGTTTTGACGGATCGAAAAACTTATTATATGCCCATACATTGTTCAACTTACGATACGTACGTACGCCACGCTGTTGCAGGAATCGCTCAATGGCATCACCCGTTTGGTTTTCTTCCTTACTGAAAGAAGGGATACGGATGAGATCGCGCAGTAGTACGGTACTATCCTGTACGAGTTTATCAATCATTATACAATCCTCCGGCTTTGCGTGCGGACAGCTTGATACCCTTAATAAACGCCGAACTGAAACCATTATGCTCCATTTCGTTCAGTCCGGCGATGGTACAACCCTTGGGAGAAGTCACTTTGTCTATCTCGCCTTCTGGGTGACTTTGCGTTTGCAGGAGCAGGTCGGCTGCTCCTTTCGCCGTCTGCACCGCCATCTTCAGCGCGTCATGTGCATGGAAGCCGATCTCGACCCCGCCCTGTGAGGCGGCACGGATAGCGCGGAGGAAAAAGGCGATTCCGCAGGCACAGAGGGCGGTTGCGGAAGTCATCAAGTCTTCATTGATGGTGACTACAGCGCCGACGGTTTCAAACATCCGGGTCACGCGATCCACCTGCTCATCGGATGCATTGTCTGATGCCACGCAGGTCATCGACTGGCCGATAGCAATCGCTGTATTAGGCATGGCGCGGATTACCTGTACATTATTACCGAGCTTTTCACGTACATCTGCACAGGTCACACCTGAGACCACTGACACCACAATCTGTTTCTCAGGTGACACGGCCGGAGCGATTTCGTCGAGCACCTTCTTTAACTGCTGAGGCAGTACGGCCAGCACGATGACATTGGCATCGTAAATGGCTACCTTATTATTGTCACTCACTTTGAATCCTTTGGCGGCCTCTTCGCTGAGTGACTTGAGGCTCCTCCGTGTGAGTGTGATATCTTCAGCCTTGCAATATGCCTTATTGACAAGACCCTTGGCCAATGACAGGCCAATATTCCCGCTTCCAATAATAGTTATCTTGTTCATGTTGTCAATTTATAATTAAGTTACTTTATCAGCCGGGTACCAAACCGTTGTTCGCGGAGGAGAAGCAGGTCATCTGCATGGCCGATGCATACTTCATCCACGCCTTTGGCAATAGCTTCAAACGCATTGTGCAGTTTCGGAATCATACCGTCGGCAACAATACCTGAGGTTTTAAGCGCTTCAAATTCGGCAGTCCGGATTTCTGGTATGGCTGAAGTTTCGTCGTTGACGTCCCGGAGTACGCCACGCTTCTCGAAACAATATACTAATGAAGTCTGATACCGCGACGCGAGCGCTACCGCCAATGCCGAAGCAATGGTATCTGCATTGGTATTAAGCAGCTGTCCGTTTCCATCATGGGTAATGGCGGAAAAAACAGGGGTAAACCCAGCTCCTATCAATGCCCCAATGGCATCCGCATCCACCGAATTAGGCAAGATATCACCCACATACCCATAATCAATTGCCGCTACCGGCCGCTTTATGGCTTTAATGGTATTGCCATCGGCTCCGCTCAGGCCGATGGCATTGCATCCGTTGGCCTGCAAACCGGCTACTACCTGCTTATTCGTCAGTCCGGCGTATACCATGGTCACCACCCGTAGCATGGCCTCATCGGTAATACGCCTTCCTTCTACCATCGTGGCCGTGATACCTAAATCCGAAGCCATGCGTGTGGCTATCTTCCCACCGCCATGCACCAGTATCTTATTGCCCCGCAGCACCGCAAAATGCGCCAGAAAGCGCCCCAACGCTTCCGGGTGGTCGATGATATTTCCGCCTATTTTAATAACCCACAGTTTCGACATCATTTAAACGTTATGGGTTAATTGCTCCAGCATCCGTTTTAATACCGCCTGTGCCGCCCATACGCGGTTGGCCGCTTCCTCGATGACCAGCGCCTGCGGACCGTCGAGCACCTCGCTTGCCAATTCCACGTCACGGCGTACGGGCAAGCAGTGCATTACCTTAGCGCCATTGGTGGTGCCAAGTACCGAATTATCAATCATCCAGGGCGCCGTTACTGGAAGAATTTTTCCATAGTCGGAATAAGAAGACCAGTTTTTTACGTATACGAAGTCGGCACCGGTTAATGCCTCATCAAGCGAATGCGTGATGGCCGCGCCGTTGGTAAACTCCTCCGCCAATTCGTATCCTTGCGGATGCGCGATGGTGAAATCAACCAAGCCTTCCGCCTGCGCCCTGCACATCCATTCGGAAAAAGAATTAGGCACGGCCTGCGGCAGGGCTTTTACATGAGGGGCCCATGCCAACACCACTTTAGGTTTGCTCACCCCCTGCCAATGCTCCCGGATGGTAACCAAATCCGTTAAGCTCTGCAACGGGTGGCGTGTAGCACTCTCGAGGCTGACCACAGGCACGCCGCAGTACCGCATAAACTTCTTGAATAAATCTTCGCTGTAATCCTCCTCACGGTCTTGCAGCTTCGGAAACGAACGCATACCCAGAATATCGCAGTACCGTCCCATGACTGCCGCAGCCTCACGGATATGCTCTACCGTACTCCCCGCCATGGCGACGCCATCCTTCGTTTCGAGTGCCCACCCGTCTTTATCCATGTTCATCACCATGACGTCCATCCCCAGGTTAATTGCGGCCTTCTGCGTACTCAAGCGTGTACGTAAGCTCGGATTAAGAAACACCAAGCCCAAGGTCTTCCGTCTCCCCAAGTGCTCATATCCGAAAGGGTTGCTTTTCAGCTCGAGCGCTTCGGCTACGATACTGGGCAGATCCTCAACATCCGCTACTGAAAAAAATTGCTTCATGTGTATATCGAAAATCGTAAATTACACTATACGCTAAACATCCTTCAACCGTTCTTCCAATGCTTCCAAGAAACGATCGGCATGGTTTTTCGTTATGCTCAATGCCGGAAGCAACCGGATTACATTAGGCTTGGCTTCGCCTGTGAAGATACGGTTTTTGGCCAACAAATCCTTTCTAACCACTGCCAGCTCCTCCGGCAGATCAATACCGATCATCAGGCCCCTCCCACGCACTTCCCGGATGCGGTCAAATTTACGTAATTCATCGGTGAGATAAGCACCGATAGCAGCAGCATTTCCCATCAGGTCTTCCTTATCCATCACTTCCAATACCGCCAAGGCGGCGGCACAAGCCAGGTGATTACCCCCAAATGTAGTTCCGAGCATACCGTATGACGGCTTTATAGCCGGCGATATGGCGATAGCCCCGATGGGGAACCCGTTCCCCATCCCCTTCGCCATGCTGTAAATGTCGGCATGTACACCCGCATGGTCATGCGAATAAAAGCGGCCTGTACGTCCGTACCCGCATTGCACGGAATCGGCCACGAACACCGCTCCGTACTGGGTAGTCAGTTCACGGATTCTCCGCAGAAACGCATCGGACGCCACCTGTATACCGCCTACGCCCTGTATTCCTTCGATGATGACGGCACAGATGTCCCCGCCTTGTTCGCTGAAGACCTGCTCCAACGCCGCCACATCGTTATGAGGCAAGAAGATCACATTGTCTGTCCGGTTTACCGGAGCAATAATCTTGGGATTATCGGTAGCGGCAACCGCAAGCGACGTCCGCCCGTGGAAAGCCCCTTTAAACGCGACGATCTTCTTCCGGCCGTTATGAAACGACGCCAGTTTCAGCGCGTTCTCGTTTGCTTCCGCACCTGAATTGCACAGAAACAGCTGGTAATTATCCTTCCCAGACACACGCCCCAGCAGATCAGCCAGCTGCTGCTGTAAGGGGATCTCAACGGAGTTGGAATAGAACCCTATCCGGTTCAGTTGATCAGTCAGTCGCTTTACGTAGTGGGGATGTGTATGGCCAATGGAAATGACCGCGTGGCCTCCATACAAATCAAGGTATTCATTTCCCTGGGCATCCCATACAGTACTTCCCTGGGCGCTGGTTATGGTTATCGGATTAATCGGATAAACGTCGAATAAGTTCATGCTCAATAGATGGTTAACGTGATAATGACACAATAAAAAAACCCGTTTTTCGTAAACAAAAAACGGGTTTGAACTCTTTACACTTTCGCGAAGCTGCTTAGTCTTCCTTCTTTTCCTCTTTCGGAGTCTCTTCCGTTTCTGGAGCCTGTTCTTCGGCTGCCTCAGCAACCGGCTCGTCCGGTGTTTCAGGAGCTTCAACTGTTGCTGTCTCTACGGGCGTTGCTGATGCTGCTTCCACAGCGTTCTCAGCAGCAGCACCTGCTCCGGACTTCTTCTTGCCACCGCGTCGTCGCGTACTCTTCCGCTCGGTAGCGGCTCCATCTTTCTTGTAAACCTCGTTATAATCCACCAGCTCGATGAACGCCATCTCTGCGTTATCACCCAAACGGTTCTCTAACTTGATGATGCGCGTATAACCTCCGGGGCGGCTGGCTACTTTCTCCGAAATTTCACGGAAAAGGATGGTCACAGCCTCCTTATCTTGAAGATAACTGAAAACGGTACGGCGCGAATGCGTCGTGTCGTTCTTCGATTTGGTGATCAGGGGCTCCACATACTGACGCAAAGCCTTGGCTTTAGCCAATGTCGTAGTGATGCGCTTGTGTTTGATCAGCGAAGTGGCCATGTTCGACAACATCGCTTTACGATGACTTGCTGTGCGGCCTAAATGATTAATTTTCTTTCCGTGTCTCATTGTTGGTGTTTAATTTGTGCATACCGTCTCCGTACCATCGGAGGGAATTATGCAACAGGTCGCTAACTTATATATATTATTCTTCGTCGAGCTTGTATTTGGCTAAATTCATCCCAAATGACAAGCCTTTTGATTTTACTAACTCCTGAATTTCGCTCAGGGATTTCTTGCCGAAATTCCGGAACTTAAGCATGTCGGCCACATCATACGTTACCAATTCGGCAAGCGTGCGGATATCGGCAGCCTTCAAGCAGTTGAGGGCACGTACCGACAAATCCAAATCAACCAGCTCGGTTTTAAGGATTTTACGCATATGCAGGATTTCCTCATCCACCACCTTCGTTTCCTCTTTAGCCTGTGATTCAAGCAGCATATTTTCATCAGAAAACAGCATAAAGTGCTGAATCAAAATCTTTGCTGCCTCTTTCAACGCGTCTTCGGGATGAACGGAGCCATCGGTCGAAATATCCAATAACAATTTCTCGTAGTCGGTTTTTTGTTCCACCCGATAGTTTTCGATGGTATATTTCACGTTCTTGATGGGCGTAAAGATAGCGTCCACGGCGATCAGGCCCACAGGCCCATCGGGCACCTTGTTTTCCTCGGCATTGACATAGCCGCGTCCCTTGCCAACGTTGAGTTCAATTTCCAACGTTACGGTACTCTCCATATTACAGATCACCAGGTCGGGATTCAACACGGTGAAGTTATTGGAAAAACTGGTAATATCGCCGGCGGTCAATTGATCCTGGCCATTCACTACCATAAAGATCTTCTCCGAATCGCCCATTTCCCCGGTTTTCTTGAAACGCACCTGTTTCAAGTTCAAGATAATCTCCGTCACGTCTTCCACAACGCCTTTGATGGTGGAAAACTCATGAGATACCCCGGAAAAACGAACCGACGTAATTGCATATCCTTCCAGCGAGGACAATAGAATACGGCGTAAAGCATTACCGATGGTCACACCGAAACCCGGTTCCAATGGCCGAAACTCAAACGTGCCATCGAAATCCGTGGATTTCTGCATGATAACTTTATCAGGTCTTTGAAATGCTAAGATTGCCATGTAGTTACTCTTAATGTTTGTTTACAAAATTTGCTATACAGCAGGAAGAGCATCCGCCATAGGCGATGCTTTTCCCGTGTTACTTATTTGGAGTACAGCTCGACGATTAAGTTTTCCTTGATATTCTCAGGAATCTCAGTACGTTCCGGATAATTGAGAAACTTGCCGGTCAAGTTGTTTGCATCCCATTCCAGCCAGCTAAATTTATTGATTTTCCGGCCGGCAACAGTGTTAGTAATGGCTTCGAGGGATTTCGAGCGTTCGCGCACAGCCACAACATCGCCCGGGCGTAAGCTGTATGAAGGGATATTCACCACTTCACCGTTTACGGTGATGTGTTTATGTCCAACCAATTGGCGGGCAGCCGACCGTGTAGGCGCGATACCCAGCCGATAAACCGTGTTATCCAAACGGGCTTCCAATAATTTCAGGAACACCTCTCCGGTGATGCCGTGTTTTGAAGAGGCCTTTTCAAACAAATTGGCAAACTGGCGTTCCAATACCCCATAGGTATATTTCGCCTTCTGCTTTTCCAACAGTTGCACAGCATATTCTGATTGCTTGCCCCTGCGTTTTGAAGCCCCATGCTGCCCCGGAGGATAATTTTTCCGCTCTAATGCTTTGTCAGGCCCGAAAATAGGTTCCCTGAATTTACGGGCAATTTTGGACTTTGGTCCTGTATATCTCGCCATATAATTGTTGGTTTTAAAGTATCATTCAGCCTATAGCTGAAGAATCTTAGCTTTAAAATAGTGTGTATATAATTCCGTTCTTAAACCCTTCTGCGTTTCGGAGGGCGGCATCCGTTGTGCGGCAACGGGGTAATATCTTTAATGGCCGTAACTTCGATACCGGAATTGGCCAACGTCCGGATAGCGGATTCCCTTCCGGCTCCCGGGCCTTTCACAAAAACCTCCACTTTACGCAATCCCAGGTCATGGGCTACCTTGCCACAATCAGCCGCCGCTTGAGAAGCCGCATAAGGCGTGTTCTTCTTGGAACCCTTAAAGCCCATCTTGCCTGCACTTGACCAAGAAATTGTCTGTCCTTGGTTATTGGTAAGCGTAATGATGATATTATTGAAAGTAGCGTTAATGTGTGCCTGACCAACCGGTTCGATGGCAACAATGCGCTTCTTGCTGACTTTTTTAGTTTTTGCCATTGTAATTCTTCTCAATTATTATTTAGTAGCCTTTTTCTTATTTGCAACAGTCTTGCGTTTCCCTTTGCGTGTACGCGAGTTGTTTTTGGTACGCTGGCCGCGAACTGGCAAATGCTTACGATGGCGAAGGCCGCGGTAACAGCCGATATCCATCAGACGCTTGATATTCAACTGAACCTCGGAACGGAGCGCTCCTTCAACTTTGATCTCTTCGTTGATGATGTTCCGGATAGCACCTAATTGGTCATCATCCCAATCCTGTACCTTTACATTGTAATCGATACCAGCCTTATCCAAAATGCGCTGGGCAGTGGAGCGACCAATCCCGTAAATGTATGTGAGACCAATCTCCCCTCTCTTGTTTTTAGGTAAATCTATACCTGCGATCCTTGCCATATGCTTATTACGATTTTATCCCTGACGTTGTTTGTACTTAGGGTTTTTCTTATTGATTACAAATACCTTGCCTTTGCGACGGATAATCTTGCAATCCGCACTACGCTTTTTAATGGATGCTCTGACTTTCATGATCTTCTATATTGTCCCCAACAGGGCTCTACTTTCTTACGTTAGCTATCTTATTTATATCGATATGTTATTCTTCCCTTTGTCAAATCATAGGGCGACATCTCCAGTTTTACCCGGTCACCGGGCAAAATCTTGATATAATGCATGCGCATCTTACCCGATATATGGGCTATAATTTCATGCCCGTTTTCCAGCTCAACGCGAAACATCGCGTTTGAAAGCGCTTCTTTTATGACTCCGTCCTGCTCAATGGAAGCCTGTTTCGCCATATAGTCTTGATTATTATCTAATTATACCCCTGCACAAACAGGGTTGCAAAGATAAGCAAAAAAAACTGAATGTCAACCCTTTTTACCTAAAACTTCTTCAATATATGAAAAAGTGGTCAAAATCTCAGCTTCCCCTTTGTGTACCGCCACCATATGTTCATAATGTGCAGACGGTTTCCCATCAACCGTACTGACCGTCCATCCGTCGTCCCAGAATTTCACACCGGCTTTACCTTGGTTGATCATCGGTTCGATACAGATTACCAGCCCTTCCTCCAGTTTCGGACCCGAGCCGCGCTTACCATAGTTCGGCACCTCCGGCTTCTCATGGAGCTGGAATCCAACTCCATGACCAACGAGTTCCCGGACAATACCATAACCATATCGGGTAACGTGTTCCTGTACTGCGTAGGCAATATCACCTACGCGCTTACCCGCCACGGCTTGTTTAATTCCCAGTTCCAACGACTCGCGTGTTACGCGTAACAGCTGCTTCACATCTTCGGCAACCTCACCCACCATAAATGTGTAGGCCGAATCACTGATGTAACCATTGAGATCAACCCCGCCATCGACAGACACGATATCGCCTTCACGCAGCTCATAGCTACTCGGGATTCCGTGCACCACCTGATCGTTGACCGAAATACATAATGAGTTGGGAAAACCGTTATAATTCAAAAAGGCCGGACGCCCACCGTGATCCTGAATATACTCGAAAGCTAAATTATCCAGGGACAAGGTTGTAATACCGGGCCGAATCTCCCTGGCAATCTCACCAAGCAACTGCGAAAGCACTGTAGCAGACTTCCGCAGTTGTTCAATGTCTTCGGCCGACTTGTAATTTACTTTTGACATGCCCCAATTAAATGACCGACGGGGTGGAACCGGAAGCCACGGGAGTACGTCCCTTTATCCGCCCTGTTTTCATCAATCCGTCATAATGGCGCATCAACAGGTGACTTTCTATTTGCTGCAGGGTATCCAATACCACTCCCACCAGAATCAACAGTGAGGTTCCGCCATAAAAGTGCGCAAACTGGTTGTTCACCCCAAACAAGCTCGCGATAGCAGGTAGGATAGCAATAACCGCCAAAAATACCGCTCCCGGCAGGGTTATCTTTGATATCACACTGTCTATATAAAAGTTCGTAGCCTGTCCCGGTTTCACGCCGGGAATAAAGCCACCGTTCTTTTTCATGTCTTCCGACATTTGCTGGGGGTTAACCATAATGGCCGTATAAAAAAAAGTAAACGCGATGATCAATATCGCAAACGTTACGTTATACGCCACCGAGGTATAGTTGCTCAACGATGTCAGGAACGGTGATTGCAGATTCGGGAAAAACTGACTTAAGCTCATCGGCACAAACATGATGGCTTGGGCGAAAATGATAGGCATAACTCCGGCCGCATTAACCTTAAGCGGGATATATTGCCGAACACCCCCGTACTGCTTATTGCCGACTATCTTCTTTGCATACTGAACCGGAATCTTGCGGACGCCCTGCACAATAAGTATCGTGAATATCACCACAAAGAACAACGCAATGAACTCCAGCAGCAAAGGAATTGGTCCTCCCCCGCCGGTACTCATCCGCGAAAACCACTCAGCGGTAATGCCACTGGGCAATTGCGCAATGATCCCGACCATGATAATCAAGGAAATACCATTTCCGATGCCCTTGTCGGTAATCTTCTCGCCGAGCCACATCACGAACAATGTGCCCGCGGTAAGCACGAACGCCGCCAGTATGGTGAACATCGGGTCGTCAATTGTTTTGGCTCCGCTATCAATCTGCGTACGCACGTATGCAATGGATTGAACCAGGGTAATGGCCAATGTCAGGTAGCGGGTTATCTGGTTCATTTTCTTCCGCCCGCTCTCGCCTTCCTTCTGCAGTTTCTGGAAATAAGGCACGGCAATTCCCAGCAATTGCACCACAATGGACGCCGAAATATAGGGCATTACGCCCAGTGCAAATATTGCTGAACGGGAAAAAGACCCACCGGCAAACATGTCCAACAAGCCCAGCAACCCCTCTTTTGCCTCATGCTGGAGTGCAGCAGGGTTGACTCCGGGCAGCACGATATGGCACCCAATGCGATAGACCAACAGGAATAAGAGCGTATTCAGAATACGCGTCCTCAAATCGTCGATCTTCCAAATATTGGTTAAGGTTGTGATTAGCTTCTTCATGTATTAAAGTTTTACAATCGAGCCTCCCGCTGCTTCAATCGACTTCTGTGCTGTGGAAGAAAAGGCATGTGCTTTTACTTCGATCTTTGACGTCAGTTCTCCCCGGCCCAAGATCTTCACCAAATCATTCTTGGAAACCAGCCCATGCGACCGCAGCGTATCGAAATCGATAGCGGTTAGGTTGTATTTTTCGACCAATCCCTGCAACACGTCCAGGTTAATGCCCACATACTCGACCCGGTTAGGGTTTTTGAAACCGAATTTCGGAACACGCCGCTGCAATGGCATCTGCCCGCCCTCGAAACCGATTTTAGTGCTATGGCCGGAACGCGACTGAGCACCCTTGTGCCCACGGGTAGACGTTCCCCCACGGCCTGAACCTTGTCCACGTCCGATACGTTTCTTGCTTTTTACTGATCCCGTTGCCGGTTTTAGATTACCTAAGTTCATCTTGAAATTACTATTATGTTGCACCTTCGCTTTCACTAAACAGGTTACAACGATTAAACGTATTTATACTTGCTCTATTGCCACAAGGTGGTTTACCTTACGGATCATACCGATGATTGCCGGTGTTGCTTCCACTTCTACGGTATGGTTAATCTTGCGCAACCCCAATGCCTGCATGGTACGCTTCTGGCGCTCGCTGCGGTCGATTACGCTTTTTATCTGGGTAATTTTGATCTTTGCCATGATACTCTATCCGTTAAATACCTTATTCAAATCAACACCGCGTTGTTGTGCTACGGTATAGGCGTCGCGCATTTTCAGCAACGCATCGATGGTGGCTTTAACCACATTGTGCGGATTAGATGACCCAAGTGACTTCGCCAATACGTCTGTTACACCGGCGCTTTCCAACACGGCACGCATCGCGCCGCCGGCCAACACGCCTGTACCATGCACGGCGGGCTTAATCAAGACCTGGCCACCTGAATACTTACCGTACTGTTCATGCGGTACGGTACCTTTGATAACCGGTACCTTGATCAGATTTTTCTTAGCGTCATCGATGCCTTTGGTGATCGCTTCGGTCACTTCCTTCGCTTTGCCCAATCCGTATCCTACCACGCCGTTCTCGTCACCCACCACAACGATGGCCGAAAAACTGAATGTACGCCCTCCCTTGGTTACTTTGGCCACACGCTGGATGCTAACCAAGCGATCTTTCAATTCGATTTCGCTCGATTTTACTCTTTTTATATTACTTAATGACATGTTATCGATGATTAAAAATCCAAACCGGCTTCGCGGGCTCCCTCGGCCAATGATTTCACGCGGCCATGATACAGATACCCATTGCGGTCAAAAACTACTTTACTAATCCCTGCAGCCAACGCCTTCTCCGCAATCAGTTTGCCCACAGCTTTAGACTGTTCGACCTTATTGCCTGACACCGAGAAATCCTTCGCCTGCGATGACGCCGACACCAAGGTCACTCCCGACTGGTCATCAATCACCTGGGCATAGATCCCCTTATTACTCCTGTATACAGACAAACGCGGACGCTCCGGTGATCCGGAAACACGTTTCCTAATCCCTTTTTTAATACGCTCTCTACGCGATACTTTAGTTCCTGCCATGATCAACTCCTATTTTTTAGCCGCAGATTTGCCTGCTTTCCGGCGTAATTGCTCGCCAACAAATTTAATACCTTTTCCTTTATATGGCTCCGGTGCACGCAATGAACGGATCTTTGCGGCTACCTGCCCCAGCAACTGCTTATCGATAGATTCCAATATAATGGTCGGATTCTTTCCCTTCTCGGCAGTGGTGGTGGCCTTTATCTCCTTGGGCAAAATCATTACCACTTGGTGTGAAAAGCCCAGCGTAAGTTCCAGCGTACTGCCCTGGGCATTCGCCCGATAACCTACACCGACCAGCTCCTGAACGGTTTTATACCCTTCTGTCACCCCGATTACCATGTTGTTAAGCAATGCGCGGTACAAGCCATGAAGCGCCTTATGCCGCTTTTGATCTGTTGGCCGCTTTACGAGCAACTGGCCATCCTCTTGAGATACAATAATATCCTGGTCTACTTGCTGTGTTAATTCACCTTTGGGGCCCTTCACCGTTACCAGGTTCTTGTCTGATACCGTAATCGTCACACCCGTAGGGATGGCGATGGGCGCTTTTCCAATTCTTGACATCTTGTGCGTTCCTCCTGATTAATATACGTAACATAAAACTTCGCCACCGACATTCAGAAGGCGCGCTTCCTTGTCTGTCATTACCCCCTTAGACGTGGATAGGATGGCAATTCCTAAACCGTTTAACACACGGGGCATGCTATCTACGCCTGCATACTTCCTCAGACCGGGTTTACTCACACGTGTCAAGGTACGGATAGCCGAAACTTTGCTTACAGGATGGTACTTCAAGGCTATTTTTATGGTGCCTTGCACGGTATCATCGTCAAACTTGTAATTGGCAATGTAACCTTTGTCAAAGAGTACCTTGGTAATCTCCTTTTTAAGGTTCGATGCAGGAATTTCTACAACCCTGTGGTTGGCCTTAATGGCATTCCTTACTCTGGTAAGGTAATCCGCTATTGGATCTGTATTCATTAATTATGATGCATTATGATAACGGTTTCCCTTAGCCACCCTGGCCTTAGGACCTTTTATCGGTTAAAAATTCTAATATATGCTTGGCGCACCGCTACGCCGGTCACCGACCACCGGTCACCAACCACCAATCTACCAAGACGCTTTCTTCACTCCCGGGATCTTTCCGGCCAGGGCCATCTCACGGAACGTAACCCGTGAAATACCGAACTGGCGCATGTAGCCCCTGGGGCGTCCGGTGAGCTTGCAACGGTTGTGCAAGCGAACAGGCGAAGCATTCTTCGGCAACTTGTCCAATGCCGCGTAATCTCCGGCAGCCTTCAGTGCTGCACGTTTCTCCGCATATTTCGCCACCAATTTGGCCCGCTTAATCTCACGTGCCTTAATTCCTTCTTTAGCCATTATTCGTCGTATTATTTTGATTCTTGAATGGTAATCCGAACTCCTTCAGCAATTCCAATGCCTCAACATCGGTTTCGGCACTCGTTACAAACGTAATGTCCATCCCTTGAATCTTATTGATTTTATCGATATCGATTTCAGGGAAGATAATCTGTTCCGTGATACCCAGCGTATAGTTTCCACGTCCGTCAAAACCTTTATCGTTGATACCGCGGAAATCACGGATACGGGGAAGTGCTACTGCAATCAGGCGATCCAGGAACTCATACATCTTGTTGTCGCGCAGCGTCACCTTCACACCGATAGGCATGCCCTTACGGAGTTTAAAATTTGAAACGTCCTTTTTAGACTTGGTAGCCACCGCTTTCTGTCCGGTTATCAACGTCATTTCATTGATGGCGTTGTCAATCAGTTTCTTGTCGGCGGTAGCCGCACCGATACCCTGGCTCAACGCGATCTTCTCCAACCGCGGAACCTGCATGACGCTTTTATATTGGAATTTATCTTTCAGCGCAGTACGAATCTCTTCGTTGTACTTTGCTTTCAATCTTGGTACGTAAGTCATTAGTCAATCACCTCCCCTGATTTTTTCGCTACGCGAACGATTTTCTTCTTGCCGTTTACTTCAACTACTTTCCGTCCTACACGGGTAGGCTTACCTGTTTTCGGATCGATCAGCGCCAGATTGGAAATATGGATAGAAGCCTCTTTTTCGATAATCCCGCCGTTGGGGTTGGCAGCACTCGGTTTCGTATGCTTCTTTACCATATTGACTCCCTCTACAATAGCGCGATTCTCGGCTATCTGCACTTCCAACACCTTGCCCTGTGCACCTTTGGAGTTGCCAGAAATGACCTTCACCAAATCTCCGGTACGGATCTTAAGCTTATGCGTTGTTGTCTTTGTCTGTCCCATAATTATAATACCTCCGGTGCTAATGATACGATTTTCATGAACTGCTTTTCACGCAATTCCCGAGCTACGGGGCCGAAGATACGTGTTCCGCGGGGTTCATCCTGATTGTTCAACAATACGGCAGCATTGTCATCGAAGCGGATATAAGAGCCGTCTTTACGGCGAATCTCCTTTTTCGTCCTTACGACCACTGCTTTGGTTACCGTTCCTTTTTTGACGTTTCCAGAAGGCAAAGCACTTTTTACGGTTACAACGATTTTATCACCGATAGAAGCGTAACGCTTGCCGGTACCGCCCAAAACACGGATAACTAACACCTCTTTAGCTCCGCTATTGTCGGCTACATTGAGTCTTGATTCCTGTTGTACCATGTTACTTAGCCCTTTCTAAAATTTCTACTAACCGCCAATTTTTCGTTTTGCTCAGCGGACGCGTTTCCATGATCAACACCGTATCGCCGATACCGCACGTGTTGTTCTCGTCATGAGCCTTGAATTTGGTAGTCTTTTTCACAAACTTTCCATAAATCGGGTGCTTCACCTTACGTTCAACAGCCACCACAATGGACTTGTCCATCTTATTACTTACTACCAAGCCGATCCTTGTTTTTCTTAAATTTCTTTCCATTTCGACTTTGATTTTTATGCCTCAGCGGCTGTTTCGGTTGTTGTTTGCGCAGCGGCTTGTTCGGCCTTTCTCCGTTTGGTCAGCTCCGTCATCAGACGAGCGATGGTTTTGCGCGTGTATTTAATCCGATTTGGATTTTCTATCGCTGAAACAGCATGTGCAAATTTCAATTTGGTGAGTGCAACTTTCTCCTCTGCGATCTTAGCCACCAAATCTTCCGTTGACAATTCTACGATTTCTGAATTTTTCATTTTCTGTTATTTGTAAAGCTGGATACTTGCTAAAGGCACTTGTTGGTAACGGCAACAAGCCCGGCTGCATGCAGCGCCAACATCTTTATGCTTATACGTAATCCCTACGTATCACAAACTTGGTTTGTACCGGTAACTTCTGAGCGGCAAGACGCAAAGCTTCCTTAGCCACTTCCAGGGGAACCCCTTCGGCTTCAAATAGCATCCGGCCGGGGCGCACCACGGCCACCCAGTATTCCGGTGCACCTTTACCTTTACCCATCCGAACTTCAGCGGGTTTCTTGGTTACTGGCTTATCAGGAAAAATGCGGATCCAGACCTGCCCTTCCCGTTTCATATAGCGGGTCACCGCAATACGGGCCGCTTCGATTTGGCGGCTGGTAATCCACGCCGGTTCCATCGACTTAATGCCGAACGAACCGAAAGCCAACTCCGACCCGCGGGTAGCATTGCCTTTCATCCGGCCTTTCTGCATCTTCCTGAACTTTGTTCTTTTTGGCTGTAACATGTTCGTATCTTGTTAATGCGTTGCTTAATCTATCTTATCGTTAACCCCTGCTTCCTCCGCGGTTTCCACCACGGCGGTCGCCGCCACGACGGTCGCCGCCACCACGGCGCTGGTCGCCACCGCCACGGCGTTCGCGGCGCGGTTCACCGCCACCTTCTCCACGTGTTTTCACTCCGGACATCTGCCCTACATTAGGCGACAGGTCACGCCGGCCATATACTTCGCCTTTGCAAATCCACACTTTCACGCCGATTTTGCCGTACGTCGTCAGCGCTTCTACCAACGCATAGTCGATATCCGCACGGAACGTGTGCAAAGGTATACGTCCTTCTTTGTATTGTTCGGTCCGTGCCATTTCGGCTCCCCCAAGGCGTCCGGAACACATCACCTTGATGCCCTCTGCCCCCATGCGCATGGTAGCAGCAATAGCTGTCTTCATGGCCCGGCGGAACGAGATACGTGCTTCAAGCTGTTTCGCAATGCCTTCGGCAACCAACTGAGCTTCCAACTCGGGCCGTTTTATCTCAAAAATGTTGATCTGAACGTCCTTTTTGGTCAGCTTCTTTAATTCCTCTTTAATCTTGTCAACCTCCTGGCCACCTTTACCGATAACAATCCCTGGACGGGCGGTATGAATAGTAACCGTAATGCGCTTCAACGTACGTTCGATAACCACTTTGGCCACGCCGCCCTTAGCGATACGGACAGACAGGTATTTCCGGATTTTTTCGTCTTCAACTAATTTATCGGAATAGTTCTTGCCTCCGAACCAATTGGAATCCCAACCTTTGATGATTCCTAATCTGTTACCTATTGGATTTGCTTTTTGTCCCATTATTGATAAATTAGTTTTGTGCTATGTTTTTGCTGTCAACTACCAAGGTAACGTGGTTCGAACGTTTGCGAATACGGTACCCGCGGCCTTGCGGTGCCGGACGCAGTCTCTTCAGCTGGCGCCCGCCCCCTACGAAAGCTTCCTTGACAAACAATTCGCTTTCTTCCACAGACTTATCTTCATTCTTTGCTTCCCAGTTCTTAATCGCTGAGAGCAATAACTTCTCTACACGGATGGCTGCCTCCTTATTCGTATGCTTCAGGATGTACAGCGCGTGCTCAACCTTTTCGCCACGGATAAGATCCACCACCAGGCGCATTTTACGCGGCGAGGTAGGGCAGTTCAATAATTTGGCAGTAGAAGCTCCTCCTACCTGAGCCTTTTCCTGCTCTTTGCGCTGTTTGATGATAACAGACTTCTTCAGTTTTCGTGTTGCTTCCATTGCCTATTATTTTTTCTTTTCTGCGTGCCCCCTGAACGTGCGCGTGGGCGCAAATTCACCGAGCTTATGACCTACCATATTCTCTGTTACATACACCGGTATGAACTTATTACCATTATGCACTGCGAAAGTATGGCCAACGAAATCAGGAGAGATCATTGACCGGCGAGACCAAGTCTTAATCACTGATTTCTTGTTTGTTTCATTCATAGAAAGAACTTTTCTTTCTAAGTTGTGGTCGATATAAGGACCTTTTTTAATTGAGCGAGCCATTATTTCTTCCTTCTCTCAATGATGTAACGATTCGATGTTTTCTTCTTGCTACGTGTTTTGTAGCCTTTAGCCAATAGGCCTTTGCGCGAACGCGGGTGCCCACCGGACGCACGTCCTTCACCACCACCCATCGGGTGATCCACCGGGTTCATTGCCACACCACGTACTCTTGGGCGGCGACCCAGCCAACGTTTCCGGCCGGCTTTACCCAACACCTCATTGGCTTTCTCGGCATTAGATACCGAACCGATGGTGGCCAAGCAGGTAGCCAGAATCATGCGGCTCTCTCCGGATGGCAACTTGATGATGGCGTACTTACCGTCACGCGCAGACAACTGGGCATAGGTACCGGCGCTGCGCGCTATAGAACCGCCCTGGCCGGGGTTCAATTCAATATTGTGAATAATAGAACCCAACGGGATGTTCTGCAACGGCAGGGTGTTGCCAATCTCAGGGGCTACGTTATCGCCCGCAACGATTGTTTGTCCTACCTTAAGCCCTTCCGGCGCGATGATATAACGCTTCTCGCCGTCTACGTAATGCAGCAATGCGATACGCGCTGTGCGGTTCGGGTCATACTCTATCGTGGCAACTTTTGCGGGGATATCCTTTTTATCGCGTTTAAAATCTATCAATCGGTATGATTTCTTATGTCCCCCACCGATGTAACGCATAGTCATTTTACCGGAATTATTCCTACCGCCCGACTTCTTCAGCTTCACAACCAACGACTTCTCAGGTACGTTGGTGGTGATGTCCGAATAATCTCCTCCTACTCTGAACCGAGTGCCGGGGGTAACCGGTTTAAATCTTTTAACTGCCATCTCTAATTATATAGTACTGTAAAAGTCAATCGTTTCGCCATCCTTAATGGTGATGATGGCTTTTTTATACTTCGGGGTCCTTCCCGATACAAACCCTGCCTTGGTATAGCGGTTCTTTGCTTTCCCGGCTACAACCATCGTGTTTACGGCCACTACCGTGACACCGAACATCTGCTCTATGGCCTGCTTAATCTGTATCTTGTTTGCCTTCGGATCCACCTTAAAAGCATAGCGGTTCAACTTCTCAGTAAGCAGCGATGCTTTTTCGGTCAATACGGGTTTCTTGATGATTTCCATATTACTTGGCAAATGCCTCCTCCAATGTTTTTACAGAAGCTGCAGTCAACAAAAGTTTACCAGCGTTCAATACGTCATACGTATTTAATTGGTTGGCTGTAATCACTTTCGTCTTCTTCAGGTTCCTGCTTGATAAATACACGTTGTTATTTTGCTCAGCCAGCACCAGCAAGGTCTTTTCTTCAGCTACCTTCAGATTGTTAACCAAGTTGATGTAGTTTTTGGTCTTGATGGAATCAAAGTTGACATCATCCAACACCACTATATTGTTCTCCTTGGCTTTGTAGCTCAATGCAGACTTACGGGCCAGTGCTTTAAGCTTCTTATTCAGCTTGAAGCTATAGTCGCGCGGTTGCGGACCGAAAATACGGCCTCCGCCATTAAACAACGGCGATTTAATACTACCTGCGCGGGCGCCGCCTGTTCCCTTTTGCTTATGCAGCTTGCGGGTCGATCCGGCAATTTCGTTACGTTGCTTGGATTTATGTGTTCCTTGCCGTTGATTAGCGAGGTATTGTTTCACATCCAAATAAATCGCATGGTCATTGGGTTCTACCCCAAATACCGATTCAGGAAGTTGCACCTTGGCACCTGTTTCTTTACCTGATATATCTAAAACGTTAACTTCCATCTCCTTATTTATCTACGATTACGTAAGAACCTTTGGCTCCGGGAATTGAACCGCTCACCACCAGCAGGTTTTGCTCTTCATAAACCTTCAGCACCTGCAAGTTTTGGATCTTCACCCGTTCTCCCCCCGTGCGGCCCGCCATACGCATGCCTTTGAACACGCGCGAAGGCCATGACGAAGCACCCAATGAACCGGGAGCACGCAGACGGTTGTGCTGTCCGTGGGTAGCCCCACCAACACCGCCGAAGCCATGCCGTTTCATAACACCTTGAAAACCTTTACCTTTTGAAGTGCCGACTACATCAACGTACTCGCCTTCTTCAAAGATGGAAACGGTTACCACGTCGCCAAGGGTTTTTTCGTCGGGGAAGGTTTTAAATTCCACTAATTTACGCTTGGGCGTCGTCTTCGCTTTGGCGAAGTGCCCTTTCAAAGGGGCCGGCGTGTTCTTCTCTTTCGCTTCATCATAAGCGAGCTGAACCGCGGAATAGCCATCCTTTTCCTCCGTGCGTATCTGCGTTACCACGCACGGGCCAGCTTCGATCACCGTACACGGGATGTTCTTCCCGTTGGCGTCATAAATGCTGGTCATTCCTACTTTTTTACCAATAATTCCTGACATGTTTTTATTTATCTATAAACGTCCATCGAAGCAGTAGGGCTTCGCTCAAGACATACCATCCCCTCAAAAGGGACGGCAAAGATAGGAAACTTACTTTAAGTATCAAACAGTTAGTGAATTATTTTTTTATTTTGTCGGAGAGGGGTGATCGGTGGTGGGGGATCGGTGACCGGTGGTGGGGGATCGGTGGTGGGTGGTGGGGGATCGGTGACCGGTGGTGGGGGATCGGTGGTGGGTGCAGACTCCCGGTCTGTTGGGGACGGCGGTGGAGCTTGGTGCAGACTCGTCCGGATCTCGTCGGGCACTTGACCGGATTTCGTTGGGATTTCTCCCGGACAAGGGCCGTCTGAGTGCCGGACAAACCCCGAAGCAGTTCCGGTCTACCAGACAAGCAGGTCCCAAGCGGGCCCCGGGCGGTACGGAACCACCCTAAGCGGTTTCCTCCGCCCGGGCATAAAGAAAAGTAGGAAGCGCTATCCATTACGTCGTCATCCGCCGAACCAAATCTACCGGACATACCAGGGGTTCTCCAAGACGGGTTACCGCGCTGCCCTGCCGCTGCAGTGCACCAACTAACGTATCGGCCACCTTATCGGCCATTTCACTTGGATATTGCTCAACGGAAGTGATAGGTGGCGTGATGATGGAAGTCCGCGGATCATTGGAATAACCGATGATTTTCAGTTTATCGGGAATAGGGATCTGGCGCTCCCGGGCAAACTCAACAGCAGCAATCGCAGTGGTATCATTCGCAGCGAATAAGCCATCCGGTATATGCTTTCCTTTAAATAGCTTGCGCAAACTGTTCCATGCATTTTCAGCGGTCAGCTCTTGGTGGAAAACCCAATCCTCACGCAACGCGATGCCATGTTTGGCCAACGCATCAACGAAGCCGCGGGTCCGCTCTTGATAAATGCTGCATGATAATGGCCCGCTGATATAGGCCATCTGCCGGCACCCGGCCTGCATGAGGTGATTACCGGCCAGCAACCCGCCGCGGTAATCATCGCCTTTGATAACGTAAGCGCCTGTTTCAACGGTCGGCACGCGGTCATAGAATACCAGGGGAATGCCTTGCTGCAAAAATCCGTCGAAATGGGAAATATCTTCGGTATACAACGCGAGTGATACCACAAGGGCATCTACACGCGCCGAATAGAGTGAATTGGCCAGTTCCTTTTCGAGCTTTACCGAGTCATTCGATTGGCAAATCATCAGGTTATATCCCGCCGCTTGCAACTGCCGTTGTAAGGAGGTGATGAAATAGGCATGGAAATACATCGATATGCGGGGTACAATCAGTCCGATAATATTGGAACGCCGGTTACGGAGTGAAGATGCCATGCTGTTATGCCGATACCCCATCTCCTTGGCCATTTCTTTTACACGCATCCGCGTGGCTTCGCTGATGCGGGAATTGTCATTGAGCGCCCGCGATACAGTGGCCGGGGATATACCCAGCGCCCTGGCAATATCCACGATACTGTTTTCTGACTTTGGTTTTCTGGATGTCATTGCGTTAATACTGCCCCGTACTTAACAGCACCAGTGTACAAGCTTCCTGTGTAGCGATACCATGCTGTTTGGCCAGATCCCGTAACTCGGGATTTTCCGTGCCCGGATTGAAAATGATGCGCTGGGGTTTGGTAGCGATGATGTAATCATAGTATTCAGGTTGTCGCTGTGGCCCGATATATAAGGTAATGGTATGGATATCGTGCAACACGTCGCCGGCCGGTCGTATCGGCACACCAGCCACTTCTCCCGGTTTGATGCCGATGTTCACGATTTCATGCCCGGCCCCGGCCAGGCGCTGTGCAGCGAGGTAGGCATAGCGCCCCGGATTATCCGTGGCGCCCAGGATGAGGGTCTTTTTCTTTTCCATGTTCAGTCGCCCATAAATTCTCCCTGGGCAGAATAAGCTGCCTGCCGGATTACCGGCATCTCCAGGATTTTGTAGAGCTCATCCAGGTGCAGTAAGCTGCCGTTGGCCAAATTGGTGAGCAATACGATGGTAATATCTTCCTTCAGATCACGGATATACAAATTGCGAAAACCGTGCCACCATCCCGTATGGTAAACCACCTTGTGATTACCCGGATCGAACGTGCGCCATCCGAATCCATAGTTGAAAAGCTCCTTGGTTGGTTTACTATAGCCTGCATAAGCCGAATCCAACGTGGCAGGTTTGAGCAAACGGCCATCTCGCAGCGCACGGTCAAACAGATACAGGTCCTGCACGGTACTGTAAATCCCCTTGTCGCCCACCGGACCGTCTTGGAAGTTCTGCACGACCGACCGCCGCCATACCTTGTCGTGCCCGACAACATCGTTCGGGATTTTCTCATACACCGCTTTAGAATATACGGCGGTATGTTTCATGCCGGCTGGTCTAAACACTTTTTCGCGCATATATACCGCGAAATCCTGTCCCGTTACTTTCTCGATGATAGCCGCCAGCACCATATAATTGGTATTGTTATAAAAGAAGCGTGCATCCGGATTGCCATATTTACTGGGTTTGTGTTTGGCCAGGAGTTCCATAACGTCCATATTGGACATGCCTTTGGAACGGTCTGGCCATATCTCCCGCTGGTCGGTAAAGTACAGGTAATTGGTCAGCCCTGAACGGTGGGTAAGCAACTGTTTGACGGTTACCCCCGGATATGGGAAATCCGGAAAAAACTCATCGACGGTCTGTTCCAATTTGATTTTACCCGCTTCCCAAAGGATCAGCACTCCCGTGGCCGTAAGCGGTTTTGAAACGGACGCCAATTCGAACTGGGACGTGATTTTCAAACTGTCTCTCATGAGGTAATCGGCCCAGCCAAAGGTGTTCTGGTAGCGGATTTTCCCGTTTTTGGCAATCAGCACATTGCCATTGAAACCCGACCGGCTATGCAAACGCTGCATAAACGCGTCGAGGCGCGGGTCGGCATCCGCCGGGTCGTAAGCAAGTGCCAAGCTGTCTCTTTCGTGCTGTTTACGCTCGGCTTTGATTTTTCGTTTTTCGGATGAAGTACAGGCGGCACCGAGAAAAGCAACGGCAACTAAAACAAAGGTCAGTCTCACAAAATCTAAATTTTCCTTTCTTTAATTCAACGCAGGGGCAGCCCTAATATTACGTAACCATTTGCGTTATTGGGTAGGTTGGCCAGGAAATTGGCTGGTTACCTTCCGCCAGCGTTCGGTATAGGCAACGCCATCTACCACGCCTTCGATAACCATGATTTCCTGGTCCGTAAACCGGTACTGGATTTCAAATTCACGGCCTTCAAGGCGCTTATTCAGCGCGCGCTCAATGCGCTCGGCATAGCTATTGTCAGTCCGCACGCTAAATGTACCCTCCTGCACGTAACGCGACCCTAAACGGTTCCACTGCATGAAAAAATAACTCCCGTCGGCACCGAAAACCTTATAGTATCCGGCAGGTACTTCAACGACAGTGCCCTCGATGGTGGTGTTGGACATCTCCACCATTTCCCATATACCCACAAAGGGGCTGTTAAGGTTATCCTGGCCCAATGCATAGGCGATAGGCAACAGGGAAAACGAAAGGAAACAAATTAGGGTCTTCATGTTAATATGATATTTACATTAAGCATTAACTAACCGGTATACGTTGGCAAGATAAAAATTTTTCTTGATTTAATGCGCGCGGTTTAATGCGCGCGCGTGGAAATATGCGGTGGCTAATCCGGCAGTCCCAGCTCCTTACGGACAATCAATTCAAAAGCGTTTTCGGAAGGCATGGGCATCTCCGCTGCGATGAATCGGCCGGCCCTGTCAAGCAGCATAAAACGGGGGATGGTGGCAAGGTTATATTCCAACCCGAACTTTTCCATATCAGCAGCATACCATTGCAGCACCGACTTTGATTTCCCCTTGGCATCGATTTCCCACTTACTTTTGTCCCGATCAACACCTAACGCTATAAAATAAATAGCCTCGTCGCGGTATTTAAGTGCCAACCGTTCGAAATAAGGCGACTGCCGCTTACATGGCCCGCACCACGATGCCCATACATCAATGGCAACGAGCTTACCATGAAGGTCTGCCAATGCGACCCGATTACCAGACAAATCAGTGGCCTCAAAATGCATTGCCGGACGGCCTTTACCTACACGCTGCCATTGGTGGTATACAAACGCCGCTCTGCGACGGTAAACGCTGTCGTCAAAAAAAGCGGTGAAACGATCCATCAATGCCGTACGTTCAGCGCTGTCCGTAGCTTCTTTCAAACTCCGGGAGAGTTGCCAGTATAGCAGTTTATCCCTGAACCTGCCTGACGGAAGGCCGGTTATCCCCGCGAGCGCTTTTTCCGGCAGCGGGATATCCACGGTATCGGCAAGTATAAACTGATCGGTCACATATTCCCGATAAGATTCGTCACTGAGCAATGCTTCATCTGCCAATGAAACATGCCGCTGGATGTCTTCAATCGCTGATGGCGGCACCGTTGGCTGATCCGGAAAAACAGCCATCCGTTTCCGGACAAAACCCGTCCAGAGACTTAAGTAATTTACCGCAATTAGTTTCTCCGACCGCTTATTGAAATCGGCCTTTGGGGTGTAGTTATCTACCGTTTTAAACAAGCGGCTTTCCCGCTGCGTTTTCTTCCAATCCGCGTGGAGTTCCCGCGCAAAGTGCAGCGGATCGTCTAAAAACATGTTTTGTTCAAGGTAGTAACGGATTCTATTCCATGATGCTTTCACAGAACCGGCCTGATTATCAGCAAGCCTCGTGCCCCTGACAGCAAATTTGCTCGCATCGGCATTGGCAACTCCAGCAATGTATACGCTATCCCGTGTACCAAAATAGACGGAAGTTTGGTAAAAACGATCGAACGCCACCTGATAGTGGTCGGCCACCAGTTCGCCTTCCAGCACCTGATGGAACCGGTTACCCTGCATGGGAATTATCGCGAGCGTATCTTGCAATGTCGGGTTGATGAGATACACATGGCTTACCGGCAATCCGGCATCAAGTTCGCCTGCCAGCACTGTACGGGGGTGTTCATCTCCTTGTTTAGGCCTTAACAAGGCAAACAACCACACAGCGCCGAGGGCCAACACAACGCCGAGGGCCAAGGCTTTGGCCGGAGTAGCTAAAAATGCCCGGCGCCATGTTTTATGCTTGTACCACTGAAAGCCGAGGTATAACAAAATCAAGGCGGCCGCTACGCTTACATATTCAGTATAAACAAACCAGTAGCCCAGATCGCTGCCCGCCTTGAAATCGGTAATCCGGCTCACGATATGAAACGGATACCAATCAAACACATAACCGTACGGCTTAGCGAAAAGTCCGGTCAGCAATAGACCGAAACCGATGAGAATAGACCAGATAAAACTGGGTATCAACACCGCTATCATGTATTGGAGCGCAGCAAGGTACAGGCATGCTACAAACAGTCTGCTGCCCCATTGGAGTAGTTCTTTCCATGGAACATGCAGTTGCGCGTGACCGGGCACTTCGATAAAATTTGTTAATAACCATCCGAAAAACATCCCCCCGGCAACAAGGGACAAAATCGCAATAACGGCACTGATAAGCACAACCGAGAACTTTGCGAAGTACAATGCAAACTTACCAAGCGGCTGCGTGTCCATCAACTGCCATCCACCGTTCCGGTGATCCAATTGCGTGACCCGGCTTGATATAACGATAATCAACAGCGGAAAGAAAAAATTGGTGAATGGCAACGCAGCGTCCTGAATATACTTCAGATAGTAGGAGAACGCAAACGGCTCATTAAACTGCGTATTACGGACAATGCCAAAAACGCACAGCACGGCAGGGAATAATACCCCTATCGCGGCACTTAGCATGTAAATGCCCGTACCGCGCTTCTTGATGTGCTCCGCGCGAAGTGCGGTAAGGAAATCGTTAACCATAGCCATAACCACCGGTATTATTTGTTAGTATCGATTAATGACATAAACCAATCTTCCAAGCCGCCTTCCATGCGAAGTTCATAGATATCGGCGCCCGCGTCTACAAGCGATCGCACCATGCCTGGTACCGCTTCTTTCGTGGGGAGCATGAACCTGATTTGCCGGGCATGTAATACCATTAGGCCAGGATACAAGGGTTCCAATCGTTCGGCCCAGCGAACGGCATCACCTAAGGTTACTACGATATTGGCGGTAGCAAAACGAGCTGAAAGCTCATCCATCCGCCCCTCAAATTTCAATTGTCCGTTATGGATAATGCCTACATGGGTGCACATCTTTTCAATCTCAGGCAGCAAGTGGCTCGACACGAAAATGGTTACGCCGTTCTCCCGGTTAAGACGCATCAGCAACTGGCGGATCTCCTGAATTCCATTCGGATCCAATCCGTTTACGGGTTCATCCAGTAAAAGCAGCGCTGGCTCATCCAGTAAAGCCATCGCAATGGCCAACCGCTGTTTCATGCCCAGCGAATATTGCTTAACCTTTCGCTTCCCGTCATTAGCCAGCCCGACCAGTTCCAACATGGCGGGAATCCGCTTTGGAGAAACACCTCGTAACCGGGCGATGTAACGGAGATTGTCAATACCGCTAAGGTGCAGGTATAATGCAGGTTGTTCCACCAACGAACCGATCTTTGAAAACACACCCGGCATTTGCTGCCGCAGGGGTTCGCCAAATAAGCGGATGGCGTTGCCCTGCTCGGGGATGATGCCCGTGAGCAGCCGCATGGTGGTCGATTTGCCGGCACCATTGGGCCCCAAGAAGCCGTAAATAGCCCCTTCCGGTATGTGCAGGGAAACATTATCGAGCACCTTTTTGTGTCTGCCATACCCGAAGCTCAACGCGGTGGTTTCAATGATATTGACCATTTTTAATAACTAAATCTGTACCTTTCATTACCAATTCGCCGTCAAGATCAACGTCGGTATACAGTGTACCTAACTGCGGACCGCGCACTTCGGCCTTGCCTTGCTTACCGACCTTAAGCCGCGCATCTCCAAAGCTGTTGCCGTGGATAACAAGTATTCCCGATTCGGCGGCATGCGCGTCAAGCGAGTCTATCTTCATACCACTCAGCGTAAGTTTAGCACCGTTGGAAGCATAAACCGCCAACTGTGGCCCGTGGTAACCTTTTACGTCTACCTCGCTTTTGCTGTAGTGGTTGCGGGTTAATACGTGTGCATCCGGAGGGAGATCCAGGCTATCCAAAGGTGTGCCGTGTATCGCTACTCGCTGCAGCACCGGACTGCTGATGAATATCTCCGGGCGTCGCGTGATCACACTACTATACCCCTTTGGGTGAGCGATAGTGATTTTCAAGCGGGTTCCCTCCCTTTCCATACGGATAAAGTCATGATCGGTATAGCGTACCTCGGTTCGTTCATGGTATGATAGCGTAGCCTGTAAGTTCAGCCCGCGCGGCGCAGTGCCCCGTATTTCCACTTCAGTAAGGGTATCCACCGGAAACGTTTCAAGAACGATAGGCTTATTGGTCATGTCCTCGAACTTTGCCTTAATGGCTATCGCATATGCAATGGCCGCTGCCATCAGCACCAAGCCCGTTATCAATAATAGCTTATTGCTTGTCTTCATCTTTATGGTATGTTGAAAGGTATGCTTCATACCTGCTTTTAATTTCTTCCAGTGAGATTCCCAATAGGTACATATTCTTAAAAAATTCAGGTAAATCCTGGGTTAAGAAACGCTCTCTTTGTTGCTTGTTGATGTGTTCAACCGCCTTTTCGGCCACAAAAAATCCGATGCCCCGCTTGTTGAAGATGATGCCCGACTGCTGCAGGTGTTCATACGTACGCATCACCGTGTTCGGATTCACCTGGAAATCAGCTGCCAGCTCCCTGACCGAAGGTATTTTCTCATTGACCGCCCACCGGCCAAGCACAATCTGCTCGCTGATGTGAGCCGCTATTTGCAGGTAAATCGCTTCGTTGCTCTTAAAATCCATCTTAAACCTCTTTTTCCCTCAATTTAACATAGGCGGATATCCACAGCAGGACCGCTACCAGCAGGTAAAAGGCCAACATCCAGCAATGAGATATGCCTAATGAAACGGTATACGAAACATCGCCTACTTGCACATAGGACGAAAGGAAGGGCAACTGCGAACCCTGAACCTTGCCTTCGGCGAGCAGGGCAGCAACTAATGCGCTGTTGAAATACCCATAGCTTAGGCCGATTATCAACAAGGCGAAGGCCGATTTCAATGTTGCGTAGCTCCGGAATACGGCAGCACCCAGCAGCGCAGCGGCGTGAACAAAGAAATAAGCGGTCACGGCCACATAGCGGAATACATGACCATTACTGCCGATGACGAGGCGGTCGTACGTCCACATGGATTCAATCGCATACCCCCGGCTCTGGTAGTAGGACATCACCAAATAATGGACGGCAAAAAAAACACCTTGGGCACAGATGAAATAAAATACACATGACAGGAGCCAGGCCAACAGGTATTTTTCTAACGTAGAAGCCGGCAACAACAGGTTAAACGCCGCTTGCCGCGGACGGTGATAAGGCCGGAATACCGAACTCGTGAACACAAACAATCCGCCGAATACCGCCAAAAAATAGACGGCATACTGATGCCCCGCCGGTACCGTCGAACGATGACTTGGGATTACCACGACAAACAATAGTGCGATGACACCGCCAAACACCAATGCGCCGATGCCATAAATCTTCAAATATTGGCTGAAATGCCGTTTTGCCAGAAGGCCGAATCGCCGGAAATTAAACAGGTTGTCCATCCAGTTTACTGCTTTAAGTAATCGGCCAACCGCGCATGGTTTGCCGTCACCGCGTTAAATAATAATTCCAAATCAGGCTGGCTTTGAATACCGGCGAGGTTGGGCATGATGGCCCGTATACCGTTGAACGTTTCTTCATAGTAAAGCGCATCGCCCAGGGCCACCGCCGAGACCGTTCCGAATGATACCTTGGTAGCCAGCGCTTCTAACCGGGCGTGCAGGGCGATCTGGCGCTCGTGCAGCACCAGCACGGTATCAATGAGGTTTTCTAAATCTTTCACTTGATGGGTGGATATAACCATGCACCGGTTTTGATCAAATGCAGCGGCAATCACCTTCCTGAACTGGATTTTTGAGGGGATGTCCAACCCGTTAGTTGGTTCATCCATAACCACCAGGGGAGTGCAGCATGCAAGTGCAAACGAAATCATGAACTTTTTTTGCTGTCCAAGCGAAAGCTTGCTTAGTACACGGCGCCGAGGCACCTCAAACGCATCCAGGCACTGTTCAAACTGCTGGTCATCAAAATCGGGATAAAAAGGACGGGTAACGTTTACAAAGGCCGTAGCCGAAGCGTTGGGGATATCAGGTTCCTCCGGCAAAAAAAATACGCTGCGCAAAAAAGCAGGTTCCCGTTTTGCGGCATCAAAACCGCCAACGGTACACCGGCCCGCCGATGGAAACGCAAGCCCCATCATGTTTTTCAGCAGCGTGGTTTTCCCAGCCCCGTTTTTGCCCAGCAATCCATAAATATTCCCCGGGTACAATTCCAGATTTAAACCTTCAAAAAGCGCAGGCTGCTTTCGGTAATTGAACGACAGGTTTGTAAGACTCACCATGTATTACTGTATTAGTTAAATAGTACAGTACGAAAGTAACAGGTTTAGTCCATACCTCCAAATTTTTTCTGAATTTTTCTCCGCATCCGACTACATCAGCAATACATCTATGCGGTGGGCGTGTACCATCCGGTGCCTATCCGACCAACTGAAAACCGTAAATGTGCCGTCCTGCGAGGCCACCATGGCCAATGAATCGCGTTGGTCGTGCACAAACTGCGCCGCGGCGAGGTGCCGGGTACCCCCGATTTTGGTAGCATCAAGCAGTTCCAGCGTATTTCCTTCGATCGGCTCGGTTACCATCAGTTGCTCCACAGGCTGGGCATGGGGCGACCGGGCCACTTTGGCACCGAAAGCCAGCAGACGGTGATCTTGGGTAATTACCGTGGCCCCATCGATGGCGGAATAGCCCCCCACGGCATCAACCATCTTCCGCAGGGAACCGGCAGGTGTAGCGTTTGCCTCCGAAGCATCGCCGGGAACAGTGGCTTCCTGCGGCACCATAAAATAGTTGACGGGCTTCACGATGGAATGCAGCCAGGCGGTGCTGGCTTGGGGAACAATGAGTAACAAGGCGCCCCGTCCGTGCTTACGCATGGCCAGCGCAAATTGAACCAGGAGGTTATCCGAACGCTTTTCTCTGGGCAGGCCGAGCAACGACGACAGTATGCCCGGGCTATCGGCCAAGCCCCAATGATTATCGTCAATGACCTTGATTTGGTTTCCATTGAGCACCGCCACGTTGATAAACTTGCCCGTTGAATAACCGTGCCGTTGCTTTACAATCAATAAACCCGCTTCTACCACTTCTACTACCATGCTCTGGGGTGGCACATCGTGCGTCGTCCCCCAGATATAGTAATCGTCGCCCTCCAGCCAGATTCCCAGGTGAATACCGGGCTGCACCACTGCCGGCGATAACTTCACCAGGTGATGGGGTGTCAGCCGTTGCTTCGTATGGAACACCAGGTTATCGCCGGTAAATTCGGGAGCGGCAAACACTAAAGAGATCTTGGGCTCGTAGCCCTCTTCCTTACGCAGGCTTGCCCAGAATGCCGCGTCGAGCAAGGCTTCAACGGTAACGGTGTCGGGTATATAGGCCTGCGGTATAGGCGACTGGTTCGTTGCAGCACCGAAGTGGGCGGCGATACGGTGCGACACCAGCCTAGCAGCTAAATACGTGGGTTCTGAAATCATTTTTTACCTTCCGGCCAAACATTTCGGCCGCAATTGTTATTATTGGATGAAAACATCTATTGAACTATCTTAGCAAAGATAAACCAACAAACAGCAATATGCGATTCATTATCGAAGTATTATTATCAGGCCTTGCGATTTTCCTCGCGGCACTTATCCTACCGGATTCAGCAGCAAGTGTAGATGGATTCGGTTGGGCCATTTTGGCGGGATTAATCATCGCGTTCGTCAATGCCACCATCGGCACGGTATTGCGGTTTTTCACGTTTCCGCTTAACATCCTGACATTGGGCCTCATCTCATTTATCATTACTGTACTGATGGTACAGCTGACCAGCTATCTTATGGGCAGCCGGTTTGACGTGGCCAATTTCTGGTGGGCGGCTGTATTCGCCATAGTCGTAGCTGTCATCCAGATGCTGCTAGACGGTATTTTCGGAGCCAAACCACGGGATTAGTACGTTTTATAGACGGGCTTTTACTGCGCCAGGTATCCACCGTCAACGGCATAATATGCACCGTTTACAAACGATGCCTTCTCGGAACTCAGCCAGAGCACCAACTCGGCCACCTCTGACGCTTCCCCCAGCCGGCCTATGGGATGCTTGGCAACCAGCCAGTCGATGGTATCACTGTCCATATCTTTCAGCAACAGCGTGTTGATGAAAGCCGGGCCAACCGCATTGGCACGGATGCCGCCTCCGGCATATTCCAGCGCGATATTCTTGGTGAGGCCGACAACGCCATGTTTGGCTGCCACGTATGCCGCTGAGTTGGCAAACCCAACCTGCCCCAGAATGGAAGCCATATTGACGATGACACCGCCTCCCGCCTGCAACAGCGCGGGTATCTGGTAACGGCAACCGTAAAAGACACCCGACAGGTTGATGGCAATGACTTTGTCCCACCCTTCAATGGTATATTCTCCGGTGGGAGCTGATGGCCCGCCGATCCCTGCGTTGTTGCAGGCGATATGAAGCCCGCCGTACTGCTCAACGGTCAGCTCTACCAGCTGTTCATTATCTTCTGCCTTGGAAGTATCAGCAGCAATGAAAAACGCTTCGCCTCCTGCATCTTTAATCATTTTCACGGTTTCTTCGCCTCCACCCACGCTGATGTCCGAAACCACGACCTTCGCCCCTTCGCGTGCATAAGCCTGTGCCACCGCGCGGCCGATGCCCGAAGCAGCTCCGGTTACGATGGCTACCTTGTCTTTTAATGTTCCCATAATCGAAATGCTTTGGTGATACAACAAAGTTAACCGGATTTTTGTTGATGAAAAATGACGGGGATCACGTGTTCACTGGATCCGTTCTTCCGGCGAAAGGCTGTGACGGATAACGTTTACGTAATCCTGACAATCCGGCTGCATGAAATGGCCAAAGATTTGCCGTACCTTTGCGGCAGTTTTTAGTAGCGTTTGAAGTTGAAAGAGTTAGCAGTGGCACCCCCTTCCATTCCGGTGCCCAAGCAGGAGGCGCCGGAACTTACCGGCCAGGAAAACCCGATTGTTTCGCGGACGAGAATACGGATAGCCGTTTCTTTATTTTATTTTGGTCAGGGACTGGCGTTTGCCTCATGGGCAAGTCGTATACCGGATATCAAGGCTGCCTTGCACCTATCGGATGCACAACTGGGCACCTTGCTCTTTGCTTTGCCGGTGGGGCAGTTAGTTACGATGCCTTTGTCGGGCAGGCTGGTTACCAAATACGGCAGTGAACGCGTGTTGCGCGTGGCGGCACCGCTTTATGCGCTGGTGCTCACCTGCATCGGGCTGGCCGGCAGTGCGTGGCAGCTTGGCGCGGCACTCCTGGCGTTCGGCGTAGTGGGCAACATGTGCAACATCGCCGTGAATACACAGGGGGTGGCTGCTGAAAAAATGTATGGCCGTTCCATCATGACTTCTTTCCACGGCGCGTGGAGCATCGCGGGTTTTACCGGTGCCCTCATCGGCCTCCTGATGATTAATCTCCATGTCGGGCCGTATGCACATTTCTGGATTATCACCGTTTTGGTTGCCGCCAATACCTGGCTCAACCATCGGCATTTAGTTCAAGGGGTGGTCACCCAGCCTAAAAAGACAGGACTATTCATAAAGCCGGACAGCACCTTGTTTCAGTTGGGCGTGATTGGCTTTTGCAGCATGGCAGCCGAAGGTGCTATGTTCGACTGGAGCGGCGTATATTTCAAGGATATTGTACAGGCTCCGCAATCGCTGGTGGTGGTGGGCTATGCTTCGTTCATGGTGATGATGGCTTTGGGCCGGTTCATAGGCGACTGGGCCATACGGCGCATCGGCCGGAAAACGTTACTGCAAATCAGCGGCTGTTTCATCTTCATGGGCATGGGCATTTCCGTGCTATTTCCCAACATCGGGGCGGCCACGGCCGGGTTTATGCTGGTCGGGCTCGGCGTCGCCTGTATTGTTCCGTCCGTATACAGCGCGGCTGGGCGGAACGACAAAATACCTCCCGGAGTAGCCTTGGCCATGGTGTCCAGCGTGGCTTACCTGGGTTTTCTGATGGGACCGCCGCTCATTGGCTACATTGCCGAATTGGCCAGTTTACGGTATTCTTACGCGGTCATCGCGTTAGCCGGCCTGCTTATTACCACCATGGTATCAAGGACGAAAGTTATCCGCAACGGGGATTAACATAACGGGTGCCCGAACGTGTTCGGGCACCCGTTATGAGCCAACCGCTACGGGGACTTAGCGGCCGTACCTCCGACCTAAGAGTGTTTACTGTTCTTCTATAACATAATCCAATGGGGGCACGTTATTTTCGTAACCGGTATACCCCTTGTTCTGGTTGATTACGCCCTGTGGGTTACCATTAATTGCGCTTATGGGAATCGGCCATAGCACGTGGTACTGCGCCATCCGGTATTCGGTTCCAAAGTTCGTGCGAACACCTTTGTTATAGAAATCACTTCTATCCATGACCCGATCATAGAAATAATTATCATCGGAAAAATTAGCGAGGCTGTACGACTTGCCATACTCCGAGGTGATGCCGGTTTGCGCGTAGATATAAGCTACGCGTGTGAGTTCCGTTTTGCGGGGCTCCTCATAATACAGCTCACGCGCGCGCTCATCGAGCACCGTGCCGATGGTAATGTCTCCTGCATCGACGGGACTGGCGTTCGCGCGAATCCTTACCGCATTAATATCGGCCGCGGCACTGGCTAAGTCGCCCTTCCAAACATGAGCTTCGGCCCGCAGCAGATACGTTTCCGCCAAACGGAATACATACCAATCTGTGTTGCCTCCATCCGGCTGTACACGTTGGGGGTCTTCAATAAAAACTTTGTAATGCGGCCAGTCAAACCATTGCCGGATGGTATCGTTCGAAAGCACCGTGCCCGATTCGTTCCGGAAGCGAAGCGGCTGACCATAGTTGGGGTCATCGCCCTTCAAGGCCGGATCGTTATAAACCAAGTCTTCCATGGTCATCCAATTGCCCGGCGCATGGCGCAAGTCGGTATCGTCGGTCCACAGACCATGCTGGCTGAACCACGTGGGGCGTATACGACCTATGCCGCGTCCATACCGCAACACCAGCGGTATCTCCACATTGGGCTGATCAGACATCCCGCGGTTACCCGCCGGTGTAATAATGCCCGCGTTGCTCCAGAAAGGCACAGCATTACGCATCAGCCGGATACCACCGTCATGATTCCCTTCAATATTGATCCGGTCAATTACCAGTAATAGTGCTTCGCGGTTTCCGGCCAAGGCCTTGTTTTCCGGCCGGTGCAGGTCCCAAATGATGTTACGGCTGGCATCGTTTTGGTAGGCCCCGAAACGCTCGGTCATCAACCCATATTTGCCGCCGCCAATCACGTTGTTTGCCGATTGGATAGCTTCGTCAAACAGGCCCAATGCAAGATTGACTTTAGTCAACAAGTGGCTCACGGCACCTTTGGTTACCTGTCCCCTATTCACATCATCCGGCACCCATTCTTCAGCAAACTCTAAATCTTCCTTGAGCCGCTGTAAAATCACCTCGCGTTTGGTGCTGTAAAAATCCAGCTTGGGCTCCGTAGGCATGAAAAAGACCGCCGGAACGTCTCCGAATTGGTGAACCAACCGGTAATAACGCAGCGCACGATGGAAATAAGCTGAACCGAGCAAATGATTTTTCTCGGCCTCAGACGCGTAATCCTGAGGCACATCGATGTACCGGATGGCCGTGTTGGCATAACGGATAGCCCGGTAGCCTTCACGCCAGTACCAACCAATTCGGTTGTAATCTACATTATCCAATTGCGCGTCCGGCGTGATGGCCAGCATCAAATCCTGGGCCGGCCCCGGCTTGTCGGTAGTCCCTTCCACTGCGATGTCCGAGTAGATCATTTCAGTAACCAGTGGCGCTCCATCGCCCATGAACTCGTGCCGCATATTCCGCTCACAAGCGACCAGCGTTGCCCAAAGTGCATCAGCAGATTGAAACGTTTCTTCAGGTGTATAAATAGACAAAGGGTTAGGTTCCAAAAATTCCCGTTTGCAGCCCGCAGCTGATACCGAGAGCAATAGGGAAAGGTAAATGCTTCGCTTTATTATTGTTTTCATGGTCTTCTTTTTAGTTTTCCATCAGTATATGGTTACAGCGTCAAATCCAATCCGAAGTTGAAGAACCGGGGGGTAGGCCCTGGATTCTGCTCCAATTGGGGGTCGGGATCCCATTCCGGATCCCAGAATATCCAATCAGGTGCCCACATGGCCGCATTGCGGACATTAGCAAAGAGCCGCAGTCCATTGACGCGATATCTGCTCAGGAATGTGCTGGGCACGTTGTAGGCCAGCGAAATGTTATCGATACGGATAAACGAACGTTTTCGGTAAACGTTGAACCCCGTGGCACTGCCTTCGTTCGAGTTGATCCGGGCCCACTCGTTCGACGGGTTATCCGGCGTCCAGTAAGGGAACACATAGCTATTTTGCCGATCGGGGAATCCGTTTCGGCTCTTCAGCCAGTTGAAAGGAGCTTGGTGCCCCCAGAGTGAATACATGGAGATAGAAGCGCTGAAGTGCTGCAAAAACTGAAAATCATTCCGTAGAGACCACCGGAACCGCGGTTCAGTAAATCCAAGGAATTGCCGGTCCGCGTTACTGAACTGCCCGTCATCGTTTACATCTTCCAGCTTATAGTCGCCCGGCCGCAGTCCATACCGCGCCGCTTGTTCTTCTTCTCCCAGTTGGTACACGCCCAGTGCCCGCCAATCCCAAATCGCGTCAATGGCCCTTCCGATAAACCAGCGGTTCTGTACATCATCCAGCTCGCGCCCATCAGCCCCGTAATTCCGGTAGATATGCTGGATGGCATTACGGTTAAGCTGGAAGAGGGCCGTACTGCGCCACGAAAAGTTTTCGCGATTGATATTAAGTGAGTTCAGCGTCACTTCAAAACCCCGGTTACGCACTTCGCCCAGGTTGTCCATCACGTTATCGAAGCCCATCACGTTGGGAAGACTGCGCAGTACCAAAAGGTCTGTTGAAACCATCTGGTATAGCTCCAGACTGCCGTCCAACCGGCTATTGAACAAGGCGAAGTCGAGTCCCAGGTTGTAAGATGTATTTCGCTCCCATCGGAAGTTAGGGTTTTGCATACGGTTTACCCACAGTTGGTTTACCTGAATCACGGTACCATCAGGCTGTACATACAAGTACTTTCCCGTAGTGAGGTCCGACATGGCGACGTACATGTCCCGGCCCGGTCCCACATCCCGGTTTCCGTTGCTGCCCCACGAAACCCGCAGCTTGCCGTAGTTTAACCAGTCACTGCTGAAAAACGGCTCCTCGCTGAACGTCCAGGCAAGGGCCACGGAGCCGAAGTTCGCACGTGGATAACGTTGCCCGAATGCCGAATAACCGTCGCGGCGGAACGTACCGGTGAACGTATACCGGTAACGGACTGGTGCCAGCATTCAGTGATGTCCGGCCACGGATTTGCAAGCTGCCTCCGCCTTTGGCCCGCGCGTTGAAGCCGACATTCAGCCCCGCGATGTTACCGCGGAGGGCGTCTGTAAGCTGTGTGGGCGCCTCATTCTGGATGGTGGCGGCACTGAGCGACGATACCGCCCCCGTAACATCACGTTTGCGCATCGTCCCATACCCCACAACAACCACTTCTTCCAGATCAGACACTTCCGCTGTGAGCGCAACGTCTACCGTCTGCCGGTTCTGCACCGCTACCTCCATCGGTGAATAGCCTACCGACGAAAAAACAAGCGTTGCGCCGGGGCTGACATCCTGTAAAGTATACACCCCGTTTTCATCGGTACTCGTACCGTTATTGGTACCCTTTACCTGTACGCTTACATCCGGCAATCCAGTATCATGGCCCGCTTCGGTAACCCGTCCCCGCACGGTAATACCTTGCTGAGCAAAAGACCAAGCCGGTAACACCAGCAACAATGTTAACGCACGCAACAACATATGCTTAGCTTTACTTAAGCCAATGCATTGTCGACAATTCATCATCATAATTTATCCTCCTTTGTTGTTTATAGGCAATGCTAAAACATGAATACTGCGTCAGGCGGAAGTATATTACCCTGCAATAAACATCGATGCTTAATAAGCTATCTAATTGGCTATATTATTTTAGCTACTTCAAAAACAGTTTAACGCAGGTTTTTGCTGTACGACCTGGAAGGAATGCCGGATTATCGCATAACAGATAGTATAAAAACCATGTTTTTGACACTGTTCAATCGATAGACTGTTTTTGCTGAACAGCGTTTGCATGACGTGTTTTTCACGCTCATTTTGAGCGGCAGCTCGTGACGGTTCGTCAGAAAAACAAAAAAGCCGCGCGAAGATGTTCCGCGCGGCCGTATAAGCTATTTCTCGTTTCGGTGGAAGGTTACCCTTTATTCTTCATCTTCAAACTTCCAGCGCACAAATGCCTCGATCGCTTCATATTCTGCCATCCCCAACTGATCATAAAGCATGGCTGTTTCGCGGGTACGCTCCTCAGCACGCACCCAGAATTCCCGAGCATCGTCGCCCGGGAATACCGGTACATCCTTCTGCGACTGATGCTTAAAGATGGCATGCCGTTTACGGAGCACTTCCTGCGGAGAAAGCGGTACCGCCATTTCGATCTCATGGATTTCAAACTCGTGCCATGCCCCCCGGTACAACCATACCCAGCAATCTTTGGTCCAGGCCTCTGTTTTCCTTAGCCGCAGCATGGCCTGATGGATGATATCAAAACACACCTTGTGAGTACCGTGCGGATCAGCAAAATCACCCGCCGCAAAAATCTGGTGGGGTTTTATCCGCTGGAGCAAAGCCATTGTTTCCCGGATATCGTCTTCATAATCCAACTGCTTGCTGTACTTACCCCGATCGTAGAATGGCAGGTTCAGGAAATGAATGTTCTCATCCGGAAGCCCGGCAAACCGGGCGCCAGCGATGGCTTCCCCTTTACGGATAAGCCCCTTCACGGTAAGCAGTTCAGGCGTATCTATCTGATTGGGTTTCTTGCCCGCGATAAACTGGCGCGCATCTTTGTAAAGCATTTCCAGCTTTTCCGTGGCAATGCCTTGCGATTTAGCAAAGTCTGTGGCAAATTCAATGAAGCGCAGTGCATCGTCGTCCCAAACTGCCGTGTTGCCTGAGGTTTGATATGCCACGTGCACATCATGGCCTTGGTCGGCCAGGCGGATGAATGTGCCGCCCATGGATATCACATCGTCATCTGGGTGCGGCGAAAAGATGATGGAGCGCTTCCTGGCAGGCTCCCGGCGCTCGGGGCGTTGGCTGTCATCCGCGTTGGGCTTGCCCCCCGGCCACCCCGTAATGGTATGTTGCAACTGGTTGAAGATATCGATATTGATATGGTATACCGGACCTTTTTCGGTCGCGAGTTGAGCCATACCGTGATTATTATAGTCGTCTTCGGTCAGCTTAAGCACAGGTTTTCCCAGTGTTTGGGAAAGCCATACTACCGCTTTCTTAATGGTTTTCCGATCCCACACACAATCTTTTACCAGCCAAGGCGTGTCAAAACGGGTCAAGAGGGAGGCCGCGTCTTTATCTAAAACAAATTCAACGTGGTCTGACAATTGGAGGTATGTAGCCGGTACTTCGGAAGACAACTCACCTTCTACCGCTTTCTTAACAATTTCGGCTTTCTTCTGGGTCCAGGCCATCAGGACGATTTCCCGCGCCTTGAAAATGGTGCCGATACCCATGGTAATCGCCTTGGTGGGCACATTCTCCTTGCCTCCAAAATCACGGGAAGCGTCACGCCGGGTCAAATCGTCCAGCGTTACCAGCCGTGTCCCTGAATTGGGAGCCGAGCCCGGTTCGTTAAAACCAATATGGCCTGTACGGCCGATACCTAAAATCTGTAAATCAAGTCCGCCCAAGGCCGTGATTTTCTGCTCGTATGCCAAGCAGTAATCGTGGATATCTTCCATAGCCAGCGTTCCGTCCGGTATATGGATATTTGCCCGCTCAATATCCACATGGTCAAACAGATGCCTGTTCATGAACGTTACGTAGCTCTGCTCAGAATCGGGCTGCATGGGATAGTACTCATCCAGGTTAAAGGTAACCACATTTTTAAAACTGAGGCCTTCTTCCCGGTGCATGCGCACCAATTCTGCATATACTTTTACAGGGGTTGCACCTGTAGCAAGGCCAAGGATGGCTTGCTCACCTTTTGCTTGCTTGCCGCGGATTAAGTCGGCAATACGTTTAGCCACGGCCAAAGACGCCGTGACAGAATCGGAGTAAACACTCACGGGTACTTTCTCGAAGCGTGTTTCTTCCAGTAAATTTAATCTTGCCATTGAGGAATTACGTATAAGGTGAGATGCAAAAATACAACAGTTAATCGAAAAAATTAACAAAAGAACCACCCACTTCTGTAATTTTTTTTCAAAACACACACACAATCGTATGCGCCTTCCCTATACGCCTCCCTTTTTCATTGACCCGAGGTTTCGAGCCGGGTCTGCGCTTCGGTATCAGGCATCATCTTTATCCGCTGTATGCCGTTTTGGTATTCGGGATATTGCTGTGGTTGGAACGGGTTGAAATAATAGAGCCCTGCCTTAGCATACCGCGGCAAGTGCCTGCGCAAACGCAAAGAAAAATCAGCGTAATCTTTCCTCCCCTCGGAAGTCCACGCCGACTCGGCCAGCGCTGCTATCCGGGGGAAAACCATGTATTCCAACTGCTGGGGCGAAGACAGCTGTTCTGTCCACAGGTTTGCCTGTACGCCCAGCACTTGACGTTCCGCTCCCGGTTGCTGAAAAAGCGCTTCGGCCGGATAACCGTATACCTGCTCGATAGGCACGTACCGCCCCTGCCATTTGCGCCCGATACGATGCGTGCTGTCCTGCACGAAATCGAAATAATACGGAATCCGGGGGCAAATGACCACCCGGTAACCCGCAGCTATAGCTTTCTGGTACTGTTCAGGTTTGTCGTGCCGCCACCAGAACACCACGGTTTGCTGCGGCGGCAAGCCCGCATCCACAATCTCGTCCCAACCAAGCAAGTCGTTTCCCAACCGGGCTACAGAATCAGCCATTCTTCGAATAAAGTAATGCTCTACAGCCCTGAGATTTTCCAGTCCATGGGCAGCCGCCAATGCTTGTACCGCGGTGTCTACCCGCCAATGGGCGTTACCGAAATGCACCTCATCGCCACCAATATGAATCTTCCGCGAGGGGAACAGTACATTGACTTCCCGGAGAATATCGGTCAAGTAACGGTAAGTCTCTTCAAGCCCCGGGTTAAAGGTGAAATCCGGAAAGCGTTCAGATCCTCCTCCGCTGTATCGCGGATATGCCCTGTTGGCCGCCGTAGCGTGGCCGGGCATGTCTATCTCCGGAATGACTTGGATATGCCTTTCCGTTGCATAACGGATAATCTCCCTGATTTCGTCCTGCGTGTAATATTGAGCTGGCGCTAAGGGGTTGGTATGGTTGCCGATGCCGCCGACCAACGTAAGCCTGGGATACCGTTTAATCTCGATGCGCCACCCGTCCACGTCTGTCAGGTGCCAATGGAACACATTCAGCTTATAATAGGCCATCCAATCCAGCAACGCCTTCACCTGCCGCTTCCCGAAAAAATGCCGCGATTCATCCAGCATGACGCCCCGCCACCCAAACCGGGGCGCATCGCGGATGGCCCAGCAAGGCAGCAATAACGTATCCCCATCCCGTTCGGCACGTTCTATAAGCTGTAATAGGCTAACGCCAGCATAGAACAGCCCTTGCTCATCCGGAGCTTCCAACAGGATGCCGCGGCCATCCATCGCTATCCGGTAACTATCGTCCCCTAATGCTTCGGGTGCAACCAAGCGGAACCGGATGATCCGTTCCCCCATCCCTTCGGCCGGCGAGGTAGCCAGCTCCAGCCCGGCACGATCCATCACCGCCTGCTGAAAGTAGTAAATGGCACCCTGCGTATCCGCGCCATTTTCCGGTTGGATCAGCGTTTCCCGATCCAACACAAACGTAGCGGCACCTTTTTCCGCCTGCCGTGGCCGGGGAATAATGGGGCAGTCTTCCGCCTGAGCCGGCCAGATCTGCAACCCTATAATAGCTAACAACGCGTACTTTATCCTATTCATATAACAAAACCGGTTATCACTTTAAAATCCCATCGCGATACAATAACGCTTCCAGGTAATAGTAGTCGGCATAAACCAAGGGTGCATCTACTTCATCGCCATGCGGGATAGACCCCACACTATGCGCTAATAAAAATCCATAGTTGGTTCCCAATTCAGCGCGGTAGTTAGCGGATGACATGGCATTGAGCATGGCCATCGCTGCATCCCCATACCGTCCGGAAGCGGACTCACCCACACGGTTCGCTAATTTAAATAACGCCGATGCGATAATCGCTGCCGAAGAAACATCGCGGTATGTCTCGGGTATGTCGGGACTGTCGAAATCCCAGTACGGGATTTTATCTGCGGGCAGACGCGGATGATCGATAATAAAATCAGCAACCCGTTCGGCTTGTTCAAGATATCTGGCTAATCCTGTTTTCTCATAACACATGATAAACCCGTAAAGTGCCCATGCCTGTCCTCTTGCCCATGCCGAATGGTCAGAATAGCCCTGAGCGGTTTGCTTTGCCCGCACGCTGCCATCTATGGAGTTATAATCCACCACGTGATAGCAGCTGTTATCGGGCCTGAACTGATTTTCCAGCGTAACGTCAGCATGCGAAACGGCCATCCGATAAAAAGACGAATCGCCACTTAAGGCAGTTGCATTGAATAGCAGTTCCAGGTTCATCATATTATCGATGATAACTGGAAATTCCCATCCGCGTTGAGCCTGCCATCCCTTATCGACATTCCAGGACTGGATAGCACCAACGTTCGGATTGAAACGCCTGCCAAGCGATTTTGCGGCCTGCACAATCACCGCCGCATAGCTGCTATCATTAGTAAACCGATATCCGTTGCCATAGCTCGAATTAATCATGAACCCTACGTCGTGGTGGCCCGAAAAATCTTTTACCGGATCCAGCAGCAACGTAAATCGCTGCGCCTGCTGCTTCCAGAACGGATCATTGGAATAAGCATAGAGGTACCACAGGGTCCCGGGGAAAAATCCACTGGTCCAGCCGTAAATACCGGTGAGCTTCAGTTCGCCATCGGGCGTTACGGATTTCGGCAATTTGCCCGGTTCTCTCGTTTCGAGAGAATCAAGCAAATGCCGGGTTTGGCGGATAGCAAAATCGTACTCACTTGAAGTTTCCTGCCGTTCACCCACGCCACACCCTGAAAGGAACAGGATGATAACGAAAAACATCTTATAGTTATTGAGATTGGTCATTTTTATGCGTAAAGTTAGAAAATATGTGATACGTTTACAATGCAGATATCCGGAAGCGGTACGTTCCTTTGGTACGCGCTTTCTTTTCTTTCAAAACAAGCCGGTAGATACACTCTCCCCACACGCCGGTCAACCGCGGGTCGGACAATTCAATTACTTCTGTTTCCGCTGAAAATTGGTTCGGGTTATAGAACAATGTCGCCTGTTTCCCCTCTTTAGTTAGTCGCGCCTCACCCTGAATAGACAGATCGGGTTTCGCCCACGTAAGGAAATGTAGCTGGTTCGGCCGTGCTGCCTCGGCTAACCGGTATTCGTCTGTAATATAGACCGTCTTACCGTCCAACCGGTAGCGGCGTTTCCACTGCTTAACTTTCGCCTCAGACGGATAAGCTCCGGCAATATCCAGTGAAAACTCCATTTTCCGTTCGTCGAACCGTACCTCTCTTGAACGGTAAGATGCGCCGAACCGCTGGTCAAAACCATTTATCCTCGGAACATTATGGTACGCGCTCTGCATTGTCCAAATCGAATAGCGCTCGTTGCTGAACGTCTGTCGCGTGTAAGTGCCGACACCAGCGTCGACGAAGAAAGGGATATGCTTGATGTATAACGAAAACGTGCCGATATCATTATGGTTATGGCTCTCATTATTATGCCCGCCCTTCGCCGCCAAGAACAGTCCGTCCTCATTTTTCAGGTAGCAAAATTCGGTTTCAGCGTACCAGGCAAACTTGAAAGTTGGCAGGGCCGGTTCGGTTATTGAGAGTCCCGGATAACCGGCCATGGCCTCCAAGGCGCGGAAAACATCCCTCCCCACAGCAATGGAAAACCGCTTGCCGCTACGATTGTACAGGTACCCGGCGAATTGCTGCATCTCCGTACTGTTGACAGCCTGACCATAACGGTAAATGAGCGACATGTTACCCCCGCCTTTAGCCGACGCATCGGCAAAATTGACTACCCACCCGTCGCCAACATAAGAACGAGCGATGTATTCTCCCATGTTACGGACGATAGGTTCATGGAAAATAGTTATCCTTTCTGCTGTGGCATAGCTCAGCAATTGTAAATAGTCATATAGCTTTCCCGCGGCATGGCTCCAGTAGGAAGGACCTTCCTCGCAAGCTCCGTCTGAATGGTTATAGTTGATAAACGCGTCAACGGAGCGCATTGTGCGGTAAACACCAGCAGCCAATTTTTCCGGGTCGTCTTCCAACAAGAGGAAACATGCCAGTACATTGAAATTGCACCAAGGATTCCAATTATTTACCATTGCGCCCGCTTTCAGGTTAAATGCCTGCCACCAGAAGTCATCACGGGCCATGTAGGTTTCAAGGATACGTTCTTTTAAGGTGTTCAATAGCCGATGCGAAATAGATGGATTCACTTCGTCAAAAGATGCTTTGAAAAAATGGTAAGTCCACGACAATAATGAGCCGATATCTCCAGCCGCCAAATCGATAACATGTCCGCTATCATCCGGAAGCGACCTATGAGATCGCTGCGGCCCTGGCAGGTGAGCCGACAATGCCCAGGAACTCATCTCCGAGAACAGCCACACTCCATTCACAATTTGGTCGAGAAACCTTCCCTTACCCTCGCAAAGCTCGGCCAACACCAGTGCACTCAGGGCATTGCTGTTAGCACCAAACGGCGTCTCCATGGTGGCACGCGAACCACTCCGCTCAAATTCGATATAATCCGTGGCTTTCACCACCCGCCATTCGAAATCGAGATACTTTTCACCTTCGGCAATGAGTTGTTCACTTACCACGTCAGTAAGTCGGCTCCACGCTTCACGGTCGGTGTAGTCGGGATAAGGAACCCACTCTTGGTTCAATATCAAAGAGGTTCGAACCTGGCTTTCCGTTGCTGCGTTCTGCAGGAGGTTTCGATTTTCTGTACAAACGGCATAGTGGCACATTAGCAACGCGAGTGCCCCGGTGAGTAACTTGTTGACGATCTTATTCATGCCAGTCATTGATGTCAGCTTGCGTTATATACGTATCGTTCAGCTTATCGCGCTGTCTCCCCATCGCCACCCGTAGCGATACGAACTCATTCAGGGCGGGGTCAACTTCAATTTTTAGTACGTTGTAGCCGGTTATTGGCTTTTCTGCTTCCGTATAAGGTTTTGCTTCTTCTAACCGGAGTTGAGCCTTCGGCGACAACACCTTTATATGGAACTGCTTGCCTCCCTTCCTTAAGGTGACCGCATTTCCCACGATACTTATATCGGCAGATGTAATTGCAGACCATATGATTTTTTGCGCATCCCGGTTCAGCGATATATCATCTTGGATTAAAACGGTTTCTTTATCAATTAATTTGACGCCGCGTAGCGCAGATTGCACCTGTTTTTCATAACCGCCGGTCATATTGAAAACTGCAAATGGCTGCGGGGAGGCCGGGGCGAAGCGTTCAATATATCCACGGCCATACGAATATTGGATTTTATCGTCAATTGCGATAGTATTATGGCTGAAATTGGTGTTCCTAAAATATTTCCATCGCTGTCCGTTGGGACTGTAATCCCAAAAGCCAGGCAAATGGTAGTGATCTGAACCTAAGTCCTCAAGCCATCGGATACCATCTGTCTCCACAATAAAATGGCCAACGTCCAACTGCTGGTGCGCTTGGTTGGGAGCCCCCCCTTTTATGGCAAGATATATACACTCATCAGCGGGTTCCATACTACCATTCAATACCGCTATCGGATTGTACACATTTTTAAATACAGCTAATCGTTCCATTTTTCTCCATTCAGGCTCAACCTGCAGATCAAACCAAGGTATCGCCAGGAAAAAATGCCATTGAGGTGTTTTCACCTGATTATTGACAACCTCGCGCAATTGCTCATGGTAATAACCTGCCACCTGCGGCTGCTGCCACCGCTTGCTGAAATAAAAAAAAGCGGGACTGTAATTCGACGATAGCTGTCCATTGTTTCCAAAGGCTGACGAATTCGCAAAATTAAACACCTTTTTACTTGGGCTGAGGGCATTGATGTAGTATATTGCGGTATTGCTGACTCCATCTAAATCTGCAATGCCGAAACTGTGGCCTATGTTTGTTTCCAAAACATCTAACATAATAGCCAAATAAATATTCGTATATTCCCAGTAGCCCGGTCCTTCATAACAGACGCCGTCAGGAGCATAATGCTTCATGCAGTTAACAGGATACTTGACTGCATGGCGGATGATTTCTTCTGCCAGTTTAACGTTACTTTCTGCGATTGCTAATGCCCCCATAATCATTCCGCTGTTACATACAACGTTCCAATTTGTCTCCCTTTTTGCCCATGAGCCATTATTCCCTTCTTGCCGGTAAACCGGCAAAGCAAGCTTTAGTGCCTTTTCCTCTATCGCTTCGACGATTACGGCCCTATGTTTCTCATCCAAATCATGATATAACCAATCATAGCCAATAGCGACAGCCGTTGTTGTCTCTGCCACATCCAGGTAATGTTCAGGATTCCATGAAGGGAACGCGCATATGTTCATCAAATTGGCAATTGCTTTATCCAAGTACCTTTTTTCACCGAACAACCTGTGGGCGAGCGAGAGCGTAATCATACGGTATACATGCTCCCTACTCTTGGTTAAGTTGTTTGGTGCGGACAACAGTGGACTGGTTAACAAACTGTCCGCGTGTTTCCGAAGATGGCTCCGCAAGCCACTGAACAGAGGATTTACTCCGATGGTATTAACTAAGGTTTCTTCTTCGGTGGTTGTGAAAAGCAACCGCGGATGGGGGGCTATTGTCTTGCCGAACAGTTGTAGGTTTTGCGTTTGGGGCGAACTTCCGTCATCCTTGTACAAACCATTGCCCTTAGCGGAATGGCCTGCTGCTAAAACACATAATAATAGCACAAAATTTTTCATTTCTTGACTTTAAAAACCATGGAAGCGGCAGTGAGGCATGGTTCCGGGAAATCTCCCGGAGCCATGCCATCATACTGTAGCAGAATAAGCGCATTCCGGAACGGATATCCGCCGAGAACTTAATACAGCGGATTCTGAACCAGCAGTCTGCTTTTTTGGATCTCTGACAAGGGTATCGGGTATAAATACATTGCTCTATCCCAGGCTCTGTCTTCCAATTTTGTTCTTTTGTAAAACTCAGACAGGTCTGCTGCATTCATGTTCATTCCATGGAATGCACCACCCTGTCCTCCTTCTCCAGGGTCATTTTCCGCAATCATCCACCGCCGCACGTCAAAATAGCGTTGGCCTTCCATCGCCAGTTCAACGCGCATCTCGGATCGGATAGCCTCTCGTTGCAACGCCTGGTTTCCGATAATCTCTGGTTTAATATCAATCAACAACGGTATACCCGCCCTTTCCCTCACCAAGTCTACGTACCGAATTATCCGGGAATCAGCAGGATTGACCTCATTAAGCACTTCTGCATAAAGCAAATAAAATTCTGCCAACCGATGGATGATTGCTGGTCGATATTCGCTTCTTGGATGGCTGCCTGCAGCATAAACCCTGCGGCTAATGAATTTGTAGGGAATATAGCCCGTCAACGCGTGATCCTGCTGGCTATTATCGCTGTTGCCGCCCTTCTGAAACCAAACTTGCTCATTACCCACGTGCCATTTTCTCCCATTGTAAAACACCATTTGATAGAAGCGGGGCTCTCGGTTTATATACATGCGAAAGGTTCCCGGTTCCGTCTGTCCCGATAAATCTTCCCCTTCAACCGACAACCCACTTTCGGAATATAACGGTGATTCTCCTATTGAAAAACCATCCATCATAAAATAGTCATCAACCAGCTCTTGCAACACGTGGAAAGTGCCGGTGGGGTTTGATGCCCCTTGCACCACCCGCGGCCTGATTTGCTGGTCTACCGGAGCCCAATCGACATCCGACCGCGCAAAGATCACTTCCCTATTATACTTCATGAACAGTTCGTAAATGCTTTTATGCGGATCGGCAACACCGTTTGTATACTCTTGATGTAACGCGTAATGTCCGGATTCTGCATAATCAATGAATTCCTGAAGGGCCTGCAACGCTCGTTCCCATTTTGACGGATCCGCATCCGGAAACAGGCGTTTGCCGTCTGTATTGGTCACATTCAACGCTTCTTGATAGCCCCCATTGAACAGCGGGCTGGCAGCATATACCAGGAGACGCGCACGTACAGCCAGCGCTGTTCCTTTAGTGGGTACTGCCAATTGCTGTTGATTGCTAAGATCCGGATCTTTCAACTGCTCGGCAACGGCTGTCAATTCATTGTAAACAAACTCCACCACCTCGTCTACCGAATTCCGTGCAAAATCCAGCCCTTTATCTTCCGGGTCTGCCACATAATCCATTATTGGAATCGGGCCGTATAATTCAAATAACAAATAGTGATAGTATGCCCTGAGGAACCGTGCTTGAGCGATGAGCTCATCGATTTCCTCTTTACTGATGAAATCAGCTAATCCTTCCCTTGGAATTTCACGGGCGTTCGACAGAAACACGTTGGCCTGCCGGATCTGCTGGTATAACTGCCACCTACGGAAACGCGTATGTGCCGCATTGTATGGAGCAAGATTGAAATCCACCACTTGCCTGATTTTGACCTCATCGGTCATCCGGTTCCAGGGATTATGCAAGCCGGTAAAGTTATTATGATCCCAATATTGGGCCGGATTGGGGATTCCTGAATAAATATTCCGGTGCCAACGCCTTACGTCAGCCGGAGTTGAGAAAACCTGCTCAAGATCCCGTTCTTCAGCCAATTCTTTGGATACGTCAAGGAAACCCGTATTGCAAGATACTGCGGTTAACAGCAGGGATAACAAAACTACTGGAAAAAATACCGTTCTTTTCATGGTCTTATTTACAAGGTGAACTCCAAACCAAATGTCCATATGCTGGGAATAGGGTACCGGGTACCGCCGGCACTGTTCCCTATCTCGGGGTCGTACATCTTTACTTTATCCCACAGGGCGACATTCTGTCCCATCAGATAAAGTCGAGCTGCCTGAATGCGCTGAGCAAACAGCGGCTTGTTAAAGCTATACCCCAGCTCCACGTTTTTCAACCGGATGAAAGATCCGTCTCTTATCCACCATGTACTCGCCGTGTTGGTATTAGCCATTTCGGTAACCCGGAGACGCGGAAAAAAGACATTCTGTGAAGGATTCTCCGGTGTCCATCGGCTTTCCACGATTTCCTGTCTTACGTTTGATTCTTCAACCCCCCAATGAAACGGCATGAAAGCATTCGCTTGATTATTTAAGTTAACCGACACATTGCCGGCACCCTGAAAAAATCCGTTGAAATAAAACCCTTTGTATCCGACACTCACGCCAAATCCGTACATCAGTTCGGGTATTAGGGGGTGGTGCGAATCTCTTACACGATCAAAATCATCTATTACACCATCGTTGTTCAGATCAACGTATTTGATGTCTCCGGGCATCACCTGAGACACATAAGTTTGCCGGGCGATTCCATCTTTCAGCCTGTAAACAGCATTCCCTGAATCGTCAGTAGTGATATGGAAGTCATCGTCCGTAAACAGACGTTCAGCGACCAGTAAGTTTGAAAGTGCATTCAATCGCTTACCCGTCACACTCATCCATTCATGAGCCTGCGGTATCTCATCATACTCCAGAATTTTGTTCCGTGCAAACGTAACATTTCCACGCACACCAAGCGTTACTTCACCGAATTGTTTATTGACGTTAATGCTGCCATCAATGCCCTTGTTTTCCACTTTCCCATAGTTTTGCCAAGGGGCTTGCCTAAATCCGGCCACCTCAGAAACAGTACGCCGCTGAAGGAGAATATCCGTGCGCAGGTTGTCAAAATAATCAGCTTGTAAGGTCACCTGCCCATTCCATAAGGTAACGTCAATACCGTAATTGCGCTTCAGTTCGATTTCCCATGAAAGTGAGGGGGCAGCAAAACGGCCTTCAACCAGCCCGTTGCCACTGATGCCGTTAATCGCTCCGGTGCTGCCTATCCCCAGGCTATAACCATCTCCGTTTGCGAACGTGGGTCTATACATAAACCGACTACCCCCGGTATTGTCGTTGCCCGTGCGTCCGATGGACGCCCTGAGCTTGAAACTATTCACCACATGCTGCAAGCTTTCGGGGAAATACGGTTCATTGGCGAGGTTCCAAGCCACCCCAACCGCCGGAAAAAATCCATACCGGTAACCCTTAGCAAACTGTTCGCTGCCCGTCACCCCGAAATTGGCCTCTATTGAATAGCGGTTACCAAAGCTGTATGCCAGTCTTCCCACGTAAGCTTGCTTTCGGAATGCGAGCGCTTCGTTATGCAGTTGCTGCTCTTTTTGGTAATAAAGCGCCATCGCGTTGACCGTGTGATTAGCAAACGTACGGTCAAAATTCAAAGCGGTTTCTAAGTAAATATTCTTGTTGCCAGAACTCGACTCGGCCGGTTCACCGAATGGCTCGTAGTTCGTAATTTTTCTGAAAATAAGGTTACCTTCCTCATCCCGGCCTTCAGCGAAGTAGGCGTCCGGAGCTTTTGTCCGGCTCATCTCATACAATGTATTAGCGTCGTAACTCGCTGCGCCACGGATTTTCAAGCCCTGTGCGATCCAATCCAACTTCTGCTCCAAATCTACCCTTGACTGGATTCCGGTACGCCACTGCTTTCGATAACCGGTTTCTGTCAAATAATTATACGGATTCCGTTTATTTCCGGTATAAGAAGGATGTTCCGCTAAAGTACCGTCGGAATATATCGCGGGAAAAAGATGCGGAGGGATCCGCGATATGCGTTCGAATATGGCATTTGAAGCATTTCTCGCGTTGTTGGTTTCCAGGTACTGCCCGCTCAGGTCGATGCGTAACAAAGTCGACTTCGTTACGTCGATATCCACGTTGCTCCGAAGGTTGTAGCGGTTCAGGCCGGCATTGTTATTGAATTCGTTGTTCACTTTATACAGCCCGCTTTCGCCAAAGTAAGCGCCGGAAACAAAAAAACGCGCCCGTTCGTTACCTCCTCTGAAATTGAGCGTGTGGCGGGTATTGTAGGTATGATCTTTCATTAAAATATCCCACCAATTACTGTTGGGATACAGGTCGGGATCCTCACCGGACGCGTACTTGGCCAACACCTCATCGCTATACACTGGTAGTTTGCCTTCATTCCGTAACGCTTCATTATACAGACTAAGATAATCAAACGAATTTGCGAACCGGGGCACACGGGTTGGTGTCAGACGGCTAGCCTCACCCCGATAAGAAATGGCCGTCCGTTGGACTCTTCCACGTTTGGATGTGATTAAGATAACACCGTTTGCCCCTTCGGACCCATAAACAGAAGTCGCGGCAGCATCTTTGAGCAAAGTAAATGTCTCTATTTCATCTGGTTCGATATCGTTCATGTTTCGCGGCACACCGTCTACAAGAACCAACGGCCTCGTACCTCCGGCAAAGGAACTTACCCCACGGATCCAGAATTCGGCGTCATCATAACCCGGCTCTCCCGAACGCTGTACCGCGATTAAGCCCGGAATCTGCCCTGCAAGGTTATTGCTCAAACTGCGGGTGGGCATGCGTAATTGTTCTCCTTTCACCGAAGAAACGGAACTGACCAAACTTTCTTTCTTCTGTTGCCCGAATCCAACCACTACCACTTCTTCGAGCCCTGTTGCATCAGGTAGCATAATAATTTCAAGGTTCGTGCCGCCAGCTACTTCCACCTCCTGGCTGATATAACCCATATAGCTGAACAGTAATGTTGACCGCTCAGGAACAACGAGAATAAAGCGGCCATTGATGTCTGTGGAAGTGCCGATTTGTGGATGTCCTTTAACGACAATACTGACCCCTTGGAGTACGGTACCTGATGAATCCGTTACAATACCGCTGACTTCCACATCGGCGCGGCTGGTATGACGCTTGACGGGATGCTTATTAAGAAGCAGGATAGTATTTCCTTGCTTTTCATATGAGATTTTCCGCTCATCCAATAACTTGGTCAATACCTTGTCAATTGGTTGGCTTTTTACCGTTATGGACACGGGAGCGAACTTGCTAATCATCGTCTCGTCATAAAGAAAATGGTAGTCCGTCTGCTTGCGTATCTCTGCAAAAACCTCCTTTAGGGTTTTATTTTTTACATTTAGGGTAACTTCTTGGGCATTCCCCGAGGCATAGCCACCTAATGAAAACACTAAAATTAGACATATCGTGACTTTCACCATCCTTATGAAGAAAAAAACGGCCCGATTTAAGCATACATGGGTACCCCAGAATACTTTGCCGTTGTTAAAGTATTTCATAATTTTACAATTAGGATTGAAAAATAATTGGATTCAGTTCTGTTCAAACCGGGGATGGTGGAGCATCTCCGGTTATTTTTTTAATTGATATCTTTATACCATAGCTCCTCCTTGTTTTAATCGTTAGTACTTTTGACGATTACCGTTGTGCCATTAATCTGGAATGTAAGGCCACTGACTTTTTTTAACATGTCCAATGCTTTGCCAAGGGTAACATCTCGCCCGATGCTCCCTCCATACGGGCGTGAGGGGATATTGCCCTCATACCGCACATCAACGCCATACCAACGTGCCAACTGTTCCATGATTGAGGTAATGGGATCATTACTAAAATAAAAGTAACCGTCCCGCCATGCCGTCACTTTCTCAATCGTGGTTTCATGGACAGCTACGCCGCCGGTCGCACTACTAACCGCTTGCTGACCGGGCTTGATTACGCGGTTGATTCCTGCATGGATTATATTCACTTTTCCGCTGATCAGCGTGGTATAGGTATGGTTCCTGTCGTAGGTATTGACGTTAAAACGAGTACCCAATACTTGGACGTCGCCCTGCGTGGTCTGTACCACAAAAGTAGATTCAGGTAAATGGGCTACATCGAAATGCGCCTCGCCAGATAGTGTTACTTCCCGTTTGTTTCCGGCAAAGGTTACGGGATACGTCAGTTCTGATTGCGCGTTCAACCAAACTACGGTGCCGTCGGGTAATACCACCTGGTACGTGCCGGCACGGGGAACACGGATGGTATTAGACAATTGGTTCGACCCCAATTCAGCAACTAAGTCTTTAACGGTATAATACAATATCCCGCGCTCACTGCTTAGCATACTGCCATCAGTCTCCATAAGCTGCAGCGAGTCTTCACCCAGCTTGATTGTTTTACCATTCGACAGGATGAGTTCTGCCTGAGTCTTTCCGGGCAAAACGTCATTATTGTACCCGTAAGTTATATCTTCAATGATACGTTCGTTGGCCTGACGGGGCAAAAACTGCCGCCAAATAACAAGGCATATTACGAGAACCGCGGCGGCATAACCTAACCGCCGTATAAAACCCGTAATGGGCTTCCGTTTATTTTGACTTTTCCGCTTACGTTGTACAGCCCGCCATGCCTCCTGCTTGTTCAGGCGATTCATGTAATCCATTTCCTCCTGAATGAAAGAAACGTCTTCATAGCGTTCCAGCAACTGCCGTTTCCCTGGATCATCCGCTACTAAGCGCCGCAGCGTCTCCACTTCTGCCGGAGTAGCTTCGCCCTGGAGAAACTTAGCAATTAACTGACTGATATAATATGGATCTTTTCCCATGAACCTGCGTTGTACCTTGGCGTTTTAACGGTACAATCCTTCAACAGGCGAAAAGGGTGGAATCAAAAAAAATAATTTAAATACGACCTGTTAATCAATCATATAAATCAAGAAAACAACTAAGAAAGGTTGCATATCCGGACTAAGCCGCGCCTTTAAAAGCGAGATAGCCCGTTGTTTCTGACTTTTTACTGTATTGATGGAAAGGTTAAGCTCATTAGCAATCATTTGGTTACTCATTCCATCAAAAATACCTTTCTTCAGAATAAGAGCACACCCCTGCGGCAAAGCCTCGATGGCTTTGTTCAGTTCGCCCATCACTTCAGCATGGATGATATTGTTAATAATTTCTGGTTCGGTTGATTCTTTGATATCGTTCCGATAATGATATTCACTTACAACCTTTTCATGCCTCAACACCTTATAGCACTCGTTCCTAACGGCTACATATAAGTATCGTTTTGCTTCGACCTGCTTGTCTGGGAACATTTCGGGCTGCTCACATAGCTTCACAAATACATCCTGAACCACATCTTCGGCCTGTTCCCCGTCGCCTAACAGGTGCTTTGCAAAAACGCAAAGCTTTCCATAATATAACAGGAAGAGATCTTTCGCCGATTTGGTTACTTCCGATGGGATTAAGCTGTCTTCAAACATAATGCTATTTTCCGATCTATCCCCATAAATCTAAACCCGCTCAAATTACATGGATAGTAATAATTTTATAAATTGGCTCGCTAAACAAAAAACGCGATTTTAACTGATAATATCAAGCACTTTACAAAGCAAACGATTGCCTAAAATTCAAAAAATCTTATTTCCCTCCTGAAGGCATAGGTACAATTAAAACAAACGGTTGCGTTATGTCTGCATTTTGATAACTCCACCAACTGTCTTATACTTGTTCAGTGATGACAGGCGCAGTTAGACGTAAACAATATTAACCATGAGTTATAATCGAAGAAATTTCCTGAAAAGTGCCACGCTCCTTACGGGGACTGTAGCCGCGTTGCCCTCCGTTGCCCGCGAAGTTGAAGCCGACACGTGGGCCATCGGCGCACGTGCCGCCGGCCGGCAACGGTTCAATATGAGCGGCTACGCTGCACCGAGAATCGACAAGGTCCGCATCGGATTCATCGGGCTCGGCATGCGCGGACCGGGCGCGGTGCACCGCATGTCGCGCATTGAAGGTATTGAAATCAAAGCGCTCTGCGACAAGGATCCCGCCAAGGCCACAAAGGCTCAGGATATACTGGCCAAAGCCGGACTTCCCAAGGCGACGGAATATTCCGGCGACGATGGCTGGAAAGACATGGTAAGCCGTGAGGATCTGGACCTCGTATATATCTGCACCCCCTGGGACCTCCATGCCCCCATGGCTGTCTTCGCGATGAAACAGGGCAAGCATGTGGCATGTGAGGTACCCCTTGCCATTACCATAGATGAATGCTGGGAGCTCGTTGAAACCTCCGAGAAAACCAAGAAGCACTGCATGATGCTGGAAAACTGCTGCTATGATTTCTTCGAGATGCTCACGCTCAACATGGCTCGCAACGGGCTGTTCGGCGAAATCGTCCACGCAGAAGGCGCATACATCCATGACTTGCTGGACCTTAACTTCAAAAAGGATGGCTATGCAGATATGTGGCGGCTACGGATGAACGCCACCCGCAACGGCAACTTGTACCCGACCCACGGCCTTGGTCCCATTGCCCAATGCCTTGGCATCAATCGGGGAGATAAAATGGATTACCTCGTTTCTATGTCGACCAACGATTTCATGATGGGCAGCGCGGCCGCAGAAAAGGCCCGGGAAGACGACTTCTTCCAGGAGTTCGCAGGCAAGCCCTACAGGGGTAACATGAATACCACACTCATCCATACGGCTAAAGGAAAAACCATGATGGTTCAGCACGATGTCACTTCCCCGCGCCCGTATTCACGCATACACCTGGTCAGCGGCACCAAAGGCGTAGCCTCCAAGTGGCCTTCGCCGGAACGCATCGCCTTCGGCCATAGCTGGGTCAAGGAAGAAGAGCTTAAAGACCTGTATGATAAATATACCCCGGCGCTCATCAAACATGTAGGCGAAGTGGCTAAGCAGGTAGGAGGCCATGGCGGGATGGATTTTGTGATGGACTGGCGGTTGATCGACTGTCTGCGTAACGGCTTGCCACTTGATCAGGACGTGTATGACGGCGCGTTGTGGAGCTGCATCTTTCCGCTGAGCGAAAAATCGGTAGCTAAGCGGTCGCGTTCACTGGATGTACCCGATTTCACCCGGGGCGCATGGAAAACCAACAAGCCGGTGGACCTGACATTGGAGGGCGGCGCTACCACGAGCGTACGGCAGGTGAGCTAAGCCACGCTGTTGACTACCTGCAACAAGTGCTGTAAATCGCCCCTGGTATGGACACTGCTTAACACCACGCGGTTCAGTAGCGGGGACGTTGGCAATGGATAAGGGAAACTGGACATCACTATCCGGTTTTTAACCCCAAGGTCATACAGCCCGGGCTGGCTGAAGCAGGCGACCGGAAACCCCGGCGCGGTGCGGCAATCAGCCCGTATATGCTGCTGGAAATAGCTGATGTTCGCTTGGAGCGCGTCCCATTGCTTCGAATAGATAGCTGCACCGTGGATAAAAGCATACATCGACGCAGGAGACGGCGGCGATGCCCCCAGGTAAATGCCCGTATGCCGGAGCGGTTCAACCACCGCCTGTTTCCCTAAGACAATGCCGGCATCAATCCCGACTCCCTTTGCCAATGAAGCCACCACCACCGTATGGAAGTTGGCGCGCAGCGGCACCGTATAATGGCCGCGGAGGATGCCTATCCCATGGGAATCATCCAGGACGAAGTATACCGTCTTATCTGCAGAGATGGCTGAAAATCCCGAAAAATCATGGATGGCCACCTGCAGGTTATCCACCGTGTTGCTCACGACCACGAACTCCGTGCCGCTATGCCCGTTAATCCGGGCCACCGTATCCGCCACCCACGCTTCGAAGTTCGCTGTGGTAAGGGCAGGGCGGGAATTCCCGGGCCATAACGCAGGGTGGCAATCAGGTGAAAAGATGACCGTCTTCGAGCCACCCAGAAAAGACACGGCGGTCTGAGCCGCCAGGAAACCGCTGGACAGCATAAGCGCCGATTCAAACCCAAACCGTTCAGCTGCCGCACGCTCTGCTTCTTCGTAAATGCCCAGCTGCACGTTGTTGCTCCGCGAAGTGCCCACATTAAGCCCGTACCGCGCTAAGCCGGTTTGATAAAGATCCAGAAATCCGGCATGGGTATTCAACCCCAAATAAGCCGTACCGCCGAAGTGTAAATATGACGCACCCTGATAGTCAATGGTGCGTGAAACGGCATTATCAAGTTTGTTAAACATCAGCATTGGTATTAAAGGTCAGAAACAAGAGCCAAGCGATCGGCAGCCTGTTCCAGGGTTTGGCGCTGCTTGGCAAAGCAGATACGTACAAGCTGCTGGTTGGTTTCTTCGCTGTAAAACGACGATACAGGAATCATAGCTACTCCGCGCTGTTCGGTTAACGCCTCGCAGAACAACCGTTCAGGCAGGGCGCTGATGGCTGTATAGTCAGCCAAAAGAAAATAGGTGCCCTGGCAAGGCAGCGCCCGGAACCGGGTACCCGATAGCGCCTCCAACATGAAGTCGCGCTTCTCCTGAAAAAAGGCGCCCAACTCAAGATACTCCTCCGGGTCGTTCAGAAATTCAGCCAGCGCATGCTGGACAGGGGTGTTCACACTGAACACATTAAATTGGTGTATTTTACGGAATTCCGCCATGAGTGCAGCAGGAGCCAGGCAATACCCCACCTTCCATCCCGTGGTGTGATACAGCTTTCCGAAAGAAGCCACCACAAAAGCCCGTTCACGCAATCCGGCATAATGCATCGCACTGCGGTGCTGCACGCCGTCGTAAACCATGTGCTCGTAAACTTCATCGCTCAATACATAGCAGTCGTTATCACGCAAGATTTCAACCAACCGCCGGTAGTCCGTATCGCTCAGTACCCGCGCAGTGGGATTATTGGGGGAATTAACGATGATCAACCGAGTTTTAGGGCTCATCAGATGCGTTACGGCTTCCCAATCGATAGCAAAATCAGGAGCGTTCAGCGCAACGGGCTTTGGTATGCCGCCGAATACACGGACGCTGGGTGCATACGCGTCGTACGCCGGCTCGAACAAGATGACCTCATCGCCCGGATGAATCACCGTGGCCATCGCCGTAAAAAGCGCCTGGGTAGCTCCTGCGGTAACGGTAATCTCAGTTTCGGGATGGTAGTATATGCCGGCCGTTGCTTCAACCTTCGCACTAATCCGTTCGCGGAGACCGGCCACCCCTGTCATGGGCGCATATTGATTATATCCCTGCCGCATGTACTGGGCCACCAACGCCACCAGCCGCGGCGAACAGTCGAAATCCGGGAATCCCTGGGATAGGTTTATCGCCCCATGCCGGACAGCCAGTTGCGACATGTGGGTAAATATGGAAATGCCGGTATCCGGCAGCTTGGTCATCAACCTATGGTTCATCAGCTATGGCTCAACAATCGCGCAAGATTACACAATCTTATTGAGACCTCCCACTCAAAGCGCCCTATTGTCGCGGAGAATTTCCCGATAAAAGCGAATACTATCTTCCAGTTGCGAGATGTAGGCATCTTTATCATCGATGATCTTACGGTAAAATGCTTTTTCCTCGTGGATAAACCGTACGATATCATCCCTTGAGATTCCATCGGTTTCTACCAGCTCGTAAAGCGTCACGCCCAGCACTTTGGCAATCATACCCAACCGATCGATATCAATGCGTGTGGCTCCGCCTTCAATATTCTGGTAGGTCTTGAGCGCGATATGCAAGGCATCGGCCATGTCGGCCTGTGATAGTCCGCGCTCTTTCCTGATTTTTTTGATTCTATCCAAAATAGCCGCCTGTGCCATAGCTGTTAGTGTTAGGGCATAAATCTTACGTAAGGCTGTAGGATTTATGCGTTTGTTCCTTCGTATTGAGGCCTTACCTTTGTTAATAAGGCAAAAATAATACTTTATATCGAAAGACTACTAACTTAGTAGATTTTATTTTCGCAACGCAGAAGCTGTACACAACAAGGCGGAAACAAGATTAGAACGCGTACCGCAGCGTCACACCGTACGTGCGGGGGTCCCCGAGCACCGCTGCGTAATGCCCCGCATTGCCCACACCCGGCAGCAATTGCTCAAAATAATTCTGGTTTAAGAGGTTACGCGACCAAATGAACACAGTGAACCCGTCCGTGGCACGGAATCCTAACCTTGCATTAACCAGCGCATAACCATCTATATTCAACACCGTTGAGGGCGAAGGGCTTGAAGAGAACTCCGAGCGGTAAAAGGTTTCCAGCGCTCCGAAGAACTGGCCATCCTTGCCAATCAGGCTACCCGCATCGGAAGAAAGTTCAAGCCCGATATTTCCGGCCCATTTGGAGATGCCCGGCAGCCGCTGGCCGGAAACGTCCTTGAACGGCACACCCGCTGCCCCGGTCTCTTCCAGCGGCAGTGGCGCATTGGTAAACGAAACATACTTGCCATCTGTATAGGCCAGCGCACCATACAAGGAGATATTCCTGCTCGGCCGGTAGCTGCCGTCTATTTCAACACCGATTACACGCACTTCTTCCGCATTGGCCAGGTAACCACGGGCAATGGAAGGATCCGGATCCTGAACCTGCGTCTGGAAGTCCCGGATATCGGTCAAATGCGCAACAACGTTTAGGATGGTATTCCTGGCTGGTGAGGTTTTGATGCCGAGTTCGCCGTGCCGTACATATTCAGGTTTGATCCTCGCTAAACTCAAATCCGGCTGGCCATTGACGTTGGGCAGGCCACCCAGATTTACGCCCACTGGCTTATAGCTGGTGGAATATGTGGCAAACGCGTTGAAACGGTCATTTGCCCGGTAGGCTACAGTCAATTGCCCTGTCAGGTTACTCTCATCGGCCGTGAAATTAAACGACTGATCATTGTAAATGGTCCGGATGGAAAGCAATACCGGATCTGTAGTATCATATAACCCATAGCCTATCCGGTTGAAATCGACCGTTTTCTTGTCATAATTATACCGCAGTCCCGGTAGAATGTGCAGCTTCTCCGTGATGGCCCAGTCGATGTTGGCAAACACTGCGGCTCCAAAGCTTTCCAGTGTAGAGTTAATCGCCGAGCCGTGCCCGGCAAACAAGCCCGGGGTACGCCAGGCATCGTCCCAGCTCGTGAAGGCACTTCCGTAAAAATGTCCCCCCGGTGCCAAGTCTCCGGCAGAGATGGCACCAAACGAACTCTGCTGGAAGCGCCATTGGTCCTCGCCCGCCTCTTCGGTATGCACGGGATCCGTCCGTAACGTCTGCCCAATGGCATACACCCCAACCACCCCGCTTAGTTTTTTCGAGAAATCACCGGCGTAACGTACTTCCTGCGACCAATTGGTATGTCTCGAAGGTGCCTGCGATTTGGCCGTAGCATTTAGCCCGGTAAAATCGCGGTCGTTCATCGGATCCCAGTTCCAATAGCGCCATGCCGTGGTTGAAGTGAGCGTGCCCCGGGCTATCTTTGCATCCACATTTACCGAAACACCCCCCAAATCGTTGCCCGAACGCCACGTTGAGTTCTGGTCAATCAAGCGGTCAAAAGCATTTTCACTGGGGAGCTGCCAGCCCAGGTCCTGGATGATATTCCGGAACTGCCGCTCTTCCCGTCGGGCCGTCTCCGTCACCCCGGCAATGACCTGCGCATACCCTTCGCTCGGGCGCTGGCGGGAAAAGTCGCCCGCCAATACCACTTCTACATTTTCATTAGGCGTAAACAGCAACTGCGCGCGGGCGCCCAAGTTGTTCAGGTCATTCACATACCTGTCGTTCCTGACGTTATACACGGTACCATCGCGCTGCGTACCCGAAAACGACAGCCTTGCCGCAAGCTTTTCGTTAACCAAGGGTCCGGTAACAGACGCTTTGGCCTGTATAAATCCGTAGTTGCCATAACTGAGTTCAAAAGTTGCCCCGGGAACGAAACTTGCCTTCCGGGTAGTAATGTTAAAAGCACCGGCAGTGGTGTTTTTGCCGAACAATGTTCCCTGCGGCCCCCGCAACACCTCAATCTGTTCCACATCCACGAAATCAAGTGTGGTTGCCGCCGGCCGGGCGTAATAAACGCCGTCGATGTAAAATCCCACACCGGGATCCAAGCCGTCATTAGTCAGGCCAAAGGTAGACCCAAGCCCGCGGATGTTGATGGTGGTATTCCGTGGGTTGGAAGAGTATAATTGAACCGTAGGTACCAGTTCTTTCACGCGGTTTACATTGAATGCGCCCGCCTCGTCGACCAGCGCCCCACCAACCACGGATACCGCAAGGGGCACCTCCTGCGCTGACTCCAGGCGGCGCCGCGAAGTAACCACCACCTCGTCAAGCCCGGTAGCCCTGCGTTCCAACGCTATGGTGGCCGGGCTTTCCGCTATGACCACCTGTTTCGAGGTGTAACCGATGTAAGACACGATGACGGTAAAAGGCAGCTTCTGGCCTGTTACAAATCGAAACTTGCCCTGCCGGTCGGTTTTTGTACTATGGGTAACTCCGGCCAGTTGCAGCGTTGCACCCGCCAGCGGTTCTCCGGTATCCGCATCAACCACCACCCCCTCCAACGTTGCATTAATCAACGGCGTGGTCTCCTGCCCGTATGCTGCGCGCACGAAAACGATACCGATAAACAATAAGGCCAACCGCCCTAAAACCCTAAAACTGAATGGTAAACGTGTTGTCATACTAAATACTTTTGTTGAGCGAACAAAAGTATACTAAGTTAGTAGACTTTTAAAGGCAGAAAACCTACCTACTATAGGAAGAAAACATGCATACCGACCGAGCAGCCTAAACTCCTCAACCGAACAACCACCAAGCAACGGCCAGTGTAACCAAGATATTAAACAATTGGGCTATCAGAAACGCCCAAAAAGGCTTGATATTATTGTTTCCCAGCAAATCTTTAACATTTGTTTCCAAACCGATACTCGTAAATGCCAGGGCAAACCACAGTCCCTGGATATTCTTGATACCGCCTTTCACCCGGCCCACCGACTCGGCATCCAGCACGAACGAAAACAGCAGGGATGCTGCAAGAAACCCGAGGACGAATTTCGGAAAGCGTTCCCAGATAACCCCCAGCCCCGGCTTTTCCACCCCTTCCCCATCCGGCGTACCGCGGTACGTCCAGTAAACAGAGATAGCCAGCGCCGCAATACCCAGTAATACATTCTGGGAGAATTTGACGATGGTACTGATTTCGAGCGCTCTATCGCCCACCAGACTCCCTGAAGCGACCACCGCTCCCGTTGTATCGATACTGCCTCCCAGCCAGGCACCGGTCATTTCCTCGGAAAACCCGAAGGCCTTCGCCAGATAGGGCATGGCAATCATCATCGGTATGGCCGTAATCAATACCATGGAAACCACATACGACAATTTTCTGGAGTCCCCCTTGATAGCCCCCGATGTGGCGATCGCCGCTGAGACACCGCAGATGGACACGGCGCTGGAAATCATCATGGTCAACTCGTCATCCACCTTTAGTTTCCGGCACAGCCAAAAGGCAAAATACCAGACCGACAGCACCACGATAAGCGACTGCAGCAGCCCCAGCGACCCTGCCTTGAGAATATCTGAAAATATAACGCCCGTACCCAATAACACCAGCCCGATTTTAACCAGCAGTTCGGCATTGAGTGATTCCCTGAACCATTGGGGCTGCCTAAACACATTGCCCACCAGAAGTCCAATGGCCAAGCTAAAAATCACCGCCTCTAACCCCAAATCATTCAAAAAAGCATTACCCGCCAGCAACAACGCCCCGATGGTCAGTATAAAAACGAACGGAAAACCCAAAAGCTGCGGCCGGAGGGGCCTCCCGGTAAGCACCGCGCCCACAATAACGATAGCATAGGCAAACAGGAACTGGTACATTACATCCAGGCTGTTGGCCGCTGAAAACAACGCTGCCAACTGCACACCGTCAGCCCATTTATAAACAGGGACGGGGATAGCAAGTCCCCAAACCGCCAACCCGATAATCATGAATCCAAGCAGGACGACCGCCCAATCTTCCGTAAGTCTCATCGTTGTTTTTGCCATTTATATGCGCTTCGTATAATTCGATATAAAATTAAAATAGATCATTCAATGCCTGCTTTGCCGCATAGTATCCGCCCATGCCATGCACACCTCCTCCAGGCGGCGTGGAGGCCGAGCAAATATAAATACCTTTGGCCGACGTCCGGTATGGTGAAAAGCGCAATGCAGGCCGGTTAAACAGCTGGGCGATATTGACTATCCCCCCGTTAATATCGCCCCCAATGTAATTGGGGTTGTAGGACTCCATTTCGGAGGTATTGAATGTGTGGGTAGCCAATATGGTGTCCCGGAATCCTGGAGCGAACCGTTCCACCTGATTGGTTATGGCATCGGTCATATCCATTGTTGACCCATTAGGCACGTGGCAGTATGCCCATCCAGTGTGTTGTCCGGCAGGCGCCCGTGAGTCGTCGAATACACTTTGCTGCGCAAACAGCACAAACGGACTATCAGGATGCTGCCCTTTCCACACCTGCCGCTCGCTGCGAGCCACCTCCTCGAGCGTTCCTCCCAGATGCACCGTTCCCGCACGCCTGGCCGCCTCTGCCCTGAATGGCACCGCCTCGCTCAACGCCCAGTCGACCTTAAATACGCCCATACCATATCGGTGGCGTGCCAACTGCCATCGATACACTGATGATAACCTATCGCCGCATATCCGAAGCAGTTGCCGGGGCGATACATCGAAAAGGACAGCTTTCGCCTCAGGCAACCCATTCAGCGTATTAACCACCACGTTCGTTTGGATAACTCCGCCCAACGAGCGGAAATAAGCCGCTAACCCATCCGCTATGCGCTGTGAACCCCCTTTGGGGATAGGCCAGCCACTGCGGTGTCCCGCCACCGTAAGCACGAAGCCAATAGCCGAGGACGTCAATGCCCCGAGCGGCAACATGCTATGGGCCACGATACCCGCCCACAGCCCCCGGGCTTCGCGCGCCCCGAAACGTGCCGCAATCCGCGTCCCAGGCTGGAGCGCCTTCAGGCCAAACGCCGCCAATGCCCCCGGCTTTTCCGGAATTTTCAACATCGGTCCCAAAATATGCGTATCGATAAGCGGCCATTGCTTTACGAGCGGTTCAAATAGCCGACGATACGCCCCGCCATCGATACCCAGGCCGTCTGCCGTCCGATCAAGGGAGTGATATAAGGCTGCCGCAGCACCGTCATCAAACGGATGTGCGGCAAGCACCTCTGGTTGGACGTATTCCAAGCCGAACTCATCCAAGGGCAGCGACCGCAAAAACGGTGACGCAGCTCCCATCGGGTGGACGGCCGAACAGACGTCGTGGTGGAATCCCGGAAGCGTCAACTCAGCCGTCCGCATCCCACCGCCGACGGTCGACCGAGCCTCAAGCAACAACACCTGCAGCCCTTCGCGCTGCAACGTGATGGCCGCCGCCAGCCCATTTGGACCGGAGCCGACAACGATGGCATCATATGTAGATTGTGCACTCACCGACGTGCAATTATACTATTAAATTATGAAGCGCGGCGTCCAATTCCGGAAAATCAAATTGAAATCCCGCATCAGCCGAAACTCTTGAAACCACCCTACGCCCGGATAATACTAACCCGGCATCTGTACCGATTATCCAAGCCCCCAATTTTACAGACCAAGCGGGATTAGGTAGTCCTATCGGCACACCCAATTTTTCCCGCAAAATCCGCATAAAATCCCCATTCTGGACAGGATTCGGACTACTGGCATGTACAACACCTGCTATGGCACCTTCCGAAATCAACCACTCCACCATTTTCACGAAATCCCGCTCATGTATCCAGGATACATATTGCCGCCCGCTGCCAATGGCTCCACCAAGGCCAAAGCCCGCCAACCTTACCAAGGGAGCAAGCATCCCTCCGCTGGAAAGCAGCACGGGACTAATCCGCAGCAATACCTTCCTGGTTACCGGCACTTCTGCATTCAAGAAGGCAGCCTCCCACGCCCGTGAAACGGACGCCAGGAAATCGGTGCCACTGGGAATGTCATGTTCGGTACGCAATAACGGCGACGGCTCATAAATCGAGATGCCACCTGCATTGATCCATACCTTCGGAGGTTCATTGCAACGGCGGATGGCATCACCGATTATGGTTGTCGAAAGCACCCTCGATTCCGATATTTCCCTTCGGTTTTTTGCAGTAAACCGGATATGGATAGACTTCCCTGCCAAATTGATGACCGCTGCTGCACCTTCCAGTTCATCGGCCCAATCGCCCAGCGTGCGGCCGTCCCATCTGATGTACCGTATCGCGCCTGAAACGCCCGATACCGACCGGCTTAAAACAATAACCTCCCGGTACGCTCCGCTGAAAGCACCAACCAACAAACTCCCCAAGGCGCCGGTTCCGCCGGCGATGACAATTTTACTGCTCATTGACTTGATGGTTTTGCTCGCCTCCTACCTGTTATCTCGTTCGCCAGCACGACCTGGCCATCCTTCTTCAGCCGCCAGGGGGGTCACTGGGTTAAAATGATATCCGCCTTGGGTTCCCCTTACTTCAACCAGTTCCTGTAAAAATGGTTACCGGTATCCTGTCTCGTCGTAAGCCCCGCTCATGATCACAGTTGTCCCTTCAGCAGCCCCCGGCCATCCGGCATCACGTCGATATCCAATTTCCGGATATCCTGCGCAGATGCACGGCTGCCGAAGCGGAAACGCTGAGGCCAACGCTTTTCTTCATTTGCCGGAGATATGGCATGTTCCGCCCCGATAGACTGCTTTTCCTGACTACCAGACGCTGTACGTATGTCCCCTTTACGTGTAGTTTCCGAGCAGGTGTGAAAAACGGTTGCTATACCACAGGCGATGGTCAAGACCAGCAATTTCATATATACAGGCAAAACTCAGACATCTTTTGATTAACGGAACAAAAGTATACTAATTTATAGACGTTAATACGCACAATTTATGCATGTAGCACCATAAATTATGCGTATGTCGAAATCACTAATCGTACTTACCCGCGTCCAGTGTGCTCCTGGACAATAGGTAATCACGCTTTACCCGGTCCAATACCACGTAGATCGAATCCCTGTTCTCATTGATTCCAATAAGGATCACCCGATTGCCATCGGTTGTTTCATAGTTCAGGATCATTTTATTCCGGTTGGACGGTCGTGGTGAGCGTGCAAATTCACGCGATCTTCTGGCTGTAGCACCGCGTGGATCTATAAACGTATTTTCGTCACCGATGCGTGCCCAAGCCTCCTCACTGATCCAGTCGTCGCCCAGCGGATCGGGCACCGAATCATTCCGGTGGAGCGTATCCCCGCCGCGTCGCGCTGTACCTTCCGGGGGTGTATTCCGGTTCAGATTGCGCCCGTCACCTCCCGGGCGGCGGCCCTGCTGACTCCTTCCTGCGGCGCCCACTGCCTGTTGGCCCTCGTCATCCGCATCCGCTCCTCCGAAAAAACCGCCTCCCGAACGTATCTTGTCTTGCAGGTACAGGCGATGTTCAGCTGTATCCGCATAATAATGGAATACGCGACGCCCGCCACCGGTGCCGGCGATTTCAAATGTACGGTCAATGTCACGTATCGGGCTACCGCCCCCATTGGATAGATCCAAACGTGTCGGTTTATTCACCTTAAAGGTCAATGTACTCCACTTTTCAAAAGTGGCTTCCTGCCACCTCACCGTGTCCAGCGGTGAATAAGGGATTTCCTCACCGTTGATCCTGAAAGTCGTCACGTCGTAGTATCCCCTTAACGGCTTGACACCCGGAGTGGACGGCTGCTTATACGGGTCGTACCAAAAGTTGTTCAATTGGAGGAAAAAAAACACACCGATGAAAAGCACGATGACGAATGCCTTTAATCCGAATCTAACGGCCCTTTGCCATTTCTTGGTAAACACCGGCCAATAATCTACAGGCACGGTATACTGTTGGAGAATAAAAAACCGATAGATGCGGGGGACGTAATACCCGAAAATATACAGGCCCAGCAGTACAAAGTAAAAGGCATAGGTCTGCACGCCGCCATCATACACGTGGTTGACGATGGTGATGCTGCCCAACGCCCCGAATAGCAGTGCAGCGCCGTAAACCGTGGTTTGCCTGAAGAACAACAATGTCCCGGCGGTCAGCTCCACCAATCCGGTGAACACCTGATACCACGGCACGATGCCGATGGACAGCCAATAGATTTTCTGTCCGGTAAAATCCCCGAAATCGGTGTTGAGCAACCCCTCTGATGGATAGGGCATCTGTACAGGCAATACCTTGGTAAAACCGAAACCAATGATGCCGATCCCTGCCCTGAAACGGGCAATGACCAACGACCAATAATAAAGCGTATTGTATTCCTTTCGTTTACGGTCGATCAGGCTCCAGATAAGCCCACCGACCGTAGAAATCACCAAAAGCGTAACCCAGATGCCGTGCCCTTCCAAACGCGGAATCCCCAGCCATTGGCTCACCGACGGAAACGACGGCTGATAACGTGCTATACTGTATAAATCGCGGTAGTGCAGGTTGGTCCAGTCGTAATTGAACCACTGCTGAAACCAGCTGAAATTGGGAGGGATGGAAAAAATGCCCGTTGGGAATACCAATAAAATCACATAGATAAACCCAATCCGGAAAGCGATTTTCTGGATAAGCGTCCATGGCTTTGGCGCTTGCGGCTGAATTGATTTTTCTGTTGACATGCTATTAAGATTTATTGGTAACCATTATAAGATCAATCCACCCCTACGACCGCCTTTTTTGGCTTCTTCATACAGGTACTTTTTGTCCAGGCGGTGCAGTACGACACGCAGCGAATCGCCATGGGAATCCACTCCCGACAATTGGATGGTAGTGGAATCCGGCCGTTCATAGTGAAGCTGAAACCGGTCATCCAGGTAGTTCGGATTCTTGTTTTCAAGGTGAAGGGTATTCGAAGCGCTATCGACGTGGTAGTGATAGTAATGCCTGCTGGTCGTACCGGCCAGCTCGTATAACCGGTCCTTGTCGTTGCGGTGAATGGTCTCGATACCGCCAAGCCAAGGCTCGACTTTCGCCGCGGTCCGGATACTCAGGGTAGCCCATTCTTCAAACACCACATCCTGCCACCGCAGGGTGTCTCTTTTGGAATACGGGTGCAGCTGTCCATTCCGGCTGAATTCGCTGACGTCGTAAAGTCCCTGGGCACCGGACAACCCTGGTGTCACAGGATAATGATAAGGTCTCGCCTTGGAAGCCGCGTAAGTCTTATATCCGAAGACAAAAACGAAGATGAAAACAAATGCAGACTTCAGGCCGATTTTCAGCTTACGCTGCCAGGCATGGGTGTAAATGGGTTTATAGCCATCGGGCTGTGTAGGCTTGTTTAATGAAAACAGGTTGATTATCCGGCCGGCATCATGCAGGAAGAGGAATGCGGCAATGTGGAGCAAATACAGGCTATAGATGGCCTCGCCTCCTTCATACGCCAAGTTCGACAAGAACACGTTACCGTGAAAGATAATGACGATAAACGCGCCGATGGCTGTGGTCCCCCGGTACAGCAGCAATAGCCCGGCAAAAATCTCAAGGCCGCCCAGCACGGCTTCAAACGTGGGCGCAACACCCAGGGACAGCGAAAAAATCTTCCACGCGGAAAGATCGCCATAGTCGGTGTTGAAATTGCTCAGCGATGGGTAGGGCGATTGCAGCGGGAAGAATTTGATGAGCCCGTAGGCAATTACGCCTAGGGCGAGGCGGTAGCGCAATATCACCCGAAGCAGGTAATACAAATCCGGATAGTTCGGCTGAATCCGCTTCCGGTTTTCGAGGAAATACCACACCAAAGCGGCAATCACCGCAATAAGGGCGACGATCAGCCAGTCCGCCAGGGTATTGAGTCCCCAAAAATCAGCGGAAGTGGCCTGCCGGAAAAACTGCGGGGTATACCGGCTGATATTGAAAAGGTCGGCGAAAGTTGGATTCAGCCAATTGACCGAAAATAAGTGTTTATAATATTTCCAATCCAGTGGCACGGCTTGGAGGATAAAATAAACAAAGGCAAAGCGGAAAATGTGTTTTTCGTAGGCTTTCCAGGAAACTGCAGGGTCACTGTTTAACGAAATTGCCATGATTCATACTGTTAAGGTTATTTTTTGGGTTTTTGTTTATCAACTTATTCTTGTTCGGAAACGGGCTCTTCACGGCTTCTCCGCCGTGGTTCCTGAATGACGGACCGGTTTTTCAGGTCGTATTTCTGGCCGTGACCAAGGAAAAAGAAGGGACCGTTGGAAACAAGGTGGTTTTCCCGGCCGCCGGCAGCCTTGTCAGCTGCCTTGCCTGTAATGGTGTTGTAGTCATAAATCGCTACGTACGAGTTGCCGACGACCTCCAGGGTATCCCGTTGAACGAGGACAGCAGTGGCCTCATCCAATCCGATGCCGATCAGTGTCGGCGTATTTTTGACTACATCGACCAAGTCAAACTGGCGGTTCCTTTTCAACAGGTGCTGGTCGATAACCGAGTTTTTCAGGAATCCCAAGCCCTGCGTATGGTCGCCGATGAGGATGTGCGGCCCGCTTGTATCGCCGCGCCAAAGAAACGACCCCTGGATACTGGCTCCCGCCGAGCTCCCTGCCAACACACCGCCACGTTCAAGCACCTCCAGAAACGCCTGATGCGCCAGGGTATTGAGGCAATAATCGGCAATGCGCCACTGCCTTCCACCGATGAAGTAAACGCCCGTCGCCTCTTTCAGCGGGGCGACAAACTGTTCGGTATTGGCTTCCTGGATAGATGTGGTATGCAGCAGTTGAATGCGTTGTATCCCGGTGATTTCCTTGATTTGCTCGATATGCCGCGGGCTCCATGCCGCTGAGTCGCCGGCTGCCGCTGTGACCACCACCACATTGGCGTTGTCCTTGCCTCCCGCCAGCTCCACGAATTTGCTCCATATCGAAGGCGTATCACCCACATTTCCACCAATAATCAATAGCGAGCCGTTTTGGGGTCCGTGCCGGGTTTCCCCGTCCTTCACTTTAATGGGCGATTGAGCCAATGCTGCCGTTACGGTAAAGATCGATAGGGCAGCTAATCCGGTTTTACGTAAAAATTCCATCGTTTATTGTTTAGTGTTATCAATATCCTGGATTCTGTTCCAAAGCAGGGTCTTTTTCAACCGACGACGCCGGTATGGGGAATACCCACTGATAGGGTTCCTTCAACAAGGGATTATGGCTTCCCAGCACATCAGCTGCCCTGCCCGTCCGGATCAGATCACTGAAGCGATGGCCTTCGAAGGCCAGCTCCAGCCGACGTTCATTTTCGATGGCCAGCAGCACTTCTTCATTTGTGGTTGATGGCGTCACGGTGAACAGCGGCGTTACATCAGCCCTCGTTTGAACGGCGCGGATATCGCTTGCAGCCCCTTCCAGGTCGGGAGTGGTCTTTCTGGCCCTCGCCTCCGCACGGATCAAATACTGCTCGGCAATGCGCAGCACGAATAATGAACTCGTGCCATCTTTCTTTCCATAGAGCTGTACCGTGTAAAGGCCGGGTTCCTGAATGGATTCCTTCAGGATGTCTTTGCGCGAGCCGCCTTGCGCGGGATCTGACAAAGCCGTTATCAACGATGCCTCGGGAACATATGTTTGATTGCCCCCATCGTCCTTCGACAACCAACTCCGCCAATACGTAGAGGCGTCTACCGTGGTATGAATGACCTCAAAAAGGGACTCTTGCGAAAGGCGGCCCGTATAAAACGAACTGAAAGGTTTGACCAATGCAAAACCGCTGTTCGTGATGCTCTTGGATGCATATTCCTCCGCCTCCTGCCACTTCTCCGTGTAAAGAAACAACCGCGCCTTGAGCCCGTACACGGCAAACTTCGTTGCCCTGCTCCGGTCAGTTTCATTCGTGATGAGTTCTTCGGCCTTGTTCAAATCCGCAAGCACCTGTGCATAGGTTTCCTCCAGCGTGCTCCTGCGTACCCCTTTATGGGTGTCGATGCGTTCGGTCGGCTCGGTCACCAATTGCACCCCGCCGTAAAAACGAGCCAGATCGAAATAAGCCAATGCACGCAGGAAATAGGCTTCGCCGATAATCTGGTTACGCTCGGTATCGGTCAATTGATTATCCACCACATCCGGCACGCGCTTGATGATGAAGTTTGCCCGGTTGACCGTCACGTAGAGTGACGAAAACGGTGCTCCGCCATTGTCTTCCGCGTTCCTGTCGGGAACGATGATTGTCGGGTTGGCATAACTGTATACATTATCCCCGGCGAGGTTGAATGCCGTGAGCGTAGACGTGTAGCTGCTCTGAAGATTATCGTATATCCCGAATAATGCAGCCAACGAGGTCTTTTTATCCGAAATGACACCTTCGTCGGAAACGGAGGTTTGCGGTTCCAAATCCAGAATCCCTTCACACGAAACCGCAAATAACCATGTCAATAGCAATATATAGATGTTCAACTGATGTTTCATCGTATGTGTTTATTAAAGTGTAACGTTTAGTCCAAACAGGAAGCTGATCGGTTGCGGCACGGTATTGAAATCCATGCCTTGTACGAGGTAGCTGTTCGTCTGCGAATTGGCCTCCGGATCAGGTCCTGAATATTGGGTTATCGTAATGAGGTTGGCTGCGGTAACCGTCGCCTTTGCATGGGCAAATCCGATCGATCTGACCAATCTGGAAGGCAAGGAATAACCCAGCGTGATATCCTTCAGGCGAATGAACGACGCATCTTCCAGGAAGCGGCTGCTGTAGCTGTTGGCACTGGCCGGCTCGTAGTTCCTGCTGCCGTCTGGGTTGGTGGTAGAAGACAACCTGGGCAGCACATTGGTATCCCCAGGCTTTTTCCAATAGTTCAGCTGGCTTTTTTGAATTGCCCGTTCCGTTCCTCTTACCCCTCCGGATTCAAGAAAATAGCGGGTATAATTATAGAGCCGATTACCCCAACGATAGGTAATATTTATGTTCAAATCAAAACCTTTGTAGGTAAGCGAGTTTCGTAAGCCGCCTTCAAAATCGGGCCATACGCTGCCCAATAATTGGCGGTCTGCTTGTGTGATCTGTCCGTCGCCATCCACATCCTCATAGATGACATTGCCGGTCTGAGGGTCTACCCCCAACTGCTTATGCACCCAGATCGACGAAATCGGATGTCCTTCTTCCAAACGGAACTGCCGGTATCCGCCGGTGATCGGCTGCAACAGCTTTTCCACTTTATTGGTATTCCTCGAAATGGTGAATGTCGTGCGCCAGGTAAAGGTTTTGCTGGTTAAATTGTCGGAATTTGCGATAAACTCGATGCCTTTGTTGCTGATCTCGCCCGCATTATAGGTAATGCTTGAAAAACCGGTGATATCCTGTACCGGAAAGCTGGACAACAGCAGATCCTTGGTATATTTGTCGTAGTAATTGATTTCAACATCCAACCGCTGCTTTAACAGCACACCGGAAATCCCCAGATTCCATTGCCGCGTTGTCTCCCATTTCAGGTCGGCATTGGCCATCTGTGACGGCACGATGCCGGGGTTGTCGCCATAGTTGCTGCCGCCGCTCCACAGGCCAAGCGATTGGAAATCATCCACGGCTGCATTTCCGGTCAGCCCCCAGCTCGCCTTCAACCGCAATTCGTTGAAGTTGTCCGATTGGGGGAAAAACGGCTCGTTGCTCACCCGCCAGTTAATTCCGGCTGCGGGAAAATGTCCCCATCGGTGGTCCTTCCCGATACGGGACGAACCGTCCGACCGGAATGTTCCGTCAATGACGTACCGGTCTTTGTAAGAGAAATTGACACCGCCGAAGAAGGAAAGCAGGCTATTGGACGACGCGGTGGTCGTTCCACTCCTTACCCCTGCCGAAGCAATCTGGCGATGCTGGTCACTGGGGAATTGGCTTCCGGTCACCGTCTGTCCTGCCTTATCGGTAAATTGGTAGCTGTTCCCTACGAAAACCGCGATGTCACTTGTCGTTGTTGAAACGTTATAGTTCAGCAATTGATCTGCCGACAAGGTTATCCGCTCGGTATTGATCTGCGTGGCACTGCCGGCAGGTTGCCCCGATCGCATCTTCGTACTGAAATAGTTGCTTTCTTTATAAATGTTGTAGTCGCTGCTCCAGCTTGACTTGAACGTCAACGACGGCAGGATTTTCAGCTCGGCATAGACGTTGTTGACGCTTCTGATGCTATTGGATTTCGTGTCGGTGTTTTCCAACAGGGCATATACATTGTCAAACGTGAAGTGTGTGGTATACAGTCCGTTTTCGTCGTATATCGGGAAAAAGGTCGGTGTGTGCAACGCCGCCTGGAAAAGCCCGGTTCCGCCATCGCCCACACGGATCAGCTTCCGCGGTGTCGTCGAGATGTTATTACTCGTTCCCACCTTCAACCGATTGCTGACTTTGTGGTCGAGGTTTACACGGAAGCTATAACGGGAAAAGTCCTGTGCCTTGACCGTAGACGGCTGGTCCAAATATTCCCCGCCTACATAGAAATTGGAATTCGCACCTCCCCCGGAGACCGACAGGTTGTAGCGCTGTAAAACGGCGGTTCTCCAAATCGCACCCAGCCGGTCATACGTTTGCTGCTCCTCAGGAAGGCCCCATGCCGGGAAAGCAGCTGTATGCTCTTCCACCGGTCGGAATGGACGGTTTTCATAAAGTCCACCGTTATTGATGAACGCCTCATTCACAATATTGGCATGTTCTTCTCCAGTCACCAACTCCCATAGATTCCGGGTTTTCGACGTTCCGGTCTGTACACCGAAATTTACCCGGGGCCGTTGGCTACTTCCCCGGTTAGTCTTGATCAGGATAACGCCATTGGCACCGCGGGAACCATAAATGGCCGTCGCATTGGCATCCTTCAACACCGTGATGGATTCAATGTCGGTAGCACTGATATCCGAAAGCGGATTGACCAATTGCCCACCTAAGTTCAACCCTTGAAGATTATCACTGTTGATAATCACGTCATCCACGACATAAAGAGGCTCATTCCCGCTGTTTACTGAGTTGGTACCTCTCAATCGCACCAATACCGACGTTCCCGGTGTCCCCGAATCGTTCGTGATGAGCAAACCCGGCACCTGGCCTTGGAGCTTCTCTATGACGCTCGTATAAGGCGCTTGTGATAGGTCTTCTCCCTTTACCACCTGTATCGCACTTGTCAACGAAGTTCTTTTCATCTTCGTGTAGCCGACTACTTCCACCTCATCGATCGCACCGTCATTAGGATCCAACACTATCGTGATCGGACTTCCATGGGCGACTACTTCTTTCTTCTTGTAACCGATATACGTAACAATAAGCGTATAAGGAAATTTCTGACCGGTTACAAATTGAAATTCTCCGCTATTGTTTGTCTTAGTGCTATGGGTCACACCCGCTATCTGTATCGTCGCCTCAGCAAGCGGTTCTTTCGTTACCGCATCCACAACGATGCCTTCCAGTGTAGAGTTAATTAATGGAGTGGTCTCTTGCGCATGGAGTAGTAGCGGCAGTGCGAACCAAAGTAAGCTAACCACCCTGCTTGTCTCAAATCGCTTATGTCGTATTTTAATCATTGTTGTATTTGTTAATCCATCACCAAGGGGTTATAATGCCCTATTGTAGGCAATACGGAACCCCATGGGCTTATACCTAAAAAAATAACTATCGGGAAAAGGATAGGCGCGAAGTCGAGACTTCAGCCACACATGCGCATGCACATGTAGTGATAACCGGATTCGGAAGGAGAAACACTGTTAAATTGGGACCAAGTCCCTGAGGTGTAAAGTCTACTGTAGTACATGTTCTTAACTAATTTATTATACACTTGATTACGCAAAAGCGCAACAGCACAAATGTATACTGATTTAGTAGACTTTAAAACGCACAAACACTGCGCGGTTTAGGTACAAATATTACTTATTGCCTGCGCAATCGCTGTTCAAGGTACAGCGGCACTTCGGTATTGACCTGGTGATAAGTCTGAGATACCTGTTCGGCTATGCGATCGGTAAAGAGAATACCGTTAAGATGATCGATTTCGTGCTGGAAAATGACGGCAGTGAAGCCTTCTATCAGTTCTTCGTGTTTTACCCCTTCCATATCTTGGTAGACAAGGCGAATGGTATAGTTTCGCAGCACCTGCCCTAGCGTATCGGCAATTGACAAACAACCTTCTTGCCCTTTGCGCAACAGCTTGGAACGCCAGGTAATTCTGGGATTGAGATAGCGTTCGAACGGTTCGCCGGGTTTATCAAAACGCTTTACCCATATCACGTTCCGGCTTATACCCACCTGCGGTGCGGCGATGCCTACCCCCGGATGCAGCGTATCGGTCACGGCCAGGTACATGCGCTTAACCAGTAACGGCAACAACGGTTCGTCAGGGTCGATATCATCAGAGACGGCCCGGAGTATCCGCGCTTCATCCGCCACCGTATCCTGGATGACCCGCAGCAGTTGCGTGGTATCTCCTGAACGGATTAAACTCCGCTCTGTATTGGTCAGTGGTTTCTCTCCTGACCGGACGGCAACGAGCAACCCCTGCTCTCCGGGAAGTACCGGACATCGGTAACCGCTGCTGGGTGATTGCCGCTGTGTCAACCCCGCTTCACGACAGGACTGTGCCAGGCATTTTGACAGCCCTCCCACAAGCAATATCACCAACCATAAGACGTTACAACAAAGAAATTGCATTAACCTTTACCTTCTATTGCCGTTCTTTAATAACTGCATCAACATCACCAACGGGATGGCCTGGACACGGACGTCTGATGTCAGCCTTTGATAAATTGACGAGAAGAAGTTGCCCACAGCATCAGCCAGGTAAGTATACCGTTATAAACAATCAATTCGAACCCGATAGCATAGTTTGTATACGGCGTAATGAAATAGGTATTCAACACGTAACACAATAAAGGCGATAACAAACAAATGTATGGGACCAGCCGGTCAGTTACCTGCCGCTTGGTCAGGATGCCGAAGGCAAACAAACCAAGTAATGGTCCGTAGGTATAGCTGGCCGCCGTGAAGATGGCATTCACCACCGAATCGTCGTTGATTACCCAGAACACGAGGATGACCAGCAGCATAATCAACGAAAACGCGAAATGCACCCGGTTACGGGTTTTTACCAATGCCCGATCGTTGGGGTCAGCCTTTTTATTAAAGTTGAGGAAGTCCACACAAAACGAAGTGGTCAAGGCCGTCAACGCGGAATCCGTGGTGGCAAATGTGGCTGCTGTGAGCCCCATCATGAAAATAATGCCCGGCAAAATGGCCAAATGGTGCAGGGCGATTTCCGGATACAGGTAGTCCGGCGTGGGCAGGGCCGCCACATCAATACCGTTTTGCCCGGCATAGATATACAGCAGGGCGCCCACGGCCAGGAAAAACAGGTTAATCACCACGAAAATCCCTGTAAACGTGAGCATATTGGTCTGCGCTTCCCCGATGGTCTTCATGCTGAGATTCTTCTGCATCAGATCCTGATCCAGGCCCGTCATGCCAATGGTCACGAATATCCCACCGATGAAGTGCTTCCAGAAATGCGCCCGGTTGCCCAATGCATCCTCCCAGAAGAAAATCTGCGAATAGCTGCTTTCCTTTACCGTTTCTATCGTCTGCACCAGCCCCAAGCCAAGGCTATCTGCCATGAAATAGATGGAAAGAATAACCGCCAGCAGCAGGAAGAAGGTCTGCAGCATATCGGTCACGATAATAGTCTTTAGCCCCCCTTTGTTCGTATATAACCAGATCAGCAGCAAGCATAAAATAATCGTCGCCGCAAATGGCACATTCCAAGCATCAAAAATAAACCGCTGGAGAATGATGGCCACCAGGTAGAGCCGGAAGGCCGAACCGATGGTTCGCGACACCAGAAAGATCATGGCCCCCGTCTTGTAGCTGCGATGGCCCAAACGCTCTTCCAGGTAAGTATAGATGGAGGTAAGGTTCATCCGGTAGTACAAGGGCAGCAGCACATAAGCAATGATGATAAAGCCCACCGCATTGCCCAGAATAAACTGGAAATAACCGAAATCACTTTTCCCCACTGCTCCCGGCACGGAAATAAAGGTAACGCCCGATAAGGCCGTCCCAATCATGCCGAAAGCCACCATATACCATTTGGCATTTCTATTGGCAACAAAAAACGTAGCGTTATCAGCCGACTTCCTGGAAGTGACATACGCCACTCCCAGCAACAGGCCGAAATAACCTACCAGAAAAAGAAGCAGAACAGCAGGCGTCATACCGTAATCGAATTAATGGTCTGCCACCCGTGAATGCTCAATCGCTTTGCGCACGCTGCCATACTTCTCCAGCAAATCCGAAGCGGACTGGGCATCAATACCGGTTTCTTCCATGATGATGCGGATACCCCGGCTGAACAGCTTATTGTTGGTTAGTTGCATATCCACCATCTTGTTTCCCTTTACACGGCCCAGTTGGATCATCACCGAAGTGCTTATCATGTTCAGCACCAACTTCTGGGCAGTACCTGCCTTCATTCTTGTAGAACCCGTGACAAATTCAGGGCCTACGATAACCTCTATGGGATATTTCGCTTCGGCGGCAATTACCGTATCGGAATTACAGACAATGCACCCCGTTACCAATCCGGCCGCATTAGCCATCTTCAACGCTCCTTTTACATAAGGTGTGCCGCCGGAAGCCGCAATACCCACCACCACATCCTTACTGTTGATACCAAACTCCTGAAGGTCAGCCCAGGCCTGTTCTTCATCATCCTCCGCAAACTCCACTGCCTTGCGGATGGCCACATCGCCCCCCGCAATGATGCCGATGATCCAATCATATGGAACACCGAACGTCGGCGGGCATTCCGATGCATCCAAAATACCCAAACGGCCGCTGGTGCCTGCACCCACGTAAAACAGTCGCCCACCGGCTTTCATTGACGCTACCGTGGCTTCAACAAAACGTTCTATTTGAGGAATAGCTTTCTGCACGGCGTGCGCCACGGTCTGGTCTTCCTTATTGATATTGGCTAATAGCTCACCGACTGACATTTTATCCAAATCCTGGTAATTCGATTCTCTCTCCGTAGTGTTTGTCATCTCACGCTCGTTATTATATTAAAATTTAGTTATATCCGAAACCCAACGTTGCCCCTCAACAAATTGTCGTTAAAGTAAAGAAAAAAACGTTTAGCATTATTGAATTAATTTATCAATCCGCTCAAAAACATATCCCTTTCCCGTCAATTCCTTTATCAGTCCGGGCAATTTATGGTAAAACTTATCCTTCCGTCTGACGTCCGTTCCCAGGTGAACCAATATGATAAACCCATTTAACCCATTGGGCGTTCTTGCTTCATAAGCCAACACCTGTTCATACAGCGCAGCCGAATCCATGTAGCGGTCACCCATTTCGGGGTACGTATAATCCGCCGCGGTGCGCAAGCCGGGCGTAAAATTCACCAGTTGCACACCTTGCTCAGTGCTCCACGCTACCACCTGGCGGTTATACCATTCATAAGGCGGTATAAAAAAACGGGCATCCGGCTTATTAACGCCCCACTTCGTTAATTCCCGGTAATTGGCCGCCAAATCGGTCATAAAGTCCGCCTTGCTCACCAATAAGCTGTCGCGCTTCTGCCAGTCGCAATAAAGCAAATGTCTATCCGAATGCGGCCCTACATAATGCCCGTCGTTCACCATCCGTCGGATGGCCACACCATTCGCCGTGTCCCGCAGGTAGTTCCCCGTCAAGAAGAACCCGCCTTTGACCCCGCGTTCGTGCAGTGCATCCAATATAAACGAAGCGCCCTCACCATATTCATCAGCCGTAAACACCAATGCAACTTTTCGTTGCGCCGTATCACCCCGGATGATACCGCCATAGGCATCATGCACTACTTTTTTGGCTGAGCCCCCTCCTGAGACTCCTGTTCTTTAGCTGCCAGCAGATAAATCAGCGAGGCAGTGCCATCCATCGTCGGCTCATTGGTGCTGTAATCCCCATAATCATCGTGATACACCGCCAAATCCGACTGGAACGGCGCATACGCATCCGGCCGGGTCAACTGGATGCCAATCAAGCTGGCAAAAATGTTGCCATACACCGGCCCGTCCACCAGCCCACCGTCTATGGGAAAATTTCCCAGTCGGGTGAAGGCCGAATGCGGATCCACCGGCGTATCACCCCATGCCGGCAGCCCGTATACCATGCTCGTTCCCCAGGGATTGCAGCCAAACAACCAATCGAAATTTGCCTGTTCCAACTGCGCGTACGTGTTATCCTGTGTTAGCTCTCGATACCAAAAGCACTGGATAGCAAACGAAACCGTCAGGTTATTGCTGCACCAGATAAATGGCACGCCCCGATAAAACGCGTTCTGTTTTGCCCGATCCCAGACCTTTTCCATACCCATGCGGTAATAAGCTAAGAGTTCCTCGCGTTGCTCACCCTCCAGTTGCTTCGCCAGTTCATAGTGCCCCAGGTTTACGAACGGGTACCACTGGTAATGAGCAGCCGTATCCGTTTCCATCCAAGGCGTTACTTTTTCCTGCCGCGCATACGACAACGCTTCCTCCAAAAATCGGCTATCCGCCGTAACGGCCAGTTGGGTAGCCGCGGCCAGTTCCATATCATCCACCCAGTTGTCTTCCGCGTAGATATAAGGCGATTTTACCGAAGCTGTTTGCGTTACTCCCGGCTTCCGCTTGGCAAACGCATAAGCCGATGCCGCCTTTTCCCGCAGTTGTTGAGCATAGGCCGCATCTACACCTTCCAGCAGCACACTTCCCAGATTAAAAGCACTGGTAAATTTGGCCGCCGTGGAACTTGTCCCCGTCGTGTTGTTCATGAACTTCCCCCGTTGCTGCGGCTCACCGCTCACAAAATACACCGGGCGTTCAAAACCCCGGCCATAAAAATCATCCTCGCCCGGCATACGCATGCCCATGTGGTCACGGTCGTCCGCAATCTGGTTAAATAGCAGGTGCGGTTCAGGGTGCATCTTCAGCAACCAATCCAGTCCCCATTTCGCCTCGTCCAGCACATCAGCAAGCCCATTGGCCCCATCCAGCCCATTCGCCTGCTTGCGGTCGCCAAAAATGCCCGGAAAATCTCGATATGCCGCCAGCAAATGATACGTTGCGTTGGCCGAAGTGGTGGAATACTGCAAATAATCCGACGCATCGTGCCAGCCACCGCCCACATCAATGCGCGTACTGTCGGGCAGCCCCGCTGCCGACGCATACAAGGTAAACCCGTCATGCGTATGGCAGCTATCTTTCAAGAACGGGTTAAACAATGTGCGCTGCTGACGCATGTAGCGCAGAGCAAAATCAGCAGCCCCCTTATACACATCCGGCGCAATGCGGAACCGGGGCGAGCGTACATCATCCACCTCCAGGTAATACAATCCGGTATCCTGATAAGCCGAAAAATCCAAGCGGTAAGCCGAGGTAAACGGACCGTAAGCCCCAAAATCCCTGCCCGCCTTCGCGCTGAATACCCGCTCTCCCGTTTCGGCCGACACCAGCGCAAAGCGTGATGCCCTCCTGATCCCTTTACTCGCCAATACGGCCACCTTAACCCCTTGGGGTATATAGCCCAATTGATTGATACGGATCCATGCTCCGTCCTCTTCCGCCCCATACTTCAGGCACACCACTTTTCCATCCATCGTGCTGGCCACTATGCGCTGCCCTTTCAACGGGAGCATGGGATTCACCATCGCATTGGAAACCTTGTATTGCCATGCCACATCGCCGCCCTCAGCGTCCAGCCCGCTTACTAGCCCCGAATGGCTGGGCACAAAAACCAATCCATTATCCGCCACCATTGCCGAAGGTGTCAACTCATACGGCAGTTGTAATTTAGACGTCCACGCAACCTCCATACTGTCGGCTTCGGTGGATATTCCCAGCACCTGCCCGTCCATGGTCTTCACATACACCAGGCTACCATCCTCAGACAAGCCCATGGACTCACGCACCCGTATACTATCTATTTTCTTACGCCAAATCTCGACGCCGCTGCCGGCATCCAATGCCGTCATATATCGGTCGGGTGCAACGATGAACACCCGTCCATTGGCCCCCACGGGGTAGCATGCCGCTGGAGATAACATCCGGTTGGCCGCACCATTTGACCATTGCCATTTCAGCCGACCATTTCCCGGGTCGAGCGCATAAAACCCATTCCCCCAACAACCAAAGTACAACGTGTTTTGGTACAGTAGCGGCTTGCCCGACACATATCCCTTCACTTCTTCAAAAGACCATATCAATCGCCCTTTCCGGATATCGAATGCCCGGAACTCTCCATCGGAAGCTCCGATGTAGGCCACCCCTTGATGCACCAACGGCGAACCCAACACCGCCTTTTCTGCCTCGTATTTCCAATGCAGCTTACCCGTTTTGGCATGAAGGCAATAGATCTGTCCGTCAGACGAACCTACCACCACGTAATTCTTCCATACCGCCGGCGTGGAATACACCTTACCACCTGTCTGGAAGCTCCACGCCTTGCGCCCCGTATTCGCATCCAGCGCGTATACCTGCCCCGCCGTATTGGCGGTGATGACCAGCTGCTTATAGGCAGCTAAGCCTGTTCCGATATCGCTTTCATCTTGAAATGACCAGACTTCCCGCACAGTAGCATAGCGAGTATTCACCGAATAATCCGGGCGGTGATACAGCCGCCGTTCCGATGCAAAGTGGTTATTGCGCAACGGTACAACCGCCCAGGGTTCTTTGGTGCCTACTCCCGGGTTACGCTCTTGGTAAGTAGCCTGCCTGTCGGCAATGGTCACGATATTATATCCGCCCACACTGTCCTTCGCCCGTAGGTTGGACCTTCCCATGATGCTCGGAATACCTTCAAAATCATACACCTTGTTCTGGTGACCATGGCCACAGAAGAATAGTTGCACATTGCGCTGCTTTACGCGGTTGAGCGCCTCAAACCAGTTGTTTAACGAAGAATCCTGCGGATAATGGTTCACGTAGATCAGCGGCATATCCTTATCCGGATGTGCAGTAAACAGCGAGTCCATCCATACCAGGTTTTCGCGGGGCACCTGCCCCGGACTCATCCGCATGTTCGGGCCCGAGTTGGTACCTACAAAAAGATAGCCCTTATGCACAAACGCAAATGTCTCGCCGCCAAATACCTTGCGAAAACTATTGCCCCCGCTTTCCGACCAATTGGTATCGTGGTTTCCGGGAATCACGTACCATGGAATACGCAGTTTATCCAATATCTGCTTGGCTAATGCCAGCTCCTCATCGGAACCGAACTCCGTAACATCCCCCGAAAGGATGACAAAGTCCAAGTTGGGATTGGCATTGATGTCGGCCACGGTTCGCTCCAAATCCTCCGCACCCGTAGCCCCCCCCACATGCGTATCGGTTACATGGGCGAACTGGAAGGGCTGGGCGTGAGTATCAGCTGACCGCCAGCAAATCGACAATACGATAAGCCATATAATGGAAAATGCCTGGGTTGCGCTCATGCGTACTGTACGGCTAATCATAAGCAACTGGCGACACACCTAATTCACATCATCTGGATAAAGCAGGTACCTATTCCTAAGTTTCTTATACGCATCCAGATCTGCCTTCCAACTATCCCGTATTTCCGCTTCAGTTAACCCCGCAATAATTTGCTTCCGTAGCTCGTCCGTACCCGCAAGCTTGTCGAAAAAATCCGGGCGTGCGAAAAATGTATCTTTAAAAGGCGCTTTTTGATAAAAATCGATGAGGTATTTCAAAGTAAACGTATGTTCCTGCGGGTCTAGGTTACGGAGGTCTATACCATAACATAATTTTCCCTTTTGCTCCACATGCGCGGCCATGCCCGGCTTGGTACCCGGCGTAAAAGTGAAGTCACCGAATACCGGATCGGGATAACCCACTACCTGAAACGGCCAATCCGTTCCTCTTCCTACGCTGATATCAGTCCCCTCAAACAAGCAAAGCGACATGTACAACCGTACGGACAAGTGGTTCGGAAGACTGGGCGAAGGAATCACAGGCAACTCGTAAGGCGTGCTATGATCATAGTTCTGCACCGGAACAACTTCCAGATCGCATTGGGCACCGCCGTCCAGCCACCCTTCCCCATTAATCATCTTGGCCAACTCACCCACGGTGAGGCCATGAATCATGGCAATCTTATGGTAGCTGACGTTGGATTTAAAGCGGTCGTCCTTTCGCACCGGCCCGTCCACCTGATCGCCGTTGGGGTTGGGCCTATCCAGCACAATCAGTTTTTTCCCGTTATTTACGCACAATTGCATAACACGGTGCATGGATGTGATATAGGTATAGAACCGTGCACCGACATCTTGCAAGTCAAAAATCATGACATCCACGGAAGCCACAATGGAATCTGCCTTCTCATTTTTTCCATACAAGGAATAAAGCGGTAGGCCGGTTTGTTCATCCACTTCATTTGACACCTTCTCACCCCGTTCAATATTACCGCGGAACCCATGTTCCGGGGCGAAAGCGAATTTCAGGTCAATGCCGTTCTCCAGGAGCACATCCACCAAGTGCTCTTTGTCGGGCCCCACGACAGACGTCTGATTACCCATCAGCCCAACTTTCTTACCTTCCAGCAAAGGCAGATAGCGCTCCAATTGGTCGGCGCCGGGAACTATTGGGCCATTTTTTTCTACAGCGTCCGACACGACCAAATTGCTTCCCGACTGTCTGTTGGACTGTTCCGCTGAATTACAGCTTACAATCAAAAGCACGAAACTTATCCAGCTTGCCACTATCGCTTTCTGTTGCGTAACCAAATATCTATCGACCGACATCATAAGCTGCCTTTAATAATGAATTATCCCCTCGTGCATCTTGGTTGTATTCCCAAAACATCACGCCGTTCGCCTGATCTTTCGCTAATTGGGTTTTGGATTTCACGGTATTTACGCCATTATAGTAATACGCTACATTATTGATGATAAACTCGTCCAGCAACGGATCCGCCCCGGCCGTCAGTAGCGCGGAAAAAGTCATCGAAGCATTATTGGCGTTTTTCCCGTAGACGGGTATTCCCAAGACCGCTTTTTCTTTTGGCAATCCCTTTTCCTCCATCCAAATATTCAGCACACGCTCTGCCATTCCCAAAGAAGAGTGATGATTAGGATTATTCGGATCAGTTCCAATACCGTCATAGGCCATGAGGTTAACGAAATCTACGTGGTCAAGGGCCTCCGGCGTAATACCGTCCCTTACCGCTCCCGCATAAATCCCTGCTGTTACCGCAATGCTGAGATACTTATGCCAGCTATGCAATTCTGCCGAAAGCTCCTCGACAAGTAATCGCAGTACTACATCTCCCCCCTGATTGGCCCTAGGATACTCCCAGTCCAAGTCTACACCATCTAACTGATGCAAAACGGCGAAGTCAACTACATTCTTCACAAATTGTTTGCGGGTTGTGGCATTAGCCATAACCGTCCTGAATACGGTTTCAGAACCGCTCAACGAGATGGCCGTCTTAACATTCCTGGTTTTTGCGAGCTCCTTAAGTGCTTGAAAATTACCCAAATTAGCCAATGCTTGCAAAGTGCCGTCCTCCCTTGGATTCAGAAAGGCGAAATGGAGGTGAGTGACATAGTCCAGTTTTGATGTATCAAAGGATGTAGGCGCCGTGTTATGATAACAGTACGCCACCCGCTTGAATTGCTCGTCTGGCACATATTCGCCAGTCGGCTTTTCGCCTCCAAGGACATACCCGTCGGGCACCCAGATTACTTCTTTGGAGCAAGAAGCTAAAACAGCCACAGCGAGAAATAAAATCAGATTCTTTTTCATAATACAATTTACCGTTTCACCTGATCGACTGCCATGCCATAGGGCGCATATCCCTTCAGCAAGAATGTAGCAGGTTCAGTACCATTCAAATTATAACGCTTGATCCCCGAGTTGGCGGCAGATGCCCCTAAGGTGGGCGGATTGCCCGAGCCATATACATCGCTTATCGCTCGATAAGGGTAATATAAGTATCCCTCGCCGTTTTCATCCACTACGATATCAATATTTGTGATGTAGACATATTCACCGGCTGCCCCTTGATCACTATAGCCGCCGGCTCCAATGTTCATTGTCCAATGGTTATCCACAGCCACAATACCGGATCCATCTAAGTTTGTGCGATAAAGCCCTAAGGCGCGCCCCTCATCTGCACGGTTAGTAGCAAAATAAATATGACCGTTTACATGATCCACCACAAATGCACGTACGGCATGCTTGGCTATCTCACCTCCAATTTTGCCGATATAGGCGCCGTCATAGCCAAATTTATAGATCCCTTTACCGGTCGTACCTGCATAGGATACCCATATTTCATTGCCCACTTCTTTAATGTCTGAAGCAAAATACGTAGTGGTAGCTTCACCCGCAATTGTTGCATTAATGTTAAACCTTGGTGACGGATAAGCCGCCTCCGATGACGAAGCGTTAATGACTCGAACGCCCCAGTTCCGGCATGTCCACCAGATATTGCCATATCGATCTACCGTATTCATCCATGGGTCATCGCGGTAATCAAGCGATGTAGCCACCGGCCGGGTAATAAGGTTCTCCCCAGTACCATCCAAATTAAAGGACTTCAGGACACCATCGGCCCTTGCTGCGTCACCCGACGAAAACCGAGTACCAAGGCCCGTCTCAGACAAATATAACTTGTCTCCCTTTACCGATAGTCCAAAAGGATTATATCCCGTGGTTACACCGATCCACTCCACTTCCGATTCCGTTTGGGTTGTCAATTTATAGCGATAAATACGACGGGTGAGCGCGTCGGTGAAATAGATGGTTTTCGCTAATTCTCCCTGAACCCATATGGTTGTTTCGGTTGACAACGTCTCTTCACCGTCATTAACTGTCAGCTTTATCACGTGTTCCCCTTCCGTCTCGAACTGTACCGTCGGATTCGGCAAGGTAGACGTTCCGGCCTCTCCAAAGTCCCATTCGTAAGCTATATCTCGGCCTGGAAAACGGAACACCCTCGCCGAAAAGGTAACGTCTAAAAAAATGCCTATATTCTCCGGCACGATGATTTCCGGCTGTTGTTTTAAAATAGTAACTGACTTCGATACTTCCTTCTCTACGCTGCCTTGCCGAGCGACCAACTTGACCGTGTAGGTTCCAGGCAATTCATATAAGATGGTATCAGGAACCATTTTGTCAGACTGCGATACGTCTACCGTATCGCCGTTTGTATAAATGGTCTTTCCTCCCGCATATTCCCACAAAAAGCTATCAGCATTTCTCGATCGGTTGGTCAACCGCACTTTGGCTGGGGCATAAACCTGGCCCTCAGGGAAATCAAAATTGGCGATATGTTCGCCCGTATGTTCCAGAACAAGCACCTCGTTTCGGTCGCATCCTGTAAACAACAATATGGCACAAATAATATGCAATAGTTTCAAACTCTTCATAACACTAGAGGTTGTTAGTAAACGTTCTTGTCGTCGCTGTGATAGCCCCTGTCGGCGTTGTCGCCTCTACTTCTATTACGACGTTATAGGTCCCCAATTTGGAAATTTGGGTTACCGATCCCGCCAACTCTTGCCGGGAAAGGTTGTTCCGCACATAAGCCCTCCCCTCTGCAGTTACCGTGGCCCCTGATACCGTCTCATCCGGTGCGTCTGGGAAAATTGCTTCAAAATCCGTCCCATTGATGTTATAGGCAACAATGCTTTTTAGAACTTGCCATTCATTATCCGGTAATGCTTCGATAAGTGACCCATTGCTTGGATACTTTCCTTCCTGCATGGTAATTACATATTCTCCCGGAATGACGTAGTTGTTCGTATTCGTGACCCAATACTGCATGAGTTCATCATGAGATATTGTTTGCCAAGCGCGCTTAGCCAGTATGGTATCAGTAACCGACAACGTGGTATACGTTTCCGCTACAGTTCTGAAATTACTGCCATGCTCCAGAGTAATATCCAATCCAAACGTTTCATAAATCGTCTCGTAGAAGGTTATGTTGTCATAACGGTCATCACGCTGCCATGTAGACGCCGTTACGATAACCGTATCGCCGATAGCCGGACGGGTATTATCGTATGTCACCCTTAGTTCGGCTGTATACTCACCGTTTGAAATTCCCAGTTCGGTAATCGGATCATTCTTTTCGCAGCCCGCGAAAAAACCAGCTAACAACGTTGATAATAAAATATATATCTTCTTCATACCTATGGCATTTTTAATGTTGACTGCTCAGCCCACCAGATTGGAGTAAACACCCAATCCCTCGCCGCTGCGCCCAAACGAGCAATCTCCTTTGGATTATAAATATATTCGGTCTGGGGATCATACGGCAAACGTTGGATATATCTGCCACCCCACGCCGTTACAAATCGAGGATAATACAGATACGGGTAAGCATGCGTACCATAGCCGTATCGACGGATGTCCACCCACGATTCCGCTTGGAGGTATAACGCTAACCATTTCTGCGTCATAATATCGGAAATTTGCAGATCGTCAGCATGTTGCACAACTTTCGCGGATCCCATAAAATTGATGAGATGCCCTTCCTCTACTCCTAACCGCCGAAGGTTGTGTTCAATGCCTTGCCGATAAGCATTCAACGCTTCCTCAAATCGCTCAAGATAGAATAGCGCTTCTGCCTTGATGAAATAAAGCTCTTCCTTAATCATATACGGATAAGGTGAGTTATCTGATGTCCAATAACCATTGTAGAGGTTCGCGAAATCCTGATAAGTGGTGCCAGTGGGGAGATTGGGATCTTGCAACCCTTCAGACATTCTGGCTCCGTAGTAATTGTTTCTTGCTCCTGGGGTAGTCAATTTATATAAACGGGGATCATAAATACCGGCGTCAGCATCGATAGCCAGTGTTTTCATCAACACATCCGTAGGTAAGGAATTGGCCAAATCATTCCGTATATCTGCGAATTGCCATTCTGGATTCGGGCGCGTGTCTCCCCAAAGGTTTTTTTCCCAAGGTGATGACGACTCTTCTGGGTAGCGGAACATGGCATCTTCAAACCCTTCCAGTGCTTTATCTACTGAAGTTAATACTGCTTGATACCCGTTCTGAAAATTAGCGGTATGCAATTTCAACCGCGCCCGGACGGCCTCGGCAAAATAGATCCAACGCTGATAGTCGCCCGAATAAACGAGATCCGAAGCCCCATTCATAGTAGGTGCCGCAGGGCCTACGCTATTTAGCTCCGTGATACCTTCATCAAGCCATCGCTCTACACCCCGATAGACGTCCTGTTGCGTATCATATACCGGATTGAACGAACCAGAGTATGCCTCGCTGAAGGGCATGTCACCAAACACGTCTGTCGCCGTTAAAAAGCTGAATGCAGCTAAAATCTTACCCACGCCCGTATAATTATTAGCACCGTCTTCCCTAGCCCTGACCAACATGCCCGCATCGCCTACAATGTTCGACCCCACATCGAAATAATGCCAACGCCATGCCCCTAACCTCGTGATGCCGTTATAATTCCAGGTATCGGTCAGCGCATTACTATTACCCAAACGTGTGGTCACATAATAACTATGGTAGGCGGCCCACCTAGCCTGCGAATATAATGAATACGCCAGATTGGCCTGAATGCTTGGCAACCGCTGCGATACCGGCACACTAACCGGCTGAACCGGATCTTCGTTAATATCCAGCGAACTGCAAGACATCAAGCATCCCAAGGTCAGGATCGAAACTATAATACTGTTGAATATTTTTTTCATATTTATACCATTACAATGAAACCGTTAACCCAAATGAATACGTGCGGGGTAATGGAATAGCGCCATTATCAACACCCATCGTACTCGCTCCTGTTCCACCTGCGTTCGGCCCGGCACTGTTCACTTCCGGGTCACCCCCAGAATAATTTGTAATCAAGATCGGATTCTGGGCGGAAAGCTCCAAACCTAGGTTACTCACCCCCAATCTGGCCGCCCAAGCTTTAGGCAACGAGTAACCCAGTGTAATGAATCGAACCCGAGCCCAATTTACCTTTTCCACGAAGTTCGTTCCTACCTGATAATAATTATTTGCAAAGAAACTATAATCCAGCACCACGGGGGTAGCATTCTTTATGTATGATCCATCCTGCTGAGCCACAACACCATTAAAGACGAACTCCCTATCCCGCCAAACACCAATATCATACGCCGTACCAACAGACATCATCCGCTGCCTTGAGGCATTCAAGATATCGCCTCCGAAACGGAAGTCCCACATGAAAGAAAGATTAAACCCTTTGTACGACAATTTGTTCAACCAGCCAATATTGAATTCCGGTTCGCGGTTCCCAATATATCGTTCCGTTCCATCAATTAGCGGATAACCATCATCGCCGACAATTACGTAGCCTTCTTCCGTGCGCTGATAATCCGTACCTACAATGCCTAACACTGCATCGCCTAGCGTAGTAGCCGCTACTCCTGCATTAAGTTGTGCATTTGTATATTTGAATGTTACGATATCACCTGCAAACTCCAGCATCTCCGATGTATTCCGCCAACCATTAACGGTGGTACTCCATGTAAAGTCCTGATTTCTTATCGGGATAGCATTGACCGACAGTTCAACCCCTTTATTTCTCAGCGAGCCGAGGTTAAATGTTTTGATCACGTAACCAGAAGGTAATGGCACCCGAGGAGTCATGATCATATCTTTTGTTTCCTTCACATAGCGCGTGAAATCCATGTTCAGTCGTCCACGGAAAAAACTCAACTCTGTGCCTACCTCAAGTTCCGATGTCAATTCCGGCTTCAAATCCGGATTGCCTCCTGTAGCGTTAACCGAAAAACCGCCTCCTACTGTCACCACCTGATTGAGGTTTGTGTTCGTACGATATATCGGAGCATCCTTACCCACTCTGGCGTAGCTCACTCTCAGTTTCCCGTACCAGTCATCCGGATTAAACAGTTCACTATAAGTAAAGCTTCCCGAGTAGGAGGGTGAATAAAACGTTCTGGAGTGCTTGGGTAATGTCGACGACCAATCATTACGCCCGGTAATACCGAGTGATAATAAGTTCTTGTATTCCACCCTGAAGTCTCCATAAACAGCATATCGCTGTCGTCGCAACCAGCTTTCAGTCAAACTGAGGTCATTCCGCTCCACGACGTTCGGCGAAGGGATATCTCGTACCAGAAAATTATTTGCTGCGTAAGCCAGTGTATGCCCATCGTAATACTCGCTATTGAAGCCCAGGATAAATGTAGCCCTGAAATCATCCCAGAATGTACGGTCGAATGTTGAATTGAACGTAGATGTGACAAATTTAGTAATCCCTTTGCTGTCCGTAACCCGCCCGTCGAAATAGGTTCCCGGAGTGCCCGGCATCGTCACTGTACGATAACTTGAATTGGTATAATCCTGACCCAATCTGTACGAAAGGGTTATCCAATCCAACGGCTTGTAGTCTAGGTTTCCATTTATAATCACCCGATCCACATTATTATTGCGTGGATTTTTCATCACGCCCCACATCGGCGATATTCGGGCATTTCTCGGATCTTCCTGCTCTTGATAAACATAGTAAGGTTCTCCGTTGGGATGCTGGTACTGCAAGATATCATACATCAACGGATAAGTCAATATGCTATTGATCCAACCACCAGCACTTGCACCGCCCAGACCCTCTTGAATATTATTTTTCACGTAATTAGCCGATGTAGTCAGCGTCATTTTCGTGCTCAACTTAGCCGTACCTTTAACCAATAGTGAAATCCGCTCCTGTTCCGTATTGGGTATGGTAGAGCCGGCATTGCGATATCCTCCAGACACGTAGTATTGCAGCCGCTCACTACCACCATTGACATTAAGATTCAAATCATGCGTAAGCCCTGTTTCAAAAAAACGGTCGATATTATTGTATACCGGCTCATCGTAGCGGAACTTCCTACCCCACGAACTACCGGACGATTCGTCGTAGGTTCCGCCGAGTCCCACTGTATATACACCTTGCTGTCGAGGCGTCCGGCCCAGTGTCTCCACAAAAGATCGGTATGCCCCGTTAACCTGGAGAACACCCTGTCTACCTTTCTTTGTGGTGATAATAATTGCCCCCGAAGCTGCATCGATACCATACAATGCCGCTGCTGCGGCACCTTTCAAAATGGAAATATCTTCAATATCCTCTGGATTGATGTCAGCAATCCGGTTAACAGTAAAATTAGATGATGAATTGTTCACCCGGATGCCATCTACGATAAACAACGGTTGATTGTCTCCGGTAAGTGTAGTTGAACCCCGCAAAATGATCTCCGATGGCAAACCAGGGGACCCGCCTGACGAGGAAATCTGCGCGCCCGCAATTTGCCCTTGAAGCGCATTGATCAGATTAGGCTGATTGGCAGCCCGCATGTCATCCCCTTTGATGTTCTGCACCGAGTATGTGAGCGTTTTCCGATCACGTTCGATGCCAAGCGCCGTTACAACCACCTCATCCATCAACGACGCGTCTTCGGACAACGACACATTAATGACGCCGTCATCCCCAACCACACGCTCTTCAGCTATCGCACCGATAAAGGAAAACACCAATGTTTGCCCCTTGGTTACAGAAATACTGTAAGCACCATCTTGGCCTGTACTGGTTCCCACAGACGTTCCCTTTACTTGCACTGAAGCCCCCGCAGCAGGCTCCCCCGTTCCTTGCATGGTTACCACGCCGCTAACAGTTATTTGCTGCGCGTAAACACCATGGGTTAAAAAAACCAAAACGATACTAAGCCATCGTAGTGTTTTGCTCATGTTCAAATAGAATTTGGTGTAACATTTTATGCTATAATTTGGTTTATTCACACTCATCTTGCAGCTCTACAATAACTAACCGCCGTACGACCATCCTTAGTTGACAATTAGCATATACCAACCCCGATATACACATCAACCCCTGCACCTCAAACAAATGCTTTTACTTATGAAAAAGCGAAAGTTTAAATTGGTCATGCAAGTATAAAAACTATTTTTTAAAAACATGCACGTTTATGCATGTTTTTTTAATTAATGCCAGAAATCAGCAAAATCAACCAATTATGACGGGTTCAAAATTTTTAAACCTCGCAAAAAAACGCAGCAAACACGAGTGCACACATTAACAAAGGCAAAACCGTCAGACAGGCTGATATCAATCCAAGGCCTGAACCCCAAAATTGCGATTCAAGCCCTTAAGCTGTACAGGCCCCGTTTCCATGCCTTGTGTTCACCCTTGAGGAGGTCAGTTGCCTGTGCCCTATTTAGGCACGCCTTCGATGGCCAGAACGAAGGGCTCTTTCGTGTGCTCGTAAGCACATGTGGCGATGAGTCTGTTCTGGAGTAGCTAACTTTGCCTCATGCATGATCGTATGGCTGCGGAGCGCCTGACGGTAGCGCGCGCCGTTTAGATTCGTATTGCCAAGTGCTGGCTAACTAGTGTAACAACTCATTTTACCATACAATGATGCATAAATCATTAAAAAAACAGCACTATTCGACCAAAAGTTGATTAATTATGTTATTTTTTTTAAAAAAACCATGCATAAACATGCAAATGATTTAAAATTAATTTCTATTATTGTAAAACCATATAAATATAAACCTGTGTTTGATTGATTGAGGTGTGTTTTTGTGTTTTAAGGTATTGCGTACTGATAGTGTCTTTACGTTCTACTAAGTGAATCATGAATTGAATTGTGCGTGGATGAAACTCAAGATTCAAACATGATTAGTAGCTCGGTTTACAAAAGACAATAAATTATACTTAATTGGTTTCAAGCAACAATTTATCATTCAATAAATCCATAATTAACAACGTTATGTCAAACTAAAAAACCCCAATTCATTATGCTAAAGTACTCTACTAAACTACTATTTTTGTCATTGCTGATGGCGCTGGCCGTTCCTCCAGCCGTGTTTGCGCAGCTCCGCGTTATTACGGGAAAAGTGACGTCATCGGATGATGGCACAGCCCTATCCGGTGCCAGCGTTACGCTGAAAGGAACCACAAACAGCACAGCCACGGATGCCAATGGCAATTTCCGCCTTAGCGATGTTCCCCAATCCGGCGGAATTCTGGTGTTTTCCTCCATAGGCTTCCAGACTCAGGAAGTCCCTATTGGCGGACAGAACACAGTGAATGTTTCCCTATCAACTGATGCTACCGAGCTGTCAGAGGTGGTGGTTACTTCACTCGGTATCGAAAGGTCAAGGAAGTCACTGGGCTTTGCCGTGCAATCAGTAGGCGCTAAGGAGCTGACGGAGGTGAAGCAGCCCAACATTGTATCGGCCCTACAGGGACAGGTGGCCGGTGTGCAGACACGAACACAGGTGGTGGCCCGGGCATGGGGGCAAGGATTGTAGTGAGAGGGTTAACCTCTTTAAATCCCAATGCCGATAACCAGCCTCTTTTTATTATTGACGGTATTCCGATCGACAATAGCGTCAATGACAATGCGTCGAATCAACGGGGCATGAGTAATAGGGCGGCAGACATTAACCCGAATGATATCGAAACCATCAGCATCCTGAAAGGTGCCGCGGCCACCGGTCTTTATGGTGTGCGGGCTGCAAACGGAGCCGTGGTGATCACGACCAAAAGTGGCGCATCGGGAAGCGGGCTCACCATCAACGCAGGGACCAGCTTCAGTGCGGAAGAGATTAATAAACTTCCGGAATTCCAGAGAAATTACGGGCGGGGATGGTACGGTATAGATGATGGAGGGGTGTATTCCGCGTCAGGGGCGCTTATCGAGGCCCAGTCTGTGGTGGATCCCTCTTATATCTTTTATGACAACTATAAGAACTTCTACCGGACGGGCGGCATGCGTGATCATTTTTTCAATATGTCAGGCGGAAAAGATGCATTTACCTTTTATACATCCGTTAACCATACCAAACAGGAAGGGATCATTCCTTTCTCCCATTGGGGAAGGACATCGGCACGTTTGAGGGGAACGGCGAAGTTCAGTGAGAAGTTTGACGTGGAAGGCAGCGTGAATTATTCCAATTCCGGTGGCAACAGGGTACCTCATACCACGATGGGTGAACGGTTGATGTACTGGTCGCATACGCAGGATATCAGGGAATATGAGAATCCCGATGGCACCCAGATAGCAGGCATCCTTTCTGCTAACCCGTTGTATAACGCCAAGTACATGACCTATGTGGACGACGTAGACCGTACCATCAGCAACTTGAGCTTTAACTACAAGCCTATCGACTGGCTGCGGTTTACCTATCGGTTTGGCCATGATTTTTACGTGGACAAGCGTGAGGAAATTTCACCCGGGCCGTTGGGAATAGCCGGAGAAAATCGCAGCGGCCTTAGCGCCCTCGGTTTCATGGAGCAGCGCAGGTTTATTAACCGAGTGATAAACTCTAACTTCTTCGCAACCTTCGATAAGGAAATCACCCCCGACCTGCGGGCGACGGTGCGGGCCGGGCATGAATTATTTGAAACAGACCTCAATTACAGCTACAACTTTGGGGAAGAATTCGTAACACCAGGTTTTTACAGCTTTAGTAATGTAACGCGTCATGTGATAACCGAAAACACCTATAGAAGGCGGTTGATTGGTGCTTACGGGGATGCCTCATTGGATTATAAGGGCTTCTTATTCCTGAACCTTACCGCACGGAACGACTGGACCTCTACGCTGCCCAAAGGAAATAACTCATTCTTTTACCCTTCTGCCAGCATGAGTTTCGTGTTCAATGAGGTACTGAACCTGCCCAACGCATTAGACTATGGAAAACTACGTGCCGCCTACGGACAGGTAGGTAAAGATACGGATCCGTACAGAACGGCAGCCACCTATACCACGGCAACCGGGTTCCCGCTAAATGGCCAGGTAGGTTATGTACGGTCGGCCAGCAGAGGAAGCAATGAATTAGTTCCGGAAATGACCACTACCCTTGAATTTGGTACCGAACTACAATTTTTTAAGAACCGCTTAGGTATTGACTTTACCTGGTACAAGGCCAACAGTAAAGACCAAATCCTGTCCGTACCGGTATCCAATACCACCGGTTATTCGCAGGTATGGATCAATGCCGGCGAGATCGAAAACAAGGGTATTGAACTGATTCTTAACGGCACCCCGGTTAAAACAAATAATTTCCGCTGGGATGCTACAGTTAACTTCACCCGGAACAGAAATATGGTTGTGGATATAGCCGATGGGGTTAGCGACATCACGTTGTTACAGCAGAACGGTTATGTGAATTCTCATGTAACCATGAGAATTGCAAAAGGCCGACCTTATGGCGATCTGTATGGGACCTCGTACCAACGTTACTATGAGGGCGGTCAACCGGAAGGACTCATTTACTTAGACAAAGACAGGCCTAAGGTAATTGCCAATTCCGGCGGTTTTGCAGGATTCCCACTAATGAATACGACCAATCAGATGGTACTCGGAAACGGCATGCCCAATTGGTTGGCCGGCATTCGGAATACATTCACCTATAAAGGGGTGTCTCTTTCTGTCCTCATCGATACCCGTTGGAAAATTGACCAGTTTGACCAGTATGGTGTATGGCTGGCGGCATTCTTGAAGCCTGACTATACCAACGACAGGAATGATGTGGTGATATTTGACGGCGTGACTCCTGACGGCCAGCCCAATGACCAACAGGTTTGGCTGGGGCAGGGCCTTGGTCCAGACGGAAGAGATTATGCCGCTGGCTATTACCGGAATATTCATCGGGTGATGTCAGAAAACTTCGTGTATGACGCTTCTTATATCAAGTTGCGTAACGCAACGCTTGCCTATAACCTGCCAACGCGGTGGATTACCCCACTAAACCTGAAAGGCTTATCGGTTTCCGCATCCGTAAACAATGTTATTTTATGGACGCCCTGGCGTAATTTCGATCCGGAATCCTACTCCACCGGTGCAGGCAGTAATGCTACCGCCCTCACCGGTATGGGTTATCCCGGTGCCAGAAGCATGTTCTTTTCTTTAAATCTTACCCTCTAATGTTTAAAAATATGAAACTAAGAATCTTTATATTATTAATCATCACAGGGGTTTTCACAAGTTGCGAGAATTACCTGGATGTTAATACCGATCCGAATAACCCGACTGCGGTTCCCGTTAAAGGGTTGATGTCTGTCGCCAGTATACGAACCGCCTCTAACACGGCAAGTATGGGATATCATACCTCGTATTTTGTACAATACCTGGCCGGCCCCAATGCAGGCGGAAATACCGATACCCATCAGGAGATCAATGCGAACACGACATGGGTGAACATTTATAATGTTCTGAGTAACCTGAGCGATATGGAGCTGATGGCCGAAGAGCAGGGGGCACCCAACTATGTAGGTGCCGCTAAAATCATGAAGGCTATTAACCTGGCGCTTTTGGTGGACGCCTGGAACAGCGTACCGTATTCAGATGCCTTTTTTGTGCAGACGCTCAAACCCACGTATGATGACGGGCAGCAGCTTTACACGGAAATATTTACCCTGTTAACCGATGGTATCGCCAATCTGCAGCAAACCACCACCACACTCATCATGGGGGAAGATGACTTCGTGTTTGGCGGCAACCTATCGCAATGGATTAAAGTAGGCCATGCACTGCGGGCACGTTATCTGAATCATTTAAGTAAAACCTCGTCTTACGACCCGAATGCCGTACTGGCCGCTATTGCCAATGGCCTGGAGAGTAATGCCGATGATGCTAAAGTGACGTATACGAATGAAGTCCGGAATCCGTGGGGAGCTGTGGCCATTAACCAGGCCGGATTGGTGCTGGATGGTTGGATATCGCAGCAAATTGTGGAGGCTATGGATGGCACCACCTTTGGCGTAGTTGACCCCCGTATGGAATTTATGTTTAGCAGAACCCAGCATGGCACTTTTCGGGGTACCCGAAACGGTGCAGGGCGTGATCCTGACGTTGTCGATCTCCGACTGGATGCCTCCACATTGGTGGAGGGCACTTTTTATGCCGACAGGACCTCCCCGGTATTGGTCATGACATTTGCCGAGCAGAAGTTCATTGAAGCCGAGGCACATCTGGCTCTTGATAATAAGTTTGCCGCATATACCGCCTACCTTGCCGGAATCCGGGCGCACATGGATATGTTAGCGGTCTCGGCGGCAGAACGGGACGCTTACATCAATAACCCTGCAGTTTCAGTAGGAGAAGAAGACATCACACTTGACTTGATCATGAAGGAAAAGTACGTAGCCTTGTACCTGAGCCCCGAAACCTGGAACGATGCCCGACGGTATGATTTCAACTATGCGGATATGACCATACCCGATCAATTAAACCCGGACCTGAATGGGCAGTTCAGCAGAAGATTGCAGTATCCTTCAAGTGAGTTCACAACCAACTCAGACAATGTGCCAAGGGTTAATTTGCTGGACAGAATCTGGTGGGATCAAAATTAATAACCATGATGACTATGAAATCTTATATAAGACTATTTACATTATTTGTTTTTGCAGCGACCGTTGGCGCCTGCGAAAAAAACGCCGTAGGCCCCTCTTATGAAAAGATCGGGACCTCCACTTCTACCAACGCGTTCATTACGGTTTCGCCCGTGTCGGCTACTGCCCCGACAACAGACACTGAGCTAACGATAACCTTGAGGTATGTAAACGTCGCGAGCGACCCTGCAAAATCGCTTGTACTGAAGCTGCGTGAAGGAAACGGCGATTTTACGACTATCCAGACTTTTGACGAGTCCAATCAAAGTACAGGGGTTGAACACACGCGTACCGTGAACTATACCGTCACACAACCTGCTGGTACTTCACTAACTTTTAGACTGGAATTAACCACTCAGGTTGAGTTCCCTAAGCTGGTTGACCGCGCCGCTTTCCCCGTGCGCTAGAAACCGGGTGCGACATCGCATACCAAAAAGGGGCAGTCCAAAAGACGGCCCCTTTTACATTTTATCTATCTCATTATTTTTGGTCGGCGGTCCAAGTCTAACCCTTACCACCCCCTCCCATCCTTTCAGGGCGAACCTATCCGTTACAGGCCGGTGATCTCAAACGCCGCTCTTCGGCTAAGTTGGTGAGTTGGCGAAAAGAATGCATAGACGTTAAGACGTATCCGCCCTATGAACTACATGTTTGATTGCTGCACTATTTTCTTATAGTTCTGTGGATATAGGTCTTTCAGGTTCTTGTGGTTGATGGCCA
>NZ_FOLL01000037.1 GCF_900112315.1 Parapedobacter composti | reverse complement strand
TGTAATCTCTACGCTCTTTCATAAATATATTATTTTGGGCGTAAAGCTAAAGACGATCAATTAATCAGAAAATATGCAGTTGGTCGGGCGGATACTCAGAAAATATGCAGTTGGTCGGGCGGATACAGTTAAAAGAATTGGAAGAACACGAACTAATTACAAAAGTTATCTATCCTGTTGTCCCACCCAAAGTGGAATATAGCCTTACCGATTTCGGAAAGTCGTTAATTCCCGTCATTTCTGCATTGGGAGATTGGGGCGATGAACACGAAGAACGGTTACGAAATGTGATTTTGAAAAGGTCGGGAAATTGAAACTGTTGTCAGAAAGTCTGAACGGTTGTCTGTCGGGATAATTTTTTCTAAAAGTCAGCGATCGACTGTTCACTGCGTGTATGACAGTCGTTCGTTGGCTTTTTCAAGTGTCGGACTGTGCGGTCGTTTAGCCTTGCTGCCAACGGCCAAGTATAAGCGTAGTGCGGGATTTCGGAGCGATTTACTGTCCGCCCACCGTAAAGTTTCTTAGGCGCAAAGATACTCAGTTTTAGCCATACAGTCCGCATTACGCTTATACAATGTTGGCAACTGGCTTTTTTCAAAATTCAATAAGATATGTCTGTATAGATTTTAGGAGTGTCCCCTTAAAGCCTTTAAACTTATACACATTACAAAACGCAAATTTTAAATCATCTGATGTAACCACAGTTCCATTTGCAGAAGCTTCGTTTCCATGGGTTATAATGGCATCTATGACAAGTTCTTTCACATTCCACAACGGGCTATCCAATATTCTTTTTTCAAATTCCTCCTTATTGGTAATCGTATGGTTCCCAACAATTTCCCAATGGATATTGTCTGTGATGTTTTCTATTACAAAGGTGCTATCGCTATTAGCTAAAGCAATGTGAAACTGTTTTAGAAATTCCTTCCTTGGGGCATTACCGCAATCTGCTTCTACTGTGACTTTTACCATAATCTATTTTGTTTTAATTCTTTTTCACAGGTATACAGAAAACTATGGTAAGTATCCCTTCTTTAGGTGGTTCGGGATAAACTTGATAAGGAATTTTATCAATTGGATGATATCCAATTGAAGGAATTCCCTCCCCGTAAATCCAATTCCAGGCCATTGGAATCTCTTGAGGTTTCAGCTTAAATTTGGCCACATAATATTTGCCATAAGGTATCGTGGTTTTCCCTATGCTACCGTTTACTTCGGTATCTTCAGGAACAGTAATGCATACATTCATTCGCTGCTTGTCCTCCGGTGTTAACTCGGGGTCATCGTAATGGATGACAATGGATTCAGGATGGTGTTTAAGTAAGCTGTTCTTTCCTGCCCAATCATAGAGTTGGTTAAACAGCTTTTCGTAAATATCTGCATTTTGCCTATATGAACCGATATGCTTGATATAAGCGATAGTTTTTTCAGGTAATGATCGAATGTTTGCTTCAACTAACTGTTCCATATCTCTATAAATTTTAAGTTCGGAACAAAAGTATTTGGCTTTGAAAGAAGAAGTTTGATGAATATTGCTCTGTTGTATGTTTTGTTTTTTAAATGCGGTGGGTGAGATGTTGAAGTGCAAAGTAAACTGGCGTGAAAAAACAGCTAAATCGTTAAAACCGCATTCGAATGCAATTTCAGTAATCTTAGCTTTTGGCTTTAGTCGCAATAGATAATTTGCGCGCTCTAATCTGATTCTTTGAATAAATTTAAAAGGTGTTTCGCCCACCAAGGCACTAAATATTCTTGAAAAATGAAATTTTGAGAAATGGGATACCTTAGCCAAGTCGTCAAGGTTTAATTGAGCATCAATGTTTTCGTCTATATAATCAAAAACTTTATTGAGCCGTTCTATATAATGGATTTTATTTTTTTCATTAGGATTCATTTTAGTTGAGCTTGTTTAGCTTGTTGCCAACGTTTGGGTATTGCCGAAGTGGGGCATTTGAAAGCCATCAGTTCAAATATAGTACAAAAGCTGATGGAAGTACATCAGTGGATTTACTTCCATCAGCCCCCATTTTGGCAATACCTTGTTATTAAAAGTGTTAAATCGTATGTCGCCTTTTGCACTCAAATACATAATTATCAATAAGTTATAAAATAAACAAGAACAGAATAACGCAGAAAAACGCAACGAAATGTTAGGTTTGTTGTACCAAATGTTGTACCTTTGTATCAGGTTGCACCGCTTTGAAATAGCTGATTTATAAAGGGTTTCATTGTTTTGCACTCGATTGTTTTTTTTAGTACAACAAATATAATACTTTTTCTTATGGCTTCGATAAAATTAGTGCTTCGGACAAACCAAGAAGATAAAACAGGTCATAGCCCTTTATACATAAGGGTTATAAAGGATAGAAAAGCCAAATTTGTAGCAACAGGCGTAAAGCTGAAACGCAACGAATGGGACGATGATAAGCAGAAGATAAAGAAGAACCACGCCAACAGTGCAAGAATGAATGCCTTTATTTCTCAAAAGGTAGCAGATGCAGAGGGAACGGTTGCAGACCACGAACGCAAAAGAAAATCCGTATCAGCCCGAAAACTCAAAGAAGCAATAAAAGGTAAGGATATGGCAAACTTCTTTGAATATGCTTACAACCGTTGCGAGCGTATCAAAGGAACGGTTTCGGTTGCCACTTACAGGAACTACAAACAGTATGTAGCCAAGTTTGAAAAATTTATCGGGCACAGGGAAGTATATTTTGATGATATTACCGTTACGATGCTGAAAGATTACATCAATCATATGTCCAACAATTTGAAAAACGGAGCAACTACGGTACACTATTCTTTATTGATTTTATCCGTAATGTTCCGTGATGCACAAAGGGAAGATGTAATTGAAGAAAGCATTTATCCGTTTTCAAAAGTTCGGGTAAAACGTGATAAAGGCAAACGATTATTTTTGAGCAAAGAACAGGTAGAAAAGCTACGCAATTTCAAAATTGAATATACAGGAAAAGACGAAGTATTTAGGGATATGTTCATTTTTTCGGTGTATGCAGGTGGTTTGCGTTTTAGTGATGTCGTGAGTTTGAAATGGGAAAACTATAACGAGAAAGAACAACGCATTACAAAGACCATTCGCAAAACAGGAAGAAACCACAATTTTAAAATAGGTCAGACGGCAATAGATATTCTGAACCAATACAAAACAGCCATATCACAACCAAGCGATTTTGTTTTTCCGATATTGGAAGATGTAGAAAGGTTTGATGCCGATACCGATTATCAGGCATATATCATCAATGCAAAAAATATCCTATGCGGTCAGAAGTTGCGTAGATTGGGTAAGGATATGGAGTTGCCGTTTAGCTTATCTTTCCATTTAAGCCGTCATACATTCGCTACAAATGCTTTAAACAACGGTATGCGGATAGAATATGTTTCAAAGCTGTTAGACCATTCAGATATTGGCATTACGCAGATTTACGCTAAAGTAATTAGTGAGGAATTGGATAAGGCAGTGGAACAATACATCAATTAAAATTTTTCATCTAAAAAATATACTATTCGGTATATTTTACTTATATTTGCATCTGATTTCATTATTTTAATATTGAAAACTGAGATGACAAAGGCAGAAAGAACTCGACAATTTATTATAGAAAGGTCCTCAGCAATATTTAACACAAGGGGGTATGATAGTACCTCTTTGTCTGATATACAAAATGCAACAAAATTAACAAAGGGTGCTATCTATGGTAATTTTGCAAATAAAAAAGAATTGGCCATTGCGGCTTATGAACATAATTTTTCATCGTTAATGGAAAAGATAAGTGCGTTGATGAAACATACCCACTCTGCCAAATCTGCATTAATGGCCTATGCTAATTTTTATGTTCAAAATTGGGAAACCGTTTTTAAAGTAGGTGGCTGCCCAATGCTTAATGCAGCCGTTGAAGCAGACGACCACCTGCATTATTTAAGAGATGCCGTTCGTAAAAGTATGCAACGTTTTATGAAAATATTACAGCAAACTATTGAAGAAGGACAAGCAAGAAATGAGTTCAAAGCTGATGTCAATTCTGAAGAATACGCTGCAACAATTTTTACACTAATGGAAGGAAATATCTTATTAGCCAAAACGATGAACGACCCAAAGTATTTTCAAATCTCAGCCAATAGGATTAAATCCATCATAGAAAAAGATTTAGCATCGTAATTTTTTTGAATAAAAATATACCGATTGGTATATTATAAAAAAGAATGAAAAATTTTAATCAACATGCCCGATTTATATAGAACTGGAGGATTTTATGAACTCAGGCAATATGAACAACGAAAAACAGTATTGAAAATTATTGAAACACTTTGAGCCAAGAATAATGATGAATGCTTTACGAAATAAAATAATCAAAGCCTACGGGGGAATGGAACTTTGGAGTGCCGTTGATCGAATAACTGTTGTAGCAAATATAGACGGAATTAATTGGCAAAAGAAAGGACATCCCGGACTTTTCAATAATACACAAATCGAAATCTATACAAAAGCTCAATTTGTCCGATATATTCCGATTGATAAAAATTGGTATTCTACATACGAGCCCAACTTAGTAAGAATATTTAATCGAGAGAATAATACGCTAATAGAAGAGCTTTATCATCCTCGTCAATCATTCATTGGTTTTGATAGAGATTCGAAATGGACACTTCTACAAGCAGTGTACTTTGCCAGTTACGCTATGTGGAATTATTTCAATATACCATTCATTTTTATGTCTAAGGATTATAATATAAAGGAATTAGATATTTGGTCTGAAGATGGTATCCACTTGCGTAGAATACAAGTCACATTTCCGGATTATATAACTACACATAATAAACAGCAAATATTTTACATAAATGAGAATGGCTTAATCGTTAGACATGATTACAATGCAGAAATAATGGGCAAAGGCGGAGCCGCACATTATTTGAATGACTATACTGAAATTGATGGTTTAATGTTCCCAATGAAACGAAGGGTATTTAAAAGATTAGATGATAATACATCTTTAAAACCAGAGCCACTCCTAATCTCAATTGATATTAACGATTTAATTCTAAAATAAATATGGACAGATTGAAACAATTGAAAGATGACATTGGCAAAGAATTTACCGACACGCCCTCTCCGTTTATGCGTTGGTTAAATCCGGTTATACTTACTGTAGAAGAAGGACAGCTGGAATTTCAATACACCATAAGGTCAGAATGGTTGAACCCTATCGGAAACCTTCATGGCGGAGTTACTGCAGCTATAATGGATGATATATTGGGAGCCACCATGTTTTCATTAAATGAACCTGTATTTTTTACCACCATTAATAATGTGATTGACTATTTTTCCATAGCAAAGAATGGAGAAAAAATCATTGCAGAAACTAAAATCATCAAGCGTGGAAAACAGTTTATCAATGCACAATGCGAAATCTGGAATGAAGATAAATCCAGATTGATTGCAAAAGGAATATCTAACCTATTTAAAACAAATATTGAACGATAGATGAAGAAAAAAATTTTATTTGCACTGATGATGGGAATTATAACAACAGGGTTGATTTCCTGCTTAATTATCCTCATAAATACAGATTTAAAAGGGGTAAATTTTTTTAAAGTATGGGGTAAATCGTGGTTTTTAGCTTATGTAATTGCGGTGCCTTGTATTCTAATTATTGCTCCACGGATTGAGAAACTTGTCGATAAGATCGTTAAAGAATGAAAAGAGTAGTTATAACAGGGCTGGGTGCCATAACGCCCATAGGAATTAGCGTTGATGAATTTTGGCAATCATTGGTGAATGGTATTAGCGGAGCTGCACCCATTACCAAATTTGACACATCAAAATTCAAAACAAAATTTGCTTGCGAGCTTAAAGGATTTGACCCGTTAAACCACATTGAAAAAGCAGAAGCAAGAAAGTACGATTTTTTTACGCAGTACGCCTTAATTTCTGTTGAAGAAGCGGTTAAAAACGCAAACATCAATTTTGAAACATTGAACAAAAACCGTATTGGTGTTATTTGGGGTTCAGGCAATGGAGGTATAAATACCTTTCAGCAACAAGTTACTGAATTTGCACAAGGCGACGGAACACCCCGTTTTAGCCCTTTCTTTATTCCGAAGATGATAGTTGATATTGCTTCGGGTGTTATCTCAATTAAATACGGTTTAAGGGGTATTAATTACACAACTGTTTCAGCTTGTGCTACTTCAAATACCGCCATTATTGATGCGTTTAATTATATCCGTTGGGGCAAAGCCGATATGATGATTACAGGCGGTTCAGAAGCTCCGATAACCGAAAGTTCCGTTGGTGGGTTCAACGCTTCAAAAGCACTATCAACGCTCAATGAAAATCCGCAAATTGCATCACGTCCGTTTGACACCAACAGGGACGGTTTTGTTATGGGCGAGGGAGCAGGTGCAATTATTTTGGAAAGCTACGAACACGCCATAAAACGGAATGCGCCAATCATTGCCGAAATTGCAGGTGGTGGTATGGCTGCCGATGCTTACCATTTAACAGGTACACACCCGGAGGGAGAGGGAGCATATTTAGGTATGCTTGCAGCGTTGGAAGACGCAAATATTTCTGCCAATGAAATAGATTATCTGAACACACACGCCACATCAACACCGCAAGGAGACACCAGCGAATTAAAAGCGGTAGAAAGAGTTTTCGGCAGACAAAGCAAACTAAACATTAGTGCAACAAAATCAATGACGGGACACCTATTAGGTGCTGCTGGAGCTGTTGAAGCCATTGCCTGTATTAAAGCTGTTCAGAGCAACATTATTCCGCCAACAATCAATTCGGTGGATATTGAACCCGAATTTAAGGACATATTTAACCTGACCTTGCACCAATCACAACAACGACAAGTGAACTACGCAATGAGTAACACTTTTGGTTTTGGCGGACACATTGCTACGACAATTTTTAAAAAGTTTCAACCTTAAACGCTTTTCTCAATACTAAATCCACAATGCTAACGAAATTTCAAATAAAGCATACCGTTCAATTTCCCGAACAAACGGCAGTTCCAAAAGAGCAGTCTGAAAATGCTTTGTGTGATATTTTAGTAGAAGATGTAAAAGATAATGATACTTATTGTCAGGAACTCATAAACAGAATACTAAAACTGCCTTATGCCAAGTTGCCCGATTTCTTTTCACACCATTGCGATTTTGCGACTAACCCAATTAAATGGCTAAACAAATTTGAAAAACTGATTTCAGAAAATGAAGAAATATTTGTGAGTTGGAAGAACACGAACTAATTACAAAAGTTATCTATCCTGTTGTCCCACCCAAAGTGGAATATAGCCTTACCGATTTCGGAAAGTCGTTAATTCCCGTCATTTCTGCATTGGAAGATTGGGGCGATGAACACGAAGAACGGTTACGAAATGTGATTTTGAAAAGGTCGGGAAATTGAAACTGTTGTCAGAAAGTCTGAACGGTTGTCTGTCGGGATAATTTTTTCTAAAAGTCAGCGATCGACTGTTCACTGCGTGTATGACAGGCGTTCGTTGGCTTTTTCAAGTGTCGGACTGTGCGGTCGTTTAGCCTTGCTGCCAACGGCTCGGGGCTTGGCGTAGTGGGGGCATTTAGCACTGCACTTGATACGAAGCACGAACGCTCCAATTTAGCAATAATGTTGGTACGAAGCACGTCCGCCCCCCGTTACGCCAAACCCTTGTTATGTGCAAGTGCTTTAGTCCAGTAAAACCGTTGATTCTGTTACTCTTACTTGG
>NZ_FOLL01000020.1 GCF_900112315.1 Parapedobacter composti | reverse complement strand
GAATATTAAGTCTTCTAGAAAGGTTTTACAGTTCTGACAATAATCAGTCTATATACTCCCTGTTGCGAAATACCGGCTATTTTGAATCGCATAGCGATATCAATGAGAACTCAATAAAAGAAGCGTTGGAACAACATCCGCAGTATGCAGATCAATGGTTGCAATGGTCAGAAGATAAACGAGTTGATTCAGGTTGGTTCTTCTTTATACAAAACGATCGGAAATATGTGGTAGGTTTTTTAGATGCCGATAAAGGCACTACCGAAAAGATGGAATACTCTGACAGAAAGAGTGCTTGTGCTGTTTTTATTAAACGGGAGTTGGAAAGTATCAGAATAGGTTGAAATGAGACATCTACTAAGACATGCTTTTCATTCTCGCAAAATCATATTTGAATTAGCCAATCCAGAAAAAACGATTAAGTGAAATCATCACTGTATTGGAAAAGTAAGTATGAAGTTGCTTATTAAAATATTGCTGTTTGTTTTTGTTGCAATGGGTAGTGTAACCCCAACTATGTCACCGATATTTCGAATGTAAAACTACCCAGTGACACGGTTGGTATTCTTGCTGTCCGTCTTACCGGCCAGGTATCAATAGCGACGCCCAGCGTCTCTATTGATACCCCAGGAGCCGCAGCACCTGCTTGCTGTTCTGTTCTTCGCCGAAAACCTCAAAATTGAACGTTTCATCACGGTTGCGCCGTATCAGCACGTGCTTGGGTGAAGGCAATAAGCAGTGGTGAATGCCGCCGTAGCCGCTCAACACTTCCTGATAGGCCCCCGTATGGAAAAAACCAAGGTACTGCAACTTGCGTGTTTTGGGCATAAATACGCTGTTGATGTGGGCTTCCTGGCTGTAGTAATCCTGTCCGTCGCACGTGATACCGCCCAGGTTGACGCGCTCATACTCGGCATCCCAGTTGTTGATGGGCAGCAGAATGTACTTCTGGTTAAGGGCCCAAACGTCAGGTAGATTGGTGATGAACGAACCGTCCAGCATCAGCCATTTTTCCCGGTCGTTTTGCTGCTTGCGCCCAATTACTTTATAGAGGATGCCGGATGCTTCGGCCACGGTGTACTTGCCGAACTCGGTGATGATATCGGGTTCGATGACTTCGTGGATGGCGCAGATTTGTTTAATCCGGTTTACAATCTCATTGACCATGTATTCATAGTCGAAATCATGTACCAATGAGTCTTTGAACGGCATGCCGCCGCCAATGTCCAGTGTGTCCAGATCGGGGTTAATCTTTTTGAATTTGCAATAAAGTGTCACATATTTCTCCAGCTCATTCCAGTAATACGGCGTGTCGGATATGCCGGAATTGATGAAAAAATGTAGCAGCTTAACCCTGAAGTTTGGATTGGGGGCTATCTTGTTGTTATAGAAATCGAGGATGTCTTCCAGCCGGATACCCAGCCGGGAGGTATAAAACGGCGAGTCTGGCTGTTCTTCTGCGGCAATACGGATGCCCAGGTTGCAGGGTTCTTCCAGCTCTACCTCATCATCATAGATGTTGAACTCTTCCTTGTTGTCCAGCACGGGGATGATGTTTTTATACCCGTCGTGCAGCATGTCAATGATATACTGTTTGTATTGGTAGGTTTTGAAGCCATTGCATATTACCGTGATGTCTTTGTTGACCACGCCTTTTTTCTCAAGCGCGTCTATCATGGGCATATCAAAGGCCGATGAGGTTTCCAGGTGGATGTCGTTTTTCAGGGCTTCTTCGACCACGTGTTTGAAATGCGAGCTTTTCGTGCAGTAGCAATATTTGTACGTGCCGCGGTAGTTGTGCTTCAGTATGGCGGTCTGAAACAGTATTTTGGCTTGCTGTATTTTCTTGCTGATGATGGGCAAATAGGTAAACCGTAAAGGCGTCCCGTAGGTCTCAATCATCTCCATGAGATTGAGGTCATGGAAGTACAATTCATCGTCGATGATCTCGAACCCATCCTGTGGAAAGCCTACGCTTAGGTCAAGAAATTCCTGATAGCTCTGCATTTTTTCATATTTTTGGCAAAGATATAGTTTCGCAGGTAAACGGATATATATCTAATGTAAATTTACAATCGTACATGACCGACGTATTACTAAAGCAACTTATAGCACACACCCAACAAGCAGTCAAGGCGTTATACCACTCAGACATACCGGAAAATCAGGTTGCCGTTCAGGAAACCCGAAAGGAATTTGAAGGGCAATTGACCATCATCGTTTTCCCGATGACCCGGTTTTCAAAGAAATCGCCCGAAGCGACGGGGACCGAAATAGGGGCGTATCTGCAACGGCACATGCCCGAATTGGCGGCGTTCAATACCATCAAGGGTTTCCTTAACCTGAGTTTTTCCGACGCTTATTGGGCGGATTTGTTTAAAACAACGGTTAGCCGCGAAAGTTTTGGCACGTTCGCGGCCAATGGAAAGAAGTTGATGGTGGAGTATTCTTCGCCGAACACGAATAAGCCGCTGCACCTGGGGCATATTCGCAATAACCTGCTGGGGTATGCCGTGGCGGAAATCTTGAAAGCGTATGGATATGAGGTGGTGAAAGCCAACCTGGTGAACGACCGAGGTATACACATCTGCAAATCTATGCTGGCATGGGAGCGCTGGGGCAATGGCGAAACGCCGGAGAGCAGCGGTATTAAGGGTGACCACCTGGTGGGCAAATACTATGTGTTGTTTGATAAGGCTTACAAACAGGAGATTGACGGCCTCAAGGCCCAAGGGCTGAGCGAGGAGGAGGCCAAAAGGCAGGCGCCCATCATTCGTGAGGCACAGCAGATGCTTCAGCAGTGGGAGGCGGGCGATGAGCGGGTAATCGCGCTCTGGAAAACGATGAATGGCTGGGTGTATCAGGGATTCGAGGAAACATACGACCGTTTGGGGGTGGACTTTGATAAGTATTATTACGAGTCTGACACCTACCTGCTGGGTAAGGATATTATTCAGGAAGGACTGGAAAAGGGGGTGTTTTTCAGGAAAGCCGATAATTCTGTGTGGATTGATTTGACGGCGGATGGCCTCGATGAGAAGCTGGTGCTGCGGGGCGACGGCACGTCGGTTTATATTACCCAGGATTTGGGTACGGCGCAGTTGAAGCATGATGAGTTCGGTATGGATGAATCCATCTACGTGGTGGGTAATGAGCAGGATTACCATTTTAAGGTGCTATTTCTGATCTTGGAAAAGCTTGGCCGGCCATGGGCTGGCGGACTGTTTCACTTGTCGTATGGTATGGTAGACCTGCCGTCGGGCAAAATGAAGTCGCGCGAGGGAACGGTGGTGGATGCCGACGACTTGATGGACGAAATGGTGGAGACAGCCCGGGTGCGTACCGAGGAACTGGGCAAGACGGAGGGGCTCCCTGAAGGGGAAAAGGCTCGCCTCTACCATGTCATCGGCCTGGGGGCACTGAAGTATTTCTTGCTTAAGGTGGAGCCTAAAAAGCGGTTGTTGTTTGATCCGAATGAATCTATCGACTTTCAAGGCCATACGGGACCGTTTATTCAGTATACGCATGCGCGCATCAAATCGGTGCTGGCAAAAGGCGGCTATGCGGCGTCTGTGGATTTCGAATTGCCGGAATCGCTGGCGGATAGTGAGCGCGACCTCATTCACTTGCTGGCGGGTTACCCCGCGGTTATCAAGGCGTCGGCCGAGGCGTTCAGCCCGGCTCAACTGGCTAATTACTGCTATGAGGTGGCCAAGCAATACAATAAGTTTTACCACGAGGAAACGATTTTAAAGGCCACGGATGTGGCTGTACGGGATTTCAGGCTCCACCTGTCTGCCGCCACGGCGCGTATCATCTCGGGAGGAATGAAACTGTTGGGCATTGAAGTACCGGAGCGGATGTGATGGACAATGCCGTAACTGTTGGACTTATTGGTTTTGGCATGGCGGGACAGGTGTTTCATGCGCCCGTTATCACGTCGGTCGACGGCTTGCGGCTACTTAAAGTGACTGCCCGCCGGGCTGAGCAGCGGGATATCCTGCGCAGCCGGTATGCGGATACGGTTATCGTAGACGATGCCGACGGGATTATTCATGCCGATGATATTGACCTGGTTGTGGTTGCAACGGCCAATGTTGCGCATTATACGCTGGCAAAAGCGGCGCTGCTGGCGGGTAAACATGTGGTGGTGGAAAAGCCGTTTACGAACACTACGGAAGAAGCGGATGAGCTCATTGCGCTGGCCCGTGCTCGTAACCGCGTGTTGTCTGTGCATCATAATGCGCGGTGGAACAGTGACTACCTGACTGTGAAGCGGGTGATCGGCAGCGGTCGGCTGGGCCGGCTGGTGTCTTTTGAGGCGCGTTACGACCGTTTCCGGAATACGTTACGGGAGAATGCGTGGCGGGAAGCGGATTTGCCGGGGTCGGGCATTTTATATGACTTGGGTGCGCACCTTATCGACCAGGCCATCCAGCTGTTCGGCCTTCCGGAAGCGGTGAATGCTGACCTGCGCATGCAGCGTCCCGGCGCCCGGGCGGTGGACGATTTTGAATTGATTCTGCACTACCCGCAATTGAAGGTATCCCTCAAGGGCGCCATGCTCGTCAAAGAGCCGTCGCCGCGGTATGCGTTGTATGGCTTGAATGGCGCGTTTGTGAAATATGGCATCGACCCGCAGGAAGCGGCACTCAAAGCGGGGGAGTCGCCCGCAGGGAATCCGGATTGGGGGAGGGAAAGCCCGGAGATACGGGGAAAGCTGAACCTGCTGGAAGATGGAAGGGATGTTGTTGAACTGGTGGAAAGCGAACGGGGGGATTACCCGGCCTTCTACCGGAATGTATATGAGGCAGTGCTGGGAAGGCAGCCGCTGGCCGTGAAGCCCGAAGAGGCGCGGAATGTTATCCGCGTGATTGAAATGGCGGAGCAGAGCTGGAGGGAGCGGCGGACGGTGGGTTGGTGATTGATGCTTATGAAACGGTATCCTCAGGAAAAATTCGATGCGATTATTATCGGCGGTGGGGCCTGCGGCCTGATGTGCGCGGTACAGGCCGGCTTGCGGGGTAAGCGCACGCTGGTGCTGGAGCGCAACGACCGACCGGGGGCTAAAATTCTTATATCCGGCGGCGGCCGCTGCAACTATACGAATTTACATAGCGCGCCGGCCAACTTTGTGTCTGCCAATCCTGATTTCGCCCGTGCGGCTTTTTCGAGGTGGACGGTGGAGGATACGGTTACATTTTTTGAACGGCACGGCATCATAGGTAGGGAGAAGGTGCTGGGGCAGCTTTTTCCGGTGAGCAACCGGGCAAAAGATGTGGTGCTTGTGTTCACAAAGCTGATGCGGCAGTATGGACAGGAGCTTTACCTCCATAGCCGCGCGGTGTCTGTAGACAGGCTGCCGAAAGGAGGCTTCGGCGTATTATATGAGCAGGAGGGGGCGGAACGGTATGCTGTTGCCGATGCGGTGGTGATGGCGAGCGGAGGGCTGCCCGTGGCTAAACTGGGGGCAAGTGATTTCGCGTTGCGTATTGCCCGTAGCTATGGGCTGGAGGTGGTGCCTACGGCGCCGGCCCTGGTGCCGCTGACCATTACGGGTAAAGACGCAGCCTGGTTTGCTGCACTTTCGGGAAATACGGTATTCTCCCGCGTCTATAATGAACGTATTAATTTTGAGGAAAATATCCTGTTCACTCACTGGGGATTGAGTGGCCCGGCAATTTTGCAGATTTCATCTTATTGGCGGCCGGGCGAAACCATTACCATTGACCTGCTGCCACGGCATTCCGTGGCTGAATTAATCCGGCAGGAGCGCGAGGCAGGGGGGCGGCGGCTGGTTTCACAGTTGTTGCATGAGTTCTTTTCTCGTAAGCTGGTGGAGGCGCTGGGCGGGCTGCTGCCGTTGACCGTGAAGGTGGCGTCGTTGGGTAAGGCTGACGCGAAAAGGATTGCGGAGGGGATTCACCGGTTTACGGTGAAACCGGCGGGCGACAAGGGATACGACAAAGCGGAGGTAATGCGCGGCGGCGTTGCTACCCATGAGCTGGATCCCCAAACGCTGGAGGCCCGCAAGGTGCCCGGACTGTATTTCGGGGGGGAATGCGTCGATATGACAGGGTGGCTCGGTGGTTATAATTTTCAGTGGGCATGGTCAAGCGGCTATGTCATTGCGCAGGCGATTTAGGATTTATATTTTTATTGGATTAGCTAAAACGGTTTATTATTTTTGGGCGCAGCGCCCTCGGCGGTGCGATGAGCAATTATAAACTGAATCAATGGAAAATACGACATTATCGGCTTCGGCTGCCGATGCGGACGCTAATCGTGCCGCGAAACTTACTGAGCGGAAGTACTGGGTGGTATTTGGCTTTGTGACCTTGTTGTTTATGTTGTGGGGCGTTGCCATTACCATGGGCGATGTGCTGAATAAGCATTTCCAGAATGTGCTTGGGGTTACCCGGGCGGAGTCGGGCCTGGTACAGTTTTCGATTTTCGGGGCGTATGCGGTGATGGGCATTCCTGCGGGGCTTTTTATGAAGCGGTTTGGCTATAAAGCGGGCGTGCTGCTGGGGCTGGCGCTCTATGCTTTGGGTGCTTTTCTTTTTGTGCCGGCGGCTGATGCGGAGTCTTTTGCGTTTTTCAGGGGTGCCCTTTTTGTCTTGGCATGCGGACTGGCAACGCTGGAGACGGTGGCTCATCCATTTATCGCTTCGTTGGGGGAACAGGCATCAAGCGATAGGCGCATTAACTTTGCTCAATCGTTCAACGGTTTAGGGACCATCATCGGTCCGATGTTGGGAAGCTATTTTATCCTGAGCGGTAATATTGGCGAAGCGGGAAGCCTTACTTCTGTAAAGATGCTTTATGTGGGTATCGGGGCAGTGATAACGCTGGTGGCTATGGCGTTCGGTTTGCTGCGTATGCCCATACTGCAGGCCGACCAGGGGCATGGCCAGCCGCAACACAGGAAAGCATTGCCTGTAAAAGGCCTTTTTCGGCGCCGCCATTTTGTATGGGCGTTTGTGGCGCAGTTTTTTAATACGGCAGCACAGGGGGGCACGTGGGCGTTCTTTATCAATTATGGGCATGAAAAGATGGGACTCTCCGATGAAGTGGCGGGATATTATTTTGCCGTTAGCATGGTGTTGATGACCGTGGGGCGTTTTGTGGGTACCTTTCTGATGAAATATATTGCCCCGAATAAACTGCTGGCTACGTTTGCTGCGTGCAACATCCTGATGTGTGTTATTATCGCGCAAGGCTGGGGATGGCCGTCTTTTATTGCGCTGCTCATGCTCAATTTCTTTTTCAGTATCATGTTTCCCACGATTTTCAGCCTCGGCCTGAAGGATTTGGGGCCCTATACGCAACAGGCGTCTTCTTTTATTGTTATGGGGGTGGTAGGCGCTGCTGTTTTCCCATTTATTATGGGGCGGGTGGCCGACTATGACGTGGCGGTGGCGTATTACTTACCCATTGTGTGCTACCTGGTGATTTTACTGTTTGGCAGCAGGTTTTATAGGCCGGAGCGATAAATCTTCGTGGGTTATTGTGTATCTTTGCAATCGGAGCAAACCTGTTCTATCGCTTCGGTGTTAACCGGAGAGGAAAGTCCGGACAACGCAGAGCACCCCGCTTCCTAACGGGAAGGGTTCCGATGCTGTCGGAATACGGAAAGTGCCACAGAAAACAAACCGCCTGTGCCGCCGGCATGGGTAAGGGTGAAAACGTGGGGTAAGAGCCCACGGCTTTGCATGGCGACATGCATCGCGGTAAACCCCGGGGGTTGAAAGGCCAAATAGGTTGCGGATACCAGGGGGCTGCTCGTCCTCATCCCGCATGCGGGAACCGCAACGGGTAGGCCGATGGAGCCTGCCAGTGATGGCAGGCCTAGATAAATGATAGAAATCCCGACGATGTCGGGACGACAGAATCCGGCTTATAGGGTTTGCTTCTTTTTTTTAACGATTATGACCAAAATATTAATCATAGACGACGAGCGAGCTATCCGGAGCACGTTAAGGGAGATTCTCGAGTATGAAGATTATAAAGTGGTGGATGCGGATAACGGTATCGACGGACTGGAGATCATCAAGAAAGAGGATATCGATCTGGTGCTCTGCGACATCAAGATGAGCAAGATGGATGGGATGGAAGTGCTCACTGAGGCATTGACTATCAAACCGGACTTGCCGTTCATTATGATATCGGGCCATGGAACCATAGAGACCGCCGTGGAGGCGAGTAAGAAGGGGGCCTACGATTTTATTTCCAAACCGCCTGATTTGAATCGGTTGCTGATTACCGTGCGTAATGCGCTGGAGCGGGGAACGCTCGTTACCGAAACGAAGGTGCTGAAGCGGAAGGTCAGTAAAACCCGGGATATCCTGGGCGACTCCGACGCCATCCAGCGTATTAAGGAAACCATTGATCGGGTGGCGCCCACTGACGCAAGGGTGTTGATAACCGGGGCTAACGGTAGTGGTAAGGAGCTCGTTGCACGGTGGTTGCATGAGAAGTCGCCACGGGCTGGTGCTCCGCTGATTGAAGTGAACTGTGCCGCCATCCCGTCTGAATTGATCGAGAGTGAACTTTTCGGCCATGAGAAGGGATCGTTTACCTCTGCGGTAAAGCAGCGCATCGGCAAATTTGAGCAGGCGCATAATGGTACGCTTTTCCTCGATGAAATCGGTGATATGAGCCTCTCGGCGCAGGCAAAGGTGCTGAGGGCATTGCAGGAGAACAAGATAACCCGTGTAGGGGGCGAAAAAGAGATTACCGTGAACGTGCGGGTAATTGCTGCAACGAACAAAGATCTGTTGAAGGAAATTGATGCGGGCAACTTCCGGATGGACTTGTATCACCGGCTGAGTGTTATCATCATCCATGTGCCGCCGTTGACCGAACGGAAAGATGATATTCCGGTGCTGGCAGAGCACTTCTGCGAAGAGGTTTGCGCTGAGTATAACATGCCGGTTAAAAAGATAACGCCGGAGGCAATGGGGGTGTTGAAGGAATTGCCGTGGACGGGGAATATCCGGGAGCTCCGAAACATGGTGGAGCGCTTGATCATTTTAAGTGATAAGTCGATTACCGACAGAGACGTGCGCGCATTTGCTAATCCGGGGTCGTTTACGCCGGTGGCCGCCACCAGGGAGGAACCGGTGAAGCCGGTTGTTTCACCGCAATCGCAGCAGTATGTGGCTGCGCCACCGCCTCCGACCAACGGAAGTCTTCCGAACTATGATGAGTTTTCGTCGTTCCAGGACTTCAAAGACTATACGGAAAAGGAGTACATCAAGTATAAACTGGAGAAGAATGGCTGGAATGTTTCCAAAACGGCTGATGAAATCGATATTCAGCGCAGCCACCTCTACAGCAAGATAGAAAAATACGGATTGAAAAGGGAAGCCTGACCCGACCGTTATGCATGCCCACGGGGGGTACCCGTGGGCTGTTTCATTATTACTCATTGAACTTCCGGTATTGTCTCCGGACGAGCACGATCACGGCCGCCACAATGACGGCAGCGCCCAATGCGATATAACCGTAGGTTGGCCATGGATCCGCTGGATATGCCGTAGTATCGGCCTGTGCCAGGGTGTATGCAGAAAAAAACACAAATAGTAACGCCAGTATGCAGTGCATGATAACCGTTGAATGTTAAATAATAGTTCAATTATTAAATGCACAAACAAGCGCTTTGTTTTTATTATTTGATATTTTGACAAACCTGCTTCACGGGGTTATTTCTGCAATGAAAATGCCTTCCCGGTCTACGGATGTTCTGTTTTTCAGTATGTTGGTCAAGTTAATCCGCCCGATGACATATTTGAACTCCTGTGCATAATACCGTTCGCTGATGGAAGAGAATCCCAACTGGTCGATTAGGCTTTCATCGTCGTAGCGCAGGTATACATTGATTTCCCAATCGGTGTTGTAAGCCAGGGCTTCTGCCCCGATGTGTTTTTTGTATTCATACCTGTAGCCGTATCGTAGGGCCGCGATATCTGAAAGAACAGCTGAGCCGGTAGGGTGCCCGCCGGCGCCTTTCCCGTAGAAGAACTGTTCGTCGGCAAAGGCTGCCTTAACCGACACGCCATTGTATTCGTTTTCTACGTTATACAAGATATGCTCCGGTGAAATCAGCTTGGGCAGTACGTACAGGATAACCGACTTGTCGTTGATTTCCCGTGCAGTTGGCACCAGTTTGATTTTGTAGTTCTTTTCGCGTGCGAATTGGATATCAGCAGCTCCAAGCTTATCAATGCCGATGTTCAGGATGTTGTCTGGAGAGACAAATAAGCCGTAGGCATGTGAGGCTACGATGGCGAGCTTGAATTTGGGATCGAACCCGCCAACGTCAAGTGTGGGGTCGGTTTCGGCAAATCCTAAATCCTGTGCTTGCTTGAGCGCGGTGGCATAGGCCAGGTTTTCATTGAATATCTTGGAAAGAATGTAATTGGATGAACCGTTGAAGATGCCGGTTACGGAATGGAGCAGCTCATTATCGTAATACTCTTCAAGGTTGCGTATGATAGGGATGCTTCCGCATACCGCGCCCTCGTACAACAGACTGGTGCCATATTGATGCTGGATGTTAACCAACTCTTCCAAATGGTTGGCAATCATCTTTTTATTGGCCGATACGACGTTTTTTCCGGATTTCAGTGCCCTGGATACAATGTCGAAGGCGGCATCGGCATCGTCGATTAGTTCGACGACGGTGTTGATTTCCGGGTCGTCCAGCACTGCATTGGCGTCTGTGGTGAACAGTTCAGCCGGCAGGGAGCGTTTTTTATCGGGATGTTTGATGACAAATCGTTTGATGGCAAGATTGAGGTTTTTGGTTTTGATGATGTCGTACAGTCCTTGCCCTACTACTCCAAAACCAAAAATTCCCAAGGTAAGTTTGTTGTTCATGTTTGCTGTTTGTCGTGTTGAGTTGTTTAGATAACCTGTTGTAATTTAATTGTCTTTTCCGGTTCCCCGTCGCGTTTCAGGAAACGGGATATGGATTCGGAGATGCGTTTGGTTTCAATCAGAAAGCCGTCATGTCCGTAGAAGGAGCTGATCTCGGCGTAGGTAGCGCGAGGTATGTGACTGGCAAGGAATTGCTGTTCTGTAACCGGAAACAGCAGATCCGTACTGATGCCGATGACCAGCGTTTCTGCCTTTATCCGCTGCAAGGCTTCGGGTATGCCCGGGCGCCCGCGGCCCACGTTATGGCTGTCCATCGCCTTGGTCAGAAACCAATAGCTGTATGCATTGAAGCGCTTTACCAGTTTTTCGCCTTGGTAATGCTGATATGACGATGCTTTGAAGTCGTCTTGCTTTTCGTTGGTTGACTCCAACTGGGTAGCCCCATAGGTAGGGTACCCCCGGTAGGAAAGCAGTGCGATGCTCCGTGCAGCCTTCAACCCCCTGGCACCGCCGGTGGGCATATCGGCATAAAATGTGCGGTCGGCGCTGATAGCCAGCCGTTGGCTTTCATTGAATGCGATACCCCAGGGCGAGTGTGCTGCATTGGTGGCTATCAAGATGAGACGGGCTATACGGTCGGGATCAGCAATGGCCCATTCCAGTGCCTGCTGGCCACCCAATGAACCACCGATGGCCACAGCGATTCTGTCAATACCCAGATGGTCTGCCAGCAACCGGTGCATTTGGGCAAGATCCCGGACGGTAAACTGCGGGAAGGCGAGGTAATACGGCCGTCCGGTAGTGGGATTAATGCTCAGGGGATTGGTGCTGCCGTAAGGTGAACCCAAGATGTTGGCGCATACAATAAAGTGGTCGGCGGGATTGAACAGGTCATGTTCGCCGAACAATCCCGGCCACCATTCGAATACGTCCGAGCTGGCGGTAAGCGCATGGCAAACCCATACCACATTGTCTCTGCGGTCATTTAGCCTACCATACGTATGGTAGGCTATTTCGAGGTTCTTGATGCGTCTGCCGTTTTCGAGTTTAATTATTTTGGGATACCTGAATATGGATTTGCTCATTGTTTATTTGTTGAAGCTAAGCTCTTCCAATCATTTGATCTGATCAAATGCTTGCTGCAGGTCGGCTTTGATGTCGTCAACATGTTCAATACCGACAGATACCCTGAGCAGTCCGGGGAAGACGCCGGCGTTGCGCTGGTCGGCTTCGCTCAATTGCTGGTGGGTAGTGGCAGCCGGATGGATGATGAGTGTCTTGGCATCGCCCACGTTGGCCAAGTGGCTGATAAGCTGCAGGCTATCGATAAATGCATCTGCTTTTTCAGCTCCTCCTTTGATGATGAACGATAGGACGCTACCGAATCCGTTCTTGAGGTATTTTTGTGCATTGGCATGGTAGGGATGGCTTTTGAGTCCGGGGTAGCTTACCTTCTCGACCTGTGGGTGGCTCTCCAGCCAGCGGGCGATTTCCAGCGCATTATCGACATGGCGCTGAACACGCAAGGACAGGGTTTCAAGTCCCTGCAGGAGTAAGAACGCGTTGAAAGGAGATAGGGCAGGGCCGTAATCTCGGAGGCCTTCTACGCGGGCGCGGATAGCAAACTGGATGTTCCCGAAGGGGCCGCCTACGCCGAATACGTCGCTGAACACCAGCCCGTGGTATCCTTCAGAAGGCTCACTGAACTGCTTGAACTTGCCGTTCCCCCAGTTGTAGTTGCCACCGTCTACGATAACGCCGCCGATGCTGTTGCCATGGCCGCCTATCCACTTGGTGGCCGATTCTACCACCACGTGGGCACCATGTTCCAGCGGTTTAAAGAGGTATCCGGCAGCACCGAACGTATTGTCTACGATAAGGGGAAGATCATGTTTCTGTGCAATGCTGGCTATGCGCTCGAAATCAGGGATACTGTAGCTGGGGTTGCCGATGGTCTCCACGTAGATGGCCTTGGTCTTCTCGTCGATAAGGGCTTCGATATTTTCCGGTGTATCGTCCTTAGCGAAGCGCGCTTCGATGCCCAGCCGCTTGAAGGAGACTTTGAATTGGTTGAAGGTGCCGCCGTAAAGGTTGGCTCCGCTGACAAAATTGTCGCCACTTTCCAGAATGTTTGTCAATGCAATGAACTGTGCGGCCTGCCCTGACGCCACCGCCAGTGCCGCTACACCGCCTTCCAGCGCAGCAATACGCTTTTCGAACACGTCGGTGGTGGGGTTCATGATGCGGGTATAGATATTGCCGAACTCCTTTAAGGCAAATAGGTTTGCACCGTGTGCGGCATTGTTGAATACATAAGATGTAGTTTGGTAGATGGGCACCGCACGTGAACCGGTTGTTGGATCAGCTTCTTGTCCGGCATGTACCTGGAGGGTCTCGAATTTCAGTTGTTCTTGATTAGCCATGGTTTTAAATTTTGTTGTTTATGATGTATAACGAATTAAAAAAGGATATACGCCGTATGCGCAGGACTGCTGCACGGGGCAACAGTTGCCTAAGCGAGCATGTGATATACTGGTGGGATTCAACAGCACATGCGTACCATACCGCCCCGCATTCGCGCAGAGTGGTTGGCTACGGTATGGTTAATGGCCGATATGGCCGGCTTCGTTGCCGGTAAATTACTGTTGCTGCTTGTTAGATACGTGTTCATTTGTCTATCATTTATATGCTCCCGGCCGACATCGGCAGGGACAGGAATTGGCACCTTTTCTACGGCTTGTAGATGGTTGCCAGTGGGTCATTGAGCCAGTCTCTCGCCACTTCTTTATAAATCAAGACCTGTTGAAGAGGAATTGATTTGTGCATGCTATGTTGCATGCAGCGTGTGCAAATATAGGGGGTGTGATTTGCTTGTGCAAAGTTTTTTTGATTTTTTTGCATGCATGAGCATCACATTCAATACTGCCGCATTGCTTTTTCCGGCTATCAGCTTGATTATGCTGGCCTATACGAACCGCTTTCTGGCATTGGCGGCGTTGGTGAGGAGTTTACATGCCAAGTATCTGGAACACAATAAAAGCGGTGTATTGCATGGGCAAATTAAAAACCTGCGTTACCGGCTGAAACTCATCCAGCAAATGCAGGCATTGGGGGTGCTGAGCTTTGTTACCTGTATTGTTTGCATGTATTGTATCTATATTGACCATGGCTTCCTGACAGAACTGACTTTTGCACTCAGTTTATTGTTTTTTGCGCTCTCACTCATTGTCTCGTTGTTGGAAATACGTGTCAGCAACAAGGCGCTTGAGCTGGAGTTGAGCGATATGGAGGATGCCGACGATCCCTCGTTGGTTGACTATATCAAGCGGAAGTTTGATAAAACAAAAAACGGCCCCCGATAAGGAGGCCGTCTGAATTTAAGTTTAGAGGGTGGTAGTTATCTAACGAAAAGGAGTTCGCGCAATTTCGGCAGCGGCCATTTGCGGTCGTCCACAATTTGCTCCAGCTTATTGATGTGATAGCGAATCTTATCGAAATAGGGCTTCACTTGCTCATCGTAAGCAATGGCTTTTTCACGTATATCTTCCAGTACATTAGCTTTTTTGCGTTCTTGGCGCATGGCTTCTGCTTCCGTTAATATTGTGTTCACATGGGTGGAGATGCGTTCGATGAGGTCTACCTGGCTGCTGTATGCATCGGCTTTCAGTCCGATTTCCTTCAGCCCTTTGACGTTGGCTATCAATTCGTTTTGATAGTCGAGCGCCGCAGGTGCAATTAAACTGTTGACGATTTCGCCGTATACCCGCGCTTCGATTTGGATTTTCTTGTAGTAGTTTTCCAGCAGGATTTCGTGGCGGGCTTCGCTTTCGCGTTTGGTGAGTACACCCAGCCGGTTAAACAGCTCGATGGTCTTCTCGCTTACATAGACATCCAGTGCTTTTGGTGTGGTCTTGATGTTGGAAAGACCCCGTTTCATTGCTTCTTCTTCCCATTCTTTGCTGTAGCCGTTTCCTTCGAAGCGGATGGCTTTGGATTCTTTGATGTATTTGCGAACGACATTGAGCAACGCCAAATCTTTTTTCGTGCCTTTTTTAATTTGCTTGTCGACTTCCACTTTGAACTCGATAAGCTGGTTGGCCACGATAGCGCTAAGTACGGTCATTGGGCTGGCCGAATTGGCTGAAGAGCCAACGGCGCGGAGTTCGAATTTGTTGCCGGTGAATGCAAACGGCGATGTCCGGTTGCGATCGGTATTGTCCAATTGCAGCTCCGGGATTTTCGGTATTCCGTGCCACAGTAAGGTTTCGTTTTTCACTTTTTTGGCTACCCGCGCGGTTTCCACCTCATCGAGCACGGCATTAAGCTGGCTTCCCAAGAAGATGGAGATGATGGCAGGAGGTGCCTCATTAGCCCCTAAGCGGTGATCATTGGCCGCGCTGGCAATGGAAGCACGCAGCAGATCGGCATTGTCATGCACCGCCTTGATGACGTTGACGAAGAACGTCAGGAACATCAGGTTGTTTTTCGGGGTCTTGCCGGGGGAAAGCAGGTTCACACCGGTGTTGGTAATCATCGACCAGTTGTTGTGTTTGCCAGATCCGTTGATGTCTTTGTAAGGCTTTTCATGGATAAGCACCTTGAATTTGTGGCGTAATGCCACCTGATCCATCAGGTTAAGTAAAAGCTGGTTATGATCTATCGCCAAGTTGATTTCTTCAAACATGGGTGCGCATTCGAACTGTGAAGGGGCCACTTCGTTATGGCGCGTCTTCAACGGGATGCCCAGTTTCAGCGCTTCTTGTTCCAGATCGACCATGAAGGCCAATACACGCTCGGGGATGGCGCCGAAATAATGGTCTTCCAACTGCTGGCCTTTTGCCGACATGTGACCGAAGAGCGTGCGGCCGGTAAGCTGCAGGTCTGGCCGGGCGTTGAACAGGGCCAGGTCTACCAGGAAATACTCCTGCTCAATACCCAGCGATGCGTTTACTTTGGTGATGGATTTGTCGAAGAAATTCGCCACATCCACAGCGGCTTTGTCTAACGCATTAACTGCTTTTAGCAGGGGAGCCTTGTAATCAAGGGCTTCGCCGGTGTAGGAGATAAAAATAGTGGGGATACAAAGTGTCTTGCTGCCGCCGGTTTCAAAGATAAAGGCAGGTGAAGACGGATCCCAGCCGGTATATCCCCTGGCTTCGAATGTGTTGCGGATGCCGCCGCTTGGAAAGCTCGATGCGTCGGGTTCTTGTTGCACCAGTGCGCTTGCTGTAAACTTGTCAATGGCCGTACCGTCTGACTGCGGTTCGAAAAACGCATCGTGTTTTTCTGCGGTTGCTCCCGTAAGCGGCTGGAACCAGTGGGTGTAGTGGGTAACCCCGTTGCTGATGGCCCAGCTTTTCATCGCCTGGGAGATGTGTTCTGCCAGATCATGGCTGATGGCTTTCCCCTCATCAATGGTTTCCATCAGTTCCGCATAGGCGTTCTTCGGAAGGTATTCCTTCATCTTCGCCGTTGTAAATACGTTCTTGCAATAGTAGGACGAAGGTTTGTGGGTTTCTTGGGTTTTGTTGTTGTTTAATCGGGATATAGCGGTTTCAACCGCCTTAAATCTTAACTCTGACATTTAATTTTCGTTTATTTTATTCGATACGTTGTGTTGTTTTTTGAATTTCGCATCAATATTCGAAAAAAAAAATGACATTTCCTTATATTTTTGATAAAAATGTAATTTATTTTGTGGTTTGGTGAAAAAATGCTTGCCTATCGGGTTTTCTGTTGTTTTTTTTATAACGCCAACCCCGCCGATTTATTCTTAAAATCCCCAATCAATACCCTTTAGCGTTGCCGGCACCCCCTTGTCTATCCAGCGCGGGGCCGGTTTATCTTTCAGGAAATGATCAAAAAATTCGAGCTGACGCCGTTGGATGTCTTTTCGATTCTGCCGTTGTATCAGATTATGCGCTTCACCATTATAGTTCAGCAACCATACGGGCTTTTGCAGCCGCCGGAGGGCGGTGAACATTTCAATGCCTTGGTACCATGGCACGGCGCCATCCTGATCATTGCTCATAATGACCACAGGCGTGTTGACCTTGGGTAGGTGAAACAGCGGGGAGTTTTCGATATAGAGTTCGGGTTTTTCCCATAACGTGGCGCCGATTCTACTTTGGGTACGTTCATACTGGAACTGCCTGTTCATGCCGCTATCCCAGCGGATGCCTCCGTATGCGGAGGTCATGTTCACCACCGGGGCGCCGGCCCAGGCGGCGGCATACATGGTGGTACGGGTGATAAGGTGTGCTACTTGGTAACCGCCCCAGCTTTGGCCTTGTATGCCGAGCTTGTCGCCGTTTACCCACGGTTGCTGCTTCAGCGTTTCCATGCCGGAGTTGACATATTCTTCGGCTGATCGGCCGGGGTACCCGATTTCGTAGTGGATATCCGGCGCAAAAACGACATAGCCGTTACTTACGAAAAAGCTTATGTTTAACCGGGATGGGGTAGGTGCGGGCGGGATGTAACTGTGAAGGCCGTCTGATAACCGTTCATAAAAGTAGGCGATAACGGGATACTTTTTGTTCGGATTGAAATCCTCAGGCTTATAGATGATGCCCTGAGCCGCATGCCCGTTGGGTGTCGTCCACTGTATCAATTCGGCCGTCCCCCAATTATAATGCTGTTGCTGGGGGTTAATGCTGCTCAGTTGGGTTTCTTTTGCAAAATCCGGTGATACGTACAGGTCAGGCGGCGATGTGTAGTTTTCTTTGGTATAGCTATAAATGCCGGATTGCTGCGCCCGTTTAACCTGTCCGTAGCGGTACGGCCCCATGACGATGGCCTTAGGGGCCCGTTTATTGCGTGCATTAACCGTGTACCAGCCATTTTCTTTGGTAACATGGTGGAAGGCGGATAAGATTAATGGTGTTTTCGTATCAATAACCGGTGGGGTGCCCCGCCGGAATCTTCTTCCCGTTTGTGCCGCAAAGTCGTGGTAGCGGAACGTCAACTGCTCGTTTCTGCCGAAGCCGCCCGTTACCAGCCATCGTTCACTTCCGTCCGGGCGGAACGCCCAGATATCGTATTTGTCGTAAATAAGGACTTCGGCATCTTCTGCGCTCCATCCGGCAATGCCATAATTGTTGGGAGCATCCGGTACGTCGCTGTCTTCATCGGCAAAGCTGACCGGGAGATCTGTATTCAGTTGCACGGTATTTCCGCTCCGGACATCGTGGCAGTACCAATTGCTGTCCGATCGGTCGAACCAAAGGACGTAATTGCCGGTTGGTGAGAAGCTGATGCTGCCCCGGATATTTTCGGCGATAGGCGTGCGGGTTCCATCGATTGTGGAAACCAGGTAAATGTCTTGGAACGCGCCGGTTTGCCATTGGGTTTCGATGCGCCGGCCCACATCGGTAGTTGCCAGTACAAATGTATTGTCGGCGTCTTCGGTAAGCCGGGTATCAGGCAATTGCTCGTCGGCCAGCGGAACGATTTTCCGGCCTTGTTTCGGATAGGTTACGGCCAGGTAGCTCTGGTTTTGGGTTCTTCGGAGGTTAACCAGCTGCTGGGGTTGCAGGTAATCGTCTTTCCAATGCCAGATATCGACTTTGGCATGCTCGAATTCGACGAGGGTGGTGTCTTTTACAGGGGGGATGGGCGCAATGCCGAAGAAAAGCTTGTCGCCGCTTTTGCTGAACCGCACGCTGCCTTCGCCACTGATGTGCCAGCCTTGGGGAACGCCATGGGTATCAGGGTGCGCAATAATAATGGCGCTGTCCTGAGCGGCTGTGTAATAATACAGGTTGTAGGTTTTCCGCAGGGATTTCACTGGGCTTTTATCGGCCACAAAAGCAAGCTGCTTGGCGCTTTCGTCAAAAGTGATCTGTTTATATTCGCCCTTTCCGCGGCTGATATGCTTGGGCGCTTCAGCTAATAGATCGTAGTAATATAGTCCTGCGTCGGCACCCACGCTGTCTTTTTCCTTGGCTTTACGCGTAAAGGCGAGGGCCGTTCCGGAGTCGGCAAAGTGATAAGCGTCTACGCGATCAAACATCATTTCCGTGCCGGTGTGCAGGTGCCGCACATGCAGGATGGGGGATGGCTTGATAGTGTCATTCGCTGTGCGTTCGGTTTCGGTCACATAGGCGAGGTAGCCGCCGGCTTTTTCAGGCAGTTTATAGGATTTGATATGCGGGATTTTAACGACATCTGATGTTTCCAGCGCGAATATTGCCAGGGAATCTTTTGGCATTTCTTCCGGCTTTTTCTTTTTTATCTTCGCTTCCCGTGTTTCACTGAAAAGTGGCTTGATTAATGCAATGAGGAATTTGCCATCGTGCGAAAATGCAGCATCGGCCCCGCGGTCAATGCGGCCGATGGGACGGTTGTCGGGCGTCGTGATAAACAATTGGCCATCGCCTTCTTGTGGGCTGACAATATAATAAACAAAATGCCCATCATCGGAGAGGGCAGAACTACTGATACTTTGCCAGCTATCATATACGCTGTGGTCAAGCGGTTTTTTTTGGCCCAGGGAAACGTGTGCAGCGGCAGTGAACAGCAGCGCGAGGAAAAATCGGGAAGAGAAATGCGGAATGTTCATGGCGCAATATTGGTATAAATTGATGTGATGCTTATTGCTGTAATATCATTTTTACATTATGGGCATGGGTGTTCGGCACTTGCTGTGTTATTTGCGTAACAACCAATCCCGGAAGACATCCAAGTGATTGCCGGGATTTATTCAGAGGTAATTTACCGGATGGTTTGGCTAAATTGATTTCAGTGGATAGTATATTAAGCGTAAGGAATGTAAGCAAAGTGTACCGGAGCGGCGGCCGGACGCTTGACGTGTTGCAGGCAATCAGCCTGGAGGTTGAAGCCGCCTCAACCGTTTCGATCGTGGGCCCGTCGGGCAGCGGAAAGACCACTTTATTGGGGTTGTGTGCAGGGCTGGATCGGGCCACCAGCGGCAGCATTGTATTGAATGGAACAACGCTGGATGAACTCAGTGAGGATGAGCGGGCCTATGTGCGCAACCAATCTGTTGGCTTTGTATTCCAGAATTTCCAGTTGCTGCCCACATTGACGGCGCTGGAGAACGTGATGGTGCCTTTGGAGCTCCGCGGCGACCGCAACAGCCGAACCATCGCGATGACGCTCTTGGATAAAGTTGGGCTGGCTGATCGCGGCCATCATTATCCGGTTCAGCTGTCTGGCGGTGAACAACAACGGGTGTCGATTGCCCGTGCGTTTTCCAATTCGCCTAAGATATTGTTTGCGGATGAGCCGACGGGTAACCTGGACGCCGAAACGGGTGAAACCATTGAGAATCTTTTGTTTGAACTTAATAGAGATGCGGGGACTACGCTGGTGTTGGTGACCCATGACTTGGAACTGGCATCGAAAACCCAGCGCATCATTCGGATGAAGGGCGGACGAATTATAGCACCATGAGATCTGCGAACCTGCAAAAAGTCGATTTCCGGTGGATTTTCCGGATGGCCTGGCGCGACAGCCGGCAAAACCGGTCGCGGCTACTGCTGTTTATTTCGTCGGTCATTATCGGGATAGCCGCTTTGGTGGCCATTTATGCCTTCGGGGACAACTTAGCGCGCGACATCGATCAGCAAGCGGCCACATTGGTGGGGGCCGACCTGGAATTGCATGCCAACCGGGAGCTGCCTGATGAAGGTCAACATGTGGTGGATTCGATACGGCGGTTAAGTGTGGCATCTTCGGCGGAGCAGCGCTTTGCGTCTATGGTTGTATTTCCGGACGGGGGTACCCGCTTGGTACAGGTGCGGGCACTGGAAGGCGATTATCCGTATTATGGCAAGCTGGAGACGGTTCCGGAGGCAGCAGCGCGCACGTTCAGGGCGCATCGTGGTGCATTGGTGGATAAGACCTTGATGCTGCAGTTTGGCGCCAAGGTGGGTGATTCGCTTAAAGTAGGGGAGCTCATGTTCGAAATTGCCGGGCGCCTGGAACAAGCACCGGGGCAGAGCGGTATATCCGCTACGGTGGCGCCCGCGGTTTTTATTCCGCTGGAATACCTGTCAGCAACAGGACTTAACCAGAAGGGCAGCCGGATCAATTATCATTATTATTTCCGCTTGGAAGAGCGAGTGGACGCCGACGCGCTTGTAAGCCAACTGGATTCGCTCCTGGAAGTGCACCGAATCGGCTACGATACCGTTGCCTCAAGGAAGCAGGAAACGGGAAGGGTGTTTTCAGACCTGAGCAAGTTCTTGTCGCTCGTTGGATTCGTTGCATTGTTGCTGGGATGCATCGGTGTGTCCAGTGCCATACACATACATATCAAAGAAAAGCTGAACAGCATTGCCATATTGCGCTGTCTTGGGGTCAGCTCGCATCAGGCGTTTCTGATTTATTTAGTGCAGGTATTGGGGCTCGGGATGATCGGCTCCGTCATCGGGGCTGCGGCGGGCACGGTGATTCAGCAGGTGCTGCCGGCAGTGTTCAGTGACTTTGTGCCCGTGACCATCAGCCGCGGGGTATCCTGGGCGGCAATTGCACAGGGAATCGGCCTGGGGGTGTGGATATCCCTGTTGTTTGCACTGTTGCCGTTACTTGGCATCCGCAGGATCGCACCGTTGAACACCTTGCGGCTGTCATTTGATGCGCATCACCCTGCCCGCGACAAGTGGAGCTGGGTGGTATATGGGTTAATCGCACTGTTTGTGGTGGGCTATGCTTCGTTGCAGCTGGACGGGTGGACGCAAACGGTTGTGTTTTCCGTGGGAATTGCCTTGGCATTTGCGGTATTGTATGCCGTGGCCAGTCTCTTGGTGTGGCTGGTACGGCGCTTTTTTCCCGCTTCATGGAACTACTTATGGCGGCAGGGGCTTTCCAACTTATTCCGGCCCAATAACCAGACCATTATCCTTGTCATTGCTATCGGTTTGGGTACATCTTTTATCGCTACCTTACTGTTGGTGCAACATATGCTTATTGAACGCGTGTCGTTATCCGCGAGTGAGCACCAGCCAAACATGGTGCTTTTTGACATCCAATCATCTCAGAAAGACGCGGTGGCGGGGCTGGTAAAGCAGCAGGGGCTGCCCGTGCTGGACGAGGTGCCGATTGTGACGGTACAGCTGGAAGCGATTAACGGCATTACCGCTGATGATGCCCGCAAGGACAGCACCATTGTAGTGGCACGCCGGGCGTTGGGACGTGAATTCCGGGTGACCTACCGATCGGAGTTGAGTGATTCCGAGAAGATTGTTGCCGGAACATGGACAGGGACGACCGCTCCGGGTGACACTGCGCGGATTTCGCTGGAAGAGGATTACGCGCGGCGTATCCGTGTGAAACTGGGGGATAAACTGCTTTTCAATGTGCAGGGGGTGCGTATTCCGGCGGTGGTGGGCAGTTTCCGGGAGGTCGACTGGAACCGGGTGCAGACCAATTTCCGGTTGGTGTTTCCGGCCGGTGTGATTGACGAGGCTCCGCAGTTTCATGTGCTGATGACCCGTGTGCCGGACGAAACGGTGTCGGCGGGGTTACAGCAGGCCGTGGTGAATCGGTTTCCCAATATATCGATTATCGATTTGGGGCTGATTCTGTCGGTTTTGGACGACATATTGAATAAAATCGGTTTTGTTATCCGGTTTATGGGGAGTTTCAGCATCCTTACTGGGTTTGTCGTGCTTGTGTCGTCTGTGATGATCAGCAAATACCAGCGCATCCGCGAGAGCGTATTGCTGCGTACGTTGGGGGCGTCGCGGAAGCAGATTTTGGCCATCACGGCATTGGAATACATGTTTCTGGGGGCAATCGCTGCATTCACGGGGGTAATCTTGGCCTTGGGAAGCAGTTGGGCCTTGGCCGTGTTTAGCTTTGAGGTGCCCTTTGTTCCGGACATGGTTTTAATGCTTATCTTGATATTGGGCGTTACGGCACTTACCGTATTGATAGGGCTGGCAAACAGCCGTGGTATCACTCGCCGTCCGCCACTTGAAGTCTTGAGAAAAGACGCGTAGCGATGTCAGCCGAAACAGGTCATGGCAGATGGGAAAGGATGCGCCCGAGGATTGCCTTACCCACCGTGTCGACAGGTTCAGCAGTATTGGAGAGCACGACTATGGCGATCTTCCGGTCAGGTGTAAACGCGATGTAGCTGCTGCTGCCAAAGGTTCCGCCGTTATGCCAATATACCAGTTCATCGCCAATAAGGTTCATGTGCCAGGCTAAGCCGATGTCGGTATCGGGTGGGTTGAAATAGGTGAACTGACGGGTAAGCGCCAGGGCATGCTCCAAGTCCGTTTCAGGCATTTTGAAATGGGCTTTGGCATAGGCGACGAGGTCCGAAACGGTCGATTTGAGCGAGCCATGTGCAGCGAAGGCGTCAAACGTCCACATCGGCGTTTCGTTGCCTTTATCATTGTATACCTTGGCTACGTATTGCGTTTTTGCGTCAGGCTGTTCGGTAGTATTGCGGAGCCCCAAGGGTTTGCAAATGATCTCTTGAACCATTTCGTTATAGGGTTTGCCGTATAAGGTTGACAGGATATCGCCCAACAGGCCAAAGCCCAGGTTGCTGTATTGATAGATGGAATCTGGGGGTACGGTGGCCTGATAGGACTTCAGGAACGCGTAAAGATGCGAGCGGGTGTATCCCTTATAGGGGTTATCAGGATGCCCGGCAGCGATGGCGTCGATATTATCTGGCAGACGCGGTAAGCCCGAGGTGTGGTTGGCTAATTGCTGTAAGGTAATGCCTTGCAGGTCTGGATTTGCCGCCACGGAATCGGGCAAGTATTTCGTGATGGAATCGTCAAGGTTCAGCCGCTGCGTCTGGGCAAGATACGCTAATAAAGTGGCTGTAAATGTTTTGGTGATGGAGCCGATTTCAAACAGCGTGTTTTCATCGGGCAATTGTTTGTTCCCTTTTTCAGTTTCACCGTAATAGTAACTGTTGGTCTTCCCTTGATGTACAATGCCGATGGCCAGGGCATGGGTGTTTCCTTTGCGGCTATAGGTTAACGCTACGGAGTCTACATAGCGGTCAAGGTTGGCCGCAGCATTGCCCCGGCTTGCGGGGTCGGCCTGCTTCGGGGCCGGATCACCCGCGAAAGGCTGAAAAAGTAACGTTTCTATCCGGTGAAGGCTGTCAAGCCCTAATACCACCTGCAGGGGAGTGCTGAGAAAATTTAATTTATAAATACCCATCCCCTGCTCATAGCGTGTCATTTCTGCCGATTGTATCTGCCCCAATGGATACAGTTGCTGGGACATCACTTCTCCGAATGCTTGCTGTGAGAGCGATTGCTTGAATTTCGGACCGGCAAGGGCATAGATAGAATCAGTTTCCTGAAGGTTAAAATGATATTCGATTTTATTGAATACCGCTTGGTTAATCCGTTGTTGGCTATCCGTTTCCTGGGCTAAGGCTGAAGAGGTGGGTAGCAGCAGTACTAACAAGATACAGCGTATTCTGTTCATGGTTGCAAACATTTCACAAAATTACAGGAAACCTATCTACATTCCTAATAATTGTTTCAGGCGCGTATAGCCGTTCTTGCTTACGCTGGCTGTTTGTCCGTTGGACAAGACCGCGGTATAGCTGTCTTTTTCATGAGGTTCCAGGCGGGCGATGTGGTCAAGCTTAACGATGAATGATCGGTGTATCCGGACGAAGTGACGGGGATCCAGCAGTTGCTCGAAAGACGCCATGGTCTTGTTCTTAAGGAACGTGCCCTCATCGGTGTGTATTTTCACGTAATCATCGTCTGCTTCGATGTAGATAACGCTGGTAACCGGAATGATTTTAATCTTGGTGCCGGTCTTTACTACAATTCGCTCCAGCTTTCCCGGCGCGTCGTTGATATGGTCGATAAGCCGGCGGGTGTTTTCTTTGCCGGCATCGGCCTGACGCATATCAAGGAATTTGCCCATAGCGCGGTCAAACCGGGCCCTTGTGATGGGTTTTAATAAGTAATCTACGGCATGCTGCTCAAATGCACGGATGGCATATTCATCAAAAGCTGTCGTAAAAATGACCGAGGGTGGGTGATCGATAATTTCAAGCATCTCAAACCCGTTGATTTTTGGCATCTGTATATCCAGGAACACAATGTCCGGCTGGTGCTGCATGATCGCTTTGACGCCTTCGAATCCATCGTTACATTCGGCCACGATAGTCACCTGTGGGTAGTTTTCAAGGTATTCGGCCACTATGCTGCGTGCCAGAGGTTCATCATCTATCAATACCGCCTTAATCATAGCTGGGGAATCCGGATTATGCTGGTAAAGATATGGGTTGTTACTTTGGTTTCCAATAGATCTGTACGGCCAAACAGTAAAAACAAGCGGCGTTGCACGCCCCGAAGACCGAAACCCGTACCCCGGCGGGGCTTGTTACTTTGGCTGTCGTATGGGTTTTGAATCTGGATATTAAGCAGGTGGTCTTCGGATGAACAGGCAATGCTGATGGTGACGTCGCCGGTGGTGTCATACAGCCCGTATTTGATGGCATTTTCTACCAAGGGTTGCATAATCATGGCGGGCAGCGTCATGCGGAGGCAGGCATCATCATAATCTATCCGGGTCTGAAGCCGGTGGCCGAAGCGGACTTTCTCTATCTCCAGGTAGAGCTGAAGGTGCTCCAGTTCGTCTTTCAGGGCGATGAGCTGCTGATCGTCTTTCCGTAGCGTACCGCGGAGGAAATCCGATAGCTGGAACGTCATATTCCGGGCTTCGTCCGGTTTACGGCCGATGAGGGCAATAATGGAATTGAGGCTGTTGAACAAAAAATGGGGTTGCAGTTGCTGGCGTAGATTGTACAGTTCGGCCTCTCGCGCCAGACGCTCGGCATCAGCCTTGCGCTGTTCATTTTCCTTGTATTCTTGCTGGATGTTCCAAAGGATATTGATGATGGCCATCCACGCTATCAAGAGTGCATTGATAAAAAAACGCAAGGGGAGCGATAAATCGACACGATCAAGATAACTTTTATCTGCGATGACATACTGCAGGAACCACCTGCTCGCGGAGATGCTGATGGCTGCCAGAACCACCCCCCAGATAACAATATAGAAATATTTTTCCCTTCGGGGCAGGTAGTGGTTCAACGCGTTGGCAATGACATAGCAGCATAGCGTAATGATGGTAGCGCTCACCAGGCTGTCGTTCAGCGCCAGGGCGAAATTGACGTCGAACCACCAAAGCAACGCCGTCTGGATGAGTGCATAGGCTATCCAGATAATAAAACAACTGATGTTGACTAATCGTTGCCTTGAAGATATGTAGCGTGCATCGTTCACAGGTTATCGGTATTTGCCGGGCGCCGTTTGGTGCTTGCGGTTAACTATAGGTTTTTGATGGTAACCCCCCCGAATATCGACGTGCCTTTGATGTGGACGATTTTCTGGTCGTCTTGCGGTATCCCGTGCGTAAAACGCCTGTCGTCCACTTCTCCGAAAACAGACACCATATCTGATTGTATTTTCCAATGAGGTGGAACGATGATTTTCATGCCGGCAAACAGCTGAAACACAGTGATAACCACCGGGTGCTGGATGTCAGCCTGAATAAGGTTGATGTTGGTGCCTCCGAAAATATTGACGATCTCGCCTCCCTGGAACCGCTTGGAAATGACCGTCTTTTTTACTTCACTGAACAGGGCTGTGGTCTTCACGTAGTCTTCACTGTTTACGTTATTCTCGTAGGCACTTTGACCCGCTGTTCCTTCAAAAGCCGTATCCCCGTCCGGCGCAGGGTTACCGGTTTCATCAGCCACGCGCTTATCCCATTCGAAATGATGCGGTTGTTGCTGTCCGTGGAGCCCACTCGATGCGCGGGAACCGGATGGTCTTGGCGGGCAGGACGTATCTCTCCCTTTACCAAGCAGAAGCCATAGCCCGATGCCGATGATGATGGCCGGCCCGATAAAAGGACCGATGTTAAAACCGAAGATATGTTTGAGCAGGAAAAAGCCACCGAAACATATCAGGAACACCGCAACGGGGTTCCTGAAGTTGGAATTGCCGCCGACGATCAGTCCGACAACAATCAATATCGTGGGCCAAAAATTATTCCAGTTGAATATCCAGCGGGGGAAAAGCCAATCAACGCCCAATTTTCCGGCAAGTAATATGACGCCAATACCCAAAATCATGATTCCTGCCCACATCCTGCCATTATTGGCATTGTTGCTTGTTGGGGGATGCTGTTTATTCATAGCTGCTCAATTAAACACTTTTGACATCCAAAGGTAGCTGGAATGTACGCTTTCTGCAACAGTGATTAGGTAACAGCTGTTCTTTTCTCGGTGAACGGCCTTTTTTTTCCGGTGAATAGTTGCGCCATATGGGGTGTTAGATGCAATAGAGCCCGATTAAAAATATTTTGTACAAAAAATGGCAAACATTTGTATTAATCAACTAAATTCTTTTATATTTATCCCGATTCTGAGAGTAAAAAATTAAAAGCTTAACCATGGGAGATTTTGACAACAAAGAGCGTGAAGAGGTTTTTTCAAAAAAGGTAAGGGCTGGTAAACGCACTTATTTTTTCGATGTAAAGGCGACGCGATCCAACGACTACTACATCACCATCACTGAAAGTAAGAAACGATTCGAAGACGGAGCATTCATCAAGCATAAGATATTCTTATATAAAGAGGATTTCGAGAAATTTGCGGAGGGGTTGAATGAGGTTGTTGATTATATCAAAGCGCATCAGGAAGTTGTGGAAAAACGTTATGAGCCCGGTTTTGAAAGCAACGGGGTAGGCGTAGCGGAGGATTTGGATGCGAAGGACGGATTCGCATACTAACCGTGTCTCCGAAAGATAGATGCTGAGCCTTACTTGTTGTGAGGCTTTTTTTATTGCACCAATAAGTTACACCCACGGATATCGCTCTGGTCAAAGCGGCCGAGCACCTCAAAGCGGCCATCGGCGTGGATTTTTCCGAGGTCTTGCGTAGCGATGAAGGCGCAGGAATGGACATTGGCCAAATCGATGATGTTTATCGCTCCTGTGCGGCCCGTGGGCAACAGTGTAAACGGGTCATTGGTGTCGCGGATGTGGATGCGCATCCACGGCGGGCAGCGGAACAGTCCGCCCCCGTGTGAATAGGCTTGAGATAGCAGCTCCGTCATCCCATATTCCGAGTGGATGGCCGACACGTTAAATCCCGTACATAACCGCTCATGCACCTCTTCGCGGATCATTTCTTTCCGGCGGCCTTTCATGCCGCCGGTTTCCATCACCGTCAACGCCGGAAAATCAACCGGATGATTTTCTACGAAATCCAGTAACGCAAAGGTAACGCCGATGAGCAGGGTCGTTGTTGCGCTTGTTCGGGTTGATTCGAGCGCCTGTTTCAGTTCGCCGTGGTTGTACAGGAAATATCCACTGAGCGGATGTCTGCTGCGCTTGATGAGGTCGTCTACCATGTAGATGAGCGACGATCCTTCCCGTTCGGCATAGGCGGGGAGAAGGGCCAAGATCGCCATATCGTCCGGGCGGCCATAAAACCGTTCGAAAGCGGTACGGAAACTCCGTTGGTAGACGGTTAAATCGGTCACGTAGTGCCGGCTTTGTAAGCTGCCCGTGGTGCCGGAGCTGCTGAAAACAACCTGGGGCAACTCATTGCCGGATATCACTTGGTGACTTTTGAAAAATTCGATGGGCAGAAACGGGATGTCTTCACTTCGGTGGATTGTTTCAGGAACGATGCCAAGCAGCGACAGGTATTCGCGGTAGATGGCGCAATGACGCGCCTGATAATGGAACACCGCCATGCACACCGCTTCAAACGCTTGAGGGCTTTGTACGTCAAACAACCGGTGAAGTGGGGGGATGTGCTTGCTCATCTTGCTGTCTGCTATGGCCGCGGTGCGGCTTCATCCGCCACCGTTTAAAGCATTCCGCCGCAGACGGAAATGACCTGCCCGGTGATGTACGAGGAAAGGTCTGACGCGAGAAACAGGCAAGCATTGGCCACGTCTTCCGTCTCTCCGGCACGTTTTAAGGGAATGTCCTGTTCCCACCCTTCCACCACTTTGGGGTCCAGCACGTCAGTCATTTCCGTGCGGATGAAGCCGGGGGCGATGACGTTGGTTCGGATATTACGTGAGCCGAGCTCTTTGGCTACCGACTTTGAAAAACCGACGATACCTGCTTTGGAAGCCGCGTAGTTGGCTTGCCCCGCATTGCCCTGCACACCTACCACCGAACTCATGTTGATGAATACGCCTTTGCGGTTTTTCATCATGATTTTGGAGGCGGCTTTAGTGACATTGAACACGGACTTTAGATTGATAGCCAGCACATCATCCCATTGTTCCTCGGTCATGCGGAGCAGCAGGCCATCTTTAGTAATCCCCGCGTTATTGACCACGATGTCTATCGTGCCGAATTCGGTGACGATATCACCGATAAGCTTCTCCGCTTCATCAAACTTGGAAGCATCCGAACGGTAGCCCTTTACTTTTGTTCCATGCATTTGTAGTTCACTTTCGAGCGCCTGCCCTTTTTCTACAGATGAAAGGTAAGTAAACGCCACGTTGGCCCCATGCTGGGCAAATGTTTCGGCTATTTTCCGGCCAATCCCTTTCGACGCACCGGTGACCAGCGCGGTTTTTCCTTCAAGTAACTTCATGTTTCTATGTTTAAATGCACTACGTTTAAATGCACTATGGTTCCGGCCGCAAACTTAATTAAATTGCATGGTATCTGGAACGGGTGTCGTTCAAATTTCTAAGCCCGCTGGCCGCAAGCTGGGGTCCGCCGCACTTTTGGGCGTGTCTCAGCAACGTTCTGCTTCGCTGCAGGCGAAGCTCCGGCGGGCATCATCGCCGAGGGAAAACGAGCCGTTGGTATCAGTTGCAGTTATCCAGCACGGCTTGAACCTCTTCTTGCGGAAAGATGCCCATCTTGTTGCCGAAAGAATTGCCTATATACGTGAGTACGTAAGCGATTTCCACCGGGGCTAGCTGGGGATTGGGGGGCATTTCCGTGTTGAATACCCGCCCGTCTACCTCCATGGGCCCGGAGATGCCGTTTTTTACCATGCAGGCCAACTGTTGCCGGTGGCTGAGCAGGAACGCGGTGTCTGTAAGCGGGGGGTAGAGATTGCCCAACCCTTCGCCTCTGGCCCCATGGCAATTCTGGCAATGCATGGAATAGATTTTCTGCCCGTTCGTAATGTATTGGGCCGTGCGGATGGCTTCGCCGCTTTGGCAGGATTGGCCGGTAACGTATAATCCCAGAAGCGCAGCACCAATGGCAATGCAGGTGTTTCTCATGGGGTGTATTCATTCAGGAGAATTTCCAAATCATCGAACAGCAGTTGCAACTGGTCGTCGTTTGTTCCGTCATACGCTCCGCGGATGCGCCGCTCGGGGTCTACCAGCAGGAAGTATCCTGAATGATCGTATCCTCCCGGCACGGCACTGTCTTCTTTGGTGTATACCATGTAGTGGTCCGCAAGGCCGTAAATGTCGGCTTTACTGCCTGTTACAAACTGCCAATGCTGATTGGTAACCCCTAATTTTTCGGCGTACGCTTTAAGTACGGAGGGCGAATCGTGGCGGAAATCGATGCTGTGCGAAAGAAAGCGTAGCCGGTCGTCATGCTTATATTTTTCGTATACTTTCAGCAGATTGCGCTGCATGGTGGGACAGATACTGGGGCAGTGCGTAAAAAAGAAGTTGGCGATATATACGCGGCCGTCAAACAGGCTGTTTGTAATCAGTACGCTATCCTGGTTGAGTAATTCGAAATCCGGGATACGTTTGTAGACGGTGTCTATTACCGTCTTGCCATCCACCAAGGTCGATACCGTATCTCGTTCGCCCAGTATGGGAAGCGTTTTGGTAGTGCCCCCGTGGTTGCATCCTGTGGCAAGCAGTACTGTGCCAATCAACAAAAGGGAAATACGCATGATGGTTAAAATGGGGCTAATTTTTCTGCACTTTCTTTGGATACTTCCTCGAATAACTGCTTCATCCGCTTAACTTTCTCTACTTCACCTTCGTAATAAGCTTTGGTTTCATCTGCCGATTTTTCCTGCGGATCCACTTCAAATGCCATCATCCATTCCATCATGGCGTCGGTAGCCTCTTCCAGGCGCCCCTTCAGGGCCGTTAATTCAATGCGCGTCTGCGCGGTGTCCAGGTCGGGATTGGCCGCTTTTAATTCCGGCAGGTTGGCCAATAGCGAATCAATTTTAACGGTATTCCGGTCAAAGCTACTGACCTGCGGCATGATTTCGTCGTGTATGGCGATGGCTTCTTCGCGCAGTTGGTCAGCACTGGCGCCACTTCCGCCATTGCATGCGGAAAGAATCGCGGGAAATGCAGCGATTGCAAAAAGCAATTTTCTCATGGTATGTACTGTATTGGTGTCGTGCAAAGATAGGGAACAATTAGGTATCTATGGTGCTTTCTCGGTATAATATTCTTCGCCGTCGCCGCTGTGCACATCGATGATACCGGCTACGATGAGGTTAACGAGCATGCGTTGGGTCTTCCGTTTTGAAAGGCGAAGGTGTTTGCAGAGATCGGCCAGTTCAGATTTCGGATGGCTGTGGATATAGGCGAGCAGTTCCTTTTCCTTGTCCGTATAGTTGATGAGTACGCCCGTGGACTGGTTGCCGCGGTGCAATACATCCACCACCACCTTTCCGGCCAGGATGCTTTTGTCTTGAACCCGCACATAGACCCACCATTTGTGATCTTCGCCGAGGGCGTAATGTGGCTTGGTGTCGCTTTCGGCAATTTCGGCCAGCAGCACAAGTTTTTCGTCGATATAGACTTCATCAAATCGTAATTCGATTGCGGGCCGGCAGTATAGGTGGCCGGCGCGTTGCAACATATATCGCTCTTCATCCTCATTTTTCACGCCTTTGATGCGGCCATCGTCGGCAACACCTACCAGCAGCTTGCCCCCTTTGCTATTGGCAAAAGCAACGAGCGTCTTGGCGATTTTTTCGCAGCTGCTGATCCGATTCTTAAAATCAAGCTGCTGGCCTTCTCCTTGCGATATCAGTGTTTTGAGGGTCACGTCTCTATGATTACCTATCGGTGGGTGCCGGGATGTGACTAAGATAGGCAGAAATTTTTATATACGGCGCCGCTGGAATGTGAAATTTCCAAATCGGTGGTCTGCGATTCAATTAAAGTTTTAATTTAGCGCCATAATTTCTGGAATATAATGACCAAAGACATAAGCCTGACTGCATCCCAGAAGAAAAATGCGTGGATGTTGGTAACCGTTGCCGCACTGGGCTATTTTGTTGACATTTATGATCTGGTTATCTTCTCGATTGTGCGTGTGCAGAGTTTCCGGGATATCGGGATACCGGAGGCTGCTATGCGCGTGGATGGGGAATATGTATTGAACATGCAGATGGGCGGCCTGTTGCTCGGTGGTTTGCTGTGGGGAATACTGGGCGACAAGTATGGGCGCATTAAAGTGTTGTTTGGCTCGATTTTGCTGTATTCATTGGCCAATATCGCCAATGGGTTTGTTCACGATATCCATACGTATGCCATTATCCGCTTTATCGCCGGAATTGGTTTGGCAGGCGAGTTGGGCGCAGGTATCACGTTGGTGAGCGAGAGTATGCACAAGAACAAGCGGGGATACGGCACCATGATTGTAGCCTCGGTAGGCGTGCTGGGAGCGGTGGCCGCTTATTATGTATCGGAACTGTTTGATTGGCGCAACGCTTATTTTGTTGGCGGAGGCATGGGATTGCTCTTGTTGGTACTTCGGGTAGGCACGTTTGAATCGGGCATGTTCAAGGGAGTTGCCGCTAAACCAATAGAGAAAGGGAAACTGAGCATGCTGTTTACGAATGGTGACCGGCTGAGACGTTATTGTTATTGCCTGTTGATAGGGTTGCCCATATGGTTTGTCGTGGGTATTTTGGTAACCCAGGCCCCCGAGTTCGGCAAAGCGCTGCACGCCCCGGTTACCTTGAGTGCAGGCAAGGGTATTTTATTTACTTACCTTGGGTTGTCGATTGGAGACATCGTTGCCGGTCTTTTTGCCCAGGTCACGAAATCCCGTCGGCTGGCGGTGTTTTTATTCCAAATATTGATTATCGTATCGTCGGTTTGGTACCTCAGCAGCGAAGGGTTAACCGAACGGCAGTTTCATTGGATAGCCTTCTTTATGGGAATTTCCATTGGCTACTGGGCGACGTTTGTGACCATCGCTTCGGAACAGTTCGGCACGAACCTCCGGGCCACGGTTACCACCACGGCACCGAACTTTGTACGGGGTGCGCTGATTCCGTCTACGTTGTTGTTTGAATTTTTTGTAAAGCATACGGGGATCATCACTGCCGCGTATATCATGGTATTCTTACTCACTGGTATTGCAGCATTGGCCCTCAGTCAGCTAAAGGAAAGTTTTAACCGGGACTTGGACTTCGTAGAAGATTAAATCAACGCTTAGGGCATTTTTTGCAGCGTTTACCACGCTTGTACTTTTTACAGCATTTTTTGAAATCACAGCAGCCGCCTTCACTATAGGGGTTCAAGCCTTTGTAATGTTGCGGGTCTGTGGCCCAGCATCGGATTGAATCCGCTAATTCCGTAAACGCCAAAAAGTTTTCCTGTTCTTCACGCATCACCATGCAAAGGTACAGTTTTTATTTAGAAAAATTCTAATTTGACGGCTTCGATTTTTTGAGTTTTTTGGCGGTTTATTTTGCTGATTTTTTTAACTTGTCAGCAGCCGGGATCCAATGGATGTGACCAATGATAATGCGCCATGATAACTAAAGTAGTCAAGAACGCCAGCGAAGCAATTTCTGGCATTACCGATGGCATGACCCTGATGCTTGGTGGTTTCGGGTTATGTGGGATACCTGAAAATTGTATCAAAGAACTGGTAAATCAGGGAATAAGCGGGCTTACCTGTATTTCGAACAACGCGGGGGTTGACGATTTTGGCATCGGGTTGATGTTGAAAAAAAGACAGGTAAAAAAAATGATTGCCTCTTATGTGGGGGAGAATGCGGAATTTGAACGCCAACTGCTAAGTGGTGAGCTGGAAGTGGAACTGATACCCCAGGGGACTTTGGCCACGCGTTGCTTAGCGGCGGGTTATGGCATGCCAGCCATATTCACGCCGGCGGGTGTCGGTACGGAAATAGCGGAGGGTAAGGAGATCCGTAATTTCGGAGGGAAAGATTATCTGATGGAAATGGCTTTTGAGGCTGATTTTGCCCTCGTAAAGGCCTGGAAGGGCGACACGGCGGGCAACCTGATTTACCGGCGGACGGCACGCAATTTCAATCCGATTATGGCCATGGCGGGGAAGATTACCGTTGCTGAAGTGGAGGTATTGGTAGCGGCCGGCGAACTGGATCCGGACCATATCCACACCCCGGGCATTTATGTACACCGTATTTTTCAGGGCACTGATTATGAAAAGCGGATTGAACAACGGACCGTGCGCAATGCGGTTTAACAACATCCAAAAATCAGAAAGCGATGCTTGACAAGAATGGAATAGCAAAACGGATTGCTCAGGAAATCAGGGACGGATATTACGTGAACCTCGGAATAGGTATACCCACGCTTGTAGCCAATTATATTCCTGAATATATTGAGGTAGTGCTTCAATCGGAAAACGGGTTGCTTGGCATGGGGCCGTTCCCCTTGGAGGGTATGGAAGATCCGGACCTCATCAATGCCGGCAAGCAGACCATCACCATGCTGCCCGGTTCGGCTGTGTTTGACTCGGCGATGAGCTTTGGAATGATACGGGCACAAAAAGTTGACCTGACCATACTGGGCGCGATGGAGATTTCGGAATATGGCGATATCGCCAATTGGAAGATTCCGGGCAAGTTGGTCAAAGGGATGGGCGGGGCGATGGATTTGGTTGCGTCTGCCAAGAATATCATCGTGGCGATGCAGCAGGTCAACAAGGCGGGGGAGAGTAAACTGCTTCCACGTTGTACGTTACCACTTACCGGTGTGCGGTGTATCAGGAAGGTGGTTACCGAACTGGCTGTTTTTGAAATTGACATCGATCATGGCGGGTTCCATCTTTTGGAGCGTGCGCCAGGCGTTAGCATAACGCAGATACGAAATGCCACCGCGGGCCGGCTTTTCGTTCCGGACCATGTGCCGGAAATGCAGCTATAGCGTTTTAAGAGCTTTGCTCCGCAGATCGGCTGATATTTCGTCTACGATTGCCTGAATCGGTACGGGGTCGTCCGTGTTGTTGATAATGATTCGGTCACATTGCTCCCTGAAAGGGAGCAGGTATTTGCGGTAGGCAGGCATGACGTGATGCTCCCATTTATACCGCACATCGTCTTCATCGTATCCGCGTTCTATCAAGTCTCTTTTAAGACGTCGCTGCAGGGCAATGTCCTCCTCGGCATGGAGGAAAATCCGGTGGTTGAGCAGGGTGTTGACTTCAGCATAGTAGAAAATGAACAACCCTTCTACAATCAGGATAGGAGCCGGTTTTGTTTCCAATGTTTTTGGAGTCAACGCCGGATTGTTGAACGTGTATTCTTGGCGATAAATGGTGCGGCCGTTGAAAAGCGATTGGATGTCGTGATAAAATGCAGCCCTGTCAATGGCCGTTGGCAGGTCAAAGTTGTATAATTTGTTCTCTTCGCGCGTTTTTGTATGGGCGGGAATGTAGTAATCGTCTTGCGAAATGAGCGCAATCTCTGCGGGGGCAAAGTGGTCCAGGAAGCAGTTCAGGAAAAACGTCTTTCCGGAACCGCTGCTCCCGGCGATACCGATTACATAAGGAGGGTTAGTTCGCTTCATTCGGTGCACCGTATGCAATTTCGACCTGGAAACGCCGGTCCAGTACGCCGATGAGTGCTGCGGCCGACTTGGATATGACGATGATGGCGTTCTTTGTTTCGGCCGTATCAGCGAATTTGCCGACCACTTTGGCAAAGGTAGTAAGCTGCGTCATCGGATTGGTGATTTTGACAACTGTGCCTATCGGTGCTGTTTTATGTAATGCCAGCATGCTTCCCCCTTCCTGGGCCAGGTCATCGATCCATACACCTACGCCTCTTTCGGTCAGTTCCCGGATGCCGTAACGGTTGGCCGGTATTTCCGGAATGTCTTCTGTCTCGGTCTCATCGGTTACCAGGATTTCATTTACCGGCGTTGGTGGGGGAGGGAGTTCCTTATTGGGAACCTTCAGTATAGCGTCAACCTGTATCGAATCGCTTGTCAGTCCGTTCGCCCGCTTGATACTTTCCACGGAAATGCCGAATCGCTTGGAAACTGTATACAATGTTTCGCGCTTGCCCACTTTGTATTGCGTAAACTCGCCGGGTTGAAGCTCGGGAAGGGTTGGCTGTTGTTGCGGGGTAGCGGTCGGGGTAGCGGAACTGGTCGCGGCCTGGGGAGATCCAATGGGAATCCGGACCGTATCGCCTACTTTCAGTGCTTTGTTTTTATTGGCGGCGATAATCAGGTTCACAGGCACGTGGTATTGCCGGCTTAGACCGAAATACGTTTCCTTGGGGGCCAATTGATGGATAATGATTTTTTGGCCGTTTTCATACGTTACGCCTATGGAGTCAACAGGCATGGCGGCGGCGCCCAAAGAGAGGGAGCAGGATGCCGTCAGCAAGGCTGCAAAAAAGGCTGTGCGGTAATATCGGTTCAACAGGTGTGTAATGCTCATCTTGAAATTCCGTTGCAATTATACTAAATACGATATAATTTCCCGTTTATTATTGCCAATTATGAATAGCTGGTTGGCAATCATAAAGAATAACTCGGGCAGCATTTTGGGGAGTCCTTCAAGTATAACCTTATCGGCCAGTATTGTTAAGTCGTTGGATACGACCAGTCTGATACGGTATTGCTGGCCCGTTTGTTCATGAAAAGCCCAAACATTTGCTTGTCCGACGACGCAGTGATATAAATCGCCGAAAATCTTATATTCCGTTAATAACAAGGGGGTCCCATTCTTATATCGTTCAGGTAAGACGATAGGATGGCCTGTTGGTTTATTTGGTATAATTTTTTTTTGTGTTGGCTGGCCATGTAGCGCGTCTATCCGTTGTTCGCCGCCACTGGCAAAGTTACGGTGCCGTACTATTAAATCTCCATCGTCCAACGCAAGCAATTGGTAGTTGAATTGTTCCCATCGTACCTGGCCGTTTACCGCGTCGATGCAGGCGATGCCCGGGGCTGCGGGACTATCGTGGCCGAAGGCTTTTAAAATCAGCATTCCGTTGACGGCGCCGGCCAATGTCCAATGCCGATCACGGTAATGGATTTCATGGATAATGGATTCACCGGTTGCATATCGGATCACGGAAAACGCGGGAACACCGGTATCCTGCCTACGGGTTTCGATGGCCAGCCATCCACGGGAGGTGTCCGCTTCCATGCGCCATACAACCCCCAAAAAACTTTTTTGGAATACGTTTTTTAGTGTATATTTATCCATTCTCAAAATTATGACGATTGGCGCAATATGCATAAAAAAATAACATCGGCGAGAACATTCGCTTACTGGCCGCTAACGGTGTGGATGCTATTGGTTGCTTTTGGAAGCCAGGCACAGCACGTTTACCGATTCGATTTAAAAGAAGATATCGGCCCTAATGCCTGGCGTTTAGTGAAAAATGCATACGAGGCGGCGGAAGCTAAACAGGTTGATTTGGTATTGATTGAGCTGAATACATTTGGCGGCATGGTTAATTTTGCCGATTCCATCCGTACCCGTATACTGGACTCGCCACTGGAAACGGCGGTATTCATCAACCATAATGCTGCTTCCGCAGGTGCGTTGATTTCATTGGCCACTGATCGCATCTACATGAGCAAGGGATCAAGCATTGGTGCGGCAAGCGTGGTTGACCGGTCAGGGCAGGTGCTGCCGGAGAAACACCAGTCGTATATGCGGGGGCTGATGCGTGCAACGGCGGAGGCTAAGGGGCGTGATCCGAAAGTTGCGGAAGCTTTTGTGGATCCTGATGTAGAACTGCCCAATATTAAACCGGCGGGTAAGATCCTGACGTTAACCTCTTCTGAAGCAGTCAATATCAAGCTTGCCGAGGCAGAACTGTCATCTGCAACCGAAGTGCTTGCGGCGGAGGGAATGGCAGGCGCGCAGGTGACGGTGCACCGAATAACTGCTATTGACAAGATTATTGCATTCTTGATTAATCCGGCGGTAAGCGGGGTATTGATGCTGCTTATTATCGGCGGTATTTATTTCGAGCTGCAAACGCCCGGAGTAGGTTTTGCATTGGTAGTGGCTATTATTGCGGCGGTATTGTTTTTTGCTCCGCTGTACATCCAAGGGCTGGCAGATAACTGGGAAATAGCGCTGTTTGTGGTAGGGATTGTTTTGGTATTGATGGAGTTGTTTGTAATTCCTGGATTCGGCGTGGCCGGTATACTGGGAATTTTGTGCTTGGTGTGTGGTTTGGCATTCAGCTTGGTTGCGAACGATTATTTTGATTTTTCCATCGGGAAGCCGGGCATGCTGCTCAATGCGTTTCTGTTGGTCATCGCTTCCATGGTAGCGGCAACGGTGTTGATGGTGATTTTCGGGAAAAGTCTGCTCAATACGCGCGCGTTCAGGCGGCTGGTATTGCAGGGAGAGCAGCGTTCCGCTGAAGGGTACACATCGGCCGTGAAGAACCTGGAACTGGTCGGTAAGGAAGGCATAGCCAAAACGGTTCTCCGTCCCTCAGGCAAAGTGGAAATCGATGAGCGGTGGTATGATGCCGTAGCCCTTGACGGCTTCATCGATGCCGGAGAAGCTGTTTATGTGGAGAAGCATGAAAACTATAACCTCTTTGTCAGGAAGAAGCGCGGGTGATACCGTGAAATAAACTTTTTGTAGCTTTCACTGTTTTATTTACAAAATACTTTTAAATCAAAACATCATGAACCCAAAAGCAATCAGTTTAGAGGAGAAAAAATTGAAACCCGTGGTTGATCATTTGAACGACCTCTTGGCGAACTACCATATCCATTACCAGAAGCTGCGGGGATGCCATTGGAATGTGCGCGGCAACCATTTTTTTACCTTGCATGCGAAGTTCGAGGAACTGTATACCAACGCGCTGACCACTATAGACGAATTGGCCGAACGCATACTGACACTGGGCAAGGCCCCTTACAGCACGTTTCAGGATTATGTGGCCAATGCAGAAATCAAAGAGGTGAATACCATAGGGATGAAGGATGTGGACATGGTAAGGACCATCATTGACGATTTGGAAGCGCTGATTGCCATGCAGCGAGACCTGCTGGAAATCACGTCCGAAGCAGAAGATGAAGGCACTAACGATATGATCAATGCCTTTATGCAATTCAACGAAAAACAGAATTGGATGCTGCGGGCGTTTGTGAATAAGGCTTAGTGGGGATAGGCGATATGCATACGGTTATATAAAACAGGCTGCTCAGCAACTGAGCAGCCTGTTTTATTTTGTATATGTTATGCCCGTCTGTACGGCTTAAAATTTAAAGCCTAACGTCAGGAATACGCTGCTTCGGCTGTTCTTTACGGAAGCAGCCGGTGTGGGTACATCAGCCCCCCACCAGTCGCTGACGGTATAAGGATTGTTTTCGTACGACTGGGAAAAATGTTGATAGGTTGCATCGATGTACATGTTATTGTGCCGGTAACCTAAACCTCCCGATACGGTTTGGCTGGTAAGCTTCTGGTCTTTATAGGGCGATCCGTTATGGCCATAACCCGCCCTGGCCAGCAGATTATCCGCCAACAGGTATTCTCCGCCTATCCGGAAATTAACGGCACCCGTATAAGTGTTTGCAATCCCATCGGCCATATCGTTGTCAACCCGTGTTTTTTCGCTTAACGGCAAGGCGTCGCTGGCAGAAAAATGCATGCTGCTATAGTCTACGTATTCGATGTCTGCACTGATAAGCCCCTGGCTGAGTACCGCAGAAAGGCCGCCGGTAAGGCGGTATGGGGTCCGTAGCCGGTACTCGAGGTAATACAGGCCGTCATCTTCGCTGGAATAGTACTCATGGAAGGGTTCCGTTGCCTGGGCATTATCGTAATAAAGCACATCCAAAAGCTCCTGTGTGTCATCCGTTACGTTATACCACGTGGGCGAAGCCGCGGTGAAGCCGATGTTCAAATAGGGGAGTGGTTTGTAAATGAAGCCGATTTTGGCATTGATGCCGCGCCCCCGGGCAATCTGATCGAAATCGTATGCCAAATCGTATTCTGCGTCGAGAATCATATTCGCATCTGACGCCGGGTCGAGGAATTCGGAATTAGGGTTATCCGGATGGATGTCGCTCACGGTTTTGGTATATCCCAGCTCCTTGAACAGCTGCCTTGATGTGTAGTTGAATGCTGCAAAGCCGACGGAGGCGCCGATGTAAAAGCGGTTGCTGTAATTTGCGCCGAACGAAAAGTTGGTTTCAGACTGTGTGCCGGTCTGTGTATAGATGTTTTCCTGGAAGTTGTTGCCTTCCAGTGCAATGGGGTAATGGTAGGTGTCATTCGGGTTCATGCCGTTGAAATCGACAAGGTAGCTGGCATAGCCGAATTCGCCCAGCATGGAGCCATTGTAGTCAATTTCGTCGGCCAGGAAATGAGCGAATGTGGAAGAAGGATTTTCCCCGCTGTAACCGATTTTGGTATTGAAGTTATTGGTCTTCGCATAGCCGATACCCAGATTGAAATTCAGCCATCCGGAAGTGAGACTATTGCCCCTCGGCCTGCGTGTTGGGATATGGAAGACGGCGCCGACTTGGCTGATCCCCAGTCTATCCACCGCGTTTTGGGACGAAGTACCGAAATAACCAGCCTTATTTACATCGTTGAGGTAATCAAACGAGATACTGATGTCTGATTGGCCAAAGAATCCGAGTCCGGCGGGATTGCCTGAAATGGAGCTTAAATCGCCGCCGAGTGCCGTTTGGGCGTTCCCCAGGCCCCTGAACCTTGCGGTAGCGCCTTGTTCGGGTTGGGAGTAACGTAATACGTCCTGCAAATACTGCGCCTCGGCAACGATAGCTGAAGCAGATAATAATAGTGTTATCGGAATTATTCGCTTGATATGCATATAGCTATTGGTTTTCCTAAGTTTTACAAAAACGGCCAACTAAATTCAGTTTCCGATTTAGTTGGCCGGTTTGCGATTGTTGAACGATTATCCTCTTCCCCTGCCGCTGCTACCCCGTGTTCCGCCCGAAGATGAAGATCCCGAAGAACGGGACGGTGGAGACACCGACGAGCCGCGTGAACTGCTTCCTCCGGAGCGCGGTGTTACGCTGCTCGGACGGGAGGCGGGGCGTGCAGGTGCCGCGCTGGGCCGTGAAGGCTGACGTGCGGGCCTTGCACTGCCGCCCGATGGCCTGCTTGTGGTTGGAGCTGGCCGTGCGCTTTGGCCTGACGGCCGGCGCGTCGTCGTGCCACTCCTTACGGCCCCTCCACGTGTATTTGGCGTATTGCCCGGACGGACGGCTTCCCTGGACGTATTAGCTCCGCGTGTTACGGATGTCCGTGTTGAACCGGCCGTTCCCCTGGTGGCTACCGGGCGGGTCGAAATCCGCCCATTGGCATCCCGGCTGATGGCGGTACGCGTAGCCGAAGTACGGGTATTCGAGGCAGCGGTACGGGTATTCATCCTGTCGCGCGAGGAAGAGCGTACAGCCATTCTCCGGTTATCAATGATAACGGCTCCGGGGTAATAGCCGCCCCAGCCCCATCGGCTGTAGGCATAGGGTCCCCAGAAACCGCGTCCGTAATAGGGGGAACCCCATCCCCAGAAACCGCCATAGTAGGGATTATGCCAGCCGCTGCCCCAACCAAGGTTCCAGCCGCCGCCCCAACCCCAGCCGAATCCGAGGCCCCAGCCACCGTACCATCCGGGAGTATGCCAGGAGTTGAATCCGAACCAAGGGTCAAACCAGGGGTCGTAATAGGTCATTCCTGGTGTATTATAGTAAAAGCGGTTTATCCGGTTGGCATATTCGCTGTCGCTGTATTCATCAGCGTAATAGTCGCTGTACGACTCGTCCGCATACTCATCAGCATAATACCCATCCTCCGCATACCTGCTGTCTTCCAGCGGTTCTTCCCCGTCATAGTAGTAATCGGGGCTTTGGTAGCTTTTCTCCACAGCTGTAGTGTTGCTGTTATAAACATCATCACGGAAAGCCACTTGCCGGGAGGCACTGCACCCGCCCAGAAACAAGAGGCCCGCCAGAGCTGCTACGCCGACTATAAATCTGTTATCTTTCATGTTTTGACTATCCTTTCGTTTGGTTAACGCCCGTGCTTTTATCATTATAGACGAAATATAGCTCCATTGGTTTAACCGCCCGGTTATTTTTTTGTTCGGTAATTTGCCAAAAGCACTACCTTTGTTGGCATGGTTCTGAATAAACTGCCAAGCTACAAATGTTATAATTATTTTATAGAAAGTCAACTATGAGCAAAGGAATTACAAGCCGAGGAACGGATTATTCCCAATGGTACAATGAACTTGTCGTAAAGGCCGATCTTGCAGAGCACTCCGCCGTGCGGGGCTGTATGGTTATCAAGCCTTATGGCTACGCCATCTGGGAAAAGATGCAGGCCGCATTAGATAAAATGTTCAAAGACACAGGCCATAGCAACGCGTACTTTCCCTTGTTCATTCCGAAGTCTTTTTTTTCGAAGGAAGCGTCGCACGTGGAAGGGTTCGCCACGGAATGCGCCGTGGTGACGCACTACCGACTGAAAAATGACGGAAGCGGGCAAATAGTGGTGGACGAAGAGGCCAAACTGGAGGAAGAGCTGATTGTAAGGCCGACATCGGAAACAATCATCTGGAATACGTATAAAGGATGGATAGAATCTTACCGGGATCTGCCAATTCTGGTAAACCAGTGGGCCAATGTAGTCCGGTGGGAAATGCGCACGCGGTTATTCCTCCGTACGGCCGAATTTCTGTGGCAGGAGGGGCACACTGCTCACGCCACCCGGGAGGAAGCCATTGAGGAAACCGAACGGATGCTGGGCGTGTATGCCGATTTTGCGGAAAACTGGATGGCACTGCCCGTGATCCGCGGGCGTAAAACGGAGAATGAACGGTTTGCCGGTGCGTTGGACACGTTGTGCATTGAAGCATTGATGCAAGATGGTAAGGCACTGCAGGCGGGAACGTCGCATTTTCTCGGCCAGAATTTCGCCAAGGCGTTCGATGTGAAATTCACCGCCAGGGATGGAAAGCTGGATTATGTATGGGCGACATCGTGGGGTGTCTCTACCCGCTTGATGGGCGCGCTGATTATGGCGCATTCTGATGACCAGGGACTGGTACTGCCGCCGAAACTGGCACCCATCCAGGTGGTTATTGTGCCTATCTATAAAACTGATGAAGAACGCCAGCGCATCGGGGAATTGGCCGACAACCTGTTGGCCGATCTGAAGGCCATGGGGATCACCGTAAAATATGACGACCGGGATACACACCGGCCGGGTTTTAAGTTTGCCGAATGGGAGCTCAAAGGTGTGCCCGTGCGCATAGCGGTAGGCACGCGCGATATGCAGCAGGGAACCGTGGAGATTGCCCGGCGCGATACGCAGGCTAAAGAAACCGTGCCCCAACAGGGATTGGCACTCCGCGTAGCGGAATTGCTGGAAGATATCCAGCGGAGTATTTATGATAAGGCGCGGGACTTTCGCGAAGCTCACACCACAACCGTTGATTCTTATGAGGAATTTAAACGCGTGCTCGAAGAAAAAGGCGGCTTTGTGGCTGCCCATTGGGACGGCACCGTGGAAACTGAGCAGCTTATCAAGGAGGAGACCAAAGCCACCATCCGCTGCATCCCCTTGGATAATAAGGAAGAACACGGGGTGTGCGTACGTACCGGAAAACCCTCGAAACAGCGGGTGTTGTTCGCGAAGGCCTATTGAGGCTGCCGACGGGCAATAGCCGTCGATAAATTTAACACGATTGCTATGAAGTTTGCAACAAAAGCTATTCACGCGGGGCAGCACGCCGACCCCACCACGGGTGCGGTGATGACACCCATCTATCAGACATCTACGTACCGGCAGGCAGCACCGGGCGACCATAAAGGGTACGAGTATTCTCGGGGGACCAATCCGACGAGGAAGGCGTTGGAGGATTGCTTAGCCGCACTGGAAAACGGACAGTATGGATTGGCCTTTTCAAGTGGTATGGCGGCTACTGAGACGGTGCTTAAGCTGCTTAAGCCGGGAGACGAGGTTATTACAGGAGACGACCTTTATGGCGGATCGTATCGGATCTTTACACGTGTATACCAACATTATGGTATTAAGTTCCATTTCGTTGATACCACTGATCCGCAACGGATTGCCGAACAGATCAATGAACGTACCCGCTTGATATGGATTGAAACCCCAACAAATCCAACCTTGAAATTGGCGGATATCGGGGCCATCAGCCAAGCAGCCAAGGCCGCTGGAGTGCTCCTTGCCGTGGACAATACGTTTGCGTCCCCGTATCTACAGAATCCGTTGGATTTGGGCGCTGACCTGGTGATGCATTCGGTCACCAAATATATCGGCGGGCATTCAGACGTAGTCATGGGGGCGTTGGTGGTAAACGACAAGACATTGTATGACGAGCTTTTTTTTTATTACAATGCATGTGGGGGAACACCTGGACCTCAGGATAGTTTCCTGGTACTGCGTGGCATTAAAACGTTGCACCTGCGCATGCAAGCGCACTGTGAAAACGGGCGCAGGATAGCCCGATACCTGAAAGACCATCCCAAGGTGGAAAAAATTTACTGGCCGGGTTTTGCCGATCATCCCGGCCATGCCATCGCCAAGAAACAGATGCGTGATTTCGGGGGAATGATGTCCATCGTTTTGAAAGGCGCTTCGTTGGCTGAGACGTTCAAGGTGGCCTCGTCATTCAGGTTGTTTACGCTGGCGGAATCGCTCGGCGGTGTTGAATCGTTAATTAATCACCCGGCTACGATGACCCATGGTTCCATTCCCAAGGAGGTGCGCGAACGAGTAGGGGTGGTGGATAACCTCATCCGCATCAGTGTAGGAATTGAGGATAGTGATGATTTACTGGCTGATCTGGAGCAGGCGTTGGGATGATACCGTTCAACATCAAGGTTTTTCTTGACGGTAAGGTGGACGAATATAACCGTCCCGAGTTTATCGAGGGCGATCCAATATGCATCCCCCACCGGTTCAAGCAAAAGCAGGATGTCGAGATAATGGGATTTTTCGCCGCTGTACTTGCTTGGGGGCAACGGAAAACGATTATCAATAAATGCACCGAGCTCGCTGCCCGCATGGACAATGCACCTTTTTCTTTTGTAAAGGAGCATGGGACGGACGATCTCAAACGGCTGCTTGGATTCAAGCACCGCACGTTCAATGATACGGATCTGCTGTATTTCATTTCTTTTTTCCGCATGCATTACGAGCGGTTTGATTCGTTGGAAGACGCGTTTTTCCCACGGGTAAACAGCGCGGAGTTCCGTCCCGAATATCAGGTGCTTGAACCCATGCCCCGGAGTGGTGATGAAGCGTCCTATTCGTCGCCGGCCTGTTTTATACAGAAACTGGGCGCGCAGGCACCTAGCGTGGAGGAAGGCCTGAATCATTTCCGCACTTATTTTTTCAGTTTGCCGGATTATTCATGGCGGACGAGGAAGCATATCAGTTCGCCATTGCAGCATTCGGCCTGCAAACGGTTGAACATGTTTTTGCGCTGGATGGTACGGCGCGATGGCCGCGGTGTGGATTTCGGATTATGGAATCGCGTAAGCCCCGCGCAGTTGGTCTGTCCCTGCGATGTGCATGTAGAACGCGTGGCGCGTAAGCTGGGGTTAATCCAACGGAAGCAGTCGGATTGGAAGACAGCCATGGAGTTGACGGAAAACCTGCGGATGCTTGACGAGAGCGATCCGGTGAAATATGATTTCGCGCTATTCGGTCTGGGGGTGGAAGGAGAAATGTAAGTCATGATGAAGAAAAAAATAAATACTTCTGCAATCATCAATTTGTTATTGGTGGTTATCGTAGGCGTCTTGGCATTCGTGCCAGACACCAGGGCCTGGGTTGGACGCGGATTAATGAAAATTGGCTTGTTCAAGCCAGATTTGGAACACGGAGTAGTGAAAGAAGAGGAATCTCGTCCCACCCATACGGATATGCGAGCGCCGGTACTTTTTGCCGATGGTAACGGAAACCGCATTGATGCAGCCAACCAAACGGGCAAGGTCGTGTTTGTTAATTTCTGGGCCACGTGGTGCCCGCCTTGCATCGCGGAAATGCCTTCTATTGATAAATTATACCAACGGTTCAAAGATAACCCGCAGGTGGTGTTCATTATGGCCGATGTAGATGGCGATTACGAGAAATCCAAACGGTTTATGGCCGGCAGGAAACTGGGGCTTCCCGTGCATGTGCCGGCAGGCAAAATACCTGATCACTGGCTGGGCGGAGCGGTACCGACAACGGTAATATTGGATAAGCAGGGGCGCATAGCGGCCCGGCATGAGGGCATGGCCGATTACAGCCGCCCGGAGGTGACGGCGTTCATCCAGCAATTGCTTAGCCAGTGATATCCAAAAGTCATCACGGTTTTTTATTAGCCAACACCAATTTTTTGTTTTAGGTTTGCATCATGAACCGTACAGAACTCATCCGCCAGATAAAGGCTAAACGCTCGTTCCTTTGCGTAGGGCTTGATACCGATATCACAAAAATTCCGGCTCATCTGCATGCTTATGAAGATCCGGTTTTTGAATTTAATCGGCAGATCATCGAAGCTACGGCAGATTTGTGTGTAGCTTATAAACCCAATGTCGCCTTTTATGAAGGCGCTGGGGCGGCCGGGTGGAAAAGCCTGCAGAAAACCTGGGAAGCGCTGCCGAAAGACTGCCTTAGCATTGCGGACGCCAAACGCGGCGATATCGGGAACACCTCCAAGATGTATGCCAGGGCATTTTTCGATCAGCGGCATTCTGGGCTCGGGTTTGATGCGGTCACCGTGGCACCGTATATGGGTAGTGATTCTGTGCGTCCCTTTTTGGAATTTGACGGGAAGTGGGTGATCCTGTTGGCTCTTACGTCCAATGCCGGGGGACTTGATTTCCAGACTATAAAAGACGGTGAAGGTACCATGCTGTTTGAACGTGTTATCCAGACAGCCAATACCTGGGGAAACGCAGACAACCTGATGTATGTGGTAGGGGCTACACGGGGCGAGGCCTTTGCGACCGTGCGTAAACATGCGCCCCATCACTTCTTGCTGGTTCCAGGTGTAGGAGCGCAGGGCGGAAGTCTTAGCGAGGTCTGTGAATACGGGATGAATGCCGACTGTGGATTGCTGGTTAATGCTACCCGTTCGATCATCTATGCTGCTGACGGGCGGGATTTCGCCGAGCGGGCACGTCAGGAGGCATTGGCCTTGCAGCGGGAGATGGAACGGGAGCTGCTGATGCGCGGCATCATCTAAACCTTTCTACCCAGGTCTTGAAAGCTTGAATAAAGTCGCTTAAAAATTGCCGGGTGGAATCTTCCGTGAGGTTTCCTTGATCATCAAACAATCCGGCGGCATCACCGATATATGCTTCGGGTTGTGCCAGGGTAGGCACATTTAAGTAAGCTAATGCTTGCCTTAGGTGGTGGTTTGCGCCAAACCCGCCGATTTTACTCGGCGATACACTTACGACGGCCGCGGGCTTGCCGTCCCATGCATTCGCACCATAAGGACGCGATCCTACGTCCAACGCGTTTTTTAACACACCGGGTATGGAACGGTTGTATTCTGGGGTTACGAATAATAGACCGTCAGCGTCTTTAAGTGCCTTACGGAAGCTTACCCATTCATCAGGCGGGGTTTCATCAAGGTCTTCATTGTACATCGGCAGTTTACCGATATCCAGGATATTCCATTGAAATGTTTCCGGTGCCAATGTCATCAGGGCGCTGGCGGTTTTCCGGTTGAGGGAAGCCCGTCGCAGACTTCCCACACATACAGCTATTTGATACTTCTCCATATCCTGTATAATCAACGATATGGGCGAAATGTTTGGCGTTATCCCAAAAACGTAACCAAGATTTTATCGATGCGGTTGCCATCCATGTCTACCACCTCAAACTCATGGTTTTTCCATTGCATGCGTTCGCCAACGGCGGGCATGTGGCCCAATTTAAGCAAAATGAGTCCGGCGATGGTATTGATGGATCCCAAGCCGTTTTCTTCATCTTCCTCTGAAGGCTCGATGTTGAGCGCCGTGAACAGCTCGTCAAGCTGGTACTGACCATCAATGAGCAGGCTGCCGTCTTCCCGTCGAACAATCTCCGGTCGGTCAGCGGTATCACCATCGGATATGTCGCCCACTAGGCTACTTAATATATCGTTGATGGTTACGATTCCCTGTAACGACCCGTACTCATCAAGTACTACCGCCTGGTGTATTTTGGACGTTTTGAATTTGTTTAATATACTGTAAGCGGAACTGTTTTCATGGACATAATTGAGTGGCTGTGTCAGATCCCGGAGGTGTATGGGCTGTTCAATGAGGTATTGCTTTAGCAACGACTTGATATGTACTACGCCAATGATATTATCCAGGCTGCCTTGGCAGACCGGATACACCGTATGGCCGCTTTCCAGAATGGTTTTTCTGTGTTGTTCATAATCGTCGTCAATATCCAGCCATTCGATGTTGCTGCGATGTGTCATGAGGTTTACGGCCCTTTTATCGCCAAGGCTGAATACCCTGTCGACAATCTCGTGCTCAATATGCGCGATGGCGCCGATGTCTGCCCCTTCATCCACCAAGGCTTTGATTTCCTCTTCGGTAACCGCATTCTGGGAGGTTTTGATATTCAGGAGCCTGACGATGGTTTCCGTGGTAGCGCTGAGGAGCCAAACGAACGGTGCTACCACTTTGCTGAGCAAATCCATGGGGAAAGCGACCACCGTGGCAAATTTTTCGGGCATTGCCAGTCCGATGCGCTTGGGTACCAGTTCGCCCAGCACCAATGTCAGGAACGTGATAATGACAACCACGATGAATACCGAAACTTGTGAGCTATATCCAGCAAGCCACTGAATTTCGGAGAGATATACGTCAAGTCGCTGTGCAATGGTAGCACCGCCGAAGATACCAGTAAGTATACCAATAAGCGTGATACCGATCTGTACCGTGGAAAGGAACTGGTTGGGCGACTCCTTTAGCTTGATCGCTCGTTTAGCGGCCATATTTTTCCTGTCAACCAGTACTTGCAGGCGGGCCTTGCGGCTTGATACAATGGCAATCTCTGACGCCGAAAAAACACCGTTTAACAGCACCAGCGCCAGGATGATCAGCGACTCAGTAAGCATGTAGCTAAGTTAATAAATTAATTCCGACAAATAAAACGGCGGTTGTCCGCCCGGTCGCTATACAATATCCAACAGGTTTTTAGGCTTCTTAACCTGTTGTTTAAGCAAGGCAATGTTTATCACTTCATGCATTTCCGCTACATAGTGGAACGTTAAATCCTTGATGTAATCTTCCTTGATTTCGAGGATATCCTTTTTATTGGCTTTTGAAAGAATAACTTCCCTTATGTTGGCACGTTTGGCCGCCAATATTTTTTCTTTGATGCCTCCAACCGGGAGCACTTTTCCGCGGAGGGTGATTTCACCGGTCATTGCCAATTTTTCCTTTACCTTGCGTTGCGTAAAGCTGGACGCCAGGGCGGTAAGCATGGTGATGCCCGCCGACGGCCCGTCTTTAGGTGTAGCTCCGGCAGGAACGTGGATGTGGACGTCCCATTTGTCAAACACGGAATAATTTATGCCGAATTCTTCCGCGTGAGCCCGGAGGTAGGCCATCGCAATGCTGGCCGATTCTTTCATTACATCGCCCAGGTTACCTGTGAGCGTAAGTTTGCCTTTTCCGGGGCTTAAACTCGACTCAATGTAGAGGATATCTCCGCCAACCTGCGTCCATGCCAGCCCGGTGACCACGCCGGCCACTTCATTGTCTTCGTAATACTCCTTATCGAATATCGGCGCGCCGAGAATTTTCTCAACCGTTTCTGCATCTATGGGTTTGGCTAACGGATCTTCCATCACGATATGAGTGGCCACTCCGCGTACAATGGAACCGATTTTCTTTTCCAAACCGCGTACTCCGGATTCACGGGTATATTCGTCAATGATTTTTTCGATGACCTTTGAACGGATGGCTACATCTTTGGGCTGAAGCCCATGTAGCTCCCGTTGCTTCGGGATGAGGTGCTTTTTGGCAATCTCTATTTTTTCTTCGATAGTATACCCATTGACCTCGATGACTTCCATCCGGTCGAGCAGGGCAGGCTGTATGTTGCTCAGAGAGTTAGCCGTAGCGATGAACATTACGTTGGACAGGTCATAGTCCAGTTCAACGTAATGATCATAAAAAGCGTTATTCTGCTCCGGATCCAATACTTCCAGCAGTGCGGAGGAAGGATCGCCCCGGAAGTCGCTGCCCACCTTGTCGATTTCATCCAGCACAAATACGGGGTTTGAAGCTCCAGCTTTCTTCAGTGATTGAATAATGCGTCCCGGCATGGCACCGATATAAGTTTTACGATGTCCGCGTATCTCCGCTTCGTCGCGTATACCGCCAAGCGCCATACGGGTATATTTACGGCCAAGGGCTTTGGCGATGGATTTTCCCAGTGAAGTCTTTCCCACACCCGGAGGGCCAACCAAACAGAGTATCGGGGCCTTCATGTTATGCTTTAACTTTAATACCGCGAGATACTCTATAATGCGTTGTTTTACCTTTTCCAACCCATAATGGTCGCGATCCAGTACCCGTTTGGCCCGTTTGAGATCAAAATTATCCTTGGTAAACTCATTCCAGGGCAAATCAAGCAATAATTCGAGGTAATTGATCTGCACGGAATAATCGGCCGCGGCAGGATTGATGCGTGCCAGCTTATCGAGCTCTTTATTGAAATGGTCGTCCACTTCTTTTGCCCATTTTTTTGCCTTGGCCCGGTTGCGCAGATCTTCCATTTCGAGATCCGGCGTGTTACCTCCCAGTTCTTCCTGAATAGTCTTTAGCTGCTGGTTGAGAAAGTAATCCCGTTGTTGTTTGTCCAGATCGCCGCGCACTTTGTTCTGGATCTGTGTTTTGAGTTCCAAGAGTTGAAGCTCAACATTCAGTTGTTCCAGCACCTTGGCGGCTCGTTTCTCCAAATCAGCGGTTTCCAACAACTGCTGTTTGAATTGCAGGTCGGCATTGAGATTAGACGAAATGAAATTAATAAGAAAACCGGGGCTTTCAATGTTTTTTATGGCAATGCCGGCTTCGCTGGGAATATGTGGCGAAAGCTGGATGATTTGCAACGCCATCTCTTTGATGGATGAAATCAATGCATTGAATTCCCGGCTGGGTTTGTGCTTTTTTTCTTCGAAGCGCTCAATATTCGCTTTGATATAAGGCTCGCTTTGGATGAGCCCGCGCAGTTTGAAACGCTGTTTTCCTTGGATGATAACGGTGGTATTTCCGTCGGGCATCTGTAAGATCTTGATGATCATGGCCACGGTGCCGACTTTATTGAGCTGGTCAAATGTCGGGTCTTCAATAGCCATATTCTGTTGGGAAACCACGCCGATAATACGGTCGCCGCGATACGCTTCCTTCACCAGTTTGATGGACTTATCACGCCCTACGGTAATCGGGATCACCACACCGGGGAATAGTACGGTGTTGCGTAATGGTAAAATGGAAAGTGAGTCTGGAATTTCAGCGTTGGTCATCTCGTCTTCATCCTGTTGGCTTAGCAACGGGAAAAATTCCGTATCTTCGTTTATGATGGGTATTGCCTGGTTAAAGTCAAATGGATCGAAATTGCTCATGAATAGTTTTAGTTCTTATCGTTTGGGTGGCGCCATAATGGCAGCTGCACCGTTATACTCATTCGATATTGTGTTTAATATACCTTCGCTTGGCTATTGCAAGGCTTATGCCAAGAGCCAATTTTGCGCTATTTTATTACAAAACGGAATGATCAGGGCGCATCTGCTGCAAAAAAGTCAGCTACATGGAAACGCGGTGCCCGGTTGTTTCCGCCGGATATTTCCGCTAAATTAAGCTATTTATCACACGAACGAGCAGGATGAGATAATAAAATGTTTGTTTTGGAGTTTTATGCTTAATACGTAATGACTAAGTTTGTAGCACGGAAATTGCAGTAGGAAGGGATGACGGTTGTTTTTTAAGCTATACAGCAGGCAATCGCTAATGTTTTGATAATTTAAAAGTAATGGAAAGAAACAAATTAAGTATGATTTTCAAGAAGTTGAATCGTGTGATTTTGGGAGGTATGCTGTCTGTTGCGGTATTGGGGGCAACGGCGCAGACCACGGAGACAGCACCCAGCAATCCCAACGTCCGTTTGGGGCAGAAGGCCTTAATAGACGGTGACTTCAAGGCGGCGGCCGCGCATTTGCAAAAAGCCCTTCCGGCAGAGGCCGGCGATCCGGACGTGATGTATATGCTGGCTTATTCGCAATACCAGGTAGGCGACTATAAAAAAGCGCTGGAATCTTTCAGTAAGGTAGTGCAATTGAGGCCCGACCATGAATCGGCATATTACTACCGCGGTAAAGCCAACAATATGCTGGCGGTTCAGACCGATGTGAAAGTGACATCAACCAACCGGGAAAAGATGCTGAACGCGGCTATCGCCGATTATACAAAAGCCATTGAGCTGAACACCGGGGATGTTAAATACTACCAAAACCGTGGTATTGCATACCGTGATCTGGGTATTTTAAGGGGTACGCCCGGCACCGCTAATTATGACAAGGCCATTGCCACCGAAGCGTATGATAAAAGCATAGCGGATTTCGAGCAGGTGCTGGCCATGAACCCTGGCAAGAAAGACATTCAAACCGAGATCAAAAAAGCAAAGATATATCGGGATAACCTGAAGTAGTGAACGCCTGATATCGGCAATAAAGCCTTGGCATCCTGTCAAGGCTTTTTCATTTCAACCGTCCGGTCACCACATAATGGCTATTACCGATAACGCGAACGTGCTGTTGCTTGATTATCCGGTAAAGGGAGTCAGGGTAATAGTCCAGCTGTTCGTCCGTTTGGTAGAGCATATTGCCGACGCTGTTGGTAATGCCGATATGGCTGATAGTGCCATCGGTGTGTTTGGCTATCGTTATCCGTGTGGTGCGCAATGCAGGATCTGAACTGGTGTACTGGACAGTGTTTGCAGTGCTGTCAATGCGATAGCTGTTGCGCCACGCGGGTTTATTGATATCCGCCTCGATGAAGAGAGCGAATTCCCGCTCCCAATTGGCAATGCTTATCTCCTTGCTTTCCGGGGCGCCGTTTTTGGACACTGTTTTGGAAACACGAGGAGCAAGGCGCTGTAACCGACTGGCCTCTTGCCGGAAATAGTTCTCCAGGCTGAAGTAACGTGCGGGTTGCGCGATAGACGACGTATCGCCGACAGGTGTGCACGCAGCGCCCCATATCCACAATATGCAGACAGCTAATATGCGGGCGCTGCATCTCCGAGAAGCGATGCTTACCTTAACCATTTTTCGGTTAAACCAATGCATTTCCAGTCATTTCATCCGGAATGGGCAGCCCCATGATTTTCAGAATGGTCGGCGCCACATCTCCAAGTTTGCCGTCGGCTATTGCTGTATAGGGACTGTTGACCAATATGCAGGGAACCAGATTTGTTGTGTGGGCGGTGTTAACCGAGCCGTCATCATTGGTCATGAATTCAGCATTGCCGTGATCAGCTATAATAAGGAATGTATAGCCTTCTGTAAGGCCACATTCCACCACCTGCCTGGTACAGCGGTCTACAGTCTCAACGGCGCTTACCACGGCTTCAAATACACCTGTATGCCCTACCATGTCCGGGTTTGCGAAATTAAGGCAAATAAAATCGGGACGATTTGTCAAGATATCTTCACATATGGCATCGGCTACGCCCTGCGCACTCATTTCGGGTTGCAAATCGTAAGTAGCCACCTTGGGCGAGGGGATAAGAATGCGGTGTTCCCCATTGAACGCCTGCTCACGGCCGCCCGAAAAGAAGAATGTGACATGCGGATATTTCTCGGTCTCCGCGATACGGGTTTGGGTTTTTCCATTAGCCGCCAGCACTTCGCCCAGCGTATTGCTTAAGTTGTCTTTCAAAAACAGGGCGTGTACACCTTTGAACGTTTCATCATAGGTGGTCATGGTAAGGTAGCGCAGGTCCAGCGGATGCATTCCCTGTTCAGGTATGGCCCGTTGGGTTAATGCGATGGTAATTTCCCGCCCTCTATCCGTACGGAAATTGAAGCATACAACCACATCACCGGTTTTTATGGTAGCAACGGGCGCGCCATAATCGTCTGTTTTAACGATGGGCTTGACAAACTCATCCGTCACGCCATCAGCGTATGATTGTTGCACGGCTGCGGCAATATCCCGGGTAGAAGTGCCCACGCCGTGCACCAACAGGTCATAGGCCTGCCGTACGCGTTCCCAACGATTGTCACGATCCATCGCATAATACCTGCCGATGGCGGACGCCAGTTTTCCAGTGCTTGTAGAAAGAAACTGTTCGATGTCCTTTACGTAGCCAATGCCCGACTGCGGGTCGGTGTCACGGCCATCCAGGAACGCATGGACATAGACGCCATTGGTCAACCCGGCGTGTTTCGCCGCGTCGCATAAGCCTTTTAAATGCCGGGTATGGGCATGTACGCCGCCATCGGATAGCAAGCCAATAAAATGGACCTGTTTCCCTTGCGATTTCGCATAATGGAACGCTTCCTGCAAAGGTTGGTTCCGGTTGAACTCGCCGTCTTTCACGGCCTTGTGAATCCGGCCAAGTTCCTGATAAACCACCCGTCCGGCCCCAAGGTTCATGTGTCCGACTTCGGAATTACCCATCTGTCCTTCGGGAAGGCCCACCGCCTCACCGGAAGCGTTCAGTCTTGAATTGGGATAACGGGTTAATAACTCATCCAGGAAAGGGGTCTTTGCGGCCAGTACCGCGTTTGATCGGTCTTGCTTGCCATAACCTAAACCGTCTAAGATTATGAGCGCTACTTTTTTCTTGTTGTCCACGACGCAAATATACGCTTTTTGAAAAACTCCTAAATGAAAAGCAATCAGGCGGGAAAATAAAATATGGCATGTTTTTGGCTATATGTCTGTAGCGCGGGTGGATTTAGCATTTTAAGTAATGTTTTGTAGAAGAAAATCTACAATTTTCCCTGAAAAGTAAAAAATACTATTGTAGGATACAATAAATTACATTAATTTGAATAACATTTACTGCGGTGGAAGTGAAGGTAAAAAGAGTGATTAAAAAGGCAGGCGTAACAATTACCATGTGTTTCTTGGTAATAGCGACCCTTGCTCACAGCAACGATGTGATAGACGATATTGCATCGTGTATTAGAAGCGCTAATACCAAAGAGCTTTCTAAGTATTTTTCTTCGACGGTCAGCATGACATTGATGAATGACGAAGGTATATATTCCCGCGTGCAGGCCGAAATCATCCTCCGTGACTTTTTTAGCAAAAATACCCCCACAAACGTGAAAGTTGCACACCGGTTGGATTCCAACCCGAATTTCCGGTATGTGGTACTGAATCTCGAGACGTCAAAAGACGCGTATCGGGTCTCCTATAAACTAACCCATAACGACAACAGCTTTCAGGTGACCGAATTCCGCGTGGAGCCGATTTACTAAGCCGTCCTAATTTTATTTTTTTTCGCTTTATTTGTTTTAAATAGGCATCTTAGCAGCGTTTTATAACGTGACTTCCCGTATAGCCCGGCGATGGGCCGGCATATGGTTATAATGGAACAGATGAAGCAAGAAGAACATGATTATTTGCGGAATTTCATTGCCGCAGCGTTGAAGGAAGACATTGGAGATGGCGATCATACTTCGTTATCCACCATTCCGGCGGGAAAAATGGGAGAAGCCACGCTGATTGTCAAAGAACAGGGTGTATTGGCGGGCGTAGCGGAAGCATTAGCCGTGTTTGCGCAGGTAGACAGCTCGTTGCAAGTGGAGGTGTTCATTTCCGATGGTAGCAACGTTAAGCTGGGCGACGTGGCATTTAAGGTCAGCGGAAGTATCCACGGTATTTTGGCTGCGGAGCGCCTGGTGCTCAATATCATGCAGCGGATGAGCGGAATAGCAACAGCAACTCGAAGGATAACACAGGCATTGGAAGGAACGGCAACGCGGGTGCTGGATACACGTAAAACCACGCCGTTAATGCGGTTTCTGGAGAAGAAGGCGGTCGCTTTAGGAGGGGGGACCAATCATCGTTTCGGCTTATACGACATGATATTGATAAAAGATAACCATGTGGATTATGCTGGTGGGATAAAGCAGGCAGTTGAGCGGGCAAACCAATATCGGACCGAACAGGGAAAAGTTATACCGATTGAAGTGGAGGTTAGGAACCTCGACGAGGTCAGGCAGGTGTTGGAAGTAGGGGGGGTGGAACGTATCATGCTTGATAATTTCAGTGTAGAGCTGTTGCGGGAGGCGGTGGCAATCATCGACGGCCGGTACGTAACGGAAGCATCAGGTGGAATTACCGAAGAGAATGCAGCAGCATATGCCGCTGCTGGTGTGGATTATATATCCATGGGGGCGCTTACCCATTCTGTGAAAAGCCTGGACATGAGTTTAAAGGCAAAATTATCCGATTAAACCGATAGTATTGTTTTTCCCTTCTTTTTCGTTAATTTGCGATTCATGATATCGGTTTATTTAGTCGGAGCGGTTATACTTGCCTATCTGTTTGGTTCTATCCCTACTGCGGTATGGCTTGGGCAATCTTTTTACGGGGTGGATGTGCGAGAGTACGGGAGCGGCAATGCCGGAGCGACCAATACATTCAGGGTGCTTGGAACGAAAGCCGGTTTGGCGGTAATGTTTATCGATATACTCAAAGGGTGGACGGCAACCAATCTGGCATATTTTATCGGGCCGTCCGTTACCGGTCCGCAAGCGGCCGCACAGTTTGTGAATTACCAGTTGGCATTAGGGGTGATTGCCGTTGTCGGGCATTTGTTCCCTGTGTTTGCCGGATTCAGGGGAGGGAAAGGTGTAGCTACATTGTTCGGTATGATATTGGCCGTACACTTTCAGGCAGCATTGGTATGCGTTTCTGTTTTTTTGGTCGTATTGCTGCTCACCCACTACGTGTCACTAAGTTCCATCAGTGCCGGCTTTGCTTTTCCCTTCAGCATCGTGTTTCTCTTCCATACCTCTGTGAAATCGGTGTTGCTGTACGGGATGTGCATATGCGTGCTGATACTGATTACCCATCAGAAAAATATTGAACGGCTCCTGAAGGGCGGTGAATCCAAAGTTTATCTGTTTAAGAAGAAGGCTAAGTACAACCGTTAAATTCGGCATGTATATTGCTTTATGAGCGGAGGCTGCTATCAACCGATAAACAGTATAATTGATAATGTCATGAAACCATTCAATAAAAAAATCACAAGTCTGCTGCTGATTGCGACAATCGCAGCATCCTGCGCGACGGTGCCGCTCACCGGCCGACGGCAATTGAGTCTGGTCAATGAGGCAGAAATACAACAACAAGCGGCATTGGCCTATCGGGATTTCCTGGGGGACTCAAAAACTAAAGTGGTCAAGGGTACTGCGCAAGCGGAAATGGTGCAACGGGTGGGCCGGAATGTGGCGTCTGCGGTAACCCGCTTCCTGCAGGAGAATGGGTACGCCAACCAATATGATTTCCAATGGGAATTCAACCTGATTAACGAAGACCAGATCAATGCATGGTGCATGCCCGGTGGAAAAGTAGCCGTTTACACAGGGATTTTGCCCGTGACACAGAATGAGGCTGGACTGGCGGCCGTAATCGGTCATGAGGTTGCCCATGCCATTGCCAAGCATTCGGCAGAACGAATGTCGCAGAGCATACTCGCCCAAGCGGGCGGAGTGGCTGTTGATGTCGCTACCGCGGAGAAATCCGGCACCACGCGCGCAGTGCTCAACACGGCGTATGGACTGGGAGGGCAGTTGGCGCTGTTGAGTTATTCCCGTAATCAGGAGAGTGAAGCCGATCGTATGGGCTTGGTCTTTATGGCAATGGCCGGTTATGACCCCCATGAGGCCGTGAGGTTCTGGGAAAGGATGGCACAGGCAAAGCAGGGACAGGGCGCTCCTCCCGAATTTTTAAGTACCCACCCCAGCGATGCCCGCCGCATTAACAACATCCAGCGGCTGATCCCAGAGGCCATGGCCTATTATAAGAAGTAATGCATTTGCGGTGTTTTTTTGTATGTTTGTAACACTAAATGCATACGAAAACAAAGCAAACGGATATCGCTGCCATCCGAATGGAATACGAGATGGCGCAACTGGGCGAGGAAGACATCGCCGCTGACGCTTTTATACAGTTCCGGAAATGGTTCGACGAAGCGATCGAGAGGCACGTGCTGGAGCCGAATGCCATGGCGCTGTCAACTGTGTCGGCAGATGGTAAGCCTTCTTCGAGAATCGTCCTGCTTAAGGAACTGGATAGCCGGGGCTTCAGCTTTTTCACCAACTATAAGAGCCAGAAGGGAAAGGAGCTGGATAATCGTCCTTACGCCGCCCTTTTGTTTTTTTGGCCAGAGTTGCAACGCCAGGTTCGTATCACGGGATCCGTTGAAAAAGTGACGGCTCAGGAGTCTGACGCCTATTTCAAGTCGCGACCTAAAGGCAGCAGATTGGGCGCTATCGCTTCGCCCCAAAGCGAGGAAATCGAAAATAGAGAATGGTTAGACAGCCAATTGGCCGACTTGGAGAAAAACTATGCCGATACGGACGATGTACCGCGGCCTGCACATTGGGGCGGATACAGACTGGTACCTGACCGATTGGAGTTCTGGCAGGGACGGAAAAGCAGGCTCCACGATCGGTTGGTGTATGAAAGAGACAGGAGCGGTTGGAACGTGTCACGATTAGCCCCTTAACCGAATGGATATTACAGCACGGGTAAAAGCATTATTGATTGGCCGGTTCGGTGAACAGGTCATAAAGGCAGAGGAGCGCGTAGGCTTGCAGCCAGCCTTGGTGGTGGCCGCCGACCATTTGTCTCAGCTATGTTTATTCTTGCGCGACCATGAAGAAACCTATTTTGATTTCCTGTCGAGTATCAGCGCAGTCGACGATGGTATGGAGTCAGGTACATTTACCATCGTTTACCATTTGGCATCCATCCCGCATCAGCAGCAGTTGACGCTCAAAGTTATTATACCAAATGATAGGCGGCTGGACAATCTGCCGGTGGTCCCCACGGTGAGTGGGGTATGGCGGACCGCCGACTGGCACGAGCGAGAAGCCTTTGATCTGATGGGAATATATTTCGATGGCCATCCGGATCTGCGGCGGATACTGCTGCCGGACGACTGGGAGGGGTACCCCTTGCGCAAGGACTATGAGGAGGCGGAAGCCTACCACGGGATTTCAATTAAATAACTTTAAAGCCGATATAGCATGAGCATGCCGTCAGTTACGGAAAAACCATATCAGGAAGCGTTACGGGCTTATGAAGCGCGGTTGGCAGCGATTGGAGCAGCTGAAATGGTGATCAATATGGGCCCGCAGCATCCTTCAACGCACGGGGTTTTGCGGCTGCAATTGGTTACCGATGGTGAATTGGTGAAAGAGGTTATCCCACATTTGGGGTACCTGCACCGCTGTTTTGAAAAACACGCTGAATCCATGAACTACGGCAAAACCATCCCCTTCACCGATCGCATGGATTACCTGGCGTCCATGAACAACAGTCATGCGTTTGTGATGGGGGTGGAGCGTATGCTGGGTATTGAGGGCCGTATCCCGAAGCGGGTTGAGTACATCAGGGTACTTGTATGCGAACTTAACCGGATAGCCTCACATTTGATTGCTATTGGTACTTACGGTATAGACATCGGAGCGTTCACGCCATTTATGTGGTGTTTCCGTGATCGGGAACATATCATGAACCTGTTGGAATGGGCTTCCGGATCCAGGATGTTATACAATTATATTTGGGTAGGCGGTTTATTTTATGATCTTCCAGTGGGCTTCGAAGAGCGTTGCACAGAGTTTATACGGTATTTTAAGCCCAAACTGGTGGAACTGGATGAATTGCTGACCACTAATCAGATTTTCATTTCAAGAACTGCTAATATCGGTATCTTACCGGCAGATGTAGCTATCAATTATGGCTGTTCGGGCCCCATGCTACGCGCTTCAGGAATCAAGTGGGATTTGCGTCGGGTGGACGGTTATTCGGTTTATCCGGAACTGGAGTTCGGCGTTCCCGTGGGAAAGGGCGCGATGGGCAGCCTTGGGGATTGCTGGGATCGCTTCAAGGTGAGGGTTGATGAAATTGGTGAGTCGGTAAGCATCATCGAACAGTGCCTCGAACGGCTTACCAAGGAATTGCGTCGCACGCCGGATTTTGATCCGAGGGCGCTTGTACCCAAAAAAATAAACTTGAAAGCCCAGGATTATTACGTACGGGCGGAAAACCCGAAAGGCGAGCTGGGTTTTTATTTTGTAACCCAAGAAAAGACCGACGTTCCCAAACGGATAAAGGCCAGGGGCCCGAGTTTCAACAACCTCTCCGTACTGCCAGAACTGGGCAGGGGAGTGCTAATTGCGGATTTGATTGCCATATTGGGTTCAATAGACATTGTGCTGGGGGAAGTGGACCGGTAAAAAAATAAATATTTTTTGTATATGTGTAAAACAAACACTATCTTTGCAGTATCATAATTTAGGTTTATAATTGGTTAGTAAAGGTTTCCATTCTCCCCGTTTGGAAACCTTTCTTTTTTTATACCCGTTTTGGGATGGCGGAGCGATACGGAAAAAAGAAATGCCCGGGTATCACCCGGGCATATTCATTTGTCTATTGTTTCTGAACTATTAAAAGTAGAATTGTACGCCGATGCGCGGAGCTAATGAGTTAGCGTTTAGTCCAAAGGAATTGGTGGTTAAGCTTCCGCCTTCTTCCGCTTTCAGTGTATTTGTTTGGTAGTACAGGCCTCTTACAGAAAGTTCGATGCCGATTTTGCTGGTTGGGAAATAAGCGAAACCAGGAGCGAGCTCGACACCATATTGCTCCGTGTTGCCTAATTTAGTGTCTCCTTCTTTGGCTGTACCCCAACCCATGGGAACGGAAAGCTGCCCGAAGAATTTGAAGTCGCCTTCACCCTTGTACAGACGAGCGAACGGTGCTACGCTAAATACGCTCAGCTTATTGCCCTCGAATGCCAGTGCATCGGTATTTTCGCTATAGGAATAGCCAAGGCCGGTTCCTACAGCGATGTTGTCGCTAACAAAAAAGCCGACAGACGGCAGGATGCCTAACGCATGCCCTTCAACATCTGCATCTTTTACTTTCGTATAATCGTAGGATACGTTTCCGCCAAGGATTACTTTTCCTTTTTCGGTTTGGGCGTTAGCTGCCAAGGTAACAGCAACGGCTGCAGATAAGGTTAAAAACAGTTTTTTCATTTTGTGAAAATTTTAAGTTAAACATTTTGTCGATAGTCCCCCTCCTTTGGACTATTTGACTTTATTAGTCAGTAATCAAGATAGGTGCCAAACTTCACTGCTTGGTAGCCTGCAATGTCATGGATTTGTCGCTTTTATAAAAAAGTCCTTTAAACAGCCACTAAACGGTCAATTTGTAATATTAGTTGGGGTATTTTGGTGAAATATTGGCAGTGAACATGTCAGGAATTTTTAATTATTGACTTTTTGACAATAAATGTCAGTCATAAAAACGTCACCAAAAAAGCCAAGTGTTTTGGGCACTTGGCTTTTCGCTGGATATCCCCGGTGGATTACTCGAAATATTCCTTTATCCGTTCAAAGAATGTTTTTTCATTTCGTCCGGGTTGCGGTTTGAAGTTCGGTGAGTTACGTAACCGTTCAAGAAGTTCCCGTTCTTCGGCCGATACCGCTTTGGGTGTCCATACATTTACATAGACCAATTGATCCCCTTTATGGTAAGAATTCACCTCAGGCACACCCTTTCCTTTTAGCCGTAAGATTTTTCCTGCCTGGGTGCCGGGCTCTATCTTGATTTTGGCCTTGCCATCGATAGTCGGAATTTCCACGCTGGTACCTAGCGTGGCATCCACAAAATTGATATAAAGATCATATATGACGTTGGTTCCGTCCCGTTTTAACGTCTCGTGCGGTATCTCTTCCACAAGGATGATCAAATCGCCCGGTACACCGCCGCGGGGCGCGGCGTTGCCTTTGCCGCTCATAGAAAGCTGCATGCCCTCGCTTACCCCGGCCGGGATATTGATGCTGATGGTTTCCTCCCCACGTACCAGTCCGTCGCCATGACATACGGGGCACTTCGCGGAAATTTCTACGCCTTCGCCGTTACAGGTAGGGCAAGTGCTTGTGGTCTGCATCTGCCCCAGAATGGTATTGGTCACCCGGCGCACGGCACCGGTACCGCCGCAAGTGCGGCAGGTATGAAACGACGATTTATCTTTTGCACCGCTGCCATCACAGGTAGTGCAGGGAACCTGTTTGTTTACTTTGATCTTCTTTTCTGTTCCTTTGGCGATTTCCTGCAGGGTCAGCTTCACTTTGATGCGCAGGTTGGTTCCCTTCGCCACGCGGCGGCCACCACGTTGGCCACCACCGCCTCCAAAAAAGCTTTCGAATGGACTGCCCCCACCGAAAATATCGCCGAATTGGCTGAATATGTCTTCCATATTCATGCCCCCGCCACCGTACCCGCCGGCTGCGCCGCCCGTATGTCCGAATTGATCGTATCGCTGCCGTTTCTCGGGGTTGCTGAGCACTTCATAGGCTTCGGCAGCTTCCTTAAATTTTTCCTCTGCCTCTTTGTTGTTCGGGTTCTTGTCTGGATGGTATTTAATTGCCAGTTTGCGGTAGGCCGACTTTATCTCCGCTTGGTCTGCATTGCGCGAAACCCCCAGTACGTCGTAATAATCTCGTTTTGCCATGCTTTACCTATACAATTAACTACCTACCACGACCTTCGCGTGCCGCAATACCTTGCCGTGCAAGAAGTATCCTTTTTCCACCTCGTCAATGACTTTGCCTTTGAGCTCGTCATTCGGAGCAGGTATGTTGGTGATTGCTTCCTGCAATTCGGCATCGAACGGTTTGCCGATAGACTCCATTTCCTTCAGGCCTTGATTGGCCAATATACTTTTCAGTTTATGCCCAACCAGGGAAACCCCTTCTTTCAGTGGGCCGAGCTCTTTAGCCGTTTCAAACGCTTTCAGTGCCCGTTCAAAATCATCGATTACGGGCAACAAACTTGCAATGATTTCTTTGCCGGCGGTTTGCATCAGTTCCAGGCGTTCCTTAGATATGCGGCGCTTATAATTTTCAAATTCGGCATAAAGGCGCACATATTTGTCATTGGCCACCGCCAATTCAGCTGCCAGCAGTTGTTCCGGTGTTTGTTCGTGTGCGTTTTGCTCCTCGTTCACCTTGTTTCCGGTGTCTGCAGTTTCGGTTGGCTGCACATCGTGTGCAGCAGCATGTTCGTCCATTATTTCCTTCTCGTTATCTTGTTTTCTTTTATTTTTCGCCATAGTTAACGTCAATGTAGTCCAATGGTTGAAAATATGTCTTCAATTTCGTTGCCAATGGGTAAAAAACCGCCACCCTGTCAGGTTCTTATATTATGGGGCCACAAAATGGCGCATCATACTAAATAGAGACATTGTCGTGCAACGCGCCATCGGCTGTTTTAATGATGCGTGAAGGCATGTTCCGGATAATCTGGTAATCGTGGGTGGCCATGAGTACCGCGGTTCCCCCCCGGCTGATTTCTTTGAGCAACAGTACGATTTCTTCCGATGTTTCGGGATCGAGGTTTCCTGTAGGCTCGTCAGCCAAAATGATCTCGGGGTTGTTCAGCAAGGCTCGTGCAATCACCACCCGTTGCTGCTCTCCGCCAGACAGTTCATGCGGCATTTTTTTGAGTTTGGAGCGCAAGCCCACTTTCTCCAACACGTCCAGCATACGGTTGCTGATGAGTGCCCTGTCTTTCCATCCCGTTGCCCGCAGGGCAAATTCCAGATTTTTTTCCACTGTCCGATCAGTGAGGAGGTGGAAGTCCTGGAAAACAATGCCGAGCTTTCTGCGCAGGTAGGGCACTTCCCGTTCCGTGAGTTTTTTGAGATCAAAGCCGGCAACCATCCCTTCGCCGCTGGCAATGTGGAGGTCGCCGTAAATAATTTTCAGTAAGCTGCTCTTGCCGCTGCCCGTTTGCCCGATGAGGAATACAAATTCACCCTTGTCAATTCTCAGGCTCACGTTGGCGAGCACGAGGTGTTTAGGTTGGTAGATATCTACGTTTTTGAGTGTGATTACCGTATCGCCTATCATAAGCTACAATTCTAATTTTTTAATCTGTCCGAAGGGCATTTCCTTGACAATCGCCATAATGTCGGCAGCCTTATCGCCTAACCCCAGTTTCTCCAACGATTTATCCGGACGGTCTACCCTGAAATAGGCAAGTAATGTGAAGGCGTCGTCACGAAGCTGGACATAGTCCGGTATTTTGGCCACACCTTTGACTTTTATGACATACATGGTGCGGCAAAGTTAGCATTAATTGGGTGAAAGATAAAGGCTTTATCGATGTTGGGCCAAAAAATCCAAGGTGTTCACGCCATCGGCGTAATCGTTCAGCGCCGGCTGCTGGCTATCGCCGAAGCCAACCACTGGCGTGGGGATAGGAAGCTCTTCGGCAGCCACCACGCACTGCAGTTGAGGAGCCAACGCGGTGAGACGGTTCGTTAAGCCATCCCGATCGCCATATACTTCAAGATATAAAGTGGCTAGCGGCGACGCAATCCGTTCATCGGGTTTTACCAACAAGAAGCCGTTGTCGTAATGCGTGTCGCCGTTAATTAGGTAAATGGATTTGTTGTAATCGTAATTGTTGGCGTACTTATAATGGTTAATGATGTCTGAAAACGCCGTTATACCCTCAAAAAAAGCGGATATTTCATATCCCTCCGGCACAAATAGTTTAGACACATTGCGGCAGCCAAGACCGAAATAATCGAATACATCAGCGCCCAAATTGTGGCATTCTTCTTTGCTTTCGTTTCCAGTGAGCACGGCGATGCTGTTGCGGTTTTTCCGGATGATGTGGGGTTTGTTGCCAAAATAATAGGTAAAGTAGCGGGCGCTATTGTCGCTTCCCGTGGCGATAACCAGGTCAAAGCCTTTTAGTTGCTCCACCAGCGCGATTTTTTTTGTAAAGCGCGGTTCAATCAATTGCAGGCTATCCAATAGATACTTAGTGAGCAGCGCATCGTTTGCGGAAGGTTTTACTTGAATGCTGAAGCCAGCACAGAGCGCGCAAAGTATATCATGAAATCCGACCAACGGGACATTGCCCGCCAGGACTAGACCGACGGTCCGGTCAATTTCCATATCAAACGGATATGGGGCAAGCCATTCATTGAGTTTGCTTTCGGATAAGTTCAAGGCTATGGAATTCAATGCCTTACGGACATTGGGAGCCGTGAACCAGGGATTGTGGTGAGCGGCCGATAGGACAAGTCCGTGCAGGGAGCCATCCTCGGCTCGCAAATAATCGCCTAAAGCGACGAAGGCATTTATACGTTGTTTCTTTGTCAAAATGTTATGCTTAAACTCAGAATTGCACAATATTTGTTTATATTTGCAGGAAATTTAGTATTACCAAAAAAGACTACTTGTTTTGTAGTTAACTTTCTTGTGTAAGAAACAGGTGCAAAAATAGCTTTTTTATTGATATAATACTTGTAAGGATTTAAATGGCGATCAAGATAACAGATGAATGCATCAATTGCGGGGCCTGTGAACCGGAATGCCCGAACAATGCAATATACGATGCGGGGGTTAGTTGGAGGTTTTCCGAAGGAACGGCACTTAACGGTGTTATCGATTTTGGCGACGGTACTACGTTGGATGCCAATGAAGAGCAACCGGCGTTATCTGATGAGGTGTATTATATTGTGTCAGATAAATGTACGGAGTGTGTGGGGTTTCATGATGAACCGCAATGCGCTGCGGTATGCCCGGTTGATTGTTGCGTGGACGACGAGGATGTCCGTGAAACAGAAGAGGAACTGCTGGCCAAAAAAGCTTGGCTGCACGGGGAATAGCGAGTCTGCTTGGAGCCGCTTTTTTGTGCATATCAATAACGGAAAGTCCTTCGCTGTTGCGGCGTGGGACTTTCCTGTTTTATGAAATTCAGCATTTGCTTGGAACGACCAGTACGGGACAGCTCGCGCGCCTGACTACGCTTTCAGACACACTGCCAGATATAAAGTGATCAAACCCTGTGCGGCCGTGGGTTCCCGTAATGATGAGGTCTGCCGCCCATTCCTCCGCAACGGCGAGGATTTCTTGCTTCGGGTTACCCACGCGGCTGAATGTAAACACTTCTTTTACATCCAGAAAATCCTTGCTGATTTCCTCCAGCATTGCTTTTGAATTTTCTTCTTGTATTTCAGTGGTTTCCGGGATGATTATGGGCTGTTGGCCCATTAATGGGTCGGCGCCATAGCTGGTCGGTGCTGCCGGCTCTATGACATGGATCAATGCCACGGACGATTCCATGATTCTGGCCATGTTATGGCCATGCTCCAACGCCTTTTTTGAGCACTCGCTGTCATCTGTTGCGATGAGGATGCGGCTGTACTTTGCTGGTTTTGTTTCCATACCGTTAGGATTGGTGGTTATAAATGTCTATAGAGTTAACAACTATCCGGTGGATTTGGTTTTCTAATAAGGGCAAGGTGTTATAGTTATGATAGCTGTTGCATCAGTTGATCAAATTCGGCGCGCAATAGAGCCAATTCCTGTTCCACCTTGGCTAAGCGCAGCACAACCTCATTAGCGTTTCCCGTGTCTCCGGATAAACCGTTTTCATCGTCAAGGATCTCCTGTGTTCCCAATAGGTGGATGTACCGGGCTTCTTTCTGGCCGGGACGCTTAGGCAGTTGTTTTACGTAGGGCTGTTCCGCTTGGGCCAGGTTATCCAGTAATGACTGAACTTCATCGAGCGATTCGAATTCAAACATCCGCCCGGCGTTTGTATTCAGTTCGCCCGGTGTTTGTGCACCGCGTAGCAGTAAAAGGCAGATGATGGTGATTTCCGCGGGTATTAAAGGATATATTACCGCAAAGTTATGCTTGTACTTGGTTACCCGGCTGGATCCCCCAGTTACTGTAGATACCAGTCCTTTTTTTCGGAGTGTATCCAATGTGGTAATGACGGTGCTTTCATCGTAATTGACCACAGGTTTTCGGGATGTTTTCTGGTTACAGGCGGAAACCAAAGCGTTAAGTGTCAGCGGATAATATTCCGGTGTCGTTCGGGCTTTCTCCATTAAGGCGCCCAGAACGCGTTGCTCCTCGGCGGAAAGAATAGGCAATGCAGGTGTCGTATCCATGGTTCAGCTATATGCGTCAGTCTCCAAAAATGTGATTTTTATTACACATAAGCAACTATCAGGGAATCTATCGGAACATACACGTGGTATCCACTCTAAAAACTGCTATCTTCGCGCGGTAAACAAGTTACAACGTTGCTTAAGATTGCCTATCATCCCAGCTATGTGCATCCGCTGCCTGAAGGGCATCGGTTTCCGATGATTAAGTATGAACTTATCCGCGGCCAATTGCTTCATGAGGGTATTGTTCAGGAGGTTAATTTCTTTGAACCGGCACCGGCTGATTTTGATCTCATAACCAGTGCTCATGAGCCCGAGTACTGCCGGCAGTTGCTGCATATGCAACTGACACCGGCAATGGTGAGGCGAATAGGCTTCCCCCTGTCTGCCGGATTGGTAGATCGGGAGCTGCGTATCGTACGCGGCACGATAGAGGGTTGTCATTTTGCTATGGCGCATGGCGTGGCTTTTAATGTAGCGGGAGGTACGCATCACGCAGGAAGCAATTGGGGGGAAGGTTTCTGCCTGCTGAACGATCAAGCTGTAGCAGCCGCTTACCTGCTTGGGCGTGGCATCTGCCGCCGGATATTGATCGTCGATCTTGACGTACATCAGGGAAACGGGACGGCGGAGATTTTCCGGGATGAAAATCGGGTATATACTTTTTCCATGCATGGAGAACGGAATTTCCCGTTTCGCAAGGAACGTTCCGACCGGGATGTGGGCTTACCGGACGGGGTAGGAGACGATGTATATCTGGATTTGCTGACACACCACTTAACAATGGTGTTTAGCCATATACAGCCGGATTTTGTTTTTTATCAGGCGGGGGTAGATGTGCTGGAAACCGATAGACTCGGAAAACTGGCATTGACGAAGGCGGGATGCCTAAGGAGGGACGAGCTGGTGTTCCACCTTTGCCGGGCTGCCAATGCACCGGTGCAGGTAAGCATGGGTGGAGGATATTCCGTCCATGTCCGTGATATTGTGGACGCCCATTGTCATACATTTAAAGCTGCCATACGTATTTTTGAATGATAATATACTGAGCCTATGTTTTACCATGCTGATGCCGCGATTGAGCAGCTGTCCATTCACCGTGTAGGTAACAAGATGCAGGATGAATTTTACGTCATCACGGACGGACCTGTTGCCCTGCAGGACGACACATTGTCCGAACTGCTGAAACATTACTTTTTAAGTCCATTTGCGAAAGTGAACGAAGTGTATCATTTTTCTCATCCCAGCGGCACTTTGGAACTTAATGAGATGTATCATTTTGCCGATGCCTTCTTTACCGGCGGCTTGGGCTTCCATGAGTTCAGCCAGCAGGTATGTAAGCACCTTTATGCCGCGTCCAACCACCCCAATATCAAAGGAGGGGAGTTGTATGCGGTACACCTGCGGGGCGTACAGATGGAAGGTGAGCTGCATGAAGCAGTGGGCATATTCAAATCTGAAACTAAAGAGACCTACCTAAAAGTGTATCCTTCACAAGGCGCATTCAATGTCGGCTACGAGCAGGAAGCCATTAACATCAATAAGTTAGATAAAGGATGCATTATTCTTAACACCGCGCGCGGCGAAGGCTATCAGATATTGGTCATTGACCAGACGAATCGCCAGCAAGAGGCACTGTATTGGAAAGATGATTTTCTTGGCCTGACCATCCGCAACGATGCCTTTAACCAAACCGGTAATTTTCTTAAGATATATAAGAAGTTCGTGAACGAGGCGTTGGATGACGTGTTTGAATTAGAGCGTACCGATAAAATTGATTTGCTTAACCGTTCAATGAACTACTTTAAAGAGAAAGAAGCGTTTAAGCAAGAAGAGTTTGAAGAAGAAGTGCTAGGCAACCCTAAGGCCGTTCATTTGTTTAACGATTATAAACAGCAGTTCGGGGAAGCTCAGGATGCCTCCTTCGGTCAATATTTTGACATTTCCAACCAGGCGGTAAAAAAGGCTCAGGCCACTTATAAAAGTGTACTGAAATTGGATAAGAATTTCCATATCTATATCCATGGCAAACGGGAGTATATAGAAAAAGGCTATGACGAAGAAAAAGGGATGAATTATTACAAAGTTTACTTCAAGGAAGAACGTTAATTGTTAAATGGTGAATTAAGCCGGAATATGCTGTCGTGTGCCCGTTGCACAGGCGCGGTAAATGGCGTCGATGATCTTCAGGTCTTTTAATCCCTCTTGGCCGTCCACCGAAACCGTTGGGACATCGTTGTCCAGGATGATGCCGGCCATTGCATCCATCTGGAGGGTCTGGTGCATTACATGAGGCAAGCTGAGTTCGCCTTTGTTGGTCCGGCCTTTGGTGGGGCCGTAACCGGTGGCGGGTTGGAGTTCCGCAAATCCCTTTGTGCCATTCAGAAAGAAGCGATCGAGGTAGTTCATATTGTAGGTGGATAGGCAGGAAGCTACCGCGCCGCTTGGAAACCCAAGTTGAAACTGGATGGTTTCATCTACGCCTTCTTTAAATTTAGTGGTATCTGTTTTGGTTTCCTGTGCCGTTACCCACACAGGTTCTTCACCTACCATATAGCGGGCTCCGTTTATGGAGTAAATGCCAATGTCCATGAGCGCCCCGCCTCCTGCTAAAGCCTTGTCGAGCCGCCACTGGTTGGGGTCGCCGATTCGGAAGCCCGACAGCCCTTGAAAAAACATAATCTGTCCGAGTTCACCTGCCTGCCGCATCCTTACCACTTCCAACGTATTAGGTTCGAAGTGCATGCGATAACCCACGAGCAGTTTTACACCGGCTTTGGCACAAGCATCCACCATTTCTTGTCCTTCGGCGGCATTGATGGCCATTGGTTTCTCACAAATCACATGCTTCCCCGCCCTGGCCGAGCGGATGGCGTGTTCGTGATGTAGAGCGTTCGGCGTGATTACATAGACGGCATCGATATCGGGATTGTCTTTAATGGTGTCGAAATTTTCGTAGTTATAGCGGTTTCTTTCCGGTATATTGTATGTTGCGCCCCATTCCTTAAGCTTCGCAGGAGTACCGCTGATGAGACCGGTTATTTTAGCCCGTTTGCATGATTGCATTGCTTTGGCTACCCTGGAGGCATACCCCCCAAGTCCCATCAGTGCAACGCGCAGTACTTGATTTTGTTGCTTCGGCAGAAGGAGTCCTGGCTGGGCAAATCCAGTGTATGAAGAGAAAAAGGGCATCGCTATGGCTGATGCGGCTAACTTATGCAGGAAATCGCGGCGGGAATTGGTTTTCATCACAGATTTTGCGTTTGTACTGTTACATTAACAAAAATTCGGCGGGTTGGTTTTCCCGATAATGGTTTAGCAAAGATAAACGATCCTGGCATATTTCAGGAACAGATGAACCATTTTATCCAAACATTGTAATTCAGTATACATGCGTTGTTGGTATCATGGATACAGTGCTCAAAACCATTTTAGATTACGCGACTAAAGTCCACGCCGGGCAGACACGTAAATATACACCAGATCCATACATTTCTCATCCCATAAGAGTAATGGAAACCTGCAGGCAATATACCCATAATACGGCCGTATGTGCAGCTGCCCTACTTCACGATGTGTTGGAAGATACGCCGGTTACGGAACGCGATCTATTAGGTTTCCTGCATGCTGTTATGCCCCGGGATATCGCAGAGGAAACGCTTGGATATGTAGTGGAACTGACGGACGTATATACCAAAAGAGGATATCCGCAATATAACCGAAGAACGAGGAAAGGGATGGAACTTAAACGGTTGACGCGGATCTCACCGAACGCGCAGACCATCAAATATGCCGATATTATTGATAACGCCTCGGAGATAGTTATGCATGACCCTGACTTCAGCGAGGTATTGCTTGGTGAATACCGCCAATTGCTTGAGCATTTAGTGAGGGGAAATAGTAAATTGCACGCGCGGGCAATAAAAGCGGTAGGTGGAGGATGACGTTTTTTCAGTACAGTGTTTATTTTTTGCGTTGAGGGAATAAACCACCTTATGATCTTGTGGCCAAAGCGATTAGCGGAATAATGAAAAATTATCTGAAATTAATTTTGGAGCATATGGGCGATAATCCTATCTTTGCACCACTTTCCAAAACAGGAAAGCGTTCATAAAAACGGCGATTCCGTAGCTCAGCTGGTAGAGCAATACACTTTTAATGTATGGGTCCTGGGTTCGAATCCCAGCGGGATCACGTCTTGGGACAAGTCTAAAAAAGATAGACTTGTCCCATTTTTTTTACCCTGTAACTTACTGTTATTCTGATAGATAAGAGCGACCGTAGAATTTAGTCTTGCGGTTCGATGTCTTGTCCCGTCAAAAGACAAAAAATCGGGGAACATCGAACCAATTATTTCCCGTTTTTCCTCAATATCGCCGTTTTCATAGCGTCTATCAATGTTTGCGACCTTTTTTAATGCAGAAGCTACTAAGTCTTTTATCTCACTGCCTACCACAGCCAAATCATTTAATTGCCTCTCCAATTTTTCAATCTTTCCTTTGGTCAATTTCTTTACCTCTTGGAAATCATCGTCTGCCATTTCTCCATCAGCATTCTTTAAAAGTGCATTTTGATAGCGTTTGTTCAACGCATCAATCTCACCTATGATATTTGCCCGTTCAGCATTTGGATTTTGTTTTGGTCGTTGAAGTCTTTTATAAATGCTTCAATAAAAACGTCAACCATGCCTGCCTTTGGTGATAGATACCGTAACTGTTTTATAAAAGCCTCATTAACGGGTTCGGCTTTGAAACGTGTTCCGCAGGAGGAAGTACAATGGTAGTAGTTATAATATGAGTTTCTTCCTTTTGAAGCACTACCCGAAAGCCTCCTGTCGCAATTAGGGCATTTTAGGAAGCCCCTAAGAGGGAAATCCTCGGTTGCCATTATCTTGGGGTTAACGGCTCGCTTTCTTCCGTCCAGTACATCCTGTACATCTGCAAACAGCTTTTCGCTGATTAATGGCTCGTGCAGTCCTTTAACGAAATGCCCCTTTTCCTCTTTATAAGGAGGAATGAATATCTTGCCACAGTACAATGGGTTGCGGACGGCTACCCAAAAATTATTTTTGCTGAACCGCCCTTTTCCATCGGCTTTCTCCCGTAGTTTCCTCCATATCTGTTCTGTATTGAAATTATTGGAAGCGATTTGTTCAAATGCCCATTTTAATAAGGGGGCTTCAACTTCATGTGGGGCAATATATTTCTTTTTATCCTCACTAATCTTGTTGACATATCCCAATGGGGCAGTACCCATATACCGCCCCTCTTTTTTCGCCCTGCGCATTCCGTGAAAAACATTTAATGCACGCCTATCGTTTTCAACTTCCGGCGCCGCAAGATAGAACGCAAGCATGATTTTATTTTCGGGAATAGTTAGGTCTAAAGGCTGTTCTATTGCCACAGGCTCAACACCATGTGTCCGTAACTGGTTAATCATCTGATAGGCATCCCCTGCATTTCTACTGAACCTATCCCATTTGGTAAACAGCAGGATTGACCCCGTTCTGTTGTTCTTTGATTTACGTAGGTTAGATAAATATTCCTGCCACTCTGGACGTTTAAAAGATTTTGCCGAATGGTCTTCTCTATAAACATCCCTTATTGTAATACCTTTTATCTCACAGTATTTTCTTAAACGGTCTTCTTGGTCACGTTGTGAATACCCCTTGTCCGCTTGCTCGTCTGTCGATACACGTATGTATAAATCTGCCTTTCTCATCACAACAGTTTTCCTTGTTCATTAGATTAAAGTTTTCCTCTTAGATACTGGTTAACTGCAATGTGAGCTATCTTTTTGACAAACTCCAAAATAGCTTGCGCTTCCTCTAAATCAACCTCCGTTCCTTTCTTTTTCAAGATTTGCATAACTCTTTCGGGGGTTAAATCGTTCGTTTTTTCTTTCGCCATCTTCACTCATTTTGCTTGTTAAACAGAGCGGTTTTAATCCGCTACAAGCAAACTTATTGAGTACATGGAGTGGTATTAGATTATGTCGTTTGGCTGAATTATTTGGCACAGTCTGCCTGTTTAGAACTATTTTCCAAATGCTATCCTCATTACTTCCACGTTTGGCTATGCCTAAAGAGCGAGTATGCCTGTTGTTCACGTTTCATGGAGCAAAGGTATGTCCGTGTTCTTAACGTAGTCAAAAGGTCAAGACAAGTTTGGGAAAAAAATCTCCAGCCCGTTGGGTGTATTTTTTTTCCAAAACCTTTTGCCTACTAAACACTAACCTTTTATGCTCCCGAAACGAAACACAGCATACTCCGGCTCTTTACACGAATAAAAAAAATGTCAGGCATGAGGATTAAAAGCATTGGAAATAGTATTGAAACAAAACAACAGCACCACCTCTCATTGCCGAATAAATCAAAAAAATTAATTCAAAACAGTAAAGAAATGACACATCAAATAAACACATCGGAAGCAAGCGTATATGTCGGCACATACGGAAAATATAATGACGGTTCAATCTTCGGGGAATGGTTAACGCTATCCGACTATGCGGACAAAGACGAATTTTACGATGCTTGCAGAGAGCTACACGATGACGAGGAAGACCCCGAATTTATGTTCCAAGATTACGAGAACATCCCGAACGGCTTAATCGGCGAATGTTGGATAAGCGACAGCATATTTGAGGTTTTGGAGGCTTTGGAAGATATGGACGAAACCCGAAAAGAAGCATTTTTAATATGGTGCGACAACGGACATCATAGCTTATCCGAGGGGGATATAAACGACCTAATAAGCGATTTTGACGGTGACTATATAGGCGAATACAAGGACGAGGAAGATTTTGCCTATGAACAGGTGGAGCAAATGGATTTGCCCGAATTTGCAAAGCAATATTTCGATTATGAGGCTTATGCTCATGACCTGTTTTGCGGTGATTATTGGAGCAATGGCGGTCATGTATTTTATAATTCCTAATCCACAGGCGACCGCCTGCAAAGGTGGTCGCCTATCAAAAATCAAAGCTATGATAATAGAAACTTATAGAGCGACCCTAAAGCATGATACGGGCATGATACGGATAAAAGATAAAAGTAGTATCGCTAAGCGGTGAAAAGGGAGCAATACAACAGATAACCACTGCCGAGCATTGCCCCGAAAGTGCCATTATAAAATTAAAAAAGATTAACACTAAAAAAGTATAACGACATGAAAGCATTAAACGAAATGAACAACGTTGAAAAAAGGGTATTTGCTTGCCAAGCTATTCCCCGAAAACCTAAAAGATTTGACCCTTTTTGTACAGCAGGAAACCGAACGGTTTAGAGTGCAGGAGGAATATATACGCAGTATCTGGGCTGAGAGAACACTTGTAACGGCTGATTTTTGGTTTGGCTTGGTCAGTAATACCGAAAAGGTTTTAGAGTGGTTTAACGTCACGTTGCACCGTAGCCCACGGGTATTTTCCGACCATTTATTTAATGGCTACAACGCTATATTTTTAACAAACTGCCTTGTCGAGTATGCGGACAGGGAAGAATGTAGCCCAAAGCTGAAAGAAGCGATACACTTGCTTTTCGGACATGATAAAATGATTGTAGCAGACTTAAACCAATAGAACAATGCACATAATAGATTTAAACGGTCGAAAAAAAGAAGTTACCGACCTTGATAAAGCCATTCAGCAGGCAGAGAATTTTAAAGATATGCACCACATCCCACCAGTAGAAAGCGACAAGGAAAGGCAAGCATATTGGCGTGATATATACAAAAAATTAGTACAACTAAAATCAAAGTAAAATGAGCAATCTTGCAGATAAAACGGAATACAGGGCATTACGAATTATTGCCCAAATGGTAAAGCAATTTGAAAAACTGCACTACATGGATATGACCAAAATTGACGATTGGGATGCCATACAGGCGAGGAATTTATTAGAGGGTGTCATCCAGTCCAACGGCTACAAAATCAACTATGACAGGGGCAGTAATAAGCCGATTTTAAAGTTATAGCTATGTACAGGATTAAATTTTACGGGAGCGGTACGCCGTTCCCGTTATTTTAACTCAAAAGTCGGACGGGCAAAAAAGACAGATCCTCCCCAGGTCGGAACAGTCTTTTTTTTGGTAAGCGGAACAACTGTCGACTTCCCCGAATTAAGACTGCGTAATTTTACAAAATTCTCTTCAAATTAACCTAAACCTAAATACCCTAACACGCCTGTCTATCGCCTTC
>NZ_FOLL01000044.1 GCF_900112315.1 Parapedobacter composti | reverse complement strand
GTTGATGATTTCGTATCCGGGATAAGTGGTCACGAAACGGCGTACCACATGTGAACCGATGAAACCCGCACCTCCCGTAATGATAATTTTTTTCACAAGTGTTTTTCTATTTTTCATTCCTTACGCCGCAAAAATCTAATATTACTTTGCCTTCGGGTATCTCTATAGTTTTAAATTGGTCATGTGCAACCAAAAACGCAATAATATCAGCTTCATGAACCGCCGTCTGATAGTCTGTCAACTTAAATATTGGATGGTCATGTATATTCGGCTCCACGATAAGGTATCCCTCATCATTAGTATCTTGTAAAATTCGTTGAATAATATATTTCGCCGGAGACTCTCGAAGATCGTCAATGTTCGGCTTAAACGCAAGTCCCATAAGTGCAATCTTTGGTTCGAGCTTATGATTTAACTGGAAGATTTTCCGCGCCTCCTTTACCTTCTCTACACACCAAAACGCTTTATGATTATTAATTTCCCTTGCTTTTCCTATAATTCTTGATTCCAATGGATAATCGGCAACGATAAAATAAGGATCCACTGCTATACAATGGCCACCTACACCGCATCCGGGCTGCAAAATGTTCACACGAGGGTGTTTGTTGGCCAATTTAATTAACTCCCAGACGTTGATGCCTGCCTTATCACATATTAGAGAAAGTTCGTTAGCAAAGGCAATTTGCACGTCACGAGAAGCATTCTCCGTTAGTTTACACATTTCTGCGGTACGAGCATTGGTAGGATGCAATTCCCCTTTCACAAACTGACGGTAGAAAGCGATGGCTTTATTCGTTGATGTGTCATCTACGCCGCCTATCACACGGTCATTATGCACCAATTCGTACATCACATTGCCTGGCAGTACCCGCTCAGGGCAATAGGCGAGATATATCTTGCCTTCCAATTCTGGACGTTCGTTAAAAATCAAATTGCGCATTTTCTCAGTTGTGCCAATAGGGGAGGTAGATTCGATGATGTAGAGATCGTGTTCTTTTAGTATTGGAATTATCGCTTCGGTTGCTGCTTGTACATAAGAGATATCCGGCTCATGATTTCCTTTGAAAGGTGTAGGTACCACGATCAGGTATGTATTTGCAGGCACAGCTTCAGTGCTTGCTCGTAGATAGCCAGAGGCCACCGTTTCCGCAACCGCTTTATCTAATTCTGGTTCTATAATATGAATTTTCCCAGAATTGATGGTTTCAACAACCTGTTCATTGATGTCTACACCCAATACAGGAATTTTGTTTTGTGCAATTAATGCCGATGTGGGTAATCCGATGTAACCTAGACCGATAGTAACAACTTGGGGAGTGCTCATTTGATATTTCAATTAATTTTTTACAATAGACGAAGCTTGATTTGCAATAAAGGAAACGATACGCTCACATGCTTTTCCATCGCCATACGGGTTATGTAAAGTCCTCATCGCTTGGTATCGTGTCGGATTGGTAAGAAGTTGAGAGCATTCTTCAACGATTTTCCTTTTATCTGTTCCAACCAAAATAACGGTACCCGCTTCGACTGCTTCGGGGCGCTCGGTGGTATTACGCATGACCAACACCGGCTTGCCTAAGCTCGGAGCCTCTTCTTGCACACCTCCGCTGTCAGTAATTATCAGTTTCGACCGATTCATTAACCACACAAAAGCAGGATAGGATAGTGGTGCGATGAGATGGATGTTTGGTTCATTGCCAAGTATATCGTATACCGGGCCTTTTACGTTAGGATTAAGGTGCACGGGGTAGATAATTTGTACATTTTGCGTGCGTACAATTTCTTTCAATGCATTGCAAATGTTGACAAACCCGGAACCGTGATTTTCACGCCGATGCCCCGTCACCAATATTAATTCCTTATCCGTGTTGATAACTGATTTTAGATGATCAATTTCAGCACTTTCAATATATTCAACGCGACGAACACTGTAAAACAACGCATCGATAACAGTATTGCCTGTGACAACGATGCTTTCTTCAGGTATGCGTTCTTTCAATAGATTGTCTTTTGATATACTGGTTGGTGCGAAATGGAAGTCCGCAATCCTACCTGTCAGTTGACGATTCAATTCTTCGGGAAAAGGTGACAGTTTGTTGTAGGTACGGAGGCCAGCCTCGACATGGCAGACTTTGATTCCCGCATAAAAGCACGCAAGGGCAACTGCCATGGATGTGGTGGTGTCTCCGTGCACATACACATAATCAGGCATATACTCATCCAAAATCGGTTTCATTCCTGTTATGATATTAGCGGTAAGCGTAAAAAGATTTTGATCAGGCTTCATGATATTCAAGTCATAATCGGGATGGATTTCAAAAAAGTTCAGCACTTGATCCAGCATTTCCCTGTGTTGAGCCGTTACACATACTCGAATATCAAAGTCTTCAGAATGGTTGTTGAATACTTTCACTAAAGGAGCCATTTTGATTGCTTCTGGCCGAGTACCAAATACAATGAGGTGTTTTGTTTTCATTAACTTGCAAATAAATAATAAGCTATTGTCCTATTGCGTAATATTTAAATCCGATTTTTCGGAGATAATTGCCGTCCAGGAGCTTCCTTCCGTCAAAGATGAAAGGAGGCTTCATCATGCTGTCTTTGATACGTTTCCAGTCATAGGTTGTGAACTCATCCCATTCGGTGAGCAGTGCGATGGCATGTGCGCTGTTAGTTGCCTCATACGGGTCGCTGGCCACGGT
>NZ_FOLL01000013.1 GCF_900112315.1 Parapedobacter composti | reverse complement strand
ACGGGCACTGTATTGTCGCCGACCGGAATTGATTAAGGTTCACGTGACCCCAATACACTGCCCATAAAAGACAAATCAGGGTTTATGGCCATTGATCTGTTATCATCGGCCTGTTAGTGATGCAGGAGGGTACAGCACTCCTTTTCTAATGCCCGATTAATCGTTGATGGAGGTCTTCCAGCATATGGAATAAGAAAAGTGTACGTTGCAGTACGCGGTACGGAACAACTATGTCGTTTGTTAACCTGAGCTCCATAAGCTCCATATAATACAGGAAGTTACTGTAATGCTGGGTTACCATCTTCCCCTCCGGTAGCGCGATCAGCTGCTTTTGAGCATACGGAACCCAATAGGTCGCCATATCCGAAGCGCGGTCGTCTATTTGACTGGCGACTGCATTCCTTTAAAACTAACTCAAGAGAATGTTTGTGGGCGCCGTTACGCATGCGCCGGTGACGGTTATGCTGCTGGCCGGTAAACAGCATTTAGCTGCGATCGTATTTAAGGGGCTGTCATCAGCCAGCCGGGAAAAACACCCAACAGAAGTACCGCCGCCGACAGCAGCGCGACCACCCATACCGTGACGGCGGGCAAGGGGCGCAATCCGGGCGTCCTGCTGCTTTTCCGCAGGAAGGCATTCAGCGGCACTTTAAAATAGTAAAATAAGGAAATCACGGTGGTCAGGGCTCCGATGATGAGGAGAGCCATCATCCCCGGATCGCCGTGGAGCTGCCAGTTGCTGAAGGCCGCGCTGAAGACGAGTAATTTGGCTATGAACCCGGCGGTAGGGGGGAGTCCGGTGAGTGATACGAGCAAGATAACGAAACAGACGAAGGGCAGGGGCAGCACCTTTCCCAGGCCGCGGTAACCATCCACGTCGTCCGCCCCGGTGCGGCCCTCGATATAGTCGGCCAGCATGAACACGCCCATGTTCATCAGTGCATATACCGCGAGGTAAAACAGCAGGACGGTGTATTCCCCAGAGGCATAGGCCAGTACGGCCATCATCAGGAAACCGGTATGGCCGATGGACGAGTAAGCCATCATGCGCTTCACGTTGGTCTGCCGCAGGGCAGCCAGATTGCCCAGCAGCATGGTGGCGGCTGCGGCAACGATGAGTATGAGGTGCAGGTTCTCCAGGGCCGCGCTGTCTACAGGGGAGGCATGAAGGATACGGCCCAGCATGGCCATCCCGGCGATTTTCGGTGCTGTGGAAAGGAACGCCGTGACAGGCGTGGGAGCACCCTGGTATACATCGGGTGTCCAGAAATGGAAAGGCACGAATGACAGCTTGAAGCCGATGCCGGCGAATACCAGCAGCAGCGCCACGGTAACCAGCGCCGGGGGCATGGCGTTCAGTCCATCGTGGTAGGCGGCGGCGGTGTAGTCCAATTGGCCGGTAAAGCCGTAGAGGAACGACAGGCCGTAAAGCATCACGGCGGAGCACGCGGCACCGAAAAGGACGTATTTCATGGCCGCCTCGGTATGCTGCCGGGTTTTGGCAAGGTAGCCGACCAAGACATAGGAACCGACGGACACCATTTCAATAGCCACGAACAGCATTAGCCAGTTGGTTGCCATGGCCATGAGATTGAGCCCGATATGCAGGGCAAGCAGTACGCTGTATAGGTCTGCCGTCCGTTTGCGGTGCACAGTGAAATCAGGGTTTGCGTTTACCGCCACGGCAAACAGTGCGCAGACGAGTGCGGTGAGGAGGCGGACGGACTGGCCCAGTCCGTCGGGCATCACCATGCCGAACAGGAGGTTGCCGCCGTAGGGCGGGGCCAGCGGCCAGGCGCTGCACCAGGCAGCCACGCCGATGCCGGTTAAGGTAAGGGCGAAGGTGCCGTGCTTCCACCAGCGGTCTACCAGCAATCCGGAAAAGATGCTGGCGATGAAGGCGGCGGCCAGCACCATTTCGGGCAGGATGCCGGGCAGTCCGGCGAGGATGTGATCCAGTTTCTTACTGATGTCGGGTAGTAATTCAACCATGGCGTGCTTATCGTGATGCAGTTACCTAACCTTGTTAACCCATTCGACCAGCGCCAGCACGGAAGTATTGATGTGGTCCAGTGCGAGCGCAGGATATACACCCAATAGCAGTGCAAGCCCTATCAGGGGTACCATGATGAGCGTTTCACGTGCCGAGGCATCAGCGCGGAGCGCCGCGGCCCAGGCATCGCCCCCTTTGAGGCGGGGCAGGCCGAAGAACATGCGCTGCAGCGTCCAGAGGAAGTATGCGGCGCTCAGCAGGATGCCGATGGACCCAGCGATGGCCATCCATTCCGGCAGGATGCCGTTTGTGCTGCCGGAGATGAAGGCGCCTATGATGACAAATGCTTCGCCGATGAAAGCTGAAAATCCGGGCAGCCCCAATGAGGCGAAAAATGCGATGGCCACGAATACCGTAAACCGTGGCATGACGCTTGCCAGCCCCCTGAAATGGTAAATGTTGCGGTCGTGCACCCGGTCGTACAGCATACCCACCAGAAAGAAAAGCGCAGCGGAGAGGAATCCATGGCTGATCATCTGGAATACCGCCCCAGCCATGCCTTCTGTGGTGAATGAGGCGGCGCCGAGCAGCACGAAACCCATATGCGAAACCGACGAATAGGCAATCATCCGTTTCAGGTCGCGCTGCGCGAGGGCTACCAGCGCGCCGTAAATGATAGACACCACACCGATGAGGCCGAGCCACCATGCAGACTGCAGGGCGGCATCGGGAAAAATTCCAAAGCAGATGCGCAGGATACCGTACCCGCCGATTTTGAGAAGGATGCCGGCAAGGATAATGGAAATGGGTGTAGGCGCCTCTACGTGTGCGTCCGGCAGCCACGTGTGGAGGGGTACGATGGGCACCTTGATGGCAAAAGCGATGAACAGGACAATGAAGGCCAGGAGCCGCGCAGGTATCCCGAACAGTTCCTGTCCGGCCAATGCCGAAAACACGGAGCCGGGAACATGGTTGGCCGGATCCATCATAAGCAGCATGTTGAACGTATGCGCGCCGGTAGCGGGGTTGGTTACCGAGAAGTAGAGGCCCACAATGACCAGCAGCATGAATACGGAACCGAACAGTGTATAGAGGAAAAACTTGATGGCTGCATATTCCCGGCGGGCGCCGCCCCAGATACCGATAAGAAAATAGAGGGGAAGCAGCATCAGCTCATAGAACACATAGAACAGGAAAAAATCCAGCGCCGAAAAGACGCCCATCACCGCCATGTTCAGTATCATCAGCAGGATGAAATAGCCTTTGACGCTTTTGGCGACCTTCCAGGAGGCTCCCACGGCGATAACCATTACCAGGGCCGAGAGGAAGAGCAGTGGCAGGGACAGGCCGTCGACGCCCACGGCATAATCGATTTCCAGGCGCCCCAGGCTGCCCATGTCCAACCGTATCCAGGGCACATGGCTGGCAAACTGGTATAGCTGTTCATCAGCGATGCCGTGTTCGGCTTCTGTGGGCCGGTACAGGTAGTACATTGCACCGCTGAGCACCAGTTGAAGTATTCCCGTAGCGAGTGCAATATATTTATGCAGGCCTTTTCCGCGGGAAGGCACCAGGCTCATCAGCGCGGCCGCAGCCAGCGGCGTAAAAATCAGTAAGGTCAACAGGTGTGTATTCATGCTCGCGCGAAGATAAAATAAAGCAACATTACCACCATCAGGAAAAACGCCAGGGCCAGGTAATGCTGTACCCTGCCCGTCTGGGAGCGCCTGAGGGCATTACCCAAGCCAAGCGCCAGTTTACCAGTCATCCGAACCAGCCCGTCCACCACGCGGTAATCGGCCCAGGCAGCGGCGGACGCCAGTGCACGCCCTCCTGCGGCCAGGCCATTGACGAAGCCGTCCACAACATGTCTGTCCAACCAGAAGAGCACTGCCGACAGCCGCATCAGCGGCGGGATGATAGCTCGCATGTACAGCGCGTCAAGGTAACCCTGGTGCAGCGAAAGGCGGTAGAGCGCACCTTGCGGTTTCAGCGGGTATTTGCCGAGTACGTACCAACGCCACGTGACGGTGGCTATGATTACGGAGGCTATGGTGGCCAGTATGGGTATGGCGAAATGCAGCAAACGCAGGGGCGGGAGCGTGGCATCCGGCGCCAAGCCCCGGAGCAGCCAGACGTGTCCGTCGTTCAGCGGGTGGAACGTGAACAGCGGAAAGAGCGAGCAGGCTGCCAGGAACAGCATCGGAATGCGCATGGGCAGCGGCGCATCATGGAGCGTAGCGTGCGATCCGGTCAGTGGGCCCGCTGCCGGCTGCGCGAAGAACACCTTAGCCAATAGCCTAAAGCTGTAGAAGCCGGTCAACATGCTGGCAACAGCAAGCGCGCAGGGAACGGCAAGGGCCATCCCATGCTGCGTAGCGGCCCACTCAAAGCCGTGAACCAGCAGCGCGTCTTTTGACAGGTATCCTCCGGTGAGCGGGAAGCCGACCAGCGCAAGGGCTGCAATAGACATGGTGGCGCAGGTGATGGGCATGTGCTTGCGGAGACCGCCCATGTTACGGATATCCTGCGGATCGAAGTCATGCCCGAGCTTTTGCTTAACGTGTTGCATCTCATGAATAACCGCACCGGCGCAGAGGAACAGCAAGCATTTGAAGAACGCGTGTGTGGTGAGGTGGAACAAAGCCACGTGGTACATGCCGAAGCCGATGCCCGCCATCATGAAGCCCAGTTGGGAAATGGTTGAAAACGCCAGTATTTTCTTGATGTCGTATTGCGTAAGGGCGAAGCAGGCGGCGGCGAAGGCCGTCACCGTACCGGTAACGGCTATGACGAACAGGACGGTTCCGTCGAACAACGGGAAGACACGGGCAAGCAGGAACACCCCGGCAGCCACCATGGTGGCCGCGTGGATGAGCGACGATACCGATGTAGGGCCTTCCATGGCGTCCGGCAACCATACGTGCAGCGGAAACTGGGCCGATTTGGCCATGGCACCAAGGAAGAAGGCCAGTCCGGCTGCCGTAAACCAGCCGGGGGTAAGGTTTCCGGTGCCGGATACGGCGGGCGTATCCGTTCCGAACAGCACTTGGATATCCAGCGTGCCGAAGCCGCTGTAGAGGATAGCGATGCCAAGCAGGAACCCGAGGTCGCCGATGCGGTTGATGATGAACGCTTTCTTATTGGCCTGTATGGCTGCATCGCGGGTGAACCAGAAACCAATGAGCAGGTAAGAGGCAAAGCCCACCAGCTCCCAGCAAATGTACATAAGCAGGAGATTGCCGGCCACGGCAAGCCCCAGCATGGCGAAGCAGAACAGGCTGAGATAAGCCCAATAGCGGTGGATGCCGGGGTCGCCCTTCATGTAGGCGGTGGAGTACACATGCACGGGAAGCGCCACGAGGCAGACCAGCAAGAGCATGAGTGCAGATGCGTTATTTACCAGCAATCCCACATGGAACGCCTGTCGGCCAATGGAAAACCAATGCCACTGAACATGGATGGGGTCTTTGCCCCATACGTGAGCGAATACATAGGCCGCTGCCAGCAGGCTAATCGAGATAGCGGCGATGGAGACAGCACCGTTCCGGGCTTTTTTGCCGGTTGCGGCGGTAAGGAGAAACGCCAAGAAAGGCATCAGCACCGCGGCAAGGGTGGCCAGAAGGGGATATGTCAGTGTCGGCACAGGCAAGGGCGTCTTCGTTAATCTTTTAAATCACTAATATCTTCCGGGTTTACCGTTTTATGGTGCTTATATACGTTGAGGATGATAGCCAGGGCTACGGCCACTGCCGCGGCTGCCAATACGATGGCAAACAGCGCGAATGCCTGTCCGCCGTACAGGCTACTGTCGTACCGGCCGAAGGCTACCAGGTTCAAAATGGCAGCATTAATCATCAGTTCGATGCCCACCAGCACGAGGATGGCGTTGCGCCGGGCCAGCACCGCATAGAGACCGATGGAAAAAAGCCAGGCACCGACGACAAGGAAGTGGGTTATGGTGATCATGCGTCGCCCTCCTTCCGCGCCAGGTGTGCAGCGCCGATCAAAGCCATCATCAGCAATACGGATACCACCTCGAAGGGTAGCAGGTAATGGGTCATGGTATGCACGCCCAGTTGCTCCACCGTATTGTCCGCAGCGCGGATAACGGTGCCGGCCTCCCGCGAAGCGGTTATCCAGGGTGGCTCGTTGCGGCCGACGTGCAGGGCAGTATACAGCATTACCGTTAAAAACAATATCGCTATCGGCAGAGCCTGCCAGACCGGGATGGCAATAAAATGTGCCGTCCCGCGTTGCAGCTGGCGGAACATCTCTCGGTTGGAAAGCATGAAGGCAAACAGCATCAGTATCAAAATACCCCCAACATAAACCATCACCTGCGTAATGGCTACGAAATCGGCCAGTGCGAACAGGTACAGGCCGGCAACGGCAAAGAGTACCACGAAAAAGAGGAACAAAGACCGCGCAATATTACGCAGGCTCACCAGTAGGATAGCCGAAAAAACCGCTGCAAAAGCCAAGCTGTAGAAGACAATCGTCTGCATATCCATTACCGGCCTTTAGCTGCCTCCTTCTCAGCTTGGAATGCTGCCCATTCCCGTTTCTTTGCCGCTATCTCTTCCGGCGCCATCTCGGCAAAAGAGTAAGTGAGATCCGCCAGCCGGGGGGTGCTGCGGTCGTATTGATCAGTCATGGTGATGCATTCCGTGGGGCATACGACGGTACAAAGTCCGCAGTACATGCACTTGGCCATGTCAATGTCGAACTTGGCCGCATACAGGCGCTTTACGCTGCCATCTGAAGTTTTCCCGATGACGTCCGTGGCCTTAATGGACTCGATGGTAATGCAGTCCACCGGACACGCTTTGGCGCAGAGATCGCATACGATGCAGTCATCTATTTCTACATCCAGCTGGTAGCGCGCCACCTCGGGTATAGGCATTTTTTCCCGCGGGAACTGCACGGTGGTGACGCCGTCCTGGTTGGTGAAATAATCAGCCTTACGCACATCCAGTGCCTTCCGCGATCGGCGGGCACCAACGAGGTGTGCCAAGGTGATGCGTAACCCCTTGACCGCCGTAATAAATGCATGTAACGCTGTTTTAAACATATTTTTAGTTATAGACACCCACCACCGTTCACAGACCACCCACCACCGTTCACCGATCACCCACCACCGATCACCCATACCCGCCATATTCCAGAAAGGGCCATGCACAGGAAAGCCAACGGTGTAAGCACTTTCCAACATAATGACATAAGCTGGTCGGCACGAAGCCGGGGCAAAGTCCAGCGTATCCACAATTGTACGCCCACCACGAGCAGCGTTTTAGCCAATGTCCAGCCGATTCCCCAGCCCAGTCCGGTTGTCCACTCCGCGAGTTTCAGCGACCCGATGTTGGGCAAGGGTGTATTCCATCCGCCGAGAAAAACCACCACGCCAATCATGGCCACCAGGAACATCATCGCATATTCAGCAAGGAAGATGAACGCAAAGCGTAGCCCACCGTATTCTGTATGGAATCCGCCCACCAGTTCCGACTCTGCCTCGGGGATGTCAAAGGGTGCCCGGTTACATTCAGCAAGCGAGGCGATGAAGAAGATGATGTAAGCCAAGAGCAGGTGCGGTGCCTGGAACACATTCCAGGCCAGCAGCCCGCCGATGTCGCCGACATCCCATATCCCCAGAAAAAGCGCCGGTGCCTCTGCATGGATGCCCTGGTTGAGCGTTATTTCCTGCATGTTGAGCGTCTGCGCAATCATCACGGCGGATATGAGCGCGATGCCCGCCGGAATCTCGTACGATACGATCTGTGCCACGGCGCGCATGGAACCGAGCAGTGAAAATTTATTGTTTGATCCCCAGCCCGCCATGAGCAGGCCGATGGCGTCTACGGAAATGACGGCGATGACATAAAACAGCCCCAGATGCACGGCCGCGGGAGCCAGCCCCGGTGCCCACGGCATCACCGCGAAGCCGAGAAATACGGCAATGAAAATAACGACAGGTGCGGCGGCAAACAATACCTTGTCCGCGGCCGAGGGGGTAATGAATTCTTTCTGTACGAGTTTGAGGATATCAGCAAGGGTCTGCAGGCTGCCATAACGGCCCGTTTCCATGGGGCCGAGCCTATCCTGCACAAACCCGGCAACCTTGCGCTCGCTGTATACCGCAAACAGCGTAAACAGCGCAATGAATGCGAATAACACGATGGCAACGACAATATAGGTAATGTAAAAAGCCACTTTGTTTTACACGCTGATTATAATCGTGCAAACATACGGATTTGGCGGGATAATATATAGTAACTTGGTAGATTATTCGCAATGCGTTTTCCGCCCAGGCACCGGAAACTGAAAAGGCACCCCTGAAGGTGCCTGTCAATGTTATTGTTATGTCTGCCGGAACCGGTATCAGCGTTGGTCAAGCGGCACATAGTCGCGCTTGGTGCTGCCGGTGTAAATCTGCCGCGGCCTTCCGATGGGTTCTTTGTTCGCCCGCATTTCTTTCCATTGAGCAATCCAACCCGGCAGGCGGCCCAAGGCAAACAGCACGGTAAACATGTCCGTTGGGAAGCCCAGGGCGCGGTAAATGATGCCGGAGTAAAAATCGACATTCGGATAAAGCTTGCGGTCGACGAAGTATTGGTCTTTCAAAGCCGCTTCTTCCAGCTGTTTCGCGATATCGAGTACGGGGTCATTGATACCCAATTTATCCAGCACATCGTCGCATGCCTTCTTGATGATTTTTGCACGTGGATCGAAATTCTTGTACACGCGATGCCCGAAGCCCATGAGGCGGAACGGGTCGTTTTTGTCTTTGGCTTTCGCCAGCCATTTAGCACTGTCGCCGCCATCATTACGGATGTTCTCGAGCATTTCGATGACCGCCTGGTTGGCGCCGCCATGCAGGGGCCCCCAAAGGGCGGAAATGCCGGCCGAAATGGATGCATACAGGTTGGCATTGGACGAGCCCACGATGCGTACAGTGGACGTTGAGCAGTTCTGCTCATGGTCGGCATGCAGGATCAGCAACTTGTGCATAGCATCCACTATTACCTTGTCTATAACAACGTCTTCGGTAATCTGCCCGAAGGTCATGTTCAGGAAGTTATGTACAAAGTTGAGTTCGTTCCTTGGATAAATTACGGGATGGCCAAGGGATTTTTTATATATCCATGACACGATGGTCGGCATCTTGGCCAGCAGCTTAATGATGGTCAGTTCTTCTTCTTCCTCGGTCATGTTCGGGTTGAGCGACTCGGGATAGAAGGCTGATAGTGCACCCACGAGGCATGATAACTGGCCCATAGGGTGTGATTTTGAGGGAAACCCGTCGAAGAATTTCTTCATGTCTTCGTGAATCAGCGTATGCCGGCTGATTTTCTTCCGGAAATCGGCGAGCACTTGGGCAGAAGGGAGATCTCCGTATATCAGTAAATAAGCAACTTCCAGAAATGTAGACTGTTCCGCCAGCTGCTCTATCGGATATCCCCGGTAATGCAGTACACCTTTTTCCCCATCCAGAAAGGTGATAGCGCTTTTGGTTGCCCCCGTGTTTTTGTATCCGGGATCAATGGTTATTGCGCCCGATACATCACGGAGCTTTGAAATATCAATGCCTTGTTCGTTTTCTGTACCTGTAATGACCGGTAGTTCATAAGACTTTCCGTTTATTGATATTGAAGCTGTTTCTGACATAATTCTCTACTTGGTTGGATTGCAAATGTAATGAAAATGGCACAATATTAAAGTGTTTGACCGCATAATTGTTGCTATTTTTATGTTAATTTTTTGATCGGGGGTTGGTGGTGGGTGGTCGGTGATCGGTGGTTGGTGATTGGTGGTTGGTGGTCGGTGATCGGTGGTGGGTGGTCGGTGATCGGTGGTTGGTGATCGGTGATTGGTGGTGGGTGAACGGTGGGGGGCATTATAAAAAATGTTAAAAAAGATTTTTTATTTACGAAAATTTCGTACTTTCATATCGTGAATGTAACGTATTACGGAGAATCAGATGGAAAAGTTAACGATACAGGAAGAAGAGGCGATGCAATTGATATGGCGGAACAACGGTGGTTTCGTTAAGGAACTGCTGGATAGCATGCCGGGGGAAAAGGTGCCGTATACCACGCTGGCCTCGACCGTTAAGAACCTCCAGCGGAAAGGGTATGTGAAGGCAGTGAAGTATGCCAATGCCTACCGCTATGAGCCGCTGATAGGGGAGGGCGAATACAAGAAGTTGTTCATGAACGGGTTTGTGAGCGATTATTTCAGGAACTCCTACAAAGAACTGGTGAGCTTTTTCGCAAAGGAGGAGAAGATAAGCGCGGATGAGCTGGATGAAATCATCCGGATGATTAAGGAAGAAAAACATAAATAGCCATGCCTGAATTACTTGTTTATTTACTTAAGGCTAACCTTGCTCTGGCGCTGTTTTATCTGGGTTACCGCTTGCTGTTGCGTAAGCTCACTTTTTATTACCTCAATAGGGTTTACTTGCTGTTTGCTTGGGTGTTTTCATTGATTTATCCAGTGGTTGATGTGGGGGCCTGGTTGGCCCGGCGCGCTGATGTGTCTGTGGATGCCATTCCCATTATTCCTGACTGGCAAGGGGTTCCGGCCGAGGCATTCAGCTGGTGGCCGTATGTTATGGCCGTGTTTTGGCTGGGGGTGGCGTGGTTTGCTATCCGGTTAATTATCCGATTGATGAGTTTATGGTACCTGCACCGCGGGTCGCGGTCGGCGGTATGGCGGCTGTTCCGTTTTCGGCAGGTTTCCGGTGCGGTGGCTCCGTTTTCTTTCTGGCGTAATATTTACGTAAACCCCCACCAGCATGGCGAAGTTGAACTTGGTGAGATCTTCAGGCATGAACAGGTGCACATCGATGAGCTGCACACGGCAGATATGCTGGTGGCCGAGGTGTGCAGTGTGTTGTGCTGGTTTAATCCGGGGGCCTGGCTGGTGCGGCACGCGGTGCATGAGAACCTGGAGTTTATCACCGACAGGCGCGTATTGCGGAGCGGTGCGGATCGAAAGGCCTACCAGCATAGTTTATTGCGGGTAGGGCAGTATGGCCAAAGCCAACCATTGGTGGGTAATAGGTTTAATTTCAAAAGTTTAAAAAGACGCATCATGATGATGAACAAAAAGGAATCTTCGGCACTGAATCTCGGGCGGTACTTGCTGGCCATACCGGTTATTGCTGTGTTGGTACTGGTATTTACGGTGAGCAGGGCGTATCAGGATGGCCGGCAAGATCGGTCGGCCAGGCCGGAGACGGTTGGTGCCGACATGGCGGCCACCCGTCGGGCGGAGCGGGATACGGCAAAGAACGACGGTAACCAGGTGAGCATACGGAAGGTACCAAAGATGGTAGAAGAAACAACACAAAAGGGGGTGCGCATAGTGGGGGTCGCGGACACCACCCGGCCGCTTATCGTGGTGGATGGTGAGGTGTTCGAAGGGGATCTTGACGAACTGAATCCGAACGATATCGCAAGCATTTCCGTGCTGAAAGACGCTTCGACTACAAAAGCTTACGGCAGCCGGGGAGCGAAGGGTGTGGTGCTGATTACCACGAAGGCCCGGGCTTCCAGAAAAGTTGCTGATACTACCAACATGACCAAAGATACGGCTGAACCCACGGAACCGACCTCGGTTGGCCGTCCGCATTTGCTTGGTCCCGGGGCTACCGGCGTTTTATACATTGTCGACGGTAAGGAAGTGGACGGCAAGGAATTTAAGAAACTGGTCATCCCAGACAGTATTGCAACGATCAACGTGCTGAAAGATGAAGCCGCTGTGAAAAAATACGGTGAAAAGGGCGCCAAAGGCGTGGTGGAAATCAGGACTAAACAATAAACCCGTTGCTGTCTATTTATTGAATTGGGTCATGGTCAATTCGACGCCGATGTTGACCACGCTGTTTACCATCTGCACGGAACGCTCGATAAGCTGGGGCAGCTCCGTTTGTTCGTCCTCATCGAACCCGCTGAGCACATAGTCGACCTGCCTGCCTTTCGGGAAGTTGTCACCTATCCCGAAGCGCAGGCGGGGGTATCCCTGTCCGCCGCATAGCGCCTCGATACTTTTCAACCCGTTATGCCCGGCGCTGCTTCCCTTGGGCCGGAGTCTGATCTTGCCGAACGGAAGAGCGATATCGTCCACAATGACGAGTATATCTTCCAGGGGAATCTTCAGTTCGTGCATCCAGTAGTTAGCGGCCTTACCGCTCAGGTTCATATATGTGGTAGGCTTGATGACATATACGGTATTGCCGCGTTGGCGGTATTCCGTGTAATGGGCGTACCGAAGGGTGGAGAAAGTCGACCCGGCTTGTTTTGCCAGTTCGTCGGCAACCATGAAGCCGATGTTGTGGCGGGTGTCGGCATATTCCGGCCCGATATTACCGAGGCCTATGATCAGGTGTTTTTTTGCCATATCGATGCAAACATAAGGTTTACGATTGTCGTAAACAAAAAGCACCAGCCTGATGGCTGATGCTTTCCTGTGTTTGTGTACGGGGTTACCGTAGCCTGTTTACTTCTTCTTTTCAGCCTTGGCTGCTTCTTGTTCAGCCTGACGCAATGCGCGGGACATGACAACGGAAACGATGGTATCGTCTGCATTGTTGAGTACCTTGGCGTTTTCCAGTTCGACATCGCCCACGCGTACCGATTTGCCGACTTCAAGGCTTTCAAGACTTATCTCGATATACTGCGGCAGGTTCTTGGGCAGTGCCTTTACCTTTAGTTTACGAAGTTTCTGTACCAGTTTACCACCCACTTTTACACCCGGTGAAGTACCGGTAAGTTTGATGGGTACGTTCAGTGCCACTTCTTTGTTTTCATGTAATTCAAGGAAGTCTACGTGGCGTACCTGATCATTCAGTGGGTGAAATTGAGCATCCTGGACGATGGCTTGAAACTTTTGGCCATCGATATCCAGATCAATGAAATGAACATCCGGAGTATAAATAACCGGCTTCAAATCAGTTGCGGATACGGCAAAGTGGTATTGTTCCTTACCACCGTAGAGCACAGCGGGGACTTTACCCTCGTAGCGTAGCTCCTTCGCATCTCTTTTCCCTACGTTCTTTCTTAAAGAACCGCTAATAGCAATTGATTTCATTTGAAATAGTATAAAAGTGAATTTAAGGCCGCAAAAGTAAGCTAAATAATCTTCATTTCCTAATCTACCCGGAACAAATTGCTGATGGAGCCGTGTTCGTTGACATTCTTGATAGCATCGGCAAAGAGGCCGGCGGTGGAAAGCACTTTGATTTTGTCGCTTTGGTACTTTAAGGGTATGGTATCGGTGACAATCAGCTCCGTGAGGGCAGACTTTTCGATGGTTTCGTAGGCTTTGCCTGAGAGTACGGGATGGGTACATACGGCCCGGACGCTGGTGGCACCATTTTCCATGATAAGTGAGGCCGCTTTGGACAGCGTTCCGGCGGTGTCACAGATGTCATCGATGAGCACAATGTCCTGGCCGGCCACATCGCCGATGATGGACATCGACTCAATTTCATTGGCCCGTTTACGCTGTTTGTCGCAGATAACCACCTCGGCGTTGAAATATTTGGCAAACGTACGTGCGCGGTAAGAACCGCCCATGTCGGGTGAGGCGATGGTGAGGTTGGGCAGGTTGAGCGATTTAATGTGCGGTACGAAAATCACCGAAGCATCCAGGTGATCTACGGGGATGTCGAAGAAACCCTGGATTTGCGCGGCATGGAGATCCATAGTCATGATGCGGTGTGCACCGGCGGCGGTGATCAGATTGGCAATCATTTTGGCGCCGATGGCCACCCGGGGTTTGTCCTTTCGGTCTTGACGGGCAAATCCGAAGTACGGAACCACGGCAGTAATGTAATGGGCGGATGCCCTTTTTGCGGCATCGATCATCAGCAGTAATTCGAATAGGTGGTCTGTAGGCTGATGGGTCGATTGGATGAGGAAAATGTCGCAACCCCGTACGGATTCATTGTAAAAAGGTTGGATTTCCCCGTCGCTGAAACGCGAAACGGTCATCTCACCGAGGTCTTTACCATAAGACTTTGCGATTTTTTGGGCTAATTCCTGGGAACCGGAGCCGGAGAACAGCTTCACCGGATTGAATTGCAATGGCATGGTCTTGTTGTTGTTTTGTGGGTTAGCAAATGGATTGGGGTCTTATTGTTCTTACGCACTGATATACCTGAAAAAATAACGGATTGTCAAGAGACAATCCGTAACCTTTTTTGTTGCCCGACCAGGATTCGAACCTAGACAAACAGAACCAAAATCTGTCGTACTACCATTATACTATCGGGCAATCCGAACTTATTTTACCACCCTTGCGAATGGGACTGCAAATATAGTGCGATGGAATAATTATTGCAAAAATATTTTAATTTTTGCTGTAAGGGCTTGATTGTATGGAGGTGCTGCTGGAAATCGGATGTTGAGACCGGGTGAGGCGGTGACTGGAACGGGACTGAACTTGTGTTAAAAATCCAAATTTATGTTTGTGTTACCGTACTATTCTTTATTTTCGGGGCGTAATTTTACGGTGAACCATACGCACGATACATTATGAACTATAATCGGATTAATAATAGCATAGGTTGGCTATGTGGTTTTATCGCTACCACGGTATATATCATGACCGCGGAGCGGACAACCAGTTTCTGGGATACGGGCGAATTCATCGCGTCGGCATACAAGATGCAGATTGTGCACCAGCCGGGCGCCCCGTTGTTCTTAATGCTGCAGAACGTATTCTCCAACCTGGCATTCGGCAACACAGAACGCATTGCGTTCTGGATGAACGTGGGTTCAGCAGTATCAAGCGGGTTAACCATCGTGTTTCTGTGCTGGACGATCACGGCCTTGGCCCGGAAGGTGCTATGGAAACCGGGAACTGAACTTACCAGGGTCAATCTGATACAGATTATGGCGTCGGGCGCTGTGGGCGCCCTGGCCTATACGTTTACCGATACGTTTTGGTTTTCGGCGGTGGAATCTGAGGTATACGCCATGTCTTCCCTATGCACGGCCGTGGTGTTTTGGGCCATCCTGAAGTGGGATGCCCGGGCTGAGGAGCCCGGTGCGGACAAATGGCTGCTGTTTATTGCTTATATCATGGGGTTGTCCATCGGGGTGCATTTGCTCAACTTGCTGGCTATTCCGGCCATTGCGCTGGTGATTTATTTCCGGCGGACGGCGAAGGCGACCAGCGGTGGGGCCATCCGGGCTTTGCTCATCGGCTTTGTGGTGGTCGCGGTTGTGCTGTGGGGCATCATCCAGTACTTGATTAAGTTCGCTGCATATTTTGACCTGTTTTTCGTGAATACGCTGGGCCTGGGCTTCGGTTCTGGCGTGGTGGTGTTTGCGCTGCTGGTTATCGGTGCCACGGTATACGGTATACGGTATTCCATACAGCGGGCGAAACCGTTGTTAAATATTATCTTACTGTCGTTTGCGTTTGTCGTATTTGGCTACAGTTCGTTTGCGATGATTCTTATCCGGGCAAAGGCCAACCCGACACTGAACAACAGCGATCCGGACAATGCGTTTTCTTTCCTTAGCTATCTGAACCGCGAACAGTATGGTGACAACCCGCTCTTCAAGGGGCCTTATTTCGATTCCCGCCCGATAGACATCAAGTATGGAAGCAACATATACCGCAGAGGAGCAGAACGGTACGAGGTGGCTGGACGGAATTTCGATTATGAGTATGACCGGGAAACCGTGTTCCCGCGCATATACAGCACCCGCGAGGCTTCACACCAACAGTATTACCGCAGTTACCTGAACCTGGGCGAAAACGAACAGCCTACATTCGGCGACAATCTGCGCTTTTTCTTCAGTTACCAAATAGGGCATATGTACGGCCGGTATTTCTTATGGAACTTCGTGGGCCGGCAGAACGACCAACAGGGGCATGGCGACTTTACCACAGGCAATTGGATCAGCGGCATCCGATTTATAGACCAGTGGCATGTCGGGGGGCAGGATGCCCTGCCGCAATCGCAGTTGACGGACCCTTCCTATAATAAGTTTTATTTCCTGCCGCTTATCCTCGGATTGCTTGGTGCGTGGTGGCATTTCAAACGCCGCCAGCGGGATGCTGGGGTAGTGGGGCTGCTGTTTTTCATGACGGGGCTGGCCATTGTGCTTTATCTTAACCAAACACCATTGCAGCCCCGTGAACGTGATTATGCGTATGCAGGCTCGTTCTATGCGTTTGCCATCTGGATAGGTTTGGGCGTGGCGGCGATAACCGACTGGCTGGCCAAAAAACTGAGTGCCAAAACGGCTGCAGCCATAGCCACGGGTATTGGTTTGCTGGCCGGTCCGGTGATTTTGGCCAAGGACGGGTGGGACGACCACGACCGTTCTGAAAAGTACCTTGCCCGGGACATTGCCCGGAATTACCTGGAATCATGTGCGCCCAATGCCATCTTGTTCACCTATGGCGACAACGATACTTATCCGCTGTGGTATGCCCAGGAGGTGGAGGGAATCCGTCCGGATATACGGGTGGTAAACCTCAGCCTGCTCAGTGCGGATTGGTATGTGCGGCAGATGAAAGATAAAGTGAACGAGGCGGATCCTTTGCCCATCACCATCCCTGACGAGAAGTATGTAAAGGGGGTGCGCGACGTGATTTATTATCAGGATGCCAAAATCCCCGGCCATGTGGAGTTGAAAAACATCGTTGCATTGATGCTTTCAGACAACCCGAACGATAAGCGGCAAATACAGGGCGAGCAGCCTGAAAATTTCCTGCCTACCAAAAATCTGCAACTCACGGTCGACCGGGAAGCGGTTGTGCGTAATAATGTGGTGCCCGAGGCTTGGCGCGACAGCATCACCGATGTAATGCACTGGACGTATAACCGTAATTATGTGTCGCGTACGGAGCTCGCCATCATGGATATGTTGGTAAACAACAATTGGGAACGCCCGGTATATTTCGCTACCACCGTGCCCAGCGAAAATTTCATGGGTTTGGATAAATACCTGGTTTCTGAAGGGTTTGCGCTGCGGTTAATGCCAATCGCGATAAAGCCAAACACAGCTCAGGGGCTCGTGAATGCCGAAGCCATATACGGCCATGTGACCAATAATAAGTATACGTGGGGCAATATGAGGAATGCCCGGTATATCGATCCGGAATCGTACCGGATGATCAGCCTGATACTGAATAATATCTATGGGGCTCCGGCTGAAGCGTTGATCGCAGAAGGACGAGTCGACGAGGCCAGGGAATTGCTGAACAACGCATTGGAATTCATGCCCGAGCGGATTTACCGAATCATGGACGCCTATGGGTATTCGTTCATCACCGATAACCTGTATGCGGTTGGCGAAACGGATAAGGCTAAAAGCCTGACCGAGCGCAATATTGCCTATATTGACGATCAGTTAAAGTACTATGCGGCCATCGCCGAAACCAAGCCGAACCTGGAGATGCAGAATATCCAATACAGCATGTTTACACTGAACCGGTTTGCCGAGGCAGCGAAGGAGCATGGACAGACGGATTTGGCGGCGCGGATTGAGAAGATATTCGGGCAATATGAAGCCAGGTTCTTTGGAGGAATGCCCGGAAATTAGGGGGCTTCCCCGGCCGGCAAGGTTGGCGGTTCCGCATGACGTCTTATGAACAGAATTGATCGCTTATTCGGCATTCTTACACTGTTGCAATCCCGTAAGTACGTAAAGGGCGACGAGATCGCCGATAGATTCGATATCAGTACCCGTACCGTGTACCGCGATATCAAAGCGCTGAATGAGCTGGGGATACCCGTAGGCTTCGAGCCAAACAAGGGGTATTTCGTTGTTGACGGGTATTTCCTCCGGCCGGTATCGTTCAGCTTGGAGGAGGCCAATGCCCTGCTGCTGATGGAAAATCTGCTGACGGGCTTTGCCGATAAATCCATCCGCAGGCATTATTCCAGTGCGCTGAATAAGGTAAAAGCGGTGATGCGCGATTCCCAAAAAGAAAAGCTGGAATACCTGATCAGTAATATGCGCTTTCAGCTTCCGCGGGACTTGAAAGGGCATGATTATGAGCACCTGTCCGCCTTGCAGGAGGCGGTCGTCTCCAAGACCGTACTTGATATCCGCTATTGCAAGGCGGATGGCCAAGAAAGCGACAGACGGATAGAGCCCGTCGGCTTGATATTTTATGCGCTGAACTGGCATGTTATCGGCTGGTGCCACTTGCGCAAGGACTACCGTGACTTCCGGGTATCGAGAATCATAAGCTTGCGTAACACGGGCCTGCCTTTTCAGAAGACCGATCACCCGTCTGTCAGCGAATTCATGAAGCAGTTGCCCGTGGATTACTGACACCGGCCATGGTATACACGCTTTTACGATGGATTCGAGGTTGTTGGATAAGTTCTGATGACGGAAAAATATGATGAAGGGTCGTGGTAAGTCAAAAAAATGTAGTAGGTTTGTGCCGTATTCCATGCCCATCTTGAACGTTGATTGCGAATGAAACGATCCGTATTACTGGAAGGCCAGAAGTTCCAGATTACCATCCAGCGGCTTTGCCACCAGCTTGTTGAAAATCATGCCGATTTTTCCGATTCCGTGGTTATCGGCATCCAGCCGAGGGGTATTTACCTGGGACGCCGTATCGTGGATGAGCTGAAGCAGATTCAGGGGATAACGTCGGTTCCTTACGGCGAGCTGGACATCACGTTTTTCCGGGATGACTTCCGGAGGAAGGACAGCGGCCCGTTGGTGCCGAGCAGCACCAGTATCGATTTCATCGTGGAAGGGAAGAAGGTCATCCTGATGGATGATGTGCTATGGACGGGAAGAACCATCCGGGCAGCCATGGATGCCCTGCAGGCATTCGGCCGTCCGGCCAAGATTGAACTGCTCGTTTTGGTGGATCGCCGTTTTTCGAGGCAACTTCCCATAGAACCTGATTACATAGGTATTCAGGTGGATTCCATTGACTCGCAGAAAGTCGCCGTAAGCTGGAAAGAAGTGGATACGCACGACCGGATAATACTATTGACGGAAAAAGCAAGTTAAGTCGGACAAATGACAGCATCATCAAGGCAAATCAGTACACGGCACCTGTTGGGTATCAAAGATCTCACAGAAGATGATATCCAGCTCATTTTCGAGACAGCAGGCAACTTCAAAGACGTACTTAACCGGCCGATAAAGAAGGTCCCATCGCTGAGGGATATCACCATAGCAAATGTCTTCTTTGAAAATTCCACCCGTACGCGGCTGTCGTTTGAATTGGCTGAAAAGCGGCTGTCTGCTGACGTTGTCAATTTCGCAGCCTCGTCTTCTTCCGTAAGCAAGGGCGAAACACTGATTGACACGGTTAACAATATACTGGCCATGAAGGTGGATATGATTGTTATGCGACATCCCTATCCGGGAGCCGGGGTTTTCCTGAGCCGGCATGTGGATGCCCAGCTGGTAAACGCAGGTGATGGCGCGCATGAACATCCGACCCAGGCGTTGCTTGATGCTTTTTCGATACGTGAACGCTATGGTGATGTGGCAGGCCGGAAAATTGCTATCATCGGCGATATCCTGCACTCGCGCGTGGCATTGTCCAATATTCTTTGCCTTCGTAAATTAGGAGCGGAAGTAATGGTTTGTGGTCCTACCACGTTAATTCCCAAGTATATCTCATCGTTGGGAGTTAAAGTGACGTATAATCTGCTGGAAGCCTTGCAATGGTGTGATGTGGCGAATATGCTGCGCATTCAGCTGGAACGCCAGGATATCGCATATTTCCCCTCCCTGCGGGAGTATTCCATGCTATATGGCTTGAACAAGCAGTTGCTGGACTCACTTGACAAGGAGATTACCATCATGCACCCGGGCCCCATAAACCGGGGCGTGGAGATAACAACTGACGTAGCCGACAGTCACCATTCAATTATTCTTGATCAGGTGGAAAACGGCGTGGCTATCCGGATGGCCGTGCTGTATTTGCTGGCCGGCAAGCGGGGCTGAGTAGGAGGGGGTGACGTTATCAACAATTGTGGACAACTTTTGCGGAGAACTTCTGTGTTTCCCGTTAACTTAGCAGGTTAGATTGGGTAATACATATTTTGTGGCCCCAACTTTGTGTGGAAAGGGGAAAATTAGATTAATTTGGTCGTATGTTTAATCGGGTTTATCAGGTAAGTGTCGTTGTATTCAGTTTGGCCGCATCTTCAGCTTTTGCTCAACAGAGTGCATGGCAAGAAGTTAACCAGGCCTATAAAACGGGGATGGAGTTGTATGAAAAGGGCAAGTATGCATCGGCTGCCAAGCAATTCAGTAAGGTCGAAGACATCCGGATAAAATCCTCGTTGCAGCAGGATGAACATGCAGAGTTGACGCTGCTCAAGGAAAATGCCCGTTTTTATCAGGCCATTTGCGCATTGGAGCTGGGAGAGTCTGACGCAGAGAGCCGGTTCCTGAGTTATATTGAAAATTATCCGGCCAGCGCGAATTCCAAGGCAGCATACTTCCAGGTCGGGCGGTCTTACTTCGCGCAGAAAGATTACCAGCGGGCATTGGAGTGGTTCAATAAGCTGGATAGCCGCAATCTTGCCGGAAGGGAAAACAGGGAATTCCGGTATAAGCAGGCGTATTCGTTTTTCATGACCGACGACTATGGTTCGGCCAAGCCGCTTTTCGAACAACTAAAAGACGAAGGAGGTGTATACCAGGAAGCTTCTATCTATTATTATGCTTACCTGTGCTACCTTGACCGGGAATTCAAGACGGCCCTGGCTGAGTTTGAGAAGCTGAAGGGATCCAAGACGTATGAAGCTACCTACCCTTATTACATCACGGCGTTATACTACCTTGATAACCGGTATGATGACGTGCTGGATTATGCCTTACCCATATTGGCGAATACCAAACAGGCTCACGAAACGGATATGTTCCGTATCGTGGCTGCAACCTATTTCGCTAAAAACGACTTTGAGAACGCGAAAGCGTATTATGACAAATTTCAAGCAGCCGATAAAGGTAAGACCCAGAACAATCAGGATAGCTATCAGATCGGTTATATCGCCTATAAAATGGGCGACTATGAAAAGGCCATAGCCGAATTGCAGAAGCTACAGGAACAGGATGCTTATTACCAGAGCGCGATGATCGCCCTGGGTGACGCTTTTCTGAAGACGGGCGACAAACAGCGGGCACGGAATGCGTTTTTCATGGCATCGAAGCTGGACTTCGATCCGGCAATGAAAGAGGAGGGGCTGTTCAATTATGCCAAGTTGTCTTACGAGCTTGAATTCCACCAGGTGGCGCTTGATGCCGCCAAGGAATACCTGGATACTTATCCCAACACAAAACGGTTGGAGGAAGCGCAGACACTCTATGCGGAAACGTTATTGGGTACCAGCAATTACCGTGCTGCGGTAGACATTTTGGAGTCTATCAAAAACCGTGGGCGCGAGGCGGACGCAGCCTATCAGAAAGTCACGTATTACCGGGGGTTGGAATTTTACAACGAGCGGGCGTTCGAAAACAGCATTTCTATGTTCATGCGTTCGGAAAAGTATCCGATTGACCCCGAGATTGCCGCACTGGCTACGTACTGGAAGGCGGAGGCCATGTACGAGGTGCGCAAATACGGCGAGGCGGTACAGAACTTTTCCCGTTTTCTACGGATGCCTGCCGCCCGTAAGACGGATGTATATGCCTATGCTAACTACGCCCTGGCTTATGCTGCCTTCCGTAACAACAGCTTCAACACAGCGGCAAACTATTTCGAGCGTTTCCTTGCTACTGGAGGAAATACGATAGAGCCCAATGTACGTAACGATGCGATTGCACGGTTGGGAGACTCTTACTTTTCCATGCGCAACTATGGCCGTGCCATGCAGTATTACGATAAGTTGATTAGTGGCAAGGCGCCGAGTGAGGATTACGCGCTGTTCCAGCGGGGCATCATCCAAGGGCTGCAAGGTAATAATGAGGCAAAGCTCGCTACGTTGCGGTCGGTTATTGAGAAATTCCCGAATTCGAATTATGCCGATGACGTGGCTTTCGAGGTACCCTACACGTATTTCACGATGGGCGATTATGATACGGCTATCGACGGTCTGCAGCAGATGATTGAGCGGTATCCGCGCAGCAGCTATGCACCGCGGGCACTGATGACCATAGGCCTGGTGCAGTACAATAAGGACGACACCGAAGCCGCGATGAAGACTTTCCGGAGAGTGGTGGAGGAACATGCCACCACGGATGAAGCCAGGCAGGCCATGCGTTCTATCGAAAACATCTACCTGGACAGGGGCGATGCGACCGGTTATATCAACTATGCCACGTCGACCAATATCGGTGACTTATCTAAACAGGAACAAGATAACCTGGCTTTTCAGGCTGCACATACCCTGTTTACCCGGGGGGAATATCAGGCAGCGGTAGAGGCTATTAATGCATATTTCGATAAATTCCCCAAGCCGTTGCAAGAGAAGCATGCACGGTATATCCGCGGCGTAAGTCTTTTCAGAACCGGACATCCGAAGGAAGCGTTGCACGACCTGAACATTATTCTCAACGACTGGACAAGTCCTTACACGGAAAGCTCGTTGCTCACTGCGGCCGAACTGCACCTGGGGCTTAAGCAATACAATGAGGCTATCGTGCATCTTAAAAAGCTGGAGCTGACTTCCGAATACAAAGCCAATTATGGTTTTGCGGTAAACAACCTGATGGTATGTTATTTCGAGATTGGCGATATGGAGCAGGTCATTAAATATGCCAAGTTGATTAAAGAGTACGACCGCGCTTCGGAAGAGGATATTGCCAAAGCTCACCTGTACACGGCGAGGGCGATGTTGAGACAGGGTGATGTGGAGTCGGCGATGAAGGAACTGCGCCCGGCCGCGAAAAGCCAGACGGTGGTGGGCGCCGAAGCCCGCTACTTAGTGGGGCAGCTGCAATACGAAGCCAAGGAGTATGATAAGGCCATCGAATCGGCGTTTGACGTGATTAATAACATGGGCTCGCATGATTATTGGGTGGCCAAATGTTTCATCCTGCTTGCCGATGCTTACGCGGGGAAGGGTGATGATTTCCAAGCTAAGAGTACATTGGAGAGTATCATAGCGAATTACGAAGGAGATGACGATATCATCATTTCCGCCAAGGAGCGTTTGCAAAAGTTGAATAACAAGAAGTAACAGTTTATGATATTGCGAAAATCAATGCGCCGCGGATATGTGCTTACTGGAGTTCTTTCGGTGATGTTTACGGCAGGATATGCGCAGGAAGAAGAAAAGAGGGACGGAAGACCTGCTGCTACGATCGATTCCATCGAAGTGGTGCGCGATTACCGGCCCATATTGGCCGACGCCGTAAAAATACGGCGGAGCCCCGACATGAGCAGCAAGCGGCAATATCAACCCAAATTGACTTACGACATACTCGACAGGAAGCTGGATATCAATACGGGAACCAAGCGGCTTACCATTCAGGAGATGCCCTTTTCGCGCACGCATGAGCTGACCAATAATTACGTGAAAATCGGAGCCGGAAACTTAGGAACGTTGCTGGGCGAGGTATACCTCACATCTGATTATTACGTAGATACCCGGCTGGGCGGATTCGTGAAGCATTTGAACCAGCAAGGAACATTAGAGGCACAGCGATTCTCGTCGCAGCAGATAGGTGTTTTCGGACGTACGATATATGGCCCGGTGACATTGGACGGTGAGTTGGGTTTTAATCGCTATGGCACACGGTTTTACGGCCCCGTGAGTGATACTGACGGGAATAGCCTGAATCTCGACCCGGCGAGGCAGGCATTCAATGATATTTACTTTACCGGGGAACTGACCAGTAACCATGACGAGCAAGCGACAGATGCATTCAGCTATTCGCTGAAAGGCGATGCCTATCTGTATAGTAATATTTATGAAACCAAGGAAAACTCAATAGCGCTAGCGGGCTACCTGAATAAACAGGTCAACGTTTTTAATGTGGGTGCCAATATTTCGGGCGACTTCACCACGGTGAAGGATGCAGGGTACAGCTTAGCTAATCACATCGCGAAGGTCAATCCCTATATCCGCTTCCAAGGTGCCAATTACAACATCACCTTGGGTGCTAATTTTGTGGCAGAATTCGGCGACTCGTCGCGGACCAATATTTTCCCGTCTGCGGAAATCGACTTTGCCCTTATTCCGAAGTACGCCCACCTGTTCGGCGGGATCAGCGGCGACGTAAATAGGACTTCAGTAAAGGCCCTCACTCAGGAGAACCCTTGGTTGGCTGCATTGGGAACGGAGAACGACATCCGCAACTCAGTCGATCGGATGCACGTGTTCGGTGGAATCAAGGGGAATGCGGGGGCCACATTCGGCTACAAGGTAAGGGCGTTTTACAGACGGGTGGAAAGCCTGCCGTTTTATGCTGTTTCGCCGGAAACACCTTATGCGTTCCGGATGATATATGAGGCTGGTGATGAGGCAAGTACCATTGTGGGATTGGAAGGCGAGCTGAATGTCAGGGTTTCTGAAGTGGTCAGCCTTGGCGGTAAACTTAATTTGAATGAGTTTGACCTCCAGCAGGAGGAGGAGGCTTGGTTTATGCCGAAGATGCGATTGGCGGCCAACGCCCGGTTTAACATCAGCGATAAATTGTATATTGATGGAGAACTGCTGTTCCAAGGTCAGACCTATGGCTTGGTAAGTGACGAGCGTATTAACCTGTCTGACTATTCTATTGTAGAAATGGGCGGGCCGGAGCTGCGAAAAGTTACCATTCCGGCGTTCGCCGACCTCAGTGCCGGGGCAGAATACCGGGCAACTGATCGTATAGGGGTTTATGTCAGGTTGAACAACATGTTGGGCGCCGCGTATGAGCGTTACCTGTTTTATCCGCGGCTGGGATTGAACGTCATCGGCGGGGTCAATTTTTCATTTTGATCACACGATATTAATTTTTTTGGGGTAGTACTATACCATGAATTTGGGGCTGTGCATAGTGAATTTGTTGAGGCGATACCCTGCGGTATGGGTTCCGGGCATTGGGGTGTTCAAGGTTAGCCGCACACCCGCGTCTTTTGATCCGCAGCGATCGGTTTTCTTGCCGCCGACTAACCGGGTGGAACTTGCCGAAGGGCAGGCTATGGGATATCCCATAACCGATTATGTGCGGACGCAGCGAAAGGTGGATGAGGCGACCGCCATGGATGTGTTGGATAAGGCAGTAAAGGATGTGTTTGACTCCATCAGCCGCAACGGCCGGGCATTGCTTGATGGGCTGGGATACTTGGCGGCAGACGGAGCTACCCTGGTGCTGCAGCCATTCGGTACCGATGGGTTCGGCATGAAAGCCATAAAGGAACGTACGGCTTTGGAACCGGACAGGGAGTTGCGGAAACCGGAACCGGCGCGTGTGGAGAACGAAATGCCAGCTGATGAGGTAGCGGTACCAACAGTTGAGCAGGAAGTAGCCGACGATGGTACTGAAGCATCAGGGGATGAGTTGGCCGTTGAGGATACCGCCGGGAAACGTAGCAGGCCGTGGATAATTGTGGCCGTTATCGTTCCGGTATTGCTTGCGGCGGCGGGGTGGGTATGGTATACCAAGCCGGCTTGGGTGGGTGAGATTGCGTCAGCATGGTTTGATGGGCAGCCGGAAAACCAGAGGTTAAGCAAGGATGCTGGTTTGGTTAGCGAGCCACAGGAATCTCCGGTAACGGACGGCGGCACGCCGGTTGTGGCAGACAGTACGAGCATAACGGACAGCTTGGTTGCAGATGGCCAAAACGCGGCAACAGATAGTATGACTGTACCTGAAGCACCCAAGGGACCGTCAATAACCTATGAAATTATTGTCGGCTCGTTTGCCACCATGGCCCAAGCAAAGAAATATGTGGCTGAGATGAAGGCTAAGGGGTATGACCTCAAAGCACTTGACAGCCGTATGCCGGGCAATCGGAAGAAAATCAGCTGGGGATCGTACGCCACGGAGGAAGAGGCCTACAGGGAACTGGCGAGGGTGCAAAAAAACTTTGAGCCCGGTGCGTGGATTGCGAAGATTGAACACGATTAATAAAGATTATTATAAGTTAGCAGATCATAAACAATAGCATAGGAAATACCATTTAGAAATTATGTCACTATTACAAGACACCATTTATCCATTGGATTCGTTGGCTGGAGCAACGCAGACCGTAGCGCTGGCAGAGGAGAGAATCAGTTTGATTGGTTTGTTGTTCAAAGCGGGATGGATCATGATCCCGTTGGGACTCTTGCTGTTTGCCACGCTGGTGATTTTTATTGAACGTTATTTAACCATTAAGAAGGCTTCAAAATATGATCCGAGCTTGATGTCGCACGTTAAGCAGAGTGTGCTTTCCGGCAGATTGGAGGCTGCCCTTTCGGTATGCCGGGCGAGCAACAGTGCGCTCGGCAGGATGCTTGAAAAAGGATTGGTGCGGATAGGGCGTCCGATCAAGGACATTGAGGGGGCCATCGAGAATGTGGGTAAGCTGGAAGTGGCCCGGCTGGAAAAGAACCTGAACCTGTTAAGTATCATCTCCACGGTAGCGCCCATGCTGGGATTTGTGGGCACTATTTTCGGGGTTATTATCATTTTCCGCGACGTGGAGGCTGCCGGGGGGATTGATATTGCCAGCGTGTCGGGGGGCTTGTATGTTAAGATGATTGCCTCCGCGGCCGGATTGACCATCGGTATTCTGGCGTTTGCGGGATATCACGTGTTGAATACCATGCTCGAGCGGCTCATTCTCCGGATAGAAACCGACGCGATTGAGTTTGTGGACTTATTGGATGAACCAGGCTCCTAAAAAACAATGCTGCGATGAATTTAAGAGCGAAACGGAACCGATCGGAAGTCAGGGTATTTACAGATTCCCTGAACGACATCATGTTTTTCCTGATGTTGTTTTTCCTGCTGGCTTCGGCCGTGGCTAATCCGCAGGTCGTAAAACTGCTGTTACCCCGTTCAAGTGCCGGTGAGCAATCGGTCGCCAAGAAAACCGTCACCGTGTCCGTGACCCAGGATCTGAAATATTATCTTGATAAGCAGGAAGTGCCCTATGGTAATTTGTTGGACGCTATCAAAGCTTATGTACAACCGGGAGAGGAGCTTACTATCATGCTCTATGCCGATAGCACGGTGCCTATCCAGAATGTGATTTCGGTGATGGACATCGCCAACAAGCTGAAAATACGGTTGGTATTGGCCACCGAACCGCTGAAGGAATAACTGATATTATGGAATGTGGGCACCCGTTGCATCATTACTGAACGGGCGATATAATTTCGAATACGATGGGTTATTATCATACACAGGAAGACAACAATTACCCGAAGGCGTTTTGGATATCGAGCGCGGTGATGGGCGGTTTGTTGCTGCTGAGTTTCTTTATTATGATTGGATCTGCTTTTCCCGAAATCGGGACAGGTGGCATCATAGTTAACTACGGTACTTCTGAGGTGGGTATGGGGGACGACTACATGACCGTGGACGAACCCTCGATGGATCCAAATGCCAATAATGTAAGGCCTGATAGGATCGACCCCCGGGAGGAGACACAGCCCACCCCTTCGCAGCAGGTGACCGAGCGCAGCGTGGCTACGCAGGACATGGAAGACGCGCCGGCAGTCGTAGCCAATGAAAAGAAAAAAGCAAATGCCGAGGAAACGACTGTAGAAAAGAAGGAAAGCAAGCCGGCTATCAATCCCAATGCGCTATATACCGGAAAACGCAACAATGCACCCGGTAGCGGTGATGGTACCGGCAACGAGGCCGGCAACCAGGGAAGTGCCCAGGGTGATCCCCTTGCCGCCAACTACGGAGAAGGGGGATCAGGATTCGGTACGGAGGGACTTACCATTGCCAACCGGCGATGGGTGGTGCCGCCACGGATTGAAGACAACGGCCAGCAGGCAGGCATTGTGGCGGTGGAGGTCCACGTTTCACGCGATGGTACCGTAACATATGCGCGGGCAGGCGTGAAGGGTACTACGCTGCCCGACCGGGTGCTGTGGGAGAAGTGCGAACAGGCGTTGCGGGGGGCACGACTGAACGAGCTGGAACGCGCGCCGACGGTGCAGAAGGCGGTGGTACACGTTCGGTTCCGGCTTAAATAGCAATAGTTCTCGATTACGGGCACCATGACCATGAAATACCCCGAGGCAATCGATTATCTGTATTCCCGGTTGCCCATGTTTACGCGCGACGGGGCAACGGCATTCAAAAAGGATTTGACCAATACGTTAGCGCTTTGCAGCGCTTTGGGGAACCCCCACAACCACTTTAAATCCGTGCACATTGCGGGCACTAATGGAAAGGGTTCTACCTCGCATATGCTGGCCGCCATATTGCAGGTGGCCGGATACCGGACCGGCCTGTATACTTCGCCGCACCTGATTGACTTCCGCGAACGGATCCGCGTAGATGGGCGGATGATTCCCAAGCGTGCGGTTTCGCACTTCGTGGCTAGTAACCAACCGCTGATTGAAAGCATACAACCTTCGTTTTTCGAAGTAACGGTAGCTATGGCGTATAGCTATTTCGAGAAACAAGAAGTGGATATCGCTATTGTAGAAACAGGGCTGGGGGGGCGGCTGGATTCTACCAATATTATTATGCCATTGCTATCCGTCATTACCAATATCGGCTATGATCATACTAATATGCTCGGTAATACGTTGCAGGAAATTGCGACGGAAAAGGCAGGCATTATCAAACCCGGCATTCCGGTGGTAATTGGCGAATGGCAGCTCGAAGTATCGGGTATTTTTGAACGCATTGCGGCAGAAAACAGAAGCAAGCTGGTTTATGCATCGCAATGGTGGGAGGTGGAGTCGGCAGGAAAAGACGCCGATTACCAATACTTGGCTGCAACCCGCCGGAATGCGGTTAGCGGAAATAGCTATGCGTTGGATTTGAAGGGAAGCTATCAGGCAAAAAACCTTCCGGCAGTGCTTTGTGCCGTTGAGGAGCTGCGGACTATGGGCTTTACCATCAAAGACGGGCATATCCGGCAAGCACTGGCACAGGTACTGCCGCTCACGGGCCTGATGGGACGTTGGCAGACGCTTTCGTCAGAACCACTGGTTATCTGTGATACCGGACATAATGCCGATGGCTGGCGGGAGGTACTTGCGAATATTAGCGCCACGCCCCATCATGCGCTGCATATGGTTATCGGCGTGATGCGCGATAAGGATTTGGCAATGATGCTGCCCTTATTGCCCCGGGACGCTCGCTATTATTTTTGTCAGGTAGCGATGCCCAGGGCATTGCCCGCGCAGGAACTGCAGGCCTCGGCTACGAGCTTTGGGCTGGAGGGCACAGCGTTTACCAACGTGGATGAAGCTTTGCGGGCGGCGAAGCAGCATGCGGGGGTGGATGACCTTATTTTCATCGGCGGAAGCACGTTTATTGTAGGGGAATTGCTGGCGGGGTTTACGCATTAACATTGACCATTATATATCTACCAATTATGAATTACGGAACAACGCGGTTTATCACCGCAATCCCAATGGCCTTGGCCATGATTTTAGGTAACCTGGATGTATATGCGCAGCAGGAAAGTGTAGTGCGCCGGCCAGGTACATCCGGTAGGCCGTTATACAACGGTATTTTGTTGCCGGAAGTATGGCCGCCCGAGAATGGCGATCCGTACACCTCGGAACCCATGCCGGTTCCATACCTGGAACATCGGCCTGAAGTCGTTCCCATTGATATCGGCCGCCAGCTGTTCGTGGATGATTTCCTGATTGAGCAAACTGATTTGGACAGGGTATTTCACCAGGCGCAAAAATACGCCGGAAATCCGGTGTTGCCCCACGTGTCTTTACGGCACGGCGGTGTATTTTATGACCCGGTTGTACGGCAATTCGGGATGTTTTACAACGATGGGGGGCGCGGCATCGGATTGGCATACAGCCAGGACTTGAAGCGTTGGACACCCGGAGCCAATGGAAATGTGGTTTTGCCGAAAGGCGGGGCCAATGCGTTCTGGCTGCACACGGATGGGACGGCGAAACGGGTGTTCTATGCCATGCGGGCCAACCGGATGGATCCGAGGCCGAAAAACGATCCGGATGTTCCCTATATCAATGCGATTTGGCAAAATACGTTGCGGAGTTCCGCCGACGGCATAACCTGGTCGGAGGAGATCCCGCTTGGCCGCTCAAATGACTACAGTTCCTTTTTCTATAACCCTTTCCGGGGGGTGTGGGTTTACAGCCTCAAACACAACGTTCCCCGTGTGGGTAAAGAGGTGTACCGAAGCAGGTATTATGCCGAAAGGGCAGATGTTTCAAAAGTTGGAGGGTTTGACGACGCTGTTTTCTGGGTAAACGCCGACAGGTTGGATAAGCCCCACCCAGAGGTAGGGGACACGGCCCAGCTGTACAGTTTGCACGGTATCGCTTATGAAAGTATCATATTGGGAGCTTTTCAGGTTCACTTGGGACCAGCCAATGAAATCTGCGAGGAAACGAAAGAACCGAAATACACGGAATACAAGCTGGGCTATAGCCGCGACGGTTTCCATTGGCATAGGCCAGAACGGGAACCCTTCATCCGGGGCACCTATCGGGACGGCGATTGGGACAAGGCGTTTGTTAATATCCCCCAAGGTGTTTGCGTAGTGGTCGGTGATAGCCTATGGTTTCCGTATGGTGCCTATTCCGGTATGGATCCCGACGGGAAGCGGGGCATGTACAGAGGTGGGAGTATCGGCATGGCCAAGCTACGCAGGGATGGTTTCGCCTCCATGGAAGCAAACGGCCGAGGGGGGACATTGCTAACCAGGCCGGTAGTGTTTACAGGCAAGCACCTGTTTGTCAATGTCGATTGCCCTGAAGGTGAATTGCGGGTAGAGGTTCTGGATCAAGCCGGGCAGGTGCTGAAGCAATTTTCTGCAAAAACATGCCGGCCAATCCGTATGGACAGGACGTTGTGTAGCGTAGCGTGGGAGTCCGGCGCTGACCTATCCTCGTTGGCCGGCAAGCCCATACGATTCCGTTTTCACCTGACAAATGGCAAGCTGTATGCCTTTTGGGTAAGCCCGGATGAAAGCGGAGCAAGTTACGGATACGTGGGTGCCGGCGGTCCCGGATTCAATGGGGTGATAGACGATCAGGGAATTAATGCCTATTGAATGGCGTTTATACGAATACGTTTTCATATAAATACTTACTGCGGTATTCTACAGGCGTGCAACCAGTGATTCGTTTGAAGTGCCGGAAAAAGTTAGAACGGTTGTTGAATCCGCATTCAAAGCAGATGGCTTCCGTGGTGGAGATGCTGTCTTCGATGAGCATGCGTTTGGCGTGGCTGATGCGCACTTCGATAAGGAAATCGCGGAATGTCTTTTTGGTCATCATCTTGAAATAACGGCAGAACGAGGTAACACTCAGATGAGCTACTGCCGAGATCTCCTCCAGTGTGATTTCATTTCGATAGTTTGATAAGATATAATGGTATACCTTATTGATCCGGTCTGCCTCGTCCTTATTCGCGCGGTGTGTTGTCCACCCCGATGCGATTTGCGTCATCTCTTTACTGTCGGCCAATACGTGTAATATATTGAATATCAGCATTAGTCGGGACAAGCCTTCCGCCTGCACGGACTCTCGCATTAGGGTTACCACCTGCTTTTTGGTACTGCCGTGGATGACCAGCCCGTACCGGGCGCGTTCATACAAGGCGTGGATGGCCGCAGCCTCCGGCTTCCGAAGAAAATCCCTTCCCATGAAGTCGGCCAGGAACTGCACCACGACCGCTTCGGCCGTAATATTGGGATTTCCCTGGAAATACCGCTTGTTGCACCGCCACATGTGGGGAAGGTTTTCACCCAGCAGCAGCAGTTCCCCGGCGTCAAAATTGCTGATATTGTCGCCGACGAAACGAACCCCTTCGCCCCGGACAACGTAATGCAGTTCAAGTTCGGGGTGATAATGCCACACCGTGCCGAAATTAGGCAAAGTATGCTGCCGTGAGAGGTAAGGGTATTCTGTGCTCCGTGGAACCAAATGAAAATGGGGTTTCATGACTTGCCGATAATTGGTTACAGAGACAAGTTTACGGAAAAGTGTATACAATTACAAATCGCTGTTTCCGAAAGGAAGTCGGTGTGTTTTTTGTTAAGTAATTGATTGTTAATTTATTAACTATTTATTTGAGTGATTTAACGGATAAAATAAGGTTTACGATATGGTAAACGAGTATACATAAAGGGTAAATTGTTGAACAGGATTTAGGATTGTACGAAAGATATTTGGAAAATATAAGCCAAGAAATATATAAGCCTATGTTTTATAAGTCATTTATTACCGTAGGGTTGGTAATTTGCGTCGGATTGTGCGTGCATGCACAATTTCCTGACAGTATCAAGACTGTTGCTACCGTATTCCCTGAAAAAGAAGATAAGGTAGGGATAGCAAGAAAGGGAGCCACCATATTTTCCGATGAGCGTTATGTGTTCAAGGAGTTACCTCGTTTCCTGCGGGGGGCCGGCTATATTATCGGATCCATGAAAGGAGACAGGCGTATTGTTCCGGTTACTACCGGAAGCCTCTTCGTTGTTACCCCGCTTGCGGGGGAACATGGCTCACAGGAACGGGTATTGGAAGAGCAAGGTTTTACTAAGCTGGATCATCCGTCGTTTACGCTTTTCAAGGGGCAGCGGGTTAAGGTTGGTATATTCGAAAAGGACATAACCTATAAAAGTTTTCGCTTGGGAGATGTCAGCCATGAAGGCTGGGCAGTGGCGTTCTTTGATGCGCGACCGTTGCCGTCCATTACCCAGCCCGCCAAAATCAGTTGGCTGCCCGGCACGGAATATGCCAAACACACACGGAAATGGCAGGGATGTCCATCTATCACAAAAACAGGAAAGCGGTTGTGGGCTGCATGGTTTTCGGGCGGCGCCAGGGAACCCGACGCTGGCAATTACGGCATCATATCGTATAGTGATGACGGAAAGGAGTGGATCGACCCAGCCTTGGTTATTACTCATCCCAACAGTGAGGTGCGGGTGATGGATCCGCAGCTTTGGAAAGACCCGCAAGGGCGGTTATGGATTTTCTGGGTACAGAATACCGGGCCAAAGGGTTTTGACGGTTTATGGGGAACATGGGGTGTCCGTATCGACAATCCTGAAGCAGACAAACCGGTCTGGACGGCTCCAAGGCGTTTATGTAATGGCCTGACCCGGAACAAGCCCATTGTGCTGGCTTCGGGAGAGTGGCTGCTGCCGTCCTATGATTGGATTAACCATCAAAGCGCTGTCTATATCTCCGAAGACGAAGGAGAGCATTGGACATTGCAGGGCGGGCCGCTGAACAAGCCTGTCAGCAATTTTTATGAACACATGTGCGTTCAATTAACCAATGGACACATCTGGATGCTGCAACGCAATGTACAGGAAAGCTTTTCAGAAGACCGCGGGGCCAACTGGACTTCCCTGCAGGAGGTTGAAGAACTGACCTCAGCTAATTCCCGCCTATATATCGGCCGGTTGCAGTCAGGTAACCTCCTTCTGGTTTATAACAACGATCCTGAGCGCAAGGCAAGGAAAAATATGACGGCGCGCCTTTCCCTGGATGACGGTAAAACATGGCCTTATGAATTATTGCTGGACGATCGTAACAGCGTTTCGTATCCGGATGTGGTTCAGGACGAAGACGGATTGATTTACGTGTGCTACGATCGGTCGCGTGGGGGTGAAAAAGAAATCCTGATGGCCACGTTCACGGAAGAAGATCTGCTGCAGGGGCGGTTTGTAACCAAGCAGGCCAAGCAGCGGCAGATCATCAGTAAAGTGAATGATTGACTTTCTCTCCCGTTGCTGTGGTTGGGTAACGAATTATTCCCACGTGAAGTCCTATAGTCTAAGTGCCCGCTTTCCGGCGGGCACTTTCCATTAACCAGGTAGCTTGCGGGCAATTCGCCGATATGGTAAATGAGTATACAGACTGGCTAAGTAGTTGAACGGCATTCAGCGGCCTTTGAGGGATATTTGTCATGTTAATAAAGGGAAACGCGTTAACCAAATTTTCAAACCTAATCATTTGTAATGATGACGATAAGCAAATTTTTATGGCTATTGAGAAGCCAACGGGTATTTTGCCTTTGTTTGGCCTTGGTCTTGCCAATGGCCACCGCTTTTGCCCAGGGACAGCTAACGGTGTCAGGCGTGGTGAGTGACAATAACGGACCTTTGGAGGGAGTGTCCGTTGAGGTGAAACGTGGTGCTGTGCGTACAGTCACCGACGCAACCGGCCAATACCGCATCCAAGCCAACAGCGGCGACACTTTGGTATTCAGGAATGTGGGTTACACCACACAAGAAGTGGCTGTAGGGCAGAATGAAACAATTAATGTGCTGCTTATGGCCAGCACTTCATCCTTAGACGAAGTGGTGGTCGTGGGCTATGGCACCCAATCGCGCCGCAACGTTACCGGGTCGGTGAGCAAGGTGGATATGGCGGAAACTGAGAACCTGCCTAATACCAACGTGACGCAGGCACTGCGGGGCCGGGTAGCCGGCGTGCAGTTTACAGACAATGGCCGACCGGGGCAGAACGGAACCATCCTAGTACGTGGTCCCAGGTCCTTGAGTGCCGGGAACAATCCATTGATCATCCTTGACGGTATTTTTTTTAATGGAAGTATGATCGATATCAATCCCAATGATATTGAGTCCATGGAAATCCTGAAGGACGCCAGTGCGGCGGCTATCTACGGCTCACGTGCCGCGAACGGCGTTATCCTGATCACATCGAAACGGGGCAAGACGGAAAAGCCCCAGATCAACCTGAATACGTTCTATGGCTTGTCAGACTGGGCCGCAAGGATGCAGTTGCTGACCCCCGAGCGCTATTTGGAAAAGTCCATGGAAATCCGACGACTTAGGGGGATACCGTTCGATCCGGACAACGTTTCCACCTACTTGACGCTTACCGAAGCCGAAAACTATCAGAACGGCCACATCATCGATCCGTTTGATATGATTGCGCAACAGGGCAGAATTTTTTCTACCGACGTGAGTCTTTCCGGAAACACCGCGCGTACCAATTATTATATCTCGGCATCCATGGCACGTGAGCATGGATTGATAAAAGACGATAACCTGCGCAGGATGGCCTTCAGAGTAAACCTTGAAAACAAGATAACGGATTGGTTGACCATCGGTACCAATACAATGTTCTCTGAGAACGACCAGTCCGGTGTACCTGCCTCCATTTCTTTGGCTTCGAGACAAAGCCCGTATGGAACGTGGTTCCGCGAAGACGGTTCACCAACCCAGTTTACGGTGCCAGAAGACCAAGGCGCTTCGGCTAATCCCTTAAGGAACAATTTTCTTTCTGAGAACGCGAATTTCCGGAATAATTTGTTTGCTAACTTTTATACGTTGATTAACGTGCCACAAATTGAGGGCCTTAAATTCCGAGTTAATTACTCTACAAATTATCGTTGGATCCGTGACTACCAGGCTACCCGGAACGATGTACATCTACCACAGGCCAATACCTCATCGGCTTCCAAGCGGAACTGGATGGCACAAGACTGGGTATTGGAAAATATCCTAGACTACCAATTCAAACTGGATAATGACCATGCGTTTGACATTACGTTGATGTACGGCGCTAACCGTGATGGCCATGAAACGACAACGGCAAGTGCGGACCAATTGGAATTCGATGCTTTCGGGTGGGACCGGTTAAATGTTGGCGAATTGCAAACCGTTTCTTCTTATGCTCAGGAAGTGACGGGCATTTCGTCAATGGCCAGATTGAACTACCGCTTTAAAGAGCGGTACCTGTTTACGTTGACGGCAAGAAGAGACGGTAGTTCGGTGTTTGCCGCCAATAATAAGTATGCTACATTTCCTTCTGCCGCGTTTGCTTGGATTGTTTCGGATGAAGGGTTTATGCAGCGGGCAGATTTCGTGAACTTCTTTAAGGTCAGGACATCATACGGGGCTGTCGGTAACCAAGCGATCTCTCCTTACCAGTCGCTAAGCTTATCGAGCATTACCCGTTATGTCTATGGGCCTGAGTCGGCTTTGGGGATCTACCCTTCTAATATTTCCAATGCGGATCTTAAATGGGAAACAACGTATACCGCCAATGTGGCTGCTGATTTCGAGCTCTTCAACAACCGGATAGGCGGTACAGTCGAATGGTATAACATGGATACCCGGGATCTCTTGGTTGAACGGTCGATTCCGATAATGACTGGTTATCCATTTATCTGGACCAATTTGGGGCGTGTAAATAACCGTGGCGTTGAACTGACGTTGAATACTGTCAATATCAAGAAAGAAAAGTTCGAATGGAATACCAATTTTGTGTTTTCGCACAATAAAAATAAAATTGTAAGCTTGTATGGGTCGGACGCCGATGGGGATGGCCGTGAAGACGATGACATCGGTAACCGATGGTTTATCGGCCAGCCCATCAACGTATATTACGACTTTGTGTTCGATGGGATATACCAAGAGGGAGACGAGCTTCCAGCTGGCTCCCAACCAGGATTTGCTAGGTTCCGAGATCTCAATGGCGACGGCAGTATTGACGCTGATAATGACCGGACCATCATCGGGCAAGGTGGTCAACCTAGATACCGTTGGGGGATTACCAACAATTTCCGTTATAACAATTTCGATTTGTCCATCTTTATCAATGCCATGCAAGGTTGGTTGGGAACCTTCAATGATTTAGATTTTTATAGTAACAGCATTGATCCAATCCGGCCCGGCAATATGTTTGACGGCGGATGGTGGACACCAGAAAACCGCTCCAATACTCGGCCGTCACTGGAATACCGACGGAGTACGCTCGGCCATAATTGGTATTTGAGCCGGAACTTCATCCGTGTGCAGGATGTGTCGTTATCTTATCGTTTTCCTTCGGCATTTCTGGCGAAGAACCGTTTGGCTAACTTGAATGTATATGTGAGTGGCAAGAACTTACTAACGTTTACAGACTGGTTGGGTACCAATCCGGAATCGATATCCACGGATCGGTATCCGATAGCGAGGTCTTATACGCTGGGATTCCGGTTAGGGTTTTAAGGGATAATTATTGAGCATAACATTAAAGCGTAAAAAATGAAAGTGCTAAAGAAAATACTTAATACATATAGTGCCGTTGCTTTACTGGTGGCAAGTCAGTCATGTAGCGCGGACTTTCTTAATGAGATACCCATGTCAGATTATAGTACGGTAGGTATATTGACCTCAGAAACCGGGTTCGAAGCTCACATGACCGCATTGCATCAAGCTGCGCGGGACGAGATGGCTGCCCGTGACGGTGCAAGGTACTTCTATATCATGTCTGCGGGAACCGATATCGCGGATTTCGGAAACAGTGCTACCCACAGCACGGACTATAATAACCTGTTGACGCCTTTTGTTGGCCAAGTAGAGTGGGTTTGGGAATGGGCATATCGAGATATGTTTCCTCGTGCCAATACAATTATTGCATACGCCGATAATCCAGAACTTGCCGATATATGGAGCAGCGAGCAACGTAAAAACGCTATGATTGCAGAAGCCAAGTTCTTTAGGGCATATACGCATAACTTGCTTGCTAATCTGTACGGAGACGTACCGATTGTCGATACCATTTATACCAGTCCGAAGACGGATTTTGTGCGCAATCGGCGTGAAGATGTGTTGCAATTTGCGCGTGAAGATTTGGAGTTTGCTTCCGAATGGCTGCCGACAACCGTGGAAAAGCAAGGAAGGATTGTTAAAGCAGCTGCCGATCATTTGTTAACCGAGGTGTACATCAGCCTCGGGGAGTACGAACTTGCTGTGGAAAGTGCTAACAAGGTTATCAACTCGGGTTTGTATCAATTGACAAGGCAACGGTTTGGAACTAAATTGAGTGAACCGGGGGATCCATTTTCAGATATGTTTAGGGATGGCAACCAGAACCGGAGTTCTGGCAATATGGAGTCTATTTACGTATGGCAGTTTGAGGACATGACCTTGGGTGGACAGGGAGGAAGCAATGGAAATAACCGGTTGAGAAACTGGGGCCCTTGGTATGAACGGCTTACCGACCCTGATGGGCGTTCGGGTATGGTCGTGGTAGACAGTTTGGGTAGGGGTACCGGGCAAGTCCGTCCCACGCCATATTTCTTGTATCAGGTGTGGGAGGGCGATTGGGATAATGATATGCGCAATTCGGTGCATAACATGCGAAGAGAGCTTCGTTATACCAATCCGGCGTCAGCCTATTTTGGACAGGTAGTGGAACGCAAAACATCGGAAATAGACACCATGCAGAACATTTACCCGTATCCTCGGAAGATTGAAGGTGATGTAGGTACGCTCACCCACACCGGAACTTCTTGGTCGGGGCGAACTTATCAGGATTTTATCGTGTACCGGTTGGCCGAAACGTATTTGTTGCGTGCCGAGGCCTATTTCAGAATGGGGGAGTTGGATCTAGCCGCGGATGATATTAATGAAGTGAGGGATCGTGCAAATGCGACATTGATTGGGGCATCCGATGTGACGGAGGACTTTATCCTTGACGAACGTGCCAGGGAATTGATTACAGAGGAACCCCGTAGAAGGACGCTTGTACGGATGGGAAGATTGGTTGATCGGGTAAGAAAGTACAATATCCGGGCAATCACAAGAAATTCGATACAGGATCACCATCAATGGTGGCCAATTCCACAGTCGGCCATCGATGCAAATATCGGTGCGAGGCTGGAGCAAACTCTGGGATATCAGGTAGTGCGATAATTGGGGAATAGATAGAATACAAGTTTAGGATATGGATATGAAACGGATAGGAAAACAAGGAAAACGCTCTTTCGGTGTGGGTTTATTGATGATAATGTTACAGTTTTTCGCTTGTAACGAAAAAGGAAAGGAATCACCCCGCCATGACGATGAAGAAGATAAGACCATCGAAATCCAGGTGGGTACACGTACGGTACAAACCAACAGAGTCACTAGTAGCGGTACACCGGTGGTTCCGATGTGGAAAGCACCTATGGCTACGGTTGATCTTCGGAATGGGGCTGGGTTTCCAATACTTTCGGAGGCCGAGCATGCTGTTGTCTGGCAACCTGCGGCGCGCGAAGACGGAGCCTACAATCATTACGCTTGTTTGATTCACCACAAGGGTAGGTTTTACGCAATGTGGGGCAACCATGAGTTGGGCGAAGATGCGCCCGGGCAGCGTGTCCTGTATGCTTGGTCCGACACTTGGGGTAGTTGGACGGTACCCGAAGAACTGTTCCCGGCCCCTGGCCCCGTACAGCCCCGTACCGAAAGTGGCATTCACTTAAAGCCCGATCGGTGGGCGGTCATTGATGATGAGCTATATGCCATAACATATGTGCATGGTGCGGGCGTATATCCGATTGCTCGATCCGTCGGTGAAAACGGCAAACTAGGGGAACCCTTCTTAGTTGAAAACCTACCCAGTAACGGGGCATTGCCTATTTATATGCAAGGATCGGATGCACCCACTACTGCGCCACCTATCGGTGTCCGGTTATATAATTGGTACCGAGAAAATAATCATATTAGTTGGTGGGCAGGTGCTGCATGGGGAGTGCAACGTAGGGCGGTCGATGGACAGAGCCTGATAGAAAGTTTTATTTATCGAGCCAAAGATGGCGGTTTGGTGCTCATGTTGCGTGATTGGGGTACTCCCAGTAATCCCGTGCATAACAACCGGATGTACGTAAGCTTTAATGACGGCACAGGAGGTTGGGCAACGCCACATCCTACAGATATCCCCGATTCACCAAGCAGGGCACAGGGCATTACGCTTGATGATGGAACTGTTTTGCTGATAGGTAACCAAAACACTAACCGTTTTGACCAAGCATTGTATTTGGACCGCGATCCGATGACTATATCGGTAAGTAAAGATGGTTATACCTTTGATAAGGTGTATACCTTGCGTACAAATTCACCTACGGGTTATCGTTTCTCAGGAGTGGGGGGAAGGAATCTTGGGTATGCATACTCTAGCTCAATCGTGTTGGATGGTTGGCTTTATACATTGTATTCGATCGGCAAGGAAGAAATGGGGATTACTCGTGTCCCGTTGTCAGCATTGGAATTATAGCAAGCAAATGGTTAAATATTAAAAAATAACGTATTATGAAACGTAATAGCGCATTGTTTGTATTCAGCTTTTTGGCGTCCATTTTATTTTGTTTCACCAGTTGTTCTAAGGATGGGCCCGACAATATCCCGGATGATGAGCCTGATGGCGACCCGGTTGGTACGGTCTATTTTGAAGCGAATTTTGATAAAATGGTATGGGGTGGGGATTATGTTGCTAATGAACGCGGGTCAAGGCCATTTTTTATACCGGATCCGGACCAAAACAATCTTCGCGTTGTTGATGAAAGCAGAGAACCAGAGGACAGCACGCCCGGCACAGACGGGAGCATGGATTTTTTTGAGTATATGGCGCCCTCTTATTTTGCTTTAACTGAATTTGAAGGGTGGGATGGTAATAAGGTTTATGAAAGGCCCGGATACATCAAGATTGGGACCTCTGCGAGCAGGGACGCATTCGTCGCCACACCGGTTTTTTCCGAGATAGCCGAGGATCGGGTAAATTTGAAAGTGACTTTCAAGATGGCTATTTGGGCAAATGCCTCGCAGACGGTTTATGTTGAGGTATCAGGGGGAGGTGCGGCATCTGTTCAATCGGTGCCTGTTACCAGCTCTACATCATGGGAAAGCAAAGAGTTTTCAATCATAAATGCTACTTCGAATACACGTATTAGATTCGTGTCAGATCCAACTATGGATGGACGCTTTTTTTTGGATGATTTGGTTGTTTCAAAAACTGAATAAAACATCTATGTTGTTTTCTGATTGACATTATCGCCAGATCAGGAGCAAGGGGATGCAGGTAGTTTTTTGGTTGACTTAGGGGGCGATACAATACGAATGTGTTATATAGTGGTATCCGTCTGCCTGTTGTACGGTCAAACTCTTGGGTGGATAACAAAGGGATAAACACTTATTGATTTTTATGAAAAACATTTTAAACACGTTCGTTAACCTTTATCCGGTATGGATTATTGGCAGCTCTTTTTTGGGATACATCTATCCACCGGCTTTTCAGTGGTTTTCGGGCAATTGGATGGTAGGTGCCTTGGCCTTGGTCATGCTGGGCATGGGGCTGACGTTGCATGTGGATGACTTCAAAGCCATCACGAAAATGCCCGGAGCGGTATTGTTGGGCGCGATAATGCAATATACCGCGCTGCCCCTGTCTGCCTATGGTATCAGCAAGTTGCTGCAACTGGATCCGGCGCTTGCCGTGGGGCTGATTATTGTTGGGTGTTGTCCGGGCGGTACAGCCTCCAACGTAATCACCTATCTGTCACGCGGGCATCTAGCGCTATCTATCATCATGACGACGGTATCTACCTTGGTGGCCATTTTGGCCACCCCGTTGCTTACCGAAGCATTGGCCGGTACATACGTCCCGGTAGATGCTTGGGGGCTTTTCTACACCACTGTGCAAGTAGTGCTTATTCCCGTGGCATTGGGTGTATTCATTAACTACAAATTCCCTCATATTGGAAAGAAAATGTCATTAGCGGGGCCGGTCGTATCGGTGTGGGCTATCGTGTTCATTGCGGGAAGCATCGTGGCGCAGAGCGCAGAAACGGTGGCAGCCAACCTGCTGGTGTTGTTTGCGGCCGCTGGCCTGCTGCACATCATCGGCTTTGTGTTAGGTTATGTTGTTGCGCGTATTTTCCGGTATGACCATGCCGTTGCCCGTACGGTATCCATTGAAGTCGGCATGCAGAACGGCGGCCTTGCCGCGGTATTGGCCAAACAGAATTTTCCCATGCAGCCGATGGCTGCTGTGCCTGCGGTATTCAGCAGTGTGATGCAAACGCTGATTGGCGGGCTGCTGACGGCTTACTGGCGATGGAAAACCGATCCGAGTAGGTCAGGTGGTGAAACAACTGCGGAAAGCAATACATTCCATCCTTTAGAAGACAAATCAACTAGCGTTAACGAATAATTTATATGGCAATTAGAAAAGCGATTTATTATTGGAAATCCGATCGTCCGCATACCATCGCAAATACACAGCCTCCGTCGTCCGACGAAGAAAACCTGGGGATAGCGAATCAATTGAATGATTATCTGACACAATATTTTAATGATGGCTCTGTTAAATTAACGCCTGCTGGCGGACAGGGCAACCACATCACCTATTTTGCTTACCAGGGTCCGACGAAATATTTCGTGCGGCTGGAGAACGGTCCGGAAAAGGACGACTATATGGCTGTGGAATCTCACGTGCTGGAGAGTGTGAAGCAGCTGGGCGTGCCGGCACCTACGGTATACTTGACGGATACATCACGCTCAAAGGTGCCGTTTGCCATCCAGGTGATGGAATGCATTGATAATAACGACTTGAATGTGATAGAAAAAAGGGGGGAACTGGATGTACTGGCCACAGCAGAAGAAATCGGGCAGTATATCGCAATGTGGCAGTCCATCACGCCCGGTAAATATGGGCTTTTCAATCCGGAAGTGCTGCACAACCACGGTCGGCTGGAGGGATACCATGATACGTATGAAAAGTATTTTTTCTTGAATTGGGATGTGCATTTGGACTTCCTGGGCTCGGCAGGGTTCATCGGCGAACGCAAGATTGCAGAGTTGAAGGATTTGGCCAATGGAGCCCGTCCGTTGCTGCAATTAGAGGCAGGTTGTCTCGTACACAAAGATCTTGCGCTATGGAATATTCTGGGCGATGGTAACCGCATCACGGCGATTGTGGATTGGGATGATGCGGTATCTGGCGATCCAACGGACGATCTGTCGCTGCTGGGCTGTTTTCACTCAGGCGATGTGTTAGCGTCAGCCATCGCCGGTTACCAGCAGTTGAGGTCGTTGCCCAGTGATTTTGAACAGCGGTTTTGGTTGCACCTGCTGCGCAACATTGTCTTCAAATCGGTAATCCGGGTGAAAGGAAATTATTTTGAAAAGTCAGATAAGTTTTTCTTGAATAATCCAAAGCATAAAAGTTTGCGACAATTTACATTGGAACGAATAGAAAGCGCTTGCGAAGGGCTGCGGGGGAATAAATCAATTGCGACATTATGAACAAACATGACGTTAGAAAATACGACCAATTTTTGGATGGGTCGGTTAAGTTGGGGACATGGCTGAGTGTCGGTTCCCCGGTGGTGGCGGAGCTTGCAGCTCAATTTTCTTTTAGCTGGTTATTATTGGACCTTGAGCATGGCAGTTCGCCGGAGGCAGCGCTTCCCGGACTTCTTCGGGCTACGGCCGGGGGGGAAGCCGCAGCAATCGTACGCGTGCCGGAATTGCACGCCGCGACGATAGCCCGCGTATTGGATTGGGGTGCCGATGGCATCATGCTGCCTCATGTTTCGTCTGCGCAACAGGCGGCCGACTGTGTGGCGGCGATGCGGTATCCGCCTGCCGGCCACCGTGGCTATTCGACCACAGTGCGTGCCTACCGGTATGGGATGGAACCGTCGGCAGATCCCACGGCGGTTCGTCCGCTTTTCCTAGCGCAAATAGAAGACGCGGAAGGCGTGCGGCACGCGTATGATATAGCCGCTGTGGAAGGTGTGGACGTCTTATTTGTAGGGCCAGGTGACCTGAAGTTGGCCTTGGCCCATCAGCCCGATGCAGATGCTATCAGCTTTGAGGATGCGTTACGGCAGGTGGCCGGCGCGGCCGAGGCACATGGCAAGCAGGCGGGAATCCTGTTGCGTAACCGGGATGATTTTACTAACTTGGCTTCGTTGGGATACCGCTGTATGGCCATCGATTCAGATCTGGGTATCCTGCGGAAGGGATATCAAGATATCCTGGCTTGGTATGAACAGTTAAATCTGAAGGCATGAAAACATTTTATTCACTTATTACATTGGTGGGGCTGGTTGCTTGTAATCCTCAAGGTCAAGAGGGTGCATCTACCATCGAACGTACGGTAGAAGCCTTTCGGCAGGCGTTGGTGGATGCCGATACCGCTGCGTTGGAACGATTGACCGCGGCTTCGCTCAGTTATGGCCACTCCAGCGGTATTGTAGAGAGTAAGGAAGAATTTATACGCACCTTGGCTACCGGGGCGTCCAATTTTTTGAGTATCCGGCTGTCCGATCAGCAGATCACCACGTCAGGGGATGTCGCCATCGTCCGCCATCAATTGGAAGCCGAAACAGCCGACGCAGGGAAAGATCCAGCGACTATCCGGCTGCAGGTGATGACGGTATGGCAGCGTGCCGATGGGCAATGGAAGTTGCTGGCAAGGCAAGCAGTGAGATGAGCTTATCGGTAGCTGATGTTATGCGGTGAGTTCTCCCCGGATATTCTGTTCAGCCCAGTAGGCTACGTCGCTTTGGCTTTCAAACTCGCCCTGTAGGTACATGAGTTTGGTTACGGCGGCTTCAAACGTCATATCGTAACCGCTGAGCACGCCCATTTCCTTAAGATATTTGCTGGTTTCGTAGCGCCCTAATTCTACGCTTCCGACCTTGCATTGGGAGATATTGAGGATGTTTTTGCCGTTGCGGATGGCGTCGCGCAGCAAATCCAGGAACCACCTATCAGTAGTTGTATTGCCGGATCCGAATGTTTCCATAATGACCGATCGTGCTTCGGACTCAAGGACAGCCCTGACCACTTGCGGGCTGATGCCGGGATACAGTTTAAGCACCGATACGGCATTATCCAGTTTGGTATGTAAAATGAATTCCTTGTCACTATTGTCGAGCAGCGCCTCCTGATTATATTTAAGGTGTACGCCTGCTTCGACCAATACAGGGTAATTTGGCGACCTGAACGCTTCGAATTTGGCTGAATTATATTTGAATGAACGATTGCCCCGGAAGAGTTTGTTGTCAAAAAATATGCATACTTCATGGATGAGCGATTTTCCCTTCTTTTTTGCGGATGCAAGTTCCAGGGCGGTGATGAGATTTTCGCGGGCATCGGTCCGTATTTCGCCGATGGGCAGCTGTGAGCCAGAAAGGATAACGGGTTTTTGAAGTCCTTCCAGCATGAAACTCAATGCAGAAGCGGAAAATGCCATGGTATCCGAACCGTGGAGAATGACAAAACCATCGTAATCATCGTAATTGTCCTTGATGATAGTGGCCATTTCCAGCCAGATTGCCGGCTGCATATTGGATGAATCAATAATCGGGGTAAAGGAATATACGCTCAGCTTATAATTAAGCCGGGCCAATTCAGGGATGTTTTTGGCAATGAGCTCAAAGTCAAAGGGTACAAATGTACCGTTGTGTTCGTCTTTGACCATCCCGATGGTTCCCCCGGTATAGATTACGAAAATATTATTCATTTAGTCAGCGTTTGGTTTTTCCGGCTATCAAATGCCAAAAATTCGCTTGGCATTTTCGGTGGTGGCAGATGCCACGGTATCTAAATCAACCCCATGCAAATCTGCAATTTTTTGTGCAATATACCATAAGTAACTGCTTTCATTGCGTTTTCCGCGAAAAGGCACAGGCGCCAGGTACGGGGCATCAGTTTCCAGGACGAGGTGGCGAAGATCAAGATTAGCTACTACGGTGTCCAGTCCTGCATTTTTATAAGTCACCACACCCCCTATGCCGAGGTGGAGGCCAAAATCGATAGCCTGCTGCGCTTGTTCACGGTTTCCGGTAAAGCAGTGAAGCACGCCGTGCAGGCGGCCATCCTGCACCTCCTTCAGCAGTGCAAACAGTTCGTCAAAGGCATTCCGGCAATGGATGGAGACCGGCAGGCCGCTGCTTTTAGCCCATCCAGCCTGGATGCGGAAAGCTTCTTGTTGCAAGGGCAGGGTGGTTTTATCCCAATAGAGGTCTATGCCGATTTCGCCGATGCCATATACGTTGTTGTTTTGAATGGCAAGTTCAATTGCGGCCAGTGCATCGAGGTAGTCCTCCTTCACTTCACAAGGGTGGAGCCCCATCATGGCGAAGCAACGCTCAGGATAAGCCGCTACGGTGCCCAACACACTGGAAATGGATTCATTGTCTACGTTTGGCAATAACAGGTATTCAATACCGTTATCGGTACACCGTTGCATTTGCGTTTCGAGTTCGGGTGTACCGTAGAGGTAATAGATGTGTGTGTGGGTATCGGTGAGCGGGACATTTGCCATGATGCAAATATAGCATATAAAACAAAAACGCCTTCCGCGAAAGGGAAGGCGTTTTTGTTTGCATGTTACTGCGCTGTGGTGCCTTGGGCGGTGCTATCAGCCGCTGCTGTTGGCTTCAGGATATCGATAAGCTCAATATCGAAGACCAGGGGTGCAAACGGCGGGATGGTGCCGCGCATATCCCCGCGTTCGCCATAACCCAATTGGGAAGGAATGATGAGTTTAGCCTTGCTTCCTTTAGGGAGCAGTAGCAAGCCTTCGTCCCACCCCGGAATAACCTGGCGTACGCCAATGGCAAATTTGGCGGGCTCATATGGACGCATGGCATTGTAGATTTTGTTTTTTTCAGCTACTTCCTTGATGGAGGTGTCAAATACGTCGCCTGAGCCAATCAGCGTGCCGGTATAGTTTACTTCGACGGTATCGCCTGCTACAGGCTTTTCACCCGTTCCCTCTTCGGTAATCACATATTGCAGTCCGGATGCCGTTTTCATTGGCTGCAGGTTGTTCTTTTTGATGTAATTGTCGATTTTGCTTTCTTCCGAAGCCTTCAACTTTTCGATTTCACCATCAAAGTAAGTGTTTACCTCCGCGTAAAGGGCGCTGTCTGTAAGATCGCCTTTCTTGAAGTGTTTGTTTACCTTGACAGTGAAGGTTACGTACTTATCGGCAAACTCGGGCTTCGGCTGCATGGTTTTTGCAGCCATCGTGTCTAAATTGAGCTTGAATATCGCGCTGTCACCTTCGCCCAGCATGCGGAACATTGAACTGTAATCACCGGAATATGCTCCAGGCAATGTGTCGGGCGTAATGTTGACGATTTGGGGAAGACCTATCTTATAGGTGCTGGTGAGCAGTGAATCATTCCTATCGGTCGTTACGGTCATGTTCACGGAAAGCAGGTCGCCCGTTTGCGCTTTCGGCTGTCCGTTGTCTTTCACGATTTTGTATTGTAAGCCTCCATCGCCTGTTTTGAACTGCTGGCAGGCTCCGGCCAATACTGCCGCTGCAAGACCTAAACTGAAAATTGATTTCTTCATTTTTGAGTGTAGTTAATTATTGTGTTAAAAGTACTTTATATGCTGGTAATATGGATTTAAACGCCGCAACCACCTTGGGCAGTGGCTCGTTTGAATTGCCTCCGGCTGCATTGCGGTGACCTCCTCCATTGAAGTGTTTTTTGCAGACTTCGTTGCAGGGAAAATTCCCGACAGAACGCAGCGACAGTTTCACCTGTTCGGTACGGTCTACGATTAACGCGGCAAGCCTCATGCCACTGATAGATAATGCATAGTTGACCAGTCCTTCGGTATCTCCGGTAGTGATTTGAAACCGGCTGAGATCGTGTCGTGAAATACTGAACAACGCGGTGCGGTATTCATGGAGTACCTCCAGTCTGTTTAACAGGCAGAAGCCAAGAAACTTCAGCCGGTTTTCTGAAAAACTGTTGTAAACCTGTTCGTGTATTTCCCAATTTTTTGCACCTAAGGTAATCAGGTCGGCTGCGATCCGGTGCACCAGCGGTGTGGTGGTCTGGAACCTGAAGGAACCGGTATCGGTCATGATGCCGGTATAGAGGCACGTGGCGATTTCAGGGGTAATGGCCTGATGATCATCCATTATGTTGGCAATGAAATCGTAAACCAACTGAGCGGTAGCTGCTGCTTCGCTATCCCAGTGCCGGTAGCTGTCAAACCCCTCCGGATCCAGGTGATGGTCTATCATCACCTTGGTCCCTTCAGCATTCCTGAGTGCTTCTTCCATGGCGTGGATGCGTCCCAAGCCGTTGAAATCCAAACAGAAAATAAACTGTGCTTTTGCAATCAGTGCGTCGTTGGCCGCTTTATCCTCGGTGTATATCCGGATATCCGATCGTCCGGGCAACCAGTTAAGGAATGCCGGGAAGTCCGATGGCACGATAACATGTACAGTATGCCCTTTGGCTTTCAGCCAGTGGTACACCGCCAATGAGGATCCCAAGGCGTCCCCATCAGGTTTATGGTGCGTGGTGACTACAATCTGCTTCGGTTCGGTCAGTTCCCCCTTAAGCGCTTCCGGTGTAAACATTCAACTGTTAAAAGTCTGCAAACCTACTATAAAAAATCCGATTAAGGAATTTTTGAACAATTAAATCGAAAATTTTACGAGACTTCTGAAGCGCAGCCCGCCTGCTTACGATGTTTCGTTTAATGCAGCGGTAACGGTATCGCGCCATGACGTTGTGGGGCGGCCAATCAAGCTGGAAAGCTGGCCGCTGTCGTCAAAGAGATCTCCTTTTGCCGCGGCGGCATCCCAACCGGCAATTGCCCGTGCAAGACCTGAATGAAGGCCGAAGCGTTGGAGCGTGGCGGCGTATTCCGCCTCCGGTAGGTTTTTATAGGGGATGTTGCCACCTGTTTGGTGGGAAATTTCTGCAGCCAGCTCGCTGAGCGTGAAGGCTTCGTCACCGGCCAGTTCATAGGTTTTCCCAATATGGCCGTCGCCAGTAAGCACCGCCGCAGCCGCCTCGGCGAAGTCTGCCCTTGTTGCAGCGGCAATTTTTCCGTCACCCGCGCTGCCTAACAGGACACCGCTTTTTAACGCGCCGGGGATAGAACCGGTATAATTTTCCGTATACCAGCCATTGCGCAGCAAGGTGAACGGAAGGCCCGACTGCTTTAGCAGGGTTTCTGTGGCAAGGTGTTCGGGCGCGAGGCTCAGCGAAGAAGTGTCGGCATGAAGAAGGCTGGTATACACTATCCACTCAATTCCGGCTTTTTGGGCCGACTCGATGACCCGGCGGTGCTGCTCGGCCCGTTTACCCACCTCGTTCCCGGAAATCAGCAGCAGCCTGTTTACGCCTTGCAACGCACCGGCCAGCGTTTCCGGTTTATCGTAGTCTGCATGGCGAACCTCAACCTCCAGGTTGGCCGCCTTCTGCGGTGATCGGGCCAGCGCGATGATGCGGTACGGCGTTGATTGCTGGATTAGCATGTTTAGTACAAGGCGGCCGAGCTGCCCGGTAGCGCCGGTTATTGCGATATTCATGTCCGTTGCTCCTTATTATAAGTTATTACGCAAAGTTACCGGATTTGATGAAGATAGGAATATCCCAATGCCATGGAAATGTTAAAAAGACCCGGGGGCTGAGAACCGTTTAAGTAGTCGGGAAAGCACAGATACATCAGGACGGGCAATTACCGATTAAATGTTATTTTTGAAGCGCCTGAGTTATGGAATATAATAATCACTTACTATCGAACGCATTCAACGGAAAAACAGCTGTCGTAACCGGGGCTGGACAAGGAATAGGATTCGAAATATGCCGACGATTAGCCCGTGAGGGAGCGACCGTGCTACTTAATGATATCGATGCCGACTTGGCAGAACACGCGGCCGGAAAGATAAGCCGGTTGGGCCGCTGTGTGGCTTGTCCGGGAGATTCCAGTGATTTAGGGTTTATTAAACGGTTGGTTGAAAGGGCCGTTGTTGAAACAGGCTCACTGGACATTGCTATTGCCAATGCTGGCATCACACTGTTCGGTAATTTTCTGGATTATAAGCCCGAGTCATTTTTTAAAGTGATGGAAGTAAACCTTGGAGGGACGTTTTTTCTGGCTCAGGAGGCTGCGAAGCAATTTATTAAACAGCGTACAGGTGGTTCATTATTGTTCATGTCGTCGGCGACCGGACATCAAGCGCATAAGCAACTGGCGGCTTACGGCATGTCAAAGGCGGCACTGGAAATGTTGGCTAAGCACTTGGTCGTAGAACTGTCGCCCTTCGGTATCAATGTAAATACCGTGGCTCCGGGCGCCACATTGACGGAACGGACGGCTGCCGATAATGAATATGAAGCTACTTGGGCGCGGCTTACGCCCTTGGGGCGGCCGGGTACGCCGGAAGACGTCGCTGCAGCGGCATGCTTCTTGGTAAGCGACGGTGCTAAGCATATCACCGGCCAGACACTGATAGTTGACGGCGGCTGGACGGTGGTTAGTCCATCGCCATAGGAAATGCCGGACGGGCGGTAAGCAGGTGGCTACTGCCAATCGAACAGCTTCAGTTGGTTTGAGGGTGGGGGAGCGTCGCCGAAGACCGTTTTTCCTCCGTGCTTCCAGGCATTGTCACGTTCTCTTTTTAGGAGGATATCAATATCGTTATGGGGCGTAAAATGCCGTTCTGCCCGGTATGCCAGGTCGCTCAGTGCTTTAATCGCCTGCTTTTTGTCGCTGTCTCCGAGTTTTGCCTGCCCGACAGCGCGGTTGAGCACGTCGATGGTCTCGTCATACACTTTCGTGAGCACTGGGAACGGGTGTCCGTCTTTTCCCCCATGCGCAAAGGAAAACCGTGCGGGGTCTTCGAACCGGGCAGGTGTGCCGTAAATAATCTCACTAACCAGTGCTAAAGACTGCAAGGTGCGTGGCCCCATGCCTTTCAGGAGCAAAAGTTCTTCGAAATCGGCCGGGCATTTTTCATGGGTAAGCCAAAGCATGGCGCCCAGCCGTTTAAGGTCGATATCACTGGCGGTTATCTCGTGACGGTTGGGCATGACTAATTTGGAGGCTTCCGTGAGAACTGCGGACGGCCGTTCGGCGCATAGATTTAGGATCGTTGCTTTTGCCGCTGCTGCCCCGTCAGCTGTCATATTAATGATTTTTCCCTGGTTTTTGCCGCAGATAGCGCTATGCGGCTGTTCGGTAAACGAGGTTAGCCCGTTGGAATGCCAGTGGTATCTGCGAGCAGTCGCATCGGTTTCGTTCATTCCCTGTTGCACAACTGTCCAATCGCCTTCATCACTCACGATGAAAGTATGCAGGTAAAGCTGATACCCATCCTGAACAGCGGTATTATCCACTTTGGCTACCAGCTTTGAAGCCCGTGCGAACTGGTTACCATTCAATCCAACACGCATACAATACTGTTCCAATTCCTGTGGGGTATTTCTGGAGTGCTTGCCTTTTCCTCCACAGATTTGAATACCCAATTCCTTGGCAAGCGGAGAAACGGAGCGTTTTAAAGCACCGAGCACGGATGTTGTGATGCCTGAAGAATGCCAATCCATGCCCATGACACAACCCAGACTCTGGAACCAGAAAGGGTCAGCCATCCTTCTCAGATAATCCCGCTTTCCGAAATCCTGCAGAATACATTCCGTAATGGCCAATCCAAGCCGGGCCATCCTCTCGGATAGCCAGCGGGGCACATGTCCGTGATGCAGCGGAAGGTTGGCAGTACCTGATTTTTTCATATAACTTCTTGAAAAACGGAGCACACGGACTGCGCCGGGACCGGCAACAAATATACTAAAAATAATAGTATTTTTATTTTGTCCTACATAATGATGAAAAAATAACGCACTTTTGTCTTTTCGCACGTTTATCTTGAAATGGCAAGTAAAAATTTAAGTAAGGATATAGAAAAGATAGCACCCTCCACCATGGCGGATGTAGTGGAAACACGACTCCGTGAATACCTAAAGAGAAAAGCCTTTAAACCTGGCGATGCCCTGCCTAAGGAATTGGAATTGGCCGAAGCATTAGACGTAAGCCGGAACGTAGTTCGTGAGGCATTAAGTAGGCTGCGCATGCTGGGGATGATTGAATCTCGGAAAAAACGGGGTATGGTATTGGCGGAGCCGGATATCCTGGGCGGTTTTGAACGCGTAATGGATCCATTGATACTTGATCAAAACACATTGCAAGACCTGTTTGAACTGCGATTGGTACTGGAAATGGGGTTGGCCGATGTGTTGTATACACGGATGACCGATAAAGATTTGAAAGAACTGGAACAGATAGTCGGTAAGGAAATCAATAAAGTACAGAAGCCCTTCAAGGTAAAATATGAGATTGCGTTTCATGGCAAACTCTACCAGATGACCGGCAATGAAACGTTTATGCGATTCCAGAATATGCTGCTACCCGTATTTGAATATGTAGTGAGCGAAGAAGCCAAAATCAACGGGGAAGCCAAGGTCGGGAAAGTAACCCATCGCGATTTGCTGGAGTTGCTTAAAACCGGTGGCCCGGAAGACTTCCGGCAAGGAATGAAAGAACACCTGAGTCCGCATTTCGAACGGATGAAGCGGTAATATTGTTACACCGCGAGCCCCTGTGTCATATACAGCAACATTTTTATTTGCATATCTATGAGAAAACTCTCATATTTGTCGATATGTTCTACATAATAAAGAATATATCGGACCGATTGTAACCGAATTACTGTGGTTAACCGTTCAGTATTACGAGGGTAAGGGGGCATACCACGTACTATGGCGGGTCGCTCATAGCCTATCGGACCAATAATTAATATAAACGTATGATGAAACTCCGAGGGAAACTGTGCCTGTTGCTGGGCATTATGCTGGTGAATGCTGTTCAGATGTCTACTAAAGGGCAGCAACGTAAAAATATCCTTTTTCTGGTCGTCGATGATTTGCGTCCGGATATCGGCTGTTATGGCGATCAGCGAGCTTATACCCCTAATATAGATAAGCTTGCAGAACGGGGTGTGGTATTTCGTAACGCCTATTGCCAGCAGGCGGTATGCAGCCCATCGAGGACGTCCATGTTGACAGGGCTGCGGCCGGATGAGACCGGTGTGCATGACCTGCAGGTTCATTTCAGGGAAAACTTGCCCGGGGCGGTGACACTTCCGCAGCATTTTAAAGGCAACGGCTATTTCACGGCCAGCGTTGGGAAAATATTTCATAACTCGAAGCGGACGCTGGATTCAGTGTCGTGGACGGAGGAAATATCTCCGTTTGACGGAAACACCTATGTGCTTCCGGAGAACCGGAGCGGCAAAGGTAAACAGCGGGCCACGGAAATGGCCGATGTGCCGGATACGGCGTATAGCGATGGGAAGATCGCGGAAGATGCCATCCGCCTACTGGCAGAGGCTGGCCGGACGGATAATCCTTTTTTCATAGCAGTAGGCTTCAAAAAACCGCATGCGCCGTTCTGTGCGCCGAAGAGATACTGGGATTTATATGAACGGTCGGCATTCGGCGTAGTCCACCGGGAGCGGCCCGTCGGCAGTCCGGAGCTTTCGTTTCATCAATGGCAGGAGCTTAGGGGGTACAGTGATGTGCCCGACGCAGGGCCGATACCGCCCGAACAGGAGCAGGAATTGATACATGGATACTATGCCTGCATCAGCTATGTAGATGCGCAGATTGGGCGGTTGATGGATGAGCTGGAGACCCTCGGACTGAGCGACAGTACCATCATCGTGCTATGGGGCGATCACGGATACCACTTGGGTGAGCAGGATCTGTGGTGCAAATCGACCAACTTCGAGCTGGACGTAAGGGTGCCACTGATCATCGCAGCGCCCGGAATGGCGGGGAACGGTAGCGCGACCGATGCGATGGTGGAGTCCGTGGATATCTATCCCACGTTGAATGAGTTGTGCGGCATCCCGATGGCCGGCTTGTCGGGCATCAGCCTGCGGCCCCTGCTGGCTCAACCATCGATGTCCTGGGATTACCCAGCGTTTAGCCAATTTGTGCGGCCTTACCCAGCAATCCATAACAGTAAGCGCGCCTCACATATGGGATATTCGGTACGCATACCAGGCTGGCGCTGTACATATTGGTATGATTTGGAAAAAAACACCGTGGCTGCAAAGGAATTGTACCGTTTGGATAACGGTGGCGACATGGAAACGGAAAATATAGTGGGGAAATCGGCCCGTTCCAGAAAAGCTGAAAAACGGCTATCTTATCTCCTTAACCAATATCGTAACGGGCAATACCGCAAAGTGCAAAATTAATTTGTATCGTATGTAATAAGTATATATATTTGTAAATATGTTCTACATAAGAACTAAAACCAATTATAATGAAACAATCAATACGGTTATAGCGATGGTATAAACGTTTGTTGGAGCGAACCGACTGAATTTCCTGAATATGATAAACAAATACACAATTATTACCTGTTGTTGCTTCTTGGTGGCTGTTTCATGTTCCATAGAGGATGAACTCCGTTTCGATCCGCCTTTGGAGGCGGCATTCGAGGCGGATCGCCGCCAAATCAAAGTGGGCGATACCGTAACTTTCCGCGACGTTTCTGAAGGTCTTCCTTCGCAGTGGAGTTGGATTTTCGAGGGTGGCAGTCCGGAAACCTCCTTTGCGCACAGTCCGATAGCTATTTATGAGACGGTGGGCAGCTATGCGGTTACGTTAGAGGTGCGCAGGGAGAACAAGGTGGCTACCGTTACTATCCCTGATTTCATAACGGTTGGATATCAGGACCTGGTTGCGGATTTCACCACGGAATCGGTCACCGTGCCGGCTGGCGATCCCGTGCGGTTTACCGATGCCTCTGCCGGGATGCCGGAATTCTGGCAATGGGAGTTTTATAATGCAGCAGGGACGGTGGCTACCTCTGACGAACAGCATCCTGAAGTTGTGTTTGCGCGGCCTGGAATCTACGGGGTGAGGTTGACGGTATCCCATCCGGGGGGGAGCCACACCGTTGTGCGGGAAGAATACCTGACTGTGATAAGTGCCAACCCGCCGCAGGCTGATTTTACCGTTGGCATAGCAGGAATAGTGGCGGGCGGGACCGTGACTTTTCAAAATAGGAGCCAGGGAGATGTCAGTGGGTGGCGATGGACTTTCGAGGGGGGCAGCCCGGCCACATCAACCGAGGAGAATCCCACTGTGGTATACCCCGCACCGGGACGGTATGCCGTCACGCTGGAAGCTTACGATGAAATCACCACAGACACAAAAACCAAGGAAGGTTATATACTGGTTGTGCCTTCTGATGGCTTGGTGGCCTATTACCCATTGGATGGCGGGGGCACCGACCTTGGGCCTTCGGCACTGCATCCATCTATAATCGGCAACGTGGCCTTTAACGGCCAAGGCCGGGTTGGCGGCGGAACCGCGGCACAGTTTAACGGTTCGGGCCTGTTGCTGGTAGCGGACCATCCGGCGTTCAATTTCGGCACTGGCGATTTTACGATTTCGTGTTGGTTGAATACCTCCAATACAGGCCGAATGACCATTTGGAACGAAAGCGGAGCGAACGCTGGCGGGGATAATCAGGCATGGCTCCGGCTTGGGGACAATGTGACGGACCGGAAAATCAGATTCTGTGTGGAAGATGGGAGTGGCAGTACCATCCTGAATATCGCAGACGGCGTGGCTGATGGCCAGTGGCACCAGGTGGTGTGTGTGCGAGAGGGACGGGTGTCACGGGTATATGTTGATGGAGTGTTGGTGCGTGAGGGTACCGCGCCTGCATCAAGAAATGTATCGAGTGAACAGCCCTTCAAGATTGGCGCGCAAGAAACGGGAGGCGGAGGGTCGTATACGAACCATTACAACGGTTTGCTCGATGATTTCCTGGTATATGGTCGCGCGTTGAGCGGGCAAGAAGTTAAGGCGTTGTTTGATTTACGGTAGTGCCGCTCTTAATGCATAGATATTTAACGAAAAAGTGATATGAATCGAATCTGCAGTTTTTTTGTTTTGCTTTCATTGACAATCGGCCAGGTTATGGCCGGTACGGGTGATCCGCTATCGGCGTTTCAGCGCCGGTATCAGTTGCCGGTGTTAATCAACAAACCGGATAATCCCGTATTGCAAATCAAGGTGACGGTTGCCGACCGTACGCACCTCAATGCTTTTGCGTTATCTACGAGGGGAACCACGGCCACGGGTGATATCAAAGCGGTACGGATTTATTATACCGGAAAGGACTCATCGATAACAGCGATGAAGAAGGCTGATAAACAGCTTTTCGGGCAGTCGGCTGGTGGGCAAGAGGAAGTCCGTATCACCGGAGCACAGCCATTGGAGGGGGGCGAACATTATTTCTGGGTAGCTTATGGATTGAACGGAGATACGAATCTGGACCATGTCGTTTCGGCGACCTGCGTATCGATAACCGCCGATGGGCGTACGATAACGGCTAATGCAGCGGAAGGTGTTGAAACACAGCGTGTTGGTGTGGCGGTGCGGCAGCACCGACAGGACGGCGTGCATACATCGCGCATTCCTGGTCTGGCACGGACCAATAAGGGCACCTTACTGGCCATATTTGATGCCCGTTACGATAGTGGGCGTGACCTGCAAGGACACATGGATATCGGGCTGCACCGGAGTACAGATAACGGACAGAGTTGGGAGCCTTTACAGATCACCATGGATATGGGTGAATGGGGCGGCTTGCCCCAGAAATTCAACGGGGTGTCTGATGCCTGTGTACTGGTAGACAAAAATTCGGACGCGATCTACATAGCCGGATTATGGATGCACGGTGTCATCAATGAACAGGGCCGGTGGCTGGAAGGGCTCAACGAGCAAAGCGATGACTGGAACCACCAATGGCGAAATAAAGGATCCCAGCCCGGATATGGAGTGCGTGAAACGTCGCAGTTTCTGATAGTGAAAAGCACCGATGACGGAAAAACATGGAGCGAACCGATAAACCTGACCCGGATGTGCAAAAAGGAAGACTGGTGGTTATGGGCACCTGCCCCGGGTAATGGTATCACACTGGCCGACGGTACGTTGGTATTGCCGACGCAGGGGAGGGATGCAAGGGGAAGGTCGTTTTCAAACATTACCTACAGCACCGATGGAGGCAATACATGGAAGACCAGCCAGGCCGCCTACCAAGGGGTGACGGAATGTGCTGTAGTACAACTCAGCGACGGACAGCTGATGCTCAATATGCGCTGCAGCGCAAATAAGGGTAAATTAGGCGATGACAACGGGCGCGCCGTTGCCGTAACACGTGATTTGGGCAAGTCGTGGAGCGAACATCCGTCATCTTTCAATGCACTCCCGGAACCGGTGTGCATGGCGAGTCTATTCAGGCATGATTATAAAAAAAGGAGTAAGCCTCGGTCCATGTTATTGTTTTCCAACCCCAATTCCAAAGAGTTCAGGGAGCACATAACCGTCAAAATCAGCCATGACGACGGCAATAGCTGGCCGCAGGCGGATTGGATATTGCTGGACGAAGGGCGAGGCCGGGGATATTCCTGTCTGACTACGGTGGATGAGCGGCATATCGGCATCTTATATGAGAGCAGCCAGGCAGACCTGGTTTTCCAACGGATAGACATCAGCGAATACCAGCGTTGAGCAACGGCCAAGTTATTATACCATAAGCATACGAATTATGATGACATATCAACGTTTGTTCGGTCTTCTGATTAGCGTGGCTATCTCCCTTTTTCTGGGAGGATGCGCTAAGAATATTACGGAGTATTATAATCCGAAGAGTACCTTGGACAAGAACATTATCCAGGTTCTTGAGGAAGACGGGCGGTTTACGGCCTTTGTGGATGCTATCGACCGGCTGAAGCTGAGGAGCACGCTGGGGGAGGCGGCTATATATACCTGTTTGGCACCGTTGGATGAACATGTGCAGGCCTATTTTTCGCAGCTGGGCTACTCTTCTTTGGATGCGGTGCCTGAAGAAGAGTTACGTAAATTCATCAACTACCACTTCATCAGCGGCATGTACTACCAGTATAATATTGAGCAGCGCTACCTTGCGGCCACAACCAATGTGGGCAGGAGCCGGGCTACCTGGTACCGGTCGAGGGCAGAAGGCAAGACACCCGGCAAACCGGTGCGGTTCTTTACGCCTTACTTCTTTCAAATGCAACCTCAAGACTACGCCGGCTTGTTCGGAGAAAGTGTTGAACCGGGAGGGTTCATGGTAGAAGGGGCCCGCATTTCGGATACCGATCGGGACATCGGGGCGAGCAACGGGGTTATCCACGTGCTGGAAACGCCGCTCATGGTATTGCCGCGAACCGACGAGGCGCTAGCACGTGACCCGGAAACTTCCCTGTTCAGTAGCTGGCAGGAGAAACATGCATCTTTTGTGCTCGGCGAAAAAGATGAGTTTGGCTGGGTGGATACCACGCTGTACAAAACCTATTCCGTGGGGCGCAACCTGGCGGATGAGCAAGTGCAAAGCACGCTGCTGGTGCCGACGGATGACGCCATTATGGCCTATTTCGAGCCCTATCTACCGGATCTGGACAATACCATTGATTCTGTGCCTCAACGGGTGATGGCATCTTTGATACGGGCATCGCAAATTCCAAACCTGTATTTTAAAAGCGATTTGGTGAGCAAGGAGGATGGCGGGCTTCGGGAGAGCAGGGCGTATGTATATTTAGTGGACGACATTTCCAGCGTTATCACCGGGTCGGTGCCCGCCAGCAACAGTGTCATCTTCAAGACCAACCGGCTCATCGAGTCGGCAGAGATGAACAGCCTGGAGGGGGGCATTTATATGAAGCATAAGGTGTATAGTCAGTGGTACTGGATGTTTGAACGGACGAACCTGAATACGGGTTTGACGGACGGGCTGTCTTTCCAGCATCCGAAGAAAACTCTACTTGTTCAGCCAGATGATGTATGGGGATTCCCCTTGGCCGCGGATATGCTACCTGAGGAACGAGAGTATCGGCTTCAGCAATGCCGGACAGGGGTACTGAACCTCGATATTCGGGAAGATGGCGGTTTCCGGAAGCGCTTTTATGCAACGGACTATGGCCATGTATTGTATGATGACGGTCACTTTTATGATTATACCGGCCATTCCGTGCAATTGCTCACCAGTACGCCTGTTTGGGAGCGTATCAACGGCGCGATTTTCGAGATCGATGGTTTCCTGACGCCAATCGATAAGCAGGATATGCAATGGAGTGTCTATTCCTTGATTAAGGCGGTTCCACAATTTTCACTTTTTGCCGATGCGTTGGATCGGACGGGGATGGCCGCCCAGTTGCAGCTGACCGGCTTTTTTACGTTTACCGTTTTCGCGCCCAGCAATGCAGCAATCCAACAGGCCGGGATTGACCTGAACGCTATGACGGAAAGTGAGCTGACGCGGTTTGTCAATAGGTATATCATCCAGAACCGTTACATATTTTCCGATGGGGTATTTAATGGTCGTATTGCCAACAAGAACGGTGAGTCCATGGGAATCAACGGGGCATGGGAAACGTTCCGCATCAGCGATGCCAGCGGTAAAGAGATTCCCGTGGTGCTCGCAAATGCGCAAGGGAACAACGGAGTGGTTCATCAGATTAACCAATTATTCTAAACCTTTCGATCACGATATGAAGCGTAAATGTATTAAACTGAATGTATCGGTCATGCTGCTTTTAGGCTTGCTCAACGGTGCCTTCGCGCAGGAGGTGCTCAGGGGCAGGGTTTATGGGGAAGCAGTGGGGGTGCCGCTTTCGGATGTGTCGGTGACGTTGGTGAATGCCAACAATCTGATATTAAGCGGGGGGCGGACGAATAAAGAAGGGATTTTCGAGCTTTCCCGGCATCCGGACGCCGTCAAAATCCGGTTTTCGAATGTAGGTTACCAAAGTCAGGAATTCCGGCTGCAATCCGGGCAGCACCCGGTTTTTGAAGTGGTTCTGGTATCGGATCAGCAGCAATTGGAGGTGGTGGAAATTACCGGACAGCGGCAGCAACAGAAGGCCGATTTGGGCTTTCTCACCATTGACAGGCGAGAGCTGTCGAGTTCCATCGCGTCGGTCGACCTCACGGGGGTGGAGAATATGCCGGTGGCATCGGTCGACCAGCTATTGCAGGGAATGGCGCCTGGACTGCAGGTGGTGGCTGCCAGCGGCGACCCGGGCGCTTCGGCATCCATCAGGATACGTGGTATTTCCAGCATCTCGGGCATCAACGATCCGTTGTGGATTGTAGACGGTTCGGAAGTCATTGGCAGCAATTACCAAGTGGAAAGTATTTCGGATTTCGGATTCAGCCCGATAGGTGATCTCGATCCGTCGGATATCGAATCTATTGACATCCTGAAGGATGCGTCCGCTACGGCGCTGTACGGCTCCCGTGGCGCTAATGGGGTTATTGTCATCAAGACAAAACGCGGTAAGCGGGGGAGGCCGCAACTGACGTTCAACTCCCGGTTTACGCTGACGGAAGTGCCCCGTACCATCCCCATGCTCTCGGGCGACGAGCAACGCATCTATTATATTGAGCGGTGGACCGGTGGGGCTGACGACGGGACCGCACACCCCCAGCTACGGGGCGATCTGACACGGGATGACGCGTGGATGTTCAATAACAATACGGACTGGGTGGATGCCATCACACGGACGGGTGTTTACCAGCAATACAATACGGCGTTGAGCGGTGGCGGCGAACGGATTAACTACTACTGGGGGCTGGGATATACCAATCAATACGGTACCACTAAGGGAACGGGGTATGACCGGTTCAATACCCGGTTTAATTTGAACTATACGGTTTCCGACAAGCTGAGGGTTTCGGCCGATCTGACGTATACGAACTCGCTGACGGATAAGCGGGGGCAGCGGCATCCGGTTACGAACGGCAACCAGGAAATCAATCCGGTATTGTTTTCGCGGGAAACGCCGGCCTATTTTCCGATTTATTCCAAAAACGGGTTGAATTATTTTGTGAATCGCAATGCCGGTGTGTCGAGCCATTCCCGCTATAATCCCTTGGCACTCATCGATTATTCTACTTACTTGAGTAGGGCCAACCGGTTTATGGCATCGACGTCGGTCGACTACACCATACTGGAGAACCTGGAGTTCCGTTCGCAGTTTTCGGCTGACTTCCGTGAATCGGCCGATGAGTATTTCCTTCCGGGGTATGCCACAGATGCCTTGCCGGGCGAAGATCTTTACAATGCGGGGCACCAAACCGAAGGATACCAACTGATGATTAACAACAACAACCGCCTGATATGGTCGGCTTTACGGCAGGATAATCACCGGCTTACCTTCACCGGCGTGTTCAACCTGAATATTGACCGGGACAATTCCATGGAGGTAACGTATTTCAATGGCAGTTCGCCGCAGCTGAGGGCAGCTGATGCTTCGGCGATTATAGCCGGTGCCAGAGGCAAGTTCGGTACACGGAAGTACCTGGGAATGTTTTTGCAGGGGCATTATGCCATGCACGATCGGTATTTCCTGACCGTAACCGGGAAAACCGAGGGCGACTCACGCTACGGCAGTGATAACCCCTATTCCATTTTTCCCGCCATCGGCGCTGCGTGGGACATGGCGAGGGAATCTTTCCTAACCGACGTGAAATGGGTCAACGCGATTAAGCCGCGTTTCGCATTCGGCATCACCGGCAATTTACCGAATGTGTTGAACCTTTATGATATTGCTTATAGCACCGGTATCGGTTACATGGGCGAAACGTACATCTATCCTTCAAAGTTTGCCAATGACAATATCCGGGAGGAGCGGACCACTGAGTATAACGTCGGTATAGACTGGAGTTTGTTTGACAACCGCCTGTCCGGCCAGTTCGATTACTATACCCGTACAACGAATGACCTGCTGTTGCAGGAACGTTTGTCTTCCACGTTGGGATACGAAAACCAATATACGAATTTTGGCCGGGTGCGCAATTCGGGACTGGAATTGGGGATAACCGCGGTCATTCTAAAAGGCAGCGAAACACGGGTTCGCTGGAAGTCATTTTTCAACATCGCGACCAACAAGAACCGGTTGCTGAGCTTGCCCGACCAGTTTAACGAAGATGCGTTTTCGGCCACCGTGGGCGGCTTTTCTTCGAGATTGTATCCAGGCGATGTCATCGGCGGTTTTTACGCTTACCGAGCGCTGGGGGTATACGCCACCGATGCCGATGCGATACTCCGTGCGCCGGACGGCAGCATTATTTACGAAGCCGATGGCGTGACGCCAAAGTATATGCGGTTTGGTTCCAATACGGGCCATCAGTTCAAAGGGGGGGATATGATTTATGCGGATATTAATGGCGACGGCATCATCAACGAGCTGGACCGTGTGCAGATTGGCGATGCCAACCCCTTATTTTTCGGCGGATGGAACAACACACTGAACTACCGGAACTGGGTGCTTACCGCTAATTTCCAATACCAATACGGGAATGATGTCATCAACGGTACCCGGATACAGATGGAACAAATGTCCTTTTCCCATAACCAGTCGCGGTCGATACTGGCCCGCTGGCGGCGGCAGGGCGACATCACCGATATTCCGAGGGCGCAGCCAGACAATGCCTGGAACCGTGCGGCTTCGTCGCGCTGGGTGGAAGACGCTTCGTACCTGCGGCTGAAGACGGTGTCGTTGACTTACAATGCCGACCGGACATTTACAGATCGCCTGGGGCTCGGAATACGTCAGCTGAGCGTGTTCGTGACGGGATATAACCTGTATACATGGACGAATTACCTCGGTGTGGATCCGGAGGTGCCGATTACTGGGAGCGTGCTGTTATTTGGTGTTGACCGGGCCACCACAGCGCCGGCGAGGCAGTATACATTGGGATTGAGGGCTACATTCTAACAAGACAATACGAAGATGATGACAGCGAAAATAAAATACGGTATCCTCGGGCTGTGCATGGTGCTAATCACCTCATGCGACAGTATCCTGGACGTTGATGTGCCTGACAACCTGGTGCACGATGAATTCTGGCAGAACCGGGATCAGGTGTATTCTTCCCTCATCGGATTATACACGTCCCTGCACAGTAACCTGAACAGCTATCATGTTTGGGGTGACGTCCGTTCGAGCGCGTATGCGCCGGGAACCGGCGACGCATTCAACAATTCATACGGACAGTTCATGTCGCATGATATCTATCCAACCAACGGATTGCTTTCCTGGGCTTCGGTATACCGCTCGATTACCTGGATCAATTCGTTCATCAAGAACGCGCCTTCGGCTTTGGATCGCGATAATACATTCAGCCCGGCCGAGCTCCGGTCGATGATGGGGGAGGCCCATGCATTGCGGGCGTTGAACTACTTTTACCTCGTGCGGGCATTCAAAGAGGTGCCTATCATTAATGAGCCTTATGAATCTGATAATCAGAAATTCGATACTTCGCCGTCTTCGGAAGAAGCTGTGCTCGATTTCATTGAAAGCGATCTTCAGCGGGCACTGGATGACGCTCCGGAGGGCTTTGATAATGTGAGTAACAGGTTTGGCCGGATAACCAAGAATGCGGTACGGGCATTATGGGCCGACGTGAAGCTCTGGCGTAATGATTATGCGGGCTGCATAACCCTGTGTGAGCAGTTGGAGGCGCAATATGCCGGTTCGCTGGTGGGGCCCCTGGCGTGGTATACGATCTTCAATCCGGGTAATTCCAACGAAAGTATTTTTGAATATCAGTATAGCCAGCTGGGGCCGGTATCGCCATTGTACAACTGGTTTGCATATGCTTCCAGGGGCGATACCAACGGGGAGCGTTACCTTGCCAATTCGGCCAATCTTTCTGTCAATGCCCAGGAGATATTGTACCCTCCGGTATTGCCGGGATATGTGACCTCCGATACCATCCGGCTTAGGTCGTTTGCCATGCTGGGTGCCAGCGGTATCAGCAACGGTTACGGAGCCGCAGCAGAAATTTATAAGTTTATCGGGACAGCTCCTTACCAGGTGTCCTACCGGCCGGGTAATGCCCGTACGGCGAATTACATCTTCTACCGGTATAGGGAAGTGCTATTTATGAAAGCTGAAGCCTATGCCATGCTTAACCGGTATCCCGAGGCCGAGCAACTCATTAACATCGTTCGCGAACGTTGCAACATTCCTCCGTTATTGCCGGGTGAGAGCGGCGAAGGAACCGAGTTTATGGCAAGGTTGCTGATGGAGCGGGAGTTTGAACTCGGTTTTGAGGGTAAAGAATGGTTCGCTGCGGTGCGCATCGGCCGCCGACCGGGGTACGAAGGGGTGCTGCTGGAAAAGTCAGCCACGAATAACTCGATGGGAAGGTCATACCAGGTTATTCGCGCCAGGCTGCTGGACAAGGAAAGCTGGTTCCTCCCGTATCACCTCACGGAGGTAGAGAACAATCCACAATTGGACCAGAAGCCGTTTTATAGAAACAAATAAAAGCATTTAACCATGATACGCTTATATATATTATCGGCATTATGCCTTTTGGTAGGCATGCAGGGTTGCGAAAAGGAACTGTCCGGCGCGCGATACGACAGCACGGATCAGTTGCAGATTATGGACTACATAGATAGTCGCGAAGACTTGAGTGTTTTCCGGCAACTGGTTGACGCCGTGGGGCAGCGTAATCTGTTGAAAACGGCGGGAGCTTACACGGTGTTCGTCCCCAGCAATGAGGCCTTCCAGCGGCTGTTTACGGAGTTGAGCGAAGAGGGGCAGGCTATTCGATCCATCGCTGATGCAACTCCTGAATTCTGGCTCGACTATTTCCGGTATCATCTATTGGACCGTAAGGTTAACACGAACGAGTTTGCCCATGGGCCGTTACCTTATCCCACGGTTTACCGTGAAAAGTATATCTTGGCTGATATCAGCGAATCTTACGCGGCTATCCGGCTGAACAACAGGGCAACGATCAAGGAGTATAACATCGAACTGACGAACGGCTATGTGAATATCGTGGACGATGTGCTGTTGCCGCCGACGAAGAGTATTTATGATGCCCTGAAAGCGTCGGGGAAATACAGCATCATGCTGGGGCTGATGGAGGCGCACGGATATGACGATTACCTCAAAGATAGTACGGTGACGTTATTGATTGAAAGTGACGATGCGTTGCAGCGCAGCGGTTTTTCGATAGACGCGATTGAAAACACTGAGGATTGGCTCAAGTATCACATCATTCCCGATTCGGGCTATTTTCTGAACCTGTTGACGGCGCAGCGGTTTTACTCGCTGTATCCGGACGAGGCGCTGAGTTTCCAGGTCGATGAGTTTGGACAATACTACGTGAATTTCGACTATCGCTTCAACCAGTCGCGGGATTTCGGTATTGATAAAGTTTGCAGCAACGGCATTTATCATACACTGGACACGCTGCTGGAAATCGTGGAGGCCCGGCCTACCACCATCCGCCTTAATCTGTATCCCCCGGGAAGTCCTTACGGTGCGCAGAATGTATTTACCCAGCCTCCTGCACGTATCCTCCTCAATACCGGCACCCGCAGTTATCACCAGAACCAGGAATTCCGGATCACCCAGTTCGACGCCACCCAGGTGGGCGACTACTTCTGGATGACGGTGCCCGATGTACCTACAGGGAACTACCGGATTCGCATCATGCACCGCGCCGGTGCAGCGCGGGGAAGGTATCTCACTATCTACAACGACGAGATTGTGAAGGAAGATATTGTCATGAGCAGGCAGGATGGGACTTTTGAGGAGTGGGATTACCTCGTGTATAATTACTGCGGCGATATTAACGTAGAGGAGCGGGGTGATGTGACCTTGTATTTTGCCTTTACCGGGTTTGGCTCCAATCCGAACCCCAGCTACTGCTGTGATTTACTGATGGACATCTTGGAGCTGATTCCGATAAACTAAAATGAATGCATGAAATGGATATCTCAATGAAATATTTATATAGCGGTTTGGTTGCATTGGCGGTGTTGGGCCATGCCGCGCATCCGGCTTCAGGACAGATTGTGGATACCGGGGATGCGGCTGTGCTCCGGGATAGCGCAATGGCTGCTGCCACGCAGGTGCGTATGCCCGTTCAGAGCGATGCGGTTTCTTTTGCGGAATTGCTTCCGGGCAACGCAAGGGTTCATGTCACGGAGTCGGGGGTGGTCGGTTCGGCGCCTCAGCTGATGATTAGGGGTATACACAGCATCAATCTGAATGCTACACCGCAGATATTCGTAGATGGCGTGCCTGTACGGTATAACCGGGCGTTGCCTTCGTTCCTTTCCACGTTTGAACCCACCCGCTTTGGTTTTGTCAACCCGCATGACATCGCTGCCATCCACGTGGCCGCTGGAGGGGAAGAGCTGGCTGCAATTGGGGGAAGAGGAGCCAACGGCGCAGTTTACGTGGTTACCGAACGCGGGGAGTTCGGCGGCACACAGATCGATTTCATCGCCAATTACGGGGTGTCCCGTGCGGGATATCGCATAGACCGCATGGGCGCAGACGGCTTCAAACGCTACCTTTGGGACTATATGCGCGAGAATGGTGTCCCTGAGACCGAGTTGGCTGCCAACCCCTTATTCGATGCAGCATTGCCGCAATACGCCTATCATACAGACTGGGTAGACATGATTACCAGAACGGCTTCGTTCAATGATTATCACCTGAAACTGAAAGGCGGCGACGCCGACGCAAACTATCTGTTCAGCCTTGGGTATACGGATAAGCAAGGGACATTGGTGGGTACTGATATGCAGCGCATCAGCATGCGCTTCAACCTGGATTACCAGCTCTCGCAGAAGTTCAAAATTACCAATAACCTTTCGTATGCGAACAGTATGGCGGGTTATCTCGAACAGGGAAGTAACTGGGATGTGCATCCCATTTACGTTGCTGCCACGAAAGCCCCGTTTATGGGGCGCTACGCTTACAATGATGAGCAACAGTTGACCAACCTGCTCGCTGATGTGGATGTACTTGGAAAAAGTAACCCCTGGGCGCTTGCAAACAACATGGCTAATGATAATGAGGAGAACCGGGTAGACGGTTCCATCAGTGCAACATGGGAGGCAGGTGAGCGCACGTCATTAACGTCGGTCATGGCGGTGAACTATTTTAACCTGAAAGAAAAGCAATACCGGCCATCGCTGGGTATCGTAAACGATAGGCACCGCATCCGCCAGAATGTGCAACGGTCGTCCAGCGAGTTTACGTTGCTGTGGAATACGCATCTGGATCGGAACGGTACGCTGGGCGATTGGGCGCGCTATACCGGCCGTGCAGGTGCTTGGGTGGAGCTATTTGAGGAAAAAGCTGTTTATGCCCGGAAGGTCAATGCCGGTACGGATGACTACGAAACGCTGGAGCAGGGCGTGGTGGACAGTGCCTCCAACACAAAGTTCCAGTCGAACCTGATGCGGTTTTACCTAAACGGTGACGTCCGGATTTTGGAAAGAGCCACCCTTTCCGCCAGTGTGAGCTTGGAAGGTTCATCCAACTTTGGGCCGCGCGGACGGTGGAACGTATATCCGGGAGTAAGTGCTGCTGTGGATCTGTTGCAACGGAACACTCCCCATCAAGCGCGGTTGCGTGCATCTTGGGGGCTTAGCGGCAATCATGATGTCCGGGGGTTCTATCATTATAACCTCTATTACCCCGTTGGTTACTTCGGCTATGGCGGTACTTACCTTGGCAATGTCGCCAATCCCGGTATCGGGCCTGAAATCACCAATACTGTAGATGGGGGGCTCGTTGTAGACTTGTTCCGCAGCCGGGCCACCTTGGATGCGGGATACTATTTCAAGCGTACGCATGACCTCATCACGTCCAAAGCCGTTCCGATAGAGATTGGGTTGGGGCCTCAGTTCGAGAACCGCGGTGTCCTGTATTCCCATGGTCTTGAACTGGCGCTGAATGTGAATATCCTGTCCGATGCCGATCGGCTTACTTGGTCGGTGTTCGGCAACCTGTCAACGTTGAATACCCGGGTGGAATCACTGGGCAACGGCAATATTATCAAAACACTGGGAAGTGTAGGCGGGGTTGCTTTACCCGGACAGCCCATGGCGAGTTTCTATGGATACCGTGTATTGGGGGTGTTCGGCACTGCGGAAGATGTTTACCTGCAAAAAGCTGATGGCACCAACTATAGACCCGGTGATTACATCATGGACGACCTGAACGGCGACTCCAAAATCAATGAACTGGATAAACAGGTCATCGGTTCGGCCCTTCCCAAGGTGTTCGGCGGGTTCGGCACCACTGTGGGATGGCAGCGGCTCTCCGTAAGCGCGCAGTTTTCTTATGCATACGGGCAGGACATCTATAACAGTTTCAGGCAGCGTATGCATATGATGAGCGATTATTCAAACCAATCTCCAAACGTGGCCGGTAGGTGGAAATCGGCTACCGAGCAAGGCAATGGGCTAAGCCGGGCTGCGTACGGTGATCCTTCGGCAAACGGCGCTGCGTCTGACCTATGGGTAGAAGATGGCGGATATATGCGATTGAAGTACGTAACGGTAAGCTATGATATCAATACGCGTTCGCACCTGCGTTTCTTGAGAGGAATGAAACTGTTTGTTACCGGTGAAAATCTGCTGACGGTTTCCAACTACAGCGGAATGGATCCGGAAGTGGTCTCCTTCAGCGATCCGTTGATGCGGGGAATAGATTTTGGCGCTTCGCCGCTGCCCAAAACGTTTGTGATGGGGATTAAATTGTCGCTTTAACCTTAGTTATGTTAGCATGAAATCAGCTATGAAACGATTATTGTGGATTGCCTTTGCCCTGTCAGGGTGTTCAGATTTCTTTGACGTTGATCCGTATAATGCGGTAAAGGAAGATGAATTCTATAAAAACCGGGAAGACCTGAATGCGGCCGCCATTGGAATGTACGAGTCGCTGACAAAAGAGGTGCACAAATTTTTGCTTTGGGGCGACGCCCGGGCCGATATGGTAACGACGGGACAAGCCGAGCCGGATCCGTATATTAACGAGTTCGTGTTGAATAATGTGACCGTGAACAACCCGTATACCGACTATTCAGGGATATACCAGACCATTGCCCGGTGTAACCGTCAGTTGGAGCGCGTATACGATGTTATGGAGGTAGACGATAAAATACTTGACCGAGATGCGGGAGCTTATTACGGTGAAGCGTTGCTGCTACGGGCTTATTGTTATTACCTGTTGGTAAGAACGTTTGATCGTTTCCCGATTATCCGGTCGGACTATGCCGAGGAAATCCGTTTCGTGAACGAACAAGGTGATACTGTATCCCGATCCACCATGGCCCTGTCTGTCCACGAGATTCGCGGTTTATACCGTTTTCCGGAAAATAAGCAGGAGGTGTGGTTAATGATTTACAATGATGTACTTACGGTGCTGGGCATCCTGCCGCTTAACTACCAATGGAACCGGAATAGTTTGCCTGCACAAGAGCGGTACGGGCGGGTGTCGCAACCGATGGCAGCCACGTTTGCAACGGAGCTTGCACTATGGCTCGGTGAATACCAATCGGCTTCGGCCTTTGCCAATTCGCCTGTTTTGAACAATAACCACGGTTTGGGAACGTCAGGTAACTGGATAAACCAGTTTACCGGTTCATATGCCGGCCAACATTCATTGTTTCTCCTGGGATACCAATACGATAGGAGTTTTGAGACCAACCGCCTTCAGGAGTTTACGTCGCCGTTTGCGGCTGATGGGGGACGCTATCATTTGAAACCGGTGTCACACGTGATCAATACGGTCTTTTCCCATGAAGGGGGCGATATCCGCACGAGTTTCAGCTATAAGGTTTTTGGACAGGATACCGTCATCTGGAAATATATCGGCACGGATAACGTGCAATCCATGCGCCGACCCTACCAGAGCGATGCCAGCTGGCATCTGTACCGGAGTGCCGATGCGTACTTGTACAAAGCACTGGCAGATTTGATGCTGAATGACTACTCTTCGGCCTTTAATTTCCTGAACCGGATTCGGGAGGCGAGAGGATTGCTTCCGCTGTTGCCACAGGAGACCGACTACACCAACCGCGAATTTATGATGGAACAGCTGTTTCGGGAACGGGCAAGGGAATTTGCTTTTGAAGGCAAACGGTGGTATGATCTGATGCTGTGGTCTAAACTCACGGGTGAGAATAAACTGGCGGCGAAGGTAGCATCCAAGTATCCTGCGGGAATGCGCGAACAGGTAGAAGAGAAGCTAAGGTTTGAACAAAACTGGTATATTCCTGTAGATCCGCTCCTCTGGAAGTAATAGGGTAGTCAGAAAGGTGAATTGCTATGAACAAACAAATGAACATGGAAATATTAAGCGGCCGGAAAGATAAATATACGGCCCATGGGCGTACGCTCCTCGGTGTATGGTCTTTTTTCTTGGCGCTGGTTACGCTGTTTTCGGGGTGCTACAAAGAGCAGCACTTCGGTTTTCCCGGACCGTTTGAGGAAGAACAGCGGATGCCGGACAGCCTGCCTTTTCCCTTCGACGAGAACCGCGAGGCGGGGGTTTGGCTGATGCGAAACGGGGAGCCGAACTACGATAAGATACTATTCAAGGGGTATACTGACTTTTTTGCGGCGGGCGACACGCTGTCTTGGGTGAAAGAACCGAACGGTATGCGGCTGATTCCCCACCGTAACTATTATCCCATTACGAATGCCGACCATTTCGGCGGCAATCCCAATAGCTTTCAGTTCAATTGGGTGCATAGTAAATATTTTGTGCCGGTAGGTCCGGGTAAGAGTTTCTACATGTATACTCGGCTGACGGTAGGTACCTTCGCGGGTACAGCCTTTGGGCTCTTTTTGGGAGTGAACTGGGAGACCGGGCAGAACTTTGTGCTGGGAATGGATGGTGCGTCGGCTATCGCGCCCATGTTTTTCGTCGACCTGTATGGCACCACGGCATCGGTTGATCCTAATCAGGGATGGCCAACAGTCAATGAGGTCATTGTGCCGGGTATTCCGGCGGATATTGAGGTAGTCATCCACGATGCGCTGTTCTATGTGAAGGTGAACGGGACGCTTTGTTTTCAGTTCAAGCTTCCGGGCGACCTCTTTTACTTCACGCCACAGATCAGACCGTGGCGTAACTTTATTACAGTACATGATTATTACATCGAGAGCTCCGATGCGTTTACGGTTGACTATGCCATGCACGAATATGAACAGGGGTATAACCGGATACAGGCGCCGGCGCTGGCCCTGGCGGCGAATGGTGATTTGCTTCTTTTTGCTGAAGGGCGCTCCAATCCCCGTTCCGCTGCCGAACGTATTGCACAGCAAACCATGCCTGCCGGCGATACCGATATCATCATGCGCCGGTCGTCATCGCAGGGAACATCTTGGGATGAGTCCATCGCTGTGATTGCGGGGCAGGGGTCCGACCAGACGTATGCTTTTCCGCAGGTGGTGACCACGAGCGAAGGGCGCATTGTACTGCACTACAGTGCGTTGCCGGGACATGTTCAGAACAACAGCTACGTATTTGATGCAAGCCAGCAACGGGTTTACCAGGTAGTGTCGGCCGATAACGGGCAAACCTGGTCGGCTCCGGTAGAGATTACCGATCAATTGGTGACGAATACTGGATACGTAAGAAGCGGACCGGGACATGGTATCGAACTGCGTTCAGCGGCTTACAGGAATCGGCTGGTAATGCCGCTTGTTTATGGTGGTACACAGGTCAGGGCCGCGCTTTCCGACGACGGAGGGCAGTCATGGCGTCTGTCTCAGCCGATTGCCGGGAATAACCGGCTGTCCGGCGCCGTCATTGAGCTTGACGATTCCCGATTGATGATGGTGCTGGGCCACACCAATACGACCCCAAGGAACCGGTTGGTCGCTTATAGCAGCGACGGCGGGGAAACGTGGACTGCTCCGGTCAACATCAGCGCCGTTGTGGGGACGGGCGATTTCGGGCACATGTTTCACGCTGCTGCGGTGAAATCCGGAGATGGATCGGTACACCTGATTACCCCGACGAACCGCGAATCGGACAGTCAGACCTATAACGGTCCGGCTTATGGCGTAACACCAATGATATTTTCAAGCACCGACGGAGGGCAGTCATTTGGACAGGGAGCGCCGCTCTTCAACCGGATGGCTTATCGCACTTATGCCGCTCCGATTGGCGCGATGGATGCGGTCGCCTTGGCCGATGGAACCGTGATTATCGTAGGTGAAGGGGGCATTGAAAGTCCCAGGGAAGGTATTGTGGTTTATAGGAAATAAATTGATTTGATTAGTAAGCAGCGATGAAACAAATGATGATAAATAGTTGGATAACATGTGTATGGATAAGTATCGGGTGTGCCGGCAGCTTGTCTGGATGCAGTGAATTGGACACCGGTATGGTTGGCGGACCACCGTTTGAACGCCCGCAAGTCGACGTGTCGGATGGAGAGGGGGAGGATGCCCCCGAGCTGGAAATAATACGGTTATTTACCCAAGGACAGGAAGGCTACCATTCTTACCGCATACCTTGTCTGGCACGGGCCGTCAACGGTAATCTTATTGCATTTGCGGAGGGGCGGAAGCATACCAGTCTGGACTATGGTGATATTGACCTCGTTTATAAAATATCCCACGACAACGGAGAACATTGGTCAGCGCTGCGTATAGTGGTGGATGAGGGAGAAGGCACATGGGGTAATCCTACGGCAGTGACTGATGAGGATACCGGTAGGATATGGCTTTTTCTTTCATGGAACAGCGATAGCCACAGTCAACATGGTGGCAGTTTCGGGGGCAGGGATTACGCGGCGATAGACAGCTGGGGGCAGCGGCGGGTGTTTACCAGTCACAGCGATGACCACGGTGAGACCTGGAGCACGCCGGTTGATCGTACGGAGGTACTACTGCCGCCGGGTTATACCTGGGACGCCATGGGTCCAGGCATCGGTATACAGGTTAAGCATGGTCCTGACGCCGGGCGCCTTATCATTCCGGCAGGTGGACGGAATATCTACAGTGATGATAACGGGCTGACCTGGAAATACCAGGTTATCCCCGAGGGTACGTTTGAAGGTACCGTAGTCGAGTTAGCCAGTGGTTTACTGATGCGTAACGACCGTCCGGTGTTATCAAGGTGGACAAGCAACCGTGCCCGTTACGTATCCAGAGGAACCATTTCAGGCGGCTTCTCTGCCTTTACGGCCGATGCGAATTTACCTGATCCACGCTGCCAGGCGTCAATTCTTCGGTATTCCTGGTCGCCTAACCGTATTGTTTTCCTGAACGCGGCCAATGATGAAGGAGACGGGATGCCTTTCCGGTGCCGGATGACCGTCAGGATCAGCGATGACGACGGCGAAACGTGGTCTACATCACGGCAGTTGTATCCCGATTTGGCTCCTTCTGAAACCTGTGAACAAGGGTTCGGTGGATATTCAAGCCTGATTACCACAGCGGATGGCCACATTGGGGCATTGGTGGAACATAATAGTGGCCCCACTGCCGGAACGGCTATGAACAGACGGCATTCAATTGATTTTCATAAATTTAACTTAGCATGGATAAAAGAAGATGGGGGGCAGGAATGATGAGGTTTTTCTTGACGTATTTACTGTTTTCAACGATTAGCACATTAGTAATAGGGCAGGAGGCTGTCCGGGTTTTTGATCCGGTGCCGGGCGAATATTCGTCTACCCGTATACCGGCTTTGGTGATAACCCAGAAAGGGACGCTCCTTGCTTTTGCCGCCGGCAGGATAGAGAGCGCAAGCGATTGGGCAGACATGGATTTGTTACTCCGCAGGAGCGAGGACGGCGGCAATACATGGGCTGCTGTTCAGGTGGTAGCACCGCGGGCCGGCGGTAAACCGACGGATAATCCGGTGCCAATCGTTGGGAAAGATGGCACCATTCACCTCTTATACCAGCGCGATTATGCTTATGCCTACTACACGCGGTCGACTGACGATGGCCTTACATGGGCGCCTCCGGTGGACATAACCCCAGCTTTCGAGGCGTTCAGAAAAGAATACGATTGGAAGGTGCTTGCCCCCGGACCGGGACATAGCATACAGTTGAAGAACGGCCGGCTTCTGGTGCCGGTATGGCTGGCTGACTCGGACAAGCTCAAACCGCACCGCAGTCATCGGCCTTCCCGTATCGCCACCATTTACAGTGATGATAACGGTAAGACCTGGCGGCGTGGGGCGATGGTTCCCGATGCTGAGGGCTTTAAAAACCCCAGTGAAACCATGGCCGTGCAACTGCCCGACGGCCGGGTAATGTTGAGCATCCGAAATGAATCGGACAAAAGGCGCAAGGGGGTAAGTTACAGCAAAAATGGGATTTCAGGGTGGACTGTACCCGCCTATGATGAAGAACTGTTCGAGCCGATTTGTATGTCGAGCATTATTTCGGCCAAATACGGGGGTAAAGATTACTTGCTCTTCCTGAATCCAGATAGCGAACATATTACCAAGCATCCCCGGCAGAATCTGACGTTGAAATTGAGCGACGACGGCGGTAGGACTTGGGGAGTGAAGCAGGTGATTCACGAGGGCATTTCAGGTTATTCCGATATTGCCGTTGCGCCAGACGGCACAGTTTACTGTTTGTTCGAAACTAAGACCGATCTCAAAGACGGGTGGTCGCTCGCCTTGAAGCGGGTAATCTTGGAAGATCTATTATAACACATGGCACATCATACTCGAATGGCGAAAATACAACGCTGCCTTTTTGGGGCAGTCTTTATAGTCTTGACCGTGATGGGTTGCAGTGACCGCCAGTCTGGCAAACCGAATGTGCTGTTCATTGCGGTAGACGACCTGAACGACTGGATAACGCTTTTCAATGCCGATAACCCCATACGTACCCCGCATCTGGAACGATTGGCGGCTAAGGGAGCCTTTTTTACACACGCTTATTGCTCGTCGCCCGCTTGTAATCCCTCACGGGTATCGCTGCTAACCGGAACGCGTCCACACAGCACGGGAATCTACGGAAATAAATCGGACTGGCGTAGGGCACTGCCCGATGCCGAGGCTACAGATTTTCCGCTGGCACTGATGACGTATATGGCTGGAAACCACGCGGTACGTACGGATCGCTGGCGTTATATCCAATATGTGGATGGCACGGAAGAGCTTTATGATCATACCGTAGATGAAAATGAATGGGAAAACCTGGCCGAGGATGAACGTTACGCTGGTGTCAAAGCCGAACTGAAAACGCATATTCCTGCAACGAATGCTGCCGATGTTGCAGATATGGAACAACCCCCACAGGTAAAATCTACAGAATATAAGGCAGCAGCTACCGAAAGATAAAACATTTTTTGAAATAATTTATAAACAATAACATGGCAAAAATTAATGGGCTTATAGCAGCCACGTTTTCAACTTTTCACGCAGATGGTTCGGTTGACTTCAATGGAATACCAACATTGGTCGACAAACTTGTAGATGATGGATTAAAGGGGGTATTTATCTGTGGTACCAATGGTGAGGGGCCGAACCTGACGGTTGAGGAACGGATGGCTGTGGCCGAGGCTTACATAAAGGCTGCCCAAGGACGGCTGTTGGTGCTGGTGCATGTGGGCCACACATCGGTTGCCGATGCCCGTAGGCTGGCATTCCATGCGGAACAGATTGGAGCTGACGCAATTTCTGCCGTTGCGGGGTTTTATTTCAAACCAGGATCGGTGGGCAACCTGGTAGCGTGTATGGCGGCCATCGCTTCTGCGGCCCCTAATACACCGTTTTACTACTATCACATACCTGCATTGACAGGGGTTGGCATGGATATGGTGGAGTTTCTGCGGCTTGGCGAAAGTCAAATCCCGAACTTGGCAGGTATTAAGTACACGGCATCCACCCTTCACGAATACCAAGCGTGCTTGAACTACGGCGATGGTAAATTCGACGTGTTGTTCGGCTATGATGAATTACTGCTCAGCGCACTGGCCGTGGGTGCAAAAGGTGCCATTGGGAGTACATATACGTTTGCTGCTCCCCTGTATAAGGAGGTGATTAAGGCTTACAATGCTTGTGATATGGCCACGGCGCAGCGGTTGCAGCTGAGACTGGTAGACATGATCAGGGCCTTTGTAAAGTATCCGCCGATACCGGCGCAGCGGGCCATCATGGGTATGCTGGGTTACGAGCTGGGCCGGTGCCGCCTGCCGTTGGAGCCATTGAGCGTGGAGCAGACCGACAAACTGAAAAATGAATTGGACGCTATTTCTTTTTTTGAATTATTGGAAGACAGCCGCGGTTCCGTTGAAAAGAGAGTATGATGAGCAGAAATCCTTTTTTATTAATGACATTAACCATCATGACGCAGGCCTGCCACCAGGAAGGTGAGTTGGACTTTGCTTGGCGGCAACTGCCGCAATTGCCCGATCCCGTGGGATTTGCTGGTGCTTTTTCCGGAATCAGCGGCGGCCACTTGCTGGTAGCGGGCGGATCAAATTTCCCTGAAAATACACGGCCCTGGTCTGGCGGAACAAAGTACTGGAGCGACCGGATTTTCGCATTGGAAAAGGGCGCTGCACAATGGAAGGAAATCGGAAGGTTGCCTAAGCCGATGGGATATGGTGTATCGCTCACTTGGCGGGACCAATTGGTTATGCTGGGCGGGGCCGATCAGCAGGAGCATTACCGTGATGCTTATCTACTGCGTTACGCGGATGACCAGCTGGTTACGGATACACTACCCGACCTACCCGAGCCGAATGCATATGCTTCGGGTGCCCTTATTGGCGATGTAGTGTATATTGCCGGCGGGTTGGATGCTCCGCAGGCCCAGTCGTGTAAGCACTCCTTTTGGTCGTTGGATTTGTCAAAACCGGCTGCAGAAAGGCAATGGAAGAAGCTGGATCCCTGGCCTGGCGATCCCCGTATGCTGAGTGTGGCAGGGGCCATGGATGGTGCTTTCTACCTCTTGAGCGGTGTATTATTGGAAGTACCTACGGGCGATTCACTGGCCCGCCGCAAGTACCTGACTGATGCCTTCCGTTACCTTCCGGATAGCGGATGGGAAAAAATCAGCGATCTGCCACATGCGGTGGCAGCCGCACCATCACCTGCCCATGCAGAAGGCGGACAGTTGCTTGTTTTTGGCGGCGACGACGGAAGTCTCGCCGATCAGAACAGCATACTGAAGGATGAGCATCCCGGGTTCAATACCGCGATAGTGGTTTACGACCAAGAAACTGCCGGATGGCGCAAAGCCGGATCGGTGTTGACTGATAAGCAGCCTGATGCTGAAAACAATCCGAATGCCAGCACTTGGGCACCGGTCACCACGCCGCTGGTAGTTTGGGACGGTGAGGTGATCTTGCCGACGGGTGAGGCACGCCCAGGCGTGCGGACAAACAGGGTGTTGGCTGTAAAACCATCTACGAAATGAATACGTTAGCTAGCAAAGGAATTACTGCAAAAACATGGTACCCATGGCTGTTGGTGGGTGCGCTTTGGCTTATCGCATTTTTAAATTACCTGGATCGGATTCTTATCACCTCGATGCGCGATCCGATTGTCGCCGAGTTTACGCTGGACGACGCCCAGTTTGGTTTGCTGACATCGGTGTTCCTTTGGTCATACGGGATTTTCAGTCCGTTCGGCGGGTTTCTGGCCGACAAGTACAGCCGGCGGAATGTGATCATTCTCAGTGTAATGGTGTGGTCGGCCGCTACCGTCTGGACCGGCTGGGTTTCATCTTTCGAAGAAATGATAGCCGCCCGTATTGTCATGGGGATAAGCGAGGCGTTCTATATTCCCGCGGGACTTGCTTTGATCACCGACTATCACCGCGGCAAGACTCGTTCATTAGCCACGGGTATACACTTCAGCGGATTATATACCGGATTGGCGCTGGGTGGTGTAGGCGGTTACATCGCTGAACTCTGGGGGTGGCGTTATGGTTTCCATGTATTCGGTTTCTTTGGCTGTTTATACGCGGTGGCACTGCTCTTTATCCTCCGCGATAGAAAGGCCGAACCCGACTCGGAGACAGTCAGGGAGGAAAAGCCGTCTCAACAGGTCAGTTTTTCGGCGTCTGTCCGGTCGCTGGTCAACGAACGCTCTTACTTGATAGTGTTATTCTACTTCGTGGTATTAGGGGTAGCCAACTGGCTGGTTTACGCTTGGCTGCCAACGTTCTTGAAAGACCGTTTTGCCCTGGGACTGGGGGAGGCCGGAATCTCGGCCACGTTGTATCCGCAGATAGGTTCGTTTATCGGCGTATTGCTGGGCGGCATCTGGGCCGACCGTTGGTCTAAGGTCAATCCGCGGAGCCGTATTTTGGTTATCCTCATCGGGTTTACCGTGGGAGCGCCGTTTTTGATGCTGATGTCGTGGACGTCACTTTTCCTGATAGCCGTGGTTGCACTGTTCTTCTTCGGTATGGCACGGGGATTCAGCGACGCCAACCTCATGCCGGTGGTCAGGCAGGTGGCTGACAGCCGTTATGCCGCTACGGCATACGGGGTGTTAAATTTCTTGAGTACCATTGTGGGCGGACTGATGGTTTATGTAGGGGGTGCCCTTAAGGATGCCCAGATCGATTTGGCTATTATTTACATGATAGCGGCAGGCCTGTTGCTGTTGGCTACGTGGTCCTTGATCTTTGTTAAAGTTAAGCGGGAATCCTGATATGGAGCGTGAAAGGTTAACGGCCCCGCGTTGCCGGGGAAACTGGGGGACATTGTTGTTGCCTATCAATGAAAATGAATCCATTGATTTTGACAGGTTATCGGATGAACTTGATGCCTTGGCCGCAGCGGGGGTTGATGGGATCTATTCCAACGGCACAGCGGGAGAGTTCCATGTACAGACCGAGGATGAGTTTGACCGGGTGAGCCAGCTATTGGCGGAGAAGTGCAGGCGAAGCGGTGTGTTGTTCCAGATTGGGGCGTCGCATCCCGTTCCTGCAACTACCATTGAACGTATCGGGCGGACCAAACACCTCGATCCTGATGCGTATCAGGTTATTCTTCCGGATTGGGTAAAGGTAAACAGCGATGAAGCGTTGGTTTTTCTGAAACGGGTGGCGGCAATAGCCGATCCTGTTCCCCTGGTGCTCTATAATCCGCCTCACGCGAAAAAAGTATTGCAGCCCGAAGAATACGCTGCGTTAGCGGCGGAGATACCCAGCCTGATCAGTATCAAGCTGCTAGACGGCGATGACGATTGGTACCGGCGGATGAGGCCTGTATCGGATAAGGTGGCTATTTTTGTGCCGGGGCACCATCTGGCTACCGGCGTGCATCAAGGAGTTGCGAGCGGGGCTTATTCCAATGTCGCGTGTATCAATCCACGGGCGGCGCAGCATTGGTGGCAGTTGATGCAGACAGATATAAACGAAGCGTTGTCTATCGAACAACGCATACAAACATTTTTTTCCCAGTATATCGTTCCGTTTGCAGAACAGGGCTATAGTAATCCGGCATTGGATAAACTATTGGCTGCCGCGGGAAATTGGGCAGCTATCGGAACTCGCCTGCGCTGGCCTTACCGCTGGATACCTATAGAAGAGGCAGGGCGTGTAAGAAAGGGCGCAGAGAAGCTGTTACCCGGATGGTTTTTTAGGTAAGCGTTTTCATAAGTGGATATGCCCGGATACCGCCCAACTGCCGGAAAAAAATCCCGATTTCGAGGCGGTTGTTTTTTAATAATCATACCGATCCACTTTATCAATCTGATTGTCGCCCTTGGTAAACACCAGTACGGGGCGGTACCGATCAGCTTCTTCCTCACTGACCGTGCAGAAACTGAGGATATGCACCGTATCGCCCACCTTGGCATGCAGTGCCGCACCGCCGTTCATGCATACTTCGCCGCTGCCACGTTTTCCGGGAAGCACATAGGTCATGATGCGGCTGCCATTAACCGCGTTGTTGATATATACCTGTTCGTATTTCTTTATTTGCGCAGCATCTAACAAATCGGCATCTACCGTGATAGACCCATTATACTCGACATTCGCTTCTGTCACTTTTACGGTATGGATCTTTGATTTTAGAATGGTTAATTCCATAATGAATTCATCTTATTTTTTCACCGCTTACGCGGTCTGGGTATGTTTACAAGTGTGATCGAATAGGGTTGTCAGGACAATATGTTTGTTGTTCTGGACAATTGTATGCTGCTGATGATGGCAATGATAAGTGAACCGGTAAGGCTTGTCTACGTTTACCGGACAACTGGCAACGCAGCTGATACGGTAATCTTCGCTGCCACTTACAGCATATTTTACCACCATCAGCCCCCCCGCAGCGCGTTCCAGTGCGTACCACGCGCCCTCGCCGATACCGCCAAGCCATTGAGCCGACTCCGGTACGGTTAAAGGCCTATCTGGTTCGCCGACATTTCCCGGGTTGTCATCGCATGGCAACGCCCTTGCCTTAGTAGCTGATAAATTCTGTTGGAGAAGGTTCCATTGGAAGCGCAGCGACTGCAAGCGGCCCATCTTGCGTGGAGATAATGTTCCCTTTTGGAAACAATAAACCGTTTTGTCGGACGATGCATTCACAACGTTGCTCATAGGACTCGGTTTAATGGTTTCCGGGAGGCTTATCCGCCTCCGTGCCGGAGTACCTGCCGGTAAACCGGCAGACAATATTTGTGCCACGAAACGCGAACAGCTGTTGTTGCCCGGTGCGATAGCCCCGTACTTGATGGGGCCGCGTTCTACCACCTGTTGGGCGAACCGGTTAGCGGATCGGTAGCAAATCCGCTCAGCAACAGAAAAAAAGAGCCGGCCCTTTCCATGGGTTGCGTATTCTTTCTGGTGAAGTTCATCCAGAATGACATGTAGGTTGCTGATATGTCCCTGCGTGTTAAAAGTCGCCAGCGTGGTAAGCTCAAGCCGCGGGTCGGATGCCGCAGATCGCGCCCGCCCGTAACCGCGGGGAGTGATGTACCGTCCGAAGTCATAATACTGCAATGCACCGGTTGAACGGTGCACCAAAACAATGGCTGCATGACCAACCTTGAAATTGAGGTTTTTTACGATACCTGCCTGTTTAAGCATGGCCATCCACCGTTCATCACCGCGGGCAGTCTGGTCGGGCCAGGCCAGCACCAACGCCAAGTCATGATATGCTGCTTCCACACGTTCTTCCATGCACAATGTTTCGTTGGCAGTGAAATAACCCCCGGATTCTGTAAACAATTGGGAATCGGCTATCCTATAGCGAGTATTTTACATTTCGTCCTCCAGTTCTGGTAAATTTTTTCATTTTTGTATTTTAGATAAAATGGACAAACCGTATCATGAAGAATAGTTATAATATAGTCGTTACTAAATCGTTTTTTTTGTTTTTGGCAGCGGCTATTGTTATGGGGGTAAGTAGTTGCAATAAACGCAGCGGTAAGCCAAGGCTTTTGGTATTCAGCAAAACAGCGGCCTTTTACCATGAGTCCATCCCCGCGGGCAATGCCGCTCTGATTAAACTCGCTGCCGAACATGGTTTTGATGTCGATACTACGACCAACGCAGACTGGTTCAACGAAGACAGTCTGGCGAACTACTCGGCGGTGATTTTCCTGAATACGACCGGTGATGTACTTAACCACTATCAGGAAGTGGCATTTGAACGGTATATTCAGGCCGGCGGCGGTTTTGTGGGGATTCATGCAGCGTCCGATACGGAGTATGATTGGGGGTGGTATGGCCGACTGGTGGGGGGCTATTTCAAGAACCATCCCCGTCCGCAGGAAGCTACGTTCCATGTGGTGGATTCCATGCACCCCGCTACGCAAGGAATGCCCCCGGTGTTTTCATACCATGACGAATGGTATAACTTCAAGAAGCTCAACCCGGATATCAACGTTCTTGTCACGGTCGATGAAAACAGTTACGAGGGAGGCGAAAACGGCAATGAGCACCCGATGGTGTGGTATCATGACTATGACGGGGGGCGGGCTTTCTTTACGGCATTTGGTCATTCGGATGAGTCATTTACCGATTCGCTGCAGTTGAAGATGTTGCTCGGGGGAATCAAGTATGCCATCGGGGAGAACCGAAAACTCAATTATGCGAAAGCGAAAAGCCCCTTGGTGCCGGAGCGGCAGCGCTTTGTGAAAACCCAGTTGCTTCAGGGCGAACTTTTTGAACCCACGGAGATGGCCATATTGCCCAATTTTGATATTCTCGTTGCTCAACGACGTGGTGAACTGATGCTGTACAGCGGGCAAAGCCGATCGGTGAAACAGGTCGGTTTTCTGGAGGTTTACCACCAATCGGGCGTGCCGAACGTGAACGCCGAGGAAGGTTTCATGGGGCTGGCACTGGATCCGGATTTTGAGAAAAATAACTACCTGTACGCCTTTTATAGTCCAATTGATACGTCAGTGAACCGTTTGTCGCGCTTTGTGTTTAAAAATGATACACTGGATACCAGTACGGAACAGATCATTCTCCAGTTTTATTCGCAGCGCCAGATCTGTTGCCATACCGGGGGGTCCATTGCGTTCGGTGGCGATGGATTGCTGTATTTATCGACTGGCGACAATGCGACTCCTTTCGATCAGCCGGATCCATCCAGGTTTAAAAACCATGGATTTGCCCCCTTGGATGGCCGGCGCGGTTATGCCCAGTATGATGCCCGCCGGTCTGCGGCCAACACCAATGACTTACGGGGTAAAGTGTTGCGCATCAAAGTACTACCGGATGGACGTTATGAAATCCCTGAGGGAAACCTGTTTGCCGAAGGGCAGGAGCGCACCCGTCCGGAGATTTACGTGATGGGAAACCGCAATCCTTACCGGATTTCCGTAGATCCCAAAACCGGGTTCCTTTACTGGGGTGAAGTGGGCCCCGATGCTGCCAATGACAGTTTAGCTACACGCGGCCCCCGGGGATATGATGAAATCAACCAGGCGCGGGAAGCTGGATTTTTCGGTTGGCCCTTGTTTGTGGGCGACAATTATGCGTATCGCGAATTTGACTATGCTACAGGCCGGTCCGGCGAGCCGTTTAATCCTGAACGGCCGGTAAACCATTCGCCGAACAATACCGGGTTGCAGGAACTGCCTCCCGCCCTTCCCGCGTTTATCTGGTATCCGTATGCCGCTTCGCCGGATTTCCCCCAGGTAGGCACCGGAGGCCGGAATGCAATGGCAGGCCCGGTATATTATACCGATATGTTTCCGAAACAGACCCGCTATCCGGATTATTATGGAGGAAAGCTGTTTATCTATGATTGGATTAGGGGATGGATCAAGGCAGTGACCATGCTGCCCAACGGTGATTTCGATAAGATGGAGCCGTTTATGGAAGGAGAGCCGTTTGCTAACCCGATTGACATGGAAGTGGGGCGGGATGGTAGGCTTTATGTGCTGGAATACGGCAAAGGATGGTTTGCGAAGAACCCCGATGCGGGAATTGCACGTATTGATTATCTCGCTGGCAACCTGCCGCCGCAGGTGGGCACGATTGCTGTTGAAAAAAGCAATGGCCGGGTGCCCTTTACGGTGAAGGCCACGGTGGAAGCCAGCGATTACGAAAATGATAAGCTTACCTATAGATGGAAAATCGGTGATGTAACGCAGCAAACCACTGAACCGCAGCTTACGTATACATTGAACACCATGGGCGAATATCCCATCAGCGTAACCGTGGAAGATTCCAAGGGCAACAGGGTTACAAGCAATCCGGTGACGGTTTACGCAGGAAATGATAACCCGACAGTGGATATTGTATTGACCAATACCACCGGTTTTTATACGCCGGGTGAAACGATCGGATACGAAGTCAAAGTAGATGACCACGGCCGTCCCGTGGATACGTCCAACTTGGTAGTGGCCATCAACTATGTCAAGGGCACGGACTTAGCTGGTGCATCGTTGGGTCATCAGCAGGTATCGGAAATCGTGCTTGGGAGAAGTCTTATGATGGCCTCCGACTGCCAGTCATGCCACAAAGTGGATGACCTGAGCGTAGGCCCATCGTATATGCAGGTCGCCAAAAAATATAAAACGCAGCCAAGTGCACCGGGTTACCTTGCGGAAAAAATCATTAAAGGCAGTGCCGGCGTGTGGGGAGAGGTAGCGATGCCCGCCCACCCGGATATGAAGCCTGCTGAAGCGCGGCAAATCGCGCTGTGGATTATGTCGCTTGCCGATGACGAGTCGGACAAGCGCAAATCGGCTCCCGCCAAGGGAAGTATTGTAGCCCGGCCACCTGCGAAGGGGAATGAAGGGGAAACCGTGCTCCGCATTACGGCGCAATACACCAATAGTCCAGGTATGGGCGTGCGTCCATTGTCCGGATCAAAAACGGTGGACCTACGGTTGAAGAATTAATGTGTCAAAAACGGTAACAATACAGGTTTCGGTCGTTTTTACTGCATAGCAATACGTGCTGTCCGCCGTTAAGCAACCCGTAATAAAAGTAAGGGCTTCCGCTTACAGGGAATCCCTTAACCACGGTTCCATCGGTGTTGAACACATAGATCAACTGGTTTCCTCCGGTGGCGATGCCGATGCGGTGGGTGCCATCGGCCAACCTGAAAAATTGCGGGCGGGATGCAAGTTGCCGCTTGAAATCATAGTGATATACAGGACTGCCATCTTCATAACGGTATACAGATAGCTGCCCTTCGTCGGTAAAGACCAGTTCTGGCGTTGACGCGCCCTCAATGTTCACGGCATCGAACGTGTGCTGCGTGGTCCACTGCCCTACAGATTTGTCAGACTGAACAAAGTCAAACGCCGTAACGAAGAGCCTGCCGGAAGTGTCGGTAGTGGCTGTCCAAGCATGTTCAGGCTGGCCTCCGGCCGTATAGACACTTACCGGATTGCGCCATGCCTCCGGCGCGCCATTTTCCTGCACCGATACCTGCCGGCCGTTGTCTTGGAAGAAGTATCGTCTCCCCGCATCTGTTGCGGCGATGATGTAGCTGACGTTTCCTACGTCGGCGGTTTTCAGATCGAACAAGATGGCACCCGTTAGGGTCTTGTTTTCCCAGCCCTGCAGGGGCTTGCCTCTGGCATCGTAGGCCATGATGCGGTTTTTGGCTGGAATAAAGAAACGGACGTCGTTCGCATTTTCAGAAACCGTTGCGCCGTGGCTCGCTTGGTACGGCAACGGCAGCGAAAACCCCGGCAATGGGTCGCCGTGGACGTCAAAGCGGTACAGACGCGTCGCCGTAGTGACCACGATACTGCTATCTGCCAACTGGTGTATCTCACCCAATAGGGGGCCGGGCAATTGGGCGTTCCAAAGTTTCTGTCCGTCTGCCGCAATGGCATGCAGGATATGGCTGGCATCTTGGGCAAGGATGAACCTGCTGGTGTCGTCATAAGCCAATACCGCCGGAACGCTGCTTAACCGGCCGTTCAGGGTAAAGGTCCACGCCGGCGTGGCTCCCGGCGTTGTTTCGGCAATGTATTGCCCATAGACGTGGGTAAAAAAACCGTTGCCTGTTCCCGACATTTGTACGGACCAGCCATAGAAGTTATGATAACCATAGTGTGCCTCGTCCGTATAGGCTGCCTCGAAGTTCGGCCTCAGGCCTCTCGCAATGGTGCGGGCAGCATTTTCATTGCTCACGAATAAGGTAAAGTTGCTTTTATTGGCCTGCATGGCTTCAAAGTTACGGTAGCCAGGTGTGGTGGCTAACGTTTTTCCAGCCGTATACTCCGCTTCAAACTGCTGCAGCGTTCGTGTATGGTTAGCGCAAATCATATAATTGCCCAATACGGTAAAATAAGGACGGGTGAATGATTTCAAAGGGTCGCCAAAACTATAATAGAGCAGGTTGGAGTGGTTGAGGCGGTGCATATTCTGCGGATAAGGTGTGCTGATCCGCTGGATGGTACGGGCAAACGACAGCGAGTCTCTCACTTCAATGATTGCCAGTTCCTCGCCGTTGGACAGTTCGGCTACGGCAAACTCGTTGCCCCATTCAGGAAGCAGCTCTCCCTGAATGGACATGCCGGGCGACTGCCGGATCAGCCGGTGCTGTTCGCGTATTTGGCTGATCTCATCCCGGCGGGCAAGCAGGTCGGCAATTCCTCCATGCAGTGCAGCAAAATCGGAGATGCCAAACGAAATGTATATGGCTGTGTTGGCCGGGAGCAGGTTTTTAAGGGACTGTTCGACGGGGCGTTGCTGCGCATACAGCGACAGATAAGCAGATGTGTCTGCCGTAAGGTCGCTGTTGCCACTGAACATGAACGCATCGCTTCTGAAGTTCATGTGCAGCGCCGAAAAACCGGTCATCCCCTCCAGCAGACGAAGGAAGTTGCCCGGTTTGCCGCGTGTCAGCGTATGGGTCAGTTTCCCCAGCCGGTTGTGGTTGATGTACCAGGTCAGTGGGGCGTTTTCGTTGCTCCCACGGCGGAAATGCTGAATAGTTTCGGCTGTCAGCTTAGGTGTTTTTTTGTCGACGGCTCTGTCGAGCAGTTCTTCGGAAAAACTGGCCAATAAAACACCGTCAACTTCGGTCACATAGAGCGGCGGTATGTTTTCCGGCAGGTGCAGGCGCATTACTTTGCGGTTCACTGAATCCACCCATTGCGGCTCGATACCCGCGCCGGCAGCGCTGATGGCCTCAAATAGCGCCCGTGGCGAAAGCCGTTCGGTAACAGGCAGCGCTATCAGGTAGTCAATCCCTGATCCTCCTGCATGGAAAGCGACCACTATTTCCTGTCCGGCGGTGAGGGAAGCCAGTTGTTCTTGCCGCAGCATGGTTTGCCGGATATAGGTCAAGCGCCGGTAATGATCGTCGCCGAGAACTGCTTGGAAAAGTTCAAATCCTGTAAAGATTTCTGCAACCACCGGGTCGTTATCAAAAGCGGTTAAGAAAACCGCATCGTCAGGAATGAGGGCCAACGCCTTCTGTTTGGACTGGCCGCCTCCGCCAAGGTCCGAAAAATAGAAAACCGCAGCTGCAATAACCGCGGCGAAAAGTACTGACGTGATGATGATAGTGCTGCGCATCCCTTTTGCAAACCTACATAAAAAGTGCCATTTTCCGATCCGGCCTTATCTTTTCAAACTGCCTTGCATATCACTCCAATATTGCCTATGTTTGGCAAAATATTGCTGTCAGAATTGGCCATAACATAACTTGTTAATTAACCGATGAATAAGCGAATCATACTGGTGGCTTCGTTTTTCGGGCTTTCAGCCGTAGCGCTGGGCGCTTTCGGAGCTCATGGTCTTGAGGGCAGGATCACGGCGGAACGGCTGGAAACGTGGGAAACAGCGGTCGACTATCAGTTTTACCATACCGTGGCGTTGCTGTTTTTAGCTACCTTTTCAAGAGCTAAAAATACGTACATTAGATTTTCTTTTATCACATTTACCCTTGGAATACTCTTGTTTTCGGGTTCGTTATACCTCCTGAGTACACGCGCCGTTACAGGGGTCGGTAACCCCGCGATACTGGGCCCGGTAACTCCTATCGGCGGCCTTTGCTTTATATTAGGTTGGTTGGGATTATTCGTAGCCACCATAAAAAATAAGGGGTAAGGTGCTTGAGTTTACACCGGGCGGCGCGGATACGCGCACGACACTGTTTGTAGAAGTTATACTGCCTTTGGCGATTTCGGGGACGTATACGTATCGGATACCGAATGGATGGAACCATCAGGTAGCCATCGGCAAACGGGTCATTGTGCAGTTCGGAAAAAACAAGGTGTATTCAGCCATTATTCACCGCATCACCACCCAAGCGCCTGAGCGATATGAGGCTAAGTATATTATTGATATTCTGGATGATATGCCGATTGTCGGTGATCCGCAACTTCAGTTGTGGGAATGGATTTCGTCATACTACCTCTGTACATTGGGAGAGGTGATGCAGGCCGCATTGCCAGCCGCATTGAAATTGGCCAGTGAGACGAAGATTGTAGCTGCCGATAAAGCAAGTGCCGACCGTTCGGACCTGAACGACAAGGAGTACCTTATCCTGGATGCTCTTGACATCTCGCCTGAATTAAAAGTAAGCGATGTGGTTAAACTCTTGGGGCAGAAAACAGTGTTTCCGTTATTGAAGCGGCTTTTTGAGAAAGGGCTCATTTTGATTTCCGAAGAGCTGTCGGCCAAATATAAGCCGAAGATGAAGACGTTTGTCCGGCTTCACCCCGACTATACAGATGAAGTAGGGCGGAAGCTGCTGCTGGAGTCGCTTAACAATGCACCTAAGCAGCAGGATGCGGTATTGGCCTACCTGCAGTTAAGCCGCCAGCAGGAGGAGATTACCAGGCAAGCCGTTATGGAAGCCAGCGGATGTTCGCCGGCCATTATCACGGCATTGATGGAAAAAGAAATATTTGTCTCGGAAGTGCGCGCCGTAAGCCGTTTGGCGGGGGAAGATGTGGAAATCACCGGCGAATTTGTGCTCAATGCCGCCCAGGAGACCGCCTTTATGGCCATTAAAGATAGAATGGACGAAAAGGATGTGGTATTGTTGCACGGTGTAACCGCATCGGGCAAAACGCAGTTGTACATCCGCCTAATGGAAGAAGTCGTAGCGAAGGGCGGCCATGTGCTGTATTTGCTGCCGGAAATAGCATTGACAGCTCAGATTACCGAACGGCTGCGGGTACATTTCGGTAACAAGCTGGGGGTTTATCATTCGCGCTTCAACGATAATGAACGGGCAGAAGTATGGCATAAAGTGCTGAAGGGCGAATACCGGGTGGTTGTGGGGGCGCGTTCGGCTGTTTTTCTTCCATTCCAGTCGTTGGGTCTGGTTATCGTTGATGAAGAACATGAGACCTCCTATAAGCAGTTTGATCCCGCACCACGTTACCATGCGAGAGATTCTGCCATCTACCTGGCTCATCTCCACAGCGCCAAGGTGTTGCTGGGATCGGCCACGCCTTCCGTTGAGAGTTACTACAATGCGCGTTCGGGTAAATATGGGTTGGTCACGATCAGCCAACGTTATGGCGATGCCCAGTTGCCTGAAATTATAACGGTAAATATCACGGAAGAGAGCCGTAAGGATAACATGTTTTCCTATTTCAGCGGGACCTTGCTGCGGGAGATTGAGCAGGCGCTGGCCAGCCAGCAACAGGTTATTCTCTTCCAGAACCGGAGAGGGCATACGCCCTTGCTTCAGTGCAAGACCTGTGGATATATCGCCAAATGCATCCACTGCGACGTGAGTCTGACCTACCACAAGAGCAGTGGCAAGCTGCATTGCCATTACTGCGGTTTTTCCGAAGATCCCGTGCAGGTATGCCCGGCTTGTGGGTCCACCCACATTGAAAGCAAGGGGTTCGGCACGGAGCGGGTGGAGGAAGAACTGGAAATCTTGTTGCCTGATGCGCGGATAGGCCGTCTTGATTTAGACTCGACGCGGGGCAAACACGGTTTCGATCGGGTCCTCACCGCTTTTGATGAGCATCGCTATGATATTTTGGTGGGCACACAAATGGTGGCCAAGGGCTTGGATTTCGGGAAGGTGAGTGTAATCGGAATCATCAATGCGGATGGATTGATTAATTACCCCGATTTCCGGGCATACGAGCGAGCGTTCTCGCTGCTTGCGCAGGTCAGCGGGCGCGCAGGAAGGCGGAACCGTAAGGGTAAGGTCATTATCCAGTCGTATGCACCCCATCACCGGATTATCCAGCAAGTGATGGAGCACGATTACGAGGGGATGTTCATGACCGAAGTGGGAGAACGTAAAAGCTACCATTATCCACCCTTTTACCGGCTGTTTAGATTTGAGGTTAAGCACAAAGAGCAGCAGCCGGCCCACGACGCCGCCCATCGGTTGGCCGCTTTGTTGAGAGAAGGGTTGGCTCACCGCGTATTCGGCCCCGAGGTGCCGCTTGTGGGGCGCGTACGCAACCACTACATTTACGGTATTCTGGTCAAGGTGGAGCGTGCCGGTATTAGCGTAGCCAAGGTGAAGGAGCTGATGAAGGCCACCTTGCTCCGTTTTGAAACCAATAAGGCCAACAAGGGTGTACGAGTGCAGGTTGATGTGGATCCTTATTGATTATTGACTGAGCAGGCCGAAATTATACTGGACCGTAATAGCCGCTATGGGCGCAAAGAAATATTCCCAGCGGTACTTTTTCGTTTGGTCAGCCGTCCGTGCAGCCAGCGCCTCGCTGTAGTAGTTGCTTGTTTTCTGGTGAGTGAAAGCGATATTGACGTTTGCCTCCGCCCCGATGGCTACCCGAGGCACGATGTATACTTTTGCTCCGATGAATGGAGAAAACAACAGGGCATTTCTGTTGTCTTCCGCAATCACGGGGCCGTGCCCCTCGGTATTAAACCGCTGTACCATAAAGCCGAGATCGGCTCCGAAATAGGGCTGGAAACGTGAGTAATTGACATTCTTTTCCATGCCCACTTTAATGGCCGTGTTTTTTAACTGTCCGGTCATACTTGGCGGACACCCCTCACATGCGTTGTCAAGGCTGACGACATCGTCAAAATAAGCTGCTTGTAAGCGGTAGCTGATTTGATTGTCATTCAGTTTGAATAGCAGGCCGTTGAAGGATGACGAACGGTTTGGCTGCTCGGCAGACTGGTTGAACAGCTGAGGGAATTGTTCGTATGCATATGCCCTGATAGCAACGGTATATCCGAAATCGGTGTTGAAATTGCTTTTGTGTTGTTTAGGAATGGCCGGTGTAGGATAGGTTACGGTGTCAACTCTCGTAACCTGTGCGGATAGCTGCAAGCATCCAAAGCACAGCGTAGCAACCAATAGGATATGCCTCATCTGTTATTCATTATGTTCTATGCGAAAATAGGTAAAAAAAACGAAAACGTACTTGAGCACTCGGGAAGCGACTTTTATTAGTGATAATAAAATCAGTGACTTAGCACATTATTCACAGATGGGCGACATGGCCGACCTTAATTTCGGTTAATCTGCTTATTTTTGGTGCACAATGGCATACAAATTTATCGATAATTACCGGGAGCGGGGTGCAAGGAAGCAGCTGGTGGAGCTGTTGAAGCGCCGGGGCATTGCAGACAAAAAAGTGCTCGAAGCCATTGGCAAGGTGCCGCGGCATTATTTTTTCGATGAGACGTTCTGGAATCAGGCTTATAAAGATATTGCTTTCCCGATAGGCGACGGACAGACCATTTCCCAACCTTATACGGTAGCTTACCAGACCGAGCTGTTGCATATCAGGCCGGGAGATAAGGTGCTCGAAATCGGCACCGGATCCGGATACCAGACCTGTATCCTGATGGAACTGGGTGCAGAAGTATATACCATTGAGCGCCAGGCCAACCTTTATAATCGAACCATTCAGGTGCTGCCCTATATGGGGTATAAACCCCATTTTTTTCTGGGTGATGGGTCGAAGGGAATTCCAGACCATGCCCCGTATGACAAGATACTGGTCACCGCCGGCGCGCCGTTTGTGCCAGAGGTCATGCTTAAACAACTTCGGATAGGTGGGGTGATGGTTATTCCGGTAGGCAGCGAAAAGGAACAGAAGATGGTCACTATCCTGCGGATAGGGGAGCAGGAGTATGAACGTATTGAACTCGATACTTTCCGGTTTGTTCCTTTGGTAGGCGACCAGGCGTGGTAAGTGCTAAACAGTAAGGGGGCCTAAACAGCGATACAATGGCAGAATCTATTTTTGATACCTATCGCCGCCATGTGGCGGAAACCGGAACCCGGCTTGCGGTTGTTCGCCGTGCCATCAACCGCCATGCGTTGCTGCGGCTCGGTGTTATTGTATTGGGGGGGATAACCCTTTTCAGAGCGGTGCAGGCTGAACATGTTTGGGTGGTTATGGTTGCCTTTTTTTTCGTGGTTGTCTGTTTTATGGGATTGGTATGGCGGCAAAGCAAGTTAGACGCCAAGCGGAGGGCGCTGCAGGATTTTTTAGCAGTAAATGAAAACGAAATGACGATGCAAGCGGGCGGCCCAAACCGGTATTCTGATGGACAGATATACCGCGATCGTCGCCATCCGTACAGCGGCGATCTTGATGTATTCGGCGAATCGTCGTTGTTTGCCTTGATGAACAGATGCGCCACACCGCAAGCCAATCGTATACTGGCGGGCTGGCTTTCTGCACCTGCCGACAAGGAGACCATTATTATGAGGCAACAGGTGGTCAGGGAACTTTCTGCCGACACCGGTTGGCATCAGCAGTTACAGGCCACGTTGTGGTTCAATCTGGAGGTGCAGGCCGATTTCCGGGAGCAGTTTGTCCGTTTCCTGAATAACCGGCAGGTGCTGTTCGGCAACCGGTACGCCCGTTTGTATGTCAAAGCGGCACCGTGGATTACGGGAGCCTGTATTGCGACGGCAGTTTTTGTCCCATCGTTTTCGGCTGTCGTGGTAGCAGTGGCGATAATCCATCTATTGACCGCCATGGCCTTTGGCGGAAAGATAAACCGCGCGGCCGCACATGTATCCAGGGCGGGGCGGTTGCTGGAGGCCTTTTCCGCGGCCTTTGCGCTGGTTGAAAGCCGCGATTGGCAAAGCCATATGGGGAAAAAATTGGTTTCAACGCTCGGTAAGGGGGGCGGTTCAAAGGCGGTTTCTTCCGCACTGCAGGATCTCGCCTCATTGATCGATCGGCTGGACTACCGGCTGAATATGCTGGTGGGGGCTGTGCTGAATATGGTGGCCCTGTGGGACTTCCGGCAGGTATTTGCGCTGGCGGATTGGCGTGAGCGGCATGGTGAAGACATCCTTAACGCGTTTGACGTTGTGGCTGAGGCGGAAGCATTGGGCAGTTTGGCTGCGCTGAGCCGTAACCATCCCGGATGGGCGTTCCCCGAGATTACGGAACAGTCTGAGCCGTTTGTGGAAGCGCAATCCCTTGCTCACCCATTAATCCCTGCGGGAAAGGCGGTGGCTAACGATTATGCAATGGTAAACCACCGTATCGCATTGATTACCGGTTCCAATATGGCAGGTAAAAGCACGTTTCTCCGTACAGTAGGCAGCAATGCGGTATTGGCCTATTGCGGGGCACCGGTTTGTGCAGAACGGATGCAACTGCGCGTTTTCCATTTGGTTACCTATATGCGGATTGCCGACTCATTAAGCGAGAGCACTTCAACGTTCAAGGCCGAGCTGGATAGGATCCAGTTGGTACTCGATAGCGTGAAGCACCAATCAGACGCATTGTTCCTCGTCGATGAGATGCTTCGGGGTACCAATTCAATGGATAAGTACTTGGGGTCGAAAGCCATCATTAAGCAATTGATTGCAGACGGCGGAGTGGGAATGGTGGCTACACATGATTTGCAATTAGCGAAACTGGCTGAGGAGTATCCCGGAATCATTGCCAACTATCATTTCGATATCCAGGTAACGGATGGCGAAATGGTTTTCGACTATACGATCAAGCCGGGCGAATGCACGATTTTCAATGCATCGCTACTGTTGAAGCGCATCGGCATTACCGTTTAACCAACCGCGCTAACTCGCGCTTGGTATCCCGTTCCTTGATCGTTTCCCGTTTGTCAAAGTCTTTTTTGCCTTGGGCCAGTGCGATTTCTACCTTGGCGAATCCGCGACTGCTGATAAACATCCGTAACGGCACGATGGTGAAGCCCCGCTCTTCGCTTTTAATTTTCAGTTTCTTGAGTTCTTTTCTATTCAGCAGCAGTTGACGGTCGCGCTTAGCCTCATGGTTATAAAATGAGCCATGCGAATATTCAGCGATGTGCATGTTCCGGATATAGAGGCCGTCGTCGAAGAACGAACAGAAAGCGTCGTTGATGTTGGCTTTGCCCTCGCGGATGGATTTGATTTCCGTTCCTAATAGCCGGATGCCGGCCACATAGGTGTCCAGGATATGGTATTCGAAATAGGCCTTTTTATTTTTTATGTTGATGTCTGATGATAGTGCCATGAGCCTGTCTATGTGTTAATTACAAGGGCTTGCAATAAATGTTTTGTGCAACCTTTTCCGAGATGTTGATTTTTGTGCCGTCGATTTCAAGTGCCATGGATTGGTCAAACGCATATTGCTGCAGGACAGTCACCTCGCTATGGATACCGATACCGATTTGGCTTACATACTGGAGAAACGCGGGGCTGTTGTCTCTGACTGCTACAATGATATAGCGGTTGCCCGTATTCGCCTCAGAAAGCGTAAGTCGCACTTCGCTCACGTAAGCACCATCGGCCGTGGGGATGGCGTCCCCATGTGGATCAAATTGGGGATAACCCAAAAACTTGTCAAGTTGCTCCACCAGTTTTTCTGATTTGATATGTTCCAGTTGCTCGGCGATGTCGTGCACCTCATCCCAGCTGAAGCCTAATTTCTCGAATAAAAACGTTTCCCACAGTCGGTGCTTGCGCACAATCGCCACCGCGAGGTCGCGACCGGTATCGGTAAGCGAGATTTTTCCGTATTTCTCGTAGTTGACCAGTTGTTTTTCCTTAAGCTTTTTCAGCATATCTGTGGCCGTTGCTGGGCGCACGTTGAGCCGTCCTGCCAACTGATTGGTGCCAGCTTCTCCGGTATCGCCTTGTTCGCCTGTAATGCGAAGCAGTGCTTTCAAGTAGTTTTCCTCAGTATCGGATAGCATAACCGCAAACTTAGTTAACTTGGGGGTTATATACAAGCACAAAGGCACCCTATAGGGTGCCTTTGCCATATTTGAATATACTTATGCGTTATGCTTTCACACCAAGTTCTTCGGCGATGGCTTTGCCAATTTCAGCGGGCGATTCCACTACCCGGATACCGCATTCGCGCATGATTTTCATTTTAGCTGCAGCTGTATCGTCTGCCCCGCCCACAATTGCACCGGCATGCCCCATACGGCGTCCCGGAGGCGCAGTTTGGCCGGCGATAAAGCCGACGACAGGCTTTGTGCCGTTTTCTTTAATCCAGCGGGCCGCTTCGGCTTCCATGCCGCCGCCGATTTCGCCGATAACAATGATGCCTTCTGTTTCCGGATCGTTCATCAGCAGCTCTACCGCTTCTTTCGTCGTTGTGCCGATGATGGGGTCGCCGCCGATGCCAATAGCCGTGGTAATACCTAATCCTGCCTTAACTGTCTGATCTACGGCTTCATAGGTGAGCGTACCCGATTTGGATACTACGCCCACCGAGCCCTTTTTGAAAATAAAGCCGGGCATAATGCCGATTTTAGCTTCATCTGCGGTGATGATGCCTGGGCAATTCGGGCCGATGAGCCTTGATTTTTTATCACTCAGGTAAGATTTTACCTGAATCATATCTTTGGTTGGGATACCTTCAGTAATGCAGACAATGACTCCGATGCCGGCGGCAGCGGCTTCCATGATGGCGTCTGCGGCAAACGCAGGAGGGACAAAGATGATGGAGACATTGGCCCCAGTTTTGTCTACCGCCTCTTGCACCGTGTTGAATACGGGACGTTCAAGGTGTGTTTGTCCGCCTTTTCCGGGGGTAACGCCGCCTACAACATTGGTTCCGTATTCAATCATCTGCGAAGCATGGTAGGTGCCTTCAGTGCCGGTAAAACCCTGTACGATTACTTTCGAGTCCTTATTTACTAGTACGCTCATTGTTTTGGTCTTTTGCACCGCAAAGCTAATGTTTTAAGGTGAAATGTGAAAATGTGTGAGGATTTTATTGTCAACTTCGTATTTTGCTGGCCACTTGGGTTAATTAAACTTAATTCCGATATTAGCTCACAAAAGCCGCCATGGACAGTTACCGCCGACTGAAGCCAAACCAGGAGACCGACTTATCGGTAATCGAGCAATTGCGGCGAGGCAATGAGGCAGCGCTTTCGCAGCTGTTCGATCGATACAATCGTCGGCTGCTCTATTTTGCGCGCGGAATGGTGGGAAGCCAAGAGGTTGCCGAAGAGCTTGTTTCTGATAGTTTTGTTAAGCTCTGGAAGATCCGTGCCAATTTCGAGACCACGGATAATGTCAAGGCGTTTTTATATATTACCATCAAGCATGCCTGTCTCAACCATGTAAAATCAGCCCATGCCCAGCGGCACTTCAATGACGAGGGGTTAGAGGAGCTACTCAGCCGAGATCCTGATACCTATGTCCGGATCGTACGGGCTGAACTCATGGAAGCAATCCACAGGGAAGTAATGAGACTTCCTGAAAAGCAACGTGAAGTGTTCCGTCTTACTTATTACGACGAACTAGATACTGATGAAATTTGCCGTCGGCTGGACATGAGTGCTAACGCCGTCTTTGCGAACCGTTCCCGAGCTGTGGAAACCCTCCGTAAGCTATTCAAGGATAACGAGCTTTGGCTATGCCTGCTTATGTTGCAGGAATTGGTGAAACACGGTGTGCATGTGAATTAGGGGAATAGTAGTTCATTGCCGCTCGGACCGCTGAAAAAAAAATCAATTTTTCCTGTAAGATTTTCCGTTGCGTCTTGTTTCTATGCATGAACGTGACCATTTATAAATTGCGAAACCATGATGAAAATCTCTCTGAACAAACGGTATGTCTTGGTGCTCCCGGCATATCTATTGATTTTGTTGCAGTTTGTCTTTAACGTAACGGAGGCACAGGAAGGGGTGGTTGATCGGCGCGCCGATAAACGGCCGAACATCATCTTAATCATGGCAGATGACATGGGTATGGAATGCTTGGGTACGTATGGGAGTACGTATCATACACCCAATTTGGATCATATGGCCGAGACAGGTGTCAAGTTCAATTATGCGTTTGCCCAAGCCATGTGTACACCGTCGCGTGTGCAAATCATGACGGGCAAGTATAATTATAAAAACTACACGAAGTTCGCGCATATGGACCCCCACGAAAAGACCTTCGGGCATTTGGCTAAGGAAGCCGGCTACAAAACAGCTATCATGGGTAAGTGGCAACTTGGTGGAGGGCTGGATTTGCCTTATCATTTTGGGTTTGAGGAATATTGTTTGTGGCAGTTGAATCGTGCTGGCAGTCGGTACGCCAAGCCGTTGATTCAGCAGAATGGAAAGACACTTACCACGACCAACGATGACTACGGTCCGGATATTTTTGCAGATTATTTATTGGACTTCATTGAGCGGAACAAAGAAGAGCCGTTTTTTGCTTATTATCCCATGGCGCTGGTTCATGGTCCGTTCGTCCCTACACCTGATAGCAAAGAATGGGCGCAGGACACTGCCCTGCGGCATAATCCTGATTTTGCGCTATTCGGAGATATGGTATCCTATTGCGATAAAATCATAGGCCGGATTATAGGTAAGTTGAACGAACTCGGATTAGCCGAAAACACCATTGTGCTTTTCACTGCGGATAACGGTACGGCGACGGCAATTACCACAACAATGAAAGATGGTTCGACGGTACGCGGCGGCAAAACTCAAACGATAGACACAGGCATAAGGGTACCGCTGATCGTTTGGGGAAAATACAGGTATACCGGCTATGAAACGGATAATCTCGTGGATTTTACCGATTTTATGCCGACCATTGCTGACGCGATTGGCGCGACGGTGCCGGAGGCTTGGGATACGGATGGCGTCAGTTTTTTGCCGACTGTAAAAGGCGAGACACCGGATAATCCAAGAGCTTGGATTTTCTCGCACTATGATCCTAAGCATTCTCCGGGTGCGGATAAAAGGGCGGCCCGGTTTTTCCGGACCCACCGATATAAGCTCTATCACGATGGCCGTTTTTACGACGTAGCCCAAGATTCGGCGGAAAAGAAGCCAATTGCCCCTGGCACCGGTACAGATGAAGCAGAGCAGGTAAGAAACATGCTTCAGCAGCAGTTGGATCGATTGCCACCGTGGCAGCCGATGCATTGAGCGTGAACAACATCATCAGAAATTATGAATTCGGTTAATCGCATCGTTTATTTACTGAAGCAGCACCTCGCGGGTGCACTCAGTGATAATGAGCAAGATGAACTTCGTGGATGGGCGGAAAGCCATCAGGCTTTCCAACAATTGGTAGAACAGACTTCTGATGCTGATTCCTTTTACAAACTCGTCGCCGATTTTGACACAACTTATGGTGTTGACGATCGGGCTTCCTTACAACGAATGAAAGACCGTGTTGCTAAAAAAACGTCCGTGTCGCACTGGCGTAAGCCAGCCTATCGCATACATTGGCGCCTCGTTTATGGTGCGGCTGCGATGATTTTGGCAGTATTGAGCACATGGATTTTCTTCGGCGATGCGCTGAACCGCACCAGCGATATTCCCGACGTCGCCCCCGGAGGAAATCGGGCGATGCTTACCTTGGCGGACGGCCGCCGGGTAGCGTTGAGTGAATCACAGTCCGGTATCATTATTGGCGAAGCGGTGACCTATACCGACGGTACCACGGTGCTGGATGATCACCAGACAGGTGTTGTAGATTCCGCCGATTTAAAGTTTAATGAGTTATCCACCCCGAAAGGGGGGACTTACCGGATGCTCCTCCCGGATGGGACGGTAGTTTGGCTGAACGCTGCGTCGATATTACGGTATCCAACAGTTTTCAATGGGCGTGAACGGGTAGTGGAGCTGGAAGGAGAAGCTTATTTTGAGGTTAGTCATCAGCAACGCGTCCCTTTCCGGGTGATCAGTGCAGGCCAAGTGGTTGAGGTCTTGGGCACCGAATTCAATATTTCAGCCTATCCCGACAGAGCGGACTTAAAAACGACATTGGCGAAAGGAAGTGTACGTGTAACATCGACCACTGGCCATAGATCATCAATCACCATTGCGCCCGGCGAACAGGCCGTTGTTTCGGATGGAATGATCAAAACCGAAGTAGTAGATGTAAATCAGTATACGGCTTGGAAAGATGGATTGTTCTATTTCAAAAAGACGGAGCCTGAAGCAGCACTTGATCAGTTACGCCGTTGGTATGATATTGACGTCATATACGAAGGAGAAGTCCCTGCAATTCGGTTCTACGGCGTGATTGGACGGAACAAGCGTTTGTCGTCCGTTTTGGCTATGTTGAAAGAAAGCGGACTGCAATTTAGGGTTGAAAAAACGGACGGTAGAAATAAGCTAATAGTATTAAGTGAATAGGCAGATTTAAGCTGCTTCGCCCAAAGTGCAACATACCAGTTAAACCAATCAAATAAAAAAGATGAGAAAAATTATGACGGCAAAGAAACACGTACCCTAACCAAATCAATCCGGTGAAAAATCCGGACGGTGCTTCCGACACCACCCGGACTATTTGCTTGGATCGAATCCGGAAGTTTTTCAACTCCGCTAGGTAAACCAATTTTTAATTTATCCAAACAGGACAAATATATGATTTTTAAACCTTGTGGTAAGGACCCAGCTTGGTCTTTTACCAACCGATTATTGCTGATTATGAAACTGACCGTTGTTTTGACTACAGTGCTTGCGCTCAACGCTTTTGCTGGTATCAAAGCGCAAAACATTACGTTGAATGTCAAAAATAGCACGTTGGAGGAGGTGATGAGGGAAATCCAGCAACAACAGGGATATCCGTTTTTCTTTCGGGGAGACCATATCGCGACGATCCCTGTAACCGCCAACATCCGGGAAGCTGATTTACATCAAGCCATGTCAACCATCTTGTCGGGAAAAGAGCTGGCGTGGACCATTAAAGATGGAATCATCGTAATCAAGCACGCAAGAGGCGTGACCAATAGCATCCCGGCATCGACGACCCTGCAACGCCGTATCGTAGTGGGTAAAGTCACCGACGGCGCGGGTTCACCGCTTGAAGGCGTCACGGTATTTGTCAAAGGTTCAGGTTTAGCCACGACATCCGGTAGTGACGGAAACTATCGCATCAGTGTTCCGGAAAGCGCTACAACTTTGGTGTTTACTATGGTGGGGTTTGATCCACAAGAACAACGTATACCGTCATCCCGCGTTGTCGACGTAATGATGCAACCCGCAATCCGGGATATCGATGAGGTAGTTGTAATCGGTTATGGAACCGTGCAAAAAAGTGACCTAACCGGTTCGGTCTCTACCATCAAAATAGAAGACGCAGCCGAACGGCCAGCTTCTTCACTCGAACAGCTTCTTCAGGGGCGTGTCTCCGGTGTGCAGATTACCCAAAATTCCGGCGCTCCCGGTGCCGGTATTAACTTTAATATTCGCGGGGTCAACTCGTTCGGCGAAAATCAACCGTTGATTGTCATCGATGGGTACCCAATTGAAAATGAAAGCGCCGCGGTTACGAATACGGCAGGAGCAGACTTTTGGAATGCTTCGACCCCGCCTAATAACCCCTTAGCCAATTTGAATCCCGCCGATATCGAATCAATAGAGATTTTGAAAGATGCTTCATCGACGGCGATCTACGGCTCGCGGGGGGCAAACGGTGTCGTGTTGATCACGACCAAAAAAGGGCAAACTGATCAGGAATCTGTCAGCTATAATTTTAGGACAGACCTCAATCAGTTGCCCCGTCAGATCCCCATGTTACCTACACATGAGTTTCTGAATTTAGCTAACGAAGCCGCCCTGAACAGCGGGCAGGATTCATTGTACAACGAGCAGGCCATTGCCGAGCTGTCAGCCAACAATTATAACTGGCAGGACCTCATCTACCAAAACTCCTACTCACAAGATCACCAGGTAGTTTATACCGGAGGCGATAAGAAAAATAAATTTGCCGTGATCGGCAGTTATACCGCGATGGACGGCATCGTATTACGTTCGAAGTTCAATCGCGGGGGCCTCCGGGCGAATTTCGAACGGGAATCTTCAGAACGATTTAAGTTTGGGTTGAATTTCAATACCAACCTTTCCCTCAATCAGTCCGTTGTTCAATCGAACACCACCGGTGCAATTAATGGGAGTGTGATTACTGCCGCGCTCCGGTTCCGGCCTGTAAACATCCCCTATACTGACGAGGGGGATATCGATATTTCAGTGTCAGACAATCCCTTAGCTACAATTTATCACGTGGATGACGACACACGCGCCCGGTCTACGCTGGCCAATGTCTATGCCCAATACCGGTTGGCCGAAGGATTGCAGTTTAAAGTCAATGGAGGAATCAATGATTTTTCCAGCTTACGGCAGAGCTATTATGGCCAGGGCACATTTGTAGGAAACCAGAACAACGGCTTGGCCTACCGGGGGGAAACCAACGCGTTTAACTACTTAGCGGAGTATACCCTTAATTACAATAAAAAGATCTTCAAGAATCATCGCATCAATGCCGTTGCAGGTTACACCTGGCAGCAATGGTACAGACGTTCGTCGGGCGTACGTGTTAGCGATTTTAGCAACGACAACCTTTCGTATCATGCTATGCAATATGGTAATAACGTCGCTAATCCTGTCACTGGCTACATGCGTTGGGCGCTGGCGTCGTACCTGGCCCGGGTCAATTATGTGATCGCCAACAAATACATGTTTACCTTTACTGGGCGGTCGGATGGGTCCTCACGCCTCGCAGACGGCGAGAAATGGGCGTTTTTCCCCTCGGTAGCTTTAGGTTGGAACGCTCATAGGGAGAAGTTCTTGGAGAATATCGACGTTATAAGCGAGCTGAAACTGCGGGCTAGCTATGGCATATCGGGCAACCAAACCGTACGTGTTGGTGCTACGCAAGCTCAATTGACTAATAGTAGGGTCGTGGTCGGAAATGATATTCTGACCGGGGTGGTACTATCAAGTTTTGAAAATCCGGATTTGCATTGGGAAACAACTCAGCAAATTAATATAGGCCTCGATCTTGGTTGGGCGAAGAATCGGTACCGTCTGACCATTGATGCCTACCAAAAGCAGACAAAAGACCTGCTCATCAGTTTATCTATACCTGGTAATTTGGGGTTTACAGGGTATGAAACCAACGTTGGGAAGATAGAAAACAAAGGGCTTGATATCGAAGCTTCCGCTCAAATTCTTACGACAGGCTTCCATTGGAATGTGTCAGGCAACATTTCATTTAACCGGAATAAGGTGATCAGCCTCGGCGATATTGAACAGATTAATGGGAATAATCTATTGGGTAACTTTATGAGTCAATATGGTACAATTGCACGGACAGGACTACCGTTAGGTGTTTTTTTCGGTTATCGGATCAACGGGATCTATCAGTCGGTTGACGAGATCGCTGTCGGCCCTACCGATGTGGTGAACACTGCTCCGGGAGATTTTAAGTATGTGGATGTCAATCATGATGGTCAAATCACCACCGCAGACCGGACGGTTATCGGCGACCCCAATCCCGATTACATATTTGGGCTTACCAATGATTTTAACTACAAGGGGATTGGTGTTTCGATTTTGGTACAAGGCATGATCGGACATGATGTGTTGAATCTCAATCGTTATTTTTCGGATGGGTTGGTGTTTCCCGTTGCCGGAAACGCCCGGCGGGAAGCGTACGATGGCCGGTGGACAGGTCCGGGAACAAGCAATTACTATCCACGTGCCAAAACCTCCGGTACGCTGTTTGATAATCGGGTAAGCGATTTTCTCATCGAAGACGGTTCGTTTGTCCGGTTAAAAAACGTCAATGTGTCCTACAATTTTATCTTTTCCGGGTTCCGGTATCTGAAAAGTCTAAAGGTGTTTGCGAATGCTTCAAACCTGCTGACATTTACTAAATACAAAGGTTATGATCCAGAAGTAAGCGCTATCGGTAATAATGCACTTAGCCGGAATATCGATTTTGGAACTATCCCATTGTTCCGGACTTTCTCATTTGGGGTAAACGCAAGTTTTTAATCAGGTATAGAAAATATTATGAAACCTAAGTATAGTATTGTTGTATTGGTTGCGCTCCTTTTAGGTAGCGGTTGCAGTTTGGATGAACAGATTTTTGACACGCCTGCGGAAAGCAACTATATTCAATCCGAGGGAGATGTTACCGCGCTATTGAATGGTTCCTACGGTGTTTTACAAGGAGCAAATGCCTTCAAGTTCGAAGCGTTTAAACTGGTGCAGCTTGCTGCTGACGACTTGTCTTCGACGGTTGTGAATTTTAACGAAGTTTCACAAAAGACGTTTAGTCCAGCAACATCCTTCATTGGATGGGCGTATAGCGAAATATACAGTGTAATCAATAATTGCAATTGGATTATTGCGAACGTACCATCTATGGACTTAAATGACCTGTACAAAACAAGAGTTGACGGAGAAGCAAAATTTCTTCGGGCTTTTTGCTATTTCTATTTGGTTCGCTTTTTTGGCGGTGTTCCTTTGAGAACGGAACCGACTACTATTCAATCGGATTTCATGAAAGCTCGCGCGTCTATTGATGAAGTATATGACTTAATCGTAACGGATTTGATAGAGGCATCTGAAAAGTTGCCGTTAAAATCCGCCGCTTCAATAGGCGGATTAGGCCGAGCCAACAGGGGAGCGGCGCACGCGCTACTTTCCTTGGCGTTTCTTACACGCGCCAGTCACCAAGATATGGCAGGTGTTGGAGCGGAGATGCACTATCAGCTGGCAAAGGACTACGCCGACAGTGTCATTGTCTCAGGACAATACAGCTTATTAGACAATTATGCCGACCTATGGGATGTGGAAAAAGAAGCGGAGGCATATCAAGAGGTAATCTTTGGTTTAGAATTTACCCGAGATGGGTCAATCGGGCTGCGAAACTCAAAAGGGTCCGATTTTCCTTTTCGGTATATGCCAAATACATTGGCAAATGTTTCAGCACAAGGGGTTCATCGAACAGGGTCTGGACAAATAAAGGTGCAACCTTGGTTTCATGAATTTTATACGACAGGAGACTATACGAATGATTATCGGTCAGAAGTATCTTTTCTTTCAACTTGGACTGGAACTGGAGGAGCAACACGTTATACTTTTCCGTTGGTTCCACCGGTGGGGGCTCCTCAAGAAAGGCAATCATATCTTAATAAGTACCGGGATGGCAACGCGATAGATATCCAGAACCATGAGAATGACTGGTTTGTTATTAGGTTGTCGGAGGTGTACCTTATCCGGGCAGAAGCGGAAAACGCACTCCATGGACCTACGGCTGCGGCTTACAACGACTTCAATAAGCTGCGCGAGCGTGCGCGAAAGGCAAACGGCGTGGTGCGAACCATGCCACAAGACCTGATGCCCGGTCTCACCCAAGATGAGTTCCGTATGAAAATTTTTGAAGAGCGGGGTCTAGAGTTCGTCGGTGAAGGTAAACGTTGGTTTGATTTAGTCCGTATGAAATCACCAATGGGTACCACGATGTATGAATTTATGTTTGGAACATTTCTTCCAACTTTACCTGCAGGTTTGCCTGTATGGCACGGTCCTTCCCGTTCATGGCAAGGCGGACGCACGGAAAGCTCGAATCTTCCATCATATCACCCTCGTTTCCTGCTATTTCCGATTCCGGTGAGGGAAACGGACTTAAATCCCGAAATAGTACCAAACCCGGGGTATTTTTGATATGGCAAGTGAGGGCAATTTCACGAGGCACAGAAGGCAGATTACAGGGCTTCGTTTCAAAAGTGGTTTTATTAGCCTTTATATGATATTCTTGGCCGTTTTATTTTCTGATAGAACCGTTTCGGCAAAATCCTACTATGTAGATATGAACGCCAGTCCGAATGGCGATGGATCACCGCAACACCCCTTCAGGTCTATCCAAAAGGCAGCTGATTTATTGATGGCAGGAGATACCTGTTACATTAAAGGAGGGATATATCCGGAGACAGTTATACCCAGGTACTCAGGTACATTCAAGCAACAGATCGTATTCCGGCCGTGGGGATCAACTGGTAAGGTGGTTATCAGTGGCAGCGATCCAATTAATCAGGCTGATTGGGTAGCGCACAGTCCTAATATATATAAAACCTCTTTGTTATTGAAGCTCGGTCATGAAAACCAAGTGTTCCGAAATGACACTATGCTGGTTCTTGCTAGATGGCCGAATGTGGGTGAAGATCTGCTGTTCCCCACTTTGTCAACCATGCAAAAAGGAACTACGGCCAATCGCATTGTTGATAGCCTCCTGCCGCCTTATGATCTCGAAAACGCTTATGTTTGGGTTCATGCCCCTGAATACTGGTCGAATTGGACTACTGATATTGTCGGGTTTGGAAGACATCATTTCGACATTGTAAATAGAGCCCCGTTCCAAGGTGCTATGAAACATAATGCAACAGAAGGCGGGCAATATTACCTTTTTGGTGCTTTCAGTATGCTGGATAATGACAATGAATGGTATTACGATGAGACAACCGGAACACTGTATATATATGCAACCAGCGATTCACCGTCGCTTGGCAATATCCGGGTGAAGCAACGTAAATATGCTTTTGATTTGGCCGATAGACGTCATATTATAATCCAGGACATAGAAATCCATGGCGCTTCTATTTTAACTGACGAACGGACGAGTCATGTACTGCTTAGTGGGCTTCGCATTTATTTTCCATATCACGCAGAACAGGCTAATGAGCAATATGGTACTCAAAAGGAAAAAGGTGTTGTTATCAATGGTACCAATAATGTCATTCAAAGTTGTGAAATTGCATATAGTTCTGGATGTGGTGTCGTGTTAGCCGGCAGTTATAATCATCTGGTCAATTCATATATACACGACACAGACTATATTGGCACTTATGCCAGCTGTGTCCAGCTCTCAGGTCAGAGAAATATTATCAGTCATTGCACATTAACTCGGAGTGGTAGGTCAGTGATCGACTATTCGGGAATGTACCAGTGCATCATTCAATATAACGATTTGAGTTATTCGGGTTTATTGACCAGTGATCTGGGTGTGACCTATGGTACAGTCATAGAAGGCGGAAATTCGGAAATCCGTTATAACTGGTTCCATGATAACAAAGGTGTGCATCGAAATGTCGGTTTATATTATGATCATGGGACGCAAAATATTGTAACTCATCACAATGTGGTTTGGGGATCAGATTTGTCTGCCCTAATGATTAACCATTATGCACATTATCATTTGGTATATCATAACAATTTTTCCGCAGTACAATACGGTTTTCGCTCAAGATGGGGGAATAAGTATCTTCCGAGCCTACAGGGTTCTGAGTTTTACAACAATATTTTCTCAGGCCCGGTAGACATTACCGCAAGCGACTACGTGTGGGGTCATAACTTAATTGGTTATGATATGCTCATTGATGATAAGTACCTGTCGGCTGGTTCGTCGGCTGTTGACTCTGGGATACCCATAGAGGGGATCAACGACAAGTACATTGGGTCAGCTCCGGATATTGGGGCATATGAAAGCGGTGGCCACCTATGGCATGTGGGGCATAATTTCGATGTGGACCCGATAGTCGACACTGCTTTTTCGTTGCCACGACACCGAAATTTAATTGAGAATGCTGCTTTTGAGCACGAAGACCATTTAAAACCATGGTCAGTGACTGCAGGTTCCGTAGCGGTGCAAAGTGGATATAAAAATCAAACTACACCCGATACCGCTAGACTACGGATGGGTAAATATAGCTTGATGTTGAAGGATACCGCTCAAATTGAACAGCAAATATTTGATCTAGAACCTAATTCGACTTATCGTTTCGCAGGTTTTTTCAGATTAGATCCTGGAGAACGGGCAGTGTTGGGTGTCCGGAAAGATGACGGGCAGGAAGTGCTAGGATCGGTTATATATCCGTCAAATAACTTCTGGGTTGAAAGTGTTTTGGAATTTATGACTGACCCTGACGTAGACACTGTTCATGTTTTTGTAAAGCGTTTACCTGGGAATCAAGGTAATGTGTTTGTAGATGATTTCGGGTTAATTTTAAAAAGAGAAGACGATAAAAATGTGGAAGAAGAAGAAAGATAGGTTACTCGGTGTAGTTTTGTTGTTAACTACTACCGGTTATCCGTTAGCACAAGAAAGACCGGTCGGAAAGCCGAATGTCATTCTGATCTATACCGACGATGTCGGGTTTGGTGATATCAGTGCGAACGGTGCCAAGGCGATAAAAACGCCTAATATAGATCGCATTGCTGAAGAAGGACTGCTTTTTACTAATGCTTATGCAACTTCCGCGACGTGTACGCCTTCAAGGTATTCGATGCTTACCGGAGAGTATGCTTGGCGTAAAACAAACACTGGTATAGCGCCGGGAAACTCGCCGTTATTGATACCAACGGGTAGCTCCACGTTACCTGGTATCTTTCAACAGGCAGGTTATCAGACGGGGGTTGTCGGAAAGTGGCATCTGGGTCTTGGCCCTATTGAAGGAATGGACTGGAATGGCGACATAAAGCCTGGGCCGCTTGAGGTTGGTTTTAATTATAGTTTCATTATTCCCGCGACAGGAGACAGGGTTCCTTGTGTTTATGTGGAGAATCATAATATAGTCAATTTGGATACGGCCGACCCGTTGTATGTAAGTTACACTGAACAAATCGGCAATGAACCAAACGGGCGGGACCATCCAGAATTGCTAAAAATGCGGCCCTCTCATGGGCATGATCAAAGTATTGTAAACGGAATTAGTCGTATCGGTTACATGTCGGGCGGTCATTCGGCCCGGTGGATAGATGAAGAAATGGCGGATGTTCTTACACATAAAGCTGTTGATTTTATCAAACTTAATCATGAGAATCCGTTCTTCCTATACTTTGCTACACATGACATTCACGTGCCGCGGGCACCACATCCCCGATTTTCCGGCAAAAGTAATATGGGGCCGCGCGGTGATGTTATTTTGCAGCTGGACGGGTGTGTAGGCGAAATATTGAATGTCCTAGAGGAATATGGAATAGCGCAAAATACAATTGTGCTTTTTACCAGTGATAACGGGCCGGTATTAGATGATGGATATCACGATCAGGCGAAGGAAAAAGTGGGCGGCCATTTACCTTCAGGCGATTTGCGTGGAGGTAAATACAGCGCATTTGAAGGAGGTACCCGTGTGCCAATGTTGATTAAATGGCCACAGGTAATTAAGCCTGGGCAGGTGTCTTCTGCGTTAATTAGTCAATTGGATTTTAAGGCTTCTTTTGCCCAATTATTAAAAGTTGATCTGTCTGCTCTCGATTTAGCGGATAGTCGCGACTACATGAAGACTCTGTTAGGAAAAAAAAGAAAGGGACGACAATATGTGATACAACAATCATTGAACAACACATTGTCACTTGTTTCACGGCGATGGAAATATATATCTCCGAGCGAAGGGGCAAAAATACAAAAGAACACCGGTATTGAGCTCGGCAATGCGCCCGAACATCAATTGTTCGATTTGAAAAGGGATCCGGGTGAAAAAAACAACGTCGCCAAGAAAAAAGAAAAAATCGTGCGAAAAATGGTTGCATATTTAGATGATATAGTGTCTGACGCATTGTAAAATCCAGTCTCCTGGTTCATCAATTAACGTTTTTAAATAGTTAGTAAATAATGAGGAAAGCATTTTCTGTAATTGTATTACTTTGTGGCTTAGAGGCTGCAGTTACTGCTCAAACGAAAGAAATCGCTGAATGGGCAATAGAAAGTCCACAACAAAAAGAAGAGCGTATGGGGTGGTGGCTCCATGATCGCTTCGGCATGTTCATTCATTGGGGGCTCTATTCTGTGCCGGCTCGTCACGAATGGGTTCAATCTCGCGAAAGAATACCTGCAAATACATACAAAGACAATTATTTCGATTTATTTGACCCAGACCTTTATGACCCTAAAGAATGGGTGACATATGCGAAAGCTGCAGGTATGAAATATGTAGTGATTACCACGCGTCACCATGAAGGTTTCAGTCTTTGGGATACCGAATTTAGTGCGTTCAAAGCTTCCAATACACCCGCTAAACGTGATTTGCTCAAGCCCTTTGTAGATGCATGCCGTGAAGGCGGATTGAAGGTTGGATTTTATTTTTCATTGATTGATTGGCATCACCCCGATTTCACAATTGATCGCTTACATCCTCTGCGAGATGTTGAAGGAGCAGATACATTGAATCATGAAAAAGATATGAATCGGTTTCGTCTGTTTTTGAAAAATCAATTAACAGAATTGTTAACGAACTACGGAAAGATTGACTTACTTTTTTTTGACTATTCCTACCCTGGAAAACGTGGCAAAGGTCATAGCGATTGGGATAGTGAGGGCCTGCTAAAGCTCGCGCGGACGTTGCAGCCGCAGATTCTGGTAAACGATCGCTTGGATTTGCATGACAAGCCTTGGGGATGGGATTATGTTACGCCCGAACAATTTATACCCGTTGCTTGGCCTGAACGCAATGGCAGTAAGGTGCCCTGGGAAACATGCCAAACTTTTTCCGGGTCTTGGGGGTATCATCGGGATGAACACACATGGAAAAGTGATCACCAAATCATTTCAATGTTGGTTGAAGTAGTAAGCAAAGGCGGCAACTTATTACTTAACGTCGGACCAACTTCCCGAGGTGAATTTGATGCTCGCGCTATTGAAAAGTTAACCGCAGTTGGGCGATGGATGAGGTACAATCAACAGGCTATTTACGGATGCACTTCGGCCCCAAATGAATATGTTAAACCTCAAAGCTGTCTATTGACTTATAATCCTGCTAAAAAAAGGTTATATATTCATTTACTACAGTGGCCCTTTAAAACGCTATATCTGCCAAATTATCAAGGAAAATTCAAGCATGCTCGGTTCCTGCACGACGGTTCGGAAATAAAGTATACGACAAGGTCCTCTGCCACAGCTAACGAACATGGTAAGGCCACTGCAGGTGAGAATGATGTCATTTTGGAGCTTCCGACCATAAAGCCACTCAATATAGAAATCCCGGTAATTGAATTGATAATTGAATAGCAGATACGTAGTCAATACTACTACGCTTAGCCAATGATAAGGAACGAGAAAAAGACTGACGTTTGTAATGTGACTGCAGGATAAAAAAATAACGTATGAAATTGCAAGCTATAATTTGGATGATAATTATGTCATTCTGCGTTTTCGCATTTACCACTCCTTCGAAAAAGGTATTGATCATCGGCGACTCCATCTCGCTTGGTTACTTTCCCTATGTAAAAAAAATGCTCGAAGGAGAAGTTGACGTGGTGCACAACCCGGGTAACGCTCAACATACAGGTACGGGACTTCGGATGATCGACGAATGGTTAGGCGATTCTAGCTATGATGTTATCGTGTTTAATTGGGGATTGTGGGATTTATGTTACCGGCACCCGGAATCTACTAGTGTGGGGCAACGGGATAAGATCAACGGAACGATTGCTTTTACCGTGGATCAGTATAAAACAAATATCGAGCAATTGGTCAAACGCCTAAAAATGACGGGGGCAAAACTGGTATTTGCAACAACCACATTCGTTCCCCCTGGTGAAGCCGGACGGTTTGAAGGGGATGAGCTCATCTATAATGAAGCTGCCGTGGCTATTATGCATGCGAATGGAGTAGAAGTGCTGGATTTGCATGAACACTCAATAACTATATATCAAAGTTATAAAATGGGAGAGGGGGATGTGCATTATACTGCGGAGGGGTATAAAGAACTGGCTAAGCCAGTTGTGTCAATGATTCGCAAAATGATTGGCTTCGATGAAATGGCTGAACGAAAAGTGCCACAATGACACAGCCGCAGTGGCGCTTAAGTTTGTCCGTTAAAGTGTTTTTAAACATCATAAAACTTTACAAGATAGAAATGAAGTCTGTATTACGAATTAATCTTAAGTGCGTTGTAAATATCGGTTTTTTGCTGTTTCTCACACTATTTGGGAAAGCACAAGTGCCTGCATATCTATCCGAATACAAACAGCAATACAACAAAAATCCCCGGGAAGCGAACCTGACCTGGTTCAAGGAAGCCAAATTCGGAATGTTTATCCATTATGGTCTTTACAGTTTGGTGGGTAAGGGCGAATGGATCCAGCTGCTGGATACCATTCCCCTCGACGAATACGGTAAGCTGCAACATCGGTTCACCGCTGAGTCCTTTGATGCTGAGCGCATTGTCTTACTCGCCAAAAATGCAGGGATGCGTTATATCACCTTCACGACCAAACATCACGACGGGTTTTGTCTGTTTGATACCAAGCAAACGGAGTTCAATAGCATGCGCTCGCCCGCTAAGCGGGATCTCGTAGCCGAACTGGCAGCAGCCTGCCGTAAACATGGGCTGGGGCTATTCCTTTATTATTCTTATGCCGCTGATTGGAAGCACCCTTATTTCTATCCGCCGGAAGCAGGATGGAAAAGCGCGCGGCCGGCTTATCGCGACCGGCCCGAAGCGTATCTGTACCGAGAACCTGCGGATTTTAGGCATTACATTGAATACGTGCATAATCAGTTGACCGAACTCTTGACACAATATCCGGATATTGCCGGCATTTGGCTGGATCCCATCATGGGGTATTATTCCAAACCCGATCTGTTTCCGATAGCGGAAACGTACGCGCTCATTCGGCGCTTGTCACCCCACGCCCTGATCTCATTTAAACAGGGAGCTAACGGCGAGGAGGATTTCGTGGCTCCCGAACGGGGTGCCACTGCGAAAGTCGGCGAACAGCTGGCGGCGGCAAAACTGGCGGCTGAGCGTAACCGGGATAAGCCGGTTGAAATCTGTAATACCATGCAGCGTCCGGTGCCGGGTACACCGGGCGGCGCTACGTGGGGTTATAACAAAGCATTGGACGGCAACCACCTTACGGCTGCAGATATTAAACGGTTGCGTCGTGATGCTGAACAAGCGGGGGCTAATCTGCTCCTGAACATTGGCCCGCTGCCAGATGGCGCTGTGCATCCGGAAGATGCTGAGGCACTTTCTTCACTCAAGCAATAAAGCAACAAAATGAGCAATATTAATAGCAAAGTAATCCGTAGCAGTATTGTTGGAGTTTTATTAGTAGGCCTGTTTTTCTTCGGGCCGTCATCAACCGTGTGCGCGGCATTGAAGGAAATGCCGCCTAAACACCAACGCAATATTGTGTTTATCCTCACCGATGACCACCGGTATGACTTTATGGGGTTTACAGGTAAGATTCCCTGGCAGGAAACGCCTAATATAGACAAGCTTTATGAGCAGGGTACGCACTTTAAAAATGCGTTTGTTACCACATCGCTATGTTCACCCAGTCGCGCGTCGATACTGACCGGACTGTATTCGCACGAACATACAATCGTGGACAATGTATCCGCAGAGCCTGAGAATCTCATTTATTTCCCGCAGTATTTGCAAGAAGCGGGTTATCAGACCGCGTTTTTTGGTAAATGGCATATGGGCGATCACAGTGACCACCCCCGGCCAGGCTTTGACCATTGGGAGAGTTTCGAAGGACAGGGCGTCTATTACAATCCGGTGTTGAACATCAACGGAACTAAGACAGCCTACGGCGATTCTACGTACATTACGGATTTACTCACCGATCATGCGTTGGACTGGTTGGAGACCAGGGACCAGAAAAAACCGTTCTTTCTCTATTTATCGCATAAAGCGGTGCATGCGCCGTTGACGCCGGCCAAAAGGCATAAAGGTGTATATGACGACAAGCCTTATCGTTATCCGAGCACGTATTACCAGACGTTGGGCGATGAATACCGCGACCTGGGTTGGCCGGAGTGGGTCAAGCAGCAGCGGTACAGCTGGCACGGTGTGGATTTTGCGTATCACCGCCACGGCACACTGGACGACTATGTGCGTGCGTATTGTGAGACGTTTTTAGCGGTTGATGAGAGCATCGGTGCCGTAATGGACCACCTGGAGCGCGAAGGACTTGCGGAAAACACGCTCGTTATTTATATGGGAGACAATGGCTTCAGCTGGGGTGAGCATGGGCTTATTGATAAACGGCATTTCTACGAGGAGTCTGTAAAGGTGCCCTTTTTAATCTATTGTCCCGGACTGTCCAAAGGGAGACAAACCATTCCAGCACTGATTCAGAATATCGATGTAGCGCCTACGGTTCTTGATTATGCCGGGATAGCAAAGCCGGAGTACATGCCCGGTGCATCGATCATCGATTTGTTGCGCGATGGTCCGGTAGCTTGGCGCGACCGGATATTTTACGAGTATTATTGGGAATACGATTTTCCCATGACGCCTACGGTATTCGGTGTTCGGACCGATAAATATAAATACATCCGATACCACGGTGTCTGGGGAAGCAATGAGTTATATGATATTGAAAACGACCCGGACGAACAGATTAATTTGATCGCCAAGCCCGAGTACCAAGAAATTACGCGGGAGTTGGCTCGCGAGTTGTTTGATTGGCTGGAGCAGACGGGAGGAATGCAGATCCCGCTGAAGCGGACCGTCAAGCATCCGTTTGGCGACTTCAAAAACCCAAACAATCTCTGATAGATGAAACGATTGCTTTTTTTATCCTTGTTTGGCCTGCCGACACTTTATGCTCAGCCTGTTGACCATCAGTCTGCAGATACTCCACATATCGTCATCATCTTGGTCGACGATTTAGGTTATGCGGATTTAAGTTGTTATGGATCGAAAGACATGCGGACGCCGCATATTGATGCACTGGCCAAAGATGGGATGATGTTTACCAATTTTTATGCAAATTCGGCTGTTTGTTCGCCGACACGCGCGTCGCTGCTCTCGGGCTGTTATCCCGAGGCCGTCGGTGTTCGGGGTGTTATCCGGACGAACGCCGAAAATTCATGGGGGTACCTCGATCCCAATGCTACGTTAATGCCTGATGCACTACGGCGTTCTGGATACCATACGGCGTTGGTGGGGAAGTGGCACCTTGGACTGGAAGCACCGAATTTGCCCAATCTGAGGGGGTTCGATTTGTTCCGTGGTTTTCTGGGCGATATGATGGATGACTACTATACGCATCTCCGGCATGACATAAACTACATGCGTGAAAATGACCGGGAGGTTTCAGCTGAAGGGCATGCTACGGATGTTTTTACCGCTTGGGCAGTCGATTACATTAACGAACGGGCTACCGAAGATCAGCCATTTTTCCTGTACCTTGCTTATAATGCTCCGCATGATCCGATCCAGCCTCCCCGGAACTGGGTAAAGCGGGTCATGGAGCGCCAGCCGGGCATCGCCAAACCGAGAGCTGAACTCGTAGCGCTCATCGAACATTTGGATGCCGGCGTGGGTCGGGTGGTTCAGGCATTGAAAGCGCACGGGATTTATGAGCGGACCATGATCATTTTTTCGAGCGATAACGGTGGTCGGTTGGATTTGGGCGCCAACAATGGTCCGTACCGGGATGGCAAAGCATCAATGTATGAAGGGGGCTTGCGTGTGCCTACAATCGTCACTTATCCCCGGGGCGTAAAGGCTGGCTCGATATCCGATGACGTCTTGTTGACCATGGATATTTTCCCAACGGTGATGGAGATGCTCGGCGCGTCATCACCTCAGGGCATCGACGGCAGCAGCTTTTATCCTGCATTGACGGGAGAGTCACAGCAGCATTCCCGGCCGCTTTTTTTCAGTATGCGTGATGGTAAGCCAAGTATGGGGGGGAAGCCGATTGATGCTGCCCGGTTGGGACCGTATAAACTGGTACAGAATAATCCGTTCGATAGTCGCGAACTTTTCGACCTTTTGAAAGATCCCGGTGAAACTACAGATATTATTGCCGACTCGGCGCGGGTTGCCGAAAAACTGGCCAACCTGTTGCGTAGCCATATGTTAAAGCAGGGGAAGGTCCCATGGCAGCGCCCGGATGCCGATGCCGTCCGGACCTATGGCCAGCGGGATATCTATGTTTCGCCAACCGGCAATGACCAGGCAACCGGAACGCGGGAGCAACCGCTGGCATCGTTGGCGAAAGCACGTGATATCGTCCGTCAGTGGAAAGCGGATTCCCAGCTTGCAGATACGGTTACAGTATGGTTGATGGATGGGGAGTATTATTTGGATACTTCATTTGTGTTGACCCAGGAGGACAGTGGTTCTGTGCAGGCGCCCATCCGATACCGGGCAGAAAATCCGGGACGGGCGTACGTGCGTGGGGCTATTCCGGTACCCTGCACTGCCTTCAAAAAGGCTGTTGATTTAGCCGCCGATGAGGGCGTCCCCGCTGATGTCCGTAGGTACGTCCGTTATATCGATTTACGTGACGTCGTTGGAACGCGGAAATGGCCGAAGATAACGGGCACCAGTCCGGGTACGCAGTTGTTTTATCAGGGGGAGCAGATGCCGCTGGCCCGGTGGCCCAATTACCACTACCTGCCGGTAGTCGCTGTTGACAGCGCAAAGCTCATAGACGAGGCCGGCATGAAACGCGGCAGCAAAAGTGGTGCCTTTCACTATGAGGGAAACCGTCCGTCGCGATGGAAAAATAGGGCGGATATATGGATGTACGGGTACTGGTATAAAGATTGGCACGATGCATATGTGCCGGTAAAGGCTATCGACACGCTGACACGTACCGTGCAACTGGCTACTCCACCCGCTTTCGGTGTTGTCAAAGATCAGCGGTATTATGCACTCAATATTCTGGAGGAGCTGGATGAACCGGGAGAGTGGTACCTGGATAGGCAACGTGGGCGGCTGTATTGGTGGCCGCCGGGTGATTGTACGGCAGATTCCGTTTTCTTGTCGTATTTAACTGTGCCGCTGGTTGTCTTGAACGGGGCTTCGCACGTCACGGTGCAGGATCTGGTGGTTGAGATGAGCGTGGGCGACGGTATGATTATCGAAGGCGGCCAACGTATAAATATCGAGGGGTGTACTATCCGGCACTTAGGCGGTCATGGAGTCACCGTTGTGGAAGGGAGGCAGCATGTTATCAGCAGGAACCGCATCAACCATGTCGGCCGGAAAGGTGTGCAGGTAGCTGCTGGCGATCGCCTTACGCTACAGCCGGCAGCACACCGGATCGACAGCAACCACATTCATCATTACGGAACCTGGCTTCATTGCTATGAACAAGCCATCCTATTGAAAGGCGTGGGGAATAGGGCAGCCTATAATCACATACACGATGGGTTTCACAGCGCCATCCAGTTTGCCGGCAACGACCACATCATGGAACATAATGAAATCTATCGGGTACTGTTGGAGACCGGTGAGATGGGAGCATTCTATACGGGCAGAGACTGGAGTGCAAGGGGAAATATAATCCGGCACAATTACGTGCATCACGCACCGGGTTATGTAAACAGCTTAGGTGCCAGGGGAATTCATTTGGATGACTGCGCCAGCGGCGTCTTGATGTATGGCAACGTGTTCGAGGGGATTGGTGACGCTGCAGTGCTGATCGGCGGTGGACGGGATAATGTGGTCCGCGAAAATAGTTTTCTGGATTGTGGTGTGGGCGTGCATGTCGATAATCGGGGGAAGACCTGGGCCGGGCGGCTGATTATGGCAAAGAACGGATCATCTTGGGATTTATTTGCGAAACTAAGGCAGGTAAAGCACGATCAGCCGCCGTATAGTCAACGGTATCCTGCACTTGCAGGTATATTGACGGACGACCCGCTAAGTGCTTCGGGTAACCGTATTGAGGGCAACCTGTTTCGCCGGGGCGCGTGGTTGCGGCTCCGTGACGGTATGGATACGGCGTCTGCCCATCGTCTTCTGATTACCGGCAACGATGTCAAGGAGAAAACGGCAGTGGATAGTGCGTACTATCCGAAAGGGAGGGAAATGTCGCGTCTGCAGCAGCTGATCCTGACACTTCACTTGCCCCACAGGCCGGAAATCAGTGGTGGTGGCAATCACCGCGTTCCCGTTCGTTTGCGCATCCAGCATTTTGGAAACCGGGATGAGCAACGGGAAATCTGGTTGTTTTGTACCGATAAAACTGGTGAAATTATCTGGGAAGACCGCTTTATGGTGACGCTTTCGGCAGGCGAAGAGCTGTTGCTCAACCGAGCGGCTTTCCCCAAGACCGGCACGCCGGAATTTTTTGTAAATGCGAAAATGACTGGAGACCGCCATACCATTTCCGTGCCTTACTATTTGCCACCGCACCGGGATGTACACTTTTAATCGCACAACGTAAACCAAGGAAATGACAAAGAAAATGATAAAAACGGTTTTGGGGTTGACGTGCTTGATGGGAACCCTGACGTGTGCCCCCAAGCCGGATAAAAAGCTCAATATCTTATTTTTATTTGCCGATGATCAACGGTATGGAACTATTGGTGCACTGGGTGGTGCCGAGGTACAGACCCCTCATCTGGACCAACTTGTCCAACAGGGCACCGCATTTACCAATACTTACATCATGGGATCCCAGAGTCCTGCGGTTTGTGCGCCCAGCCGGGCGATGCTCATGACCGGTCGGCATGTGTTCCATATCGATCCTCAGGGTACGACCATTGACTCCGCACACCAAACCATTGGTCAGCTGTTGCTCGCCAGCGGTTATCACACCTTCGGAACCGGCAAATGGCATAACGGAAAGCCTTCTTTCGCGCGAAGTTTTGATCATGGCGGGAAAATCATGTTCGGGGGTATGAGTAGCCATTACCGCATCCCCATTCACGACTTTCAGACGTCCGGTGAGTACGGAAAGCCCTATCTGTTGGAAGATCAGCATTCAACTGAAGTTTATGCTGATGAAGCGATCCGCTTTTTGGATACATACAACAGCGACAATCCATTTTTTATGTATGTAGCTTTTCAGGCGCCGCATGATCCGCGGCAGGTGCCCGCAGAGTTCTGGGGAAAATACGACGAGGATCAACTGTCCATTCCACCCAATTTTCTGCCGGCGCACCCATTTAATAACGGTGAGATGAAGGTGCGTGATGAGCTGGTTACCGGTTTCCCTCGTCAAGAAACAGAAATCAGGAAGAATTTAAGGGCATACTATGCGTTGATTTCCCACTTGGATCATCATGTCGGCCGGGTCATTTCGGCGCTTAAAAAAAGGGGATTATATGAAAACACGATCATTATTTTCGCTGCAGATAATGGTCTTGCGGTGGGACAGCATGGACTAATGGGTAAGCAAAACCTATATGAGCACAGCATCAAGGTGCCGATGGTTTGGTCCGGACCAGGTATTAAATCCCAGCAAATAAGCGATGCGTCTGTCTATCTGAATGATATTTTTCCAACACTTTGCGAGCTGCTCGGTAAGGAAAAGCCATCATCGGTAGACGCCAAAAGCTTTGCCTCCATATTGGCAGGGAAGCAGGACGTTGTGCATGACGCCACGTTCCACATTTACAAGAATACGCAACGTGCAGTACGTAAAGGTGACTGGAAACTTATCCGCTACATGGTTAACGGCGTATCCACGACACAGCTGTTTAATCTTCGGGAAGACCCCTGGGAGATCGATAACCTTGCCGAAGATAGGCGGTATCAGGATACGGTTGCCGCATTGAACAACCGGTTAGCCGCATTGATGTCTGCATATGGCGATGAGGTGGATTTGGAAAAGGCCGACTGGGGAGTGTCCCAGCACGGCGGGGAATGGGCCGACGAATTCAGGAACCGACCTGCGGAATTAAAAGCGATGATGGATCTAACCATCGGTTATGAAGTTTGGGAAAAATAGTAATGGGATAAGGCAATGTACATGAAACGATTAATTTTTAATGCGATTTCCAGCTGTTTGTTGATAGCGATACACCCCGGCCGCTGTGATGCGCAAAGTGAACGGCCGAATGTGATCATCATCTTTTGCGATGATCTGGGGTACGGCGACCTGGGCGTTTATGGCCACCCGACGATTGCTACCCCCAACCTTGACCGCTTGGCCACCGAAGGCCAGAAGTGGACCAATTTTTATTGTGCAGCACCGGTATGCACACCCAGCCGGGCCGGACTGATGACCGGCAGATTGCCCGTGCGGAGCGGCATGGCCAGTAAGCGGAAGCGCGTTTTATTCCCGGACTCCAAGGGCGGGTTGCCTCAGACTGAAATTACACTGGCACGGCATCTCAAGAAAGCGGGTTATGCCACGGGAATCATTGGAAAGTGGCACCTTGGACACCTTGAAGAATATACGCCCATGGCCCATGGTTTTGATTACTACTTCGGTATTCCGTACAGTAACGATATGGACCGCATTCAGGAAGGGGAATATTTTGCTTCCATTAAACAACAGCCCCCTACGGAACAATTCAATGTGCCGCTCGTGCGGAATAATGAAATCATCGAACGACCGGCCAATCAGCACACCATCACCAGACGGTATACCGAAGAAGCAGTGAGGTTTATTCATACGCATCAGGACAAACGGTTCTTCCTATATTTGGCACACTCCATGCCGCATGTGCCGCTCTTCGCGTCTGCGCCATTCAAGGGCAAAAGTGCCCGGGGATTGTACGGAGATGTTGTGGAAGAGATTGATTGGAGTGTCGGCCGGGTCATTGATGCATTGAAAGCGACGGGGCTCGACCGGAATACATTGGTGGTGTTTACTTCCGACAACGGCCCGTGGCTTATTTTCGAAGAACAGGGGGGGAGCGCGGGGCTGCTGCGGGGCGGCAAAGGGGGCACGTTTGAAGGGGGCATGCGTGAACCGGCCATTTTCTGGTGGCCCAGCAAAATCAAACCCGGAGTCGTCCGGGAACTCGGCAGCACACTCGACCTGTTTCCCACCCTGTCCGCTATTGCCGGACTGGATTTACCGGATGACAGGGTTTACGATGGGTACGATCTGCTGGGCACACTGCTGGATGGCGCCAAGAGTCCGCGTGAGGAAATTTTTTACTATCGCGATGAAGAGGTTTATGCCATCAGGCAAGGGCCTTATAAAGTGCATTTCATCACGCAGGAGGATGCATCTCCCTATCATGAGCGAACCGTACACGCCGATCCGTTGTTATATCATGTCGACCACGACCCGGGAGAACGGGTGGACATCGCTGATAAGCATCCTGGCCGCATTGAGGCATTCCGCCAGTTGCTTGAACGGCACAACGCGACTATTCGGCCCGTAGTAAATCAGTTGGAACGTTAGTGATGATGTTAAGCCATAGAAGTAATATAGTTAAAGGTATGCTATGCGGTGTCTTGCTTGGTATGGCCATCACGTCCAGCAGCGCCCAGCAGCGTCCCAATATTGTGTTGGTGATGGCTGACGATGTAGGTTACGGTGATATCGGTAGACTTGGCAGCCCGATTATCCAGACACCACATCTCGACCGGCTGCATGACGAGAGTATCCGGCTTACCAACTACCACACCGGTACAACCTGTTCGCCCACGCGTGCCGGGCTGCTGACCGGGCAGCATTATAATAAAATAGGCGTATGGCATACTATCATGGGGCGGTCACTGCTACGGCCGGACATCATGACCTTGCCGGAAATTCTAGTCCGGAACGGATACCATACCGCCATTTTCGGAAAATGGCATTTGGGTGATAATCGCCCGATGCGCCCGCAGGACCGGGGCTTCCAATATACGCTCATTCATGGGGGAGGCGGAATCGGGCAAACACCCGATTACTGGGGGAATACCTATTTCGACGATACGTATTGTAGGAATGGGGTAGCGGAGCGTTTTATCGGGTACTGTACAGACATCTGGTTTGACGAAGCGCTTCAATACATGGAAAACCACGTAAAAAGCGGAGGGCATCAACCTTTTTTCTGTTACTTGCCGCTGAACGCCGCCCATAAGCCCCATCGCGCTCCAAGTAGGTATATAGACAAGTATAAAGACCAAGCAGATGCTGTAGATCCGATATACAATGCCATGGTAGATAATATAGATGAAAACATGGGCAGGTTAATGGACAAGCTGTCGGAATGGGGTATAAGCGATAATACCATCCTCATATTTACTTCCGACAACGGCACATCCAATGGAGGTGGCGTAAGGGTAGACCGGCACGGCTTTGTTACCCACGGATACAACGCCGGGATGCGCGGGGTGAAAGGTCAGCCGTATGAAGGCGGGCATCGTCTCCCGTTCTTTATTCGTTATCCGGATGCTGTCTGGTCAACTGGAAAAAATGTCAATCAGCTTAGCTCCTGCCTCGATGTATTACCAACATTACTCGCGTTATGCGGCATAAGGGATACCTTAAAAGGATTGGATGGCGAAAATTTGGTGCCTTACTTGGAGGGAAAGCCAGCCGATCCAGGCAAAATATATATCGCCGACACCCAGCGCGGGCGTTACTTGCAGAAATATAAAGCCTATTGTGTGATGAAGGGCGATTGGCGGCTGGTGAATGGCGAGCTGTTTAACCTGGCCGATGACCCAGAGCAACGACGTAATGTGGCTATGCGGTATCCCGACACGGCGGTAATGCTAAAACAGGAATACGAACGATGGTGGTCTGAAGTTGAAGCGGAAAATACGCGATACCCTTTTGTTCGCATACCGATTTCTCCCGTAGCGCAAACGCCTATTAATTGCATGGACTTATTCCCCGATGACGAGAGCTATCCGGCTTGGAGCCAAGAGCTGATTCGGCGTGAGAAAAATAGCGCTTCAGGCGTCTGGAAGCTCTCCATACCGGAAGGCGGCCGCTATAAAATCATTGTTCGGCAGTTTCCACTGGAGGCTGCCGATAACGAACAACCCGAGTTCGATGAGGCGGGACAAAGTTTCATTCAACTAAACGGATCCCCTCCAGTGATCCGGTCGGGCCTTAGGTTAAAAACTGCGTCATACGAAGTGGAGCTTACCAAAGGGGACCTTGATTTCAGGGCGGGATTTATCGATCCACGGGGCGAAAAAGTAGCTGCCCAATATGTGTATTTCCAAAAGCAATAGGATGCTGCTATTTTACTGGTGCCGATTTTTGGAAATGCAGCTCAGCATAAAAACTCCACAGGACGATGCCGATTGAAACGGCGATGTTCAACGAATGTTTGGTGCCTGATTGCGGGATTTCAATACAGGCGTCTACGTTTGCCATCACGTCATCAGAAACACCATGCACTTCGTTGCCGAAGACCAGCGCATATTTTTCGGTTTCTGTAGGTTTGAATTGCTGAAGGGGGATGCTGCCTTTTGCCTGCTCCACGGCTACAATACGATAGCCTTCCTTGCGGAGGTCCCGGACAGCCGCCGAAGTGTCCCCGACATGGCTCCATGTTACTGATTGGGTAGCTCCCAACGCTGTTTTCTCGATTTCACGGTGCGGGGGGCGGCCGGTAATTCCGCAAAGTATGATACGTTCCACCGCAAAGGCATCTGAGGTACGGAACGCAGACCCTACATTGTGCATGCTGCGTACATTGTCAAGCACCAATGCCACAGGAAGTTTGTCCTGTGCTTTAAACGTCTCGACAGACGGCCGCTGCAATTCCTCCATGGATAATTTCTGCATGGGGCAAATATAGCAGGATAGTGCTTAAATTTTGCCGGAATAGTTTTGAATATTAAAAAAAGGTGGTATCTTTGCGGTCTGAAAAAAGAGTAACATTTTTTAGCTAAATAAATGGCAAATCATAAATCAGCAATTAAAAGAATCCGGTCTAACGCTGCGAAGCGTCTGAGGAACCGTTATCAGGCAAAGACTACGCGTAATGCAATCAAGAAACTGCGCAGCACAACCAACGCGGAAGAAGCAAAGACATTGTTGCCGCGGGTAATATCTATGCTTGACCGTTTGGCCAAGAAAAATGTCATCCATAAGAATAAGGCTTCTAACAATAAATCGAAGCTTACTAAGTTTGTAAATAACTTGTCATAATACTACAGCTCATAATAAGGCAAAAGGCCGCCCCGATTTCCGGGGCGGCCTTTTGCTGTTTGCCGTGTATGCCAACAGCACCTTAACTACCCCCTTTCTTCCGACCAAATTCCCCCGTCTCCCACGGTCCGCTTTGGGCTGGTCCACGGCGTGTCCACAAAATTCCAAAGAAAAAGCAAAGCAGGGGCAAAGCAATCCTAAAGATACGGCGGGAGACAGTGGGGAGAAAGTCAGTAAAAAGTCGGGAGAAAGCTACCAAAATGATGAGCTCGTCTGTGTGCCTTGCGTTCACCGCCCGGAAATGCTTTTAAACCGTCCACTTCCGGCGGAAACCCGTACGGTGCCGCGGCATTTCAGAACGGTTTTAGGGCATTTCAGGACGGTTTTAGGGTATTTCCGGCTTTGCGAACGCCCTGCGGGCGAAGTCAAATCCGGCGTTTTTGCACACTGTTCCCTAATCTTAGCGAAGACGCATCACCCTGCTGGATAACCTATCAAGGAGTGGCATCATTGACAACGCGAAAGCAAAACAGCAGGTCACAGCCGCAGGTTACTGGCCATTTCCTGCCCCGGCCAACACTTCCCTAAGCTTTGCCTGATCATGTAGGTAAGGCTCCAGGTTAAGTAATTCTACCTTCCGGAAGTCAATGGGATGGCTCTCGCTCTGCAACGAGATGTAGCCGCTTTTCAATGGTTTTCCATCTTGTTTTACAGCTGGGTCGAAGTTTGATACGCTACCACCGCCGATTTGTGGTTTATAGTATGTTAATACCGTGTCGCCCTCGAGAATGTGGTGTACCACGGAGTCGGCCAATACCAGGAACTCAGCCGTAACCCACTGGTCGCCATGGTAGGTCTTGGAGCTTGAACTGGTGCAGTGGGGCGTAAACAGCTCGCCATCTGTTTCCATCAGCACGTTCGTGCCGGGCGTACAGAGATTACTGGTGGTACGTTCGTTGGTGCCATCGCCACCGAGCAGTTGCCCTTCTATGGAGATGGGGAAATCTTGATCTTTCAGCATTGTTTTGGGATCCTGCCCATGTAGCATAGCACCGCTATTGCGCCATGCCCAGCCTTCGCCACCGGGAGCTTGTTCGCCGATAAAGCGGTACTCCACGCGGAGAAGATACGCAGAAAACGGCGTGTTATAGTGAATGTGGCCATATTGAAAATCGAAGTCGGTATAGCCGTCGTACCTTACTTTGAGCAGACCGTCTTCCACCCGGAACGTGTTGGCGTAGTTTTCGCCTACGTCGTGTTTCGCAATTTTAACGGTCCAGTCGTTGAGGTCTTTTCCGTTGAAGAGCTGTATCCACTGTGGGGTGCTTTCGCTTTCCTTGGCGGCGTTCGTGCACGCGCATACGGCGGCGGCCAGTGTTGCCGCGATGATGAGGGTTGTTTTCATTGCTGTTGTAATTGGTGTCTTTTTCAATTTAGCTGTACCATAGTCCCCGATGTTTCACGTATTCACTGGGTCTTACCCCAATGATCTTAGTAAACGTATTGCTGAATGTGGGCAAGCTGCTGTACCCTACTTTGGTTGCCACTTCGTTAATACTCAGTTTGTCGTCCAGCAGCAGTTTCAGGCCTTTCAGCATGCGCAAGATAGTAAAATACTGGATAAACGACATGTTGAGTTCTTTCTGGAATAAGCGGGCGAGCGAACGCTCGCTGATGCCGAAGCGGTCGGCCAGGTGCTTAAAGCCGAGGTTGTCGGCAATATGTTTATCGAGGTAATCGACAATTTTCACCAACCGGGGGTCATCCGGGTAGGGCAGGGCGAGGGGCAAGGCATCCCGTCCCAGCTCGGGCAGCAGCATTTTGAATGCCTTTGCGATGCTATACCGGCTTTCGTCTTCCGGACGGATGTTACCGTTCCACCGGTTCGTAAACATCATCAGCTCCATTAGCAGGTCGTTCACCGGATAAATGGCCGTTCGTGCATAGAATACATCGTCTGAGTCGCTTACGGGGAAATACAGGTTGCGCATAATTACTTCTGGTGTGCTGGGATGTATGCTATGCAGCACTCCTGCGGGAATCCAGATGTAGTGTCTTGCTGGAAGGAAATACGACTGTTCCGGTGTGTTCAGGTACACTACACCACCTTCCGTATAAAGGAATTGGCCTTTACGGTGGCTATGTTCGGGGATGAATTTTTCGCCCATCACAGCATGATGACAATAAATGGTGTCGGGGTAACGGTCAACCTCGGTGATGTAATACCTGTTTACGTAATTCTCCATTCCGGTTTATTGTGAAATTGCGGCTAAATTAAAGAAAAATGTCATTCTTTGTCTAAAATGGATAAAATTATGGCCATATGTAATAAATTCAGGCGAGATATAACGTTTACTATTGTATAGTAATATAACATAGGATATCAGTTAAACGTCAATTAATATGCCTTACGGAAGAATAAAAGCAGCGAGCCTGTTTGACAAAGTGACCACGGCTGAGCAAGCAGCGCAACTATTTAAAGACGGTATGGTGGTGGGGGCCAGCGGGTTTACCAAGGCCGGAGACAGCAAGGTGGTGCTTGATGCACTGGCGAAACGCGCAGCGAAAGAAGCCATTAAGATTACGTTGATGACCGGCGCATCCTTAGGACATGACACAGACGCCAAACTCGCCAGCGCGGGTGCGCTCGCCAAGCGTATGCCCTTTCAGGTAGACCGCGTGCTTCGTACGGCTATCAATGCAGGTGAAGTGTTGTTCATTGATCAGCACCTTAGTGAAAGTGCTGAATTGCTGCATAACCGGTGCTTACCTCCGGTGGATATCGCAGTAATTGAAGCGGCTTTCATTGAAGCGGATGGCAGCATCGTACCCACCACGTCGGTAGGCAATTCGGTTACGTTTGCCGCTTTGGCTAAGCGGGTTATCATTGAAATCAATACTGCGGTGCCGGAGTCTATATATGGCTTGCACGACATCTTCCAACCAGATGATTATCCTTACCGCAATGTCATCCCCATTGTTGCGCCCGAAAACCGGATAGGCCGGAGGTCAATACCGGTGGATATCCATAAAATTGCTGCTATCGTCTTTACCGACATACCGGATAGTCCGGCAGACGTTGCGCCGCCAGATGCAAAGACTACTGCAATCGCAGGCCATCTGCTGCGGTTCTTCGAAAATGAAGTCAAGAAGGGCCATCTTACCGATAGGTTGCTGCCCTTGCAGGCAGGAATAGGCAAAGTTGCCAACGCAGTGCTGTCTGGCTTCGGGGAGAGCAACTTTTATGATTTACGCATGTTTTCGGAAGTGTTGCAAGACAGCACGTTTGATCTGTTAGATAGCGGGAAGATGAGTTTTGCCTCGGCTTCATCCATTACGGTGTCTGCGCCTTGCTACGAGCGAGTATTCGGCAATTTGCAAAAATATAAGGATCGGATAGTGCTGAGGCCGCAAAACATCAGTAATACACCCGGGCTTATCCGTCGTTTAGGGGTAATCGCCATCAACACGGCTATCGAATTTGATATTTACGGTAACGTGAACTCCACCCATATTTCCGGTACGAACATCATGAATGGTATCGGTGGTTCGGGCGATTTTGCGCGGAATGCGTACCTAAGCATCTTTGTTAGCCAGGCGGCTTCTAAAGATAACCGTATTTCCCATGTATTGCCTATGGTTTCGCATGTCGATCACACGGAGCATGATGTAGACATTTTGGTAACGGACATCGGATTAGCAGATTTGCGCGGATTGGCACCTCGCGAGCGTGCCCAAGCTGTTATTGACCATTGTGTGCACCCAGATTACCGGGACGCACTGCAATCGTATTTTGATCGTGCCCGACAGCTCAGAGGTGGCCATACCCCGCATCTACTGGAAGAAGCGTTCAGTTGGCATACGCGGTTAAGGGAAACCGGAAGCATGAAATAACACTGTGTCCTGTTGGGTTGCATACGGCCTATAAACGGCGTTGAATGGCGCGCTCATAGCGGCGCTTGCGGATGTAATACTGCAGTATGCCGAAGCATAAGAGCAGGACAGGAGGAAACGCAACGTTCAGTGTTTGCCAGAAGGTTTTTTCGCTGTTGACTTTCACTTGGTTCAGCAGGCGGAGCTTGATTTCCTTATCGCGCAGCGCAATCACCTCCGACCCGTTGGTAAGGTAATCCATCACGTTCAGCAAGAAGGAGCGGTTGCCGTACTGCTGTTCCGTGTAGCGATCCCAGCCCAGGGGGTACGGCGAATTGTCCGCGGGATTTACCTGCCCTTTGAATACGTCACCATCGGCTATGGCGACCATTTTGGCCGGCTGTCCGCGCTCCGGTGTAGTCATTGAAGCAGGTATCCCCGTGGGAACGGGGCGGTTTACGAATACCGAAGGAAAGCGCCCTTCCAGCAAGACGGCTGCTGGGTAAGGTTTTTTTCTGAACTGCTCCGGATCGGGCGTTTCTCCTGCAAGTTGCAGGGATACGGTCGCCGGGATGTTGAGCCGCCGCGAAAAGGGCGACGATTGCAGGATGACTGTCTTCCGGATGCCTTCAACGGCGATGGTATCGATGGTGCCGACAAATTCGCAGCGGATTCCATCTAAGTTTTTAAGCATGGGGTGTGGCGTGTCGGGCACCAATACGGGGTAAAACAGCCACGGAGCTAGTTCTATTTGCGTTTGGTTGCCCACGTGTCCGACGGTCAGCGGTATCTGTGCGCAGTTCATGTCTGCTATCAAATCATAATTGAACCGGACGCCGTAGGTAAACAAGAGATCGTCCAGGTTGAGCCGGTGCGCCACCGCAATTTGGTCGCCCGTTGTACGGAGGCTGTCTAAATCTGCGGTCGACTGATCAACGGCCCAGAGCAGGCTTCCTCCTTCCATTACAAAGTGGTTTATCTTGTACTTTTCGGTCTCGGTAAAGGGGCGGGTGGGTTTGGCGACGATAAGTGCGCTCAACTGACCGAGATCAGCCAGGCTTATGCTGTCCAAATTTACGAAGCCTACTGCATAACTGCTTATCAGGGCTTGAATGGCTCCTTGGAGTTGTACATTGTTCAATTCGCCGTGCCCTTCGGTAAAGCCCACTAAGGGGCGTCCGCCTTCGGCGACGTTACGCAGGGCCGACACAAAGGCATATTCCAGGTTCTCGACGGAATTATTCAACACTTGTTCATGCGATGCTCCGGTACGGTTTTGCAGCAGATTGACGGGGATTTCCACATCTTCCCCGGTGATGAGGGCTGCTGGAACAATCAATTGCTGCTTAAATCCGCTTGCTGTGCGGACGTTCAGGTTTGTCGGACTGATCCCGCGTTCAGCCAATGCCAGCATGTTTTCCTGCCGTTGCCGTGTATCACCGTCCAGGGGGTTGGCAAAGCTGAATGTCAGCTTTCCGCCGGAGTGTGCTTTGAGGTCATTGAGCAAATCGGTCGTAGCCCTTTTCAACCGGGTGAAGCCAGCGGGCAGTTCACCGTCAAGGAATACGGTTACATGGGTCGCAGCGCCCAGGCTGGCCAAGGTTTGTTTGGATAGGGGAGAAAGCGTATACCGTTTTTCGGCGGTGAAATCAATGCGGCTGACAATGCCGTGCCCCAATACGTTAATGAGTATTATGCCTGCAACTACGGCCATTCCCTGCCGGATAGCATGCTTGCGCGGTATGCGGTCCGCTGCCAGCGTTAACTGGGTCAGCGCGAGAAACAGCGTAGCAATGCTCAGAAAATAAGCCAAATCACGGCTGTCCAGTACGCCCCGGCTGATGGCTTCATAATGGGCTTGAATGCCTAACGCGGACACCTGATAGGCATAGGTCGAAAAAAGCTGTAAACCGCTCAGTGCATCAAACGCATAAAACAGTAGGAAAGAAAGGGCCAGCGCAATCAAGAAAGCCACAATAGCATTGCGGGTGAGCGCCGATGCAAACATGCCGATGGCGGCAAATGCACCGCCCAGTAAAAACAGACCGATATATGAACCGATAACCGCGCCGGAATCTATATTACCAACGGGCAATGCCAGCCTGTAAACCGATAAATAGTAGAGTAATGTGGGAACCAGCGCCAGCGCTACGATGGTGATGCTGCCCAGGTATTTGCCCAGTACGATTTCCCATAGGCGGACGGGGCGTGTCAGCAGCAGTTCCCATGTTCCTTCGTTTCTTTCGCCCGCAATAGTGCGCATGGTAATGGCAGGTATGAGAAACAGGAACAGATAAGGGCTCAGGTGGAAGAAACTTTCTATTGTCGTATAACCATACGCCAGTATACTGGTGTCCGGAAAAACCCAAAGGAGAAGACCTGTGGCCAGCAGGAACAGCCCGATGACCAGATAGCCGGTAAGTGTGTTGAAATAAGCGGCGATTTCTTTCCTGTAGATGCTTAGCAATTCCGTAGCGTTTTGAAGCTCCGAAAATAGGAAATAGTTGTTAAACGAGAAAGCACGGGGCAGTGGCCTTCCGTGCTTTCAACATTAAAAATATCCTATTTATTGCCTATCGTTGGCCGGGCAGGTAAATCTGGAAACCCAGTGCGACGCCCAGGCCATTTTGGCCGGTTGATCCGGATACCGTGGCTTTACTGTAATTGTATCCAGCGGTAACTTCAAGCGCAACGCTGTTTGTTACAAAATGTGCGTATCCTACATTTGCACCCAATGCGAGGGAGGCGCCAGAACCCGGCGAGCTTCCTGAAATACCCACGTCACCTTGCGCGAAAAAGCGGCCCGTGGAGCTTGCGCCTTCGGGGAAATAATACCGTACGAACGGCGCTACGCCATATCCCCAAACGGCGTCAGATTCAGGGGCGGTATATAAGGACCCGAGCAACCCCAAACCGATAGCTACACCGTCAGATATAAAGTATCCTGCACGGGGTTCTACCCGGATGTTGAAATTTTCGCCTTCAAAACTGTATCCCAGGCTGCCTAAGCTACCGCCAACCATCCAATTGCCCTGTTGTATGGGCGCCATGCCGACGTTGGCGGCTGTCTGGGGTTTATTGATCTCCTGGGCGTTCGCGGCGAATGTTCCCACTAAAAATAATGCAGAGAATAAAAGTACACGTTTCATGGTTTTTCGTTTAATGTTTAACAATGTATAAATGTCTATATGGGTTTATTAATTAATTTAATAACTTATAAACATAAACACAAAACGTGCCAGTTTGTTTAATCAATCTGTCGGCCTGCGTGCGAAAAGGTTCAGTTGGCGTGTGTGAGCCTGATGAAAAGCGTTTCCAAATCAGTGTCCGGATAGCGGGCGTTCAGTTCGGCCATTGGGAAGCCTGCGATGATCTCGCCTTGGTTGATGATGATAACATCATCGCAGATTGCTTCTACTTCCTGCATGATGTGGGTAGAGAGCAACACGGTTTTTTCCCGGCCGAGCAGCTTGATTACTTGCCGGATCTCCTGCAGTTGGTTGGGGTCCAGCCCTGAAGTGGGTTCGTCGAGGATAAGCACTTCCGGGTTGTGGAGGATGGCCTGGGCAATGCCTACCCGCTGGCGGTAGCCTTTGGACAATTGGCCGATCTTCTTGTGCTGTTCCGCGGTCAGTCCGGTCAGTTCAATGACCTCTGCTATACGGTTGGTTTTATCGGCGATTCCATGCAGGCCAGCGACGAATGACAGGGCTTCCTGCACATACATCTCGTGGTATAACGGATTGTTTTCCGGCAGGTAGCCGGTATGCCGGCGCGCATCAAGACTATTCAGCCGGATATCAACGCCACAGATCAAGGCCTGCCCGCTCGTTGGCGGTAGACTGCCGGCAAGGATTTTCATGGTGGTTGATTTCCCCGCCCCGTTGGGGCCGAGGAACCCAAGTATCCTGCCGGGCTGCACTTCAAACGATATTCCTTTGAGCGCTTGCTGCCTGCCGTATGTCTTTACGAGCTGGGTTACCTGTATGGACATCGTTGATTAATTGATGAAAGGGGAGGATATTCTGTGGGTGCTCCGGTATTTCTGTAACGCACGGCCGGCTTCATGGGGCCTGTCCGTAGATAAAATGTCGGCGCCCCGCTCCACCAGTCCGATATAGGTGCTGTCGCCTTTTGCTGTTGCCTGTTTGTCGAGGTTGCCCATTGTGCCGAGAATACAGAGTATTCCGTGACCATGGAGGAGTTCATATACCGACTTGTTTACCTCCGCGGTGCCGACGAATGCCACAAGCCGGTTGTCGGGGACGTTCCGGTCGTTCAGCCGCAACAGATCACTTGCCGAACGGATGGACGCGGATATCATCAGATCGGGCGCCAGCTGGTATACCGCCGCCGCCTGATCGGCATTATAGGTGATAACGATGCTGCACGCTTCTGCAGAATTGCGCCGTATGGCATCAACTACTGCGGCGTAAGGAACACCGCGTTTAACATCAATTGTGAAAATAACCTTGCCTTTACCCCATTGGAGGGCCTGATCGAGCGAGGGGATGCGATAGGCCGTTACCTGGCCGTTCGGATCTTTCAACCGTAGTTTCCGCAGCTCGGTCCAGGTAAAGTCGGCTACCTTGCCTGAGCCGGTTGTTGTGCGCTCCAGCGTTTCGTCGTGTATAAGCACCAATACCGAATCTTTGGTAAGACGTACGTCGCATTCAATGATGACGGGCTGCTGCCGGTAGCTGTTTTCAAAGGTTTCAATAGCGTTCTCAGGGAATCCCTCAGTGGGTCCGCCCCGGTGCGCACTTACCAGTGGATACCGCGTTTCATCATAGGTGAGAAAACGATAGAGGTCGTCCGTGGTTTTGAGTTTAATTTTATGGGCGGAATATCGGAAATCCCCGCCGCCCACATTCGAGGGCACGCAGGAGTTAATGAGGTACGGAAGAACAAATGCAATAACCAGTGAAGTAAAATGCTTGGTCATATAAAAGGACTTTTTAACCAGTAGGTAAACCGGGTATAAAGATAACAATTTCGCAATAAAATCTACTTGATTAAAGCGATCAGCTCTTCAGGGCGTACGGCCAGCTGGTTTACCGTATACGAAGCCTGCTCGTAATAAGGAGCCCGTTCAGCTAATTTTGCGGTGATATAATCCAGCAATTCGGGGCCGGACAATCCATTTAGCGCGGGCCGCGTGCCGATGTCGGTTTGCATTAACCGGCTCCATAATGCCTTGGGTGGTAGCTGGAAGTAAATCGTTATCCCGTGCCGGTTCATCCAGGCCATGTTGTCAAAATAGCACGGCGTGCCTCCGCCTGTTGATACAACAGCGGGCAGGTCAGGGGCAATGTTTTTCAGCGTCCGGCTTTCCAGTTCACGGAAAGCGTGTTCACCATATTCGGTGAAATAAGCTGCGATAGGCATGCCTATCTCTTGGACGATTACTTCGTCCAGGTCGATAAACGTTCGGCCGGTTTTGTCGGCCAGTTTGCGGCCCCAGGTGGTTTTGCCGCTTCCCATGAACCCGACGATGAATACCGGTTTGGGGTTTGCTGTTGTGTGATGTTCCATAACTGATCGGCTCAAAAAGACTTGCTGAAATAGGCTTTATCCAATTGGGCAAAATCAGGAAGGGTATTGTAATGCCACTTATCGATGACTACACCGTTTCGCAGGAGCAATACGCCGGGATTAGCCCTTACCATGCTTTTCAGCGGTACAGCATCGGCAAAAAATATTTCGGTCAAGAGGCGGTGCTCATCGCTGATCCGCTGGGCATCCTGGTTGCTGCTTGACGTTAGCAACACGGCCCGCATGTTATACGCTTCAGCGGCTTTCCTGACAAGCGTGTTGATGGTATCCAGCGCCTTCAGGTTGGTTTTGTTCAGATCCCAAGCCACTACCACCAGGTTATAATAGGGGTTGGCAATCACTTGTCTCGTGAAATCTTCTCCGTTAGCATCGGTAATGAGTAAATCCGGAATTGGAATCTGATAGCCTTTTTTCACCAGCTTTGTTTCCGGATCGCCAATGATTTCCCAGTTTTCGTCTTTCCAGATTTCCTCAGCGAGGTAAACTTTGTCAGACACTTTTTTTTCCTCGTTTGATGTCTTGTGACGCAGCGTATAAATGATTTCATACTGGTCGCCTTCGGCACCTTCGGGCAGGGTCATCAGGGTAGGCAGGTCGGCGCCCTTTCTATAAGGCAGGAAATCAATAAACGGCAGGTAATTGACCGTATATATGCCCACGCCTAATGAAACCACGATCAATGCTACGCTGACAATGGCCTGGGTGTAACCATCGGAAGTAATGGGCTTGATACGGTGTTTATTCACGAAAATAACCAAAATAAAAACCAAAAGGATCAGATCCTTTCCAAAAGACTGCCAAGGCGTAAGTGGTATGGCGTCACCGAAGCATCCGCATGAAGTGACTACTTCAAAGAACGCGGAATAGAACGTGAGGAACGTGAAAAACAGGATAAGCAGCAACAGGCCCCAAGCAACGGCACGGCTCCAAAAGCCGAGCAGCAACAACGCTCCCAGCAGAATTTCCAATCCGCAGATGACCACGGCGATGGGCACGGCATAGTCGTTGAGGAATGTGAGGTGGAATACGTGGAAGTATTCCTCCAGCTTGTACCCGAAGCCTGTTGGGTCATTGGCCTTGATAAGGCCCGAGAAGACAAACAGCAATCCGGTGAATATTCGGGCAAAGCCCAGTATATAGTTGATGCGCGTTTTACCCATTGTTGTCGGAGATTCCAAGTTTAATCAGTGCGAATACGGCATAGTTCAGGATATCCTGGTAATTCGCCTTGACTCCTTCAGATACCGTAGTTTGGCCCTGGTTGTTTTCTATTTGTTTTACGCGGTAGATTTTCATCAGGATGAGGTCGGTGAGCGAGCTGAGCCGCATGTGCCGCCAAGCCTCGCCATAGTCGTGGTTTTTGGCAAACATCAGCGTTTTTGTTTCCTGTATCGCCTCGTTATATTTTTCAGTAACCATAGCTACCGGCAGGCTTTCCCCTGCTGTGGCCGCGATTTCCAGTTGCATCATCGCGATGACACAGTAATTGACGATGCCGATATATTCGTCGGTAATGCCTTCGCCAACTTTAGACACTTTTTTTTCTTCTAAGGTGCGGATGCGTTGTGCCTTAATGTATAGCTGGTCTGTGATGGAGGGCAGCCGCATGATGCGCCATGCGGTGCCGTAGTCGGCTGCCTTTTTGATGAAGAGTTGCTGGCAATGTGCAATAACCTGATCGTACTGTGCTGATGTGTCCATGGCTTATTCTAAGCGACAAACTTAGCTAAATTCACGTTGATATGCAATATCCGCCCAGCGGATTCCAGTTTGCGCGAACAGACGGATACGTGTTAAACGGTGCGTTGGCGAAAACTGAAATGTACGTGCTGTTTGTTTATCAACGGCAAGTTGGTTATGTTTGGAGGGTGGATAAGACGCTACGTACGGTACAGGTGACTCGGTATGTGACACCGCTGCGGGAAGGAGGGTCGTTGCCGGCCATTGCGGAGGCAGACGACGGGTTTTTATATGCGCTGAAGTTTCGCGGGGCCGGTCAGGGTCCCAAAGCACTGATAGCTGAACTCATCGGCGGGGAAATTGCACGCACTTTGGGTTTACGTGTGCCGGAGATAGTGTTTGCGCAGCTCGACGAGGCATTTGGCCGGACTGAGCCGGACGAAGAGATCCAGGATTTGCTGCGGGCCAGTACAGGTCTTAACCTGGCTTTGCACTACTTGTCTGGCGCCATTACGTTTGATCCGGTGGTTACCGCGGTCGACCCGGCAGTGGCTTCACGCATTGTGTGGCTTGACTGTTTGATTACCAACGTCGATCGGACCGTACGGAATACCAATATGCTGATGTGGCATAAGGAGCTCTGGTTAATCGATCATGGGGCTTCCCTTTATTTCCACCACACCTGGGATAATTGGCGCGAACAGGCCGCCAAGCCTTTTATGCAGATAAAAGAGCATGTGCTGTTGCCATGGGCGTCAGCGCTGGATGAGGCCGATGCGCTGTCAAGATCCCTGCTTACCGCAGAACGGATTGGGGCTATTGTGGATTTGGTGCCTGATGAATGGCTCGTGGATATGGAAGGTTTGTCGCCTCAAGAGGCCAGGGCGGTATATAAAGCGTTTCTGGAAATCCGGATAGCCGGATCGGCAGTATTTGTAAAGGAAGCACAACATGCAAGAAGTAGTGCTGTTTGAATATGCCGTCATCCGTGTGGTACCCAGGGTACAGCGGGAGGAGTTTCTGAATGTGGGGGTAATCTTATATTGCCGTGGAAAGCGCTTTCTGGACATGCGGTATACGCTGGATGTACCGCGGTTAACTGCACTTTGCCCCTCGGTGGATATCGGGGAACTGGAGGAATACCTGCGTGCGTTTGCGTGCGTTTGCCGAGGAACGGCAGACGGCGGGCCAATTGCCCAATGGCCACCGGCAGAACGCTTCCGGTGGCTTACGGCAAAGCGTAGTACCGTAATACAAACCTCGGCAGTGCACCCGGGCATGTGCGGCGACCCACAGGCGTGCCTGGAACGATTGTTTGGAGAATTGGTGTTGTAGAGGTTATTTTTATTGAATTTCTGTAATAATACCGGCCGAGTGTTGCCAAGCTGTAATTATTTTACGTCCTTAGCCGAAACGATAGTAATAAGTAATGAACGAGAGATTTTTCCGGGAATTGCATGATAAACAGCGGGAGATAGCTGATGTTCCACCTAATCACACCATCGCTGAGTGGGCATTAAACCTGCTGGATTTACTTTTTCCTGAGCGTCAGACCCATCCCAGCCGGACCGTGGAACAGTTGAAAGAACAGTTTGAGCGATCTGAAAAGGAGTTGCTGGATATCCTTAACCGGACGAAAGCCTGTGCCGACTGCAACAACGGGTTGGTCACTAAGGCGTTTTACGGTGCATTACCGGAACTCCGCCGGGTGATGTATACCGATGCACGGGCGATATACGAGGGCGATCCGGCTGCGGTCAGCGAATTTGAAGTGGTGCGCACGTATCCGGGGTTTCTGGCGATATCGCTTTATCGGCTGGCCCACACGTTGCTGAAGCTGGAGGTGCCGGTATTGCCGCGCATCCTGACAGAGTATGGCCACTCGCAGACCGGCATCGATATTCATCCGGCTGCTGAGGTCGGCGAGTATTTCTGTATAGACCATGGCACAGGGGTGGTTATCGGTGAAACGGCGGTTATCGGCAATGCGGTAAAGATTTACCAGGGCGTTACGCTGGGTGCCATGAGTGTAGAAAAAGTGCTGGCCAATACAAAGCGTCACCCCACGATTGAAGATCGCGTGGTCATTTATGCGGGAGCCACTATTCTGGGCGGCGATACGGTTATCGGCCATGATAGTATCATCGGCGGTAATGTATGGCTTACAGCGAGCATACCGCCATATTCGACGGTATATCACCAGCCTACGGTAAAGATTGTAGATTCAAAAGCAGCACATTGATATGGCAACCATTATTGATTGTGTAGGGAATACCCCGTTGGTGGAGCTTAAAAAGCTGAACGCTAACCGGGCAGTGAAGGTGTATGCCAAACTGGAAGGCAACAATCCGGGCGGAAGCGTGAAGGACCGCGCGGCGCTCAACATGATCCGCAGTGCGATGGAACGGGGCGACATCAAACCGGGTACTACGCTTATTGAGGCTACCAGCGGTAATACAGGCATCGCATTAGCCATGATTGCGCGTACTTACGGGCTGGACATGGAATTGGTCATGCCGTCCAATTCCACACGTGAACGTACGCTAACCATGGAAGCCTATGGGGCCAGGGTCACGTTACTGGAAACTATTGAGGCTTGCCGAGATTATGCCGAAGAAAAAGGCGCGCGTCCGGACTATTACTTATTGAACCAGTTTGCCAATCCGGATAATTACCTGGCGCATTACAAGACCACCGGACCGGAAATCTGGCGCGACACAAACGGGCAGATTACCCATTTTGTAAGCGCCATGGGCACCACGGGCAGTATCATGGGCAACTCCATGTTTTTAAAGGAAAAAAATCCCAGCATCCAGATTGTGGGTTGTCAACCGACGGAAGGTTCATCGATTCCGGGTATCCGCCGCTGGCCGGAAGCTTATCTGCCTAAAATCTTCGATCCGGGCCGTGTAGATCGGATAATGGATGTATCACAAGCCGAAGCCACCGATATGGCGCGCCAATTGGCTAAAGTGGAAGGTGTGTTCGTGGGTATGAGCACGGGAGGGGCCATGGCATGCGCTGTGCGACTTGCGGAAGAGTTGGACGAAGGGGTCATCGTATTCATCGCCTGCGACCGGGGTGATCGGTACTTGTCCAGCGATTTGTTTGGATAGTCATCAGAATCCCATCCCAGATTATGAGCCGAACTTGCTCCGCAAAGCGGCCAGTTTTGAGGCCATGTCGCTCTCCGGTTTCTGGTGCTTCCCTGCTCTTTTGCTGTCCTCTTTTTTACGGCGTTGGGGCTGCGTCTGGCGCTCTTCAGTTTTCATGGATAAACTGATTCGATTACGTTTTTCATCCACCTCGGTCACTGTTACCATCACTTTCTGCTGCACCTTTACCACTTCATTCGGATCTTTTACAAAGCGGTTGGCCAGTTGGCTCAAGTGCACCAGGCCGTCTTGGTGCACGCCGATATCGACAAATGCGCCAAAGGCGGTGATGTTGGTGACGATGCCCGGTAGGCGCATTCCCACACGGAGGTCAGCTATGCTGTTCACCCCTTCTGTAAAGGAAAACTGCTCGAATTGTTCACGGGGGTCGCGCCCCGGTTTGGCTAGTTCCGCCATGATATCCTGAAGTGTAGGCATCCCCACGGTTTCACTGATATAGTTGCGCAGGGGAATCTGCTTTCGAAGCTGTTCATCACGCAGGAGGTCGGCTACCTTATGGCCCAGGTCGGCAGCCATCCGTTCCACCAGGACATAACGCTCGGGGTGCACGGCACTACCATCAAGCGGATTTTCCGCATTCCGTATGCGGAGGAAACCCGCCGCCTGCTCGAATGCTTTATCGCCCAGCCGGGGCACTTTTTTCAATTCTTCGCGGTTTCTGAAGGCTCCATTTGTTTGGCGGTAGCTGACAATCTGCTGCGCCAGTGAAGGTCCCAAGCCGGACACATAAGCGAGGATTTGCTTAGAAGCGGTGTTAAGTTCCACCCCTACGGCATTCACGCAACTGACGACGGTGTCATCCAGTGCGGTCTGGAGCTTGGTTTGGTCCACATCGTGCTGGTATTGCCCTACGCCGATCGATTTCGGGTCGATTTTGACTAGTTCGGCCAGCGGATCCATCAGCCTGCGCCCGATGGATACCGCTCCCCGTACAGTTACATCGTGGTCCGGGAATTCTTCTCGTGCTACTTCGGAAGCGGAATAAATCGATGCACCGCTTTCATTGACCATGACTACGGTTACCTCGGGTATGCCCAGTTTACGCACAAAATCTTCGGTTTCCCGTCCGGCGGTGCCGTTGCCGATGGCAATGGCTTGTATCCGGTGTTTATCTACCAGGAATCGCAGTGTTTTTGCGGCTTCTTCCGCTCTGGCGGCACCATTATGTGGGAAGATGGCGGTATTTTCGAGTAACATTCCCTGTTCATCCAGGCAAACCGTTTTGCAGCCTGTCCGGAAGCCGGGGTCGATAGCCATCACCCGTTTTTGGCCCAACGGCGCAGCAAGCAGCAGCTGGCGGGCGTTTTCCGCAAAAACGCGGATGGCCTCATCATCTGCACGCTGGCGGGTAAGCATCCGCACTTCGGTTTCCATGGAAGGTTTCAGCAGACGTTTATAGCCGTCCAAGATGGCCATACGTACCTGAGCGCTGGCTTCGCCCGCACCTTTGATATAGGCGTGATCCAAAATCGGCAGTATTTCGGATTCATTGACTTCAATGTCCAGGTAGAGCAGTTCTTCTTTCTCTCCGCGCCGCATTGCTAATATCCGGTGGGAGGGGGCCGATTTAAGCGGTTCGGACCATTCGTAATAGTCTTTGTATTTCAGTGCGGCTTCCTCTTTGCCGGGTACTACCTTGGCGGAAAACATCCCTTTTTCCAGAAACACCTGCCGGGTTTGTGCCCGGATGCTGGCGTCTTCAGCGATGCGTTCCGCAATGATGTCACGTGCGCCGGCCAATGCTTCTTCAATGTCATTTACCCCTTTGCCGGCATCCACATATGCCTGCGCCGCATCCCGGATGGACGAGCCGTCTTGTGCCAGCAACAGTTCGGCAAGGGGCTCAAGCCCTTTCTCGCGGGCCACGCTCGCGCGGGTTTTCCGCTTGGGTTTGTAAGGAAGATACAGGTCTTCGAGGCTGGCCATTGTTTCAGCGGCCTTCACCCGTTCCTCCAGTTCGGCGGTTAGCTTGCCTTGGTCGGCCAGTGATTTCAGGATGACTTCTCTGCGCTTGTCGAGGTCATGCAACTGCTGTGCGCGGTCTCGGATCTGGGTCAGCTGCACTTCATCAAGGCTGCCGGTTATTTCCTTACGATAACGGGCGATGAACGGGATGGAGGCGCCTTCGTTAAGCAGGGCCAATGTAGTGCTTACCTGCTTTTCAGCCAAAGCAAGCTCTTGGGCAATACGGATTTCGTGGCTCATGGATTAATCGCCGTGTGGCTACTATGCGTTTTTTTCGTCGTCGATATGCCGTTCGGGTACGGCGGTCTTCGTCTTGTCGTCTTCGTCTTCCGCATCAGGGGTGGTTCCACTGTCGCTTGATGCGTAATAATCATCGTTGTAGTAGGGGCCCTGGCTGCCGTAATAGTCAGGCTCGCGTCCGGGGTTATGCTGGTATGTGCCTGCCGGTGCAGCGGGGGTATTTCCGGCGGTGTTATTTTCAGTTAATTTTTTAGGTTCGTCGTCCTCCACGATGACGTCTTTTACCTCCAAATCTTTCTCAAAGTTGTTGATCTGGTCGCTGATGTCGCGTTTTATGCTTTCCGATGCATCTTTGAATTCACGGATGCCCCTGCCGAGGCCTCTCGCAAGTTCGGGCAACTTTTTGCCGCCGAAGATAAGCAGGGCCACAAACACGATAAGCATCATCTCACTTGTTCCGATATTAAGGAACGCCAATACAGTACTCAACATAGCAATACCTCTGTTTTGTAACCGCTAAGATAGGGGTAAATTTTGTGATATCCATGAAATGGATGAAAAAAGTGCCTGCGGTTATTCCTGTCGGTATAGCGCATTGAATAGAAGTTTGAAGGTGCCGTGCGACTGTGCCCGGTACGTGATGTGCGGCCCGTAGGCATAGAGGTGACCTTTACCCACTGGTGCTTTAAAAGCAGCAATACCATCTTCGAGATGGTGCTGGCCCCAGGCCCAGCCGCTCCGCAAAGGCTTATCGGTATCGAACCACGCCAATGCTTCTATTCCTGCAGACCTCGCTTCCGGCCTGAGGTGGAACACGGGGCTGTTGTTGAAAATTACATCGGCATACACAGCCATTCCCCACGTGGCATCTGTATCCGGGTTCACTTTTACACGCAACACACTTCCGGGGACATAGAATTGCTCGCTGCCTAAAGGTACATCGTTGCCGTCTGTCTTATGGACCAATGCGTCCTTCACGGGCAGCCCCAGGTGGTAGGCTAAACGGGTGCTGCTGCCGGTCGTTAGGATGGAACCGCCCTGTTCCAAAAACTCACGGAGTGGCTGGATGGATTTACGGGTCGATAAATTGCCGATCATATGATGGTATTCTGCCGGTAGTTCGGCGGCATCCGGCATGGTTCTTCCATACCTGCCGCCGGGATAAGGCGGGATACCGCTTTCGATGAACAGGATAACGTCGTATTTGGTTTTGAGGTTACCCGCCTCTATTTCCTGAGGGAAAATCAGATTGAAACTGAAGTGGTATTGCTCGAGCATCCATCGTACCCATCCAGATGGCATCGAACCGCCATATACATCAAACAACGCGATACGGGCAGGCTTGATTTTGATCGCGCTGGCCGGAGCACGCTGAACGGGTGTCGCCTTCAGGCCCAGCGATAGCATTGCCTGTTTCAAGATTGCGGTGCCGCTAGGGCCTACGTAAAAAGACCCTGCGGGCATGTCTCCTAAAGCCTCGGGTATACGATACACGTCCACCCCCGTTTTCAGTAAATCGTTGACCACAATGAAGGCATCGTTTACATTAGCGCTAATCAAATACCCGTGCTTGGTATCCGCAATTCGTTGCGCAGGAGGGCTTTCCGGTACGCCGTGAGGTAACCGTTCGAAGGGGCCATCTATACCATCGAGCACGCGGTCAAAAGCAATACCCATTTGGTAAGCGAGTGTCCAGCCGGCCACATCATACGGACGGATAGGGGGGCCGCCGGGATACGCAAAGTCGTTCGGATAATCCTGGGGTTCAAACATATCGATGATATGCGCCCTGAATGCCTGATCGGTTTTCACGATGTATGAGCCTTCCGGATAGGCTTTGCCATCAACCGTAAAACCAGCCGTAGCTTTGTGGACGAAAATGCCCGATTTAATCAGTGCGTTGATGAATTTAACCGCCGTGGGGAAGTCCCGCTGGTCAGCCGGCAGGATATAGGCGCGGGCGTCCCGTTTGGCCGGGTCAGCAAAAACCGCTTCATAATAGGAATACGGGATCCGGCTGCTGGAATTTTCGCCGTCACGCTTCACCGTTCCCGCTTCAAGATCCGCATCGTAGTTTGCCTGGATGAGGTCGATATTTCGGGGGGTAAGCTGCCAATGGTCCCGGCTGCCTTTTTCAATAGCGTTGCGCCCCATGGTGTAGCTGTTGTAGAGCACCTGTTCGCGATGGCGGGCAGCATAATCCAGCACCGCATAGTTCAATGAGACGGAATAATCCACAGATTGCTTGAAGTGCCACGCCTGTGGAGTGACCGGATTGGGTGTATTCCCATTGGGGACAAGGCGGTTTGGCACCACGGGAATACGCATCGGCGTAGGACTTCCGATGATTTCGGTGAGCAGCCCCACAATATTGTGAAAGTAGGTGGTAGTTCGCAGTCCACCGTTATACCAGGTGCTGAAGGGCGAACCCTTCAGCCGGGTGAACCCCGGCTTGCCTTCTGCGGTAAGCCTATTGAGCATGCTGGCCCCCAACGCATCGATGCCCGCCATTACAAGCGGGTCGATGTTGTAGTTAAACGGGTCGGTATAAGGAGGGCCCGCCACCACGGCACCCGCAGGTGCGCTCTGGTGGTGGTTATACATGATTTGCGGCATCCATTCCAGAAACAGCTGTCGGCTCATATTTCCCGATTCCTTCATGTTATTGATGTAGAAATCGCGGTTATTGTCATGACCGATATACTTTTGGTACAGCCTGGGGATGTTCATAGCACGTTTCTTAGGGTCTTTGTGCCGCATGTACCAATTGGCAACCAGTTCTTGCCCGTCCGGATTAGCGTGGGTGAGCAGTACAATCACATTGTCGAGTATGTGCAAGGTTTCCGCATCCGTGCCGCTCGCCAATCGGTATGCTATTTCTATCAACTGGTGCGTGCCCACCATCTCCGTGGAATGCAGGCCTCCGTCTATCCACACCACGGCCTTGGCTGCCGAAGCGAGGCGGCGCGCTTCCTTGTCGTCAATCCCTTCGGCATAAGCCAGCCGTGTGGAGATAGCCTTGTATTCACTAAGGTTGTCCATATTGGCGGGCGATGAAACAATCAGCATATACTGGCGGCGCCCCTCTTCGGTTTCCCCGATGTCAACCAGCCTCACCCGGTCTGTTTGAGCCAGTTTTTTAAAGTAGGCTTCCGTCTCCGTATAATTGGCCAGGTGGTAATCTTCGCCCATGAAGAAACCGAAATGTTCTTCAGGAGACGGTACCGTTTGCGCTTTGCCCCAGGTTGCCAGTACAAGCCACGCTGATAAAAGAAGAAGGTGTTTCATGCGGATCGCCATGTTACTTGCTGCTTACTTTTGGGTATAGAGTTGGTTAAAGAGCCACCTGAACGTACCATGCGGCTGCGCGCGGAACGTTATCTCCGGTCCGAAGGCATAAAGCGTACCCCTACCCACAGGAGCCGAAAATGCGGCGACTCCGTTTTTGAGGTATGCTGCGCCCCAAATCCAGCCGCTGCGCAGGGGATTCTCCGCCCCGTACCAAGCCAGCTTCGTAATTCCTGCCGACGCGGCGCCATCCGTAAGCTGGAACACCGGGCTATTGCTGGATACGACGTCAACCACCGCCGGCATGCCCCAGCCCGCCGGGTCAGCTGTATTGGCCGAAAGTTGGTGGATGCTTCCCGGCGCATAGAATTTTTCGCCCGGCAACGGACGTTCCCGGCCCGTGGAATCCAATTCAACCAGTGCATTTTTTACCGGTAACTCAAGGTGGTAGGCCAATGCCGTACTGCTTCCAACGGTAAATACCTTGCCACCGGCTTCCAAAAATTCCTTTAGTTTGGGGATAGACGTTTTCCGTGTGATGCTGCCCAGCATGTGGTGGTATTGTTCGGGAATATCTTCCGGCTTGGGCCCTCCTGAGCCACCGGAGCTGCTTACGGCCGGGATGCCGCTGCCGATGAAGAGGATGATATCAAACCGATCGTTCAGCTTGCCGGCATTGATATCCTGCGGATAGATGACGGTAACGTTATCGAATTGGTATTGCTCCAATAGCCATCTTACCCATCCGGAAGGCATGGAGCCGCCGTAACGGTCAAACAAGGCAATACGTGCCGGGGCGACAGCACGTGCGGCCTTCGGCTTCTTTGCGAGGGCATGGGGCTTTATTCCCAGTGTATCCGCTGCCCGCTGCAACTGGGCAAAGCCGTTGGCCGGCACATAAAATGAGCCGGCAGGCAGATCGTCCACAGGCTCGGTTATCCGGGCCACCTTGATGCCGGCGGCCAGCAAGTTATTTACCGTAATATAGGCGTTGTTTACCCGGGCATCCAGCAAATATCCCGCTGGCGATTTGGCGAAGTGGTGGCTTGGCGGTGTTTGCAGCTCGCCGTACGGGAGCGCTTGGAACGGACCGTTAAATTCGTCGGTGATGCGGTCAAACTCGATGCCGAACTGGTGGGCCAGTGTCCAGCCAGCCGCATCATAAGGCCGTACGGGCGGCCCGCCGGGGTATTGGAAATCATTCGGATGGTCCTGCGGTTCAAACATGTCGATTACATGCGGCCGGAAGGCCTGAGCCGTTTTGACGATATATGATCCTGCGGGATAGGCTTTGCCGTTTACCGAAAAATCGGCCATGGCCTGATGGATCTGTATGCCTGATTTAACCAGCGCGTTGATGAAATGCACCGCTCTGGGAAAATCCGGCTGATTAGCCGGTATGATGAATCCCCTCGGGTCGCGCAATTCCGTGTTTTGAAATACCGCATCATAGTGCTTTTTTGCAAATTTTGTCCGGCTACTGCCTGAACCATTTGCGTCGACGTCGGCAGCAGCAATCGCCTTAACGCTATCAATGTAACTGGGTTTCAGCGGCCAGTAATCTTGGCTTCCCCGCTCGATGGAATTGCGTCCCATGCGGTACATGTTATAGAGTAATTCATCGCCGAACCGGCTGGCATAGTCGAGTACAGCGTAGTTCATTGAAACGGAGTAATCAATAGCCTCCCGGAAATGCCAGGGCCTGGGTGTTATCGGGTAGGGGGTTGCGTTGTTGGGTACCAGGCGGTCCGGTACGAGCGGAATATTCATGGGTGTCGGGTCGCCAACAACTTCGGTCAGGATTCCAATGCTGTTATGGTAATAAGGCGTCGTCCGCAGGCCTCCGTTCCACCACGTGGAAAACACCGACCCGCTGAGCCGGGTATAGCCCGGCTTTCCTTCCGCATTCAAGCGGTTTATCATTGCTGCCGCCACGCCATCTATGCCGGTGATGAGCATTGGGTCAAGCACAAAGTTGAACGGATCGCGGTAGGGCGGACCGGCCACGATGCTTCCCGGCGGACCGGATTGGTGGTGGTTATAGATGATTTGGGGCATCCATTCAATGTATTGCAGGCGCGATATGGTGGTGCTCTCCGCCAGGTTGTTCATGTAGAAGTCCCGGTTATTGTCGTGTCCCGCATACTTATGGTACATCACGGGGATATTTTTCGCCCGCTTGGTCACGTCGTCATTCCGCATGTACCAGTTGGATACCAGCTCGTGCCCGTCGGGATTGCAATGAAACAGCAGGATAACCACATCATCGAGGATACGGAGCGTTTCGGCATCATCGCGGCTTACCAATTGGTAAAACGTTTCGATAAGCTGCTGCGTGGCTACCGTTTCGGTAGCGTGCAGGCCCCCGTCTATCCATACCACAGGTTTTCCGGCAGCGACCAATTCCCGGGCTTCATTTTCGGGTATTTCCGCGCGGGCGAGTTTCTGGGAGATGGCTTTGTAATCGTCGATTTTTGCAAGGTTTTCCGGCGAGGAGATAATTATTAGATGCAGGTTACGGCCTTCGGAGGTTTTTCCCGCAAGTTCCATCCTTACGCGGTCGGAAGCGGCGGCGAGTTTCCTGAAATACGATTCCGATTCGGTGTAATTGGCCAGCATGTAATCGTCGCCGATATTAAAGCCGAAATGTTCTTTCGGGGTAGGGATGTGTTGGGCATTGGCTTGTGCTACGAGCATCCAAGCCATTAAAGCAAAAGTGTAACGTTTAAGCATCTGTATTATTGATTAGTAATGTCTTTAAGATGTCAGTATGCGTGGAGCTGCCTGGAGCAGCAACTCGCAAATATGCTGGCATGACGATGGCAAACTTATAAAAAAATAGATATTCGGAAGCACTGTATCTAAATCGATACGTATAAAACCAGCCTGCAGGGCACAGGAAAAACAAAAAGTCGCCTCTTTATGATGAGACGACTTTAATAAATACGTAGCTGATTGCGTTGTATCCGAACGTCAATTAGTGGATTCCGATATATTGGTTGCCCGGTTTATTGATCAGCTTAGCTCCTGCCGTAACTTCTCCAGATCTGCTGTTGATAATATAGATGTTTCCATCCTGGCCAACCGGCGCAACGGCGATATAAACGTTTTCGCCAACAACCGTTATACCTTGATATTGGCTGAAATTAATTTGTTGAACGGGAATGTTCAGCTTAGTGGCCGTCCGGGCATTGAGGTCTACCCGTGCAACACCGTCTACGTCATTTCCGTCGCGGTAGAGCACGATGCCGGTCCCATTTCCTGTATATTTCCACGTATAGATATAGCTATCTGTAGTGCCTAAAGCGGCATCCAGCCTGAATATATAGTCGTTGTCGTACTCGTTGTCCTGTCCAATCCTCAGGATATGAGAACCTCCCGTGCCTGGCAGTTCCCGGTGCGTAGCTTGGTAAACATACCCGTCGTCGGCAGCATAAGACATCGGACTGCGGTAGCCGCTGTTGTCGCCGGTAGTCACGGTTGACGTGATGACCTTCGGATTGGCTAGCGACGGATAATCCAGTACGATTGTTTTCGTTCCCAATCTCGGGGCACTTGCGTCATCCTGAGTTGTGGTGCCCGGAATATGTTTGCGTAGCCACGTACCGATATACAGTTTGTTTCCGGCTTTGTTCAGCGCCGGTGCGTCCAAGCGCCATATGGTATATCCTAAGGCTTCATCTTCGGCTGATAGCGCAAATTCGAAGTCCTTAAAACCGCGGATAGACACATCCTGAAGATCAATAGCCAAGACCGTAGCTTTACCTCTCGTAGCTAAATAGTTGCCGTTATCATCATTGATGACCTGTATATTGGTAACATTAACCGCGATGCCGGTCTGCTCATCCACTTTTGCCCAGCGGGGCGAAGTACCGACGTAATTTGCCGTATTGATTGATACATCCGCTTCAGGGAAATTATTGCCGCCGTTCACGATATATTTATTGAAAACACCACCGTCTGCTCCGGTATATTGGATGTTGTACAGAAAATTTCCGTCCTTGGACGATTGCAGGCGCGCCGTACGTTGTGATTTGACCCCGAATCCGTTGTCAAAAACATTGATAGCCACGTCGGGGTTCCTGGCATCATCCGTGCTAACCGAATATACCCGCGTACCGCCATTTCCGTCGCCCGGTTCGTCCTGCATCAAAGCTCCCGAAACGGTGAGCCAGCGTTCCCCGGGATCGGTGCCTGGGTCAGGATCATTATTGTCTTTGGTACAACCCACCATGGAAACAGCCGCTGCAAGGGTGCCAATCAAGATGTTGTTAAGGAGGCTCTTTTTCATGCTTATATTGTTTTATGATTAAATGATTAGAAATGATTAATGGTATAATTCAATTTAAGGTAAAACGCCCGTCCGGGCTTTTGAACGGCGAAATTGTCGAATGCAGCCCGGTTTGTGAAATTTTTTACGTCAACGCTCACGAGAAACCTGCTGTTGGGGAACATGTAGCTTGCACCAAAATCTTGGATAAACTGTGTCGGCGTTCTGGAGTAGGGTACCTCATCCCACGTGATGTTAAAACTGTCGACATAGCCGAAATTATAATACAGGTTTAGTCTTGATTTTTGCTGCAGCACATGGTCTATGTGATATTGTGCAGTTCCATTCATCGTAAAAAACGGCAGGTTAGGTACCTGTTTGTTGTAGTGTACCGTCTCTCGCATTTTAAACAAGGAATTGAATTTCGAGATATTAAAGTTGAAATTCAGTTTTTGGTGGTATACATAATTCATTTCCGCCTCAAACCCGATGGCCTGGGCTTTTCCAAGGTTGACAAACGGGGAGGTCTGGGTAGCTTCGTTGAGCCGGTCATCCGTACGTTGCATAATTTGATCCTTTGTATTCCTCACGAACCCCGAAAAGCCAACGCTCAAATGATGCCTGTTGATATTAAAAGTCCCCAACCGCACGCCTAAATTGAGATTATCGCTGATTTCAGGGCGCAGGGCAGGGTTGGCCGTTACGTTTTCAGCAGGGCCACCGAAAATCTCCCCTTCCGCGGGCATCCTGACGGCTCTTTCCCCTGAGCCGATTAGAATGATGGTAGGGGTAATGGCATAAGAAACAGCCAGCCCGAAACCGGTAGTTGTTTTCGTATTACGAATGGTGTCTATGACACGGGTAGATACCCCGTTTACGGTTGCCTGATAAGGGTTTATCCGGTCTATCTGCTGTTGGTAAAATTTACCGAAGAGGTTTGTTTTCAACCGTTGGTCAAACGCATTCATTTCGTGTGCAAAGGAAAAGACATGTTTGTTCAGGTCGTTGGTCGCCCGATAGCTCATATCCAATACGGTGCGGAGGGCATCGGTGTCTTCCCTGTCTACGGTATAAAATACATGGTTGAATACCAATCTGTGGTTAGGCGTAATGTCGTAATTCAGATTCGACCGCAAGTTGATGATCTTCCGGTTAATATTTGCCATAGTAGGCGTTCCCTGTTGTGCTCCAAACGGACTTCTTGTTGGTACCGTATCAACAGAACCGTCGTTATTGAATCGGAGCCCCCGGTGCAACTCACCTAACCAGGTATAGTTATAGGTAACCGTGTCTTGGACATACTGGTCGCGGTCGCTATACACACCATTGAACGTCAGTTGCAGCCCTTTCGTGAACAAATCCCGTTTAGCGTAGTTCAGGCTGAACACGTGTGCTTGCGATTCGGTAAAGCGCCCTTTGTACGGACGCGTCATGTACTGGCCATGCTGGATTTCATTGTAGGCATCCGAGCCATTATAACCTAACATTGCATTGTCTGCCCATTTTACATCGGTAAAGCCGATTTCAAATCTACCTCCGAACGTTCGGAAGGCGTCATTAAACCGTCTTGTTTCAATGGGTTCCATCCGGCCGTTCGGCATTTCCAGCCGTACAAACCTTCCCCATATTTTATAGTTGTTGTCTGTATACGCTTGGAAAGCGGAACCCCGGAACGTAAGCCCTGACTTTTTATTCCGGTATGCGCCGCTAACATCAGATTGCAAGGTGTTGAACGATCCGTAGGAAACAGCGGCCGTGATGTTGTTACGGATACCGGATCCTTTTTTCAATACTACATTAATAGCGCCGCCCAATAAGTCGCCTGACGAAGGCGTCTAAAAAGGGCGCCTTCTTTGTTTTATTATGGGCTTGTGGTCTGTAATGGTTTTAGGAGATTAGCCTAGGCCGCCAGCGGTTGATAT
>NZ_FOLL01000014.1 GCF_900112315.1 Parapedobacter composti | reverse complement strand
AGGATCTAATCGCTCAGGATCAAAAAAATCAAAGTGTCAAAGAACAAAAATTGTTAAACTTATTTGATGCAAAAAGTTAACGCATCAGTACTAATCATTTATGGTGAACAAATGTAGCCTTGCAGCCTACGGTAGTCAAGATGTTCAGGTATTGAACGGGTTGTCGCTCAACAACTTAATGCGCTTTCAGTGAGTAGCAGTAAGTTAGGAGTTGACTCACCGAATTACGCACTGTTTTTATGCGAATAATTGAATGAATCAGGATGCTGTAAAAAACAAAAAGCCCGCAAATGGTCAATTTGCAGGCTTTTGTACGTTTTGATGGTAAGATTTGTGTTCCCGAAGGGATTCGAACCCCTATCTTCAGAACCGGAATCTGAAATTCTATCCATTGAACTACGGGAACGGGAGTGCAAAGATATTTAAAATTTCGAAATCCTTAAACCTCAAAAAAAATATTTAATCCACTGTACGAAAAACCTGTTTTGACAACAGCGTTAAATACGCTACTTTTGGCATGCAAGCATCACTGTTCGGCTATCGGCTTGCGCAATCTAAATAGATAAACTTGTTACTAAGCGATGAGATTTCTTGTAAACCATGCCGTGTTTGCCTTAATGGTTCTTCCTTTATTAACTGTGCCTGAGCGGCTGTGTGCCCAGCAGGAGACGGTGACATACCGGAAAAATAATGAAGCAATCGTGGCGAACTTGGATAGCGCTGATTATGTCCGGGTAATTCGTGCGCCCCGATTGGGGTTTGAGCTGCCTCAACTGGAGGAGTATTATCCGAATGAGCAACTTAAACGCAAGGGAAATATTCTTGATGCGGAAAGCTATCCCAAATTTCACGGGGCGGTGGTGGAATATTACGAGAACGGCCGAAAAAAGTCTGAAGCGTTCTACGATGAAGGGTTACGGGTGGGGCAAGCGAAATATTACTACCGGAACGGACAGTTGAAGAAAGAAATGTGGCATGGTAAACGCCCCAACGACCAGACAAACGAGTTTACTGATGTCGTCACCGATACCCTTGTGAATTATTACGATTCGCTGGGCACCGCATTGGTGGTTAATGGTGCCGGCTACGTCCGGGAAGAAATAGGCAAAGATTTCGAAGAGGGGGAATACCGGGGCGGCGTGCGTGTGGGGAAATGGATCGGTTCGTTTCAAAAACAGCGGTACACGTTTAGCGAACAGTATGAGAACGGTGTTGTGGTATACGGGGTCAGCACGGATAGGCAGGGCAATACGTTCCCTTATTCAAGCATCCAGACGCCTCCGCAATACAACGGGGGGATAGCCAAATTAATGGCGTTAATCGGCAGAAAATACCGCTATCCGAAAGCGGCGATTAGAGGCGGCATTCATGGGAAGGTCGTGCTGGGATTTGTGGTGGAAAACGATGGCAGCGTAAATGAAATCAGGGTAATCCATGATTTGGGATATGGCACGGGTGAAGAAGGCGTTCGCGTGCTTAACAAGGCTTCCAAGTGGAAGCCGGGATATAAACGGGGCGTACCGGTAAGGGTGGCTTATTCGCTTCCCATCCGTTTAATTTCCCCGTAACGCGATGGTGAAACCATCAATTGGTACTAAAGTATGAGTGATAAGTGCTTCATGGCCCTTACCTTTGTACGTGATGCGAAACCGGCATCATAGCTGAATAGAAACGTAGATATTTCATCAAGATGATTATGACAGTTAACGAAGTGTTCGAACAGCTCAAATCATTGGGTAATGAGAAAACCAGGGCCATTAACACCAAAAATGGCGTGGGAGACAATCAATTCGGTGTCAAAATGGGCGACATCAGAAATCTGGCAAAAAAAATCAAGGTGGACCACGAGCTTGGCCTGGCATTGTGGGAAACGGGGAATTTTGATGCCCGGCAACTGGCCATTTTAATCATGAAACCCAAACAGCTGTCGGCCGAAGAATTGGACCGCATGGTTAAATCAATGGATTATGCGTATGTGGCCGACTGGTTCAATGCGTACATCCTGAAAGATCATCCGGAAAAAGAAGCCCTTAGGGAAGCATGGATGGTGTCCGAAAACAAGTGGGCAGCCCGTTCGGGGTGGAGCTTGACGGCAGGCAAAATCGCCCGCGGTGCCGAAGGATTGGATCTCGGGAAACTGTTGGACCGCATTGAAACAGAAATGGCCGCTGCGCCTCCCGAAGTGCAATGGACGATGAATACGGCGTTAGCAAATATAGGCATATACCACCCTGAGCATCGTGAACGGGCCATTGCCATCGGCGAAAAGCTGGGGCTGTATCGCGACTACCCGGTTTCCAGAGGCTGTACCTCCCCGTTTGCACCCATCTGGATTAACGAGATGGTTAGCAGGCAGGGCTGAAGTGCTGCCGTTACACATTAAACCGGAAATGCATGATGTCGCCGTCTTGCAAGATGTAGCTTTTGCCTTCAACGCTGAGCTTACCGGCTTCTTTTACGGCTGCCTCTGAACCATATTGGATGAAGTCATCATACTTGATGACTTCGGCACGGATGAACCCTTTCTCAAAATCGGTGTGAATGACGCCCGCGGCCTGTGGTGCGGTGAATCCCTTTTCAATGGTCCATGCCCGAACTTCCTGCACGCCTGCCGTAAAATAAGTCGCAAGGTTCAATAGTTGGTAGGCGGCGCGGATAAGCTTGTTTACGCCTGATTCATTCAGGCCCAGATCTTCCAGGAAGAGCTGCCGCTCCTCGTAACTGTCAAGCTGGGCTATTTCCGATTCAATCTGTGCGGAAATGACCAGGATTTCGGCGTTTTCATCCTTGACAGCCTCGCGCACGCGTTCTACATAGGCGTTTCCTGCGTTAACGGACGCTTCGTCTACGTTGCAGACATAGAGAATCGGTTTAACGGTGAGCAGGGAAAGGTCGGCAATAAATGCAAAGTCTTCCTTTTCAATCGGTGCGGTGCGGGCCGATTTGCCGGATTCAAGGTGGCTTTTTACCACAGTGAGAATCTCATAGGTGCGCTTCGCCTCTTTGTCGCCCCCTGTTTTGGCTTGTTTCTCCACCTTCTGGATGCGCTTCATCACGCTGTCCAAGTCTTTTAGCTGCAGTTCGGTGTCTATAATTTCTTTGTCGCGAACCGGATCTACCGACCCGTCCACGTGCACCACGTTTCCGTCGTCGAAACAGCGGAGAACATGGATGATGGCATCGGTGTTACGGATGTTGCCGAGAAACTGATTACCCAGTCCTTCGCCTTTGCTGGCTCCCTTCACCAATCCGGCGATATCGACAATCTCGATGGTATTGGGAACCACACGCTGCGGCTTTACCAGTTCCGCCAGTTTGTTCAAACGCTCATCGGGAACCGTGATGACGCCTACGTTGGGCTCAATGGTACAAAACGGAAAATTAGCTGCCTGTGCCTTCGCGTTGGAGAGACAGTTGAATAGGGTGGATTTGCCTACATTGGGTAGGCCAACAATGCCGCACTGTAATGCCATGGATGGTCTAAATTTTAAAAACGGGGCAAAGATAATGATAAATCCGTTTACTTGCGGTTTCATTCGCATTATCGTTCTCTGCCACGTCAGCGGCGCAGACGCCCGCGGCTACCGGTAAACTTGTCGATATCGACGCTGCAAACAAGGCTGGCCGCTTCCTTTGCGATTCCGCTCAACAGCACGTTAAGGGCTGTATGGGTCGATGAGGGCCAGGTTAGGCGCCCAGAATGTTGTTTAGGCTCCGTTTTATGGGTTGTATGTAAGATGGGCCGAACAGGTTGAGGTGCACCAATAGCGGATAAAGATTCCATAGGTCTATCCTTTCTTCCCAGTCCGGTTGGAGCGGGTAGGCTTCATGATAGGCAGCATAAAACCGGCTGGAGAAGCCACCAAACAGCTTGGTCATGGCGATATCGACTTCGCGGTGGCCATGATAAACAGCCGGGTCTATCAATACCGGCTGGCCGGCTGTATTGACAAGGTAGTTGCCGCCCCACAGATCGCCATGTAGTAGTGAGGGCGGTTCATAGGGATACCGGTCGGGCAGACGGTCAAACAGTGACGCAAACTGATCCAGCAAACCGGTACCGTTCAGGTAATGCTTGGCCAACTGTAACTGTTTTTGCAGCCGCTGTCCGATAAAGAAAGCAGCCCAGTCTGCCGAGGGGGTGTTGTCTTGAGGCAGCCGACCGATAAAGTTACTGTGATCCAACCCGTAAGCGCTGGCATGCCGGCGATGCAGCTGGGCCAAGAGCCGGCCGAGTGCTTCCTGCCCCGCATCGCTGTGCTTGTTTCCGGTATCCACCCAAGCCAGGAGCAAGAATGCCTCGCCATGCGCCTGGCCGACGCTAACGGGTTCAGCGATATGGCCCCTCGGTACCGCACCGTGCAGCAACTTCAGTCCCCGTAATTCGGCAAGGAACATGGGCATGGCCTGTGGAGCGTCGTTCACCTTGGCGAAATAGCAGCCTTGTTTCGTTCTGAGCTGATACGACCGGTTAATATCTCCCCCCGCAACAGGCCTTATCGCTTGGATACGGAAGTCGTGCGGCGACACATCCTTAATGGCCGTTTCTACGGTATGCAATAATGATTCGGAGAATACCATGCGGCAAGATAATAATAATATTAAAACGGTAGAATTCCGTATATTTGGCTGTCGGTTGAAAACTTCTTCTTATTCCGAAATAAGTTATTTATGGGCGTTTTAATCCGGTTATTCTTAGTTGGATCATCAGTTTCATCGCCATGATGAGCGGGATGGGAGTGGCAACATGATTCCCGGCGCAATCATCGCTTTTGGCGCATGGGGTTTGTTCATTTGGTCGGTTGCTGCGCAGGACAATAAGAAACAAAAAGCAGCGCAATCTGCGACATCCTAATCACCCATAGCCCGCCGTCCGGCATACTGGATGAAACCGTTTATGGCAAACGGACTGGTTGCGAGGAATTGCTTTGAGGATTTACCAGATACATCGTTACGCGATCTCGAAGATTCATTAACTACTCACAACTAAAAGCGTCCCAAAATGGCAACAAAACAAGTGGTTTCAAAATTCGAAACAAATTTCAAAATATAAAATTTTCCCTATCTTTGTATAATGGTCATCATCGCCAAGATGTTCATTAATATTTTCGCTCATAAGCATCCGGCTTCAAAGGCAGCTTTGAACAGCTGGTATCAGATTGTCAAGGAGGTAGATTGGGGAAACTTTAATGATGTACGGAATACATTTGGCAGTGTAGATGCGGTGGGCAATGACCGATACGTGTTCAACGTCAAAGGAAATGATTATCGGCTGATTGCCATGATATTTTTTGATAAGCGTACCGTGTATATCCGGTTTATCGGTACACATGCTGAATACGATAAGCTAAAGGATTGTTCAACGGTTTAAGAATTAGGAAAGCCATGATTAATAAAATACGGAATGAAAAGCAATATCACCAAGTGATGGCTATGATTGAGGGCTATATCCAAAAAGCTACTGATGGGGGTGGTTTCCATGCATTGAGCCAGCAAGAGGCTGACGAATTAGAGAAACTAAGCCTGTTGGCCGAACGGTATGAGGACGAGGATATGAAACTGATGCCTATGCCCGTGACACTTAGTGCCGTGGTGGAAGCAAAAAAAGAAGAATTGGGCGTTACCCAAAAGGGGCTTGCATCCATCCTTGGCATAGGCGCACCGAAATTATCCCAAATACTAAACGGTAAACGTGACCCTGATGTGGGTTTCCTGAAGTCATTGCATCAAAAATTAGGGATTGACGGGAATTTTATTCTGGAAAAAGTATAGAATTTATTACACCTTTTTTACACCCTAAAAAAAGAAAAAGACCTGAAAATCAACTGATTAACAGGTCTTTTTAGTACCCAGGGCCGGGATCGAACCGGCATGGGTCGCCCCACTGGTGTTTGAGACCAGCGCGTCTACCAATTCCGCCACCTGGGCTTATTGTAAAGTACGAATCCCCTTTTCGGGGATGCAAATGTATCCATTAATCTGTATTCCGCAAAATGTTTTTTGCAAAAACAACACGGATAGCTGTGCGGCTGCAGGTCATACTGGCTTTTACGGTTATTCGGCTGCGTAAAAGCGGTAGTACTTATTCCTTTTGGTCTTGAAAGTGTATGTGTGCCACTGCTCACTGCTTTCCTTCACGGTATCAAATGACGCCGTCAGTGCATTGGGTACGCGGATACGGCAGTTTTCTCCCGAAAGCGATCGGATGGTCAGCGAAACGATTTTTCCGTCTTTCCATTGCAGGTCGGTGATTTCGAAATTTCCTCGTGCGCGCAGTCCCCTTACGCGTCCGTTGGGCCATTTCGCGGGCAGCGCCGGAAGCAGTTCGATTGCTGGGGTTTGGCTTTGCAGCAGCATCTCCGCAATGCCTGCCGTGTAGCCGAAATTACCGTCGATCTGAAAGGGTGGGTGGGCACAGAAGAGATTGGCGTAAATTCCGCCGCGCTCTTGGTAGTCAATTCCCGACCCGCCAACCGGCGTGATGAAATTCCGGAGGATGCGGTATGCATGGTCGCCATCATGCAGGCGGGCCCAGAAGTTCATTTTCCATGCCATTGACCAGCCCGTGGATGCGTCGCCCCGGGCAAGCAAGCTCACTCTTGCAGCTTCGGCAAGCTCCGGTGTTTCGGAGATACTGATTTGACGCCCCGGATGCAACCCGAAGAGATGGGATACGTGCCGGTGTTTATTTTCGGGATCGTCACGGTCGGTTTCCCACTCCTGCAACTGCCCCCACCGGCCGATTTTGGGTTTAAGCAGCCGTTCCCGTAAATCCGTTATGTAATCCCGGTACGCGTGGTCTGTTTTCAGTATATCAGCTGCGGCTATATAGTTGGTGAATAAATCCCATACAATCTGCTGATCGTAGGAAACGCCGTCTTCAACAGGGCCGTGCTCGGGCGACCAGCCCATGGGCGCCACCACCGTTCCGTCATCCCTGCGTTTCAGGTGGTCGTCCCAAAATTCCACAATCTCCTTGATGATAGGGTAGGCAAAACGGCGCAGGTAGCCTTCATCTTTGGTAAACGCATAATGTTCCCATATAGCCTGGGCATACCATGCGCTGCCGGGGGTATTCCAGGAGAAGCTTTCCCCGCCGAAGATGTTGTTCTCCGTGCGTACGGTCCAGCCCCGCACGCCGGGGTACTCCTTTTGGGTATGTTGTTTTTTTACCTCGCGCATGCTGTTGATGTAATCCAGGTAGGGGATATAGCATTCGGAGAGATTGGTCGGCTCAGCGGGCCAGTAATTCATCTGCACGTTGATGTTGGAATGATAATCGGATCGCCAGGGCGGGTTATTGCTGTCGTTCCAGATGCCTTGCAGATTAGCAGGTAAACCGCCTTTTCGGGACGAGCTGATAAGCAGGTACCTCCCGTATTGGAAGATGAGGGCTTCAAGCTCAGGGTCGTCTGCCTGCTGATACCGGATAAGCCGCTCGTGTGTCGGCAGGGAGCGCGTTTCCGGCGGGGTGTTGCCAAGGTTTATGGATACACGGCTGAAGAGCGCTTGATAATCTTCCGTATGCCGGCGCAGCAGTGAACGGTAAGATCGCGGAGCCGAGGCAAGTATGCGGGCTACCTTGCTTCCCGGCGCTTCGCCTTTCCATTGCCGCTCGCGCTGATTGCTGTAGTCGGTGGCCGCTGAAAGTATGATGGTAAACGCATCGGCTTTATCGACATCCAGGTAGTACCCGCCCGTATCGTCCGATTTCGGCGTGACGGTGCCGCCCTTGGTCCTAACCGATAGGGTGGCTTGATAGGCCATGCCGTTTTCCAGGATGCCGGCGATGGTCAGCGCTGTTCCGTCGGCCGTTGTCGGGGCATCATGGGCATCCTTAAGCCGGATAGTCGCCGAATGGGCGGCCGCCCGGTCTGAAGTGAAGTGCAATACCATGACACTGTCTGGAAAGCTGCAGAAATATTCCCGTTGATACCGGGTTCCGTTACTGGTGTATGCTATCCGCTGGATGGCATACATGAGATCCAATTCCCTGCGGTAGTCGGACGGAACGGAGCCTGTATCCGCTCCGCTGAAATCGATGAAGATATCTCCGAACGCTTGGTAAGCTCCGGTATTTGTTTCGTCCCCCGTCCACAGGCTAAGCTCATTGAACTGGATGCGTTCCTGCTGCGTTCCCCCGAATACCATTCCGCCGATTCTGCCATTGCCCATGGGAAACGCTTCGGTCATCCACTCCTTAGCAGGTTGGTCGTCCCATAGGTTGAGGCCATGCCGGCCGGTCGCCGGCTGATCGCGGGCGAGCAGGTCTGCTTGCGTGAACAGCAATAGCGCGCAAAACAATGGTAATATGGCTGTGATGGGTTTCATGTTTATCTCGGTTCGAATGAATTACAATTACAAGTATATCAAATAACCGGTAAACGGCATTCAGTTATTTAAACGACATAGTCAATTATTCTTGCCGGCAGATTGGCGCGATAGCCCCTTATGCTTGTCGCGTTTTCCCATGATGGCGCAACTTAAGGGGCGTTATTTTTGTAACAGACAAACGTTGGATAAAAAAAAACTTATCATGACACTCAATCCTTATTTGAATTTTGACGGCAATGCTGAAGAAGCGTTGCGCTTTTATCAATCTGTTTTCGGTGGCGAACTGTTCGTGCAGCGCATGAGTGATGTGCCGGGTATGGACAATTTGCCGGACGATGAGAAGAACCGTGCTATGCACGTGGCTATTCCTATTGGTAAAGGGCAATACCTCATGGCGTCCGACTGCCTACCATCCCAAGGCCATGTGCTAAACGTGGGCAACAACAACTATATTTCCGTTACGCCGGACAGCAGGGAAGAGGCCGACAGGCTGTTCAACGGGCTCTCCGAAGGCGGTAAGGTGGAAATGCCAATGGCCGACCAGTTCTGGGGTGATTATTTCGGCTCGTTTGAAGATAAGTTTGGCGTACGTTGGATGATCAATTTCCCAACGAACGGACAATAATCCGCCGGTCAGGCGGCAGTAACACGACCCGGCCTAACCGATTGGTTCTTCCGATGCGGTTGGGCTGGGTTTCGGTATCCGGCGCAGTGAAAGAAATGCTGCCGTAAAACAAAGGCCGGTTACCGCAGCCATGCACCCCGCAATGGAGGCATTGAGCCAGTAGGCCAGCCAATATCCGGTGAATGCGATGAATATCCCCAGAACAGCCGTGATGGCCAGCATCTGCTTGAGGTCGTGGGTCATCAGGTAGGCTGTGGCGGGCGGCCCGATCAAGAAGGCGATGACCAGAATGGCGCCGACAGACTCAAAAGAGCTTACCGTGGTGAGTGAAACAGCAGCCATGAGCAGGTAATGCCACAGTGCGGTTGAAATGCCGAGGGCCGACGCAAATGCGGGGTCGAAGGAGGTGAGCTGCAGCTCTTTGTAGCCCAGTTTGATAAACAGCGCAACAATGAGCAATACTGCGGAGAGGATATAAACCGGCCGCGGTCCCATGACGGTGCCATCGGCTGTCACCCACAAGTCAATAGGCACGTAAGCGATCTCGCCATAAAGGACGCAGTCCAGGTCAAGGTCTATTTCTCCGGCGAAACCACTGATCAGGATAATTCCCACGGCAAAGAGAAAAGTGAAAGTAACGCCTATGGAAGCGTCGGTTTGCAGGTTTGCCCGGCGGTGAAAGTATTCGATGAGGAAGGTGGCGATGAGTCCCGTGGCTCCGGCACCCAGCAGCATGGGCAGGGTATCACGGCTTCCGCTGAGCAGAAAGGCTATCACGATGCCCGGAAGAACGGCATGGCTGATGGCATCGCCCACCATGCTCATTTTGCGGAGGATTAAAAAGCAGCCCAGCATACCGCAGGTAACCGCAACCAAGGCGCCGGTCAGTATAATCCAGAATGCGATAATCATAACGCTCCTCCTTTCGGGATCCGCGTGTCGTGCGGATCTTTGTCGGGATATCCCAGTTGGTGTTCCAGTTCCTGCTCTATTTCGGGCGTGATGATGTGTTCGATGGTTTCGGCATCATCATGCACATGGTCTGCGGCGATATCCATGTAACGGGCCAGGTAGAGTTCCCATAGCCGGTGCAGCCTCACCACCCTTGCCGCTTTCCGGTATCCCTCGTCCGTTAGCCGCCAACCGTTTGCATGCCGTTCCAGCATGCCCTTGGCAACCAGCCTGCGCAGGGTGGCTCGAAGTAAGGGTTCTGCTACTTCACGGCTGTTGATTAACTCCTTCAGTTCCCTTGCCGTGCCGAAATGGCTGTTCCGCTCACCGAGATGGTAGAACATTTTAAGCGTGTTTTCGTCGGTGATGACGCGCCGGTTTTTCCACTGCATATACTGCCTGGGCACAATGCCTTTTTTGGGAGCGAAAAAGAATGAGCCGAAGGCTATCAACGACGAGACCACAACCATCCACGGACCCGTGGGCATGGCCGGCGCGGCGTAGGAAATATAGGCGCCGGCGACCCCCGCGAAGGCACCGAACGCGGCGGCAATAGCCACCATGCGGCGGATATTGTCGGTCCAGTACCTGGCGGCGGCGGCAGGAGTTACCAGCATGGCCGCCATCAGCACCACGCCTACGGCGGTGATGCCAGTGACAACCGCCAGTACCGTCAGGCTCGTAAGCAACAGGTCGAGCCGCCGGACCGGATAGCCCAGGGCCTGGGCGTAAGCCCGGTCAAATGAGAGTACCACGAATGCTTTGAAAAACAAACTCACCGTGACGAGGAGCACGAGCGACAGGATCGCGAAAATCAGCAGATCGGAACCGATTAACGTGGCCGCCTTGCCGAAGATAAAGTGGTCCAGACCACTCTGGGCGGCGTTGCCGGATTGCTGGATATTGGTCATCATAACCATGCCTACACCGAAAAAGACCGACAGTACCAGGCCGATGGCGGCATCTTTCTTGATTTTGGATTGGGCCGTGATGTAGTCGATGGCCACAAGTGCCAGCCAGCCCGTGGCGAAAGCACCTATAAGCATCAGCGCAATGCTCTTTGAGCCAGAAAAGAGGAATGCTGCGCAGACGCCCGGCAACACGGCATGTGACACGGCATCGCCAACCAGCGCCTTCTTTTGAAGCAGGGTGAACGCACCTACCATGGCTGCGCTGGCTGATAGCAGCACATTACCCAATACAACATACCGTACATTGGGGTCGGCAAAAGAAAAAAAGTCGAGCAATGCTTGCATATCCATAATCCGCTATCAGTTCTCACGGCTCGGGAATGCCCGTTTTTCCATCACGTGGCCTACCTGCGACAGCAGGCTGAGTTTTCCGCCATAAGCCCGCTGGATTTTCTCGTCGGTGAAGGCCTCTGTTACAGGCCCCGCGGCAACCAGGTGCATGTTCAACAGAATAATCCAATCGAAATATTCACGGGCCGATTGCAGGTCGTGGTGTACCACGACAACGGTCTTACCAGCCGCAGCCATATCGCGAAGTAATCCGACAATGGTCTGTTCGGTGGCGGCATCTACACCGGCAAACGGTTCATCCATGAAATAGAAATCGGCTTCTTGCGCCAGCGCCCTGGCAAGGAAAACCCGCTGTTGCTGTCCGCCGGATAATTGCGAAATCTGCCGCTTGGTATAGGCCTGCATCCCTACCTTTTCCAGGCATTCCAGGGCAATTTCCCGATCGCGGCGCCCGGTGCTTCGCAATAGCCCCACCTTGCCATAGCGCCCCATCAGCACCACATCCAGCACGGATACTGGGAAATCCCAGTCGACCGACTCACGCTGCGGTACGTAACTGACGCGGTGACGTACATCTTCCAGCGGCCGGTTGAACAGTTTGACATATCCGCTTGACGGCGGAATTAACCCCATAATGCTTTTAAGCAGGGTGGATTTGCCGGCACCGTTGGGACCCATAATCCCTGCCACGCAACCTGCCGGAAGGGTGAAGTCGATGCCCCAGAGCACAGGCTTGCGCGAATAGCTGACCGTCAGGTCGTGTACCTCCAATACAGGTTCCTTTGTGTGTATAATCATAGTAATGCGTTCACCATCGTGTTCACGTTATGTTTAACCATCCCCATGTAAGTTCCCTGGGGGGTGCCCCGTGCACCCATCGCATCGGAAAAGAGCTGCCCCCCGATATGCACCGTGCCTCCGCGCTCTTGTACACCGGCCAGCACTGCTTTCAGCGCCCTGTCCGATACCGAGCTTTCTACGAACACCGCAGGAATCTGGCGTTCAACAATGTAGTTAACCAAGGCAGATACATCCTGTAAGCCAAATTCCGCAAGGGTGGAAATTCCTTGCAGTCCTTTAACTTCCATTCCGTAAGCACGGCCGAAATAATTGAACGCATCGTGTGCGGTGACAAGCACCCGCCGGTCTTCCGGCAATGTATTGATGCGCATCCGTACCCATGCATCCAATGAATCGAGCTGCGCCATGTACGCTTGCCCATTGGCCCGGTAATAGGCGGCGTTTCCGCTGTCAAGCTTGGCCAGTTGGGCCGTGGCATGGGCGGTCGCTGCTTTCCATAACGATACATCGAACCAGATGTGAGGATCATAGCTGTTACGGTCCAATTCTATCAGTCCCGGCAGCCGGTCCGCAATGGCAATCACCGGCTTTATCCGTCGTTGCTTTTCCAGGATGCTCCCTAATTTGCCTTCCAGGTGAAGTCCGTTATAGAACAGGTAATCGGCCTTCAGGATTTTCGCCAAATCGCCTTGGCTGGCCTTGTATAGGTGCGGGTCGACGCCGGGAGCCATCAGCGCTTCAACGGTGGCTGAATCGCCTGTGATATGCAGCAACATATCTGCAATCATTCCTGTGGTAGCTAATATATAGGGCTTTCCGTCGCGCATGGCTTGCTGGGGCTGTCCGCAAGAGATGCACATAATCAGGCAGATGACGATAACCAGTCCGTGTTGGTAGCGTATTCCCATAGTTAGAGCAAACATACAAAATTTAGATTAATCTAACATTTTTTGTGCGGGATAAATTATTACTTGCCTGCGTGTTGAGAGCGTTCCGCCAAGTGTTTTTGGTAACTTATCAAAAGAACCAATATAAGCTTAAGATTAAACTAATAGTAAGCTAACTAAATAAACTAAGTAATACCTTTACTCATCGTATTTTCATCGTATTAATTCGATGAAAATACGATGGAAATACGATAAAAATACGATGAAATGATATAGTTATATAGGTGTAGAATTATTGTTCATATGGTTTGTTGTCGACAGAAGAGGGTAAAGGAGGTAAAGGGATTTGCAAACGGTATCTCGGACAACGGCCATAATTTCGTACCTTAGCATGAAAATCATGATATCCATATGGAAGCGGTTTATATCATTTCAGCGGTACGAACACCCATCGGAAGCTTCGGTGGCAGCTTGTCGTCACTGGCTGCTACCCAATTGGGCGGCACGGCCATTGCCGAGGCCGTGAGGCGAGCCGGTATTACAGTTGAACAAGTGCAGGAGGTGTATTTCGGCAATGTATTGTCGGCCGGCCTGGGGCAGGCTCCGGCGACACAAGCTGCCAAGCTCGCTGGGTTGCCCGACATTCCGGCTACTACGGTAAACAAGGTATGTGCGTCAGGGATGAAATCCACTATGCTTGCTGCGCAAAGTATTGCGCTGGGTGAGAACGATGTTGTGGTGGCAGGAGGGATGGAAAGCATGAGCAACGTGCCGTACTACTTGGACAAAGCACGTACAGGATATCGCTTGGGCCACGGACAGGTAACCGATGGGTTGGTCAAAGATGGGTTGTGGGATGTATACAACGACTTCCATATGGGGGCTGCCGCGGAGCTGTGTGCATCGGAATGTGGCATCAGCCGGGAAGATCAGGACGCGTATGCGGTAGAATCGTACCGGCGTTCACAGGCCGCTCAGCAATCCGGTAAATTTCAGGAAGAGATCGTGCCCGTTGATGTCAGGGGTAAGAAAGGCGAAGTGACAACCGTGCGTGACGATGAGGAAATTTATAGCGTCAACTTCGATAAAATCCCCATGTTGAAACCAGTGTTTAAACAACATGGAACGGTAACGGCCGCCAACGCGTCTACACTCAACGATGGGGCCGCGGCCCTCGTGTTGGTGAGTGAAGCCAAGCTCCGGGAGCTCGGTTTGCAGCCGTTGGCACGGATAAGGGGATATGCCGATGCCCAGCAGGCACCGGAATGGTTTACCACCGCACCGTCCCGGGCGATTCCAAGGGCATTGCGGGCCGCGGATATCAGGGAGGGGGATGTGGATTTTTATGAAATTAACGAAGCTTTCTCGGTGGTGTCCATCGCGAATAACCGTGAACTCCGGCTTCCGCCGGATCGGGTAAACGTTAACGGCGGTGCAGTGTCACTTGGGCACCCGCTGGGCGCTTCGGGCGCCCGTATCGTGGTAACGCTCCTCTCGGTGCTGTCGCAGCACAACGGGCGCATCGGGGTGGCTGGTATCTGCAACGGCGGGGGCGGAGCAAGTGCGATGGTGCTGGAAAAAATGTAAAAACAGGACGTGAACCGATGGGTATGATGGACAGCGGCGTAAACGGGTTGATGAAGAGGTTGCTGCCGTTGCTGATGGTCTGGTGCAACTGGGTAATGGATGCGGGCGCACAAACGGCCAGCAAGGGGACCATCGAAACGCTGCAAGACAGTCTGGTGAAACTCGGGTACACCATGTACAATGAGCCGGGTGAACCTGAACGGCTGGAGGCGAACTTTACGTTTGTGAAAACATTGGTAACCGCACTTAAAACACCGCATTCCTATTCGTTTCCGTTTGATTCACTCAACATGGTGTCCATACTCCATGCTCCGGACAACCGGTTCCGGGTATTTTCGTGGCACGTGCAGTTGAACGATGGATCTTATCTGTATTACGGTGCTATCCAACTGAACACGCCGGATGGCAGCCTGAAATTATTTCCCCTGTTGGACAAAACGTATGAGATACCGCAGCCCGAAACCGCGGTAGCGGGGCCAAGCACGTGGTATGGCGCGCAATATTACCATATCATATCCATTGATGGTGCTTATGTGCTATTGGGCTGGAAAGGGCATACCCCCGGGATCACGCAGAAGGTAATCGAAGTACTCCAGCTTAAAGAAAACGATGTCGTATTAGGCAAAACTATTTTCGATGGCGAAGACACGGGCCACCATGCGCGCATGATTTACCGGTTCAGCAAGCAGGCAAGTATGTATATGGTGTATGACCGTGCAGCGAACCGCATCGTGATGGATCATTTGTCGCCCACAGACAACCGTCACCAAGGGCAATATGAACAATATGGACCGGACTTGACGTACGATGCCTGGCAAATTCATGGCGGACGGCTCCGGCTGGTGCCGGATATTCCGCTGACCAATCCACCCGACCCGAACGATGAGCAGTATAACGATCCCAGAAAGGGCCACCAGCATCCCAAAAGTGGTTTTTCTGCGAATTAAAGCCCTGGCATAAACTAATATTTTCTTGCATTTTCCGATAAATCGCAAAAAGTTTTTTTTATTTGTAACGGTTGACCTGAATGCACAATGAATTGACACAGCCAACATGAATGAATAGCATATGACAGATTTAAACAATGTAGTTTCGAAGGAGCGCGTATTAAAGCATCCGGCAGGGCTTTTTATTTTGTTCTTTACCGAAATGTGGGAACGGTTCAGTTACTACGGGATGCGGGCTTTGCTTGTGCTCTTTTTGGTAAGCGCTGCCGGGCTCGGTGGATGGGAGATGTCCCGTTCGGAAGCGCTCAGTTTGTATGGTGTATATACCGGTTTGGTTTACCTGACACCGATCTTAGGGGGGATGATTGCCGATAAGTGGTTGGGGCACCGTTGGGCAGTAGCATTAGGGGCTTTGATCATGACCCTGGGGCATGCGTCCATGGCGCTGGAAGGTAGCGGAAAGCCGTTTTTTTATCTCGGATTAGCGTTGCTTATTTTAGGCAATGGTCTTTTTAAACCCAATATCTCCACGATAGTGGGGGGATTGTACAGCAAGGAAGATGAGAACAAGAAAGACTCTGCATACACCATTTTCTATATGGGCATCAATTCCGGCGCGTTTCTCGGTATCTTGCTCTGCGGCTACATCGGCGAAAAAGTCGGATGGCACTGGGGGTTCGGGTTAGCCGGTATTTTTATGTTTTTCGGCATGCTCCAGTTTTGGTTCGCCCAGCGGATATTTGGGAAAATCGGTGAAAAGCCGACTCGGAAATCCGATGATATTGAGGCGGTGTATGCCGACGTTAAGAAAGTCAATGAAGAGAGCGAAGCGTTCGAAGGGTTCGACCAGCATGCGGTGGGAGCGGAGATAGACAAACGTTTGCCAAATATCAGTGCCGGAGAACGGGCCAGCATGCTCAAGGAAATGAAAGACCGGTTGATGGCCAAGATAGCGGCAGACCGTACGTTCGTCATCCTTGTGCTGGCATTCGTCACCATCTTCTTTTGGATGGCTTTTGAACAGGCTGGCGGATCGATGACAATTTTTGCCCGCGATTACACCGGACGCGTATTGACCGGTGGCGCGGCGACAACATTCACCGTCATCAATGCGCTCTTGGCCATTGTGCCGTTGTCCATCATCACATGGGTGTTGTTCCTGCTCATCAAAGCAACCATGAAAAAGTATGCCATATCCAATATGTGGCTGTCTTTCAGCTTTGTGATTATCTGGGGAGTCGTTATCTGGATGGTAGGGAAAGACTTAAATACCAAAGCTTATGAGGTTTCGTTTTCCTATGTTAAGTCCTCAAGTTTGATGGATACGATAGCTGTTGCCGGGGCAGGAGATCGCATTACATTGGCAGAGTATATCCAGTCGGGTGCGCCGCTGGAGGGCAACGAGCGTATCGATAGGTTTGAAGCGCATAAAATAGGGAGCGATATGTTTGCCGTGCATATCGACTATCGGAAAGAGGTGTCGGACAATGCGATTATACGCTCGGATGAAAACTTCGCCGTGGACCAGCATATCGCTATCGTTGACATCGACCAAAACGGAAATTACATCTACATTGATGCGGAAGACGAGGCGCGCGTGGGTGCATCCGGCATAAGCGCGCAGGTTGTCGATATCAAAGAAAGCGAGATTGAAATACCCGCGTCTTGGTTCGGTGTGCTTAATTCTTTGTTTATCATTTTGTTTGCTCCTGTATTCTCTAAATTGTGGGAAACAAAATTCAATCCCTCGGCACCAAAGAAATTCGCTTTAGGTTTATTTTTGGTGGGATTGGGTTTTGCGGTTCTTGCGTTCGGTTCAATGACCATTCCCAAGGGCGCGACAACCGCCTCGGTCAGCATCGTGTGGTTAATCCTGGCCTATTTGCTTCACACCTGGGGCGAACTGGCTATCTCGCCGGTAGGATTGTCATACGTGAGCAAGCTTTCCCCGCCGAAGCTGGTGGGGTTGATGTTCGGTATTTGGTTCCTGTCCAGTGCGATCGCCAATTATTTGGCCGGTTTGTCGGGTAGTTATATTGATCGCATCAGCGAAAAGTATGGCTTAATTGGATTTTTCCTGATATTTACCGCATTGCCGATGCTTGCAAGTTTGGCACTGGTACTGGCAAATAAAGTGCTGGTGCGCAAAATGCATGGCATCCATTGATAGTTTACCTTTAAAAAAGTTCTCAGCGGTAGTGTCAGATAGCATTGTCATTATTCCCACATACAACGAACGGGAAAATATAGAAAGGATTATCCGTAAAGTATTTTCCCTTGCTGAAGGGTTTCATATTTTGGTGGTGGATGATGGCTCTCCAGATGGAACAGGAGCGATAGTGGGGCATTTGCGCAACGAATTCCCCGACAGGTTGTTTCTGGAGGAGCGGGCAGGCAAGTCGGGCTTGGGTACCGCGTATATTCACGGTTTCCGCTGGTGCATTGCCCGGGCTTACGCCTACATCTTTGAAATGGATGCCGATTTTTCCCACAATCCGGATGACTTGCCACGGTTACGTGAGGCGTGCATATCGGGGGCGGACGTGGCCATCGGTTCACGGTATATCAAGGGGGTCAACGTGGTGAACTGGCCGATGAGCCGGGTGCTGATGTCGTACTTCGCCTCTTGGTATGTACGGTTGATTACCGGGATAGCCATACGGGACGCCACGGCCGGTTTCGTCTGTTACCGGCGTGAGGTGCTGGAGACCATACCGCTCGACCGGATAAGGTTTGTCGGGTATGCTTTCCAGATTGAGATGAAGTTCACGGCAATAAAATACGGTTTCCGTGTGGAGGAAATACCCATTATCTTTACAGACCGTACCGAAGGGGTTTCCAAGATGAGCACCCGTATATTCCGGGAGGCGTTTTTCGGTGTTATTGAGATGAAAGTGGCAAGCTGGTTTAGGAAGTATGAACGGTGATTGGTAGGTGGTGGTTGGTGATTGGTGGTCTCATGTCTGATAGCTAAAGTCTTATAAAAATGAACGAACATTTGGATCCGAGCCCGGAGCGGTTGTCTAATACGGAGCGCGAGCTGGAGAAGGTGCTTCGGCCGCAGGCTTTTGAAGATTTCACGGGGCAGCAGAAAATACTGGATAACCTTACGGTGTTTGTACAGGCAGCCAAGCTCAGGGGAGAAGCCTTGGATCATGTGTTGCTTCACGGGCCTCCGGGATTGGGCAAGACCACACTTTCCCATATCATTGCTAACGAAATGGGAGTGGGCATCAAAATCACTTCCGGACCCGTGCTGGATAAGCCGGGCGACCTGGCGGGGTTACTGACCAATCTGGAAGAGGGGGATGTGCTGTTTATTGATGAAATCCATCGGCTGAGTCCGTTGGTAGAAGAATACCTGTATTCTGCCATGGAGGACTTCAAGATTGATATCATGCTGGAGACCGGGCCCAACGCCCGTTCAGTACAGATTACGCTTAACCCGTTTACGTTGGTGGGCGCCACTACGCGGTCTGGATTGCTGACCTCGCCGTTGCGGGCAAGGTTCGGTATCAATGCCCGGCTGGAATATTACGATACAAAACTCCTGACAACCATCGTGCTCCGGTCCGCCAGTATCCTCCGTACGCCCATCACGGAGGAGGGAGCTTACGAAATAGCGCGCCGGAGCAGGGGAACGCCGCGGATAGCCAATGCCTTGCTCCGCCGGACACGCGACTTTGCCCAGATAAAGGGTAACGGCAGCATTGACACTGCCATCGCGCAATATGCGCTGAACGCACTCAATGTGGATGAACATGGGCTGGATGAGATGGATAACCGCATTTTGGTGACCATCATCGATAAGTTCAAGGGGGGGCCGGTAGGGCTTAAAACCATCGCCACGGCTGTAGGTGAAGACGAGGGGACCATTGAAGAGGTATACGAACCTTTTCTTATCCAGGAGGGCTATCTGATGCGTACTTCCCGGGGGAGGGAATGCACGGCATTGGCCTATAAACATCTTGGAAAAACAGATTATCCCAAAGGCAACACGCTGTTTTGATAAAAATGGTATAAGTATTGAGGGGTAGGCCCTGATTGTTGTTAACCCAATAAGATATCGTGTTGATTATGAAGAAAGGCCTGTTGTTTGCCGTATGCTGCATTTCCTTATCACCTTACCTCCAAATTCAAGCCCAGCCCGGAAACGAATCACCCATTCCCTATTATAGGTATGCGTTATCGGCTGGCGTTGGTCCGGCTTATATGTATGGCGATCTGCAAAAAAAACATCTGGGAGGCGGGGTATTTCTGCGTGGCGACTATTTCCTGCGCCATGGGTTGAGTATAGGCCTTGAAGCAAACCAAGGTGTGACGCGGAGCGGCGACCAGCATGATGTAGCAGTTTATCCTGTTTCGATATTCTTTTTTTCCGGGCTTTTCAACGGGCGTATCTATCCCCTGCAGTTTATTCAGAGCGATCACGACAGGCGGATAATGTATCGGAAGAGTTATTTACAGAAGGCGATCAATACAGCTTATGTTGGCGCGGGAGTAGGAGCCGTTTTCAATTTAACGACGAGCGACGAGGTGGAGACCTATAATAATGGTCACCTGCTCAGCAGTTTCTTCCATACGGATATCGGGCTTGATTTGCCGCTAAGCAAATACGATCCCCAAATGATGGATACCTTCTTCTGGTATGTATGTCTCAATGCACAGTTGAATTTTGCCACCAACCGCGGAATGGACGGTTTCGGAGAGGAACGCGACCGCTACGGGCTGTTTTCGGTTGGTTTTAAGCTAAAGCTGTGATTTAACGGAGTTTCCCTATTATTTTTTTGCCACGGCTCAGCATGGCTGCCGAGCCGTGGCGCATCATCAGAAATTCGGTCTGCTGTCTGAGTTCTACCGTTACCCAGTCATATTCGTTGCGCATATGATAGAGGATGTCCATGCAATTGACCTGTACCGCAACGGGCGTACAGGGGTCGATAAGCCATCCGAAGACGGTTTCCACCACCCGTTCGCGGTCGATTTCAGCATAAGCCTGCCGGTATGGCTTAGCGGCTTTGGGATGGGTGATTTCCATCAGTATTTTGGTGAAGTGGCGTTGGCAGCTCGGGTTGTGCTGTTCCGGTAACCGGTTTATGAAATTGCTAACGACCGGAACAAACCGCTCGGGGTGAGAAGCCGCAATATGCTCCAATACCCATGCAGCCCGAAATGCCGGAGTTTTGTCCTTTTCGTAGCACAATTCATGCAGCCAATCAACGCAGACACCCGTCTCTTCACCTGATGCCGCCAGTGCCAGCACTTCGGTTTTGGCACGGATGGCGCTGAGGCGTTCCTTTAGGGCCTGTTTAGTTGTTATCACCGCGCCCATCGTCACAACGGGTATAACCGGTTAAATATAGCGGTTCACGATGTTTTCAAACAGCTCCTGTTTTCCACTGATGGCCTCGGGTTCGCCGGATGCCGCGGCGATATCACGCAGGTCAGCCAGCGTCAGTTTGCCATTTTCAAAGGCTTCTCCGTTTCCACTGTCAAATGACGAATACCGTTCTGCCCGGAGTTTGCGGTAATTTGACTTCTGCAGGATATTATCCGCTGCAATGAGCGCACGCGCAAACGTGTCAGCCCCTCCGATATGAGCGTGGAACAAATCATCCCGATCGGTCGAGTTACGGCGTATTTTTGCATCGAAGTTAATACCGCCGCCTGCAAAGCCCCCGGCCTCCAGTATGATGAGCATACATTCCGTGAGCTCGTTGATGTTGTTCGGAAACTGGTCGGTATCCCACCCGTTCTGATAATCGCCCCGGTTGGCATCTATTGAACCCAGCAGCCCCGCGTCAGCGGCCACCTGCAGCTCGTGCTGGAACGTGTGTCCGGCCAACGTAGCGTGGTTCACTTCAAGGTTCAGTTTAAAGTCGCCGAGCAAATCGTATTGCCGGAGAAAGCCGATTACTGTAGCCGCATCATAATCGTATTGATGCTTGGTCGGTTCGCATGGCTTGGGCTCAATGAAAAACGTGCCACGGAACCCTTGGCTGCGGGCGTAGTCTTTAGCAATATGGAGCATACGGGCCAGGTGCTCCTGCTCCCGTTTCATGTTGGTGTTGAGCAATGTCATATACCCTTCACGGCCGCCCCAGAACACGTAGTTTTCGCCGTTAAGTGCTATAGTGGCGTCCAATGCCGCCTTAATCTGCGCCCCGGCGTGCGCCACTACGGCGAAGTGGGGGTTCGTGGCAGCGCCATTCATATACCGTTTGTGCGAAAACAGGTTGGCTGTGCCCCATAGCAGTTTCACCCCGCTGGCGGTCTGTTTGGTACTGGCGTAGTCGACGAGCGTCTGTAATCGACGCTCATTTTCGGCAACATCATCACCATAATCCACGATGTCCACGTCATGAAAGCAATAATAGGGCATTCCGATTTTGGTGATGAACTCAAAAGCAGCGTCCATTTTGTCTTTGGCCCGTTGGATGACGTCTTTGTTTTCATCCCAGGGAAAAAAGAGGGTAGGCCCCCCGAACGGGTCGCTGCCATTGCCGGTGAAAGAGTGCCAGTAGGCTACGGCGAAGCGCAGGTGCTCTTCCATGGTTTTTCCGGCTACAACCCGCTTTGCGTCATACCAGCGGTAGGCCAGTGGATTGTCCGATTCAGGGCCTTCGTATTCGATCTTGCCGATACCCTTGAAGTATTCGCGATCTCCGATAAGTACGTTTGTCATGTTATTTATACTATTAAATCTCTATTTTGGTTATCTTATCAATTGTCAATTGTTCGTCTGCTGCGGGGATTCCTTAGCCAATTGTTCATTTACCAGCCGTTTCCACTCCTGGTAATAATCTTCATAAGCAGAAGAAGCCCGGGGTTCCACGGTTTTGATGGTTTTCAATCCGCTGAATGCCTCGTCCGTTGAAGTAAAGACGCCAGCGCCGATACCGGCACCCAATGCGGCGCCTACGCTGCCATCACTTTCATAAAGTTCAACCGGCACCTGTGTTACGTCCACAAAGATTTCGGTGAATAATTCGCTGAGAAACATATTGGCTTGTCCGGCGCGGATAACCGACGGGCGCATACCGTTCTCCCGGATGATATCGAGCCCGTAGCGGAAGGCACAGGCTATCCCTTCCTGAGAGGCACGGAACACATGGGAGCGGCCATGCGCGTTGAAATCAAGGTCGATGAATTGCGCGCCGAGGATCTTATTGTGTAGGATACGTTCGGCACCATTGCCGAAAGGCAGGATCTTCAGGCCGTTGCTGCCCGGGCTTACCGCCTTGCCCAGCGTGTTCATTTGCTGATAGGTGAGGCCATGGCCGAAATGCTCTTTTACCCACCGGTTGAGAATGCCCGTTCCGTTGATGCAGAGCAAAACCCCTGTCCGCGGTGCTTCCGGCGTATAATTGACATGGGCGAAGGTGTTTACGCGCGATGCCGGGTCATATACCAGCTGGTCACTTACCGCGTAAATAACGCCCGATGTGCCTGCGGTAGCAGCCACTTCACCCGGTTTCAGTACATTGAGCGATAGTGCATTGTTGGGTTGGTCGCCTGCCTTATAGCTTACCGGAATGCCGGGTTGGAGCCCCAGCTGTGCCGCGATTTTTGGGTCGAGGGTGCCGTGTACGCCGAATAGCGGCCGGATTTCGGGGAAGACGGTTTCATCAAAGCCGAAGTGCTGGAGTATTGACTCGGCTATGCAGTTGTTTTTGAAGTCCCAGAAGACGCCTTCAGAAAGCGCCGATATGCTGGTAGTGGCGTTGCCGGTAAGGCGCAGTGCGATGTAGTCGCCCGGAAGCATGATTTTATGGGCCTGTAAGTAGGTTTCCGGTTCATGGGCTTTCACCCACGCCCATTTGGAGGCGGTGAAATTTCCGGGCGAATTCAGCAAGTGTTCCAGTGCCTGCTGCGCGCCGATTTCGGCGAAGGCCTCGTCGCCGATGTCCACCGCCCGGCTGTCGCACCAGATGATGGCGTTGCGGATTGCCCGGCCCGCTTTGTCGACAACGACCAAGCCGTGCATTTGGTAGGCAATACCGATGGCACCGATGTCCCGGGCATTGAACGATGCTTCTGCCGTGAGTTTGCGGATAGCCAACGCGACCTGATCCCACCACATATCCGGCGCCTGTTCGGCCCATCCCGGTAAAACGGAGAGTATTTTATTTTCGTGATCGTCCGGATACTGGGTGGCGGCGATACATTTCTTTGTTTGGGCATCCACTACGGATACTTTAATGGAAGACGTGCCCAGATCAATACCTAATAATAACATAGCGAAACAAAATAGGTTTCATGGAAATGCTAACGTTGGCATAAAGGTAAGGCATTCCTTTATATTTCCAAAATCTATCGTTATTTTTGTTTGATTTTCCTTTTATTAGCCGTTGAATTAGTCATTAACCTTTTCGACTTGAAAAAAGTTACCATATTAGATATTGCAAAGGAGCTGAACATCACGTTTTCCACGGTAGCCCGTGCACTTAACGATCATCCCGCCATCAGCGCAGCCACCAAGCAGTCTGTACGTGAGACCGCCGAGCGGCTGGGGTACCGTCCCAATAAAGTAGCGTCTTCACTCCGTTCGGGCAAAACGAAGATCATCGGTATATTGGTGCCGCGGCTCGACGTGAGTTTTTTCAGCTCGGTGGTGCACGGGGTGGAGGGCGTGATGAACGAGAACGGTTACACCATTCTGCTCTACCAGTCGCAGGAGTCGCTCAAACAGGAAAACAAGGGTATCGAGACGTTTCTCCGCTCCAGGGTGGATGGGATTATTGCGTCGATTTCATTAGAGACGGAAGTAGCAGGCAGCTATGCTGAGATCCGCGACAGGAACATCCCGCTGGCTTTTTTTGACCGGGTGCCCCCGGAACTTAACGTGCCGTCGGTGACCATAGACGACTATCGCGGCGGGTTTATGGCGACGGAGCACCTGATAGCATCGGGATACCGCAGGATTGTGCACATCAACCAGTACCGGAATATCAATATTTTCAATGAGCGTTTACGGGGATACCTTGACGCACTGGAGCGTTATGGCATCCCGGTTGACGAGCGGTTGATCATCAGGGGTGATTTCTCCCTGGAGTTCGGGCGGCAGTGTGTACGAGATTTATTGGCCGAGGGTATTGATTTCGATGCGGTTTTTACATTGGAGGATTTCACGGCCATGGGGGTGGTGCAAGAACTAAAGGCATCGGGCAAGCGCATACCGGAAGAAGTCGGTGTGGTCGGTTTCGCCAACGAGGCGTTCACCAGCCTGGTAAGCCCTACCATTTCCACGGTGGATCAACGTACCGTGGAAATGGGGGAAGAAATAGCCCGTTTGTTTCTTAAACTGCTGAAAAAAGGAGATTATTATAAGCATAAGCCGGAAAAACTGGTGCTTGAACCGAAACTGCTGATACGGGAGAGCTCGTCCCGTCGCCATTTTCCGCCGTCAAGCGGAAGGTGAGGGTATTTTCCCGGCGCGTAGCACGCCTGCGGGAATGCCATACTCGCGCTGCGGAAAGGCGGTGGCATTTTCCTATGGGGCGATTCGCTGGTTGGGCGACTCATCCATAAAAAGGTACGTATCCTGATAGCCACCAAAATCAACGACTATTTTTTGAAATACAATACCAGGGTCCAATGGCTTTACGATTAATGTCTGTACTCCGTTGGCCGTAGTCGGCAGCGGGAGCTTCGCTTCTTTCCTGACCACCCGGCGGGCCACCGTTGGGTAAAATGTCGTATAGATATTCTCCGGTTTTTCGTTTAAGTCGGCATTGAAGTTTATGGTTTTTTCCTCACCGCCCTCAAATCCTACGGTATACTCATGGCCCTTGTCGTCATGGAACGCCAAGGTCGATTTGACGACCACATGTACTGTCACCTCGGTAACGTCTTTCGGGATCTGCATCTTATAGGAAAGGGAAGCGCCGTCAATCGGTTTCGAATAAGGCATCACGGCCATGCCGCTCAACGTGCGACCCATATGGGGAATAACCGTCCATTTGGCTTCCGTGGCGTCTATCGCTTCAAAATAATGCTCCGCCTCGATTACTACGACATCATCCTTGCCGGTAAACAGATAACCGCCAACGGCTTTCTCAGGGTCCGCAATGCGGTGTATTTCCGGTAGGGTATCTTCGGGAAAGTTGTCGTTCCAGGAGGTGTATCCGATCTTTTTCTGGATCATCATGCCGTCCCATTTGCCGCCGGCCATTACCTTGTTGTACTGATGGCTCAACTCCTTGTCGCGCCTGAAAGCCGCCTCCACCTTGTCGGCCCATGCGTTTGCCTGCGGATTGTTCTCCTTGTACAGCTTATGATTCATGGCTTGCGCATAGTACATCTCGTACAGATTTGCCATGGCCTGCACCGGATAGCGGATCAGTTGCTGATACGCATCCCGGTATTCCGGCTTGAGCGTGAGATACTGGCGCAGGGCTTCCGCTTCCAGTTTGACGTATTCATCGGATACTTTTTTCCACTCCCCGGTCTCGATATTGTAGGTGTGGCGGTCCAGCATCTCCGGCGTGACGCGTCCGTTGTATTTACTGTACAAGTTCAGGATACGGCTCGCTTCTTCGGCTTGTTCTTCCCCGAATTGCTGGGCGCAGAACTCCCGGGTATGGTCCAGCAGGTTATCCACGGTGAACTTGCCCGGATTCCATGCCATATCCAGGAAAAGCGTGATCGGATATTCCATGGGTTTCAGGTCGCCCACATTCACGATCCAGATTTTATCCACGCCATAATCGTAGGTCAGTTGGAGTTGTTCCCACATGTTCTGGATAGGGGTGACGTTCAACCATTTCGTATTGCGGGGCGCGCCTACGTAATCGAAATGGTAATACATGCCCCAACCTCCGGGGTGGTTCCGTTCTTCTTCTCCCCTCGGCAGGCGGCGCACGTTGCCCCAGTTGTCGTCGCACAAGAGCATGATCACATCGTCGGGCACCCGCAGCCCCATATCAAAATAACGCTGCACTTCCTTGTATATCGCCCAAACCTGGGGAGTTTTTTCGGGTGCTTCTCCGGTTACTTCTTTGATAATCTGCCGCTGGTTTCTGATGATTTTCTCCAGCAGTTTAATATTATCCTCATCACGCGGCACATACTTGTGGTCTTCGCCTTCCTTGCTGCCCATAGGGGTATCGCCATCGCCGCGCATACCGATGGTGGTCAGGTCATTGGTACCCGATGCCCGTTCGATCCCCTCGCGGAAAAAGCGGTCTATCACCTCCTGATTTGTGCTGTAATCCCACGCGCCGTACTCTTTTCGTTTCCTGGCCCACTCCTGATGGTTGCGGGCCATCGGCTCGTGGTGGGTGGTCCCGATGATGATCCCCATCTCATGGGCTGTCTTGCTGTTTTCCGGATCGTCCGCGTAGAAGCTCCAGCCCCACATAGCTGGCCAGAGGAAGTTGCCCCGCAAACGGAGGATCAGCTCGAACACGCGGGCATAAAACCGGTGGTCGCCGTACCGGGTTCCATACGTATTGTGTACCCAGGTGGTCAAACAAGGCGCTTCGTCATTCAGGAATATACCTCGGTATTTCACTGCCGGTTCTCCCGCCGTATAGGTGCCTCGGGCGATGGACAAGTTTTGCTGCCGGACTACCGGGACATCCGCCCAGTCGTACCATGGCGACACGCCTATCTGTTCGGACAGCTCGTATATGCCGTATATCGCCCCCCGTTTGTCGCTGCCGGCAATCACCAGCGCTTCTTTCACTCCCTGCAATGGATTGTCAATTACCATCATCAGGTATTTTTCATTTTTGCCTTTCAACGCGGTACCGTCTATCTTCTTTTTCTTTATCAACTCGTTGATGTAACGGCTCTTCAATGTACCCACGATGATCAACCGGCTGCTATCGGGCCGGAAGATAAGGGTCGCACGGTTGCCCGATACCCTGGCAAAATCTTCCTGGAGGTTCCGGGCAGCGATCATTACCCCCCCATCTTCGTTCTCATCAATCAAAATTGTACCCGGCGTGCCGTTTTCAATCAATGTAAACCGATCAAGAGACAATTGCGTGGACGTTATTCCCTTATGGTCGCTCGCCAGTACCTGTAAGCCGATCGACGACATTAATGCTGTCAATAACAAGTCTCTCATCATTGGTGTTGTTCTTGTTTTAGTTATCTCTTGTTTATGCTTAGCGTAACCCTGACGGTACCCCGCCTTTAGCCCTTTGGCTTTTACAGCGGCCGCCATCCGTGACCACAATTTTTCCCGGCGCTGACGCCCCCCGGGGGTGCAGCGGTCCATTTTTATTCGATGAACAATGTGCCGGCCAACGCCAGTGAACCGATGAGCAATGGTAATCTCTTCATCGCGCTGGTGAGCGTATCATATGCCCGGCACAAAATGGAACTCCATTTTTTCATAATATTCCAATGGATGTTCCGGATGTCCCAGTCCATCGGGTATGGGCATGCCGGAAAATTGCTGGAAATACAGCACACAGGCATCGCGCCATCGGACGGCCTCCTGGTATTGTATAGCCAGTAAATCCCGAACTTCGTTGAATACGGCCTCGTTTACACGGCCTTTTTGTCCCTCCCAGGTGGCTTGCATACGGCCCACGGTAGCCACCCCGTCGTAATAGCGCCGGCAGAGTGCTTCCCATAGTGTTTCTCCCGACCGCATCTGGAAATCCCAGGGAAGATGATGGAACCACAAGAGGTATTCTTCCGGGCATTCCTGCGGATTTTCAAACAATGCACGCACTTCGGGGAAATATTGGGATAACGCATCGCTTCCTGATGCCGTGCGGTCGAACCCGATGCCGTCTTTGCTGGCTTTGTGGTAGTATACCGATGTCCAATCTGCCCGGGGTTTGCCCGAAATCCACGGGCCGGGCCCATAATGATGGTCCCATCCCATCAGGTGGTGAAGTCCCAGGGGTGTCATGTAATTTACCGCCGCTTCGCGCGATTGCATCATCATGGGCAGCAAGGCATGGACCAGCGGGCCGTCATTTCCGAAGGTGCAGCGCAGCCAATCGTCGGCAATGTCACCGGCATCCGCATCGGGGTCCCATGCAAGGCGCCCGAAAGCATACCAATTGGCCTGCGCGAACGGATGGCCCGTCCAATTAATCGCAGTGCCCGTATTGGCCACGCCTGCGATGGCTGTTACGGGTTGCCCGGTAAGCGAACCATCAATTACCCGCGCCACAGAAGAATTCGGGCCATTGCAGTACGTGTCCGCGCGGAGGGTTTCACTGAAAAGCGTACCTAAGTAAACGAGGTGCGTGGCAAAGCCCAGGTATTCCTGTGTAATCTGGAACTCCATCATGAGTTGCGACTTGGGCATCGCGCCGAACAGGGGATGGAACGGCTCACGGGGCTGGAAGTCAATGGGTCCGTTTTTGACCTGAACGATCACATTGTCATGGAAAAGCCCGTCAAGCGGCACAAATTCATTGTAAGCCTGCTTCGCCCGGTCCTCCGGTTCGGTATCTTCATAGACAAAAGCGCGCCACATGACCACGCCGCCATGGGGTTTAAGCGCATCGGCCAGTAGGTTAGCACCATCGGCGTGGCTGCGTCCATGATTCTGTGGGCCGGGCTGGCCTTCTGAATTGGCTTTCACGAGGAAGCCGCCGAAATCGGGGATATACCGGTATATCTCAGCCACCTTTTCTTTCCACCATTGCTTTACGTTGGGATCAAGCGGATCCGCATTGGGCAGGCCGCCGAGTTCCATCGGGGCACTGAAACGTGCGGAAAGGTACACTTTGATACCGTAGGGCCGGAACACATCTGCCAGGGCTGCCGCTTTTTCAAGATAGGCAGGGGTGAGCACTAATGCGTTGGCATTTACGTTATTGAGCACGGTGCCATTAATGCCAATGGATGCATTTGCCCGGGCATAATCGGTATAACGCGGATCGCGGTAACCCGGGAGCCGATGCCAATCCCACAACGAAAACCCGGCATAGCCCCGTTCCACGGTGCGGTCAAGGTTATCCCAGTGGTTAAGTAGCCGCAGGTTCACTTTCGGCCGGCTGGTGATGTCGACCTTGGCGATGTCTGCCCCGCGTTGTAACAGCCGGATGAAGGCATAAGCACCATATAATACACCCTTAGAGGTATTGGCCAGGATGGCTGTTGCCGGTTTTCCCTGGATGGTCGCGGTGTAAATACCATAACCTTCAGGGCCCATCTGCGCTACATGGCTGAAAACGGTTTCCTGTGCCATGGCAGGCAGGGAAGACGGGGTGCCCACCACCAACGTGCCCTGTTGCCGGATGGCATCTACCTGTTCCGGCACTTGCCCGAACAAGCCGTTGAACGCATCCAGCAGTTCCTGTTTGGCGATGCTATCGGTTCCATCTGTTGTGGGAAAGAGCAGCGCGGCGAGCTGCGTTTTATAACTGACCGACAACTCATCCCTCAAGGGTTTATAGTCCAGCCAGAGGTGATAGCCCGATTGGCCCCGGCTTTGGCCGATGCCTAAGATTAACGCGCATAGCAGCGGTAAGCAATGACTAATTATTCTTATTTTCATGTTCCGTCAGTTTTTTCCGTTGTGTCGAGTCCCGTATAATCAAGTGATGGCGTAATACAATAGCGGCTGCCTGTAGGTCGCCTACGCCATTGAGCAAGTTAATCAGGGTCTTGGCGGCCACTTCGCCCATTTCGTGGCCCCTATAATCTATAGTAGTGAGGTTGGGTTCCACCACGGTCGCTATAGGGTCGTTGTTGAATCCGGCGACGCGCACATCGTCCGGAACGCGTAGGCCATTTCGCTTCAGTTCCTGCATGCAAGCCACGGCACACGTGTCGTTGGCGGCAAATACAGCATCCGGTCTTTCCGGCAGCGAAAGCATATGCTGTGCGGCCAGCACGCCGTCTGCTATACCGAGGTTGTTAACGATGAGGGCGTCCTCGTCAAACGTTATGCCGTTGTCGGCAAGCGCTTCTTGGAATCCTTTCAGGCGCAACGCATATACGTCCCGGTTAAGGTGCCCGGCGATATGGACAATACGGCGGCAGCCCTGCCTGATGAGGTGTGTCGTCATTTCATAAGCCGCCTTGTGGTTGTCGATAACCACATTCGGACAATGGGGGTGCTCGAAAGCGCGGTCAAAGAAAATTAACGGGATGTTTTTATCAATAAAGCGTCTGAAGTGGTCGATATCCGTTGTCGTATAGGCCAGTGATACCAACACGCCGTCTACCCGGTTATTGAACATGGTGGCGGCATTCTTTTTTTCCTTTTCCATGGTTTCCAATGATTGGCTGATGATGAGTTCATAACCCGCTTCATTGGATATTTTTTCCATACCCGCCAATACGTCCGACATAAACATGCTGTTCAATCGGGGAACAATTACACCGATGGTATACGTGCGCTTCGTCCTCAGGTTGCGGGCGAACGTATTGAACCGGTATCCCATGCGTTCGGCCTGGGCAAAGATCCTGTCCTTGGTAGTTTGCCTGATGGCAGGGTGGTTCTTGAGCCCCCGGCTCACGGTAGCGGCCGATATGTTGAGGGCCGCGGCAATATCATATATGGTTACTTCCTTTTCGTTGTTATTTGCAGCACTCATGATATGGAGCCAATACGGTTTTAATAAATGGTTCCGCTAAATTAAAAAAAAATTATGCAATCGGTTGCATATTTAATTTTTTGTTTATAGTTTTACCTTTGAAAAGTAACCAAAGTCCATGTGGACATTATAAACCTTATCCGTGATTTTGCATCGGCATCACTGGAAAGGCTCCTGTTAAGGAAATTTATGCCAACGTTGGAATTTGGTTAATTGAAATAGGATAATTAACTATATTAATAACCAATAAATCCTTCAGTATGATAAGCGTATACAAACCGGGCTTGCGGCGGCAGATGGGCAACCCCATAGGCGCAGGCCTATTACTGCTTTTTTCGTTTCTTTCCTTGTTTGCCCTGGCCCAAACTGACGTGCAGGTGTCCGGTACGGTAAGAAGCGGTAACGGCGAAGTGTTGAGTGGCGTATCCATAAGAACGGAAGACGGCGGCGTGAGCACATCAACCGATGAAGAAGGCCGGTTTTCTATCCGTGTGCCGGTAAACAGTATGCTGGTCTTTGGCTTCATTGGGTATGAAGAACAGCGGATTAAAGTTGACCAAGCGAATCAGCACCTTACTGTAACACTGATGACCACAACGAGTGCGCTGGATGAAGTTGTTGTGGTGGGGTACGGTACCCAACGGCGGGAAGCCGTAACGGGTTCTGTTGCTTCGATAAGTGGAGATATGCTTCGTGAAGTGCAATCGGCCAATTTCTCGCAGGCCCTGCAAGGACGTTTGCCGGGGGTGGAGCTTACACAAACTTCATCGCAACCGGGCGGCACCATGCAGATTCGCATACGCGGTTCGCGGTCGCTGACGGCCAGCAATGATCCGTTGATAGTGCTGGACGGAATTCCCTTTGTGGGTTCCCTAAATGACATCAACCCTAATGATATCAAAAGCATCGATATCCTGAAGGATGCCTCCGCGACAGCCATTTATGGTTCGCGTGGCGCCAATGGTGTCATATTGGTTACGACCAATCGGGGGCAAATGGGCCAGCAGGCCCGGGTAAACTATAATAGCTTCACCGGCATAAAAAATGTATTCGGCAAATTTCCGATGATGACCGGGCCTGACATGGTGAAACTCCGACAGTTGAATGTGCCGTACAACACATACGGCCAGGATGAAGCGGAAGATGTAGATACCGATTGGCAGGACTTGTTGTACCGAACAGCTACCATGACCAGTCATGACGTTAGCATTTCCAGTGGCACGGAACGGGGCAACTATGCCTTCGGCGGTGGTTACTTACTTGATCAGGCCGTCATCCCGACTCAGCAATTCAGCCGCTATGCTCTGCGGGGCAGCGTTGATCAGGAAGTCGGCAGGTATTTCCGTTTCGGCATCACTACGAATAATAACTTTAACTACACGGAAGGCACTCAGGTGAACGCAGGAAACCTGCTTAGAATATCACCTCTGGCAAATCCGTTCAACGAGGATGGTTCATGGAAGCGAACCGTGCGATCATCCATAGATGAGCCATGGGTTTACTCAAGGGATATTGTAGAAAATTTGCGGGACCAGTGGTTAAGTGAAACCCGGGCATTTGCCAGTTTTAATTCGCTGTACGGTCAGGTGGATATACCGTGGATTGAAGGGCTGAAATACCGTGTCAACATCGGGTTAGACTATCGGCAGAGCAATGGAGGGGCGTATACCGGCGAGGGGATAACGAGTACTAATCCGACAACGATATCCTCCGCGTCGATCAGTAATCAGCATACATATCACTGGCTTGTAGAAAACCTGTTGACCTATGACCGCACCTTTGGTGGTGTCCATAATCTGAATGTGGTGGCCTTGTATTCGGCGGAGCAAAATAGGATGAACAGGTCGCGCATTGCAGCTACTGGCATCCCGGCAGACCACTTTCAGTTTTATAACCTGGGCCAGGCTACCGGAGAAATTACGATTCCTCCCGGCGACCAGTGGTATGAAGTATGGGGCCTGATGTCCTACATGGGGCGTATCATGTACTCTTATGACGACCGATATATGGTTACGGCTACTTTACGTTCTGACGGCTCTTCGCGGCTTGCTCCAGGGCATAAATGGCATACCTACCCTGCGGTGTCTGTGGGATGGAACATAGCGCAGGAGTCATTTATGCAGGGTATCAGCGCAATCAATATGCTGAAGCTTCGTGTAGGCTGGGGACAGACCTCCAACCAGGCCGTTAACCCCTACGCTACACTCGGCCGTTTGGATACCAGGCCATATAACTTTGGAAGCCAATATGCCGTCGGAAATTTGGTGAACCAGCTGCCAAGCCCGCATCTGGGATGGGAATTCTCCAATACAGCGAACTTCGGATTGGACTTTTCGCTGCTGAATCAGCGCCTGTCGGGCACCGTGGAATATTACATCACGAAGACCGAGGATCTTTTGTTAAATAAAGGGCTGCCTCCGACTTCGGGCGTGAGCTCCATAACGGAAAACGTGGGACGTACGCAGAATAAAGGTATCGAACTTGCGCTTAACGGCATTATTCTGGATAATCACAACGGTTGGACCTGGGAAGCAGGCATTAACCTGTATGCCAACCGTAATAGGTTGGTAGCACTGGCTTCGGGAACCGATAGGAACATAGATAACTGGTGGTTTGTAGGGCATCCGATTGATGTTATCTATGATTTCAAACGGATAGGGCTTTGGCAGGAGGGCGATCCTCACCGCGAGATTCTGGAACCGGGCGAGAACACGCTGGGCATGATCAAGGTGGAATATACCGGAGATTATGACGCCAACGGCGTGCCTACACGTGCAATCCATGAGAACTATGATAGGCAGGTTATCAGCCTGGAGCCCAATTTCCAGGGAGGCTTTAATACCCGTGTAGCTTACAAAGGATTTGACCTGAGTGCGGTGGGTATCTTCAAAAGCGGTGGGATTCTCAATAGCACCATTTATGGATCGGGGGGATACCTGAATTTGCTGAACGGACGGAACGGCAACGTTAAGGTGGATTACTGGACGCCGGAAAACACGGACGCCAAGTATCCCAACCCTGAGAGCATCAGGTCCGGCGATAACCTGAAGTACATGAGTACAATGGGATACTTCGATGCATCGTATCTGAAGATACGGACCATCACGCTGGGCTATGATTTCAGCCAATTCAAGCGGGCGGGCATCAACCTTCGGGTGTACGCCACTGCGCAGAATCCGTTTGTAATGTTTTCGCCTTATCATCGGGAGTCTGGCATGGATCCGGAAACGAATTCTTTTGGTAACGAAAATGCGGCCGTTAATCTTTCTGAAAGCCGGAGACGCATTTTGACCCTGGGTACGAATACGCCTTCTACGCGGAATTTCTTGTTTGGTGTTAACCTTACATTTTAAATGAATAGACTATGAAACGGATAAATGTAATATCTTATCTCGCAATAACGTTGATGACGTTGTACACGGTGTCGTGTTCCAAGATATTGGACGAGCAACCGCGCCATATTTTTGAGCCCGCTTTTTTCAGGACAGAAAAAGGGGTTTATGGTGGATTGACAGCCATGTATGCCCACCTGCGCTGGATTTATGGGCAGCCTTACTACTATGCGAGTCTGGAGTCTGGTACCGATGAATACACCTGGGGCCAAAGTGGGAACGATGGTAATTTCAGGTCGGTGGATTTTGATGGTGGAATCCAGCTTACATCCGAAAACAGCCGCAGTGACGCCATCTGGGGCGTAGCTTTCAACAATATTAATACCGCCAACGGCATTATTGAAAATGCAGAATCTGTAGGAACCATTTCGGCAGCATTGATTGCGGAAGCCCGGTTCTTCCGCGCATTTGACTACTTCCTCCTGGTGCAGACGTTTGGCGGGGTGCCGTTGGATCTGGGTGCAGGAGAGCTAAGGTTTAATACCAGTGCATCGACCACTTCGGTGAGAAACACCGTGCCCGAAGTTTATACCCGGGCGATATTTCCCGACTTGCTGGCGGCGGTGAACGATTTGCCCGTTGAACCACGAGTAACCGGCGGCGCTACCAAAACGCTTGCCCGCCTATACCTGGCAAAGGCTTACCTGACCTATGCCTGGTGGTTGGAAAACCCAAATAACATTCCGACTTATCCAGAAACCGCCCGCACCGACCCGGATGGGCATAATGCGCAATGGTATTTTCAGCAGGCCTATAATATTGCTACCCAGGCCATTGATGACCCGGGTCCATTTGGGCTGGAAGAGACCTTTTACGACCTGCACGTGGGCGGTAACGATCGGAACAAGGAAATGCTTTTGTATGCCGACCGCACGCAGGAAAGCGAATTTTACAACGGAGCATGCATAAATTGCTTCGATTCGGAGGGGGCTCCCCGAAATTCGGCCATCTGGATGGTCACATGGAATTATACCGAGATAAGAAGTGCGGCAAATCCGGACGGAACCGGAGGCGTGAGTTCAGTGCAGCGCGAAGCGGTCCAGGCGCTGGGACGGCCCTGGACACGCATAGCCCCAACGATCGGTGCGATACAGCATACCTTTGCAGACAAAACCTTTGATTCGCGATACGATGGTACATTCACCACCGTTTACCGCGGAAACTGGCCTAAGGGCGGAACACCCAATGCCGTTCTGTACAACGCGAATGATATGCCGATTTATCCGGGCGAACCTGTTTTGACGTTTCTGGACGACGAATCGCAAGCGGCCAACATTGTGTATCCTTCCGGAGGAAATTTTCCCGGTAAGGCTTATCCCGGAGTAGGGGCGGGTGTGTTACCCGGCCGGGCGGATTTCGTTATTTCCCCGCGTGGCATAGGCCGCAGGGTATATCCAGGGCTTTGGAAAATGGGCGTTTATCGAACAGATAACGGCAGCGGATTGGGAGAACCCAATGCCACCAGTACACGTCCGTTCAAGATTGCAAAATTTTCGGAACTTTACTTCGTAGCGGCTGAGGCGGCGGTGAAGGGGGCAGCCACGGTGGCGGGTAAAAGTGCACGCGACCTCATTAATGTGATTCGGGCACGAGCCGGCAAGTGGCGTTGGCACAATGCTGGAGATGTCGAAAAAATCGAAGATAACAGCGCAGCGATGATCGCTGCTACGCCGGCAACGATAGATATCAATTATATACTGGCCGAACGTTCGCGCGAATATTTCGGCGAAGGGTATCGTTGGTATGACCTTATCCGTACACAAAAGTGGAATGAGCTCGCCGGCACCTACGAGATTTGCGGTACTGAATTTGGCGATCATACCCCGCAAACGGTGACGCGCAATATGCAGCCGCATCACTACCTGCGCCCTATACCACAAGGTCAGCTCGACGCTTTGGAAATGAGTCCTGAAGAAAAGCGGGCTTACCAAAATCCGCATTATGATTAACAGATCTGGCGCTGTGGCGACCAAAATCTCCAAACCGGTAAGGATAGCCGCCAGGAAAAAGGCCATCCTTACCGGTATGCTGACACGTTATTGACTCCGAAGTACTTCACGTGAAGGCAGTTTTGTGATTATGATGCGATATGTCTCTGTTGTAAATGCTATGGATATAAAACGGCAATGAAACTTTCCCGATACTTGTGGCTATCCGTGACGTTAGGACACTTCACAGGTTTCCATGAGCACTGTGATGAAAATTGGTCTTGCGAATGCCGATGATTATTTTTTTAAAACACTCTTGTTGTCTTTTTGTGTTGGCCGTAACTTACATGGGGTTTTCATGCAGGTTATCCGCACAACCCAGTTCAGCCCGGAACCCCATCATATATGCCGATGTTCCGGATGCATCGATGATTCGGGTAGGTGGCAGTTATTACATGAGCAGTACCACCATGCATATGGTTCCCGGTGTACCCATCATGAAGTCGGACGACCTGGTCAACTGGAAACTGGTGGGGTATGCTTATGACACGCTGGCAAATACCGATGAGTTTAGTCTTGTGGATGGTAAAAATGCCTACGGGCAGGGCTCATGGGCCAGCAGTATCCGATACTACAACGGTACTTACTATGTGTCTACGTTCTCCCAAACGACAGGTAAAACATATATCTTTTCTACGAAGGATATCGAATCAGGACCGTGGAAACGGTCTGCATTCAGCCCAAGTTATCACGATAACTCGCTGTTTTTTGATGATGACGGACGTGTGTATATGATTTATGGCGGAGGGACGCTCCGCTTACTTGAATTGAATGACGACCTTTCGGGCCTGAAACCAGGTACTACCGAACGGGTGATCATCGAAAATGCGACCGCGCCGTCCGGCCCGAATGTCATGCTGCCTGCGGAAGGCTCGCAACTGTTCAAGGTGAACGGCTTTTATTACCTGTTTAACATCAGCTGGCCGCGGGGTGGGATGCGCACGGTAATTGTCCACCGTGCAGACAAGTTGACCGGGCCGTGGGAAGGGCGCGTAGCCCTGCAGGATAAGGGGGTGGCCCAGGGCGGGCTGATCAACACTCCTGAAGGGGACTGGTATGCATACCTGTTCAGAGATTACGGTGCGGTTGGCCGTATCCCGTATCTGGTGCCGGTAACGTGGGCTGACGGTTGGCCGGTGCTCGGGAAGGATGGCAAAGTGCCGGATGAGCTCGAACTGCCCGCATGTTCAGGGCCGATGCCGGGGATCGTCGCGTCAGACGAATTTGAACGGCGCAACGATGACCCCGCATTGCCATTGGTATGGCAATGGAACCATAATCCGGTAGACAGCCTTTGGTCCATCAGCGAACGGTCGGGTTACCTGCGCCTGCGAACGGGGCGTTTGGATACAGTTTTTGTACAGGCAAGGAATACCTTAACACAGCGTACATTTGGTCCGGAATCTGCGGCCGAGACCGTTATCGATATTTCTCAGATGAAAGACGGTGACGTGGCAGGCTTGGCGTTGCTGCAGCATAAATTTGGTTTTGTAGGTGTCGTTGAAGCCGAAGGGGACAGGTCAATCGTGATGGTCAGCGCCGAATCGGGCGAACCCGTGGAAATGGCGCGTGTCCCGCTAAACCAGCCGATGGTATACCTCAGAGCCGAATGCGATTTCACCGATCGCAGGGATATGGGCTATTTTTACTACAGTCTGGACGGAGATCGGTGGACTCCCATTGGTACCGCATTGCATATGGAATACACCCTGCCGCATTTCATGGGTTATCGTTTTGGCCTGTTCAATTATGCAACGAAGGTCGTTGGAGGGTTTGTTGATTTTGATTACTTGAGGATTTCAGGGAAATGAGCGATAAAATCAGTATTGGGTTGTATAATAGTCAAAAGGATACAAAATGTAACATACATACGTATTTGTGAAACATAAGCATGGACGCCAGAAGGTGTTTGCTGTGTAGATTTGTGCCCCGCTGCCCTCGATCGGAGCTGCGCTGACTGATATATATGTAAATGTAAAGGAATTAATTTGTTGTAAGAACATGAGAAACGTACTGGCATTTTCGATGGCACTGACAGCATTCGGCTATCTGGCTTGCAATGCACAACGAGGAGAACAGGAAATGGGGCCTGTTTTCAAGGAATTCACTTATCGCGGAGACGATCAGGTATACAAAGAACATCCGCTAGAACCCGATGAGTTTTACTCGCCGATACTCCAGGGTACCTATCCTGACCCCAGCATCACCCGTAAAGGAGGTGATTACTACCTCGTGTGTTCGTCGTTTGCCTTTTTTCCCGGTGTACCAATCTTCCATTCCACCGATCTGGTTAACTGGACGCAAATCGGCCATGTGCTGGATAGGACTTCACAGCTTAAGGTCGACTCCGCAGGTATGAGCATGGGCGTCTATGCACCCGCTATCCGATACAATCCTGTCAACGAGACCTTTTACATGATCACCACCCAATTTGCCGGAGGGTTCGGTAACATCGTGGTGAAAACCAAGAATCCCCATCAGGGGTGGAGCGATCCCATTAAACTCGCCTTCGATGGGATAGACCCATCGCTTTTCTTCGACGATGACGGCAAAGCTTACGTGGTACACAATGATGCGCCTGACAAGGGAAAGGAGCGGTACCAGGGGCATCGGGTCATCAAGATCTGGGATTACGATTTGGAAAAAGATCGGGTTGTGCCGGGTACGGATAAAATCATCGTAGATGGTGGAGTGGATATCAGCAAAAAGCCCATCTGGATCGAGGCACCGCATATTTACAAGAAGAACGGCCGCTACTACCTCATGTGTGCGGAGGGCGGTACGGGCGACAACCACAGCGAAGTCATTTTCTCCAGCGACCAACCGCGGGGACCGTACGTCCCGGCGGCCGAAAACCCGATATTATCGCAACGCCACCTGCCGAAAGACAGGCCGTACAAGGTAGACTGGGCGGGACATGCCGATTTGGTGGAAGGACCGGACGGACGGTACTACGGGGTGTTTCTGGGTATCCGGCCGAATGAAAAGGGCAGAGTGAATACGGGACGGGAGACGTTTATACTGCCCGTCGACTGGACCGGGGAATTTCCGGTTTTCAAGGGGGGCATGCAACCGTTGTCACCTAAGCTGAAAATGCCCGCAGGTGTAAAAAACAAGACCGGCGAGCATGGTTACTTCCCTAACGGTAACTTCATCTTCGAAGAAGACTTTAAGGGTGGTGTGCTGGACCTCCGGTGGTTTGGTTTAAGAGGGCCTCGTGAGCGGTTTATCAGTTTGACCGAAGAGGGTTTGCGCATCACGCCGTTTGCTACAAGTATCGACGAAATCAAACCGACTTCGACATTATTTTACCGCCAACAGCACAACGCCTTTACCGCAACGACCACGTTGGATTATGCGCCCGCGTCCGAAAAAGATCTGGCCGGACTGGTATGTTTACAGAAAGAGACTTACCACTACGTGTTCGGTGTGACGAAAATGGGAGACGACCACTACATTGTGCTGCAGCGTACCGAAGATGGTAACGCTGCCGTACTGGCCAGCGAAGTGGTAGATTTGGACAAACCGATACGGCTGCAGGTAACCGCTGAAGGCAATGATTATCGGTTCAACTACGCCGAGGGCGGAGGCGGCTTCAGAAACCTGGGCGGCACCGTTTCGGGAGATATTTTATCGACGAATGTGGCGGGCGGATTTACCGGTGCGCTGATCGGATTGTACGCGACTTCGGTAAATGACATTCTGCCCAATAAGTGAACGTGTTGAAGAGGAGCCTTATATACCTGTTATTATTGTTGGTTTGCTTGTGCCGTCCGGCGTTCGGCCAAGACAGTTTCTATCGGAGAACTTTTCCCTTGGAGCGTGTCAAGCTGCTGGACGGCCCTTTTAAACAGGCTTGCGAGCTGAATATCCGGGTACTACTTGCGTATGATGTCGACCGGCTGCTTGCTCCTTACCTCAAGGAAGCGGGATTGACCCCGAAAGGTGAGAGCTTCCCGAACTGGCTTGGTTTGGACGGTCACGTGGGCGGCCATTACCTGTCTGCGCTGGCAATCCACTATGCTGCGACAGGCGACACAGCGTGTAAACAACGCATGGAGTACATGATATCGGAGCTGTCCAAGTGCCAAGAGCATAACGGCGATGGTTATGTGGGCGGTGTACCCAACGGAAAGGAGGCGTGGGCCGAAATCCGCAGCGGCAATACCGCGGTCGTCTGGCAATTCTGGGTGCCCTGGTATAACCTGCACAAGACCTATGCGGGTCTACGGGATGCGTGGATCTACGCTGGCAATGAGACGGCCAAAGCGATGTTTCTGGAGTTATGCGACTGGGGGGTGGAGCTCATCGATCACCTTGATGACCAGCAAATGGAAGCGATGCTAGCCAATGAGTTCGGCGGCATGAATGAGGTGTATGCCGATGCGTACGGCATTACCGGGGACAGGAGATACCTTGAAGCCGCCAAACGGTTTTCGCACCGCGAAATCTTGGATTGCATGGCCGCGGGCATAGACAACTTGGATAACAAACACGCGAATACGCAAGTGCCCAAAGCCGTCGGTTACCAACGGGTAGCTGAGCTCGGTGGGGAACCAGCGTATGGCGAAGCAGCGAAGTTCTTCTGGCAGACAGTGGCCTATAATCGCTCGCTGGCCTTGGGGGGCAATAGCCGCCGCGAGCATTTTCCTTCGAAAGATGATGCCATCAGCTACGTATATGAACGCGAAGGTCCCGAATCGTGCAACACGAACAATATGCTGAGGCTTACCGCCGGACTATTCCGGATGGATCATGAGGCGGAATACATGGATTTCTACGAGAGGGCGCTGTATAACCACATCTTATCAACACAACATCCCGTGCATGGGGGCTATGTGTATTTTACACCTGCACGTCCGGCGCATTACCGCGTTTATTCGGCTCCGAACAGCGCTATGTGGTGCTGCGTGGGTACGGGGATGGAAAACCACGGTAAATACGGGGAAATGATATATGGTTATACGGGTGATTCGTTGCTGGTCAATCTCTTTATCGCATCTGAACTGAACTGGGAAGAACAGGGGCTGCGGCTTATCCAGGATACGCGGTTTCCGGATGAAGAAACCAGTAGGATGACAGTAAGGGTAGATAAACCTATGCACCTTACTGTATTAGTGCGGTATCCGCGATGGGTCGGCGCCGGGAAAATGCAGGTCAATGTGGGAGGACGAAACTATGCATCGGGTGCTTCTCCTGCATCTTACGTTGCCATAACCCGAGAGTGGCACGATGGGGACGTGATTGAGATGGCTATGCCCATGGAGATGGCCGTTGAGGAATTGCCGGATGTGCCGGATTACGTGGCCATTATGCGGGGCCCCATCTTGTTGGGAGCGCGGGTGGGCGACCACCGACTTGACGGGTTGATCGCCGACGATCACCGTTGGGCACACATCGCCCACGGTCCGTTGGTCTCATTGTTTGAAGCCCCAGCCTTGATTGCCGACCGCGAAACTTTGCTGAAAGCACTTAGGGCGATGCAACCGATGGTGGGTAAGCCGATGAGCTATACCGTACCGAAGTTTTTGCAACGCGAAAACGACAGCAGTTTGGTCCTGGAGCCGTTTTACCGTATCCACGACAGTCGTTATATGATGTATTGGCTGGCCGTAACACCTGAGCGCTACGCCGAAATCGTGGCCGAGAAGAAAGCGGAAGAAGAGCGGCGTTTGGCACTTGACCGACGAACCATCGATGCGGTTACGCCGGGAGAACAGCAGCCTGAGGTAGACCATGCGATGAAGACACACCAATCCCATACGGGCAGGCATCGCGACGCTTCGTGGCGGAGTGCACGCGACGGGGGGTATTTCCAATATGAGCTGGAAACGAAAGGTAGGCAGGACCTGGTATTGATGGTGAGATATTGGGGGGCTGAACCCGAAGGCCGAACCGTTGATATACTGATCGATGGCCAACGGTTGGGCGTGGAAGACATAACCGGTGAGCGGGACGAACAACGATTCAGGGATGTCGTATATCCCATCCCGAATACGCTGGTTAAGAATAAAGCATACATCACGGTGCGGTTTCAGTCGGCAGCAGGCCGAGAGACCGGGCGCGTGTTCCATATACGTTTGATGGAAAGTAATTGATGGCCGCTTAGATACCGAGCCGTAAAGCTAAGGCTTAAATAAAAGCTGGCTAAACCGAAATAAATCCTTTTTCCACACGGCAAAGTCATGTTTGCCGCCCGCTTCCACATGATAGACGTGGGGTATCCCGTTTGTGTCGAGGTATTCGTGCAACTGCTGGCTGATCCGGATGAGATTGTCCTGGCCGCCGCACGACACCCAAAGCAGGCTAAGCGCTTTGCCGGCAGCTTTTGGATCGGGAATCAATTCGACCGGCGGTTTGGTGTTCGGGGCGGAAGAAAAGCCGCCTACCCAAGCGAACTTATCGAGGTTACCCAACCCAATGTTCAGCGATTGTCCACCGCCCATAGATAGCCCCGCGATTGCGCGGTGTTCGCGGTCCATGTAAACCGGGTAGTTGGCTTCGATGTACGGGATGAGGTCCGTAAGCAAATCCTTTTCGAATGCTGCGAATGCTGCCACCTTTTCCCGGTCGAAGATATTACCCTCGGCGCGGTCATTTTTCATGGCCCTGCCGTTGGGAAGGACAACCAGCATCGGAGCCAGTTTTTCCCCGGCGTAGAGATTGTCCAGAATGACATGAGGTTGACCGTTGGTTAACCATTCAAACTCATCCCCTCCTATGCCGTGCAAGAGATACAGTACGGAATATTTGGCATCCTTGGTAAATCCCGGAGGGGTGTAAACCAACGCTGTCCGGTCGTTTCCGACCGTTTTGGATGGATAGTGAATCGTGTCGACCTTCCCTTTCATAATGTCCGCTGTGACAACGTCAAAGTAGTCCGGGATAGTGGGTAGGATTTCTTGGGACTGCGCTTGGCTTAGCCCAAGGGAAACATACAGCAAGAAGGCAATTTTCTTTTCCATGGTTTGATGATATTTATTGTGGTTTATACATTTAATCGCAGACAGCCTGACTGGTTGTTTGGCAACAGACAATTACAAACCTACATACTAATCTTGAATCGTACAACCCGATTGCCGACAATCAATGATTTTTAGATTTGATTTATATTGCTGATTTTCTGTTGTTTGTGTGGTAATGTAACATGCCCGATGATTTATGTAACATGTTTTTTTTGCTTTCTTTTTTTGCTGTGTTATCATTGCGTCTCAGTTTCAAAATCACAGGCTGAAGATTATTAACCAAGTATTATTAACCTTTTATTCGACTTTGATTATGAGAGCTGGCCGTTTTGTTCCCGTTTAAAAAAGTGTTTTAATAACATTTATAAAGGTGGCCCGTGTGAGCTAACGCTTGGTGCTACAGATAGTGCTACCTGAATTTTTGGACCATATAAACCAATGAAGTGATGTTAAACCTAATTGATACCTAAAGGGTAATTGAACCGCTAATACACACCGTTTACCTAGAGTGTCTTGATGCTGCACTCCATGGAAACGAATGACCTGACATTGATTAACTTAATTGAATAAACATGATCATAAATTTTTATCCGATTAAATGCTGGAAAGATTTATGGAGGTATACGCATCGAAAAGGGGGGGGGCTGTTGCCCTTTTTGGTGATGATTTATCTCCAGCTTTCAGCACAAGATTACCGGCAGGTACAGGGAATCGTAATGGATGCCGCTGAGACGCCGATAGCAGGAGCATCGGTAGCCGTGAAGGGAACAAGTATCGCTGTGGCGACGGACAATAACGGCCGTTTCGTTTTGCGCATACCCAGTGGAAAGCAGGTATTGGTGGTCTCCCATTTGGGGTCGGAACGGCTGGAACTGGCTGTCGAAAATGAAACGGACATCAAAGTGGTATTGAGCAGTGCGGATATTATGCTGGAAGAAACGGTAGTGGTGGGCTATGGCCAGCAAAAGCGTGAAACGGTGGTTGGCGCCATCACCCAAACAACCGGCAAGGTATTGGAGCGAACGGGCGGGGTCTCCAGTCTCGGGGCTGCGTTGACCGGTAATTTGCCGGGTTTGGTCACGCATGCGAGCACCGGGATGCCCGGCGAGGAAAACCCTCGTATTGTTATCCGGGGGCAAAACAGCTGGAACGGCAACGACCCATTGATATTGGTGGATGGCGTGGAGCGACCGGAGTTTTTCAGTCAGATGGATATTTTGTCGGTCGAATCTATATCGGTGCTTAAAGATGCGTCGGCGACAGCGGTGTTCGGTTCCCGGGGCGCCAACGGTGTCATCATCGTGACCACCAAACGGGGGGCTGAGGGTAGAGCGGAGATCACTGGGCGGGTAAACACTACGTCCAAATTTGTTTCGCAGCTACCCGGTAAGATGGATGCTTATGATGCAATAGGTGTTCGCAATCGGGCTATCGAATATGAGCTTTCATTGAACCCAGCCAGTTGGAACGATATCATCCCTTATGATATTCGGTATAAATACCGTTCGCCGCTTAATCAGGAAGAAGCCGAACGATACCCTAACGTCGACTGGCAGGATCTGATGTTTAAGGATTATGCGATGGCATATAATGCCAACGTTGCTATCCGGGGAGGCACGAGGGTCACCAAATATTTCTCGAGCGTCGATTACCAAAAGGAAGGCGATTTGTTCCGGCAATTTGAAAATAATCGCGGATACACGCCCGGATACGATTACAATCGGTTGAACTTTAGGAGTAATTTGGATTTCCAGTTAACACCGTCCACCAAACTGCAATCCAATCTTAGCGGTACCTACGGCGTTCGAAAAAGCCCCTGGGGCGGAGGGAATGAATACGGATTCTGGATCGCCGCCTACCAGAATCCACCCGATGCATTGATTCCACGGTATTCAGACGGAACGTGGGGCTATTATCAACCGAATGAGCAGGCAGCCTTGAATTCCATAAGAATACTGTCGCTCGGGGGAGTATCCTATACCACCACCGCCCAATTGTCCACCAATTTCGTGCTCGACCAACAATTGGATATGCTGCTGAAAGGCTTGAATTTCAAAGGGACGCTGGCGGTAGACAATCGTTTCGTGGAAACGGGGAGGGGTGTAAATGACCTTTACAACAGTTTTCAGCAAAAATGGATCAATCCGCGGACCGGTCAGGTCATTTTTAAAGAGGCTTTCGACAGCCAAACCGGCTTTGATTATTATGATCAAGGGGCCGCTTGGTCGCCTACCGGCGGAAGCGTAAGCGGCGGGCAGACACAGCGTAGGCTATTCTACCAGTTGCAGTTGAACTATGCGGGTACAGTTGCCAATGACCACAATTACACGGCGATGGGCTTGATGAGCCGTCAGGAGGAAGCTACCGGAAGCATGGTGCCGCGCTACCGCGAAGATTGGGTGTTCCGGGGAACCTATAACTTCCGCAACAAGTACATGGTCGAATATAACGGAGCCTACAATGGCTCGGAACAGTTTGCCCCCGAATATCGGTTCGGATTTTTTTCATCCGGCGGAGTGGGGTGGAACATTTCCGAAGAGCCGTTTATGAAGAAGGTAAAGGGCCTCGACCTGTTGAAGATCAGCGCATCTTACGGGGAAGTCGGTGCCGATAATATCGGTCCGGATCGCTTTCTGTTCATGAACCAGTGGGCATATGGCGATGCGTCTCAATTGGGCGTGGTTGGTGAAGCCGGAGAATTCAGCCCATACACTTGGTACCGCGAAACGATGGTGGGCAATCCTGCGGTTCGATGGGAAACTGCCTATAAATACAATCTCGCCCTTGATTTCGGTTTCCTCGATGGTCTCATCGGTGGAAGGTTAGACTTTTTCCAGGATAACCGCAAAGATATCCTAATGGCAGGCGATCGATCGGTACCGAGCTATTACGGCACGGACGCCCCCGCGGCGAACCTGGGCCGCATGCGGACCAAAGGTTTTGAACTGACGCTTAACTTCAACCATACGTTTAGCAACGGCATCCGCATATGGGCCGACTTTGCCATGACGCACGCCAAGGATGAAGTGCTTTTCCGCGATGATCCGCAGCTGTTGCACGATTACCAGAAGCAGCAGGGGTATCAGCTCGGCCAAGCACGCACGCACATCGGCCATGGGTATTACAACACTTGGGATGAGCTTTATGCCAGCACGCCGCACAATACTAACGATGCCAATAAATTGCCCGGGAACTACCATATCCTCGACATCAACGGGGATGGCATAATCGATGCATTTGATTCGGCTCCCTACGGGTATTCCGGTATACCGCAGAATACGTACAACACCAATCTCGGGTTCGAATGGAAGGGCTTCAACGTGTTCCTCCAATTCTACGGCGTTAACAACGTTTCCAGGCAAGTCGTATTCAACAGTTTGACAGGCCAGGTAAACCGGGTTTACGAAGAGGGAACCTATTGGTCGAAGGATAATATCCATGCGGACGTTCCCATGCCGCGGTGGCAGACACTGACCGCCGGGTTCAACGCCGGACACCGCTATTTCTACGATGGCTCTTACCTGCGGCTGAAAAATGCTGAAATCGGCTACCGTTTCCAACCTGAATGGACGCGACGGCTTGGCGTAGCCGATTTCCGCGTATTCGTCAGTGGCAACAACTTGTTGTTGTGGACGGATATGCCCGACGACCGGGAATCTAACTTCGCCGGCACGGGCTGGGCTTCGCAAGGGGCGTACCCCACCGTGAGGCGGTTGAACCTGGGCTGCAATGTTACCTTTTAATACAGATGGTTATGATAATGAATATAAAATCCAAGTTTATACGTAGCCTGCTGGTGCCGGCAGTGCTGGTAGTGTCCTCCTGTGAGCATTATCTGGAACGGACACCGGAGTCAATTATTTCAGAGGAAATTGCTTTCCAGAATTTTGTCAATTTCCAGGGATTTACCGAAGAGTTGTACCATTGTGTGCCCAATTTTGCAACCAGTTACTGGACCACTTCCTTCAACTGGGGCGACGATGAAATCCAATCCACAGCAAACAACTTCCATTTCGGCGTGAAAATCGAAAACGGTGATTTCTGGGGATGGCAGGTCGAACATGATGGGTGGGGAGCCGGTTGGATGGACAAAAGCTATGTGCGTACATCCTACAATTCGGGTAGTGTAGACCAGGATCGTATCGACAAGGGACTTTGGATACTGGCGTGGTATGGAATCCGTAAAACCAACCTGGGGTTGGAAAACCTGCATATGCTGACCGACGGTACACAGGAGGAGCGTAACTTGATTGAGGGGCAACTGCTTTTTTTCAGAGGATGGTTTCATTTTCAGTTGATCCAATATTTCGGAGGGCTTCCCTACATTGACAGGGTACTCCCGGCAGACGAACCGTTTCGTGAACCTCGCCTGAGCTACCACGAATGTGCGGAAAAAGCCGCGGCGGATTTCAGGCGGGCGGCGGACTTGCTACCCATCAATTGGGACGATACCGAGGCAGGCAGACGAACCCTTGGCAAGAATGCGTTGCGCGCCAACAAGATCATGGCGTTGGGCTACCTGGGCAAGAATCTGCTTTGGGCAGGTAGCCCATTGATGAATTATGAGTCTACGGGCAGCCGAACCTACAATACAGATTATTGCCGGCGGGCAGCGGACGCTTTCGGCGAACTGCTTCAATTGGTGGAAAGCGGGCAGACGCAATATGCATTGATGCCATTTGCGAACTATCACATGAATTTTTACACCTATGGTCAGAACTGGGCCATACCTGGTGGCACGGAAGCTATTTTCCGTCCACCTTACCACCGGGGCAACCATACAAACTGGGGCGCATCAAAACAGTATTTGCCAGCGCACATTGGCGACGGTGACATCAAGTTCCTGCCCACTGCCAACTATGTAAATTTTTACGGTATGGCCAATGGGCTGCCGCTTCCGGATGACATTACCAAGCCCGACCCGGAGTCCGGCTACGACCCGGAATTTCCCTGGCGTGGGCGTGATCCGCGGTTTTATAACAACATACTTTTTGATGGCGTGAAAGTGGTGCAAGGCTCCATACCGGCAAACATGGCGGGAGAACGGTATGCCAACCTATTCACCGGAGGAAGTTACCGCAACGTCAGTACGGGAAGCCGAACGGGCTACGTGAACCGGAAGTTCATTCCAATTACGGCCAACAACATCGACAGGGGATTCGACTATGGATATGCGCTCCATATCATGATTCCTTATATGCGGTTGGCCGACATCTACCTGATGTATGCAGAGTCGGTAGCAGTCGGGTACAGCTCGCCATCGGGGCAGTCTTCGACTTTTGCCAAGACGGCTGAGGATGCGGTGAATGTCATCCGCCAGCGCGCTGGTGTTGAACCGGTGCATGCCAGATTTTTAGGGTCAACCGAGGCCTTTTTGCCCGAATTGCGCCGCGAGCGCGCCGTTGAGCTGGCGATGGAAAGCCATCGGTTCAACGACCTGAGAAGGTGGTTGCTTTTGATTGAGCGGCCATACACCATCAAGACATCCATTGAATTTGATAGGGCCGGGGAGTTCAATACGGAAGATCCAGCAGAGAACCGGGTGGTAAACCTGAGGGAAGCAGTGATTTTGGAGCGTAATTTCAGCGAAAAGCATTATTGGTTGCCGCTGAAGGTCGCTGATGTGACGTTGTACCCGGAGTTTCACCAGAATCCGGGTTGGTAATGGCATGCTGAAAATTAAATGGAGAAATGACAATGAAAGATATACGATTAGCGATGGTGTGTAGTGTCACCATGACGCTGTTTTCGGCGACATTGCAAGCACAGGACACCATCAAAGCGAATATAGGTGATTCCGTCCAGGTGGCCTTCCGGACAGTCGAATCCCACGAGTTGACGGGAGGAGTGGCCTATGTGGACGTCCCGCAACTGCTGGACAAAAATTATTTTACCTACTCCCTATCGGAAATGGAAGCTTTTGCTGCTGGCTTTCACGGCAACCTGTGGGGGAATAATTCGTTTCTGGTGCTGGTAGACGGCGTGCCGCGCGATGCAGGCAGTGTAATGCCCACGGAAATCGAACAGGTAACCTTTTTGAAGGGCGTTGCGGCCGTAGCGCTTTATGGCAGCCGCGCGGCAAAGGGAGTTGTGATGATCACAACTAAACGAGGACGGGCCGCTGAGCAGACTGTTGAGGTACGGGCAAATGCAGGCCTGCATACCGTAAGACGCTATCCGCAATACCTGGGGTCTGCGGAATACATGACGCTATATAACGAAGCGCGGTTGAACGATGGTTTGGGTGCGCTATATTCAGCAGAAGATATTTATCACCATGCTGCGGGCGCCAACCCGTACCGGTATCCCAATGTGGACTATTATTCGCCCGAATACCTGAAGAATACCTACAATCGCTATGACGCCACTGTGGAAATAGCGGGAGGGAACCAGCGGGCAGCATATTACACCAACTTCGGTTACTGGTCAGAGGGCACGCTCCTGAACTTCGGGCAGGCTGCTGACAATAAAAATGAGCGGTTTAATATTCGTGGCAATGTAGATATGAACATCAACCAGTTTATTGATGCCAAGGTAGACGCAGCCGCAATTTTTTACAATGGAAAAGGGGTGAATACCGATTACTGGAACGGTGCGGCAACCCTAAGGCCACACAGGTTTGCACCGCTGATTCCAATAAGCATGATTGAAGCGGACGATGAGGAGTCGATGAGGTTGGTGGGGCTCAGCAGTAATCTGATCGATGGAAGGTTCCTTCTCGGTGGAACGCAACTGGATCAGACGAATCCGTTTGCTGATATCTATGCAGGTGGTTCGAACACCTACACCAGCCGTCAATTCCAGTTCAATACTGCGGTAGACTTTGACCTCCGGAATGTACTGCCCGGGTTGTCGTTCAGCTCGATGTTCGGAATGGACTACGCAACATCCTATAATCAATCGTTCAACCATGAGTACGCAGTATACGAGCCTGTATGGAATAATTATGCAGGGGACGACCTGATCGGCAGCCTGACCCGCTATGGCCAGGATGCCAGTTCGCGCACCCAGAATATCAGCAACAGTGCATTCAGGCAGACAATCGCCGCATCAGGCCAGCTCAACTACCGGCGGCAGTTCGATAGCCGGCACAACGTTTCGGCCACGCTGCTGGCCGGAGGCTTCCAACAGACTACTTCCGGTGTTTACCACAAGACGAGCAATGCAAACCTTGGTTTACATGCAGGATATAACTACCAGGGTACCTACTATGCCGAATTCAATGGTGCTTTGGTCCACTCAGCCCGGCTTCCCGAACGCAACCGGCAAGCCTTTAACCCAACTGCTACGATTGGATGGCGGATCAGCAACGAGCCTTTTATCGCTGGCTCATCGGCGATAGACAACCTGATGGTGTCGGTATCAGGCGGGATCCTGCATACCGATTTGGATATTGCCGACTATTACCTGTATGAGGCCATTTACGCGAACGCCGGGGATGAAGGTGGCGCATGGTATGGCTGGCGAGACATGTCGGCGGGCGAACGGACAACGGACTCCAGGCGTGGCGCGAACCCCAACCTGACTTTTCCCAAACGGGAAGAGGTCAGCGTAAACCTGAATGCATCCTTTTTCAACCAACTGGTATCCTTCAACGCGTCGTGGTTCGCAAGCCGGATGAAGGGATTGGTTGTCCAGAACGGAAACTTATTTCCGAGTTATTTTACCACGGGCTGGCCGGTGTCTTCTTTCATTCCTTATGTGAATTATGACGAAGATGAGCGTTCCGGTTTTGATTTCGATTTGCAACTGAATAAAAAAGTCGGCAATGCGGATTTGAGTTTGGGTTTGACCGGTACGTACTACAAAGCGATAGCAACCCGAAGGGCTGATATTTTTGAGGACAACTATCAGAACAGGATAGGCAGGGAACTGGATGCAATCTGGGGATTGCAGGCGGAAGGATTTTTCAGCAGCGTCGAGGAGATTGAAAATTCGCCTACGCAGGCATTCGGCCAGGTGCGGCCCGGCGACATTAAATACAAGGACCAAAACAACGACGGCGTTATCAATGCTCAAGACGCGGTCTATCTCGGTCGGGGTGGCTGGTTCGGCGCACCGTTTACCGCTGGGATACACCTGACTGCAAAATACCGCAACCTTACCGTATTTGTGCTGGGAATGGCCAGGACAGGAGCTTATGCCCTGCGCGACAACTCCTATTTCTGGATTGCAGGCGAAAGCAAGTATTCGGAGGTGGTGAGAGGGCGTTGGACCCCGGAAACCAGTGGCCAGGCGACCTATCCGCGGTTGACGACACTGAATGGAAATAACAATTTCAGATCATCCGACTTTTGGCTTTACAGTACAGACCGGTTTGATCTGGCCAGGGTACAGGTCTCCTACACGTTGCCAAAGCGTATCATCGGTGATGGCTTTTTCAACGAGCTTGGGGTATATATAAACGGGGCAAACCTGCTGACCATTTCCCCCAACCGGAAAATCATGGAGTTGAATATTGGAAGTGCACCCCAAACACGGTTTTTTAACGTTGGCGCGAAGGTGCTGTTTTAGTTAGCTACAAAAAATGAAAAGCGATGAATAAGAAACTTGTATATGTAGTTGTGGTGCTTGTCGCGGCATCGGGTTGTTCCGATCTTTTTGAACCGGCCATCCGGAACAACCGGGATTTGAGTGACATCCACGATGAGCCAAAGTACGCTGCCGGATTGTTGTACAATGGCTATACACGGCTCCCTACGAATGGCTGGTCTTTCAGCGATATGGCCACGGATAATGCCGTTTCCAATGACGAAACCAATGCATATTATACTGTGGCCACAGGGCAATGGGCTTCAGACAACAATCCCCTGAATCAATGGACAAATTCAAGGGCAGCTATCCAATACCTCAATCTGATGCTGGAAGAGGTCGATATGGTAAAATTTTCCGATGATCCGGTAATCAATCAGCTTTTTGTTGAGCGCACGAAAGGGGAAGCTTACGGACTGCGGGCGCTGTTCATGTATCATTTGCTCCAGGCACATGGCGGCGACGCCAATGGCGAATTGTTGGGTGTGCCAATCGTGCTGGAACCGGAAGACCCATCTTCCGATTTTAATCAGCCGAGAGCTACGTTCGAGGCCTGTATGCAGCAGCTGTACAGTGATGTGGAGACAGCACTCGGCTTGCTACCCCATGATTACGAAGATGTCAGCAACGTATCAGCAATACCGGCCAAATACACCTCGCTGGGCATTGGGGTTAGCGAATATAACCGGGTGTTCGGACAAGTGATGCGTTTGCGGCTGTCGGGGCGTATCCTGCGGGCGGTACGCGCACAGGCAGCATTGCTGGCGGCAAGCCCGGCATTCAGCCACGGGAACACCACCACTTGGGCTGATGCAGCGAACTATGCTGCCGAAGTGATCGATCTAAACGGCGGGATTACCGGATTGGCACCCAACGGGGTTACGTGGTACGACAACCGCAACGAAATCGATGGGCTTGGGTCTGGAGTAAACCCGCGTGAAATCCTCTGGCGTACAAACATCGAAGGAACAAGCAGCACTCTGGAGGCGCAGCATTTCCCGCCCACGCTATATGGAGCCGGATTGCTGAACCCAACCCAAAACCTGGTCGATGCATTTCCGATGGCCAACGGCTATCCCATTACTGCGGAACAGGCACAATATAATGATAACACACCCTATGCAAACCGGGATCCCCGGCTACAGCAATTTATTATTGTCAATGGAAGTACAGCAGGGGCCAACAATACGGCCATTTACACAGCAGTAGACGGAGGCACCAATGACGGGCTGAACCGGGTAGAGACATCCACACGTACCGGCTATTATATGCGTAAGCTGCTGCGGGGCGATGTTAACCTCAATCCAACCAGTGTTAACGCCCAACGGCACATCAAACCGCATATCCGGTATACCGAAATTTACCTGATTTATGCCGAAGCGGCTAATGAAGCATGGGGGCCGACTGCTACCGGTGGCAATAACTATTCCGCCTATGACGTAATCAAAGCTATCCGTCAACGGGCAGGGATTGGCCTCGACAATGGTGATGCCTATTTAGAGTCGGTCAAAGCAGATCAGGCAGCCATGCGGGAGTTAATCCGTAATGAGCGCAGGTTGGAACTCTGCTTTGAGGGATTCCGTTTTTGGGATCTGCGCCGTTGGAAGGCCAACCTTACCGAGACAGCAAAGGGCGACCACATCGAAAACGGAAATCACCGAATTATCGATGTAGAAGATCGGGTGTACCGGGATTTTATGATTTACGGTCCAATACCGTATAGCGAAATATTGAAATTCAGTGCATTACGGCAAAATAACGGGTGGTGAGTACTGCGGAGTCAATTGGAGGTTGTTTTAGAAGATAAATCATTTAGACATGAAACATATAGTTTATATCAGCGTAATACTTGTCACGTGCTTCACATCGTGTAAGAATGACGACTGGGAGTTCCCGGACTTTGACTACCAGACTGTGTATTTTGCCTATCAGTACCCGGTGCGTACCATTACGTTAGGGGAGGATATTTTTGATACGACGCTCGATAACGAGGGCAAATTTCGGATCATGGCCACCACGGGAGGCGTGTATACCACACGAAAGGATATCATTATTGATTTCGTGGTGGATGATGCGCTATGCCAGGGGTTGTTATTCGGAGGGGGCGACGGCGATGTGGTACCGATGCCGTCAAACTACTATGCATTGGCTTCTGATCGCATGGTCATTCCAGCTGGGGAAATCGCGGGTGGCGTGGAAGTACAGCTGACAGACGCTTTTTTTGCCGATCCTTTGGCGCTGAAGCGGACGTATGTGGTACCGGTACGGATGACGGGCGTCAATGGCGCAGACTCTATTCTGTCTGGAGTTCCGTTAGTCGCTAATCCGCAGCGGAGTGTCCCCGCGCATTGGGAGGTGGCACCCAAAGACTTTACCTTATACGCGGTGAAATATATCAACCCGTGGCATGGCTTTTACCTGAGAAGGGGCAAAGACGTCATTACCGGAAAGAACGGAAATGCTTCCCTGACCCGCACGGTTATTCGGCATGCCGAATTTATAGAGAACGACGAAGTCAATCAGTTGGTTACCCGATCCCGGGGCGAAGTGGAGTTTCCATTGGCATTTCCAGATGTCGACGGCGTCAATGTCACAGCTGATATTCTGCTGACGTTTGACGAGGATGGCAACTGCAACGTGACTTCGGCGGCGGCCGGATACACCGCATCGGGCAGCGGTAAGTTTGTAAAGCGTGGGGAAAAGAACAGTTGGGGAGCGCAGGACCGCGACGCGATTTACCTGGAATACGAGATCGACTTACCCCAGATGCATATTGCCGCAACGGATACACTGGTCGTCCGCAACAGGGGGGTATCAATGGAAACATTTACCCCCGTATTAAAGTAAATCTAACCATTTAGCAAAAGTAAGATGAACCAACTATGTAAAATGGGCTTACCGGCAATAGCGTTGTTCATGGCAGCCGCTTGTAATGAGTATGAGCCACTTGCCTTCCATGCAGTTAAGCCCGAGAGCGTGGTCCTGCAGGAGGATATTGATTCATACGATGCGCTAAAGTCGTATATCGATAGAAGCGTCCACAACCAGTTCAAATTAGGGGGGGCGACTTCCCTTTCCAGCTATGTCCAAAAAGGGGTGATGTACCGGCTGATGAACAGAAATTTTGACGAGATAACCCTGGGCTATGCAATGAAACACGGCGCAGTGGTACAGGCCGACGGCAGCCTTGCCCTGTCGGACGTGGCTGGTTTCTTGGCGATGGCCAACGCGGCAGGCTTATCCGTATATGGCCACACGCTGTGCTGGCATGCCAATCAAAATGCCGCTTACCTCAATAAGCTGATAGAACCAACGGTCATTCCCGGGACAGCCGAACCGACCTTGGGTGGTAATGAGATCGGAAATTCGGATTTCGAGTCGGGGATCGATGGCTGGAGCGGCTGGGGCAATAATTCCACAATGAACCAAAGCCAGCAAGGCGAGGGCGCTGACGGCTCGGGGTATGCACTTATGTTTATCAATCCATCCCAGGTGAATGCGTGGGAAGCACAGGTGGCCTATGACTTTGCGGTGGAGCTGCAATCAGGGGCAAAGTATGTGTTGAATTTTAAGGTGAAGGCCAATAAAACGGGGACCATAAGCGCTAATCTGCAGGATCCCTCCAATTACGCGGGGCGTGGAGACTTCGGGTCAGTAGATTTGACAACCAGCTGGCAGGAGGTCACCTTGGAAACCGTTGTTTCAGGCGAAAATGCTAAGCGTTTTCTTTTCAATTATGGAAACTTTGACGGTACGGTATGGATTGACGATATTTCATTACGAATATATAACGAGTCGGGCGGCGGAGGAGATGCCGGCTATGCGTATACATTTACCAATCAGTCTGCGGTAAACTTCTGGGAAGCACAGGTAGCGTATGATTTGCCGAATTTGGAAAACAATCAGGAATACGTGCTGAAGTTTGCCGTAAAGGCCACGGAAGCAGGGACTATACGTGCTGAAGTGCAGTCTACGTCGGATTATTCGTCCAATAGCTTCGGCACTTTCGCGGTAAGTCCGGCATGGCACGAATATGAATTTACGACTACTACAACCAAAGGCGACCGCAACCGGCTTGTAATCAGTTTTGGCGACTATGTGGGTACGGTGTATATCGACAATGTGTCGCTAACCGTTAAAAACAGTGCTTCAAATTTGATTGCAAACGGTGATTTTGAGAGCGGGACCGACCAAGGGTGGGCGGGATGGGGGAATGGATCGACCAGAGGCGTGTCAGCGTACGGAGAAGGCTTCGGTGGAGTGGGCGATCAAATCATTGAAAAGACCCCCGAGGAAAAGAAGGAGATTTTGACAACGGCTTTGGAAACCTGGATAGCGGGCATGATGGAAGTCGCGAAGGACCATGTACACGCATGGGATGTGGTCAATGAGCCCATGTCAGACTGGCCGGATCCTTATCAGTTGAAAACAGGCGTGGGAAAAACGGATATGGCCAGCGACGAGTTTTACTGGCAGGACTATTTAGGAGCGGATTATGCCGTAGTAGCTTTTAAGTTGGCGGAGCAGTATGGCAAGCCGGGTGACCTGCTGTTCATCAACGACTACGGCCTGGAATCAAGCCTGGATAAGTGCAAGGGCCTGATTGAATATGCAAAATACATCGAAAGTCAGGGAGCACGGGTAGATGGAATAGGTACGCAGATGCATATCAGCACATCCAATGACAAGGAGCGGATAGCAGAGATGTTCGAACTGTTGGCCGCTACAGGGAAGTTGATAAAAATATCGGAACTTGACATTGGTGTGGGCGTGCCGACAGCCCAGGCGACCGAGCAAGATTATCAAGCACAGGCGGAGATGTACCGATACGTGGTCGAAAAGTATTTTGAGCTGATTCCTCCGGCACAGCGTTACGGCATTACGGTCTGGAGTCCGCTGGATAGTCCCCAAGGTTCAAGCTGGCGGGCGGGTGAGCCGATTGGATTGTGGACGGAAGGGTATGTCAGGAAGCCGGCTTATGCAGCTTTTGCCGAAGCGTTAACCGGCCAATAAAATAACGCACGTGTGTATGACAAAACAGGTGCTTAGACTCTTTTTGCTTTTGGTAGTAGTGACAGGTTATGCTGCTGCGCAAGAACGATCACTGACGCTATGGTACGATGCCCCTGCGGGCGACGACTGGCTGCGTGCGCTACCCATTGGCAATGGCTTCCAGGGGGCCATGGTATATGGCAACGTGGAAAAGGACGAAATCCAACTCAATGAGGGTACGGTATGGACAGGAAGCCCAAATCGGAACGATAGTCCGACGGCACTGGCCGCATTACCGGAAATTAGGAAGCTGATTTTTGAAGGCAAGCACCGCGAAGCGCAAACACTTGCGGACCAAACCATGATGGCCGGGAAGTCGAACGGTCAAGCATTTCAGCCCGTGGGCAGTTTGCACCTAATCTTTCCGGACCATCAGGAGCCTACTTCCTACCGGCGCGAACTGGATATCGAGCGGGCCATAGCGGCGACAGAATATGAGATAGATGGGATTACTTACCGCCGGGAATATTTCGCGTCAAATCCGGCGCGCCTGATCATTATCCGGTTGACGGCCAGTAAGCGCGGGTCGCTGCGTTTTGATGTTGCGTTGTCTACGCCGCAGCCGGAAGCAACTGTCGAATGCAGCGGTAACATATGTAGTATTAGCGGGGCCACCGGGGGTTTTGAATCCGTGCCGGGCGGGGCACTTCGGTTTCAGTGCTTGGCCCAAGTGCGAGTCAGCGGTGGGAAACTGACTGCCACAAACGGGCGCCTCCATGTTACGGATGCAAATGCTGCCACAATTTTAGTCAGCATAGGCACCAATCATATCCATTACGCTGATTTAGGGGGCGACGAAGCAAAAAGGGCAAAAAAATACCTCATCAATGCGCGCGGCAAATCCTATAAGCGCCTGGTGGATGAACATGTCAAACAATATCAGCCGCTATTCAACCGGGTTGCCTTACAAATCGGCAAACCGTCTCCCTCGTCGAAGCCAACGGACGAACGATTGGCAGCGTTCCGGCAGGGGATGGACCTTGATATGGTCAATCTGTATTTTCAATACGGCCGTTACCTGTTGATCGCTTCTTCCCAACCGGGCGGGCAACCCGCCAACCTTCAAGGGATTTGGAATAAGGATATGAGTCCGCCCTGGGACAGCAAATACACGATTAATATCAATACGCAGATGAATTATTGGCCAGCGGAGCGGACCAATCTGCCGGAAACTCATCAACCACTATTTGACCTCATTAAGGATATTTCTGATACCGGAAAGGAAACTGCGCGGGTGATGTATGGAAGCGGAGGATGGGTTGCCCACCACAATACAGATCTGTGGCGTATTACTGGGCCGGTAGACGGTGTTTTCTGGGGTATGTGGCCCATGGGCGGTGCTTGGCTTTCGCAACATTTATGGGAACATTATCTGTACCATGGGGATCTGGAATTTTTGCGGCATGTTTATCCGATTTTAAAAGGAAGCGCGGCATTTTTTGTCGATTACCTTATACCGGAACCCACGCATGGCTGGCTGTTGGTGTCGCCCAGTATCTCTCCCGAAAACGCACCCCAAAGCCGCCCAGGAGTGTCGATTGACGCCGGTACGACCATGGATAACCAATTGGTTTTTGATGTATTTGATGCGACCATCCGGGCGGCCGATGTGTTGGGCACTGATGAGGCGTTTGCAACCTTGTTGAAGGAAAAGCAGGCCTTGTTGCCGCCGATGCAGGTCGGCAGGCATGGTCAGCTACAGGAATGGTTGGCCGATTTGGATGATCCGGAGGATAAACATCGGCATATTTCGCACCTATACGGACTGTTTCCATCCCGGCAAATATCGCCGTTTCGGACACCCGGCCTTTTTGCGGCGGCGCGGGTGACCTTGGAACAGCGCGGCGATGTCAGCACCGGTTGGAGTATGGGGTGGAAAGTAAATTGGTGGGCGCGTATGTTGGACGGAAACCGTGCGTGGAAGCTGATCCGGGAGCAGTTAAGCCCGGTGGGAACAAACAAGGACGGAGGCGGTAGCTATCCGAACCTCCTTGATGCCCACCCTCCATTTCAAATTGACGGTAATTTCGGCTGTACCTCAGGAATTGCCGAAATGCTTCTGCAAAGCCACGATGGGGCTATTCACCTATTACCTGCCCTGCCTGATGATTGGAAACCAACTGGATCGGTAAGTGGTTTGCGCGCGCTTGGCGGCTTTGTTATCGAACACTTAGCATGGAAGAATGGCCGGATTACCCGGCTCACTATACGCTCTGAACTTGGCGGAAACCTCCGGTTGCGATTGGGCGCGCCGATGCCACATGCTAACCTGAAGGCGGCATCGGATGGTGCAAACCCAAATCCATTCTTTTATGTGCCGGCAATAAACCAGCACATAGACAAACAATTGGTATATCCCGATGGGATGTCTGATGTGTTTGAATATGATATAGCCACACAAAAAGGCAAGACTTATCATGTTTTATAAGGTATTCGGTTGATAGTTGTCGAATAAACACTTAAATTCGCAGAACGCCATTTATATACCAAAAACGTAAGTTATGTTCCGATACATTTTCTTTTTATCAGCCGCATTGCTATGTTCGAGGTGTGCGTCTGCCCAATCAGGTAAACTCTTTACTGTAGACTCGGAACTTTCCAGCAGCATGGTCACGGACGTCCATCAGGGACGGAGTGGCTACGTATGGATTGCAACCGAAGATGGGTTAAATAGATTCGACGGTATCAAATTCAAGGTGTATAGGCACAACGAGCACGACCCTCATTCCGTGCTGAACGATATGGCGTTGGTTCTTGCCGAGGATAAGCAGGGGCAGATGTACGTAGGTTACATTAATGGTGTTCAATACTACGATGCTGCGAGCGATTCGTTTCATCATATCCCGCTTAAACTTCAGAATGGTCAGGAAATAGCTGCCCATGTCTTGACCATCGTCCAACGAAAAAACGGCCAGATGCTTATTGGAACGTCGGGCCACGGCATATTTGAACTGCAACAGAGGTCTGGCCGGTGGGAGGGTACTAAGCTTGAAGGGCTGGTGCCAAGCAATATGATCATCCGGATATTCGAAGACCAAAAAGAAAATCTTTGGATTGCGACGGAAGACAACGGGTTATTCAGGTTCGGCGACGGAAAACTAACGGATTACTTTGCAGCTAAAAAAGTCCAGAATAATGTGGTGTCCAGTATATGCGAAGACAAATACGGTACGATCTTCGTCGGCAATATGAGCGGTGGACTATTCCGATACAACACGATTGACGATGCGTTTGTTCGGGTACATTATAGTGGCGGAGGGGATCTTGCCGTGGCAGATTTGCTGGTCAGTTCGCGGAATGAGTTGTACATAGCTACCAACGGAGCGGGGATGAAACTATACGATGAGGAATCAGGCGTGGTTAAGGACATGGACCTGACGATGACGACGTTCGATTTCAATACAACAAAAATAAACTCGATCCTTGAAGACAATGCTGGAAACATCTGGATGGGTATGTACCAACGCGGAGTATTTTTGCTGCCCACGCATAAAAACAGCTTTGGCTATATCGGGTATAAATCGGTAAACCGTAATTTGATTGGTTCAAATTGCGTGATGTCGATATTTGAGGATAGTAAGGGCACGTTTTGGATTGGCACTGATAACGACGGACTATATGCCCTGGGTCCAGATGGCGGTTCGAGCAGGCATTACGGGTGCCGCGGTGGAGTACGGTCGGTACCTTCCACCATTATGTCCATTTATGAAGACTCATATGGAGATCTCTGGATTGGCTCCTATTCGGATGGTTTAGCAAAGTTTAACCCGCACACCGGTCAAAGCACCTACTTAACGGAGCTTGTGGATAAAAACGGAGATTACGTACAGCGCATATACGGGCTACGGGAGGATAAGGAACAGCGCCTTTGGATAGCCTCCATGGGATCTGGACTGTTCTGTCTCGATTTGAAATCCGGTACCATCCGTAATTTTAGCGCCGTTGACGGCACGGTATACCGCCCGGATGGCAACTATCTACCCAACGATTGGATCAATTGTCTACTGTTATCGAGAAATAATAAGCTTTACATCGGCACTTTTGATGGGTTAGCCTGTTTGGATTTGGAAAATGAAAATTTTGTGACGGCGTTTGGGACCAACCGGTTGCTCAGTAACACGGTGGTGTATTCACTTCATGACGACGATAAAGGGCATTTGTGGGCGGGTACTTCCCGGGGACTGGTATGCCTCAATATTGCTACCCTTGAAATGAATATCTTTGATATGGATAACGGCCTGCCCAGCAACCTCATCTGTGCTGTGGAGGGAGGTCCAAACGGGGATATCTGGGTAAGTACGAACCGCGGAATCGCAAAAATGGACGTATCGGAATCCCGATTTTTGAATTTTTATGCCGGGGATGGACTTCAGGGCAACGAGTTTATGACCAAGGTTTCGCTCGCGGCGAAAAACGGGGATTTATATTTTGGAGGAATACACGGCGTCACTTACTTCAGACCCGGCGAAATCCACATTCAAAATAAAAAACGGATCGTGAACATTGTTGATTTTTACGTGCGTGATAAGGCGGTGAGAAAAGGTATGAAATCCGGGCGCTATGCGATTGTGGATACCGCGGTAAACCATGCGCAAACATTTCATTTGGACTACCGTGACAATTCATTCAGTGTGGAATTTTCCACGATGGATTTCAATGACTCCGAAAGGGTTTCATACGTGTATTCACTAAATAACAACGAATGGCTTGCTTTGCGGCCGGGCAACAATCGCCTGGCGTTCGACAACCTGGAGGCCGGTGAATATCGCTTGCGCATCCGTGCCCGATCAAACGATACATTTTCCGATATTAAGGAGGCCCGGATTATCATTCATCCTGTTTGGTTCCAGTCTACATTGGCCAAATGGATGTATGCGCTGGTAACGATTATGATTTCGGTTGCCATTGCAAAGGCCTATCGAAACCGGCGACGCATACAACAACAAATGCAGGTCCATCAGCAAGCCGAAGCGGTCAACGAGGCCAAGCTACAGTTTTTTATCAACATTGCACATGAAATCCGAACGCCATTGACCCTAATCATCAGTCCGCTGAAAAAACTCATCGAAAACGATGGGGATGGTAAACGTGGGCATTTGTATGCTATCATGAATCGCAATGCGCGTCGCATGCTCGACTTGGTCAACCAACTGATGGATATCCGGAAGATTGAAAAGGGACAAATGAGTCTGCAGGTTGAGTGCGTGGATATGGTTAAGTTTACCAAGGCAATCTGCTCAATGTTTGAAGAGCAACTTGATGCAAAAGATATTACCCTGACGGTGGAGAGCCCGTGTAGCCAACTGTTCGCTAACATCGACCCAAGGAATTTCGATAAGGTGTTGATGAATATCCTTGCTAATGCCTGTAGATTTACGCCGATGGGCGGCACCATAAAGGTCACATTGGAAGCTGTTGAGGGGCACGGGTCGAAAGGCAGCCCTGAATATATGCGGATTGCGGTGTCAGACTCCGGACCAACCATTGATGAGCAAGAGGCTGAACGCCTATTCGAATGTTTCTATCAATCGAAAAGCCATGGCGATCGAAACCGCCAAGGTACCGGTATCGGACTTTACCTGGCCAAGCAGTTGGTCGAGCTGCATGGGGGAACGATCGGCGTTGAAAACCTAAAGGAAAACGGATGCCAGTTTGTTTTGATACTGCCGATTGAGCTTGAAGCGGCATCAACGCGTGTCGTTTCGGCACCCGAAAAAGGGGTAGCAGTGGAACAAGACCAGGTGATGCTTGACGTGGCACAGGGACCTGAAGGAACGAAAAAGCGGGCGCAACGGCTTGTCATCATCGATGACGACAGTGAGATACGCGCTTATCTCCATGGCGAATTTAGCGATGACTATACGGTAACGATATATACAGACGGTTCCGAAGCATATCCAGGCATCTTGAAAGAACCGCCAGAGGTGGTAATCAGCGACATCATGATGCCCGGCATGGACGGATTCACACTATGTCGCAAAATCAAGAGCAGTCCGTTGGTGAACCACATACCCGTTGTACTCCTTACGGCAAAAGCCGAAGATTCAGACAATGCAAAGGGATTGGAATGCGGTGCCGATGCGTACGTTGTTAAACCGTTTCATGTAGACGTTCTACGGAAACTAGTGAAAAGTTTGATCAGAAACAGGCAGCTTATTCGAAATAGCGAAAGAGAACAACAGTTCAAGTCGCAATTTATTTCCAAGATTGACCTTAAGAGCGCCGATGAAAAACTGATGGAGAAAGTACATCGCATCATCGAAGAGAATTTAAACAATCCACGTTTGAGTGTTGAGATGATTGCTACGGAAATCGGAATAAGTAGGGTGCACTTGCACCGGAAGCTGAAGGAACTAACGAACCTGACCACGCGGGACCTCATCCGGAATATCCGGTTGAATCAAGCCGCCGATTTGATTGGCAAAAAGAACTTAACGGTATCGGAGGTCGCCTATGCAGTCGGTTATTCTGACGTTAACCATTTTTCGGTGTCCTTTAAGCAACTGTACGGTGTGCCGCCAACGGATTATGTAATAGACGCCGCTACCTACGCTCGTCAGGATTGACGGCAAAATTTTTTGAGAAATCCTTTTGCAATCGGTTGCATTTGTGAGTTTTTGTTTTTATCTTAGCTGTGGAATGAGACCAAGCATAAACCGGAATGGTATTTTCTTTATTGCTTAAGGCTTTAATGCCAACGTTGGTTTTATGTCGGCGGCGTTTGTCAAACAGAGAAATTTAATATCAAAGAAGAATGAAAGTTCATAGACGCTTGTGGCTATCCGTGGCTTGTACCGGGGTAGCTTTATTTGTAGGTTGCCAAGGGTGTGACGACCCTATGGAACAGCACATAACATTAAAGCAGGTCTTCCAAGATGATTTTTTGGTGGGAACCGCACTGAGTCTTGGTCAGATCAATGAAACAGACGCACCCACCGATTCATTGATCAAACGGCAATTCAATGCCATCACGGCAGAGAACATTATGAAGGCCGAAATCGTCCACCCGGAGTGGGATAGGTTTGACTTTGAGGCCGCAGATAAATTTGTGGCGTATGGACGGAAAAACAACATGCATATCGTGGGACACACCTTGATCTGGCACAGCCAGCTTCCACCGTTTGTCTCGCGGATCAGCAGCGCTGACTCACTGCGCCAATTTATGCAACACCATATCGGCACTGTTGCCGGACGGTACGCGGACGAGGTTGACGGCTGGGATGTGGTGAACGAGGCGCTGAATGAAGACGGTAGCCTACGTCAATCGATTTTTTATAACCTCCTCGGTGAGCAATACTTGGTAGACGCGTTTAAATTGGCAGAAGAGGCTGCGCCAAGCGCCGAGCTGTACTACAACGATTATAATAACGAACAACCGGCAAAGCGCGAAGGGTGCATTGCACTTATTAAAAAACTCCAGGAAGCCGGTGCCCGTATTGATGGGGTGGGCATACAGGGGCATTGGCATGCCGGCCGTGTGCCTTTCGATGAAATTGAGAAAAGCATTGAGGCCTATGCTGCACTGGGACTGAAGGTAATGATTACCGAACTTGATCTTGAGGTGCTTCCGCGCGACTTCCAGGGTGCCGACGTGAACCAGCGCATGGCCGCGGGCGACCGTTCGCTGAATCCGTATGCAGACGGACTGCCGGACAGTGTGGGACATCAACTGGCGGCGGACTATGAAAACCTGTTTAAGCTTTTTCTGAAACACAAAGACAAAATCAGCCGGGTAACGTTTTGGGGCGTAAATGACGGGCAATCGTGGCTGAACTACTGGCCGATAGCCGGAAGGACGAATTATCCGCTGCTTTTTGACCGGAATAACCAGCCTAAAGAGGCCTTCCGCCGAGTTGTAGCAATTAAAAATAACTTCAATCGATAACTTTATGCTTGACACAGAAACGATGCAACAGCAACAGCGGGTTAGGGCCGAAAGACTGTCGGTAACCGAAAAAGTGGGGTACAGCCTGGGCGATTTGGCTGCGAATCTGGTGTTTCAGACACTGATCACGTACCTCGCTTATTTTTATACCGATATTTACGGCCTCAGTACGGACCACGCTTCTGTTGTTATGCTGGTAGTGGGACTGGTTGCCGCATTTGCGTTCAATCCCATTGTGGGTGCCCTTGCTGACCGGACCGAATCGCGGTGGGGCAAGTTCCGCCCATGGATATTGTGGACGGCCATTCCGCTCGGTGTGGTTGCATTGCTGGCATTCAGTACACCCCAATTTTCATACAAGGGCAAACTTATTTATGCGGTGGTCACTTACACCTTGTTGCTGCTGCTGTATGCGGCAAACAATTTGCCTTACTCTGCGTTGAGCGGTGTCATCACGGGCGATATGAGCGATCGGAACAGTCTATCCGCCTACCGCTTTGTCGCCGTTATGTTCGCGCAGTTTTTCGTGCAGGTGTTCATGTTGCCCATCATCGAAACTGCAGGGGGGGGGGATCGGGCGGTGGGCATTGAAAAGGTGATGACATGGTTGGCTGTAATCGGTACGGCCATGCTGTTGATCACGTTTTTCACGACAAAGGAGCGTGTCGTGCCCAAGCCGGAACAGAAATCCAGTTTGCGGGAAGATTTGAATGACCTGTTCCGGAGCCGGCCATGGATCGTTATGTTAGTGCTGACAACACTGGTTTTCGTGACGCTGGCCATGAAGGGCGGAGCCTATGTATATTATTTCAAAAACTACGTGGATACCGGCAGCCTGGCCCGGTTTGTCGGCCCGATAACGGAACGCCTTGCTGGCCTTGGCCTTAATTTTTTCGGGGAAGATCCTTCATCCGCTGGCTTCGGGTTATTCAATGCTGGGGGGATAGTTTTCATGATCGTCGGCATCACGCTGTCAAAAGGATTGGCTGATCGGCATGGCAAACGGGATGTATTTGGCATTGCACTGTTTATTTCAACACTATTCTTGCTGCTGTTTTACTTGTTCCCCCCGCAGGCAGTGGGACTGATGTTCGGGGCGCAGATGCTGCACGGTTTTTTTTATGGCATCACCATACCGCTGCTGTGGGCGATGATAGCCGATGTGGCGGATTATAGCGAGTGGAAAAACAACCGCCGTGCCACGGGCATCATCTTTTCGGCAATGATGGTGGGGCTGAAGGTTGGCCTTAGCCTTGGAAGCTCCCTGCTGGCTGGGATACTCAGCCGCTACCATTACATCCCCAACAGTGATGTCGCCCAAACAGCGTCCGCTATTCATGGCACCAAGCTGTTAGTGAGTGTTTTCCCCGCTATTCCGTTTTTGATAGGTGCGGGACTGCTTTTTTTCTACGAAATCAATAAGGAAACAGAATCACGGATAGAAACCGATTTGCAAAAACGACGGAACAAGTAATCACCAATCACTAACCACCAGTCACCAATCACTAACCACTAATCACCAATAAAAAACACCATGCCAGAAGAACCGATTGATCATATCGATTTTGAAGAACTGAATAAAAGGGCAATTTCGAATCCATTGGTTACCCACCTTTTCACCGCCGATCCGTCCGCCCATGTTTTCGGCGGGAAAATCTATATTTACCCATCGCACGACATCGATGCGGGGGTCCCTTTTGATGATTTGGGCAACCATTTTGCAATGGAGGATTACCATGTGTTTTCCATGGAACACCCCGGAGCTGAGGTAATAGACCATGGGATTGCCCTGCACATCCGGGATGTGCCCTGGGCGGAAAAGCAGCTATGGGCTCCCGATGCCGCCGAAAAAAACGGGACCTATTACCTGTTTTTTCCGGCTAAAGATTACGACGGTATCTTTCGCATCGGCGTGGCTACAAGCGATTCGCCTGCCGGCCCGTTCATCCCACAGCCGCAGGCCATGAAAAACAGCTTTTCCATTGACCCCGCCGTGTTCAAGGATAACGATGAGGATTACTATATGTACTTTGGTGGGATATGGGGCGGACAATTGCAGCGGTGGCGAACCGGAACATTCAACGGGGTGGGAGAGGGACCGTTCGCGCACTTGCCTGCGGCTGATGAACCCGCATTGTGTGCAAAAGTGGCCAGATTAAGCGGTGACCTATTGGAGTTTGACGAAGAGCCAAGAGATGTCGTATTATTGGATGAAAATGGGCGGCCCCTCAGACAAGGCGATACAGAACGACGGTTTTTCGAGGCGCCCTGGGTACATCGGTACAACGGCAAATATTATTTTTCCTATTCCACCGGTGATACGCATTATATCTGTTATGCCATCGGCGATAACCCTTACGGGCCATTTACTTACCGCGGTAAAATACTGAACCCCGTGGTAGGGTGGACTTCCCACCATTCCATTGTGGAGTTTGCCGGAAAATGGTACTTGTTTTACCATGATTCCAGCCTTTCCAAAGGCATAACGCATTTGCGTTCGATGAAAGTAGCGGAACTGACTTATGACGAGGCCGGTGATATCCGGACAATAAACCCCTATGGTAAACCGTGACGATGAAGTACCTATTGATATACCTATTGTGGTCGATAGTGCTGATGCAACCTGCCCTTGCAGACGTGAAGCTGCCAAGGCTAATCAGCGACGGGATGGTATTGCAGCGGGATACTGATGTACGGATTTGGGGATGGGCCGCCCCGCAGGAATCCATTGTACTCACGTTTGCTGGGCAAACCTATCGGGTACGCGCGGATAAGCAGGGGGATTGGGATTTACGGCTCCCTCCGATGGAAGCGGGCGGCCCCTATACGCTGGAAATCCGGGCCGATAACCGGATTACCGTCAAGGACGTTTTGATTGGCGATGTATGGTTCTGTTCGGGGCAGTCCAATATGGTGCTGCCCATGGAACGTATCAAAGAAAAATACCCCGATGCCATCGCCCGCGCGATGTATCCGGAAATCCGGAACTTTTTTGTCCCCACGGCGGCGGATGTCAATGGGACGCATGCCGATCTTCCCGGAGGGCAATGGGTAGCTACAACGCCCGAAAGCGTATACGCAATGGGTGGTCTTACGTTTTTCTTTGCCCGGCAATTGTATGAGAAGCATGGCGTGCCCATCGGTATCATCAATGCAAGTGTTGGCGGTACGCCCGTGCAGGCATGGGCGAGCGGGGAAGCTTTGGCCGGTATCGAGCCGTATGCATCCCGTTTGGCCTGGTTGCGGGATAGCGCTTCGCAGGAACCAAACCATGCGCACCGCGAATTGCGCCCGGCGGATCTGTACGGAGAACCCGTTGACAAGGGACTGTCCGGACCATTGCCATGGTTTGATTCCGCATTTCAACCGGAGGGTTGGCGGAAATTCTGGATGCCGGGATATTGGGACGACCAGGGAACGCGGAACCTTCATGGGGTACTTTGGTTCCGGAAGGAGGTCGATATTCCTCCGGCGATGGCGGGCCGTCCGGCAAAACTGTTTATGGGGCGTATCGTGGATGCCGATGAGACATACGTCAACGGCGTAAAAGTGGGAAACATTACCTATCAATATCCGCCGAGGCGGTATGAAGTGCCGGGGGGAGTGTTAAAGGCGGGCTCAAATGTGATTGTGGTGCGGGTGACCAACACCGAAGGAAAAGGGGGGTTCGTCCCCGACAAAAATTATATGTTGACCGATGGGAACGATACTATCGATTTGCGCGGCGATTGGCGTTACCAGGTAGGGTTGGTGCAGCCTCCCCGCGTTGTACATGCAGAATCCCGGCTGAATCCGCAGAATGAACCTGGCGGTCTGTTCAATACCATGGTGGCTCCGGCCACCCGTTATGCGGTTAAGGGGTTTCTTTGGTATCAAGGCGAGTCCAATACTCGTCATCCGGAGAATTACGGTTTATTGCTCACCACGTTGATTGCCGACTGGCGGGAAAGGTGGGGGCTGGGTGAATTGCCTTTTATCTATGCGCAGTTGCCCAATTTCATGGAAGTGGATTTTTTACCTGCGGAAAGTAACTGGGCGGCCCTCCGTGAGCAGCAGTTGCAGACATTGGCGGTTCAACGCACGGCTATGGCGGTGACCATTGATCTGGGAGAGTGGAATGATATTCATCCGCTCAATAAGAAGGACGTCGGCGAGCGTATGGCGCTCGCTGCGGAAGGGTTGGCCTATGGCGATACTGCGACAGTGTATTCCGGCCCCTTAGCCACATCAGCCAGTGTAACAGGCAATCGAATCACGGTTTCGTTTGCCCACACCGGAAGCGGTTTAACAATAGGGAAAGGCGATGAATTATGCCATTTCGCCATTGCCGGTGCAGACGGGCGGTTTGTGTGGGGGAAAGCACGTATAGCTGGGGATACGGTAACCGTATGGCATGATGCGATTCCGGAACCGCGTTATGTCCGGTATGCGTGGGCCGATAACCCGGAGTGCGCAAACCTGTACAATCGGGAAGGCCTGCCTGCATCGCCCTTCCGCATCGATGTGGATGATTTCCGGTAGCTATCGTTTTTTTCTTATTTTATTTGGGTTTTTTGAATGAATTTTAACAGCTTTGGTGAGGTTTTGCCTTATTTATTTGTTTTTGCCTGAGTTTATGACGCCTTTTGTGTCGGGCATGGAGCGGAAAACCCAATATTCCAAGCGATGGCTTCAAGTAAAGGATTGATTTTTGAACGGATCTACTATAGTTACTATAAGCCACTATACTTTTTTACTGTTGAGCTCTTGGGCGATGCGCAGGATGCGCAGGATGTTGTAGCGGAAACGTTTGTGAAATATTACCAACGGCAGGAACGGTTTATGGAAGAGCAGCACGCCAAAGCATTCCTGTTTATGACCGCCCGGCATGCTGCGCTGAATAGTATCCGTAACAGGAAAAACCATGAAGCGAAAGCGGATGCGGTTGCCAGAGAGCTAACAAGCGATAACAATTCCTTTTTTGATAAATTAGTGTTGACCGAACTTATTCGGCAAATTGCGGCAGAGGTAGACAAGTTGCCCGAAATGCAGCGGAAGGTATTTATATCGGCGTATTTCGACGGCAAGACCACCGAGGAAATCGCTCTGGAATTAGGGATTAATGCCGAATCGGTGTACAACAATAAAAAACGGGCGCTCAATAAACTCCGGCTGGTCTTTAAAGATAGCGATATCGCCTTGTTTATTTGTTTTTTTAAGTTGTTTTGGCTGAATTAGGTCGTATTCCTCGGGAAAATACATTTTTTTTCTTTTTGCAGGATAGATTCCGGCAATTGAAGTGTTACAGATCCGTTACTTAGTGAATTAATGGACGAACACGCCGAATATATCGCACAGCTGTTGTTGAAGCACATCAACGGGACACTTAGTGAAAATGAAGCGCTGGAACTGCGGGCATGGGCGGCAGAGAAATCCTCCCACGCGGCCTTGCTGGAACAAGTGAATTCCGCCACCTTTGTCACCGAAAAGTTGCGTGCTTATCAAGGCAGGGCAATACCCCGGCCCGACGAAATTCCCGCGCTCCGGAATGCGATGGCGAACAGGGGCAGCCGTCTCCGTTATCTACGGGGGTGGTTACCGTATGCGGCGGCAATAGTGTTCGTTTTGTTTGTAGGAGTGCTCACCTATCAATTAAGCTCCAAGGTCAGCAACCCCCAAAATGATGGTATGGCAGCGGATATCCAGCCGGGGGGCAATCGTGCCACCCTGGTGCTGGAAAATGGCAGCACGATTGATTTAAGTGCTGAACATAGCGGCATCATTGTTGGGCAAACGATTAAATATATTGACGGATCCATGGTCCGTATCCCTGACAAGACCGTATCGCGGGGGCGGAAAGATGCCGCTAAGCCCGGCGCGGTCACGGAAGATGGCGCCTCCAATTATTTAGCGCTCGTTACGCCGAGGGGCGGCCAATACCAGGTTACCCTTCCGGATGGAACACGCGTATGGCTCAATGCAGCCTCTTCACTCAGGTATCCAAGCCGGTTTATGGGCGATGAGCGTATCGTTGAGTTGGAAGGGGAGGCCTATTTCGAAGTGAGTGAGCGATGGTCCGAAAATAGTGACCGATCCGCTGCCAAGCAGCCATTCTTGGTCAAAACGAAAGCGCAAACCGTCGTTGTACTTGGTACGCGGTTCAACGTCGCGGCTTATCCCGATGAGCCGGAAACGAAGACCACATTGATAGAAGGGGCCGTACTGGTGTCGCCCGTAGCCGATCGGCCGTCGACGGCAATCCTGAAACCCGGCCAACAAGCAATACTTAGCAATGGGCAACTAAACGTACGGAAGCTTGATGCCGCGCTGGAAGTGGCGTGGATTAACGGATATTTTACGTTTGAAAACGAAACCGTCCAGAGCATCATGCGCAAGGCTGTACGTTGGTACGACCGGCTGGAAGTGGAATACGAAGGAATCCCCGATAAACGGTATACGGGAGGGTTCTCAAGAAAATCTTCATTGTCGCAATTCCTGCAAATTTTAGAACTTAATAATATCCGGTACGAAAGAAAAGCAAATAAAGTTGTCATCAAACCATAGGCAAGGAAAGCCTATGGGCAGTTTATTTTCTATTTAACATCAACAGACTATGGAACAACAATACCCACCAGATTAAATCAATCAAATCACACCTAATTCCGCGGTTCCTGGCAGAGGAACACCAAACTAACAACAAAGTTATAATCTAACCAACAAAAAAAATGAGTTTGTTTATTAAGCTCTTTGAACTCTTATGTCATATAGGAAAACACCGGGCTGCACCCTTTTTAGCTGGCCACAGGTCCTTTTACCGCAAGGTTAACGGGGTCTTCTTTTTATTCATATTATCTACGTTGCAAGTATCCGCTGTCGTTATTGAACTGTGGGCGCAGCCGGTAGATCTCTCATTGAAAGAAGCGTCGCTTGAAAGCACGTTGAAGGAAATCACTAAGCAAAGCGGTTATATCTTCTGGTACGAAGAGGGACTGCTCAAGAATAGCAATAAGGTGACCCTCAGGGGAAGGGATATGGACGTGAAACAAGTGCTGGAGCAGATCTTTGAAAAACAGCCCTTAACCTATGAGATTGTGGGGAATACCGTGGTGTTGAAGAAGAAAGAGGCGGTATATGTCGACCCCGCCGCCGGCCGCAGGGTACAGGAAAACATCCGGGTGAGCGGGGAAGTGACAGATACGGCAGGAATGAAGCTGCCCAGTGTGTCGGTTTTCGTGAAAGGGAAAAGTAACCTGGGGACAACGACCGATCTTAATGGAAAATATGTGTTGGATGTGCCGGAAAATGCGATATTGGTGTTCAGCATGGTGGGGTATGAGACCGCCGAAATCGCAGTGTCGGGCCGGATAAACATTGATGTCGTGCTCAGCCCGTCCGCATCGCAATTGGATGATGTGGTGGTTGTCGGTTTTGGTCGGCAGAAACGAACCGACATGATCGGATCCGTGGTTTCGGTAAAGCCGGAGCAACTCAAGGTGCCTTCCAGTAACCTGACAACCGCATTGGCCGGCCGGGTGGCCGGCATGATTGCCTTCCAACGAAGCGGTGAACCCGGCATGGACAACGCAGACTTTTTCATCCGGGGGGTGACCACATTTGGCTATAAAGTGGACCCGTTGATTCTGATTGACAACGTAGAAGTTACAACAACGGATCTGGCACGTTTACAAGTGGATGATATTGCCGACTTTTCCATCATGAAGGATGCCACGGCAACGGCGGTATACGGGGCCAGGGGCGCAAACGGCGTCATCCTCATCACCACCAAAGAAGGCAAGGAAGGACCGGCCAATATTTCGTTGCGGGTGGAAAATTCCGTTTCCACACCCACCAGAAACGTGGAACTGGCCGATCCCGTAACCTATATGAAAATGGCAAATGAGGCGATACTCACCCGGGATCCGCTGGGCTTTCTGCCATTTTCGCAACGGAAAATTGAACGCACCGCAGCGGGCGGGAACCCGTTGGAATATCCTGCAACGGATTGGCGGCAGGCGCTGCTCAAGGATTACACCATGAACCAGCGGGTCAACCTCAGCGTTAACGGAGGCGGCAAGGTGGCCCGGTACTTTGTGTCGGGCGCGCTCAATCAAGATAACGGGGTACTGAAGGTGGATAGAAGGAGCAATTTCAACAATAACATCGATCTGAAAACCTATTCCCTGCGAAGCAACGTTAATATCAACCTCAGCAAGACCACCGAGCTGATTGTCCGGTTGAGCGGGTCGTTCGACGATTACACCGGTCCGATTGATGGCGGAACCAAGGTGTACCGCGATATCATGCGTACCAGCCCGGTACTGTTTGCGCCGTATTATCCTGCCGAGGGCGAATATTCATGGGTGAAGCATATCATGTTTGGCAACTTTGGAACCGGCGGGTATCTGAATCCGTATGCAGACATGGTGAAGGGTTACCGGGAATACTCGCGTTCCATGACACTGGCGCAATTGGAACTAAAGCAGAATCTGTCGTTCCTTACCGAAGGGCTGGCGTTCAGAGCACTGGCCAATACGACGAGAAACGCCTATTTTTCAGTGGGTAGGCAGTATAACCCATTTTATTACGAGTTTAGGGGCGAAAGCCCATTATCGCCGGGTACGTACACCTATTACCTCATCAACGAGAACCAAGGAACCGAATATCTTGATTACAATGAAGGGGAAAAGACGGTGAGTTCGGTGTTCTATATGGAAGCGGCGTTGAGCTATAACCGGACGTTTAACGACAAGCACGCACTGAGCGGTATGTTGGTAAATATCATGCGAAACCAACTGAATGGCAATGCCGGCGACCTGCAGTTATCATTGCCTTTCCGCAACCTCGGTGTATCTGGCCGGTTTACCTATGCTTATGACAGCCGGTATTATGCTGAGTTCAATTTCGGGTTCAATGGTTCCGAGCGTTTTTACAAAACCAACCGCTTCGGGTTTTTCCCATCTTTCGGTTTGGCGTGGAGTGTCTCAAACGAAAAGTTCTGGGAAGATTTGAAGCCGGTTGTGTCTAACCTGCGTATCCGGGGAACCTACGGACTGGTAGGAAACGATGCGATTGGAAGCCCCAGCGATCGCTTTTTCTACTTGTCTAACGTGAACATGAATTCATCCGACCGTAGCCATGCCTTTGGAAGGGAGCGGGGCAACTCGAAAAATGGTATTTCCATCACCCGGTACTCCAATCCGGATATCACTTGGGAAACCGGCTATAAAACGAATATCGCGTTGGAGCTTGGACTGCTTGACAAATTACAGCTTACCGCAGACTACTTCAATGAACATCGTAAAAACATTTTGATGGTGCGCTCAGATATTCCAACGACAATGGGGCTGTCGGCCGACATATCGGCCAATCTCGGAGAGGCATGGGGAGAAGGTGTCGACCTGTCCGCCAACTTTTCGCACAGCTTTTCGCAGCACCTCTGGATGCAAAGCATGGCCAATTTTACGTATGCGACCAGCAAATACAAAGTGTATGAAGAACCGCTATACGACGAGCATTGGTTAACCCGGGTGGGGTACCCCATCTCGGTTAGGAGAGGATACATCGCCGAACGGTTGTTTGTAGACGATGATGAGGTAGCTAATTCACCCCAGCAGCATTTCGGTGAAGTGCGGGGTGGCGATATCAAATACATGGACATCAATGGCGACGGCCAGATTACGGAGCTAGACCAGGTTCCGATGGGCTATCCGCAGACGCCTGAAATCAACTATGGATTCGGTGTGTCGGTAGGTTATAAGTCGTTCGACATCTCGGTATTCTTTCAGGGATTGGCAAGGGAATCCTTTTGGATCGACCCCCAGGCAACTGCACCATTCAGACGTTATACCTATTCGGGTGAATCGTTTCCTGAAGAAGCAATTCTGCAGAACCAGGTGCTGAAGGCATATGCAGACAGCTATTGGTCTGAAGAAAACCGGAATGTTTATGCGCTGTGGCCACGGCTGAGTCCGGAAGGAGGAAATACAAACAATGAGCAGAACAGCACTTGGTTTATGCGCGATGGTACATTCCTGCGGCTGAAACAACTGGAAATGGGATATTCGCTGCCTAAACACCTGATTTCAAAAATCCATGCCCAACGGCTCAGGGTGTACCTCAACGGCACTAACTTGCTCACGTGGAGCAAATTCAAGCTGTGGGATGTAGAAATGGCCGGAAACGGTCTGGGGTATCCTATCCAACGGGTATTCAATATTGGTATCCAACTTTCATTCTAAGACGATTAAAGATGAAGAAAATTATCATATTGCTTGTGTCGCTTGCGGGTTTCAATTCCTGTAATTACCTGGATATTGTACCCGACAATGTGGCCACGTTAGAAAACGCATTTACCATGCGCAACACCGCGGAGCGGTTTCTCTTTACCTGCTATTCATATTTACCCAATGAAGGCGGTATTCCATCGAGCCCGTCACTTATTGGCCACGAAATCTGGCCATTATATACCTACACCAGCAATACAACGGCTTATGTCAGGGGCGAACAGAATATCGTTGCTCCGGTATTGAACTGGTGGGATGGCCTGAACGGTGGAATCGATATGTATCAGGCGATCCGCGACTGCAACATCTTTATTGACAATATCTACTCCGTACCGGATATGACGATGGAAGAGAAACAGCGCTGGGAGGCGGAAGTGAAGTTCCTGAAGGCTTATTACCATTTTTTGCTGATGAGAATGTATGGGCCTATCCCGATTATCCGGGAAAACTTACCCATAGATGCCGGGTTGGATGAGGTGCGGGTATCACGGGAGCCCGTGGATGTGGGGTTCAACTACATCGTGCAACTGCTCGATGAGGCCATACCGCACCTGCCACTGATTATTACAGATGAAGGTATGGAATTGGGCCGGATCACGCGGCCGATTGCCATGTCCATTAAAGCACAAGTACTGGTGACCGCAGCCAGCCCTTTATTCAATGGCAACAGCGATTATAGTACTTATATTGATAAGATAAACGGCGCGTTGTTCAACCCCGAGTTTGATAATGAAAAGTGGCGGCTGGCCATGGAAGCCGCTAAAGCCGCCATTGACATATGCCACGAAGCTGACTTGAAGCTATACAAGTTCCAGCCAGGCGCGGGACAACGGCTTTCCGACACGACGGTTACCCAGATGAGTATCCGAAATGTGGTAGCTGAGCGATGGAACAGTGAGATTATCTGGACGTGGACGGGGGCGACCGCAACACAGACGGCGCTGACACCGCGCACCTGGGATCCCGAACGGAGCCATGATGGCATGCAGGGACGCTATGGGCCGCCGTTAAGCTTCGTTAGCCTTTTTTATACCGACAATGGCGTGCCGATAGAGGAAGATAAGGAATGGGATTATAATGGCCGCTTCGATTTAAAAGTTGCAGGGGAGGCGGATAAATACAATATTAAGCAGGGTTATACGACCGCGAAATTTCATTTTAACCGGGAGAATCGGTTTTACGCATCCACCGGTTTTGACGGAGGTATCTGGTATGGGCAAGGCAAGTTTGATGATAATGACACCTGGCATCTGGAAGGAAAAGAAGGTCAATATACAGCAAGGCAAATCTCGAATCGGTATTCGCCGACCGGTTATTGGCCGAAGAAATTGATTAATTATCTCAACGTTATCGGTGTGTCCAGTTACTCTGTGGTGGCGTATTACTGGCCGAATATGCGCCTGGCCGACCTGTACTTACTGTATGCCGAAGCCGCTAACGAATACCTTGGCCCGAATGACGAAACGTTTAAGTATTTGGATTTGGTGAGGGAACGCGCCGGTCTACCCGCTGTTGAGGATGCATGGACCATGTACTCGAGAAACCCAACGAAAATCGAAACCAAAGAAGGGTTAAGGGAGATCATCCATCGGGAGCGCCGGATTGAGCTGGCGTATGAGTCGAAAAGCTTGTGGGACCTGCTACGCTGGAAAAAAGCTCAGGAGGAGCTTAGCAAACCGGTAACAGGTTGGGATCTGTTCCAGCCGGAGGCGGAATATTATTACCGAGAAACGTTCATCTTTGAACGTGGCTTCCGCCAACGCGATTACTTCCAGCCTATCAGGGAATATAATATTGTCAGGAACAGGAACCTCCTGCAAAGTCCAGGTTGGTAGCTGTTCGGTGCAAAAGCATGTTAGATGGCTAAATCAGAAAATAATGCGGTGAAACGCCTTAAAACGAATACCCCGATGAAGAGTTTATTGAAATTTGTAGTATATGTAGCAGGCTTAGGAGTTTCCGTCCTTGCCTGCAAGGAAGAGGAAAGAAAACCCGTCACCAGCGGGGAAAAGCCAAGTAAAGTACAGGAATATGAGGTGAAAAATTTTGCTGGAGGTGCAGATATCATTTACACCGTGCCGGATGAGCATGTGGCTTACGTGGTGGCCGCCTATGAAATCAAACCTGGAGTCAGGCGGGAGGCAAGATCGTCCAAGTATACCAGTAAGATCACGGTAGAAGGGTTTCCTGTGGAGGGGGAGTATGAAGTAACCTTATATACCGTAGGCCGTAATGAGCAGCGGTCAGAACCCATTACGGTGCTGGTAAATCCGTCGCGCCCCCCGGTGCTTTTAACGTTTGAAACGTTGAATATCTCCGCAGATTTCGGTGGGATAACTATCCAGGGAGAAAATGAATTGGAGGGTGAATTGGCATACGAAGTAATATCCCGTAACGATAAAGGGGAATGGGAAGCTGTTAGTCAGTATTACAGCGGTATACGAAATGTTAATTGGTCGGTACGGGGGCTTGAAGCGAAGGAATATGAGTTAGGCGTTTTTGTACGTGATCGCTGGCTGAATTATTCAGACACGTTATTCGTAACGGTAACCCCCTATAATGAGTTCATGATTGATATGTCAAACTTCACCGAGACAAATTTGCCCGGTGACGAAACCCGTTTAGAGGGTACGAGGAGGATGTCATATCTATTTGACGGCAGAAAATTGAGTCATACCTATGCTTATTATACGCAAGCCGGTACGGGGATGCCCCAGCGTTTTACGGTTTTCTTGCAAGGCACGTACAAACTCAGCCGCATCATCAACTGGCAGAATGTTACCAACGAAACCATCGCTTACAATTCCTCTAACCCGAAGCGGTTCCGGGTTTGGGGAAGCATGGAACCCAATCCGGATGGATCGCTTGATGATACCTGGTATCTATTAGGTGAATTTGAAAACATTAAACCCTCAGGTTCGCCGATAGGAACCAATACACAAGAAGACAACGAACGAGCCAGAGCCGGTGACGAATACGTGTTCAATAGGGATATTCCCCCAGTACGCTATATACGGATAGAAACTCTGGAAGTTTGGGGAAACACCGGACGTGTATATTATACAGAACTGGAGATTTACGGCGACCACGCCGATTAGCAGGTAAAAAATGTAATACTATGAAATTACGATTGAATATAAGGAATGTAATGTTAGCGCTCTGGGCTTTACCTATGCTGTTAGGAGCGTGTACTCCCATGGATCATTACTATAAGGATTTGATTGAAATGGGGGATAGGCAATATGTAGGGAAGGTATCGGATGTGCGGGTTTATACCGGGAATGAACGGTTGAAGATAGTCTGGGCAACGCCATCGGATCCAAGTGCAGAGCGTATTGTTGTATACTGGAATAATCGGCTGGACTCTGTTGAACAACGCCTTGATCATCAAGTGGACACCGGATTCATCGCCATTAATGGGCTTGCGGAGGGGCCATATACCTTTAATATGGTCACGTTTGACAAATCGGGAAACCGGTCGCTCTCCGTTGAGCTCAATGCGCAGGTATACGGCCCGAGATTCCAGTCGACCCTCAGAAACCGGGTGGTCGAACGGGCAGGGGAATTGCCGAATTCCGCGGTAATCAATTGGTATGAGGAGTTTTCCGAAACTATGGTCCATACCGAAGTGCGGTACACGGATATGGACGGTACCGTCCATACTGTCACGTTTCCGAAAGACGAGATGCGGCTAAGCCTGCCCAATGCGGATGTAACGCTGCCGGTTTCGCACAGGAGTTTCTTCGTGCCGCAGCCAGCAGCCTTGGACACCTTTGTCACCGAGTTTGAGACAATCCAGATCCCGCCGCCGCAATTCGACGTGTATGACGGTGTAGCAATGTCAGCCAGTTCAAGCGGAAGGCGGGCCATCGATTTAGCTACGGGGGCAGTATATACACTGACCGAGGCCAACAGCCTTCAGGGACAAATTGATTTACTTTTGGCTAATTCGTCTTCCTCAGCGATGAATTTTATAGCGCCCGGCAACAGCGGTGTGACGGGCTGGTCGGCGTTGACCTATATCAACAGTGACTGGACCAACCGGAATAACGGCACCATGGTGAAATATTCCAATCCGACTCCAGCGGAAATAGAAGCATTCAATGCGTTAACCACTGTCCGGCAATTATATAACGCTTATAATAAAGCGTTGATTGACGTGCCGGAGCGTCCGGAATATTCGTTGACAAATGAGGGTCCGGGCGGCCGTGTACGGGAGATCAATGCAGGGGATATTATCTATTATTGGCTGGAAGGGCGCGGTCTGGCTGTAGCCATACAGGTGTTAGCGGTAAATCCAGGCAATTCCGGCGGTATGGATCTAAAAATCAAGACCGGGCGTTTCATGCCATAGCACATATATAGCGGGATAACAACCGCAAGCAACGTATCGGGGGCTTCTGCGTAACGCAGAAGCCCCCATTGTATTAGTTAAGCTGCTTGTATCGCCGCTGTTGAGTGGCGTGTTTTATATCAGCCGATAAATATCGTTTACATCAACGCGCGGTATCGAAGATGTTGGGGGCCATGGTCAGCATTCGGCTGTTAATGTTTGTGCCACCGTTGTTCGCCAGCACCGCGATCACGGTGTTATTGCTCTTGCAAATCAGTAGCGCAGCGTTGAAGCCGTTGGTAGCTCCGTCGTGGTGCAGGCATTCCAGACCACCGACCGTACGCAATGTCCAAGCCAATCCCTTTCTGGTACTGCCCGATTGCATGGTTTGCCGATGGGTTTCCAGCGCAAGATGGCCGATAGGAGAATTGTCTGTGTCAATTTGATGCCGGCCATACGCCAAAAGGTCTTTGATGGTGGAATGCACGGCTCCCGAACCTTTGAGCGCACCCGTTTCATTCGGATCGCGGTAGGCTACTTGGTTACCACTGCTGCTGTATCCCACAGCGATGTTTGCATTTTCGGTGCCCCAATCGGGGTATTCCGTTAATCGCGTCTTGGTACGGGTAAGGTTTAGGGGGGCGGCGATTAGGTTCTCCAATTTTTGTCCGTAGCGCATGCCGATGTTGCGTTCGATGATTGTGCTTAATGTGCCGAAGCCGAAGTTGGAGTAGAGATACGTACTTCCCGGAGTGCTGCCCAGTTCGACCAGTTTAAGCGCTTCATATAGCCTTAAGCTGTCATATGAACTTCTTGAACCGGAGAAATTGGCCGGTTCCCGAGGCAGCCCGGCGGTATGGTTGAGCAGGTGTTTGAAAGTAACTTCCTGGCCTCCACGTTCCAGCACCGGAATATCTGATGGCAGGTACGGACCTATTTTTTCATCGACCGTGATGCCCTTTTCCCGCAAGAAGTCTACTGCCATGATGGCGGCGAAGGTTTTTGATATGGAGCCGATTTCGTATACCGTATGTTCATCAGGAACTCTCGCTGTTCCACGGACCAGTTCGCCCATATTATAGAAGTATTCTTCGCCGTTTACTGAAATCCCAATACTGATACCTACCGCTTGTGTTTGGGAGATATAGGGCCGATACGCATCGGTTACAATTTGTCGGTAGGGATCTTCTGTGCCGGGAGTATCCGGCCCTCCATCCTGTGGTTTGGTTCCGTCTTTTGCACATCCCCATAACATTAGGGCCGCCAGATAGCATCTCGCAAGGGTTTTTATTGTCTTCATATGGTTACTTTTTTAGTTTTTTCAACAGGTTGTCCATTAATCGTTTTTTCGCTTCATCTCCATGTTTTTGTATTTCCGTATTAAGGGCATCAATAGCCTTGTAATCTATGATGTATGAGGTAAAGTCGCCTTGTTCATGGAGCCATTGGTCAGCATCAACGTTGGTTCTGCAAAGTGTTTTCTTCAATACTTCGTGGAGGTGTTTTTTAGGCCATTCGTACGCACGGCCTTTTAAGATGGCATCCACCGTATTCCGGATTACCACCATGTAGGGTGAGTATGTATTGTTCAGTAGAATTATGGTGGACTTGTCATCGATATACCGCTTCATGAGCGTGTAATTTCCCGGCCAGGCACCTGTATGGAACACCTCTCTGCCTTTGCCGTCGGGTGGCAACACACGCCATCCATATCCATAGTGGCCGGGCGTATTGGGCACGCTTACCATGGGGCTGAACATTTCCTGCAAACTGCTGTCGGGCAGAATACCATCGGTATAGAGCAGGCTGTCCCATTTCAACAGGTCGTCTACCGTAGAGGTGAGTCTGCCCGGTCCGAGCCGACCGCTGAGGTAACCCACATAGGCATAACGCTGCTGTGTTTCGGGCCGGACATATTGGCAAGCCTCCGAATCCCAGACAACACCGGGTGCATAACCAGGGGTTCTGAAGATCGTGTTGCGTACAAAAAAGCCGGTGGATGACATGGCATGCGGCGCGAAAATGCGTTGATGCAGGAAGACATCCAGCGGTATGCCCGAACATGCTTCCACAATTTCGGCCAGCAATACATAGCCCAGGTTGCTGTATTGATAGGTGCTTCCGGGAGGAAATTGCAGCGGTGGTTTTTCAACATGAAGGAAATGAATGATGTCTTTGTTATACACCAGATCGGAAGTATGCCAGTTTTCCCGGAAATACTTTTCGTAGTCTGGCACGCCGGAAGTATGCGTAAGCAATTGCCGGATGGTGATTCCTTCGTAAGGCAACGCCGGCGTGAAATACCGGTTGATATCGTCATCGAGGCGAAGTTTTCCTTCATCGCGCAACAGCATGATTGCCGTGGCCGTAAATTGTTTGGATACCGAAGCGATTTCCGTTTGGCTTTGGGGTAAGAAGGGCGTCCCTGTCTCGAAATTTCCGACACCGAACCCTGCACGGAATATCAACTTGCCTTGGTCTTTTACGGCTACGGCACCGTTAAACATATCGTGTTCATGCAAGTACGTAAATAACGCCTCGAGTTGCTGCCGCTTGCCGCCGGTCTGTTGTTGTCCATAGACGCCGAGCGAAACAGCCATCATTAATAACAGGAGTGATACATTGGGTTTTATATTCATCTGAATTGATTTTTCTATATAAACGTACATCCGGAGTTACCCGGATGTACGTTGGATGCATGTTTCAATTGGCTTATTCGGGCCAGAAGGCGCAGCAATTTGCTGCGCGGTTACCCAGTTCGCCAAAAAACGAAATGGAGGGAGTGGTCGTGCTGGTAAAGGTCAGGTACTTTCCCCCGCCGGAAGGAGCCGATTGCGTTTCACTGATGACAAAGTCGTGGGCTTCCAAGAAATTATCCATAAGGCGGCTGTCTCTGATGAGCGCAGCATTTCCGTCTTCGCTGTTGAACAGCAGCCGGATACGGTCGTCATAGTGCAGTGCCGGGACATAGCGGTAGAAGGCACTGGTCCGGGATCCCGTGGCCGTATAATAGTAAACCAATATCCGCAGGCGTGCAAATTCCGGATCAAATACAAAAAGCATCTGGTGTAATTGGCGTCCGGAACTGTTTTGCAGGTCGGTTTTCACGGCGGTCCACAGATCCCTGAATCCCTGCGATTGTGCGGGATCGTCTGGGTTGATTAGGACGGACGTGTAGTACGGCGCATCCACGGGATTTTCGATTTTGAAAAACTTATCGAGGGATGGTGTACTTGGCAGGGGCCAGTTGTCGTTGTCGATAGCGGGGACGTTGGTCAGCGTACCAAACACAAATGAAGACGGGTTGTCGGTACGGAAGAAACCACCCAAACGGGTTCCTTCCGTGGGATGTACTGAAATGGTTTCGTCCACCCAACGTACGCGAAAGTCATGTTCTTCCAGGAAATAAGCAAGCAAGGGGGAAATTATGGGCCCCAAAATATTGCCATTCCCGTTTTGACGTACAAACTCCAGCCTTCCAACCCCGTTGTCGTCGAGCGCCATGGTATAGGTCCAACGCGCCAACACCTTGTTAGACGATGCCCTTAAGTGGTAGAGAGCCACCACGTCCACGGTGTCGCGCTGTCCGAAACGGATGTACATGGAGTGTAGCATTCGTCCGCTAGACCCGCTATAGACCCATTCATGCACATTTTGTACCGCTTGATCCCATCGTTCTTTGAAATCCTGTGGGAGATCCGGGTTCAAGGGATCAATGGCTATGGCATTATATCCGCTGGCGGGGTTTTTCAATACTTCAAATAGCTGCTCGCCCACGGGTTCCTGTGGGGTATCTTCCGGCAAGGGGAAAGACTCTCGCTCAGGCATGCAGGCTACCATCATGCCTAAGATTACACATGCCGTTATAATATTGTTCATGGTTTTCATATCCAGTGTTGTGATGTTAGTTTCTGCTATATCCGGGGTTTGGTTCCATATTCGGGTTAGCCTGTAATTCAGTTCTTGAAATAGGCAGCACGAACCCATTATTGGGATACGATAGCGACTGCGTCCGATCCGACTGGATATGCTGGATACCCATTTTTTTTCGGTTGGTGTCGAACAGCCGATTTCCTTCAAAGGCCAATTCTTTTCTGCGTTCAAGGATGATGCGTTGTACCAGTGCATCGCCGGTTAAGGTAATGTCGTTAGCTTCTGGGTCTGCACGTTGTACGATGGTGTTCAGGTCGGCCTGCGCACCTGCGTAGAACGTTGCGTTTGTTTTGCCTATTTCGGCCCTCGCCTCAGCACGGATGAGGTATACTTCGGAGAGGCGGATGACTTTGATATGATCATCCATTGAAGTAGCTCCCCGGGGGTATTTACGGATGATATATGCCGGGGTTTCGGCGCTTGGCCGGCTTCCAACCTCAATCAACTGCTTCCGCACATCCGTGTCGGCATAGGTGTTGTAAAGGTCGGCCGAGGCCAGCCCGTCGCCGTAACCTTCCGGCTCAACGAAATAGCCGATACCGTCAGTTCCGGGACGGTCTATTGCACTGTTTACGATCTCGAAAATTGATTCTGAGCTAAAATTTTCCGCCCAGCTTGCCACATACTCCGCATTGCCCAGCAAGGAGTGTGAGTTGCCATCAATAACATCGGTAGCATAGCGTTCGGCTTGTTCCCAGTCTTCCCGGTATAAATGCACCTTTGCCAACAGGGCCTGTATGGCCGGAACCGTAAGACGTCCGTTGTTTTGAGTGGAGTTTACCAACGACAATGCCCTTTCAAAGTCGGCTACAATTTGATCATATACCGCTTTTACGCTCGCTCTTGCCGGCTTTACCAATTCCATTGAGGGTTCAATCAGCAAGGGGACACCCAAGTGCGAAGCATCGGGGCTATAATTGTAAGGTTGCCCGTAAAGGCGGACCATGTCAAAATAGCACAGCGCCCGGGCAGCGTACATTTCGCCGATAAGCTCGTTGGCCTGTGCTTGCAGCGTTGTGTTTAGCTCCAGTGCTTCACCTCGATCAATGGCCAGGTTGGCGTTCACAATCAGCCGCCACATCTGGTACCAGGTGTCTGTGGCGTTGCCGTCTTCAGCGTTCATGCGGAAGAAGTCGTAATTGATATATCGGCCAGAATTGCGCCGGCTTACGAACATGTTGTCTCCGATGATTTCCGGATAAAGAAGAAAACTGCGGTTGTAATAATGGATACTTTGGAACTTATCATAAACACCATTGGTTGCAGCCTTCAAACTGGGAACATCCACAATGGTTCGCCTGAGATCCAAGCCTTGGGGATTTTCCAATTCCAGAAAGCTGGTACTGCATGCCGTTGACAATACCAGCATCGTTCCATATATGAAAAGTCTTTTCATCTTGTTTGAGTGTTAGTTTGTGTTAAAACTGAATATCCAATCCGATGAGCATTTGCCTGGCCATGGGCGCATCGCTCGTACCTATTCCACCACCTACGAAGCTTTCGGGGTCTCTGGGCAAGTAGGGATCCCTGATCCAGGTCCACAGGTTGTTAGCGCGGAAATACACAGAACTTCTGGAGACGGGGAGGTTCAGCTTCTTCAGCGGCAGATCGTAGCGCAACGTAACGTCCCGCAACCGGATATAACCACCATCATACATAAATCGTGTGGAGTTTTGCTCCCCGCTTAACCCCGATTGTGTGCCGCGAAACACGATTTTAGGGCTGAACGCGTCATCACCGGGTTGGCGCCAGCGCGTGTTGTAGGTTAGCCGGGGCAGTGCCCTGAAGTCAGCTGCGCCGGCACTGCCGTCTGTAAATAGGTTTGTGAACCCTCCGAACAGTTTATTGCCCCAATTGTAATATAGCTGGAACGAGAGAGAAAGACCTTTGTAGCTGAATGTGTTGGTAAGCCCGCCGAAATGGGAAGGGAGGGCGCTGCCTTGGTAGAACGGCATCGCATCGGCATAGCTATTGGTGGTGGCTGTTTTCGTGCCGTCTGTCCAGTACAGCGCTTCTCCGGTCTGCGGGTGCACGCCGGCGTATCCCCTGAGGTAATAACTATAATAATCCCGGCCTACATCGCGCCGGAAATTACCCGACAGGATTGGCATATCGTCAGCCAGCTTTAGGATGGTGTTATTCAGTGTGCTGAAATTTAGCGCACTGTGCCAATTGAATCCTCCTGTTTTATAAGATTTGACGATGGTTCCCGCCAATTCGAGCTCGATTCCGGAGTTTTTGAATGACCCGATGTTATCGTCATAGGTTGTAATGCCGTTTGTTCTCGATACTTCGACAGAGAAGAGTAAATCTTGGGTTGTCCGCACGTAATAATCAAATGAGCCGCTTAGCCGGCCGTTGAAGAACGAGAAATCTGTACCGATATCGAAGGGTTTGTTCTTTTCCCATACCAGGTTGTCGTTTTCAATCTGGCTCAAGCCGAAGCCGGGCTCACCATTGTAGTCTTGCCCAACCGCATACAAACCCAGATGCGGGTAGTAACCGCCGGCTTCGTTGCCGTTTACGCCGTAGCTCGACCGTAATTTCAGTTGATCGATCCAGGTGTAAGCCTGCATAAATGGTTCTTGGTGGATGTTCCAGCCAATACCAATGGACCAGAAGTTGCCATATCGGTTGTTACGCCCGAACGTAGATACACCGTCCCTTCGTATTGATGCACTGAGGTAATATTTCTGTTGATAGTTGAAATTGGTATTTAAGAAATATGCCGCGTAAGCTCGCGCATATTCGTAGCTGTCTGCCGCTGCCGGAACGGATGCATTGGCTAAAGGGTATTTGTTTGGAGCCGTGTAATTCCGGGCGTAGGTGTTGACTGTCTTGCGGTCGAACCGTTGCGCTTCCTGGCCTAACGTGGCATCGATTCCAATTTCACTGAACTGTTTGTTGTATTTCAGTATGTTATAGACGTTCCATGTGTGGTGACGCACGTTGTAGTTCCGTCCGCGGCCGTTATCGTTTCGGGCATCCCCAAACATCGGATTGTCATACCGGAACTCATCGGCGAAGTTCATGTCTATATTGGCCCTCGATTCGAATGCGATACCGTTCCAGATGTCTAATTGCGCTCCTATGTTACCCTTAAGGTTATAAAAGCGGGAATCATAAATGTTTTCATTGGTAATGGCCACTGGATTGAACGTGTTTGAAATCCCCTCGTTGTAGGTGCCATCATCGTTGTAAGCCCTAAGCCAGGGCTGGATGCGGTACATACTGTACACCGGGTTTACAAAAAAGTTTCCGTTGGGCGGGGTGTTCAGGTTTTGGTAGCCGGCAGACAGTCCCGCATCCAATTTCAGTCGCTGGGTCAGCTGGTTGGTCAAACTCAGCCTGCCCGTCATCCGTTGATAGCCATTACCCAATGTGGTGCCTTCCTCGTCATAATAACCCAACGAAGTATAGTAGGTGCTTTTATCATTTCCGCCTGAAGCCGAAACGTTGTATTGTGCATAATTGCCGGTACGGGTAAGTAAATCATACCAATCGGTATCCACATCGGGGTTTATTCCTTGTGCAATCAGGTATTGCACAGCATCATCATGATTATCAATACGGATGTCGGAGCTGTTAATAACGCCTTCGGCGAGGAGTTCAATCATTTCATTGGTGTTCAATGGACGCATCCGATCTTCTGCCATTATCCGGGAGATGCCGCGCTGGATGGATGCGTTTATCCGGCTTCGCCCCGACTGGCCGGACTTGGTGGTAATGAGGATTACCCCATTAGCAGCACGGGAACCGTAGATAGAGGTAGCTGAAGCGTCTTTAAGAACCGTCACACTTTCAATGTCATTGGGATTGATTAGTGCTTGTGCCGTGGAAGATGTGGCAATACTGCCGATATTGCCGGTGACAATCGGAATGCCATCCACCACATATAGGGGGGTATTGCCCGCTTGGTGGGAACCAATGCCACGGATACGGACATTAGGAAATGCCCCTGGTGCTCCACTACCACTTGTTGCTATCAGCCCCGGAACGTTACCCTGCAAGCTTTCCATGAAGGTGACACGCGGCCTTGATTCAAGCTGTTCGGCTTTGACGGTTGTGGCAGATCCCGTAAAGGATTCTTTGGTTTGGGTGCCGTAGGCAACACGGATTTCCACGTCGTCAAGCGTCTGCCAGGAGATTTCCAAGGCGATAGTCAGAAAGCTGTCGGACGCCTTCACCTCCCTGGAGGTATATCCAACATAAGATATCCGCAGCACAGCGTCGGTTGGCACGTTAGGGATGCTGAATTCTCCCAAAGCGTTGGATGTGGCTTGTTGTTGCGTAGCTGGCACATAGATGGTCGCCCCCGTCAAGGGTTTGCCGCCTTCATCAGTCACTTTTCCCTGTACCGTCGTTTGCAGTGCCGGTACCTGTTGCTCAGTTTGGTTGCGTGCCGGTATCAGGTAAATGATTTTATTTAATATCTTGTAATCAAAGGGCTGTCCCTTGAAAGCAAGTTTCAGCGCATCTTCCAGCGATGCTTCATTCACGGCAATCGAAACGGGCTTAGCTTTATCCAAGTAACCTTTTTCATACAGAAAGTTATAACCGGTTTGTTTCCGTATTTCTTTCATAACGCTTCTTAAGGAAGCTTCTTTCACATTCAATGTTAAATGTTGGGCATAGCTGGCAGCGCTGACCTGAAAGCATATTAAGCAAGTAAATAAGGCGGTTAAATTCATTGTCCACCATGATTTTGATAAGTTGCAGCGGGACGGTAGGTAGGCCCATAGTCCTTCCCGTTTGTCCAATAAAGTACAATTCATACCTTTGTGTAGTTGGTTAAGTGATTGGGGTAATCTGATCCAATTTTGCGCTTATCCTTAACAAACAGCTTACTGTTCCAGCAGTAAGCCATCCCGGCTCCACAGGCCGGGATTTTTGCTAAGCTTTTTCATATCAGGTTCTAATAGCTCATATAAATCCTCCTTGTTTTAAGTTGTTTATCTACCTGTTCAGTCAGTTTGAATTCGATATTGCAGGTTTCCGAGATCATGGTCATCAGATCGGATAGGTTTACATCTCTGGGAAGTATGCCATCCAGTTTCTTTTCCGGCAGGTCGCCGGCGAGCACCTCAACATTGTACCAACGGCCGATGATTTGCAAGACCTCTTCAATGTCGGTATTATCGAAGTAGAATAGGCCGTTAATCCAGGCGATAGCGTCACCGGCGTCTACGGAATTGACATGAATCTGGTTGTTTCCCGAAAACACGACCGCTTGCTGGTTGGGGATTAGCTGTTGTGGCGACCCGAAGTTAGGAGTGATTTCAACGGTACCTTCTTGTAAGATGGTCTTTGTATAACCGTCGGAGGGATAAGCAGAAACGTTGAATTTTGTACCAAGTACTTTTAAACGTTGGTCTGCTGTTTCGACAACAAAAGGCCATGGCTCAGCGGATACCGGTTTTGCCACTTCGAAATACGCTTCGCCGGTTAGTTCTACCACGCGCTCTGTTTTTTCAAATTGCGAAGGATAGGTAAGCGATGAGGCAGCGTTAAGCCATACCGTGGTGCCGTCAGGCAAGGTAAGCCGATATTGCCCGCCTTTGGGTGTAGACAATTTGGCGGTGTGTGCTGTATTGTTGTTTTTCGGAATGCCCGTAATCAGCGGGGTTCCATCGTTATAAAACAGTCCGGTGTCCGATAAGATAACCCCTTCATGCTGACTACTAAGGTCAATGACTGTGCCGTCAGCCAACTCGAGTACCGCATGATTGCTGCCGGGTTTTATGCGGCTTGCGTCTACGGTCTGTTCTTCCGGCTGGTGGCTCATGCCGATATATAACGCAACAGCAATCACAGCCAGTATGACTGCCGCAATGGAGGCAATTACGCGGCCGCGCGTCCAACGGCGGCCCACTGCTCTTTCCGGACCATCGGAAATAATGGAGAGGAATGTCCCAAGTGGGGGATCGGGAAGGGTATCCCACTCTTCATTAGGCGTAAAATGCTGGAAATAGTGTGCAAGCAATTCCTTCAATCGTGTGTCGTAGTGGCCGCTTTGGATGCGCGATTGGAACTCCAACCGCTCCGCCGGGGTGGCTGTTTTTTGCACGTAGCGCTGAAATAGATAGTCGAACCGCTCCATTTTCGTTTAAAGAGTGGTTTGCTTGGGAAAAGGTAGTATAAGATGTAGGAAAAAATGTATTTTTTCTTAAAAAAAGAGGTGGGTGGTTAAAATTATGGCTATTTTAACTGGAAAATGATGTTTAAGTTCTTTTTTGATTGATTTGACGGCGTGGTATATCTGTGTTTTTACCGTTTCTTTTGAAATTCCAAGCCGTTGGGCAATTTCGGCGTATTTAAGGTGTTGATAGCGGCTCAGCTTGTAAATTTTCTTTTGTTGTTCCGGCAACTTTTCTACCGCCTGTTCGAGTAAAGCGCGATAAATTCCGCTGTTATCTTCCTCGGCTTCCAATTCGTACTCGTGCTCCCACTGTATTTGCTGTTCTACCAACGGCTGTAGTTTCTTTTCGGCAGCCCGCTTTTTCAATACGGCAAACGTCTGGTTGCGGCATGAAATAAATAGATAGCCGCTGAAGCTGGTAACACGTTTTAAGTGCGCTCTACCGTGCCAGATGTTGATAAAAGTGTCTTGAACGATTTCCTGTGCAATATCCCGGGATTCGATTAAGCGTAAAACCGCTTGTCCCAATGGCCGGTAATAGTGGTGAAAGAGTAAACCGAACGCATGTTCATCTCCTTCAGCAATTTTCTGCAACAGTTCGGGCTCGTTTGGTAGGGGTTTAATCGCCATTCCCTCAAAAATACCAAACCTTTGGTCATTTTTGGCGAATGATATGTTTTTTTTACCAAAAATGGCTTACAGCCCGTTCGCCCTTGCGGTAATTTCGGCGATGTCCAGTACCGCTACTTCTTGTTCTTTATCTTTGGCTTTAATGCCGTCGCGCAGCATGGTCATACAGAATGGGCAGGCTGCGGCAATGACATCCGCTCCGGTAGATAGTGCCTCCTCCGTGCGTTCAACGTTGATTTCTTTATGTCCCTTTTCGGGTTCTTTGAACAGTTGGGCTCCGCCTGCACCGCAGCATAAGCCATTGCTGCGGCAGCGCTTCATTTCTACCAACTGGGTATCAAGGCTTTCCAACACCTTGCGCGGTGCCTCGTACACACCGTTGCCCCGGCCAAGATAACAGGGGTCGTGGTACGTAATGCGCCGCCCTTTGAAGGACTCGCCCCCTTCCGCTTTTAATTTACCTTCGTCAATCAATTGCTGAAGGAGCTGTGTGTGGTGGATGACGTCAAAATGTCCACCTAAACCCGGATACTCGTTTTTCAGGGTATTGAAGCAATGGGGGCAGGCTGTAACAATCTTCTTTACGTCATAGCCATTGAGCAGTTCAATATTCGCCATTGCCTGCAACTGGAAAAGGAATTCATTGCCGGCACGTTTTGCCGGATCACCGGTACAGGTTTCTTCTGTGCCGAGCACAGCGAATTTTATGCCTACGTGCTGGAGGATTTTGCAGATATCACGAGTAATACGTTGAGCACGGTCGTCAAAGCTTCCCGCACAGCCCACCCAAAACAGGATATCCGGCATTTCGCCCCGGGCAGCCATTTCGGCCATCGTCGGTATGTTGAGTTCGTTCATGTTGTTAGATGCTTTTATGCAGTAAGCTTAGGTCACCGATCACCGATCACCGACCCCCGATCACCATCCACCCACCTGGCCCTATCCGCTTGGGCATATTTCCACGGCGCGCCGTTGTTCTCTACATTGCTGAACATCGTATGGAGACTCGTTGGCGCCTGGGATTCTTCCATAACCGTATAGCGCCGCAACTCCATAATGATGTCCAATGGATTGATGCTAACCGGACAGGCCTCCACGCAGGCATTGCAGGTGGTGCAGGCCCAGATTTCTTCACGGCTGATATAATCGTCCAGCAGTGCCTTCCCATCGTCTTTAAATCCCTTGTTTTTCCGCGTATTCCGGCCTACTTCAACCATCCGGTCACGGGTGTCCATCATGATTTTCCGAGGTGATAACAGTTTACCTGTCATGCTGGCCGGGCATACCGACGTGCACCTCCCGCATTCGGTACAGGTATAGGCATCGAGCAAGTGCTTCCACGTCAGATCCTGGATATCTTTTGCTCCGAAACGGGACGGTGGCCCCGCATTTTCCGGAACATACGAAGGGTCGAGCATGGCTTTCACTTCATTGGTTACACTATCCATGTTCGTAAAGCGTCCTTTGGGTTCCGGGTTGGCGAAATACGTATTGGGAAACGCCAACAGGATGTGCAAGTGCTTGGAATAAGGCAGGTAGTTCAGGAAAGCGAGCACCCCGATGATATGAAACCACCAGCAACCGCGCTCCAGTGCAATCAGGGCGGTGGTGTTTTCCGGCAATACCGGTGTAAGCCATCCACTTACCGGAAACGCACCGGCTTGTACATAGGGCGGCACACCGAGCGATTGTAATTTATAATCCGCCGCATTCATCGTGAGGAAAGCGGCCATCAGCACGATTTCAGCAATAAGAATCAGATTCGCATCTGTGCGCGGCCAGGTGGTCATTTCCACACCGAAAAAGCGCCTCAGACGGGCGATGTTGCGCCGGGCCAGAAAAACCACACAGCCTACCAGTACCGCCAACGCCAGCCATTCAAACGCGCCAATAAGGAAGGAATAAAACGGGCCGGAACCTGCAAACACGCGATGGGTGCCGAAGAGTCCATCGATGACGATTTCGAGCAATTCAATATTGATAATGATAAAGCCGAGATAGACAAACAGGTGCAGCAAGGCCGGAAATGGGCGCTTGAACATCTTTTTCTGTCCGAAAGCTACCAGCAGCATCTGCCGCCACCGATCGGCATGCCGGTCGGCCCGATGTTCGGCCTTGCCTAACCGGATGTTTTGTATAATCTTAAGCGCATTGGTGGTGGCCCATGCGAATGCAGCGATGAGCAATAGACCGAATATGACTTGGCTTACCATCTATCCCCAGGGTTTATGTACGAAATTAAGCAATATAAATTACTATGCAAGCATAATAATTTATTTAGGATGTATTTAAAGTGGGGTGGGGGGTGGAGTGCTGGGCAATAAAAAAGCGGAATGCCTTCGCGTTCCGCTTTTTTATTTTTATCCTGAAACCGGTATCCGTTTATTCATTTGACGGTGCGGCGGCCGGGGTTGATCCACTGATTCCCAGTTTAGCTTTTACATCGGCTGTGAGGTCGTCTCCGCCGGCAAAATAAGCAAGGCCCGGATTGGCGATGTCAAACACGTAGGCGTAGCCCTTCTCTTTGGCCACGCTCTGCACAGCAGTGTTTGCCTTTTGGAATATCGGAGCGAACAATTCTTCTTGTTTTTTCTGCAACTCTTGCTGCGCAATTTGCTGCACTTCCTGCATCCGCCGATCCATCTCCTGCAGTTCAACGGTTAGGGTCTGCAATTTAGCGTCGATGGAATCTTTGTTGGCTTCACTGCGGTTCCGTTGCAGCTCCTGCGCCTGAAGGAGCTTCTTCTGGGCTTCGGCGCCCATTTGCTGCAGCTCATCTTCCTTGGTTTTCTGCAGGTTTTCGAACTCCGTATTGGCCGTCTTGAATTCCGGCATGGATTGGATGATGTCATTGGAGTTCACGTGTCCAATCTTTTGTTGTGCGCTGACAAGTCCGGTTGATAGAAACAGCACGGCAACCACCACTACACCTTTAAACAGATTTTTCATCTTATTGTTCATCTTGATTTTACTTATTGTTCGGGGTATTCCCTTTTTTTTGTTGTTGACTATTATGGATTTGTTATACTATTGTTACACATTGAACGATTGCGGCGCAATGATACGAAACGGATTAGTTTTCTGCAAGAGAAGGATCGGGCTTGTACCCTAAACGCCTTATCACGTCATCGCTTTTATCGAGCCGTGGATTGGCGTAGAGGAAAGTGACCTCACTGCCTTTATCCAGTATGATGTCTAAGCCCTGGTCTGTAGCAACCGCCTGTATGGCCTGCGCCACCCGTTCCTGGATGGGCTGGATAAGCTTTACCCGCTCCTGGAAGAGGTCGCCTTCAAACCCGAATTTCTGGCGTTGGAACTCCTTGGCCTCACGTTCTCTCAGCACGATTTCATCTTCCCGCTTTCTCCGCATTTCCTGGCTTAGCAGCACCTGGTCTTCCTGGTATTTTTTATACAACTTTTCGATTTCCGCGAAGCGGTTGTCCACTTCCTCCTGCCATTGCACAGACAGTGCGTCCAGCTGCTTTTGCGCAGCGATGTACTCGGGGATGTGTTTCAGGATGTATTCGGTATCTACATAAGCAAACCGTTGCGCAAATGCGGCCGACGAAGCTACTATCGACAACGCAACGACACCTATTATTTTTTTCATGGTCATCATATTATACTGTTGTGAATTAACATAACTACAAAAGTAATTCCATTTTTGATAAGTTGGCGAATTAGTTAAAGCCGCCCATCTGCTGCATGATGCTAAAGGTAAAGTTTTGGCGCCATGTGCTCGACGGTACCCCCGGTATGGGGTCAAACGCATGGCCGTAATCGATGCCCAGCAATCCGAAGATGGGGAGGAAGATGCGTGCACCCACTCCTACGGAACGGCGTACCTTAAAGGGATTGAAGTCGCGGAAATTATTCCAGGTATTACCACCTTCGGCGAAAGCCAACACGAACACCGTAGCCTGGTCGTTCAGCATCACGGGATGCCGGAGCTCCAGCTGGTATTTGTTATAGATGGGGCTGCCGGAATTACGGGCAATGTTGACATTAGCGCCGTCCGGTATTACCATCCCGTTCGCGTAACCGCGCATAGCAATAATTTCAGAACCCTGGAGGAAATCAAAGCCCATCATGCCGTCGCCACCCAGTTTAAACCGTTCGAAAGCCGACTGCCCCGTAACGCTGCTATACGTGCCCAAGAAGCCGAACTGCGCCTGGGCCTTTAGCACCAGTTTGCCGGTAATCCGGGTAAACCATTGCGAGTCGAATTTCCATTTGTGGTATTCTGTCCAGCGATAGAACTCACTGTGAGGTGCAGTAGGATAGTTAATGTTGTTGAACAGCGAATAAGGCGGGGTCACCTGCACGGTAAACCGCAGGTGTGATCCGGATGTCGGATAGATGGGCGCGTCCACCGAGTTGCGGCTGATTTCCTGTGTAAGGTTGATATTGTAAGACGTACCGTTTTCAAACAGGAAGCCGGGATAATTCTGCAGCTTGTATTGCTGGAAGCTGGCCGAATAATTGACCTGGAAATAGTTGTCCGGCCATTGCAGGCGTTTACCCAAGCTTACGGTAACCCCGTTCATCCAGATCCGATTCAATTCAGAGTCTCGTACAATCTGCCGGCCCGTCAAGAAATCAAATCCGCCGAACGATGATGACGATGTAAAGGCACTCACCCCGAAATAAATGGGCTTTTTTCCGCCCAGCCAAGGTTCGGAAAACGAGAAGCTATACGATTGGTAGCGTTTCCCGCTGGTTTGCCCACGAATGCTCAACCGTTGGCCATCGCCCCTCGGAAGGGGCTTCCAGGCACTTTTATCGAAAAAGTTGCGGGTAGAGAAATTGTTGAATGACAAGCCCAGGGTGCCAATGACCTGTCCGGCACCGAAACCGCCGGAGAGCTCCACCTGATCAGATGGTTTTTCCGCTACCTGGTATTCGATATCCACCGTCCCCTCCGCGTGGTTGAGGTTGGTGGGCACAGGGTTGGTCTTCTGTTCGTCAAATGTGCCCAACTGTGCGATTTCCCGTGTGCTCCGCATCAGGAGTTCCTTGGAGAATTTCTGTCCCGGTTTGGTATAGATGGAGCGCAGTAACACGCGGTCGTTGGTTACGTCGTTGCCCTTCAGGATGATTTTGTTAACCGTGTATTGCGCTCCTTCATAGATCCGTAGGTCCAAATCAATCGTATCGTTGTAAATTCTCGTCTGCACCGGATCTACGGTGAAGGTGAGGTAGCCGTCATTGAGGTAAAGCGAAGAAATGTCATCGCTGTTACGGGTGGGACCCATTAGTTTCGTGTTCAGCTTTTCCTCGCTGAACACTTCACCTTTTTCAATGCCGAGGATAACGTTCAGGATGGAATCCGAATATTTGGCGTTTCCTTGCCAGGTGATGTTGCCGAAATAATATTTGGGGCCTTCATAAAGGTCGATGTCGACAATCACATTCCGGTCGTTATATTTATAGAACGTGTCCTTGAGGATTTCCGCATCGCGGTATCCGCGGGCGTGCATTTTACTGATTAAATTTTCTTTGGCCTCTTTGTATTTTTCTTCCTTGAATTTGCCCGGACCGGTAATCCGCCACCAGGTGCGCTGCCGTACCCCCTTAAAAAATTTACGGAGCTGGCGCTGCGAAAAGTCCTCGTTGCCCGTGAAGTTGATGCGGTGGGCGCGTACCTTCCGGTTGCGTTCTACATTGACCACCAGAATTTGGTTATTAGCCTGCGTCGTGTCCTTCACCGGCGCCATGGTAATTTCAGGATACAGGTATCCCTTTTCGCTCAGGTAGCGGGTGATGGTATTCCGGGTGGTGTTCATCAAATTTTCATTGACGATTTTGCCGGTGTTTTCGTTCAGTTTTTTGCGTACTTCCTCGGTTTGGGTTTTGCTTAGCCCCTCGATGTCTATACGGGTAAGCCGGGGCCGCTCCTCCACGTGGATGTTGAAGAAAATCGAATCGCCCTTTATCGCATCGGCGTAGAGTACCACTTCGTCAAACAAACCCTGGGCCATCAGGTTTTTGACCACACCCGAGGTGGCGTCGCTCGGCACCTCTATCCGGGAGCCCACTACCAGTTTGGATATCGTAATCAGCACATCGTTGTCAAGGTATTGGGTGCCGCTTACGGTTACCCCTCCGATGATGTAATTCTGGGGGTTGAGGTAGCTGAACACCTCGGAGTCATCCACAGGTATACCGCGTTGTTGGGCAATGGTAGGGTTTACTGCCAAAAGGGTAATAACTGCAAAAAAGAATATTCGCTTCATCTATCTATTTTATCGCCGCTAAAGTACATTAAACAGTTGTTAATTTTTGTTAAAAGGTGATTTTTTGGGTTAGGCTCCCTATTTCGTCAATTGTTCGCTGGTCAGGCCGAAACGGCGTTCCCGCTTTTGGTAATCGGCGATGGCTTCAAACAGGTCGGTCCGCCTGAATTCGGGCCACATCTTTTCGGTGAAGTACAATTCAGCATAAGCAAGCTGCCATAGGAGGTAATTGCTGATGCGTTGTTCGCCGCTGGTACGGATCAGCAATTCCGGATCGGGCATGCCGCGCGTAGCGAGGTGCTGGGCAAATGTGGTTTCGTCAATCTCATCGGCCGAAAGGGTGCCTGCCTGCACCTGCCGGGCCAGTTGCCGTGCCGCTTCCGTGATTTCCCAGCGGGCGCTGTAACTGAGGGCCAGCGTAAGCGTGCAGTTGGTATTGCCTGCGGTTTTCTCCATCGCTTCCTGTAAACGGCTGCGGCATTTATCGGGCAGCTTGCCAAGATCGCCGATGGCATGGAGTTTTACGCCATTTTCCATGAGGGTTTTGGTTTCTTTATTGATGGTATTTACCAGCAATTCCATCAGCGCGGATACCTCCAGTTTTGGCCGGTTCCAATTTTCCGTTGAGAATGCATAAAGCGTAAGGAATTTGATGCCGATTTCTACGGCTCCCTCAACGGTATCGCGTACGGCGGCCACGCCGTTCTGGTGGCCGAATACCCGCAATTTGCCCCGCTCTTTGGCCCACCTACCGTTGCCATCCATAATGATGGCAACATGCTGGGGTAGCTGTGCCATGTTAATCGTTTCCTTGATATCCATCCGTTTATATTGGGGCAAAGTTAGTATAATTTTTTTTAAGCGCGCTTATTGCCATTCGGGGCATCCTCCTTTGAAGAGGGTATATGACAGGGTAATCCCGATGGTCATAAATGAATCATAGGGCCGCCCGTCACCGCGTTGCGCACCCGGCACAGCAATGGGTGAGCCCCGGTAGGCGAGGTAATCCCAATCGGCCCGGCTTATGGAAAGCGATGGCGGGGGCGACATGGGGTAATTGCCGCCCACGTCGTCGAGGTAGTCTGTCAGCGCCAGCCGGTATCCCAGCTCAACACCCACTGACCACGGCCCCCGGAGGTTGTATTTAAAGCCCGCACCGAATGGCACGGTAAAGGCGTAACGTCCGTAGGGGCGGGGGTTGTCTTGTTCATGGTATTCCGTTTGCATGTCCCTGAGGTTTACCCGTTCATATTCGCCGTTGGCCGGCCCAGGCAGCCACCATTTGGGATTGAAAGCAATGCCGCCAAACCCCGCAAAAATATAGGGCGTATAGACGATTCTGCCGCGTTGGGGCAGCCATTTGAAAAAATTGAAATCCAGCAGCAGAGACGCCTCGGCAATGCTGCCGAAAAAACCAAGGTTACGCGCTTGCCGCTGCGCTATCCGCGAGTCACCGTCATAGGCATACGTGTTTGCATAGGCGAAGTTGCCGCGCAAGCCCCAGGTGTGGTTAATGTTATATTTAACGAAAGCGCCCGCCGACCAATCGTTGAAGGCCAAGGGATTTTCAGGATTCAGATCGCCCATATAACCCGAGCCACCGCCCTGTATCCCGAACTCCCACTCCTGTGCATCAGCGGCGGCAAGCCCAAAAAAGGCAACAAGCATTATCAGTTTACGAAGCACCGTGTTGTGTGATGTTTAATTTGTAAAGATAGGATATTTTGTTGAATGGTGGTTGTTGAATGGTGGCTGCTCAATAATTCCGGGCATCCAGGCCCCACAGCAGTTTGTTGCGTAAATTGGCGAAATAACTGTAATTTTTTAAACGGATCAGGTTTACCTGATAATGCGCTTTGGTAATCTGCAGCCGGATGTCGGTAGACAGCGCCGTGGTTTGGGAGTCGCACGACAGCAGGAATTTCCCGCTGCGGCTTTCGATTTGCAAATCCACGGTCATGTCATCTGAAACCACAACGGGCCTGACGTTGAGGTTGTGCGGCGATATGGGGGTAATGACGAAATTACCGCTTCCCGGCGTGATGATAGGGCCCCCGCAGCTCAGCGAATAGGCCGTAGACCCTGTGGGGGTGGCTACAATGATACCATCTGCCCAATAGGCATTCAGTAGTTCGCCGTTGAGGTGCGCGGTCACGGTAATCATTGCCGAGCTGTCCGACTTGAACAGCGTGATGTCGTTAAGTGCAAAATGGTTTCCGTCGAACAGCGCAATCTGATCGGATTGCACAGCCAGTAATGTCCGTTTCTGAATATTGTATTCGCCCACCAGGATGGCTTCTATTGAGGGGACGATGTCATCTTTGCCGATGTCGGCCAAAAAGCCCAATCTCCCGAAGTTGATGCCCGCCACCGGTAGGCCGGAATCGCCCACGATGGACACGGCGGCCAGCATGGTGCCATCGCCGCCCAGGCTCAGCATAAAGCCGATGTCTGCCGGCAGTTGGGGGTAATGGGTATAAGTATGCCAGGATTGCGGGTAATTGATTTGTTGCCCGAGAAAGTTATGGAAGCCTTCATAAATCCACAGTTCGGCGTTCTGCGCAGCCAGGAGGTCAAACAGGCGCTGAACATAAGGAATGACTGATGGATGAAACTCCCTTCCGTAAACCGCAATCTTCATAGTTGTTACATGTTGATATAATTCATCAGTTGCTCATAGCGGTCGCGGGAATTATCGTGATTGTTTTCCTCGTTATAGGTGGCTTTCACGGTATAGTCATGCCTGAGGAAAGCCGCAGTAATGGATGAAATATCGGTTCTGTTCACTTTAACGGTCACCTCCAAACGGGAAGAATCCGAGAATGCCCGCACGTAGGAATTTAAGATTTGTGCGTTTTCAGACTCCACGATGTGGGCAATGTGAGACAACGCATTGTCGCGCTGGCCCATTTCCAGTACGATGATGCCGCCGGGTTGCTGTATGCCCATGGCCTCGTTGAGGGCCATAATCAGCTCAAGGGGGGTAATGGCCCCCAGGTAATGATGTTGTTCGTCCAATACGGGAAGCACGTCCAGTTGGTGTATCCGGAAAAAAAGCACGGCATCGTAGATATGCTGGGTACGGTAGACATGGATTTGCTGGTACGTGATATTTACCCCACGCAGGCTATTCCCCGGATCCGGTAAGCCGGAGAGGATTTCATAAGATACGAGGCCGAGGTAAAGGCCGTCCTTCACCACGGGCAGGTGGGTAAGCCGTAAATCGGCCATCCGGTCCAGCACAAAACGTATGCTGTCTGACGGGCTGACCGCATAACTGCGTTCCGTTATGATTTGACCTGTGTTCATGTCTTGTGCCTCCTTATTTGGTTAAACAACCAAAACGGCTAACCGTTTAACCGGTTGGCCAAAATTACTGGCTTTATATGATATCAACGATTATTTTACATTATTTTTTCGCGGATTACCGATTCGTAGAAGGAATAAAACAGCGCGATGACAATATCAGAACTTTTCCTACTTTTGGCTGCTGAATTATTCTGGAGGCTTTCCATGAGCGGAAAAAAGCCGGTGCCGGGATTTTCGGTGGAGGCAAGATTTGGAAAATAAAGAAAGATATATCGTCGTCAGGGATGTCATCCGGCGAAAAAACCCGAGGTTGCTCCGCTGGATGCCGAGGTTTGTTTTGCGTTATATCGAGCGCATCGTACATGAAGACGACATTAACCGGATTATGGCCAGCATAGGCCATTTGCATGGGCTGGATTTCGTAGATGCGCTAATCGAAGAACTGGGCGTGAAGGTTGAACTCCGCGGAGCGGAAAACATCCCCCGCGAAGGCGGTGTGATTTTCGCTTCCAACCATCCACTGGGTGGGCTGGACGGCATAGCCTTTATGCATGCCCTCGGCAAATACCGCCGGGACATCAAGTTCCTGGTAAATGATATCCTCCTGAACATCAAAAACCTCGAACCCTTGTTTATCGGAATAAATAAGCACGGTATCCAGGGAAAGCGCGGACTGGAACAGATTGAAGAGGCCTATGCGCAAGATCACGCGTTGCTGGTATTTCCGGCCGGACTGGTATCGCGCAAGCGGGCCGGGAAGATTGCTGATCTGGAATGGAAGAAGAGCTTTATCAGCAAAGCGAAAAAATATCGGAAGGACGTTGTACCCGTCTATATCGACGGCAGAAATTCGAGCTTTTTTTATAACTTTGCACGTTTCAGGGAATTCCTTGGCGTCAAGGCGAACATCGAGATGTTTTACCTTGCAGATGAAATGTTTGCGCAGAAGAACAAAAAAGTAACAATATGTATAGGAAAACAGATTTCTTATACCTATTTTGACAGCTCCAAGAGTGAAAAGGGGTGGGCTGAGGAAATGAAGAAAGTGGTCTACGACTTAGCTCCTGAAAACTAACTATATGCAAGAAATAATCGCACCTATTAACCGTAATCTTATAAAAAAGGAGCTTACGCAAGAGGTATTCGTCCGCTATACGAACAACGGCAACAATGAAATATACCTGGTAAACCACCATAATGCCCCGAACACGGTGCGCGAAATCGGTCGGTTGCGCGAGCTTACTTTCCGGGCAGCGGGAGGGGGAACGGGGCTGGCCCTGGATTTGGATGACAACGATACCTGTTCGGATGCTTATGACCAATTAATCGCCTGGAATCCGGAAGACGAGGAAATCATCGCGGGATACCGGCTCATTAAATGCAGGGACGTGGGCGTGAACAGCCAGGGCGAAATCAACCTGTCCACTGCCCATTATTTTCATTTTTCGCAGAAGTTTATCCGTGATTACCTGCCGTATACCATTGAGCTGGGGCGTTCGTTCGTGCAGCCGAAATACCAGCCCAATAAAGACAACCGCAAGGGGCTGTTTTCGTTGGATAACCTTTGGGATGGCCTGGGCGCTGTGGTGAAACTCAATCCGGACGTAAAGTACCTGTTTGGCAAGGTAACGATGTACCCCCACTATAACCGCGAAGCCCGGGATTTGCTGATTTACTTCATGCATCATTATTTTCCCGATCAGGATCGGTTGGTGTGGCCAATCAGACCGCTGGGCTATTTCGGCGACGTAAGCCATTTCCGCGGGCTGTTCGAAGGCTTGGACTATAAGGATGCTTATAAAATCCTGAACGGAAAAGTACGCGCGCTGGGCGAGAACATACCGCCGCTCATCAATACCTACATGAATCTATCCTCCACGATGAAGACATTCGGTACCGCCATCAATGACGAATTCGGCACGGTGGAGGAAACAGGCATCATGATTACCATTGATGACATCTTCGAAAGCAAAAAAGAGCGACATATCTCAACGTATGAACGCGATCGCACCATGGGCAGCCGGAACGTGGATGCCCCCGGGCAGTAGCGAGTAGTGTAACCTGCGAGTAGTAACCTGGGGGCTCTCGGTTTACTGTAAAAGTGCTTTCGCCACCTGCGAGATGGTCCGGCCATCGGCTTTTCCCGCCAATCGCTGGTTGGCCGCGGCCATTACTTTGCCCATATCTTTCGGGCTGGATGCGCCGGTCTGGGCAATGATTTGCCTGACCTCTTCTTCAATTTCTGCTTGGCTCAATTGCTTGGGAAGGTAGCTTTCTATAACGGCCAGTTCTTCCATTTCAATCTGGTAAAGGTCGTCGCGGTTTTGCTGTTGGTAGATGTCGGCCGACTCCCTGCGCTGCTTGGCCAGTTTTTGCAATACCTTGATCTCAGCCTCTTCTGTAAGCGCCTCGGCAGGACCCTTCTCCGTTTTGGCCAAAAGGATAGCCGCCTTGATCGCGCGGAGGCCACGGAGCCGTGCATTGTCTTTGGCCAGCATGGCCGATTTGATATCCTGGTCTATTTTGTCTTGCAGTGCCATGTCGTTGTTTTTATGGTGTTCAAAGGTACTAAATTATTTTTTTCGTATCACGGTCGTTGCGTTGGCCTGTGCCGTGGGCATGATAAGCATGTCATTGACGTTGACATGACCTGGCCGGGACACGGCGAACCAGACCGCTTCTGCAATGTCCCCGGCCATTAATGGCTCGAGATTTTCATACACCTTGGCCGCGCGCGCTTCATCGCCCTTGAAGCGCACCGTTGAAAACTCGGTTTCTACCATGCCCGGGTGGATGGCAGTCACCCGGATGCCTTTATCCAGCAGATCAATGCGCATGCCTTGGGTCAGCGCATCCACGGCATGTTTGGTGGCGCAGTATACGTTGCCGTTTGGGTATACTTCCTTGCCGGCGATAGACCCGATATTGACGATATGCCCACTCTGGCGTGCCACCATGATGGGCGATACCGCTCGGGTGACATACAGCAAACCTTTGACATTGGTGTCTATCATCCGATCCCAGTCGCCGATATCTCCGGCATGGATGGGGTCAAGCCCCTGGCTGAGTCCGGCATTATTGATAAGCACGTCTACCTGTTGCCATTCACCGGGCAGGTTGCTGAATGCGGAAAACACCTCCCCCGCATCGCGCACATCAAGCGCGAGCAGATGGGTATTGACCCCATATTCGTCTTCTAATTCAGCAGCCAAGGCTTCCAGGCGGTTAATACGGCGGGCTGCAAGCAGCAAATCAAACCCCTCGCGCGCAAATACCCTGGCACAGGCTTCACCGATGCCCGCACTTGCCCCCGTTATGAATACTGTTTTTTTAGCCATTTTATTTAAGATTTGAGATATCAAACCGATCACCCACCACCGATCACCCACCACCGACCACCGACCCCCACCAACTACTCAAAAAACAGGCTGATCTGGAAATTCCGGAGCATCAGCCGCTGTATGGGGTGGTTATACATATTCGGTTCCCGTGCATCCAGGAGGTTGCCGATGCTTTGCACCCACCTGACCTCGGGCGACATTTTAAAGAAATCGAAATACAGGTCGAAACCAATGCCCGCTTCGTATGAAAAATAACCGGGTTTGGTTTTTAATAACTTATCTACCGGGGGATTGCCAGCATCATCATACCGTTTGCCGGATACCACGTTTATCGAGTACTTGCCGCCGCCGATGAGGTATCCGCGGTAGTTGCCCTTCCGGTCGGATTTAAATTTAAGCAGCAGTGGCAGGTCAATGTAGGATGCCCGTACCAAGGCCGTCAATTGCTGTTCATGGTTACCCGTGCCCAATGGCGTGTAACGGTAATCCACCGTTTTATTGGAGAACGCCAGCGTGGGGGTAAACCGGAGGTTGGTGTTTTCCGTAAGCTTCAGATCGGCCAGCAACCCCAGTCCGACGCCTTGGTAAACCGGCGAGGATACACCGTAAAGCGAGTCGGCGGTCCATGACCCATCGGGTGTCACGAACGGAGCTTGCCAATCGCGTTTTAAGGCAATTTTGTAGTCGGCACTGATGTGATGGAAACTGAAACCAAAATGCAGAGGCTCATCATCCACGCCGCCGCCCCAGCGCTGCACCCGTTGCTGGCCGTATACCGGGCAGCATGCCCACAGGAGCACGCCAATGGTATATGCGACGGATGCCCTGTATTTCATTTTGTGCCGATGTAGATGGTGCAGATGCCAAAAGTCTGCGGGCGGCATTCGGTATAACCGAAACCCGCCCGGCGCATGATGGAGGTAAACCGTTCCCCGTCGGGAAACTGTGCTACCGACTCGGGAAGATACGTATAAGCCCGGCTATCTTTGGAAAACAGCCTGCCGATGAGCGGCAGGACGCGGGTTGAGTAAAAGCCGTAGAGCTGTTTTACCGGAAATTTCCTGGGGTTGGAAAACTCCAGGATAACGGCTTTGCCTCCCGGCTTCAATACACGGCACATATCGGCGAGCCCTTTTTCCAGATGTTCAAAGTTACGGACACCGAAGGCAACCGTCACCGCGTCGAAGGTGCCGTTGTCAAACGGCAGGTTTTCCGAATCGCCCAGCAATACCTCAAACCGGTTTTGAAGCCCTTTTTTCGTGATCTTTTCCCGGGCCACCTCCAGCATTCCCTGAGAAATGTCCACGCCGGTGATTTTCCGGGGATTCAGGATCCTGATGGCTTCCAGCGCGAAGTCGCCGGTGCCTGTGGCTACATCGAGGAGGTGTTGCGGGTTAACCGCTTTCAGTGCACGGATAGCCTTTCTCCGCCAGATGATATCAATGCCGAACGACAAAAAATGGTTAAGGAAATCGTAGGTGCCCGAAATGTTGTCAAACATATCGGCTACCTGCTGTTTTTTCCCCGCGTCGGTGTCGCCGTACGGCTTTACTGTCTCGGATGTCGTCATGATAACGCAAAGATAAGGTTTATGGTTGATGATCCATCCCCGCAGCGGTATTTATGCGGAAATTCCAGCACGTTTTTTGCTTATCTTCGCGCAATGAATCAACATCGGTCAAAGTTATCAACATCAGTGGAATTGGCTGGCTTCCAACGGCCGGCTTGGGTTTCCAACATTTTTTGCACAGCCGATGTTGAAAAGCTGGCAGGCTAATTGGGCTTGTTTCAAGCCGAAAGGTCTGCTGAAATGGCGGCTGTGAAAATGCTGTTCAGAACTTGGCCAACGGTGGCCCGGTGAAAATCCATACCTTTGTTCTGCTTAGTTTTGGAAGGGATGCCGCCGATGCTTAATTAATAAACGAATAAGGAAACATGATGACTAATGAGAACGAACAGGCCTCCGGCCGGGGCAACGCGTCTTCACGGGGTTCGTACGCCGAACGGCGTACGCGGTTGAACAACCTGGTGAGCGGCCTAGGAAAAATCCCTCCCCAGGCCGTGGATCTTGAGGAAGCCGTATTGGGTGCGCTGATGCTGGAAAAGAACGCACTCAGCGAGGTGATTGATATCCTCAAACCGGAATCGTTCTATGTAGAAGCGCATCAAAAGATTTTCGAGGCGATATATAACCTGTTTCAGAAAACTTCGCCGATAGATTTGCTCACGGTAACGGCCGAACTCCGCAAGATGGGAGCGCTGGAAATGGTCGGGGGAGCATACTACATCACCCAGCTTACCGATCGCGTGGTGTCTGCTGCCAACATCGAATACCATGCCCGTATCATCTCGCAGAAGTACATCCAGCGGGAACTGATAAAGGTATCCACAGAAATCATCAACAACGCCTATGAGGATACCACTGATATTTTTGATTTGCTGGATCATGCGGAAAAAAGCCTCTTTGATATCGCCCAGAATAACCTCAGGCGTGATACGCGCAAGATGGATGACATCATGCGGGAAGCCGTTGAGGCCCTGGAAACGCTCCGTGACCGTACCGACGGGCTTACGGGCATACCATCGGGCTTTACCGAGCTGGATCGGATGACTTCAGGTTGGCAACCTTCGGATCTGGTGATAGTGGCTGCGCGGCCGGCCATGGGTAAAACGGCGTTTGTTTTGAGCTGTGCCCGCAACGCAGCGGTAGACCATACCAAGCCGGTGGTGGTGTTTTCGCTGGAGATGTCGTCCGTACAGCTTGTAAACCGGCTTATCGCGGGGGAGACGGAAATCGAGCAGGAGAAACTCCGTAAAGGTAGTTTAGCTGACCACGAATGGACGCAGCTCCACTCACGTATCGGCCGGCTTACGCAGGCACCCCTGCTGATTGACGATACACCCGCCCTCAATATCTTTGAATTCCGGGCCAAATGCCGGAGGCTTAAGGCACAGTATGATATTCAGTTGGTTATTGTAGACTACCTGCAACTGATGCATGGCAAGAACGACGGAAAAGGGGGCAACCGGGAGCAGGAAATCGGTAGTATTTCCCGCTCGTTGAAGTCGGTAGCCAAGGAACTGAACATCCCCGTCATCGCACTCTCGCAGCTCAGCCGTGCGGTGGAAAGCCGACCAGGCGGCAGCAAGCGGCCCATGCTTTCGGATCTGCGTGAATCGGGTTCCATCGAGCAGGATGCAGACATGGTGCTTTTCCTTTACCGGCCGGAATATTACGGGCTCACGGAAGACGAGGCCGGGCGCCCCACGGCCGGTGTGGGCGAGGTCATCATCGCCAAGCACCGGAACGGCGAGACCGGTACGGTACAGCTCCGTTTCGTAGGCAAATACGTGAAATTCACCGATTTGGAAGACGACTTTTCGTTTGGCGGTGACGGCGCATTCCCCGATCCCGGATCGTTCTCTTCCGGCATAGCGCCCTCATCTTCGTTTGATCAGCCGGGAAGCATCATCCGGCAATCGCGTATGAACGACATGAATGACGATTCGCCGTTTTGATTAATTACCCGTATCTTTACGCCTCAGTTCAACATATTAGCAAGACAAGAGGAATTAAATTTTGGATTATTTAGCAGGTTTAAACCCTTCGCAGCGGGCCGCGGTAGAGCATACCGAAGGTCCGGTTATGATTGTGGCCGGCGCAGGATCCGGGAAAACGCGGGTAATCACCTACCGGGTAGCCCACCTGATACGCCGGGGCGTGGATCCCTTCAACATCCTGGTGCTTACGTTTACCAACAAAGCGGCCAAGGAAATGCGCGAGCGCATTATGAAGGTGGTGGGCGATGAAGCCAAGAACATCTGGATGGGCACTTTCCATTCGGTGTTCGCCAAAATACTGCGGGTAGAGGCTGAGCATATCGGTTACCCGCGCAATTTTACCATTTACGATACAGACGATAGCAAGAGCCTGCTCCGCAGCATCCTGAAAGAAATGCAGCTGGACGACAAACTCTACAACGCCAGTTTTGTCTATAACCGGATTTCCTCGGCCAAAAACAACCTGATATCCGCACAGGAGTACCTGAGCAGCGAACAGATACAGGCAGAAGACCATTCCAATGGCAGGGGGCAGCTGGGGCAGATTTACATGACCTATACGCAGCGCTGTTACAAAGCAGGGGCCATGGATTTTGATGATTTGCTGTTCAAAACCAACGTGCTCTTCCGCGAACATCCCGATGTCTTGCATAAATACCAGCATAAATTCAAATACCTGATGGTAGATGAGTATCAGGATACGAATTTTTCGCAGTACTTAATCGTGCGCAAACTCGCCGCCATCAATGAAAACATCTGCGTGGTGGGCGACGATGCGCAAAGTATTTATGCCTTCCGCGGGGCCAACATCCAGAATATCCTGAACTTCGAGAAAGACTACCCCGATTTAAAGGTCTTTAAACTGGAGCAAAACTACCGCTCCACGCAGAACATCGTTAATGCTGCCAACAGCATTATCGCCAATAATAAAAACCAGCTGAAAAAGAACGTTTTCTCAGAAAACGAACAGGGCGAAAAGATTAAGGTGTGCAGGGCATTCAGCGATAATGAAGAAGGCAAGATTGTAGCGGAAGCCATTTCGCAGGAGCGGGCGCTGAAGGGATTGGCCTACCGCGACTTTGCCATTTTGTACCGTACGAACGCGCAGTCACGGGCCATGGAAGAAGCCCTGCGGAAAATCAACATCCCCTATAAAATTTACGGAGGCACCTCGTTTTACCAGCGCAAGGAGATCAAAGATCTGATAGCGTATTTCCGGCTTACGTTCAACCCGAATGATGAAGAGGCCATAAAACGGGTAATCAACTATCCCCGCAGGGGCATCGGCGACACCACGGTAGACCGTATCCTCATTGCTGCCGATAAGCACCAGCGCACATTATGGGAAGTTATCAGCCAGGCGCCGGTTTACCTGGATGGCCGCAGTGCGGGCGCCGTGGGGGCTTTTGCCACCATGATTCAGGGCTTCCAGGTTGTAGCAAAGAACCATTCGGCGTTTGATGCGGCTATGCATATCGCCCAGCATTCAGGAATCTTGAAAGACCTGTATGCCGATAAATCGGTAGAAGGACTCAGCCGTTACGAAAATATCCAGGAACTGCTCAACGGTATCAAGGAATTCACCGAACGTGAAGACATCGCTGAGAAAGGGCTGGATGTGTTCATGCAGGATGTGGCTTTGCTGACCAATGACGATAATGACAAGGATCCGAATGCCGATACGGTTTCGCTGATGACCATACACTCATCCAAAGGGCTTGAATTCCCTCATGTGTTTATCGTGGGATTGGAAGAAAACCTGTTCCCGTCACAGTTATCGCTCAATTCGAGAAGCGAATTGGAAGAGGAACGCCGGCTGTTTTACGTGGCCGTGACCCGCGCGGAGAAAAAGCTGACACTCAGCTATGCCACCTCGCGCTACCGTTGGGGCACATTGAACAACTGTGAGCCCAGCCGATTTCTGGATGAGCTGAATCCGGCTTGCCTGGAGCTGGACTTCAGGTCGCGCCCCGCACCTGAGAACGCGGGATCTTTTGCTGATGAACGGCAAGCCTGGGGGCAGCGGGATGTCTTTACCAGGCCCAAACCCAAGGTGATGCCCAAAACCACGGCCATGCTGCCCAAGGCACACACCCCTACGCCGGGCTTCGCGCCATCGGATACGAGTAACCTGCAAGTGGGTATGGAAGTGGAGCATGAACGCTTCGGGTTCGGTAAGGTAATAAACCTGGAAGGCAGCAAAAACGACGTGAAGGCAACAATTTTCTTCAAAGAATTGGGGCAGAAGCAATTGTTGCTTAAATTTGCCAAATTGAGAATCGTATAATTATACCCAATGGAATTTGACTATAACAGCACACGACCCAAACTGATTTTAGCGGAATACGGCCGTAACGTGCAGAACATGGTAGACTATATCTGTTCACTGCCCACAAAAGAGGAACGCAACCGCCACGCCCAGGTTGTCATTGACATGATGGGGTTCCTTAATCCGCATCTGCGCGATGTGGCCGATTTCAAGCATAAGCTTTGGGATCACTTGCACATCATATCAGACTTCAAGATCGATGTGGATTCTCCCTATCCCGTTCCCGAACGGGACGCCATCCATCCCAAACCGGAGCTGCTGGACTATCCGCAGCACCGCATCAGGTATAAGCATTACGGCTATACCATCGAACGGATGATTGAACGGGCGAAGAAAATCGCAGATCCTGAAAAAAAGAAAAGCATGACGCTTGCTATCGCCAACTTTATGAAGATGGCATACCTGACGTGGAACAAAGATTCGGTTGAAGACGATACCATCATTGCCGATCTGCGCGAATTGTCGAACGGCGAATTGCAGCTGGGGCCTGACGTGAGCCTTACCAAGCTCGACTTCAAAACACCGCCGCCGGGCAGCCGTACAAAAGGTGGCAATGTACCGCAGCAGAACGGCAACGGAAAAGGCAAGAAGCAACAAAAGAAAAAGAAAAAACATTGACGGCATTTGAAATATACGGCGGAAAGCCGCTGAAAGGTGAAATCATCCCGCAGGGAGCTAAAAACGAGGCGCTCCAGATCCTGTCGGCCGTGTTGCTGACGGAAGAGGAAGTGACGGTGAGTAACGTCCCGGACATCAAAGACGTGAATAAGCTCATCGAGCTGCTCGGCGACCTGGGTGTGCAAGTGACCCGTAAAAGCAAGGATACCTATGTATTCCGTGCGAAGGATATCAACCTGGATTATTTCAAGTCTCCTGAATTCAAGACCAAAGGCAGCGGCCTTAGGGGATCCATCATGATTGTGGGGCCCTTGCTGGCCCGGTTCGGCCGGGCAGCCATCCCCAAGCCGGGCGGCGACAAGATAGGCCGGCGGAGGCTCGATACCCATTTCCTGGGGTTCGAGAAGCTTGGTGCGCGTTTCCACTACGATCCGGATACGCATTTTTTCAACGTAGACGCAACGGACCTCAAGGGAACGTATATCTTGCTGGATGAAGCATCGGTAACCGGAACGGCCAACGTGGTGATGGCCGCGGTATTGGCCAAAGGCACAACAACCATTTACAATGCGGCATGCGAGCCGTATCTTCAGCAACTGTGCCGGATGCTGAACAGGATGGGAGCTAAAATATCCGGAATCGGGTCCAACCTGCTTACCATCGAGGGTGTCGGGCAACTGGGCGGAACGGAACACCGCATGTTGCCGGACATGATCGAGATCGGCTCCTTCATGGGGCTGGCTGCGATGACAGAATCGGAGATAACCATCAAGGATGTGCATTTCCATGAGCTGGGCATCATCCCCACGGTATTTTCCAAGCTGGGAATACAGTTCGAACTGCGGGGCGACGACATTTATATCCCGTCGCAAAGCAGTTACGAGATCGATACCTTTATCGACGGGTCTATCCTCACGATTGCCGATGCTCCCTGGCCCGGGTTCACACCGGATCTGCTGAGCATTGTGCTGGTCGTGGCCACACAGGCCAAAGGCAACGTGCTTATTCATCAGAAGATGTTTGAGAGCCGGCTGTTTTTTGTAGACAAGCTGATAGATATGGGGGCGCAGATTATCCTCTGCGATCCGCACCGGGCGACGGTGATCGGCCTTAACAAAGCCTTTAAACTGCGCGGCATTGAAATGACATCGCCCGATATCCGGGCGGGGGTGTCACTGCTGATTGCCGCCCTGTCGGCCCAGGGCAAGTCCGTTATCCATAATATCGCGCAGATTGAGCGGGGATACCAGGACATCGGGCAGCGCCTTCAGGCATTGGGCGCGTCCATCAAACGCATCGATGCGAACCCGCAGTCACTGGCGCTTTAAAACAATTTTCCTCATGGATTGTTTATATTCAGTCATTTATTAACTTAATCATTATAATCATGGAAAAAACATTGTTATTCGTAAGCGCAGGTATGTTGGCGTTGGCGTCATGCGTAAGCAATCCCGATGGTAAAAGAGCAGAAACGACCGATGGTGTCGAAACCGCGGAAATGACCGCAGACGGCACTGCTCTGACGGTGGATACCGCAGCATCATCCGTGGTATGGACCGGCCGTAAGGTGAGCGGCCAGCACCACGGTACTGTTAAGATCAAATCCGGCTCACTGACGGTTGATGAAGGCAAGCTCACGGGTGGTAATTTCGTTATTGACCTCAATACCATCACCAACCAGGATTTGGATGGCGAATACAAAACCAAACTGGAAGACCATCTGCGGTCTGATGACTTCTTCGACGTGGCCAACCATCCCGAGGCCCGGTTTGAGATTACCGGCGTCAGGGAAGGCAGCGAAGCAAACGCTGTGGTTGTTTCCGGCAACCTGACGATTCGCGGGGTAACCAAAAACATCACCTTTGATGCCGATGTAGAGGAGGCGAGTGACACGGCGGTGAAGGCAACTGCTGATTTCAATATTGCCCGTGAAGACTGGGGCATCACGTATTCCGGCCAGGCAGATGATTTGATAAGCAAAGAAATCAATCTGAAGATAACACTGGTTGCGGGCGCTTAAGCGTGCCAAGCAGCGAAGAAAAGAAGCCCGGGACGTCTGACGTTCCGGGCTTTTTCGATTGCCGACTAAGCGGAGATGGCATTGATAATGTCATACTGCGTGATGATGGCGATATGGCCTGTTTCATCTTCCACCAATACCGCCTGGTTATCTTTATGGATCAGTGAAGATATTTTGTCAATGGAGGTGCGGAGGTCTACGAAAGGGAACGGCGGTGTGCATATCTCCGCCACGTTGGCCGATTTCAGGGCCGGGTTTTCCAGCAGGGCATGCAGAATGTCAGCTTCGGTGACCTTACCAATGACCATGCCTTGTTGGGTAACCGGAATCTGCGAAATATTGAGCGTCTTCATCAGGTTGAACGTTTCAATGACCGATTGTTCCACGTCGGCGGTAACGATGGGTACATGGCCCCGCTTCCGCAGAATGGCCTGTGCGGTGAGTTTTTCATCTTGCAGGAAACCCCGTTCGCGTAGCCAATCATCATTGTACATCTTGCCCATATAGCGCGACCCATGGTCGTGCAGGATGACAACCACCACGGCATCGTCCGTCAGGCGGTCTTTGAGCTGCAGTAGCCCGGCTATGGCCGCTCCGGCTGAATTTCCGGCAAAAATCCCTTCCCGGCGGGCAATCTCACGGGTCATCAGGGCGGCGTCTTTATCGGTCACTTTCTCAAACAGGTCAATAATGTCAAAATCCACGTTTTTCGGCAGGAAATCCTCGCCGATGCCCTCCGTAATGTACGGGTATATTTCGTTTTTGTCAAAGACGCCGGTTTCCTTGTATTTTTTGAATACGGAGCCGTAGGTATCGATGCCCCAGATACGGATGTCCGGATTCTTTTCCCTGAGGTACCTGCCAGCCCCGCTGATGGTGCCGCCTGTGCCCACGCCGGCTACCAGGTGGGTGACTTTCCCTTCCGTCTGTTCCCAGATTTCGGGTCCGGTCTGCTCGTAGTGGGCCTGCGTATTTGACAGGTTATCGTATTGGTTGGCTTTCCACGAATTGGGGATTTCCCGTGCCAGCCGGCTGGATACCGAATAATAGGAGCGGGGGTCATCCGGGTCGACATTCGTGGGACATACGATCACCTCTGCGCCAAATGCCCGCAGCGCATCTATCTTCTCCTTGGATTGTTTATCCGTGGTGGTGAATATGCATTTATAGCCTTTGACAGCCGCGGCGATGGCCAGTCCCATGCCCGTGTTCCCCGATGTCCCTTCTATGATGGTGCCCCCCGGTTTGAGCAGGCCCGCCCGTTCGGCATCTTCAATCATTTTTATGGCCATGCGGTCTTTGATGGAGTTGCCGGGGTTGGTGGTTTCCACTTTAACCAGCACGGTCCCCTTTACCCCTTGGGTGATGTTGTTCAGTTTAACCAGGGGCGTATTGCCAATCGTTTCCAGGATGTTGTTATACCACATGGTGTGCGTGTCCGTTAAAATTTCAGGTGCTTCACCGTCAGCCCATTATTGATGAGCTGCTTAAGCGACTCTATGCCTATTTTCAGGTGTGTTTCCACAAAATTAGCCGTTACGCTTGAATCACTTTCCACGGTTTTCACCCCTTCGGGGATCATGGGCTGGTCAGACACCAGCAGCAGCGCGCCCGTAGGGATTTTATTGGCAAAGCCCACGGAGAATATCGTGGCCGTTTCCATGTCTACCAGCATGGCCCGGATGCTTTTGAGATATCGTTTGAAATCTTTGTCGTGTTCCCATACCCGCCTGTTCGTCGTGTAAACGGTACCCGTCCAGTAATCGAGGGAGTGGTCGCGTATGGTGGTGGATATGGCTTTCTGCAGGGCGAAAGCGGGCAATGCCGGCACTTCCGGCGGGAAATAGTCATTTGACGTTCCTTCGCCCCTTATGGCGGCGATGGGCAATACCAGATCGCCTATTTTGTTTTTTTTCTTCAGCCCGCCGGCCTTACCCAGAAACAGCACCGCTTTCGGGCTGATGGCCGACAGCAAATCCATAACCGTTGCGGCCATGGGGCTGCCCATGCCGAAGTTAATGATGGTGATGCCGTCGGCCGTCACACTTTGCATGGGTTTATCCAGTCCGAAAACGGGCGCATGGCCATGCATTTCAGAAAAACGCCTCACGTAATCCGAAAAATTGGTCAGCAGGATATATTCCCCGAACTCGTCCAGCGGCCGGTTGGTATAGCGGGGCAGCCAATTGTTGACGATGTCTTCCTTGGATTTCAATCCGGGTTTGATGGGGCTTTGCACGGGCGTATGTTTTTTTGTCGGCATAACAGTTTACGCTTATCAATTTCCGGCAGGTAATACAAAGATAAAAAAAATCCCCCGGCAATGCGGGGGATTTTTTAAGCGGCCTTCAGTTTTTTCAGGTCCGATTTTTCGAACTTATGTTTCGCATATTCGAGCGATATGTAAAGCTCTTTCTGCTCGTTGCGGTTCTTGGCGGAGGGTATTTCAAACATGGCATCCAGCATGATGGCCTCGCAGATGGAACGGAGGCCGCGGGCGCCCAGTTTGAATTCATCGGCCTTATCCACGATAAAGCGGAACACGTCCTCTTCGAATTTCAGTTCCACACCTTCGTAATCAAACAGTTTCTTGTACTGTTTAATCAACGCGTTTTTGGGTTCGGTGAGGATGTTCAGCAGGGTGTTCTTATCCAGCGGGTTCAAGTAGGTCAATACCGGTAACCGCCCGATGAGTTCGGGAATGAGCCCGTAATTTTTCAGATCCTGCGGCGTGATGTATTTATAGAGGTTGTTCGTGTCAATCTCCGTATCTTCTTTGTTCACTTTGTACCCGATTGTCTGTGTACGCAGGCGGTTGGCAATTTTCTTCTGTATGCCGTCAAATGCTCCCCCGCAGATGAACAGGATGTTGTTGGTGTTTACCGCAATCATCTTTTGGTCCGGGTGCTTGCGCCCGCCCTGCGGCGGAACATTCACGATGGTACCTTCGAGGATTTTGAGCAGCGCCTGCTGTACACCTTCGCCGGAAACGTCGCGCGTTATGGACGGGTTGTCGCTTTTGCGGGCAATCTTGTCAATTTCATCGATATAGATGATGCCCCGCTCGGCGGCGGCAACATCATAATCCGCGGCCTGTAGTAGGCGCGTAAGGATGCTTTCCACGTCTTCGCCCACGTAGCCTGCTTCCGTTAATACGGTGGCGTCGCAGATACAGAACGGCACATTGAGGATTTTGGCAATCGTTTTGGCCAAAAGCGTTTTTCCGGTACCCGTTTCGCCCACCATGATGATGTTCGATTTTTCTATCTCGATTTCATCCTTATCCACCTTTTGGTTGAGCCGTTTGTAGTGGTTGTACACAGACACCGCCATCACTTTCTTTGCATCGTCCTGCCCAATCACATATTGGTCCAGGTGTTCTTTGATTTCGATGGGCCGTATCAGCTTCAGCGTGGTTTGCAGCGCTTTGCTTTTACGGAGATTCATCTCTTCGGTGAGGATTTCGCTGGCCTGCGTGATGCAGCGGTCGCAGATATGCGCGCCATCACCCGCAATGAGCATCAGCGCATCCTGTTTACGGATGCCGCAGAACGAACACGCCACCTCCTTCATGTTTTTTGCCATGTTTTATTTCTCCTTTTTTGCCACCAGCACTTCATCCACCATACCGTGTTCTTTGGCTTCCACGGCAGTCATCCAGAAGTCACGGTCAGAAGCTTTTTCCACCCAGTCATAAGGTTTTCCGGAGTGGCTGGCGATAATTTCATACAATTCCTTCTTCAGTTTCAGCATTTCCCGGAGGTTGATTTCCATATCCGCCGCTACACCCTGTGCACCGCCTGAGGGTTGGTGTATCATCACCCGCGAGTGCGTCAACGCCGCGCGTTTGCCTTTGGCTCCGGCACAAAGCAACACGGCACCCATGGATGCCGCCATGCCCGTACAGATGGTAGCCACATCGGGCGAGATGTATTGCATGGTATCGTAGATGCCCAGTCCGGCATATACGCTGCCGCCCGGGGAGTTGATGTAAATCTGGATGTCGCGTTGTGCGTCGGCAGACTGCAGGAAAAGCAGCTGCGCCTGTATGATGTTGGCCACCTGATCCGTCACGGCATCACCCAGAAAGATGATGCGGTCCATCATCAGCCGGGAAAACACGTCCATCTGTGCAACGTTCAGCTGCCGTTCTTCAATAATGTACGGAGTAAGTGCGGCAGGAAACCTGCGTTCCGCCCGCGAAATAAAGCCATCCACGTGGTGGCTTCCGATACGGTGGTGTTTGATAGCGTATTTTCTGAATTCGTTTTTATCTATGCTCATGATGCTAATGCTATTAGTTCAGCTAATATAGGGGATTCCGTTTAAAATTTTATCTGTTAAGTGTTATATTACTTGATAATGTTACTTGGCAAACATCGCGCCATAGGCAGCCAGCCGCGGTCCACTGCCAAAATGCCGCATGGTCAGCCTGACAGGGTGTCGGGCGGATAATCCGGCAGGTCCGCCAGAAATTCCACACGGCCTTCCGCGAAATGGATGCGGCAGTAGTAATGCTCAAGGCCGTTGCTCACCAGCAGCAGGGGGATGCGGTGTACCGAGTTGTATCGTGCAATCTGTTCAAACGCGGCCTGCGTTATCTTCACCGAAGGGGCCTTGAATTCGGCCAGCAGTATTTTGTTGCCCAGGTTGTTATAAATGACCAAATCGCTGCGCCGTGGCATGTCATGCAGCTTAAGCCCCCCTTCCAGCTTGATGAGCGCACGGGGGTATTTTTTGGCGCTGATGAGGTGATGCACCCAATGCTGGCGTACCCACTCCTCCGGGGTGAGCACCAGTTGTTTCCGGCGCAGTTCATCAAATATGAAAAGCCTGGTGCCTGCCCGTTGGATTCTGGCCGGATACGCCGGCAAATTGAGCGGTATGGGGGTAAACATCCCGCGAACTTATGAAACTTGCCGGTAAAAGGCAAGCCCGGTCGGGCAGCGGTCGTTGAAAACAGGCTTTTGCAGATGCCAACATAATGTTTAATTTGGCAACGCAAAAATGTAACATTACCCGACACCGGCTTACCGGGACAGCCAATGGATGCGAATAAGATAATAGCGGATATCAAAGGGAGAAAACTGCAGCCGGTATACCTGCTGCACGGCGAAGATCCCTATTACATTGACCTCGTGAGCGATGCCATCGAAAACGGGGTGCTCGATGATGCACAGAAAGGGTTTGACCAGACGGTGCTGTACGGCAAAGACACTGATTTTGCCACGGTCATCAACGCGGCCAAGCGCTATCCGATGATGAGCGACTATCAGGTGATTATCGTGAAGGAAGCGCAGAACCTCAAGTGGAAAGACGACGAGCTGCTACTGAGCTACCTTGAAAATCCGATGAAGAGCACCGTACTGGTGCTGGCTTACAAACACGGCAAATTCGACAAACGTAAGAAAGCCTACAAAGCCGCGGAAAAGGCGGGGGTGGTCCTGGAGTCGGCCAAATTGTATGACGATAAGGTAGCCCCCTGGATAGCCGCCTTCGTCAAAGGCCGGGGGTGGGCCATCCATCCTGCGGCCTCAGCACTGATGGCCGAATACCTGGGCAATGATCTCTCCAAAGTGGTCAACGAGCTGGAGAAACTGATGCTCAATGTGCCCAAAGGGCAGGAGATCTCCACCCAAGATATTGAGCGCAACATCGGTATCAGCAAAGATTTCAACGTGTTTGAGTTAAATACGGCGCTGGCCCGGAGAGACGCCGCCAAAGCCTTCCAGATTGTAGACTATTTTGCGGCCAACCCGCGCAACAACCCGATTCAGGTGATATTGGGCGCCATGGGAGGCTACTTCACGAAAATCCTGAAATACCATTACCTCCAGGACAAGTCGCCGCAGGCAGTAGCCAAGGAGCTGGGGGTGCACCCCTTCTTTACCAAGGAATACGACATGGCGGCCCGCAGTTACGGGCGCAGGAAGACATTTGACATCATAACATACCTGCGTGAATGCGATCTGAAGTCAAAAGGCCTGAATGCAGTGAATGTAGAACAGGGCGATCTGCTCAAAGAATTGGTGTATAAAATTCTCTATTAACGTTAACCGATGAACAAATTTTTACCGATTTTAATTGTACTGTTGGGCTGCTCAAGCTTGCAAGCGCAAGCCCAGCGCAGGGGCAGCTATACACTGCTTCAGGCAGGTGGCATCTACGGACTGGCCACCACGGCCGACCATGACCCGAGGCATGGCTATCAATTCCAGTTTATGTTTGGGCGCAACTTCTATGATAGACTATACCTCGGACTGGGTATCGGCAACGAAGTCTACCGGGGCCGGACGACGTTGGCCAACGGCAACCGATCTACCCACCGGGTAAACACGTTGCCGATATTTGCCGATTTCAGGGCGCCCATTGCACAGCTATCCCCGTTGGGCAGGCTGGGCACCATGGTCAATGCCGGATATGCCCCAAGTATCGGAAGCGATTACTTCAGAGGGTTCATGGGGAAAGCCGGACTCACCTACGGGCATCTGCTGGTAGACGGCTCGTCACTGTTAATCAGTGCCGGTTACGGTTTCCAGCAATTCGGTTCGCGTTTTTTTTCCGATCGGCATGTGCAGCACAACCTATTTGTTACCGTGGGACTGTTTGTGCACTGAGCTCTAGGCCTGTTTTTTAAGCATACATGGCCTGCCGCTGTTCCTTCACGGCTTCGCTGCTGATGTAGTCGTCATAGTCCATCAGCTTGTCGATGATGCCCTTCGGGGTCAGTTCAATGATGCGGTTGGCTACGGTCTGCGTCAGCTCATGATCTCGCGAGGTGAACAGGATATTGCCGCGGAAATCTTTCATGCCGTTGTTCAGCGCCGTGATGGATTCCAAGTCAAGGTGGTTGGTAGGTTCATCAAACAACAACGTGTTGGCCTGCTGAAGCATCATCCGGGAGAACATACAGCGCATCTTTTCGCCGCCGGAAAGCACCGAACATTTTTTGAGCACCTCCTCGCCGGAGAACAGCATTTTGCCTAGGAAACCCCGGATGAACTGCTCGTCTTTGTCGGTGGATGAATACTCCCGGAGCCAGTCGATCAAGTTTTCGTTTTTGCCCTCGAAGTACGGTGTGTTATCCATGGGTATGTCGGCAATACTGATGGTAACCCCCCATTTGAAGCTGCCGGTGTAATCCTCATCACGGCCCGCCAGTATTTCGTAGAAAGCGGTGGTTGCCAAGCTGTTTTGTGAGAGCACGGCAATCTTATCGCCTTTGTTTACCATAAAGCTCACGTCGCTGAACAGTACTTCGCCATTTACGGTTTTACCCAGCTTTTCTACCTGCAGAATCTGGTCGCCGGCCTCCCGAGCCATGGTGTTGAACATGATGGCCGGATACTTCCGGTTGGAGGGCTTGATTTCTTCGAGGTTGATTTTTTCCAGCGCTTTCTTGCGGCTGGTTGCTTGGCGTGATTTGGAAGCATTGGCGCTGAAACGGCGGATGAACTCCTGCAGTTCCTTCACCTTGTCTTCCACCTTCTTATTCTGCTCGGCACGTTGCTTGGCCGCCAGTTGGCTGGATTCATACCAGAACGTATAGTTACCCGTATAAATGGTCATTTTGCCGAAGTCGATATCCACCACATGTGTACATACCGCATCGAGGAAGTGGCGGTCGTGCGACACCACCAGCACAATGGCTTCATAACCGGCAAGGAAATCCTCCAGCCAGGCAATGGTTTCGATATCCAGGTCGTTTGTAGGCTCATCCAGCAGCAGGATATCCGGATTGCCGAAGAGTGCCTGGGCCAGCAATACGCGTACTTTCTGGTTGCCGTCCAGTTCTTTAACCAATTTATAATGCAAATCTTCCGTAATGCCCAGGTTACTCAGCAACGTTGCCGCATCACTCTCGGCGTTCCAGCCGTCCATCTCGGCGAACCTGGCCTCCAGCTCCCCCGCACGCTCGCCGTCGGCATCGGAAAAGTCTTCCTTCGCATAGATGGCATCTTTTTCCTTCATGATGTCATAAAGCTCCTTGTGGCCCATCATCACCGTCTCGATAACCGGAAACTCGTCAAAGGCATAGTGATCCTGTTTCAGTACGGCCATCCGCTCGCCGGGTGTGATGCTTACCGAGCCCGTGGTGGGGTCAACATCGCCGGAAATGATTTTCAGGAAGGTTGATTTGCCTGCGCCGTTGGCACCGATGATGCCATAGCAATTGCCTTGCGTGAATTTGAGGTTAACCTCTTCGAACAATACGCGCTTGCCGTAGCGCAGCGATAAATTGGATACATTAATCATGGCCGCAAAGGTAACAAATTTCAGGCAGGGTTGGCATACCTTTCGGCACGGCGGTTATTCAGAAAATTAAGCCCCCTACCGCGTAATCAAAGCCGTCTCCAGCACGACGTGCTCAAATTCATACACCGGGTAACGGCTTTCGATCAGCTGGATGAGCAGCTCCATCGCCATGCGGCCCATCCCGAACGCCGGTTGCCGAACGCAGGTAAAGCCAGGCTGGATAAGGTCCAGCACTTCTGAATTGGAAAAGCCGGCCACGGCGGGTTGCCGGTCTTTCGGTATCAGCTGGTTATATGCGCTCAGGCACCCCATGCTCAGGCGATCGCTGGCCACGAATATCGCATCGGGCGGCTCTTGGAGATTGATGAAATACCGTACGGCGTCTTCCACTTCCTGCTGCACCCGGCCTCCGTGATGGCAGTAGCGGATAAGCGTTTCGTCCAATCGCAGTCCATTCGACTTTAACGCTGCTTCGTACCCTTCCAGCCGTTCCGCGGTGATGGAAAGGTGGGGGGCATTGGCCAGGTGAGCTATCCTCCGGAAGCCGCTGTCGATGAGCGACTGGGTGGCCTTACGGGCACCATCGCGGTTATCCGCGGTGACGGTATGGGTATCAAACGCGTGGATGATACGGTCAAAGAACACAATGGGCAGCCCCTGCCCGTGCAGGTTCGTAATATGGGAAAAATCTTTGGTCTCGGCAGACATGGAGATGAGCAGCCCATCCACTGCGCGGTTGGCCAGGTGCTGGATATTGACCACTTCACGCTCATAAGAGTCGTGGCTTTGGGAAATGATGACATGGTAGCCCTTGCCGTAGGCAACAGACTCGATGCCATCTATGGCCTGCGAAAAAAAACTGTTGGCCACTTCGCAAACCACCACGCCAATGGAATAGCTGCGCCCCTGGCGTAGGCTGGACGCCATGGGATTGCGGCGGTAATTGTGCTTTTCCGCATATTCCAGTACGCGCTTTTTGGTCTCCTCATTAATCTCATAGCTATCGCTTAGCGCGCGGGATACAGTAGAGGGCGAAAGCGCCAACGCTTGGGCGATATCTTTGATGGTAATGGGTTTGAACACGGCTTATACAATTGTTTCACGCAAAAATACACTAAGTTTTCCGGAACTCCATGCGCCTGGCTGAAAATGTGTCCGGTCCAAAACCAGGTCTAAGGATTTATGCAATCGATACCGGTATCGATTGCGTAAATTTAACTTTCGGTTAAGTTTATTGTATTATATTGGTTTATAGTGTTTTATGTATAAATCGTTTGATGGGGTGCAGGATGCGGCAGGATGCCAAAACATGTGCTTATCCATAATATTGTGAACGCTAACCAAGAGAAGAATAGCTTCAGGAAACTGAAATTAACTAATGCGTAAATAGTACGGTAAACTTAAAGTCAATCTCGTTTTGCGTCGGTATAAACCATCAATGATGACGGGCATGTTTGCAGAACCAGCCCACGGGGAAAGAAATCCCGAAGCTGCCGGAACCATGAACAGGCGGAATTTCCTGTCGGCGGCGGCCGGTTTTTCGCTCCTGCTGCCGCAGGTTGCCCTGGGCGGCTGGCGCACATCCCCTGAACCGCGCCTTTCTGCGTTTAGCAAGCAATTGCGGCCGGTGGGGCGGGCCTTGGAATCGGAGGGGTATTATGTTTGGTGCAGCAGCCCCATATTCGGGGAGGACGGAAAGGTTCATGTCTTCTATTCCCGCTGGCCGGCAGACAAAGGCATGAGCGGATGGATCAGCAAATCGGAAATAGCCCATGCCGTGGCAGACAGCCCTGAAGGACCCTTTGCATACGTCGGCACGGTGTTGGCTCCCCGGCCGGGTTTCTGGGATGCAACCACCTGTCATAATCCACTGATAAAACAGGTGAACGGAAAGTATTGCCTGTTCTATATGGGCAATTCCAATGGCAAAACCAATACCAAGCGCATCGGGCTGGCCACCGCTTCTTCGTTGTACGGCCCCTGGGAACGGGGGGATGCCCCGCTGCTGGAATCCGGTGCGCCGGGGGAATGGGACGATCATTGCACCACCAACCCGGCTTTTGTGGAGGCGCCCGACGGAACTTGCCAGCTTTTTTACAAGTCGTGGAATACGTATGAATACGAGCATAGCGATCACCCCTCCATCCGGGGCAACCGCAAGTACGGCTTGGCGACTGCTGCCGATGTGCACGGGCCATATAGGCGGCATCCCGCCAACCCCGTACTCGATTTTTCCAGCAGGGGCGGCAATGCCCAGTTTGAGGACGCCTTCGTATGGCGGGAAAACGGCACGTATTTCCTTATCGCACGGGATATGGGCGTATATAACCATGAGGTAGGCCTCATTATGGAGTCAGCTGATGGTATCCATTGGTCAGAACCGCTTATTGCCTACCATGAATTGGCACATTACGTAAATGAGCCGCCGGCTCCGGCGCATCTGAAGCGTTACGGCCGGCTCGAAAGGCCTATGCTGCTGATGCGGGATGGAAAGCCGGCTTACCTCTTTTGTGCTGCCCAAGGTGGAAAATTTAGCACGTCCAGTGCGTTTGTGTTGCGTTATGAACAAAAATAAAGACGATGAGAATATAACTACAAAACCATGTTGCCTGATTTTGAAACGCACCTTTTCCGGAGGCTAACCAATTACAAAAGGTAGCGGCCTGAATTAACACCGCCTGCAATTACGCGGGTGGGGCAAAAGTTTGTGATGCTTTGTTTGTCCGGTAGCGGACTGTACCTAATTAAACCAATTGAAGTATGATGCATAAACCTATTTGTAGATTTTTATGGGCCTGTTTTTTACCCCTGTTTTTCTGGCAATGCCAGAAACAGCCTTGGGAAGAACATTACGAACGGCCCGACTGGCTGCGCGGAAATGCGTGGGAAGTGCTGGAAGCAAGGGGTAATTTCGGTATGTTTCTGGAGGCGGCGGAGCGCGCCGGCTTCAAAGACGTGCTCACAGGCAAGGTCATCGCCACGGTGATGGCTCCCGATGACGCGGCTATGCAGCAGTATTTGCAGAAACATAGCATCACGTCCATAACCGGCATGCCGATAACGGAGCTGCGCAAATTGATAGGCTTCCACCTGATTTACTACGCGTATGATCAGCAAAAGCTTGCGAACTACCAGCCGTTCGGTTTTGGTCTGGAAATACCGGACAACGCAGGCCTGTACTACAAGCACCGCACGCGCAGCCGCGACACGGTCTCGGTTTGGCGCGACCCGGCCACGCAGCTCAACCGCACCGTGTTCCATAAAGATCGCTTCCTGCCCATATTTTCCCAACGGCATTTCCAGACCAAGGGTATCGATGCGCAGCGCAACTACGAATATTTCTATCCGCAAAGCGCCTGGAGCGCCGGAGCGGATGGATTTCACGTCGGTAATGCCGCCGTATCCGAGTACGCCATACCGACAGACAACGGCTATGTATACGTCATTGATGAGGTATTGGAGCCCCTGGAAACGGTACACAGCCTGTTGAAAAACGAGCCGGATTACAGCACGTTCATGGCCATCTATGACCGGTTTATCGATTTTTGGTACGACGAAAGCACAAGTGCTCAATACAGCGGGCTGGCTGATTCGCTGTACATCGTCACCCACGGCTCATTGCCGCAGATTGCATCGGAGTGGTCGTACAACGGCGAGTCGGGCATGCCTGACTATGCCAACCTACCGGAATTGACTTACCGGGCATTTAACGTGTTTGCGCCGAACAACCAGGCGCTCAACGATTTCTTCCAATCCTATTGGAGCAATTACTATTCATCTATCGATGAGGTCAACCTGCAGCCGTTGTCCCTGTTGCTAACCAACCACGTTTACCAAGGCAATATTGTATTCCCGGATGAAGTCGTGCAGGGCGATAAAATCACCAGCACATTCGGCAACCCGATTACCTTTGATCCTTATACGGAAGTAGCTGATCGGGGCATCGCCACCAACGGGGTGTATTACGGGCTCAATAAAGTCATTGTGCCGGGGATGTTCTACAGCGTTACCGGGCCATTGCTGCAAAACCCCAATTATAAGATGTTCCTGCATATGGCCGTGCAATCCAATGTGATACCACCGTTGATGAGCCAGGTGTTAGACTATACCCTGTTCGTTCCGTCAGATCAAGTGTTGCTCAATACGCTGGTGGGCGAAAGCCACCTGTTCTGGAACGAGGGCCATCCACTGCGCTTCGGCGATGAAGCGGTGGAAATAGAAAACAACGACGGCATCCGGGTCCCGCTGGGGGTAGGTACCATGAGCCAGCTGGTTTCCAACCATATCATTACCGGCCGTATCACGCAATTTTCGGGTAAGCAGGTGTTCCGCACGCGCAATCCATTCAGCTATATTTACGTAACGGACCAAGGCGTGGCTTCATCGGCAACCTACAATAACGGCAGGTTCTTGCCCGTGCAGGAAATCGCGGGCAATTGGACCAACGGGGTGGTTTATGCCGTCGATGAGGCATTGCAGCGGGAAGTGGGCAGTATCAAGTTCTTAATCACGGGTGCGTCGTCTACCACCAGTCCGCTGCATGAGTTTTCCGAGTTTGCCATGCTGCTCAACCGCGCCGGATTGCTGCCCACGGGGGCGCCCCTGTCGTTTCTGTTGGGTGAGCGCTTTTTACTGTTTGCCCCTACGAACGAAGCCATCCGTGCGGCCCTGCAAGCCGGCGGTATTATCCCCGAAGACAATGCCGCATTGGCGGAGTACCTCAAGTATTATTTTGTGCCTATAAACGAAAATTCGCTGAGCGATTATCCGTTCCCGGGGTTTGGCGTGCAGGGCCAGTGGAATACGGCCCGCACGGTTCAGGGCGGCCGATCGACGCTCACCGTGATCGACCAGGGCACTGGGCTGTCGGTTCAGGATGCCGCCGGGCAGACGGCAGCGGTCGTCAGCGAATTTCCCAAAACGTTTAACGACGGAGCAATTTACCAAATCGACAGGTTACTTACTGCAAATTAATAGAGAATGAAAGGAAAAATAATCGTATTGTGCTGGTTGTTGCTGTGGTCGGGATGGTCAGTAGCGCAGCAGTCCAATATTCTTCGCGGCAGCATTTCAGACGAGCAGGGGAACCCGTTGGCGGGCGCAACCGTGTTCATTGAAAATCAAGATAAACGGAACCTCAAGGGGTCGTCTACCGACGCCAACGGGCTCTTTCAGCTGGAGGTGCCCAACCAACCTGATTTGACCGTGGTGTTTTCATGCATCGGTTTTCAGACGCAACGGATACCCTACAGCGGCCAGCGGGCCCTGCAGATACGCCTGAAGATGGCAGATATGCAAATCGATGAAGTCACCATCGAAGCCCGTGGCACCAAGCAAATCAACAGCATGGGCATATCTTACCGGGATCAGGTGTCTTCTACCGAACGGTTTGACCTGAAGGAGGTGGAAACCATGCCCTTCGCGTCCATCGAAGAGGGGTTGCAGGGACGTATGGCTAACGTAGACATTGTTACCAGTGCCGATCCGGGCGCCCGCAACTCGATCCGCATCCGGGGTACCTCCTCACTCAATGCCAATGCCGATCCGCTCATCGTCATCGACGGCGTGCCGTACCCGACGACCATCCAGGATGGGTTCGATTTCGCTACGGCCAACGATGAGGATTTCGGCGCGCTGGTTAACATTTCGCCCAACGATATCGAGTCCATCGAAGTGCTGAAGGATGCGGCTGCAACAGCGATATGGGGGTCGCAGGGCGCCAACGGCGTGCTACTGTTCACCACCAAGCGAGGGCGTTCAGGCAAAACCCGCATATCGTTTTCCAGCAAGCTGGACATGCGCCGCGAGCCGGATCCCATCCCGCTGCTCGACGGCAACCAGTACGTCAGCCTGATCCAGGATGCCGTCTGGAATTCGGTGAATGACCTGGGGTATGCAGCCGGATCCGGTTACCTTGATCTGCTCTATAATACCAATGAGATCAACTTTAACCCCGACTGGGTATATTTCGACGAGTATAACCAGAATACGCAGTGGGTCAACCACGTCAACCAGTTGGGGTACTTTGTGGATAATTCGCTCTCCATAAGCGGCGGGGGCGACAAGGCTACTTACCGGCTTTCGCTGGGCATGCTGGATGACGTAGGTACTACCATCGGTACGGACCTTAAGCGGTACAACGCCTTGCTGGCGGTAAACTACCGGTTTTCAAACAAGCTGGAGGTGATGGCTGATATGGCTTACACCCGGAGCAACCAGAATAATTCCTGGACGGCCGGCGGTTTGGCGTCGCCCCGCGGCATTGCCATGACGCGCATGCCCAATATGAGCCCCTGGGTCATCGGGGCGAACGGGCAACCCACCAATGAATATTTTACGCCGCGGGTAAACTTCCAGGGCGGGTTTGAAGAAGGCAGTATGGCAAACAAAGTGTACAACCCGGTGGCGATGGTGCACGAGTCGGTCAACCGGACAAACAGTGAAAATGCCCGGGCCAACTTCCGCCTCCGGTATGATGTTGTGCCCAGTTTGCAGTACCACGGTATGGTTGGTTTCGACATGCGTTCAAGCAAAAACCGCCGGTTCTTGCCGCAGTCCGTTACGGGGGTATCCTGGGTGAATGAATATTTCAACCAAGCGTCAGACCGCATTACGGATGCACTGAACCTGACCACCGAAAACCGGTTTCTGTATAACAAACTGTTCGGTGAAGATCATAACCTGATCGGCAATGCCATTCTCCGCACCACCGAAGAGCTGAGCTACCCCTACAGCAGTGAAACATCGGGCAACGCGTCGTCGGGAATGTCCGACCCGGCGTTGGGCGGCAATGTCGTCTCGATAGCATCAGATTTCAGTGCCATCCGCCGGATTGCCGGCATTGCCAACGTATTCTATTCCTATAAGGGCAAATACAACATCAACGGGGGCTATACCTGGGAAGCCAACAACAGCATCGGCCGGGAGCACCGTTGGGGCAGGTTTCCCGCCGTGGGGGCTGCGTGGTTGTTCGGTGATGAACCATTTATGCAGCGGCTGAACTTTTTCGATTTGGCCAAGCTCCGTTACAGTTGGGGGCGCACGGGCAATGCACCCAGCGGTGCATGGCGGTATCTGGGCACATTTTCCCCGCTGGTGCCGGGCTATATGGATATGCCGGCTATCCGGCCGCAGCGCATGCAGCTGGAAAACCTGCGGTGGGAAACAATCACCCAATCCAACTTCGGCCTCGAACTGGCCATGCTGGACAACCGCCTTTTCGTCACCATGGAGCGGTATGACCGCCGCACGACGGATGTGCTGCATAGAGATGTACGCATTCCGGGGTCAACGGGCTTTTCGCAACTGGCCTGGTTTAACAGCGGGGAGCTGTACAACCGCGGGTGGGAACTGATTGTCAACTACGACGTGATCCGGAAATCCGACTGGGGGTTACAGATGATGCTCAACTTCTCCCGCAACCAAAACGAAGTGGTGGAGCTTCCGGAAAATATGCAGTTTGAAAACTATGTGTTTGACAATAAGCGCTATGCACACCGCATTGTAGAGGGCAATCCTGTCGGTTCGTTTTATGGCTACCGCTACCTCGGGGTATACCAAAACCAGGACGAAACCTATGCCCGTGACCTGAACGGCAATCTGATCTACAACCTCAATGGCGAGCCGGTGTTTATGACGTATAACAACCAGCGGCAGGCATACCCCGGTGATGCCCGGTATGCAGACATCAACGGCGACGGGGTTATTGATCAGTATGACATCGTGTACCTGGGTAATGCCATGCCCTTGTTTACGGGGGGGCTCAGCCTGACACTGCGTTACAAAGGATTCACGCTGAGTTCCTTTTTCCACGGCCGGTTCGGCAACAAGGTGGTCAACGAGGCACGGATGAATACCGAGGATATGCGGGGAACGAGCAACCAAAGCCAGGCGGTGCTGCGCCGGTGGCGGCACGAAGGCGACCAGACCGACATCCCCCGGGCGCTGTTCGGCGAGGGGTATAACATTCTGGGGTCGGATCGGTTCGTGGAAGACGCCTCGTTTGTACGGCTCCGCAACCTTTCCTTGCGTTATTCCCTGCCCAAACCCTTTTTGCAGCGGTTCAATATCCAGCGCTTTGATGTGTTCATGACCATCCAAGACCTGATCACCTGGACGAACTATACGGGCATGGACCCCGAAGTATCCCTGAGGCCCAATGATGTTTATATGCTGAGTAGAGACAATGCGTCAACGCCACGGCCGCGGCGTTATGCGGTAGGGCTTATGTTTGACTTTTAATGTGGATAACGATGAAACGAATCTGGATATATAGCTTGGTATTGCTGGCGCTGCTGCCAGCGGCGGGTTGCAACAAGTGGTTGGATGTGCTGCCGGAAAACCAACAGGTAACAGACCTTTACTGGCAGGATAAAGAAGAGGCGGAGGCCGTGCTTGGTGCAGCTTACGTGCGGTTCCGGGGCACGCTGCAGCACCAGTTGATCTGGGGCGAAGCCCGGGGAAACGGACTGGCCCTGTTGGGTTCCGTCCCCGCTTCTATCTTCCGGCTCAAGCAATTTGAGATACTGCCCAACAATGAATGGGCCCAATGGAGCGGCTTTTACGAGGTAATCAACTACGCCAACATGGTTATTAAATATGCTCCCGAGGTGGTTGCGCGCGATCCGTCGTTCAGCCAGCCCGTGATGCAGTCGCTGCTCTCTGAAGCGTATTTCCTGCGTGGGTTGTGCTACTTTATCTTGGTGCGCAATTTCCGGGAGGTGCCGCTGATTACCGAACCTTACATGAACGATCTGTACACCTTTGACGTGGCCAAATCGGCCGAAGCGGAGATTTACCAACAAATCATCACCGATCTGGAGACCGCCATTCCGGCCAGCAAGGAGGTATGGCCGCAGGTGTGGGAAAATAAGGGCCGGGCCACCAAATGGGCCATCTATGCCCTGCTGGCCGATGTGTATCTGTGGACGGAGCAATATGAACAGGCCATTGCCGCATGCGATAGGGTTCTGCAATCGGGCTGGGTGGGGCTTATCGACGGGGTGGTCAACAACCGGAACCATTGGTTTACCATGTTCAGCGAAGGCAACAGCAACGAAAGTATTTTTGAGCTGCAGTTCGATTTCGCCCGCCAGCAAACCAACGATATGACGCAGTGGTTCGGCACCGGACCGTATACGTGGATTATCTCGCCGCTGATGGTTGAGCAATTCAACCTGTCTGCAGAAGATATCCGTGGCAATGGCGCATCTTACAACGCCACCACATTCCGGTTGTGGAAATACCTGGGGGCTGAGGCCAACACCACCGTTCCACGACCCAACAATGATCAAAACTGGATACTCTACCGGATGGCCGATATCTACCTCATGAAGGCAGAAGCCCTGATTATGCTGGGCGAATCCCACTACGCGGAGGCACTGACCCTGGTCAACCGGATACGGCAACGTGCCGGAATTTCCGTGCCCCTGGGCGTGGGCTCCAGCGAATTGGAAATGCTGGATATCGTGCTGAATGAGCGGGCCCTGGAATTTCTGGGCGAAGGCAAGCGGTGGTATGATATCCTCCGCGTGGCCAAGCGCAACCAATATCAGTATAAGGAATACCTGATTAGCCAGGTTTTGCTGGGTGTGCAGGGAGGGTCAGCCCCGGTCATCCGCTCGAAGCTGCTGAACGAAAACAGCCACTACCTGCCCATCCATATCGATGAATTGCTGTCGAACAGGCTGTTGGAGCAAAACCCGTATTACGATAATGTTAATTAAAAAGGAGAAGGCCATGAATACGAAGATATTTCTTTTTGCAAAGCGCTGCGGTCTCTTGATGCTGCTGAGCCTCGCTTTCCAGACCTGTAAAGACGCTTTTGAAGACCAGACCTTCACCGCGTATGAAGAACTTCCCATCGGGATGTACCTGCGTGAACACAGCGACGAATACGGCCGCTGGGTGGAGCTGATGGAACACGCGGGCATGTACGCCACCCTTAACCTGCGGACCACCTATACGTTTTTCGTGCCTACCAATGCGGGGGTCGAACGGTATTTGCAGGCACACGGCTACGGTGCGGTAACCGATATCCCGCGGGAGGAAGCGGCTTACCTGGTCCGCTATCACCTGATTCACCTGGCTAAGGTAGACCTCGGGCAATTCCAAAGCGGTGCCATTAACGACCGCAACGCAACCGACGACAACCTGTTCGTCGAGTTCAGGGACGGCGGTCTTGACGCGGTATACCTGAATGGCGAATCGCGGTTCCTGCGGTTTGATATCCAGGCTACCAACGGTGTTATCCATGTCATTGAAGACGTGCTGGAGCCGCTCACCGCTACCATCGCTGATCGCCTGGAGACGGGTGATTTCGGTATTTTCCGTGAAGCGGTCATCGCCACGGGCTATGAAACCATGCTGCGGACGGTTTATACCGAAGAAATCGGCCCGGGCGGCTTCCCCATTGAAGTGCGGTACCATTATACGCTGTTTGCGGTGAGTGATGCCACCTTTGCCGCCGCGGGCATCCAGTCGCTCGCCCAACTGGCTGAACGCCTGGGCGCCGGCACCGGATCGTATAACAGTCCGGAAAATCCGCTGCACCAATACATCTCCTATCACCTGCTGACCCAATTGCGCTCTTATTCCGAGCTGGGGCAGTTCCCCGAGGGGGAAACCGTGAAAAACCTCAATACGCTGGCCGGCAGCCAGCTCATCAGCGTCACCGATCGGGGAGGCGAACTGTTGCTGAATTACGATCCCGAACGGGACAGCGAAATCCGCTTTTTGGAGTTTGACATTCCCTGCAAAAACGGCGTGGTGCATGAAGTGGACCACTGGATGCCGCTGTTTGCACCGCCCCCCGTGGTGGTGGTGTGGGAGGTAACCGATTATCCGGATTTGGCGGCAAACGTAACGCAATACCGGAATCCGAGCCTCGGCGCGCAATACGACCGCGTGTTCCAGCAGGGCGAACTGGAGAGTTTCCGTTGGGTTTCCCAGCCCGAAGACCGGGCGGGCGTGCTCACCTACCGGAACAACCGGGCGGCGGATGGTATCTGGTATTCCGAGGTGTTGAACCATGACCACCTGCGCATCGAACTGGGCGAGTCAGGCTGGATCGAGATGGAAACACCGGTCATCGTGCAGGGAACATACCGGTTGACGCTGGTATGGCCCAGTCCGCGGCAGGCCAACCCCACGGGGATTTGCGCATTTGCACTCGACGGGCAGATGCTGCGCGAACGCCATACCATCTCGAATACCAGCAGCGATCGTGTCCTGACGGAAACGCTGGGTACGGTGACGTTTGAGGAAACCACCTCCCATACGTTGCGCGTGATCTCGCTTGACGGACGGTTAATCACCTTGGATTATATTCGTTTTGAACCTATACAATAAACAACATGGTCATGAAAACATGGTATAAAATAATGTTCGTCGCATGCCTGGCAGTAGCTGCCAGCGCGTGCCGGCAAAAAGTCTGGGACGATCATTTCAACAGCACCGGCGATGGTGATGCAATCGTGTCGCCGTTGAATCTGCTGGACTACCTGAAATCGGTGCCGGAGTACAGCCGGTTCGTCGAGAAATTGGAAGAACTGGAAATTGCCGGCCAACTGACCCGCGACCAGAATTTATCGGTATGGGTGGTGCCCAATGCTGTCATGGACCAACTGGCCGGCATGGGGCTCGATGAGCGGTACGTGATGAACTATCACTTGAATCTGCTCACGTTCGACTATACGAAGCTGAAATCCGGGCTCCGGATACAGACCCTGAGCGGCAAATACATCCAAGTGGAGCGCGTTTCGGATGAGATCATGGTGGGCGACTCCCGCATCACTAAGGGTAACCAATTGTGCCGGAACGGGGTGGTACACGAGATAGACGCCCTCATGCGGCCCGATGAAAGCATTTATGATTACCTGGAGGCTTTGGGCACCGAATACTCCATCATCCGCGACTCGGTACTTGCGCTGAACGATACCATATTTGACGTCGCCAACAGTGTGCCCATCGGGGTAGATCCCACGGGCAATACCTTATATGACTCGGTATTCGTTATCACCAACCCCATTTTTAATGCGGCCAACATCCGGTCGGAATTTTCGCAGGTGACCATGTTCCTGCCCAGCAACGCCGTGATACAGCAGTGTTTCGAAGACCTGGGTACCCTGTACGACCAGTTTGGCAAGGATTTCCTTCGGGAAGACAGCCTGAAAGCCTATCAATGGATCCGCGAAGCCGTGTTCTATAACCGCGTCATCGAAGATTACGGAAGTGAGCGCGACCTCGTATCGGCATTCGGCCGTCTCTGGCGTACGGATGTACAACAGGTAAATGCCGATTTCCGGCGTATGAGCAATGGGCGGGTATATGAGGTTACACACCTGAAAATACCGAATAACGTGCACATCGCCATGATCAAGCAGTTATTCCATTACTATGAGTTTGTGCCCGAAGCAGACAGGCCGGCCTTGTTCACGCTCAATAACGTCACGGACATCGTGCCCACCAACCGTGATCACGTCACATTCCCGACGCTGGGTATCGAACTCACGTACCGCACCCTGGTGGTGCGGGGGGCGCTGATTCCCGGCCAACCGGCCAGCATTGATTTTACGCCCATAATGCTGGAGAACAATCCTGACGGATCGGTCGGCTACCGGGTGGTGGAGGTACCGCCGGGCGAGTATAACCTGTATATGGGATTCCGGTCGAGCACGCACCCCTTCGTGAACATCTATGTAGACGGGCGGCAAATAGCCAACCGGCTGAATGTAGAACCCTCTACCCCCTGGAACTACGACCGGAATACCAACACGGTATCCGGCACGCGGTACAACGGTTGGGGCGGGTTGGTCGGGCCCGTGACGATTGATGGCGACGGGGTGAGGAGTTTCCGGATTAAAGTTGAATTTGCTGGACTTAGTACGGGCTCCGCCGAAACCTTGGAGCCCTACCATTGGGCCTTGGTGCCAACCCAGAATAACTATTAATGAAGATATGATCGTGATAAATTCTTTGAAACTGTCGCTGTGGTGGATAATCCTGGGTATGGCCATTACGGCCCATGCGCAGCAAGACAGCGTGGTCGTAACCGGTCAGGTAACCAGCGGTTACGATGGCAAGCCTTTGGCCCGTGCCGTGGTATCCGTGCCCGGGTTTGAAATGATGGTAGAAACCGGCACAGACGGAAACTACCGGGTGGTCTTGCCATCCGAAGCGTCTGAAATCATGTTTTGGTCTCCGGGCTACTACCGGACCACGTTTCCCCTATTGGATCGGCGCGAGCTGAACGTAACGCTGGTGCCAGATAGCCGGCCGAATTACTACGACGAGGAGCTGGTAACCAACCCGCTGCACCGCGATGCAGCGGCCATTTACCAGCGTGATTTCCGCCGCGGCGCGCTTCATGTAGAAAGTGTGCTGCAGGGGCGTTTTTCCGGGCTTAACGTCATCAATAAGAGCGGGATGCCCGGAGAGGGGGGCGCGATGTACTTCCGGGGCGTCCGTTCGTTTGAGGGGGATAATTCACCCCTAATGGTCATCAACGGCGTTCCCTACCTGCCTGAATCGAGCAACTCCGCTGTTATTGGCGGCTATTCGCGCAACCCGTTGCTCCCGCTTAACCTGCGCGATATCCAGGAGGTGCGATTATTGAAGGGCGCCGAAACGGCGGTGTACGGTTCCATGGGGTCAAACGGCGTGCTGGTGATCGAGACCGCCAAACCGGCCGACCTGGAGACCGTTATTGAGTTCAACGGGCATTATGGCGTGGCCCAGAACCCCGCCACGCTCCCGGTGCTGGGGCCCGGCGATTTCAAAAGTTATATCGGCGACGTGGGGCTGACACAGTTCGACGACATGGGCGAAATGCTCAATTTCTTCCCGTTCCTGCGCGACGACCCTGACTATTATTTCAACTTTCTGTATAACTCGCAGACAGACTGGCAGGGCCTGATTTACCGGCCGGCGTTTGTGACCGACAATCACCTGCGCGTTCGGGGCGGCGATGCCGTGGCAAAGTATAACCTTTCGCTGGGGGCTACCAACCAGGGCGGTGCATTGGATAACAGCTCGTTGACGCGCTATTCTACCCGCATGAACGCTACGGTGACCCTCGGGCAGAAATTCGACTTTCTCGGAACGGTGGGATTCACTTACCAGAACGCCAACCTGCACGAGCAGGGTATGCTAACTGCAACCAACCCCATCCTCACGGCGTTGAGCCGGGCGCCTATCCTGAGCCCTTATACCAAAGACGAGCTCAATAATGAGCTGCCCAGCTACGATGTGGTGCGGCAGTTTAACGTAAGCAATCCGCTGGCGGTACTCAATACGGCACAGATGCGGCTCGGCGGCTATGACGTCTTCGTCAATGCCGGCATCAGCTACCGACCGGACACGTATTGGACAATTGGTACGACGCTCGGCATTTTCTCCAGCTTTATGCGCCATACCGCCTTCATACCGGGGGTAAGCAGCCGTACCGTGATGCCGCTGGAAAACGGTGTGGCCTTAAATACCTCGCGTGCGGGTGCGGCGCAGGTATCCAACCTGTTTTACCGGCTCAACGGGCAGTATGAGCGGCAAATCGGGGTGCACCGCGTGGAAGCGGGCGGCGGCTACCAGTTTATCATCGCCCATTCCGAGCTGGATGCCGGCAGCGGCCGGAACACGCCCTCTGACTTTTACCGGACCATCAGTAATGTCAGTGTAGACGGCCGGCAGTTCCAGGGATATATTGAACCGTGGAACTGGATGAGTGTGTATGGCTTTGGCCGCTACCACTGGAACAACCTGCTGACGCTTTCGGCCTACTTCTCGGCAGATGGTACTTCGTCTACGGGCAACGGTACCGATCGCTTTGGCCTGTTCCCGGGCGGTGAAGTGCGGTGGCGCGTGGCCAATATGGAAGGCTTGCACGCCGTAACCTGGCTGGACCAACTGGACCTGCGGGTGGGGTATGCCCTCACGGGCAACAGCCGGTATTCATCCAAGCTGAGCAGGCCTTCATACGGCAGCCAGTTGTACCGGCAGCTTTCGGGCATCGTGGTGGCCAATGTGCCGAACGATGCGCTGCGCTGGGAGGATAACCAGACGTTTGATGCGGCCATAGACATTGGGGCGCTCAACAAACGGGTGCGGGCTACCGTTGGTTATTACCAAACCCTTTCCAAAAATGTGATACAGACGATGGCCGCATCGCCGGTCACTGGCTTGGACTTCCGGTTTGTCAACGGGGCCGAGATCAGCAACCGCGGTGTGGAGGTGGATATTTCCGCAACGCTGATAGAACAGCGCGATGTTGGCCTGACGGTGGGGGGCACGTGGAGCACGTATCGCAGTGAAATCCAAAGCCTGGCCGGCGACGGCCAGCGTGTCTTCGAACTGAGCAACGGTGTGGCGCTGGTGTCGGCAGTGGGGCATGCACCGTATGCCTTTTACGGCCATGTCGCCAATGAGGTAATCCCGTCGGCCAGCGCGGCCCAGTCCCTGGGCCTGGTCGACTACAAGGGGCTTCCGTTTGAGGCGGGCGACATCCGGTTTACCGACCTGAACCATGACGGGGTTATTGACCGTGCTGACCGGACGATTATCGGCGATCCGAACCCTGATTTTTTCGGCGGTGCCTTTGTTGATGTCCGCTATAAGCAGCTGTCGCTGTCGGCCTATTTCAATTTCAGCTACGGTAACCAAATCTACAACGCCGTGCGCAGGCATTCGGAATCCATGAACCGGTATGATAATCAGTCAACCGCCGTGCTGCGGCGCTGGAAAGCAGACGGGCAGGTAACAGACATGCCCCGTGCTGAGTACGGCGACCCACGGGAAAACAGCCGCTTTTCTTCCCGCTGGATCGAAGACGGTTCTTTTCTCCGCCTGTCTAACTTAGCCCTGCGTTACCGGATACAACGGGCAGCCGTACGCGTGCTTGAGGGGGCCGAAATCTATGTGATGGGCGAAAACCTCGTCACCTGGACCAAATACCTCGGGCTCGATCCGGAAACTGCGTACGCGCACAACCCGATGTATTTGGGGCTGGACTTCGGTAATGTAGCACAACCCCGGACGTTCAGGGCGGGGATAAATTTGACATTCTAACATGTACGATATGATGATGAAACGACAGTTGACAATCCTTGGGTGCGGCCTGCTGCTGCTCTCAGCAAGCTGTTCCAGCTTCTTTGACGTGGATGCAGATGACATGCTGAAAGAGGAGGATTACATCGGCGAAAGCAACGAACTGTATTCAGGATATATGGGCATTGCCGCTAAAGTGCAGGATGTGGCCGACCATGCTATATTTTTGTCGGAGCTGCGAAGCGACCTGCTGGAGCCTACCGCCAATGCCCCCCAGGAGCTGTGGGATATCTACAACCACCAGTCGCTGGAAGGCAACTCCTTCGCCGATCCGCGGGGCTACTATGCCGTGATCCTCAATGCCAACAACTTTATCCATAAGGCTTTTGAATACCGTACCAAGTATCCACGGGCAGTAGACGAAAGCCATTTCGGCCCGTTGGTCAGCGGGGCAATCCGCTTTAAGGTATGGGCCTACCTCATGCTCGGCAAGCTGTATGGGCAGGCCGCCTATACCGATGCACCCAATGTAAAGCTGGACGAACTCCACACCATTCCCGTACTGGGCATGGATGAACTGGTTAACCGGCTGATCCAGCTGATGGAGGTGGGCACCAACCAAATCAACGGCCAGTTGGTGCTGAACTGGGGGAATGTGCTGTTCCCCGGGGTTAACGCTGCCGACCAGGATCTGGTGTGGAATATGATTTGCCCGTCGCCCGAGCCGCTCCTGATGGAATTGTACCTTTGGGCCGGTCAGTATAGCCGGGTGGTGGAAATCGGGATGCCGTTTATTTATGACAATGGGGGCAACCGTTACAAAATCGGGAACGATGACTACAATGCAGAGTGGATACAGGTGTTTACCCGCAACCCGGTGACCAAAACACGGGTACTCATCAATATCGTGCCGTTCGATTTTGAACGCAACCAGACCAACCGGCTAATCCGCTTCTTTTCCAATACTTACCCCTCGGTGTATTACCTCCGTCCTACGGAAGTGGCCATGAACCGCTTCAGGCGGCAGGTACGGCAAGACGGGCATACCATCGGTGATTTTTACCGCGGTGAAAATTACACGTTTGTGCAGCAGAATGGCGACTGGCTAATCCGTAAATTCTCACGCGATCGGGAAATAGCATCCGAAATCCATAAGAACAACGTGCACATTGTCTTATACCGCGATGCCGATGTGCACTTTTTCATCCTGGAAGCACTCAATCAACTGGAGCTGTTTGATGAGGCCGAGGCCTTGCTGAACGGGGGAATAAACCTCTACCTGTCTACACATGCGGGCAATCTTCAGTATCCGTTTAACAATGAAGTATGGAATGCGCAGTTGAACCGGAACTGGGGCATCCGCCGGCGGGTAGACTTAGGCCCCGTTTATCCGGCAGGCCTATCGAAAAACGACCTCAATACGCCGGAGAAAGTGGAGGCTTATAAACGAGCGCTGGACGAGCTTATTGTGGAAGAAACCCTTATGGAGAGTGCCGGAGAAGCGCGGTCGCTCTTTACGATGATCCGGATGGCCAAGCGCTGGAACGACCCCGCGATATTAGCGGACCGGGTGAGTGCGAAATATGAGGCAGGTATGCGGGAAACGGTACGTACGCGGATGATGAATCCCCAGAACTGGTTTGTGCACTACCCCCTTTAGGGTAGTGCAGCTACCACTCATAAGCTGTTAACCAATTATGTAATCAAAAGACAATGAAGAAATTACTGAACTATTTTTGTGGTATTACAGCCGCCCTCGTGGCGTTGCTTTTGTGGTGTTCGCCAAGCCCGGTTCAGGGGCAGACCCTGGCGTTCCCCGGTGCCGAAGGTTTCGGGCGGTATGCAACCGGCGCACGCGGGCATGCCAACCCCCAAGTATATGTCGTAACCAACCTGAACGACAGCGGCCCCGGCTCGCTGCGTGATGCGGTAAGCCAGCCCGGCAGGTTCGTGGTGTTTGCCGTAGGGGGCGTCATAACGCTCCAGTCGCGCCTTGTCATCCCGCCTAACACAACCATTGCCGGTCAGACCGCACCCGGAGACGGGATTGTGGTATATGGCCGAGGCATATCGTATAGCGGGGCAAACAACGTCATCACGCGTTTCATGCGGTTCCGTTGCGGCGTGAACAGCGGCGCCGGCCGTAATGAAGACGCCCTGGGAATTGCCAACGGGCACGACATGATTTTTGACCATCTGTCGGTCTCCTGGGGAATCGATGAAGTATTCTCCATCAACTGGGATAACCGGGGCACCGACCCCGACAACATTACCATCCAGAACTCCATCATCGGCCAGGGGGTGCACCGCCATAACCATTCTGCCGGTGGCCTCATGGAACCGGGCGGTAAAGTAAGTATCCTCAGGAGCCTGTACCATAGCAACAAAACCCGCAATCCCAAAGTGAAGGGCATCAACGAGTTTGTAAACAACGTGGTGTATAACTTCGGCAATGCAGGCAATACCTACGGGCATTCCGTCTCCGGCGATGGGTACATCATGGGCGGGTCGGCAAGCACTTCCCATGTGAATATCGTTAATAATTATTTTATCGCCGGCCCCCATACGCCGTCAAGAAACACACCTTTTTCCCGGGGTACGCCAACCTTCAACCTGTACGCATCGGGCAACTATTGGGATGATAATAAAGATGGCGCATTGAACGGGTCGTTGATTCCGGAAGACGCCAGCGGCTATCCGGGTGTGGAACCCGGCAACTTCCAGGCACAACCCTACGAATATCCCTATACGCCGAATGCCCTGACGGCCCAACAGGCCTATGATTGGGTGCTGGCCAACGTGGGAGCCAATTTCCCCCGCAGGGATCAGGTGGACGAACTGATCATTGCCGAATTGGCGTCGGTAGGCACCGAGGCGGTATACGTGTACCGCGAAGACGACCTGCCGCTGGCCAATGGCGGGCTGGGTGTGGTGGACGGTGCCCCGGCACCACTGGATACCGATGGCGACGGCATTCCGGACGAGTGGGAAGATGCCAACGGGTTGGACAAGCATGATCCGGCGGACGCCCTTGCGGAAAGCAACATCGATCCGAATTACCTGAACATAGAGGTTTACATCAACAGCCTGGTAGACGGCGAGGCTCCCGATTTTATCCGGCCGCCATCCCAAATTACGCTGGCGGCCGAGTCGGAAGAAGATCCGGAAGGCAGCACCATCACGCTGACGTGGAGCGATAACGGCAATGAAGAAGGTACGGTGGTTATAGAACGCTCAGCCGATGGAGCCGTGTATGCCCAGGTAGCTGCGGTAGCCATAGGTACCGAAACGTATGTAGATAACGAAGGCACGCTGCCCAATACCACTTACTATTACCGGTTAAAAATCGTAACAGGAGATGATGAGTCGTCATCGTATGTATTCCGTTCGATAACCACGCCACCCATTCCAACGGCACCGGAAACGCCGTCGCAGCCCATGCCGGGCGATAGTTACGGCTACGTAGCTATCGATGCCTCCGGGCAGGCCAGTGTGCGGTGGTCCGGCAGTGAAAATACAGCTACCTACCTGGTATTTCTGGGCACATCGGCAGAAAGCCTCGCCCAGGTTGCGGAAGTACCTGCCGCATCCGGGCCGACCGCGGTATTTGAAGGCCTGGAGCACGGCCAAACGTACTTCTGGCGGGTGGATGCGGTTAACGACCGCGGAACAGCCACCGGCGTGGTTTGGTCTTTCCGCGTGACCCCGGAGTTCGAACGTGGCCTGGTAGGCCACTGGGCGTTTGACGAAGAAGAAGGCCCCGAACTCCTCGACGCTTCGCCCTATGAGACACACGGCCTGCTGGGTACCGACGATGTCGGCCAGGTACGTATTTCAGGAATAAAAGGCGGTGCGGTGGATCTGTCCACCGTAGACCGCAATATGTATCCCATCAGCATCCCGCATGCCGATCACCTGTACTTAAGCCACGGGTCATTCTCCATTTCGTTCTGGATGAAAGGGAGTACGGCAGACCTGCCCCCCGACAATAACAGCAGCGCTTACCTGCTCTGCAAAGGTTCCATTACGCGGAACGAGCATACCGGAGCTACGGGGAAACGCTTCAATATTGAGTTAAAAAACAATCAGTTCCGATTTGCCATCGACGACGATAATGACGCTGGCGGCGGAGGTAAGGATGAAGTGGGGATAGACGGCCGCCCGTTTTTCGTGGACGATTGGGTCCACGTGGTTGTTATCCGGGATGCCGAAGCACGGCAGCTCCGCGTTTACCGGAACGGGGAAGTGGTGGGGCAAACCGCTATACAGCGTGCGCTTTCGGGAATCGGGGAGGCCAGCGACCTGGTTATCGGCAACATCGGTGTGCTGGAATTTCTGAGTTCCCAAAATGCGTCGGCCCCCTATACGGGCCAGCTGGATGAACTCCGGTTGTTTAACCACGTGCTGAGCGAACAGGAGATTATGGAAGAATTTGCCCGTGCGGCCGGAGTACAGAAAGCCCATACGCCGGTGCCTGCCCACGGCCAGCGCAGTTCGGAAGCCAACCGCGCCGAGGTCACCTGGGCAGGCGGGGCATTGGCTGAAACGTTCCTGGTTTACTTTGGAACTTCAGCAGATGCGCTGGAGCAGGTCGCCGAACTGCCGGCCACCACCACGTCATATGTTTTCGAAGGCTTGCAGGCCGAGTCGGCCTATTTCTGGCGGGTGGATGCCAAGGCAGGCGAAGATGTTGCTGAAGGCGATACCTGGTCGTTTCAAACCGCGGCGCCGCCCCCCGAAAGCCGTGAACTGGTAGCCCATTACAAGCTGGACGAAACCAGTGGCACTGTAGTGCATGATGCCAGCAAATACGGCAACCACGGCATGTTGCGCGATTTCGGGGAAGACCCCTGGATTGCCGACGGTAAGTTCGGTGGGGGTATCCACTATACCACCACGGCATCTACGGGTGCCATCGTGGTGCCCGCAGCAGCGCAGAACGCGTTTGACGAGCATTCTTTTACGATATCGCTGTGGATGCGGGCCGATGAAAACACCTATGGCCCCACGTCGGCGACCAACAGTTACCTTATCCATAAGGGGGCGTTCGCCTCGGCCGAAGGTGGCAAATGGTACGGCATCCAGCTGCACCACAACGGCAATATCAATTTTTCCATCGATGACGATGTGGTGAAGACCGATGCATCGACCAATGCGAACAATGCCGGACTGTTCAGCGGGGAGTGGAAGCATGTGGTAGCCGTGCGCGACCGCAATGCCCGCAAGACAAGGCTGTACATCGACGGCGAACTCCTTTCGGAAGTTGACGACGGTACCGAAGGCGGCATCGCCATGCCGGAGATGGACCTCACCATCGGCAACTCCCGGGAGAACCGCCCGTACCGCGACGACCTGGACGATGTCCGCCTATACAACTATGCCCTGTCTGATGAAGAAATCGGCGCCCTTTTCCAGGGGATGGCGGACCGGGAGCTGGTGGCACACTATCGCCTGGACGAAACCTCCGGGAACGTGGTGACAGACTCCAGCCCCTACGGCAACCACGGTGTGTTGCGCGACTTCGGCGACGACCCCTGGATCAGCGACGGTAAACGGGGCGGTGCCATCCATTATACCACCACGGCACCCACCGGCGCCATCGTGGTGCCCGCAGCGGCACAGAACGCATTTGACCAAAACTCGTTTACGATATCATTGTGGATGCGCGGTAATGAGAACACGTATACCCCTTCGGCCAACAACGCCTACCTCATCCATAAGGGAGCGTTCGCCTCGGCCGAAGGCGGCAAATGGTACGGCATCCAGCTGCATCACAACGGCAACATCGTGTTCTCCATAGACGATGACATCGTGAAGACCGACGCGGCGACCAATGCAAATGATGCCGGGCTGTTCAGCGGGGAATGGAAGCATGTGGTGGCCGTGCGCGACCGCGACGCGGGCAAGACGCGCCTGTATATCGACGGTGAACTGAAAGCGGAATCCAACGACGGGACGGTAGAAGGCATCGCCATGCCGGAGATGGATCTCACTATCGGCAACTCCCGCGAGAACCGCCCATACCGGGACGACCTGGACGATGTGCGTTTATACAATTACGCGCTTTCTCCTGAGGAGATTGCCGAACTATTTACCCCGCCGCGGGAAGAACTTCAGCCGGTGGCGCACTACAAGCTGGACGAAACCTCCGGTACGGTGGTTACCGACTCCAGCCCCTACGGCAACCACGGCATGCTGCGGGATTTCGGCGGCAGTCCGTGGATCAGCGACGGTAAACACGGTGGCGCTATCCATTATACTACCACCGCACCTACCGGCGCCATCGTGGTGCCCGCAGCGGCACAGAACGCATTTGACCAAAACTCGTTCACGATATCATTGTGGATGCGCGGTGATGAAAACACGTATACCCCTTCGGCCAACAACGCCTACCTTATCCATAAGGGAGCGTTCGCCTCGGCCGAAGGCGGCAAATGGTACGGCATCCAGTTGCATCACAACGGCAACATCGTGTTCTCCATAGACGATGACATCGTGAAGACCGATGCGGCGACCAATGCAAACAATGCGGGGCTGTTCAACGGGGAATGGAAGCATGTGGTGGCCGTGCGTGACCGCGACGCGGGCAAGACGCGCCTGTATATCGACGGTGAACTGAAAGCGGAATCCAACGACGGGACGGTAGAAGGTATCGCCATGCCGGAGATGGATCTCACCATCGGCAACTCCCGCGAGAACCGCCCATACCGGGACGACCTGGACGATGTGCGGCTATACAACGTCGCGCTGTCGCCTGCGCAGATAAAAAACCTGTTCGAATCAAAGCCAGTGATGAATCCGGTGCAAAATGTCAGTCCGGAAAACGGAGCGACAGACATCCCCGTCTCCGGCACCACGTTCGTCTGGGAGGGCGAGGCTGAATCCTACACGCTTCGGTTAGGCACGTCTCCGGTCGACCTGGCCCCTGTGGCCGAAGGCATCACCGAGCAACTGTACGCCCATACCAGCCTGCTCGCCCATGGAACAACCTATTACTGGCGGGTGGATGCGCTGGCGGAAGGAGGGGTGGAATACGGCGAAACCTGGTCGTTCCAAACGGAAGCCCTGGCGTTACCCGTTATCAATGCCGACGAGGTGCTGGGCGTGAACCAATACAGTACTGAAGGTACGTTGATAGCTCAACTGACCGCCAGTAATCCCGAAGGGGAAGTACTGACCGGCTGGCGGATTACGCAAAACACCGACGTGAACGGAAACGGGATAGCAGCATTTGCATTAAACGCAGAAACCGGCGAACTGACCATTAACGACGCCGGCGATTTCGATTACGAAGAAGGCCGGGTACTGGAAGTGAAAGTGCGGGTGAGCAACAGCCTGGGCGAAAGTGACGAGGCGACCATCCAGGTTGTCGTAAACTTTGTAAATACCCCGCCCTCGTTTGATGAAATAGCAGACGTGGCCTATTGTTTTACGCCCGAAGAACGCACCATCACCATCAGTGGCATCAACGCCGGTCTGGAAGAAGGGCAGTCGGTAGAGCTGTCGCTAAGCGCCAACCCCTCGCGGCTGTTCCACACCCTGTCTATCACCCAGCCGGAAAACGGTGTGGCCCACCTGACCTATACGCCAAAAGCCGGGATTGACGACCAGGTAACCGTAACGGTTACAGCCAAAGACGACGGAGGCACCGCCCACGGCGGGCAGGATACTTACAGCCAGACGTTCACGCTTGCCATCGCCGCACAGCCGGATATCAGTTTGCTGGCCGACAAGCAGCGGCTACAGCGGGGCGAAAGCGTACGCCTGGAGGTGCGGAACAACGCAAGAAGCGCCGTAGCGCTGACATGGACATACAATGACCAGACCATCGAAACGAATGTGCTTACCGCCCGGCTTACGGAGACAACCACCTTCACCGTTAAAGCGGTCAATGAATTCGGCTGTGAAGGCGAAGCGTCTATCACCATAGAAGTATTTGAACCCGAGGCCCTGGAGGTGAGCAACGTGGTGACACCCAATGGCGATGGCATCAACGATACGTGGGTAGTCCGCAACATCGAACATTACCCCGGCAACGAGGTGAAAATATTCGACATTTCCGGTCGGATTATCCACCAGGCCAAAGACTACCAGAACGATTGGAACGGTACCTATCAGGGCAGGCCGCTGGCCGAAGGCACCTACTATTTCATCATCACGTTCGGCGGCGGCCGTGAGCCACAGAAGGGGTACATCAACATTATCAGGGACAACCGATAAAAGGCAACATCATGAACACCAACATAAAAAGCAGCAGTCGCTATATATTGGCCCTCCTCACCACGGTGGTGGCGGTGGGCATCGCTGAGGTGAGCGCCCAGCTATCGCCCATGGGTACGGGCTATTTCCAGAACCCCTACCTGTTCAACCCAGCCCGGGCCGGCATGGAAGGCGGCACCACGCTCAACCTGGGGATACGCGCCACGGCAAATACGATGCCGGGCGCGCCCCGCAACCAAGCCTTTACCGCCGAGCACGGTTTCGGCCGTTCCGGCATCGGGCTGGTGCTGGACAACACTTCGGTAGGGTCTGTGCGGCATACCGGCGGTTCGCTGGGCTATGCCTACCACCTGCCGCTGGCCGCTGACCACCAGCTGCATTTCGGATTGTCGGCCACGCTGTCGCGGAGCCGGTTGGATATGACCAAGGTGAATGCCACGGGGTACGACCCCGTGCTGGCCGCCTACAACGAACGGGGGGCCAGGCTGGATGCCAACTTCGGGCTTGCTTACACCTTTAGCGAACTCTGTGTGGAGTTTGCCATGGGCGATCTGATCCGGAATATCGAGAAAGACGAACGGCAGTTGGTAAACAATCCCCTGTTCTTTTCGGCGGTGAGTTACACGCTGCCCGTAGGCGACGGCAGCGGGTCCATGGCACTTACCCCTAAGGTCTGTTACCGGGGTGCACGGGGTACAGGCAACATCCTCGATGTGGGGCTGGACTTCCGGTTTGCCGAACGCTTCCGCGTACTGGGGTTGTATCACACCTCAGAAAACGCGTCGTTCGGCTTCGGCGCCCGTCTGGGCAACCTGCAGTTGCTGGGCATGTACAGCCTGGAAACTTCCTCGCTGAGCCGCTATGCGGGAAATGCGTTTGAGGTGGGGCTGGGCTGGCGTATCGGGAACTGATATCATCTAAGTGCGACCAGATTTCACCAGGCAGTGCTGGGCCGCTGAAGAAGGACGAGCGACGACAAAACCGCCAATTCCGACAAAACCGCCAATTCCGACAAGCGTTCTTGACAATCGCCGGAACTTTGTATTGCCAAGGGAAAGGTACCGTCCGCGGCACGGAGTAACTGTTTTTTGTTTAACGTTTTAAAAAGGAGTAACATGGCAATTAAATTCAACGTTGTGGAAATCGGCAAGCCGGGGGAACCTGCAGCACCGAAGAAATTCTATGCACGCCCGGTGCACGCCGGGATAATTTCTTTGGAAAGCATGGCAGAGGATATTTCGCACGCATCGTCGCTCACCGAGTCGGACGTTTATGCGGTATTGCAGAGCCTCGTACGGGAGATTCCGCGTAATATTTCACGCGGCTATATTGTGCGGCTCGGCAACCTCGGTGCATTCCGGCTGAGCAGCAACAGTGTGGGGAGCGACACCCCGGAGGAAGTGACTGCGGGTAACATTTTCCGCAAGCGCCTGCTGTTTCATCCAGGTAAGCACGTCAGAACTGTTATGGATAATTTAACTTTTGAGAAAATGAGGTAAAGCAATACTAACCTCAACCTGGGTCTCCGGCCGTCCCGATGTATTTCGGGGCGGCTTTTTTATTGAAAATGGCCAAAAATGACGCTTGGTCATTTTGAAAACGGACTTCGGAGCGATGTTGAAGTGACCGCGGTGACTCCATTAACGCTCTTCGGAGCGTCCGGAAAGCGACTTCGGAGCGTTTTGAACGCAATTTTAGTTGATCATTTATGTCTTATAAGGATAATAAATTTCCAGCTGAAGAAAGGTGTTAACTTTGCAATACGCTACAATGGTGTGTGATAGAATTGTTCTGATGTCTGTGAATTCCATACGCCTCATTACGTGTAGCTGATGTTACCGCCATATTCATTCCGGTTTCCTGCGCTACATTTTTCAGATAAGTTAGCGATTACCTTTTTCACATTTCTCTCAATGCTTGCTTCCGTTTTCAGGTAAGACATATACTTGAGAATTTCAAGGCGTTTGGATGGGACGAGTTGGTCAAAAGCTCGTTTCGCCACAGGGTTTTCTTCCAATGCCTTCATGAGCTTTGAATGCACGGGAACTTCCCTTTTTACAGGGTCGAAGCGGATACTGACTTCTATGATTTCCCCGATTCTCTTGGGAGAATTTTCCAGCATGACTAGGTTGATGTACAGCCTCCAATGCCCCTTGTATTTCATCAGGGTTTGGGTATAAGGCCGTCCGTTTACTGTTCCGCAAACAGGGATGGGACTTTTGTCACGATCTGCCTGTCGGAAGATGTCCCGTAAAATTTCTTCGGGGACAAAGACAAATGGATTGATGCCAATGATTTCCAAACGTGCCTCAAATGTGTGTGACCTGTAGTCCATTTCCCAGAATTTTCTATTTGCTTGGTCAAAACTTCCACCCGATATGTACGGTAGGGAAGGACTGAAAGGGACCTGTTTTATATACCTCACCATTGATGGTCCTGTCTTTGGCATTGAGGATATAGCCCAGCCCGAGCCAAGGGGTAACATACAAGTTCGCCAGGCCGGTATTCCAGCGATAGCCACCACGAATTCCTAAGGAATATTCCATAACATCTTTTTTCCCTGCAGAAGCCGTATGGGTAATGGTTGTTTTGGTTACATTTCCTTCTACACCCACAAAAAAGCCATCCGGTGCTTTTCGAAAAAAACGATCGGCTTTCCAGCCTGCGCCAATGGCCCTTGCCTCAAATCCTTCGTTGCCGTGTGCCCATTTGGGGACATCTAGACCAAATACCCCCAAGTCAAAACGCCAGGCACCTGTGAGATATCCTCCGTGAAGAGAAAAGCCATTCAAGGCGAAAGCGATGGGATCTACTTCTATGTCAAACCCGTGATTTTTTTCAGGCTGGGCGAATACCTCGGTAGGAAATAAGCTCAATGCAAAGAATAGTGTCCGGCTAGGTAATTTTAGCTGTACTCTTATTTTACCGTTTATATTGACGCTTCTTTTCACTTTTCTTCGATGATTTGGCCCTGCTGTTGAAATCAAGGCATAAGTTGATCCAAAATTCAAAGTCAGTTTGATTCCTAAAGCTCTCCGGCTCCACATAGCAATATCCCTTATACGCTTTCCCTTTCATAATCATAGGCAAGAAGCCGGCTCTGGCTGACAGCTCTTCGGTCATTTCGGGATCGAAGCGGCACATCAAATTGTTATTGGTGACTACTAGTGATGCGTTAAGTTTTTAAAATTCATTGTAAAGCATTGTATATAAATATATTATAGTCGTTCTTTGATTTTTTGATTTGAATTGACCTG
>NZ_FOLL01000025.1 GCF_900112315.1 Parapedobacter composti | reverse complement strand
TTCAGTTCGGGGAAACGAATAAACGCCGTAATCCAAAGCAGCATTTGAAAAATAACCGCCATTGCTATCGGTTGTTGATGTTGCAAATGTGTGACAATAGCTCCACCCAAATAGGCTACTAACAACAATGTCCCTAAAATTCCTGTTCTCGGAACAATGAAGAGTATCAGCGAGATGATTTCAATAATCCCGATGAACTGATAAGTGGTGGTATCAATCCCGAACGAAGAAGCCTGAGCCAAAGCTGTTTCGTTTTGCGTAAGTTTCATAAAGGCACTCATTGTAAACACAAGTCCTAAAATGATGGTCAATGTCCATCCTGTGATTTTGATTGTTTTTTGTGACATAATTTTAATTTTTAAATTCTGATGCAAAATTCAGAATAAATACTATACCTTTGTTATCTGTTACAAAAAGGATAGTACTTACAAAAAGAATAGTATATGGCAAAACACACGGTAGAAAGTTGCTCAAAAGCCAAAATGGCTATCAGAGATACGTTAGATATAGTAGGCGGTAAATGGAAGTTAATCCTGATTTCGGTGCTACGAAGCGGTAAAAAAGGGTTTAATGAATTGTCGAGAGAAGCGGGAATTTCCCCTCGTATTTTGTCGAAAGAATTGCAAGAATTGGAAATGAACGGATTGGTTAGTCGTGAAGTTTGTAATACAAAACCTGTTACGGTTCAGTATGAATTAACTGATTACAGCCAAACGCTGAACGAGGTTTTATTGGCAATGGAAAAATGGGGTTATCTGCACAGGAAAAAAATTGTTCAAGGGGTTGAGTAATTGTCAAATCGTTCTGTGGTCGCTTGTCTGCGGTGGTTTGGTAGCATTGCACATAACGGGAAACGCATTGGCGAAGTGGCGGATAAATTGGACGAAAAGTTCAATTTAGCAGTAACGTAGCCGATGTGTTTGACTTCGTCGATCCACTTCGTTAGGATTCCACAGAAGCTAAATTATTAAAAAAAGCTGAATGTGGAACACATTCGGCTGATAAAAAAGCACAAAAATTGAAGATTGCACTTACCCCGCCATTTTGCCAATGCGATGTTATCAGCAGTCCTTTTATAGGTAATAAACTATCGTACTTAATATCTCATTCTCCAACTTGTTATCAATCCGTTCTCAACGGTAAATAAAAAGTTAGCCTTATTTGTATAACCTACACTCGAATACTGCCCTTTGACAACAACCTCATTTTCACTTATCACAGAATATTCAGGGTTGGCAACCTTGCCCTGGCGATCCACGATATCACTTTCAATCCATTTTTTGGTTTCTTCGGCTGTTTTCATCACTCCATCCGAACCATAGGCTTGAGTGGCTGTTTCCGAAAATTGAGCTCTGATCAATTCGGCATTTTCTGTTTGCATCGCTTCCATCAAAGTTTTTACTGGTTTTAATAGGGTTTCGTCTTGCATTTTTTCTGATTTTTTATTTGTTGTTTGATTGGTGTTTTGTGTTTGTCCACACGCCGTAAGTGAAAAAGAGGAAAACAAAATGATTAGAAATTTTCTCATAACACATTCGATTTTAATGGGTGTTGTAAATAAATGATGATTAAATTGAGTAACAGAAATGGGATTTCTATCGCCACGCCTTTCAAGTCTTTGTTGAGCAACCGCAAACAGATAATCATCAGTATTCCCGCTGCCATTAGAAAGTTTCCCCACACGAATGTTTTCGGAAAAAGGATTAATATAGATGCCAATAAGGTAACTGCACCATTAATCATTACAGCATTTTTGCTAAAATTCCATTTACCAAACATTTCGAGCATTTCTGGTTTTGCAGTGAGCATATTCCATCCGTGCTTGGCACCCATAAACACCGCAAATAAAATCAATGCTGAATTGAGAATTTTTAAAATCATAATCTTTAAATTTAAAAAAAGGCAAAAAACTAAGTCATTTGCCTTTTTAAAAATAGTAAAATTTATTTTATCTTGTTGTGTAGCCTCCGTTTGCAAAAATGGTTTGCCCTGTAATCCACCAACCATCGGTTACTAAAAATTCCACCAAAGGAGCAATATCTTTGATGTCGGTTAATCCACCTAAATCAGAAGCTTGTTTGTGGTATGCTACCGCATCATCACTTTCCTGTCCGTAGAAGAAAGGTGTATCCATTGGTCCGGGAGCAACCGCAGTTACAGAAATGCCACGTGAACCAAACTCTTTGGAAGCTGCTCTAGTGAAATGCTCCACAGGTGCTTTTGCTCCTGCATAAGTAGAATAATATCCCGTAAACGCAGCTAATAAAGACGTTACAATTGTATTGATTTTCCCATTATCGTTCAGCTTTTTACCCGCTTCCTGAATAAAGAAATATGCCACTTTTGCATTAATGTCACTCATACTGTCGTACTCTTCTTCGGTAGTATCAATAAATGGCTTTTTTAATACTTTTCCAACCGTATTAATAGCAATGTCAATTCCTCCGAATTTTTCGATAGTTGCATCAAAAAACTTTGTAATGTTTTTTACATCTGTCAAATCAGCTTGGAATAAAAATGCTTCTCCACCTGCGTTTATGATATCTGCCAATGTTTTTTCGGCTTCAGCCTTTGTGTTGTCGCTATTGTAGTGGATAGCCACTTTTGCTCCTTTAGCCGCAAAATTACGGCTTAGTAAGCCACCTAAATTTTTTGCACCACCTGCAATTAAAACTACTTTTCCATTTACATCGTTTCTTGCCATTTTGTTTGATTTTAAATGTTATACAATTGATTTAGCAAAGATGGCTAAGCAAAAAATATAAATCGTGGTGAACTTTTCGGTAGTTTTTATTTTTTGTTTTCTTTTCGGAATTGTCCAGGAGTTTGTCCAATAAATTTTTTGAAGAACTTAGAAAAATTCGATGGATCGTATGTCAATATTTTTGCAATTTCAGAAATAGTTTTATCTGTTTCTAAAAGCATTTTTTTGGCTTCATCAAGAATTTTAAGGTCATAAAAATGACAAGGATGACTTCCAGTTTCTTTTTGAACGGTATCTGTTAAATGTTTATGAGAAATAAATAATGCGCTGGCAATTTGATTGATTTCCATAAATTCTTCAGTTTTTCCCAAAACAACATCTTCAATATGGTTGTCTAAAAACTGAAAATAATTTTCGGTAATTTCTTTGCTCCGTTTTAATATATCTCGTTCGCTCTTTTTCATTCGCTTTCATTCAAAAAATATTGTAAATATGCAATATTCATAAAAACTATTTATGGTGACCTTTTCGGTTTTTTTCTTTTAGAGACGGGTTTCAGTAGGATTGCTGATAACTAGTAAATACACAGATTACTTATACTCGATGACTTCGGACTGAAGGCGATCGATGCAGACGCCAGGCTGGCACTATTGGATATACTGGAAGACAGATATGGAAACAGTTCCGTCATTATCACTTCGCAATTACCGGTGGAGGCGTGGTACAACTTTATCGATGAGCCTACACTGGCCGACGCGATAATGGACAGATTGACAGCTTCGGCACATAGGCTGCCCCTTCAGGGCAAGTCTATGAGGAAGAAAAAAAATCTTTAACTTTGAAAACCCAGTGGCGCAGCTGCGCAGATTATTGGCCTCTTCACTGGTGTACTTTCATCCGGAACGGGTGGTGTACTTTCCCCGGAATATTCAGCAGTTATTATTTCAAGCCCAAAGGGGAATCCCTGTACAACCAGCGGGTGATGAAAGCAATTGACCGGAAGTTCCTGGACTGTCCGTTCTATGGGGTGGAGCGGATGACCGCATACCTGAAAATGGACCTGGGTTATTCTGTAGGGGAAAAGCGCATCAGGCGATTGCGATCACATATTGGACCAGCCCTAATGCTGGGTGTCCCTTCCATTTCGACTACAACAACCGTCGTTTTGGTTACACCTGTTTTTTGGTCATTGCAGAATTTTGTATCAACAAAAAACAACTAAAATGAAAGTATTTGTAACAGGAGCTTCGGGTTTTATCGGCTCAGCCGTCGTCAGCGCGCTAACCCGGGCAGGACATCAAGTAGTAGGCTTGGCACGTTCCGAACAATCAGCAAAGAAAATCAGTGAGGCAGGTGCAGCGGTTTTGTTGGGTAGTCTGGAAGATTTGGAAACCCTGAAACAAGGCGCAAATAATGCTGACGGTGTTATTCACGCAGGTTTTTTCCACGACTTTAACCAATTCGCCAAGGCAGCAGCAATAGACAAAGCAGCTATTGAAGCAATGGGCGAAGTGTTGATTGGGACAAGCAAAGCGATGGTCGTCACCGCAGGGATTTTAGGCTTGCCGCTCATTGATGGCGTGATTACCGAAGAAAGCCGTCTCCCCCAGGGTTTTCCGCGTTTTTCCGAAACTGCGGCTTTGGCTTTGGCAGAAAAGGGCGTTCATGCCTCGGTAATTCGTTTGGCACCGTCCGTTCACGACAAAGGCGACAAGGGCTTCGTTCCGTTTATCATTGAGCAAGCGCGCAAAAACGGGGTTTCGGCTTATCCAGCAGCTGGCACCAACCGTTGGACTGCCGTGCATCGATTGGACGCAGCAGAGGCGTTTCGCTTAGCCATCGAGAAGTCGGCAACGGGCGCGGTGTATAACGTTGTTGGAGACACAGGCATTGAAGTAAAAAAAATTGCCGAATTGATTGGCGAAAAATTGGGTTTGCCCCTTGTATCTTTGTCGGAAGAACAAATTGTAAAACATTTTGAATGGATGAGCGGATTTATCGCCTTTGACAGTCCGGCAATCCATTTAAAGACGCAGGAACAATTAGGTTGGAAACCTGAACACCTCGGATTATTGGAGGATATGCGGCAAAACTATTTTTAATTTTGTGATGGAGCAGCGACAGCCAACAAGAGTAAAAACAATCAGCCAATTTCACCAGCTTCGTGGTCTGCCGAAGCCCGAGCATCCGCTGATCAGCATCGTAGACTATTCTTCCGTAAAGCGCCCGACTGGAACCGAAGTGAGCTGGATTTTCGATTTCTATCAAATCGCGATTAAGCGGGGTATCGATGGAAAATTCAGATATGGACAACAGGCGTATGATTTTGACGAGGGTATGATGTTCTTTATCGCGCCCCATCAGGTTTTCAGCGTTCAAGTCGACCAGCATTCTGTCGCAAAAAAACGATCGGGGTGGATGTTGCTCATTCACCCCGATTTCCTGTGGAACACACCGCTTGCACGTGGAATTAAACAATACGGGTTTTTTGATTATTCGGTAAACGAGGCTCTGTTCCTTTCCGAAAAAGAAGAAAAAACACTCGACGGAATTTTAGCAAACATTCGGCAAGAGTATCATTCCAACATCGACAAATTCAGCAAGCAAATCATCATTTCGCATATCGAAGCATTGCTCAACTATGCCGAGCGGTTTTACAACCGCCAGTTCATCACGCGGGAAAAAACGAATCATCAAATTTTGGCCCGTTTGGAAAAATTGCTGTCCGATTATTTCAATAGCGACGATGTGATTTCAAGAGGTCTACCGACGGTTCAATACGTTGCCGAAAAATTAAACGTTTCGGCAGGTTATCTCGGTAGTTTGCTTCGGGTGCTTACCGGACAAAACACGCAGCAACACATTCACGAACGGTTGATTGAAAAGGCTAAAGAAAAATTAGCTACGACAAACCTATCAGTTAGCGAGATCGCTTACGAACTAGGCTTTGAGCATTCGCAGTCGTTCAGCAAACTTTTTAAGGCAAAAACAAAGCTTTCGCCTTTAGCGTTTAGGCAATCGTTTAACTGAAATTAAGCCGGCCATGCAACGGTGGTATGGAAGAAAGGCGTGATCGGCCACTGCAATGAAGCGCAACGGTTAGTCCGGCAACCGCTCACCGGTCTCGCCGTGATAATCGAGCGACGTCTCGCCGCCCTCAAACACGATGTGGATATCAACATAGCGTTCCCGCTGAGCCACCGGCATGCTCCACCGGATGTCCTTGCGAAAACCGATGTACATGATATCCGCGATGTCATGGTCTTTTGCCGCATCATCCAACGCTTTTTTCAAGGCATCGTACCGGACCGACTCCAAGGTGAAGAGGCGATCCTCATCATCCAGCGAGTAATGGATGAAATGGGTGCCGACCGAGTTGCCGCGGATGGTCGCGCCTTGCAAACGGCCCGGTTCATCGGTTGGCTCAACCCGGATGTCGGTAAAGTCCTTGTAAAAAAGCAGCGATTCGATGCGACGGTCGCCGATATAGGCGACTGCCTTGTCATAGGCCTTTTTGAACATTTCCGGATTGAAATTGCCTTTATCCTGAAAAACCAGTTTCTGTGGAAAGTACCTAAGCCGCAGCCGGAGCCAGTCCACATTGCCCGTCGCGGTATATGGTGAAATAAACCCGGCGCCGAACAACGCTAAAATCAAGATGAAACTTACCGATCGTGCCAGCCCGTTCGGATTGCGTCCCACCAGGAGCCACAGACCGGTTTTCCGCCGCTCCGGGTAAACCTTATCCGCCTGAAACGTCCTGATATCCGCCGGGATTTCGCCCGCCGGCAGGATAGTCGACACCATGCCATATCCGGGGTCATGCGGATCTTCAAGAAACGTGACGAGCGACCCCTCCTGGAGTAGGTCCCCCTCTCCGACCGTCATGAATTGGCGTACCGTCGTTTGGTAGGGCGCGCCGGACTGTTGAAACACGGTTACCTGAATGACCATCAGCTCGCGCGTCTCCAACATCCGCACACCGCCGAATCGGATCGCATCGATGCGTGCCGGCGCAGCGAGGCCGCTCGTTTGCGCCAGGGCACGTCGTTTGCGGTCGGTATACCGGAAAAACACGCGGCTAAACAACAAGCCCAGCCCAATCGATCCCACAAGATAAACAACTATCAACAAAATGGGCAGGAAACCCTGCATGGAGGCTACAAAAGCACCGATGACGACGCCCAGAAAAAGCCATACCAGTGCTTTATAGCAAAAGATGCCGAATTGTTCAAGTGTTGGGATTAGCTGCGTTCCATTCATGCGATTAATGCCGTCGTTTCAAAAAAAGCCAACGGGTTTTGCCTATACGTGCTATCTGGTATACCAAGAAAACTTCCCTGTCTTCCCTGATTTCCACGTTTAGGCGGCATTTACCACGTGAAATAAGCGGATAGGAGCCCCGTCAGGTTAGTTGTTGGCTAAAGATAGGGATTTCGTGCTTAGTTTGCAATAAGGAATCTTGCTAACCCCCCTTTGGGGGGTATTGGGGAAGTGAAAGCGGACCTGTTGGCACTGGAGCAACAGGCCGATGGATTGTTGCACGATATTCTGGACTTTTAGCTATGGAACCACAAGGCGAAATCCTCATTTATCAAAGTGATGACGGCGTAACCCGCATTGAGACGCGGCTGGAGAATGAAACGGTGTGGCTCACGCAGGCGCAATTGTGTGAGCTGTTTCAGAAATCCAAGGCGACGGTTAGTGAACACATCAAGAATATATTTGAGGAGGGGGAACTGGATGAAAAAGTGGTTGTTCGGAAATTCCGAATAACCACTCAGCACGGTGCTATCGAGGGTAAGACACAGGCACGGGATGTAAACTACTACAACCTAGACTATCGCAGACCTTTTTCAAAACCGTACAGAACAAAATGCATTGGGCGGCTCATGGGAATACCGCCGCGGAAGTGATTTACAAGCGCATCAGTGCCGACCTCCCCCACCTGGGATTGACGTATTTCAAAGGCGAAACCCCCACCCTACAGGAGACGCAGGTTGCCAAAAACTACCTGAACGAAGAGGAACTCAATGTACTGAACCGCATGGTAACGGCTTACCTGGAGTTGGCTGAACTGCAAGCGCTCAACCGCAAGCCCATGTATATGAAAGACTGGATAGCCCGGCTGGATGATTTCCTGCGGATGACCGGTAACGATGTGCTGGGCCACGCCGGCACCATCAGCCATGAGCAGGCGGTGAAAAAAGCCGAAGCTGAGTATGCCAAATATAAAGCGAAAACCGCGAATGAACTTTCCAAAGCGGAAAAGGATTTCGTGGAATTCATTGACCAAACAGCCAAAACGCTTGAAAACCAGAAGAAGAAATAGGCATGAAAGAATTACAAAAATTATCCCCGTCTTTGGGTTGCCTTTCCCTGCCCTTGCGGAATAATTGCGCTCCACAATGCCGGCATAGCATTTAAAGCACAGAAGATTGCGTAACTTTGGGCATGCGCTTCTTCTGGTTACGTATGGCTGTGGCTTTCATATTGTCCGGCTGGCAGCTTGCTGATGCCCAGCCTGCCGGACCGGCCTACAGCACGTTGCAATTGGATAACAGCGACGGATTGTCCAACAGCGCCGTTAACTGCATCTTGCAGGACAGTGACGGCATGCTTTGGATCGGCACATGGGATGGGCTTAACCGGTACGATGGCCAGGCATTCCACGTGATCAGCTTCGGGGGCGACAACCCCGGCCGGGGGCTGCTCAGCAACGTCGTGCGGGAACTGCTTGAAGACCGGGAAAACCGGATCTGGGTCACTACGGTTGAGGGAATTTCCCGGTACGACAAGGCAACAGGGAGTTTCCGCCACTTCTTTTATCACAAAAGCGGGCCACAGGCTATCGGTGAAAACGGCTTCGGCCTAGTGACCGACACCGCCGGACGTATTTTTGCCCGTACACCGCACGAACCGCTGATGCGCTACGACCCCGGCTTGGACTCATTCCTTGCACAGCCGCTGCCAGGTGTGCAGGGCCCGCTTTCAGGCATGCGTATCGACGGTGCAAACCGGTTGTGGGTACGTGCCGGCGACGGCAGCGTGGCGGCTTACGCATCTACTTCCGGCGGTATCCGCGCAGACTATCGGCTTGGCCCCCGACAGCCAGCTATTACCGGGCTTCACACGGCAAACGGGGTCCTGTTTCTGAGCGATGCTTTCGGAACCCTCTACCGCGTTGAACCGGGTACCGTTGATCCCGTACAGGTAGCCCGCATCGGGAGCCCTATAAGTGCTGTCAATTGGTATAACGGACGTTATTACGTTGCGGCAGCTACCCAGGGGCTACACGTGTTTGACGCGTTGTTTGCTCCGCGGCCCCTGCCCGTTGGCATGCAATTGCTGCAAAACATGAAAATCAAAGGGTGGGTCAACGGAGGCGAACAGCTACTATGGGTGGCCACAGACGGCAACGGGCTGGTGCGGATTGCGCAATACAATAGCCCCTTCCGTACCCGCTCTCCGCACAACATGCAGTCGCCGCCTCCCGTGCGTGCCATTGCCAACGTAGCGGGCAACCTTTGGGTGGGCACCAAAGGCGGAGGTATTTCCATTCTTCCGGATTTTGTGCCGCAAGGCGGCAGCAGCCACACGTGGCAGCATCACCTCAATGCAGCGCTTAACAACCGCGATGTGTTTTCGATTGTCCACAGCACACAAAGCGACCTTGTTTACATCGGCACGGACGGAACGGGGTTGAGCATCTATGACACCTACCGGAAGCGGCTGCTGAACTGGGAACAGTTAACAGGGCACCAGGATTTCCCCCTGTTTGGTTCGGTCTACGCCATACTGGAAGACCCCGATGGCTCGCTTTGGGTAGGCACCAGCGGATACGGGCTCATCCACCTGCGCGCGGTACGCTCGCCGGCCGGCGACATCCGCGTAGCATTCATCCGCCAGTATAAATACAACGCCCGCACCGGCGGGCTGGCCAACGATATCGTCTACTCGCTATGCTTAGGGCCGGAAAATCAGCTGTGGGTAGGCTGCCGCTACGGCGGGCTGTCTTTACTGGATAAGGCCAGCGGAACGATCACCAGCTTCAAGGCTTTTTCGTATGAAAATAGCTTAAGCAATAACGATGTGCTTTCCCTTTACCGCGACGGAGCCGACCGCTTATGGGTAGGCACGAGCTACGGATTGAATTATCTTTCCCTGACGGCGTTCGATAAACGGCAGCCGACCTTCCGTCATATTAAAGACCATGACGGATTGCCCAATAACACCATACACGCCATCACAGCCGATGATGATGGCCTGATATGGGTAAGCACCAACAAGGGACTGGCCCGGATCAACCCCGATAGCGGCCAGGTGGTGCAGTTCCGGGAAAATGATGGTCTCCACCGCGCCGAATTCAGCGACGGTGCGGTATGGAAAGATGCCTTTGGCTACCTGTATTTCGGGGGGATACACGGATTCAGCTATTTTCATCCACAGCAGATACCACGGGATATGGGCCTGCCCAATTTAGTTATCCGCAGTCTCCAACTGGGTAATCAACATACCAACGAAAGCCGATATATCGTACGCAAACCGGGCGACCGGTACCCCGATCGGTATACGCTGGCGCGCCGGCAAAATTTCTTCACCGCCCAGATCCACGCGCTGAGCTACCTTTATGCAGACCGTTGCGAGTATGCCTGGATGCTGGAGGGGCATGACCAGACGTGGCAATACGGCCGCTCCGACGGGCACATCAGCTACAGTAATATCCCACCCGGCAGCTACCGGCTGCTGATCAAATGGTCAAACGGCAGCAGCGTATGGACGGATCCCCAGCCGGTGGTGGCGCTTGACATATCCCCCTACTGGTGGCAAACCTGGCCGGCCATCGTTGCGGCACTGGCAACTTTGCTGGGCATGGCGTACTGGTGGTACCGCGACCGTAAAAACAAGCTGAACATCCAGCACCGCTTGCAACTGGAGCGCACGCTGCGCGAGAAAGACGAAGCGCTGCATGAAAGCCAGCTCAATTTTTTCACCCATATCGCCCATGAGCTGCAAACGCCGCTGACACTCCTTGTTGGAGCAGCCGAACAACTGGAGCCCGCCCGGGCAGAACCGGCATCAGGCTCCCCTCCGCAAACTATGGTCTCCCTGCTCCGCCAGCATGCTTCGCGGCTCACTTACCTGGTGCAGCAACTGCTGGAATTCCGCAAAGCACAGGCCGGCCACCTCACCGCTGATTACCGGTATCAGGATGTATCAGCTCTACTGGGCAGGCTCTGCGAAGTTTTCCGGCCGCTGAGCGAACAGCAGCAAAACACGTATGAAATATCCATACCGGACGGACTGCAATTTGCCGTTGATGCCGATAAGCTTGAAAAAATCGTTTTCAACCTGCTTTCCAACGCGTTCAGGCATGGCGGCCCCCATGAATACGTATCGTTCAGCGCACGGATCAGCTACGGCAATCCCGGCGCGCTGCACCTTGAAGTGGCCAATTCCGGCTGCCGCCTGGCACCGGAAGACAACGAGCGTATTTTCGAACAGTTCCAAAGCAGCAAGTCCGGCGCAGCGGGCACATACAGTACGGGTATCGGGCTGGCTTTCACCCGTGAACTGGTTGGCGTGATGGGGGGATCCATCCGTGCAGTCATCAGTGACGGCTGGATCACTTTCAACATGGTGCTACCCATTCCGGCGCAGGAACTGCATGCCACAGGCCTCCCGGATGCCGATGCGCCGCTGCCCCCCATCTACAGTGAAATGGCGGTACCGGTCGTCCAGTCGCTGGATTCAGCAACCTACAATCAGGTGGGCCTACTGGAAAAACTGACCAATACGCATAAAAAATCCGTTTTGGTGGTGGAGGACGAGCAGGATATCCGGTACCTGATCCGCCAGGTACTTAACCCACACTACATTATCTATGAAGCAAGCGACGGGCTTGAAGCCATCACCGTGCTGCAACAGCATCCGCCGGACCTCATTATCAGCGATGTGATGATGCCGGGCATGGACGGCCTGGCGTTATGTGACAAGGTTAAGAATACACCCGCCACCTGCCATATCCCGTTTGTCATGCTCTCGGCCAAAACCACCGTGGACCAGCGTAACGAGGGGTATGAGGTTGGCGCAGACGCCTATATCGCCAAACCCTTCCACGCCAGTCACCTGCTGGTGCGCATTAAAAACCTGTTCGACCAACAGGAACGGCTGCATAACCGGCTGCGGCAGGCCAATTCCCCGGAAAGCATTATCCGCAATGGCAACTCTGAACAGGAACAATTCCTCGGCGTACTGGTGGCAACCATTATGAAAGATCTGGAAAACCCCGAGCTGAACGCCGCCACGCTCGAACACGCATTGTCCATGAGCAAAATGCAGCTCTACCGGAAACTGAAAACCATCAGCGGCATGACGCCTTCGGAATTCATCCGCCACATCCGCCTCAAGCAAGCTGCGCAATTACTGATTGGCACGCAGCTCACCGTAAACGAAATTTTCTACCAAACCGGCTTCAACAACCAGTCCTATTTCTTCCGTGAGTTCAAAAAGCAATACGGATGTTCGCCCAACGAATACCGTTCACGAGCCAAAATAAATGCATAACACATTCATTTACAGACAAAAAAAATGATTGTACATAAAATTGAAACCATAGTACAGTACCTGTGCGGATGGCGCTGTTAGCTTTGTACTTGCCAATTAACGTATATTAAATTTTGTAACGCATGAAACCAATTAACCAACCATTTAACAGACTTTTGCTGTCCGTGCTCATCGTGTTGGCCACATTTGGCCTGTCACATTCGGCACAGCAACCCGTTACCGGACGCGTGTTGGACGAGCAAGGGATACCCCTTGCCGGGGCAACCGTAGAGGTGAAGGGCGGTACCCAGAAGAGCAGCACGGATGACAGCGGGACATTCCGTATAGCCGCTGACCCCGGCACTGTGCTGGTGGTGAGCTATGTGGGCTATCTCCAACGGGAATTTACCGTTACAGACCAACGCAACATTGAAGTGGGACTACAGCCTTTAGCTACCGATCTTGATGAGGTCGTCGTTGTAGGTTATACCAGCCAGCGGCGCACAGACATCTCCGGCGCTGTGGCCAGTGTGGATATAGACGCAGCCGCCAAACGGCGCGTTCCTGACATCGGCCAGATGCTGCAAGGCCAGGTAGCCGGTGTTCAGGTCAGCCAGTCGACCGGTGCGCCGGGCGACCCGATCGATATTCGCATCCGAGGCGTGGGCACCATTGGCAGCAATGACCCGCTCTATATCGTGGACGGAGTGCCGACCACCGACTTTACCTTCATCAATCCGCAGGACATCGAGTCGATGAACGTCCTGAAAGACGCGTCAGCCGCCGCTATGTACGGCGCCCGGGCCGCTGCAGGCGTGGTCGTTATCACCACCAAGCAGGGGAAATCCGGCAAAACTTCAATAGACGTCAACTATTTCAACGGTGTGCAGCGTGTGGCCGGATTGCCCACAATGCTCAACACGGAACAGTACCTGGCCAAGCTGGAAGAAGCGTGGAACAATTCGGGCTACAGCGGCACCAACCCCTATACCGCTGAACGTTCGCGAACAGACCTTGCCAACACCAACTGGCTCGATGAGCTCTTTGAAACCGGCCACTCCCAAAACGTACAGCTTACCGCCAGTGGCGGCAACGAAAAGACACGTTTTCTGCTGTCTGGCGGCTACTACAGGCAAAATGGCATTGTTGTTTTTGACAATGACAAGTATGAGCGGCTTAACTTCCGTACGAACATCAACAGCGATCTGAGCGACCGGCTGCGGGTGGGCACTAACCTGCAACTGTCTTATGAACAGCGCAACCCACTGTCCTCACGGGGCGATGCGCCCGGCATCATCCGGCATGCGCTGCTCCGGCCGCCCGTTCTGGGCGTCTATAAAGACGCGGCAGACCCCACCTACTCGGCCGACGATCCGTTTACGGATCTGCCGTTCTACCAGGGTGTTGGAAGTGACCAACGCAGCCTGTATGAGCTCACGTCAAACCCCGTGGCCCTGGCCTATTTCACGGACCATACCCGCAGACAGTTCAAAACCTTCGGCAACGTATTTGCCGAGTTTGACGTATTGCGTGACAAGTCGCTGAAATTCAAAAGCAACTTCGGCGTAGACCTAAACTTCAACCATAACAAGGTATTCAATCGCAATTTCGGCGACGACGACGGTGGCGGTAATGAAGCGGACAAGGGCCTCGGGCGCCAGAACCGGCCGAACTCCCTCAATGAAGACCGGGGCGATGATTTTACCTTCACCTGGAATAACACGCTGAGCTACGAAAAAATCTTCGGCGGCAAGCATAACCTAAATGCCCTTGCGGGCACGGAATTCATCCGGTTTACCGGCTCGTCCATCAACGCTTCCCGGGCCCGTTTTGAGTTTGACGATCCGTCCTTCCGGTACATCGACCTCGGCGGCACGGAGCTTGACCTCTGGAACGGCGGCATCGGCTCGGAGTGGGCCCTGTTTTCACTGTTCGGCACCGCTTCTTACGTCTATGATGGGCGCTACCTGCTCACGGCAAACCTGCGCGCGGATGCGTCCTCCCGTTTTGGCCCGAATAACCAATGGGGATATTTCCCTTCGGTATCGGCTGGCTGGGTTATCTCGCGCGAGGCATTCATGCAAAACGTTAGCTGGCTGGACCACCTTAAGCTGCGGCTGAGTACCGGTTCACTGGGCAACCAGGCGTCACTGGGCAATTATGACTACCTCACCCTCTACCGGAGGGAAGGTGAGAATTTCGTGGTGTCACGCTACGGCAACCCCGACCTCCGCTGGGAAAGTACCACCCAGCACAATGCCGGGCTTGACATTGGCCTGATGAATAACCGGCTAACCATCACGGCAGACTATTTCATCAAGAATACCAAAGACATTCTGCTTCCCGTCAGCCTGCCCCGTATCGGCGGCGATGTAGACCCTACCGTGGTCAACGCCGGGGAAGTGCGCAACGCCGGAGTTGAGCTTGGCGTCGGCTACCGGTCGACCACCTCCGGTGGGTTCAGCTATTCCGTTAACGCCAATTTAGCTACGTTGACCAACGAGGTCGGGAAACTACATCCCAATCTGCCCTACATCAGCAGTACGGTAAGCCGCACGCAGGTGGGCACCGCACTTGATGCTTACTACGGATTCGTCCGGGAAGGCATCTACCAAAACGCCGGTGAAATCGCGCAGCACCTCCACGGCACGCCCAGCCCGTCGGCCCAGCCCGGCGATATCCGGTTCCGTGACCTGAATGGCGACGGCGTTATCAATGACCTCGACCGAACATTCATTGGCAGCCCCATTCCCGATCTGACTTACGGCGTAAACCTTTCCGGTGCATGGAAAGGGTTTGACTTGGCCCTGCTCGTGCAGGGTGTGTCGGGCATCGACCGGTATAACGATGCCAAAAAGATACTGGACTATGATACACGCCCGTTCAACTACACCACCGCCGTGCTGGGCAGCTGGAACGGCGAGGGCAGCACCAACAGCATCCCCCGCGTCAGCTTTACCGACAACGGTAGCAGCCGCATTTCCAGCATTTATGTGGAAGACGCTTCTTACCTGCGCCTGAAAAACGTAGAACTGGGCTACTCCTTCGGCAGTCTGCTCCAGCACACCGGCTGGGGGGTGCAGAACGTCCGTGTGTATGCCTCCGCGCAGAACCTATTTACGCTGACGGACTACACCGGACTGGATCCGGAGTCGACCGACCTGATGGACATGGGTACCTACCCCCTGTCGCGGGCATTCCTATTCGGCATTAACGTAACGTTTTAAAAACTTGAAAAACGCTAGATCATGAATACGCTAACCATACGTACCAGCATCACCGCAGCTTGCGCACTGGCGCTCTTCAGCAGCTGTGAAAAATACCTTGAGCGCCCGCCCATCGGCCAGATCAACGAAGAAATGGTAACCGGTGAACCAACTGTTGCCACCGTTTCGGCGATGACAGACGCCACCTACCTGCCCCTGTCGAGTACCCTGAATATCCTAGGCAACTGGGATTGGGACAACGGCTTGGTCGTACGCAACGACTTTGTCATTGAAGACATCGCCGCGGGCGATATGCTTAAGAAGTGGGCACCGGATGGCGATCAAGCCTGGATGGATCAGGTGGCATCGTTTAATTTTACTGCCCTTAACCCGGCGTTCAACGGAGTTTGGGCATACGCCTATGAAGGTATTGCGCGCGCCAACCGGGCAATCGACCAACTGGAAAACCAGGCGCTCATGGAGCAGATAGGCATGGAGGCCACCCTGCGTAACCGGCAGCTGGGCGAAATGTATTTCCTGCGTGCCTTCAACTATTTCAGCCTGGTAACCAATTATGGCGACGTACCGTTGCTGACCAAATCGTTCAAAAATTTCAATGAAATCTACGAAGCCGCGCGGCGGAATCCCCAAGCCGATGTATGGCAGCAGATCTCCGCAGACCTTGCGCAGGCCGAAACGCTGCTGCCCACAGGCAAGCATTCGGATGCCAATGCCCCATGGCGCGTATCACACGGTGCAGTGCTGGCCCTGCAGGCCAAGGTGGCGCTGTATAACCAGCAGTGGCAGCAGGTGGTAGACCGAGTGGACGACCTGCAGCAGGCTGGGTACTATCAGCTCAACGCCCACTATTTTGATGCCTTTGACACGGGAAAAGAATTTCAGGAAAATGAAGTGGTTTTTGCCTACGACCACCGCTCGGGACAGGTGCCCCGCCGCGGCAATGGCCTCACCGCGCTGATGGGCTGGGGGTTCATCGCGCCTTCAGCCGATTTTCTGGCCGCCTTTGAACCGGACGACCCCCGCCTGGCGTATACCGTGGATACCGAAGGCCGCAACGTGTATAAGCTGTTCGGTGCCACAAATGAAGCCAATAAGGGAAATGAAGATGCCCCGAACAACCGGATTTACATCCGGTGGGCTGACGTGCTGCTCTGGAAAGCCGAAGCGCTGAACGAGCTGGGCAGGCCGGCGGAGGCCATCGCCATCCTCAACGATATCCGCCAGCGGGCGCGCAACACGCCGCTCCTGGGCGGTGGTAACACTCCGGAAGGCACGTTGCCGCCACGCGATGCTGCCGTAACCGACAAGGCGGACGTGCAGCAGTGGATAGCCCACGAACGGCGTGTGGAACTGGGCTTTGAAAGCCACCGCTTCAGCGACCTGCGCCGCTGGGGCACTGCCAAAGATGTACTCACCGCCATGGGCAAAAATTTCCAGGATTTCCATTATCTATATCCTATCCCGCAGAGCGAAATTGACAAGTCGGCAGGAACCATCACGCCCAACCCCGGATACTGAACAGCTAACAGATGATGCAAACGAGACACGATATCTCCACACGGTTTAACGAAAATCCCCTTTTATCGCCGGCAGACCTCCAGCCCTCTATACCGGAGCTGGAGATTGCCTGCCTGCTGAACCCCGGCGTGTTCCGGTACAACGGCAAGACATGGCTCATTGTACGCGTTGCCGAGCGGCCGCCCCAGCAGGAAGGCACCATCTCATTTCCCGTGCTCAAGCCCGAAGGCGGTATGGAAGTGATTACACTGCCGGCCGATGACCCAAGCCTTGACGCTTCCGACCCGCGCGTCGTCAACTTCAGGGGGGCAGACTACCTCACCACGCTGTCGCACTTGCGGCTGCTAAGCAGTGACGACGGTATCCACTTCCGTGAAGACCCCGGTTATCCCCCGCTTTGGGGGCAAGGGGTATACGAAACGTTCGGCATCGAAGACTGCCGTGTAAGCCAGGTGGGCAGTACTTACTACCTCACCTTCACCTCGGTATCGCCGAACGGTGTTGCCGTAGGCATGCGTAGCACAACCAACTGGCAGTCATTCGAGTCGCACGGGCTCATCTTCCCCCCGCACAACAAAGACTGCGCACTCTTTGAAAGCAAAATAGCCGGAAAATATTATGCCTTCCACCGCCCCAGCAGTGTGGATATCGGTGGCAACTACATCTGGTTGGCCAGCTCGCCCGATGCCATCCACTGGGGCGAACACCGCCTCATCGCCCGCACACGGAGCGGGTATTGGGACAGCCAGCGCGTGGGCGCCGGCGCCGCTCCCATCCGCACCGACCGCGGCTGGCTGGCCATCTACCACGGCGCCGACAGCGGGCACCGGTATTGCTTGGGAGCCCTCCTGCTCGATCTGGAAGATCCCTCCGTCGTGATCGGCCGGAGCGAACACCCCATCATGGAGCCCACGGCACCCTACGAAACAACGGGCTTCTTCGGGCACGTGGTATTTACCAACGGCCATGTAGTTGACGGAGACCGGCTGACTATCTATTACGGCGCGGCCGACGAGCACGTGTGCGGTGCTCATTTTTCCATCCGCGAAATTCTGGCCACCCTTTGACGTAAAAACAAGAATATGCTTAGAAAACTTCAGGCAGAAGCGGTATTCTTCCGGCAGCAGCCCCTCAACTTCCGGGTATTGGTACTCACCAACCTGATTTATGCTTTTGTACTGCCCGTTATCGATATCTTTGTGGCCGCCTACGTAATGCGCAACTCAGACGACCCGGTCAAAGTGGTGGTATACCAGCTCACCATCTACACGGGCATCCCGCTCACGTTCCTGCTCAACGGATACCTGCTCAACCGCTTCAACATCAAATTGCTGTACTCGATCGGGATGATGCTTAGCGCAGTATCCATGACCATCATGATGTCTTTAACAACCCTTGACCTCACCGGCATTGCCGTTGCGGGGCTCACCATGGGCATGTCGTTTGGTTTTTACTGGGCCAACCGTGACTACCTGGCGCTGGCCATCACGCATGACGGCAACCGTAACTATTATTACGGACTGGAAACCTTTTTTTACACCATTATCGCCGTGCTGGTACCCGTAGGTATCGGTTGGTTTATCCAGTCAATGGGCGATGAAGCCGGAGGCGCCAACATGGCCTACCGTATTGTCACCGGCATCGTGTTCATCATCACGGTGGTGGCATCGGTCATGTGCTTCCGCGGCACGTTTACCAATCCCGAGCGCCGCCGTTTTGTGTATTTTAAGTTCCACCCCCAATGGTGCCGTCTGCTCGTACTGGCCGCACTGAAAGGACTGGCGCAGGGATTCCTGGTTACCGCTCCCGCTATGCTCATCATGCGGCTGGTGGGGCAGGAAGGCGCGCTGGGCACGGCCCAATCCGTAGGGGCCATCGTGGCTGCCGTCATCATGTACATCCTGGGGCGGCGCACTTCGCCCGCGCACCGGCTGACCATATTTACGGTAGGTCTCGTCTGTTTCACGCTGGCCGCCATCATCAACGGTGTGCTGTTCAATGCTACCGGCGTGCTGTTGTTTATGCTGTTCCTGCTCATTGCCAGGCCGTTGCTTGACCTGGCCTACTTTCCCATCCAGTTCAGCGTCATCGATGTGGTCAAGCGTATTGAAAACCGGCAGGAATTTGCCTATATCCTCAACCACGAAGCAGGCCTGTATGCCGGTCGGCTGGCGGGTGCCCTCACCTTCATCCTGCTGGCCGTATATGTGAGCGAAGAAGCCGCGCTGCGCTACGCCATCATCCTCATTGCCCTGTTGCAATTATGTTCTATTTTTGTTGCCAAACGGTTGCTGAAGGTTAATACCGACCTTTACAGGCAGTTTTCCACTAAAAAAAAGATTGACCATGCTTAAACATCTCACATACCTCCTTCTTGCCACCAGTTTGCTGGCAGCTTGTAAACATACCTCCGAAATCAACGGGACACCGGTCGCACAGCGCCAGTTGGCGCGCATAGATGCGATGCCTGAATTGCCGCAACCGTTGGAGATTATCGATTGGCACGGGCTTGCCGAAGCATATGACAGCATCGTATATGACTTCAATGCCCGGGGCGACCACTGGCCGCTGATCTGGTGGGACAGCACCGGAAGAAACTTTGAACAGCCCACGGTGGGGATTTACACCGCCATGGGCGACGCCCGGCAGGGCCCGCACAACCACAATGGCATGTTCCACGAGTCGCTGGCTACCATGGGCGGCGTGCTGGGAGCTACGCTGGTAGGGATCGACAAAAGCCGGCAGAATGGCCTGAACTATGTGGGCATGCTGCGCAACTATTTCAACCGTGAAAACCGGTGGAACATCATGATGAACAACACCGCCCCCGAAGTGGCATTGCTGGGCGGCGGCTATGGCCGCGACTGGTGGTATGATGTGTATCCCAACGTGCTGTTCTACGCCATTGTTGACCGCTACCCGGAGGAGCCCGGCTTTGACACGCTGGCCCGCCGCATCGCTGAGCAGTTTTACCGAGCCGACTCGGTACTGGAGGGCAACTACAGCCATACCTTCTTCAACTATGCCGAGATGCGGCCCGAGTCAAACTGGATCTGTGCACAGGAAGACGCCGCTGCCGGCCACGCCTGGGTGCTCTATGCCGCCTACCGCAAATTCGGCGACGAGCGTTACCTTACTGCTGCCAAACGCGCCCAGCAGGCCCTCCATGCGCAGCCGGAAAACCGGTTTTACGAAATCCTGATGCCGTTCGGTGCCTATACCGCTGCACGTATGAACGCCGAACAGGGCACCGACTTTGACGTGAAGCAAATCCTGCAATGGACGTTTGACGGCACGTCGGTATGCCGAGAAGGCTGGGGGGTACTCGTGGACCACTGGAACGGGTTTGACGTTTCCGGCCTCGTGGGCAGCACGGTTGACCACGGGGGCTACGGCTTCCTGATGAACACGTTTGACACCGCCCTGCCGCTGGTACCCCTAGTGCGGTATGATCAATCCTTCGCCTCCGCCATCGGCAAATGGATGCTCAACGCCGCAAATGCAACGCGCCTGTTTTACCCACAGCATATCCCGGCTAAGCACCAGACCATTCCGGAGCTTGCAGCGGCAACCAAGGGCGTCATTGGCTACGAAGGGCTGGTAAAAGAATCCACGTTTGACGAGTACAAGCATATCCCCGCCCCCGTGGCTCAGGGCGACGGCCCCAAATGGGTGCCGGGAAAAAATCCGCCCGTATCCCAGTTCAGCGTCTACGGCAGCGCCCATGTCGGCATCTTCGGCAGCATTATCCGGCCAACCGACGTGGACGGCATCCTGCAGCTCGACCTGCTGGCCACCGACTTCTTCCGGGACGAAGCCTACCCGAGCTACCTCTGCTACAATCCCTATGAGGAGGCACGTGAGGTGACGGTTACCCTGCCCCGCGGCAACGGGGAATGGGACGTCTATGACGCTGTGCAGGCCCGTTTTGTGAGCCGGACCAGCAGCGGCGGCGGCAACGCCAGGGTCACCGTCCCCGCAGGGGGCGCAGCAGTGCTGGTGGTGGTACCCGCCGGGGCGGAAATCCGACAGGAAGGCCAAAAACTGCTGGCCGGTGATGTGGTGATAGACTACCGCTTTAACGGTAAGCAGCAATAAAATCGATTCCCAGCCAGACTACATAACCGTATAGCTGCAGAAAGTTTAGTACATTAGCCCGGTAAACGTGCATTCCCATGACAGCATCAACGGTTACCATTATTGGATGGCTTGGTTTTATTTTTTGCACCATTGCCTATTTGCTCCTTAACCTGAAAACACTCCGGTTTGACCACCCCGCTTACCAGCTATTGAATGTAGTCGGCGGGGTGGGGGGTTGGTAATCAGTGCACTGTACTTTGACGATCCGCCTAATCTTGCTGCAAATGCGGTATGGGTATTAATCGCACTATTCGGTGTTATCCGCTATAGGCTCTCGGTTACACCTTCGCAGAGTATCAATATGCGTTTGTTAACCTTCCTCACTACCGTCCTCCTGCATAGCGATTAAGAAATCCGAATCGTCGATGACCGGCGTAGCGCCAAAACGGCCAGATACGTACCATTTATCCAGCGGCGTGTTGAGCCTTATACCCCCGATATCGGAAGCACGGAACAACTCGGTAGCACCATATTCGTCTTTCTGTGTGAACCATATCTGGTCCCTACGGAAATTATCATTTGAAAGTTGCGTCACGTCATGCGTTGCAAAAACTAATTGGGCGTTTTTTGGATTGGTGATGTCGTTATGAAATAATTTGATTAGATACTCGGTGATTACTGGGTGTAGGTTCTTTTCGAATTCATCTACGATAAGCAACTTACCCTCCTCTAACGCGTCTAATACAATACCTCCTATAACGAAAAGGCTCCTAGTTCCGGTAGACTCAATTTCGACATCAAACTTTTCAAACCCTACCTCTTTACCATCAAGAAAGACCGGATGTCGCGTTTTTATATCATATTTGTATTCATCCTGTATTTGCTTTTTAACCTCTTCGGAAATACTACCCGGAAACTCATACTTACTCCAATCCACTTTCTCTGCCGTAACCTGTTGTATACCGGTATCCAATGCACAAATTAACGCATTGAACCGTTTGGAAAAAGTGGATTGCCCATCTTCGGCTAATCGCCTGGCATAAAGCCTGGCAACGCTGCTTTCGTGCCTATCGGCCATGAAGGGATAGACGGTTAGTTCATTAGCAAAAAAATGGTATGCTGGCAGCAGCATCTCCACATTGTTTTCCGCTGCCTTTGAAAGGAGCAACTGATTTGGGCCCAGCAGCCGATCGAGCACCTTTTTCGGCCCCCTGTAGTAATCTCCAAATTTGGTTTCCTGTCCGGCTTTCCGGGTGAAGAGAAGAGTCCGGGAACTGTGGGGGTAATAGTAAAGCTCTTCCAGTTCGATTCTTTTTTTGTTGTATGATACTGTATAATCGTATCGGATATCTTCGGATGCAAAGGATATCTCCAGCGTAATCGGAGCATCTACACATGACTTATCCAACCGGTGCGGCTCATATGGAGCCAAACCTTCTTCCGGCTTAAATCCGGAGGACCGATTAACAAGATAATCTAACGCCCTAAACGCATATAGAAAACCACTTTTTCCCGAAGCATTTGGACCATATATAACTGCAGACTTGAGCAACCGCTTATTCGTGGGAGCTCCAAAAAAATTGGAATCCAATCCTTTCAAGCCTGTCTTAACCATATCCAGCGCCATCCGTTCTTTTATTGACCTGAAATTCGTAACTGCAAATGATATTAACATATCTTCATCTTTATACATGCAAAGGTAGAAAAGATAAATAAAAATAGGAAATAAAATAGTTATTTGCATTTTTTATGCAAATCTAATACTAATACCCATTACCTAGCCGTTATAAGGAAGTTATCCGAGGACTTTTGTAAAAGTGATTGATGCGCACGATTTCTCGAATATTAGAACGCCAGGCCACGAGTTGTAATCTCCGTATATTTTAAGTTGCCTCACTATACGGACGAAAAACCTATAATTGATATGCGTAAACAAACAACACTTCTAACGTTGCTCGCTTCGCATCTTAGCCAACCTTATACTAATGCAAATAAGGTAAGCCCTTAAAAGCAAAGCCCCGAAACGGGGAGAATCGGAGCTTGCTAACTAACCAATTATAAACCTAAATTATGAACCCGGCATGATTTAAATAATTATTAAATCACGAAGGGATAAGAATTATTTTAAATCATCAAAGGCTCCATCTGACCATTAAAAAATCAAATCAACCAACAGATGAAAAGACAAATCTTACTAACTGACTATATAACGCACCCCGGCCGTGCTTTGTTACATTTGGATTGTTAAAGCTATGTTAAAAAGACAATAGCGTGATAAAAAGAAACCCGTTACCTGAAAGATAACGGGAATCCGCCCCAATGGGATTAGGGGCTATCAACCTAAACCTAGGACGAAGATAAGAATTATCTCACCAAAATCAAAACTCATCCGACCATTTCCGCCCAATCAGCGCCATACGATAGCTTCGGGCCATTACGGAAAACCGTAATGTAACATCATTTAAAATCACAACCTTTGGATTGGGGTTTTGCTGCATGCAAGACGACTATTTTAAGAATTGGCTAATGAGCCATCGGCATTATTGATATAGGGAAATAGCAGGCGCGTAGCCACTCCCCTATTTAAAGTTTGGATTTTATTATATTAGTTTTTAATTTTAACGAAACCAATCGTGACCTGGGCCTGAAGTAAGTGGATTTTGGTTAAAAAGACAGGAACTCACTAAATACCGATGCAAGCATACGATAAGTATAAGGATAGCGGTGTTGAGTGGTTGGGAGAGATTCCGGAGCATTGGGAGGTGAAGAGAATTAAAAATTTCACAAACGTTTATAATGTTTTAGTAAGCTAATTTGCTTACATTTGTATCTATGGAAGCTGCAATAGAGAAATACAAAGGTATCCATCCGGGATTGATCTTGGAGCATGAACTCAAAAAGAGAAAAATTGCCAAAAATCGGTTTGCCACTGCCGTTGACCAGCGTCGCCAAACCCTGAATGCTATTACCAAAGGCAGGAGAAAACTACCCGTTGAACTGTCATTCAAGATCGACAAGGAATTGGGGTATGCAGCGGGAACTATGTTGATGATGCAGGCCTATTACGAGATCGAAGATTACCGAAAAAGACAGCAATCAACCGAAGGTAACTTTGAGTTGGGTAAGTTGCGTAAGGGGCTTTTCTGGGATACGGATATCAATAAGCTGGATTCAGAGAAACACGCCACAGCTATTATCCGAAGAGTCTTTGAGCGGGGCAACAACGAAGAAAAGATATATATCACCGATTACTACGGAGATCTCCGTGTAGCTGAAATATTGGGGACTGACTCGTTGGTCAAGTAGATAAACTTAGAGCATGTTGTACTGGAATACCGTCACAGACCTTTTACGTCAGACCCTGCTTACCCTGATGCAGGCGCCTATATTTGCAGATTTTAGGCTTGTTGGCGGGACAGCCCTCAGCCTGTATTTGGGACATCGTATGTCCGTAGATATTGACTTGTTTACAGATGGCGATCATGGGCGCATTGATTTTGAGGCGGTGGATCAGTACCTATTTACAAAGTGAAGTCGTTGTCCAAAAGTAATTTTGCAGAAACATTAAAATTTGAGACAAATGCGAAAAATAGCGCTTTTCATTGCCACAAGTTTAGACGGCTACATTGCAAAACCCAATGACGACCTCAGTTTCCTGAAACTCGTTGAAAAGGAAGGCGAAGACTACGGTTATGCCGAATTTACAAACACAATTGACACATTAATTATTGGCAGAAAAACGTATGATTATGTGCTTAGAGAAATTGGCTCATCTCATTACGACAACGGCCAGCGGGATGTTTATGTCATAACAAGGACTGAAAGACCTCAAGTAGGCAGAACGTTTTTCTATACCGGAGACATTGCCGGGTTAGTCAAAAGGTTAAAATCTGAAGAAGGAAAAAATATATATTGTGACGGTGGCGCTGAAGTAATAAATGAATTGTTGAAACACGACTTAATTGACGAGCTTATAATTTCGGTCATACCCGTTTTATTAGGCAATGGAACACGGCTTTTTAAAGACGGAAGACCTGAACAAACACTTGAATTCATAAAAGCAAAAACATTTGAAACAGGATTGACGCAACTGCATTATAAACGAAAAAAATAAACAACAAACCGTTCAGCGGTGAAAATTCCTGCATGCAAGGCGGGCTCTTACAAAACCCGCTCATAACGAATGGAATTGACGTTGCGCCGCACCTGCGGATGTTGGGCGTCGACCTGGACTTCTATTTGAAAGGAAATCGATAGCGGCCACCCTTTTTCATAGTCCATGTGATATTCCCCGAATGTATTGATGTGAAAAAAAGAGCGGCTCTGTAACTGCGTTTCAATCTCTGCTAAACGTTCTTTTTTTTCGGTCTCGCTGATGCTGGCATTGGAAATTATGTTTTTGAAGAATGCTTTCGTAGCATTGGACAATGCTTCAGCATCGGGAACGGTATGAAGACCAACGACACAGGTATTCGTTGAACGATCTATGCTATCCAACCAAACGGACCCCACAGTGGGCACGGGCGTGTCCAAAAACGGAACCGCTATTTCGTCTGCGTAATACAATGTGTCTCCCATTTTGTAGGTAAGTCCGTATGGAAAATGAAAGCGCTGGATTTCGGGAATATAAAACTGGGAAAACCCTGCCCCAAAGGTTCCTTTCAACTGCTTAATGGTTTCACCAACGATTCGTGTGGTGCTATCTTCGATGCCAACATTAGTGAATAGGCTATCGACGAACGCATCGATTTCGTCAGCGTTGTCGAGGCTAAAAATGAGCCTGAACCATCTGTGGTGTAACGGTAGGTGAGGCTGCTGAATTGCCCCAAACGCATTATCATATCCGGATCTTTTATACCGACCAACTGATCAAACAGCTTTAAATTGACCGTGAAGCAGGAGATTTCAAATGTGTCAGTAAGCGAATCTGCCACGGTAAGCTCCATACCGATATGGCGCGTTGTATCCTTCCTGACTAAGGTGTCACCAGCGTATTCAAGCTGCTCCTCAACCATGGTATATCGCCGGGAATCGCCCTTCTGCCATTCGGCACGGACCATGACCGAATCTTGAGCCTGCAGGCTGCCTACCATATTGGCTACCAAAATCAGTATTAATAGGTGGATACGCATACGGTTGTGCTGGTTGTTCATCTATTTCGACGGCTAATAGGCTAAAGATAGGGAAATTTTGGTTTTATTAAAATCTTAGAGGGTTCATTCTGCTAGGGTATTTGCAAATTGATGGATAATCACTTACTTTTATCAGACCTAAAGGACTAGACCCCTAAATTAATATTTACTTTATGGACGTAAAGTAAACGAAGCCGATTTGTCAAAGTATCAACGTAAATACTGACGTAATGGAAAATCACCTAAAAAAGCTCTTCTTTCTGCTCACCGTAACTTTAATAACGATAGGCTGTATCTTGGGCGCGGTCCAAGCCCAACCCACGTCTATTGCCCAGCCTCCCGTCAAACAAGACAAATACATTGCGGGACTAACGAACACTTTAGTCTTGCCAACGGCTAAAGAGGTAGGCAAAAAACTTTTAACGGGTGCCGTTGTATTTGTTGTTGAGCTGGATGGCAGCCTCAGTGAAATTAAGTTTACGGACTCCATTGGCTATGGCATCGACGAGCAAATTATCAATCAGCTGAAAAACTCCAAGAACTGGACACCTGCAATGATCGATGGTAGCCCTATGCGGGTGTCTTACAAGTTACCGTTGCGAATCGTGCTGCCAAAAAGGGAATCCGGAGTTCGGAAGCCAGGCCGTTTGCAACCAAGGACGACGATCTGAAGGAGCCGTTTACCGAGCATGGGAAAGGGTAAAGCTTCCCTCAACGTCATCATACGCCTCCGACAGGCAGTGTCGTAAATGGGGAGTATCATAATATTTACAATTTGATTTACTTTGATTGTCTTTTGCCAGCCTTGTTTGAAACTGCGACGCTGTGTCGCAGTTTTTGGAATTGTTGAATTGATGTTGTATTATCTATCATCATAGAAAGTGACTAATGCAAAGCCCCGAAACGGGGAGAATCGGGGCTTGCTACCTAACCAATTATAAACCTAAATTATGAACCCGGCATGATTTAAATA
>NZ_FOLL01000022.1 GCF_900112315.1 Parapedobacter composti | reverse complement strand
ACACCCGATGAAAGGTTCTATCAGCAAATCAAAAATGTGTCGTGATTATATCTTAAATTAGTGCAGAAGTTGTCCAGCAAATAGGGAGTATCATATTGGTCCCTGGTTCGAGCCCAGGTGGGCGCACAAAAAAGCCATCTCATAAGAAATTTTGAGGTGGTTTTTTTATTTCTCTGAGCCATGGTTTTTGTTGAACCTCACGCAAAACCGGAAGTATTTTTGTACATAAATAATTGCTCCTGTAAAGCATTAGACACGATTTTTGTCGCGAACGGATAGGCCTATCCGCTATTTCAACGCCCTTCGGGCCAACCCACCCAATAGTTTAAGATCCTGCTCCAGTTTTTCGTTCCACAAAAGTCCGTAATTTAATCGTAGGCAATTTTTGTATTGGTTTTGTAAAGTAAATATCCGGCCGGGAGCAAAGCCAATTTTGTAACGCAGGCATTTTTCGTACAAGTCATACGTATCGATAGGCCCAGGTAACTCCACCCAAATAACGAATCCACCCTGTGGTCTGCTGGCCATCGTCCCTTCGGGGAAGTGGTCAGCAATTGCCCTTGAAAATTTCAGCAAATTGCCATGAAGTGTGTGCCTTAACTTCCGGAGGTGGCGTTCATACCGGCCTGTTTCCAGAAATCCGGCAATGACCTCCTGTGTAATGGAAGTAGAGGAAATGTTGTGGTAGCGTTTTATTCGCCTCACTTCCTCTTTGAATTTTCCCGGAGCAACCCAGCCTACCCGATACCCCGGAGCAAGGGTTTTCGATACGGACCCGCACCAAAGCACTAAGCCGCTTTCATCGTACGTTTTGCATGACTTCGGACGCTTTTGGCTGAAATAGACATCGCCATTAAGGTCATTCTCAATAAGCGGGATATCGTATTTCGCTAACAGGCCTACGGCTTGTCTTTTGTTCTCGTCGGGCATGCAGCTTCCCAGTGGATTGCTGAAATTGCTGATAAAAAGGCATGCCTTTATTTTTCTCTTCTTCAACGCATCTGCTAACGCATTCAAGTCAACGCCGCTTCGGGGGTCAGAAGGTAACTCCAGTACCTTGAGGCCTAAGGTCTGAGCCAATTGCAGCATCCCGAATGAAATGGGACTTTCCATGGCTATGGTGTCGCCTTTTTCGGTCAACGCCATCAGGCAAAGGGATACGGCGTTCAAACAACCGCTGGTCGTAATGATTTCATCGGGATTGAGATCGCACTCCATGGCAAAAGACCATCGGGCGATTTGCCGCCGCAGCCGTTCGTTACCTTCCGTTTTGTCATAGGCTACGCCGCTGCCTTTGAGCTCTCGCGTAGCCGTCACCAATCCTTTATTGAGTTTTGCGATGGGTAGCAGTTCATTAGCAGGAGAACCTAAGGCAAGCGGCAAATGTCCGTCTTCCCCAAGGCTGTCATAAACCTTTCGGATCATTGATTCACTATCCGTGTACTCCGCGTTAGCGCCCGGATTGGTTATTTGAGGGAGAGACGGAATTTTGGTTTTTGAATAGCGTACATAATATCCCGATTGAGGCCTGGTTTCAATTAAAAACTTGCTTTCCAGGTTATAGTAAGCAGTTAACGCTGTGTTCTGGCTTACGCCATACTCACGGCAAATGGTTCTTAAAGAAGGTAGTTTGTCTCCGGTGCGTAATGTACCGTTCAAGATTTGCTGCTCCATGACCTTGGCAATCCGCATGTATGCAAAGTCCGGTTTCTCTTTGACCTTTTCCATTCATCGCATTTATCTGCTGCCTGCAAAAGTAATAAAACTGCATCTGCTGCCATAATTATATTTTGTCGAACTTTGTTTTTCCGCCAATAAACATGAAGGCCATGTTTATTGCCAAATCTGCATTATAACAAAATCACCGTCAGATCATGTATCAGCAAAGCGGTAACCATGCAGTTCAGATGACCAACAAGGATAATATGGTATACATTATCGGTGCCGGCGCCATTGGGAAAGCCCTTGCCGTTATGCTGAAGCATAATGGGAGGGACGTTGTGCTGGTCAGAGGAAGCGTAGATGACGGCCGCATCGCTAATGACGAGATCACGTTGGAATTGGCCGGTGGCAAGAAATATGTGCAAACAATAACGGTACTTACCCTGAGCGCTATCAAACGCTTTGAAGGAACAGTCGTACTGACCAGCAAGTCTTTCGGCAACGATAAGCTTGCTGCCAAGCTCGGCAAAAGAAATAATCAATTCCCGATAGTCCTATTACAGAATGGATTGGGCATAGAAGCACCATTTTTACATCAGGGATATCACGCGCTGTACAGAGGTGTGTTGTTTGCCACAAGCCAGGCAAGCAAAGACACGGTCTCGTTCCGGCAGGTTTCCGCTTCTCCCGTCGGCGTCGTGAAAGGAAGTGTTGCCGCATTAAACGCTATTGTCGCTTCAATCAGCACGCCTGAGTTCACGTTTAGCCCAACCGCAGCTATCGAAAAGGCTGTCTGGCAAAAAACAATCATAAATACGGTATTCAATTCGGTTTGTCCCTTACTTGATATTGACAACGGTATCTTCCACAGGGATGAGTATGCTTTGGTGCTTGCCCGTAACATCATCAGTGCTTGCGTTAAGGTGGCCAATTCCGCAGGTATAGCGGTGAATGCGCACGAAATCGAAGAAGGGCTGCTGCAGATAAGTAAAGTTGCTGACGGCCAGCTTATATCTACCTTGCAGGATATCAGGGCCGGGCGCCCCACAGAAATAGAAACCCTGAATTTTGAAATTGATAAAATAGCACAATCAATGCAGATGCAAGAGTTAACAAAGGAAATTCTCCTGCTTGGTAAACTTATTAAAATAAAATCAGCCACACAGCAACGAAGGCGGGCTCCGCATGTGCGTAGTATTGCAAAAGGAAAAATGCTTAACAAATGAAAACAATACTTATAACAGGCGCAGGCCGGGGAATAGGCGCCGCCACTGCGCTTCTCGCTGCGGAACATGGCTATGCCGTGGCGGTTAATTATCGTAAAAACAAGCAGGCGGCGGATAATGTAGTTAACCGGATCCTATCTAACGGCGGCAGGGCCACGGCTATTCAGGCGGATGTATCCAAGGAAAATGACGTGCTCCGGCTATTTTCAGAAGTGGATGAACATTTTGGGAGTCTGCACTGCCTGGTGAACAATGCTGGGATTCTGGAACGGCAAATGAAACTGGTTGACATGGATTATAATCGGTTACAGCGGATTTTCAACGCCAATATAATCGGTCAATTCCTGTGTTGCAGGGAGGCCATTAAACGGATGTCAACGAAGTTTGGCGGTCCGGGCGGAACCATTGTCAACGTTTCATCCATTGCCGCCAGAACAGGGTCGCCCTTTGAATATACCGACTATGCAGCGAGTAAAGGGGCGTTGGACACCCTAACACTCGGTTTGTCAAAAGAAGTGGCTGAAGAAGGTATTCGGGTAAATGCCGTCCGTCCGGCATTCATTCATACCGATATTCATGCCGATGGGGGAGAACCGGATCGGATAAACCGGGTAAAGGAAGCCATACCTCTGAAACGGGGCGGTTCAGCAAAAGAAGTTGCGGAGGCTATTCTGTGGCTGGCTTCAGCGCGTTCTTCTTACTCAACCGGTATTTTCATTGATGTAACGGGAGGTAAGTAGTTTCACATTTGGTGGTTTGGAAAAATTGTCGTAATATTGCGACCCCGTGGGTTAAAGCACGGCAGGTTGAACCCAAGAGGGCGAACCGGATAAAAGTTGTACGAAAGGAGGTATATAGGATATGATTATTGTCAATGTGAAAGAAGGTGAATCGTTGGACCGGGCGTTGAAGCGCTTTAAGAAGAAGTTTGAAAAGACCGGAGTATTGCGGGAGCTACGCGCACGCCAGGCCTATGAGAAGAGATCCGTTACCCGTCGTACACAGATCAAAAAGGCTATTTACAAGCAAAGTCTCGCTCAAGATACCATCTAAGGTACATATAACGCAGATTATTTAGCAAATTATTTGCGACATCAGGAAACTATCCGTATATTCAACTTGTGGAATATAAGGGTAGTTTTCGATGTTTTTGGACCGTTTTACAAATTTTCTGAAGTACGAGAAGCGCTATTCCGACCATACGCTGGCGGCCTATACACATGAAGTTCAGCGTTACCTTGGCCGGTTACTTGATCAGGATACTTCTCTCCGGGATGTTACGCACCGTCATGCCAGGGCTTACCTGGCCGGACTGCTTGAGGCAGGCCATAGTCCCACGAGTGTCAACCGCAGCCTCTCCGCGCTCCGTACCTATCATAAATTCCTGATGCGTGAAGGCGCACTGCCACATAATCCGTTCACGCTGGTAAAAGCATTGAAAGCACCCAAACGACTTCCCGTAGTGGTGGATAAAGACAAGCTGTCTGCGTTGCTTGATATGGAGCATGCATTTCCTGACACGTTCGAGGGGCTGCGTGATCGGACCGTGCTGGAACTACTGTTCGGTACCGGCATCCGTTTGGCTGAACTTCTGCACATCCGGGACGAGCATATCGATTTTTATAATAAAAACTTGCTGATCTTCGGCAAACGCAGCAAGCAGCGGCTTGTTCCGCTGAACCGGACGCTCCTGGCACTACTTCGGCGTTATATTGCTGAAAAAAAAGCCCAGCAATTTGATAATATATCTACCCAATTGATCGTTACTAAAGAAGGTAAGCATGCTTATCGGAAGCTAATCTATAATATTGTAACACGTTATCTAAGTACAGTTTCTTCACAGCAAAAGAGAAGTCCGCATGTACTGCGGCACACGTTCGCTACCGCATTGCTTGACAACGGAGCAGATTTGAATGCCATTAAAGAGTTATTGGGGCATGCTGGCCTCGCAGCCACCCAAGTCTATACCCACAATTCGGTCGAACGGTTGAAATCAGTTTATAAGCAAGCCCATCCAAAGGCTTAAAAAAAGGAGGAAATATGAATATCACTGTGCAATCTATCCGGTTTGATGCAGACAGGAAACTCATCAGATTCATCCAGAAAAAGGTGAACAAACTCAATCAGTTTTTCGATCGTATCATCGATGGCGAATGTTACCTAAAGCTGGAAAATGTTGAAGATGAAGCCAACAAAGTAACCGAATTTAAGCTTAATATACCTGGTAGCCAGCTGTTTGCTAAGGCGCAGGCCAAATCCTTTGAAGAAGCGACGGATTTGGCGATAGAGTCGCTCCGCAGACAAATCAACAAACATAAAACCAAAATGAGGGCCAAAGTAAGCAACCACAAGGAATTGTTGGCCACCACGGCACTATATACGGCTTAGCAACACTCCGCCGAGCCCAGAAACACCCGATGGTTTTTAACTGTCGGGTGTTTTTGTTATTTTCAGGGCGCATTACACTGTAGACCTATGCTCAATTGGCTTGAGAGATATTTCGGTTTTAGCCGTAGGGAGCTGAAAGGGATTGCCATCCTTTGCGTGCTGTTAATCGGCATGTGGATATGGCCGTATGGGTATTCCCGGTGGCAGCATAACAGGGATGACGGTATTTCAGACCGTGTGCAAGAAATAGAAGCGTTCCTGGCCACCGTCGAAAACACAGTATCGCCACCGCCTAACGAAGAAAGCGATATCGTTGAATATTTTCCGTTCAACCCCAATGGGTTGGCTGTCGTCGATTGGAAGCGGCTGGGACTATCCGAGCGGCAGATCCGAATGATTAAAAACTATGAGGCCAAAGGCGGGCGTTTTCGCCGGAAAGAAGATCTGAAGAAAATCTATGCCATCCAAGAGGCAGACTATATCCGTTTGGAACCCTACATCCGGATACCCCAGCAGACACCGAAACCGCCTGTCGCCCATCCAGTGCCCGGCGATGGCGGTGCAGACAATACGCGCGCATCGTCCGAAGTAACCACTTCGATCCCGGCGATTGAACTGAACGCCGCCGATTCTACAACGTTGCAGCAACTGCCGGGCATCGGACCTGTCTTCGCTTCGCGAATCGTACGGTTTCGGGATCTCCTTGGCGGGTTTCACCATATTTTACAATTGATGGACGTATACGGGTTTGACACCGTTCGCTTCAATGGTTTACGGGATTACGTGTATGTAGATAGCGCCGGCATCCGTAAAATTCCGCTCAATAGCGCCGATTACCGCCAGCTAAATGCCCATCCCTTTATCAGTTCAAAGCTGGCCAACGCCATCGTGCAGTACCGTAAGCAGCACGGACCATACCGGGCTATCGAAGATTTGTTGGGCATTGCCATCATGGACGAGGTAATTTTTAGTAAAATTGCACCATATTTAACCGTTTCCGAATGATTGAGCATTTGTTAAAGTCCGTGATACGTGACGTTCCTGACTTTCCCGAACCGGGGATTGTTTTCAAAGATATTACGCCCATCCTTCAGGATCCGGCCCTCTGCGGTGCAATAGTAGACAGTTTCGTCAACCGGCTTACGACGGGCGCCATTGATGTTGTCGCCGGCATTGAAAGCCGTGGATTCTTATTCGGGCTGATGCTGGCGCAGCGCCTCGGCAAGCCTTTCGTACCCATCCGGAAACAGGGGAAACTTCCCTGCCGCACCATAAAGCAAGAGTATGCCCTGGAATACGGGCGGGCTACCATTGAAATCCATGAAGATGCCTTTTCTCCCGGTGCCCGCGTGCTGATACATGACGATCTGTTAGCTACCGGCGGAACCGTCGTGGCCGCAAGCGAACTCATCGAGCAACTCGGCGGCCAGGTGGCAGGCTACGCCTTTGTCATTGGTCTGGACTTCCTAAAGGGGCATGAGCGGCTCGCCCGCTATAGTTCTTCGGTGGTAACGCTGGCAAACTACTGATGGTGTTTCTGCTGCCGTCTATAATTTAACCCCGGTAATGGTGATGTCAGATACCATGGTCATCGGTATCTTCATTCCCTGTATTTCGAGGTCGCCTTTGATTTCCTGATTAAGTACACTTTTCATGGGCAGGCCAGACCGCGTGTCAACAGTCAACGTGCCTGTTTGCGTGCCGTTCAGGTTGAGCGTGGCGTGTTGAAGCATGGGATTGCCGTTTTCCAGCTTTGAAAAATCGAGGGTGCCCTGCACCGCAATCTGGGCATTCGACCCTTCAATAGCCGATAATGAGAACGTCATGTCTGAACTAACTTTCATCATGCCTGCCAATGGGCCGGCAAAAGCCTTGTTCCATTGACTGCCCACATCAACAGGGCCGTCGGGATAGATGTTGGTCATCATGCTCATGTTTTGCATCATGGTAGAGTCGCCGAAAAACTGTTTAAGCATCTCACCCTGCATGCCTTCCAGTTCATCGAAGATTTCGCTAAGACCTTCGATTCTCTCTACATTCCCCGCTTCGCTGACATACATGGAAAACGATTTGCCGATCATGACAGACATGGGTTTCATCTCTTTGGCCGATTCGTCCGGGTTGTCAGAATCATAAGTGAGCCGTTGCATTCCCGCAACGTCCGTACCCATTTTTATTTTGTCAAAAGTAACCTGCACTTTCGTAACACCATCTTGGGCGGAAAGGATGTCGTAGATATAGTGCGATGTAACGCTCTGGATGGTGGTCATCTTCTGGCCCATCATTTCCTGGACGATGCGTTGACTAGTCTCTGAAGAGAACAGGTATTTTTCGCCCGGTTTTAGGTTAAACTTCAGTTCAATGGGTTCTTTGCCGTTTGCCAGCCCGGCTCTCGGGCCCGCCCACGTCATGTGGCAAGCCAACAAGGAAAAAACGAACAATCCCGGGAAAATGAGTTTTCGGTGTTTCATGGTACGTCAGTGAAATTTCTTCAAAGGTAGTCTTTCCCTAAATGTAGCGTTAATTTTTTTAAAAAAAATCCGCGGCGTACCGCTCGTGTGCAATAGTATGTGTCAGTAGCAACCAAGCTGTATTTATACCGAAAACCAAACTATTCTGCATTATACCGTATTTTTTTTGGTTTACTTTTCTAAGAGCATTACGTATAATTGCGTAAAACCGAAGATTATGCATAGCGAACAGGAGATAACGGATGGCGGAAACCGCGAAATGGTGCGCCAGATGGTGCGTGAATTCACGGAGAAGCATATCCGTCCACATGTGATGGAATGGGACGAAACACAGACTTTCCCGCTTGACACGTTCAAGGCTATGGGCGAATTGGGTATCATGGGCGTTTTGGTGCCGGAAGAGTATGGGGGCGCAGGCTTGGGGTATCATGAATATGTCGATATTATCGTTGAAGTAGCCAAAGTGTGCGGCGCCGTGGGCCTCTCCCTTGCGGCGCATAATTCTCTTTGTGCCGGCCATATCCTCGCCTTCGGTAACGAACACCAAAAACAGCGCTGGCTGCCTAAGCTGGCTACGGCAGAATGGATAGGTGCATGGGCGCTTACCGAGGCTAATACTGGGTCGGATGCTCTTGGCATGGGCACCACGGCGGTGCTGGACGGCGATGAATATGTGGTAAACGGTTCAAAAAACTGGATTACCCACGGAAAAAGCGGCGACTTGGCCGTGGTCATGGTGCGTACAGGCGAGAAGGGCCGCTCGCATGGCGTATCGGCCCTGGTCATTGAAAAAGGTACTCCCGGTTTCACCCATGGCAAAAAAGAAAACAAACTCGGTATGCGAGCATCGGAAACAACCGGGCTGGTATTTGACAATTGCCGCGTGCCGCGGGAAAACCTGCTGGGTGAAGAAGGCGAAGGTTTCAGGCAGGCCATGCAGGTCTTAGACGGCGGGCGTATTTCCATTGCGGCGCTGGCGCTTGGAATTGCGCGGGGCGCGCTGGATGCAGCCCTGAAATATGCCAAAGAACGACACCAGTTCGGGCAGCCGATTGCCAACTTCCAGGGCATCTCTTTCAAGCTGGCCGATATGGCTACCGAAGTTGAAGCCGCAGAATTGCTGACCCGGCAGGCCGCCGAGCTGAAAAACCAGGGTCTTGAGGTGACAAAAAATTCTGCCATGGCTAAATATTACGCCTCGGAGGTAGCTGTGCGGTGCGCAACCGAAGCCGTACAGGTATTCGGCGGATACGGGTATACCAAGGATTTTCCGGTTGAAAAATATTATCGTGATGCCAAGCTCTGCACCATCGGAGAAGGAACATCTGAAATCCAGAAGTTGATAATTGCACGTGAAGTATTGAAGTAAGCGAAACAATATGTAGATTTGGACGTTTACATCTTGCTTATGGAATGGCTTTTAGACCCCGGAATCTGGATTTCACTGCTTACACTCACCGTACTGGAGATCGTACTCGGCATTGACAACATCGTTTTCATTTCCATATTAAGCGGAAAGCTGCCGATTGAGCAGCAAGCCCGTGCCCGGCAACTGGGCTTGGCACTGGCCCTGATCATGCGGGTGCTGCTCTTGTTTTCCATCAAGTGGGTGATGTCACTTACAGGAACGCTGATTGACCTGGCAACGTGGTTCAACATCCAAAACGAACGTTGGCAGGCGTATCTTAACCTATCGGGGCGCGACCTGATACTTCTGCTCGGGGGCGTATTCCTGATTTACAAGAGCACTACCGAAATCCATCACAAAATCGAAGGGGGAGGGGATAGTCATGAACTAAAGGGGAAGGCCGTAACGTTTACCAACGTTATCATCCAGATTATTATCCTTGATGTGGTGTTCTCGCTGGATTCAGTCATTACCGCTGTGGGTATGGTTGATCGCATCGAGGTAATGATTGCCGCCGTGGTTATTGCCATTGTTATTATGATGATATCAGCCGGAACCATCAGCAATTTTGTCAATAAACACCCCACGGTCAAGATGCTGGCATTGGCTTTCCTGTTATTGATAGGGGTATCGCTCACGGCCGAAGCGTTCAATCAGCATATCCCCAAGGGTTACATTTACTTTGCCATGGCATTTTCCGTGTTGGTAGAGTATCTTAACCTGAGGGCACAAAAAAAGAAGCCCGCAAAGCCGGAAATCCCCGTGCATTAAAGCGAATTAATCAGTGCCCAATACCGGTAGCCCACAATGGCCTGCTGAAATTTCGTCAATCTTGACGGATCTTTCTTGGAATATTTCGGCAACACCCTGTTGTTCAGTTTCACAAGTAGTTTGAAGAACTTCTTTTTCATAATTTGCTAACAGTTATGCCAATACCATTGTTTATTCAAAGTTGGGCATTATCCCTGACATTTTCTAATTTTGCTCAGCCCGTATAAGGGCATGCATCATTTAGCAATCAAAACATGGCAAAAGCAAAGAAAGACCAGCAACAACATCATCCCGTCGTAACAGCAACCTCCCTTGAATTTTTTGAGCGGTACATCAATAACCCGTCGCCCACCGGCTTTGAATGGGAAGGGCAGCGCCTTTGGCTGGATTACCTGAAGCCTTATGTAGACGAAACATTTACTGATCACTACGGAACGGCTGTGGCCGTCATCAATCCGCAGGCAGATTATAAGGTGGTCATCGAAGCCCATGCCGATGAAATTTCGTGGTTTGTCAATTACATCACCAAAGATGGGTTAATCTATGTGATTCGCAACGGCGGGTCCGACCATCAGATTGCTCCATCTAAGCGAGTGAATATCCATACCGACAACGGCGTGGTAAAGGCCGTTTTTGGCTGGCCAGCTATCCATACCCGTTCTGGGGAAAAGGAAGAAAGTCCTTCGTTGAAGAACATCTTTCTCGACTGCGGGTGTACCAGTAAGGAAGAAGTGGAAGCTTTGGGTGTACATGTCGGCTGTGTGGTCACATACGAAGATGAGTTCATGGTGCTGAACAATCGGTATTACGTGGGCCGGGCGCTCGACAACAGGGCAGGAGGGTTCATGATTGCCGAAGTGGCCCGGTTGCTCAAAGAAAATAAGAAGAAACTTCCTTTCGGTCTCTATATTGTTAATTCCGTTCAGGAAGAAATAGGTCTCCGCGGTGCCGAAATGATTGCCCATCGCATAAAGCCCAACGCAGCCATCATTACGGACGTCACGCACGACACTCAGACGCCTATGATCAATAAAATTACCCAGGGCGACTTAGCCTGCGGCAAAGGGCCGGTGATATCGTATGCACCGTCCGTACAGATTAATTTCAACAGGCTATTGGCAGAAACGGCAACCAAGCACAGTATCCCTTTCCAGCGGCAAGCATCATCACGGTGGACCGGAACCGATACCGACGCCTTTGCCTATTCCAACGAGGGCGTACCTTCCGTGCTGATATCATTGCCGTTGCGTTACATGCACACCACCGTTGAGATGGTACACAAAGAAGACGTAGACAATGTAATCCGGTTAATCTACGAAACGCTGTTGGCCATCAAGCCTGGACAAGATTTCAGGACATTTGCACAATAGTTTTTAATCCGCTGAAATTTCTTTGCACCTTTGTGCATAAGCAGGCGGTAGGCGCAAGCTTAACCAAACAATACCCAAATGACGGAGAACAAAGAAAATCAATTGAATATCGAGCTGGCCGAAGATATTGCCGAAGGCATCTATTCCAATCTGGCCATCATTACACATTCCAACACCGAGTTTGTGCTTGACTTCATCCGGGTGATGCCCGGCGTGCCCAAGGCGAGGGTTAAATCACGGATTATCCTCACGCCCGAGCACGCCAAGCGTTTGTTGCATGCCCTGGACGACAATATCGCCAAGTACGAAGCCGTAAACGGCAAAATCGATACGCACGAAAATCCGCCGTTTCCAATGAACTTCGGCGGGCCTACGGCGCAGGCCTAACCAGTTCGCTTGGGCCTGTTAAAGATGGCGATAATGAATGCAACGGCCGCAAAGAAGATGATAATGTTGAACATTCCCTTCAATGCATACCAAAATACACCGATTGCCCAGATGGCTACCAAGATTAGGGCTAAGATAAATAAGAAACTTCGCATAGCTGTTTTTGAGAGATAACCGCAAATTGGACTGATTGTTTTTGCAATTGAAACAAGTTTAATATAACTTTGCACGCATTACGGGCGCCAATAGCTCAGCTGGATAGAGCAACGGTTTTCTAAACCGTCGGTCTCAGGTTCGAATCCTGATTGGCGTACTAACCCCTCTTTACTCGTGTAAAGAGGGGTTTTCTATTTGTGTTTTTTGGAATGTTGCAGTCGGGAGATTGACTATCGGTTAAGGCGATCAGAGGCCATTTTTTTAGCTATTTGCTTGGTCCTGAGGCAGAAGGGAAGTCTCAATTAAAAAAAATACAATTGAATTTGCAATATCTCCCAGAGTTTGTACTTTTGCGCCGGAGAGTTGGCAGAGTGGTCGAATGCGGCGGTCTTGAAAACCGTTGTCCTTAACCGGACCGGGGGTTCGAATCCCTCACTCTCCGCACCAAAGGAATCATTTCGTATCAATACCCTATAAACAGCGCGTTTATAGGGTTTTTTCTTTTACAAGTCTTCCTGATCATTCAATAATTCCCTGTTCCAGCGAGACCCTATCGAGACCCTGCAAATGGTTGGTTTAGGGTCTCGCTAAACGTCACAACGACATAACTAACAAATAGTTACGTCAGAAGTGTTCAAGATGAACATCTTGATTTAAGCTGTAAAATGGAATATAATTAGAGACCTAATAGATACCAGCATGATGAAGACAGATTTAAACGTCCACATTTATCCCAGGGCCGCTAAGGCCAATGCAGCCGGGCTTTTCCCAATTTATGTTAAGGTTGAATCGGCGGATTATTAAATAGCATTTGAGTTTTGTAATAATAACAATGATATATTTGTTTGTTATTTCAATCAAAATACATACATTTGTATGTAATAACAAACAATAGTTAGAAAATGACTACGAAGAAACAGGTTGTTTTACCGAAACACAGTAAGCTCCTGGAGCAGATGGGCGAGAATATAAAGCTTGCGAGAAAACGTCGCAAACTAACGACCATTCAAGTGGCAGAGCGTGCGGGCATCGCACGCTCAACGTTATACCTCATCGAGAAAGGAGATCCAAGCGTTGCATTTGGTGCGTATTTTAACGTGCTCCGGGTACTGGGTTTGCACGAAGATGTGTTGAAATTAGGGACAGACGATGAGCTGGGAAGAAAACTGCAGGATTTGGAATTATTGAATGGCGTTTAGTTTCGACCACGATAAACAACCGGACTACAGAACCGGCACAATCCTATACAATTGTTTGAAAATGACCATACAAATGATTTCACATTAAGCAATAACAATTATATTTTACGTAAAATTTAGTATTTTTGCATCATGGATACCATACTTATACGTCCTAAGAACAAAACGCAGTTGGAGGCTATTAAAGCTTTTGCCAAGGCATTGAAAATGGATTTTGAAACTAAGGGTTCAGAAAGTCCATATGATCCGGATTTCGTCAAGAAAATTCTCAAGGGCCGGGAAGATGTCAAAAATGGCAAAGGAGTTAAAATAGCCGTGGAAGACTTATGGAAGTAATCTATACTCCACAGGCAGTTGAGGATTTGAACTACTGGAAAAAGTCTGGAAACAAAGCTATTCAAAAGAAAATACAGCAACTTATTCTTGCTATTATAGAAAATCCATTTGAGGGGATTGGTAAACCTGAACCTTTGAAACATCAGCTATCCGGTTCCTGGTCAAGACGGATCAACCGGGAACATCGTATCGTTTATGAAATTTATAATGATCATACCCTCGTGATTCTTGAAATACAGTCACTTCGTGGTCACTATCTGAAATAATAATTTTTTCACGACAATAAGACCTATTTTCTGTCGCGAAACGTTATTTGCGACAATAAATGTGTTATTTCATGTTCCGAAAACACCTATGCTCGACCATAAGTATTCGTCCTAAAACGAGATTGTTATTTATATATGCGAGCTGATCGACCGCCATCCTGAAAGTACTATAAACTGCATAAAGTATAAGGTTTAAACCCGTTCATTTCGTATCTTTGTTTAACGTTTAGGAATAGGGAAGCGTAGATTTTAATACAGCGAGACCATAGCGAGACCGCAGAAAATCGAAGCTTATAAAAGATATTAAATGAGGAGGTTATAGGGATCGTTCGAATCCCTCACTCTCCGCACCAAAGGAATCATTTAACATCAAAGCCCTATAGACAGCACGTTTATAGGGTTTTTTCTTTTATCATTCGACCGTAATATTACCAAGGCGGGTATCGCCCGGATCACCCCGGCAAGAGTTACGCCCATGCATGCTTTCGCGTATCTCAGCAGCATAAGCCCTAACCAAAATAGAAATCCGGTCCGATTAATTTTTGGCTAAACAATACTTTTGCAAGCTTGTTCTTTAATGGGTAATAATCCGATCTGCAAAAATGCTAAAGCTCCTTGGAAAGGAATAATTCATACATCACAACGCAATGGATCATCCGACTTATGCCGTTATTGTTGGAAGCGGCAGTTATATTCCGACCAGAAGAATACGAAACGAAGATTTCCGTGAGCATGCCTTTTATGACCAGGACGGTACCAAGCTGAAAAAAATGAATGCGGAGATCATCAGGCAATTTGGCCGGATTACCGGTATCCAAGAAAGAAGGTACGTGACCGATGATCTAGTCGCGTCTGACATTGCCGCATTCGCCGGACAGGACGCGCTGGCTTCCAGCGGGATAGACGGGGAAACACTGGATTATATCATCGTTGCCCATAACTTTGGCGACATCAGGGCTGATAACCGCAGAAGTGAATTCGTGCCGGCATTGGCATCCCGGGTCAAGCATCGTTTAACTATCAAAAACCCGTCAACCATCGCTTACGATTTGCCTTTCGGTTGTGCCGGCTGGTTACAAGGTGTGATCCAGGCAGATACTTACATCCGCAACGGCAGTGCCAAACGGGTATTGGTTATCGGAACGGAAACACTGTCACGGATCTCCGATCCGCACGACCGGGATAGTATGATCTACGCCGATGGAGCCGGGGCTGTCGTCTTGGAAGCCAGACAGAGTGACACACCGGTGGGCGTTCTGAGCCATGCCACTAAGTCTTACGCCACCGAACTGGCCTATGTATTACGCATGGGCAAATCTTCCAATCCTGAATACGGCCATGATCACCTGTTTCTCAAAATGAATGGCAGGAAGCTATACGAGTATGCGTTAAAGGCCGTGCCACAAACCACGAAGGAGTGTCTTGACCAAGCGGGCCTATCAATCACGGAAGTCGATAAAGTGCTGATCCATCAGGCAAATGAAAAAATGGACGAGGCGATCCTGAGGAACCTATTTGAACTATATGGCCTGAATAGCTCGCCAAAAGACATGATGCCGATGACGATTTCATGGCTCGGGAACAGTTCTGTAGCAACATTACCGACTTTATACGACTTGATGTATAAAGAGAAACTAATTGATCAAGTCCTGCAGAAAGGAAGTGTGATTGTATTTGCTTCCATGGGCGCTGGCGTGAATATGAATGCCGTGGCGTATAAAATACCTGCCGCTTAACCGCCTGCTCCATTATCAGTGTCGTGCAGGTTTCCGCTTGTGCCAAAGGTGTGCATATTTTTATTATATCAAAATATGGTGTCTTGCAGCATCACCAACTTCCGCATATACCTGGGAGTATACGATCCCGCTCGGCCGAAATAAAAAACGCTGAATTACAATATTTTATTCTTACCTTTAACCAATTAATAATTCAATTCATTTTTATTCAAAAGCCAATGCAAGAAGGCGTAGTAAAATTTTTCAATGAGACTAAGGGTTTCGGTTTCATCACCCCCAAAGACGGTGGACGAGAGGTATTTGTTCACTCTTCCGGGTTGAAAGACCAGATCCGTGAGAATGATGATGTTTCATTTGAAGTCGAGCAAGGCCAAAAGGGCCTCAATGCAGTAAACGTAAAATTGATTTAATTTCTCTTTTTCAGATATTGTATGAAGACCACCGGGCATCAGCCTGGTGGTTTTTTTATTCCTTCCACACCGCGCTTGCAGGACGTACATGGCAACACTCACACCTGGTGAGCACGGATATTCAAAAAGGATGGCGCAACGGTAGGGTATTATCTGGTTTTCCCCAATTTGTCCGACTTAATTACCTACATTTACGGCATACCCTTCACACGAAAGCAGCACATGAGGCAACTGAAAATATCCGAATCGATTACCAACCGCGCCAATCGATCCCTGAGTAGCTATTTGCATGATATAAGTAAATATGACTTGATCACCGGTGATGAGGAAGTTGCGCTGGCCGTCCGGATACGGGCAGGAGACACCGCAGCGTTGAACCGGTTGGTCAATGGGAACCTTCGGTTCGTGATTTCGGTAGCCAAGCAATTTCAGCATCAAGGCGTGGTGCTTGAGGATCTGATCAACGAGGGAAACCTGGGGCTGGTCACAGCAGCGAAACGGTTTGACGAGACACGCGGCTTTAAATTTATATCTTATGCCGTCTGGTGGATCAGACAGAGCATCATGTCGGCCATTTCCGTGCAGTCGCGCACGGTCCGTCTACCATTAAACCAAATCGCTGATTTGGTCAAAGTGAAGCGGTCGCAATCCGAGCTGGAGCAGCATTTGGAGCGTGAACCTACCGTAGAGGAGCTGGCCGAGGAGCTTGGCGTTTCGTCTGAGCGATTGGGCCGCATATTGTTAAACGGCAACAAGCAAGTTTCGGTAGATGCTCCCTCCCTTCATTCGCCGGATATGAGCTTATTAGATTCATTGCCTGATGGCGGGGTGCCGACGGACCATCGGGCGATGAGCGACTCACTGGAAATCGTTGTCGGGGATGCGATACGCGGGCTCCCCCAACGGGAGCAACTGGTGCTGAAACTATTTTTCGGACTCGGTGGGTCTGAACCGAAAAACCTTGGAGAAATCGGCCGGCAGCTGGGGTTGACTACCGAACGTGTGAGGCAGATCAAAACCAAGGCATTGGCTTGGTTGCAGCATTCTACGGAAGGGAAAAAGCTCATCCACTTCAGGAGTTAATCTTTCCTGCGCTTCTCTGGCTGTTTTTCCTTCTTGTCAGCACGTTTTTCCTTCAAGCTCTTTACGGCGGTCTTTTTGCCGCCTTCTTTCTTTGATCCCTTGTCTTTTGCCATGATCGTATAATTTATTCTTGTAAGATAAGGTATTTAAATTGAAATACCCGATTTGTAGCCAAAGCGTGACTTACCTTCATCATCACAGGGATTTCAAGGACCTGATCATATCGTTTCCGAAGAAAAGGGAATTGACCCGGTACTGGTTGAAAAAGATTACTGGGTGATGCATGGCTTGTACGGCCTGAAACAAGCGGGATACCGGTTTGAGCTCAAAGGTGGAACGTCATAGGCCTATCGCCCAGCACAACGCTATATCCGTTGACGAACTGAATTTCTTAACGATGTACCACAGCCAGTTTGCAAATACAGCGTTTGGGATGATAAGTGCGGCCACGCAAATTACACCTCATGTGCCACCCGGGCAAACTTGTTCCGGTACTCTATGGGTGTTAGCCCCGTAATTTTTTTAAAGGTATCTCTAAATGCTTTCGTGTCTGTATACCCTACAGTAAACATGATTTCCGTTACATTTTTTCTTGACGCTTCAAAGAAGCTTTTGGCGGCTTCTATCCTTACGCGTTGTATATACTCAATGGGTGTGTTGTTGGTAGCCTCCTTAAACCGCCTTTCAAAAGTTCTGCGGCCCGTATTAATCAGGTTTGCCAGCGTTTCTATTATTATTTTATGATGATAATTTTTTTCAATGTAATCCTGCACTTTCTGGATCTCAGTATCGCCGTGGTTCCTTTGTCCCTTGAAAATAGCAAACTGCGATTGGCTATCCCTTCCAATATCCAACGCAAAATATTTGGATATCATCACGGCTGTCTCTCTGTCGGCAAATTTTTCAACAAGGTACAATATCAAGTTCCATAAGCTGCTCGCTCCGCCGCTGCTGTAAATATTGCCATGTTCTGTTATAATGGCGCCGTCTTCCACTTCCACTTCGGGATACCGTTCTTTAAACTCATTAATATAAGCCCAGTGTGTGGAGCACTTTTTGCCGTTGAGCAGGCCTGTTTCCGCTAACAGAAAAGCACCGATGCACAGACTGGCCAGACTGGCGCCTTTTTCATGCAACTTTTTGAAATAAGGGATCGCCTCCGCATTGGCTTGAATCCCTTTGACGGTATCACCGAATGTCGGAGGTATAATCAGTAAGTCGGTTTCGGTCACCTCGCTGAGCAGCTTATCGGTTTTTATAAGGTATTCACCGTTGTTGGCGGGCACATATTCTTTCAAGCCCACATACTCAACCTTAAAGATCGGCTTTTTGCCAAATGTAGCTAAAAACTCATTGGCGGTATGAAACGTTCTGAATGGCGGCGTAACGGCTTCAATTACCCCATACTCAGGTACAAAAACAGAAATTCTCATAGAAATAACCATTGGTCAAGTACATAGGTGCAAGTTATAAAATAGTTTTGTCATAATTCACCCCTAAAGTTGTCATTTTCATAACAGCCGGAATCCTATGTCCTGTTGTACTTTTGAATGGTAGAATTTAACAAACAAAAAAACGTAAACAATCATGGCACAGGCAACAAAAATTACGGTAGAAGCAACGGTAAATGCGCCCGTAGAAAAAGTTTGGAAGGTTTGGAATACACCAAGCGACATTATGCAATGGAATACCGCAGACCCAAGTTGGCATAGCCCAAGCAGTGAAAACGACCTCCGGGCAGGCGGAAAGTTCAAGCATCGGATGGAAGCCAAAGATGGCAGTTTCGGGTTTGATTTTGAAGGCATTTATGATAAGGTAGAACTGCACAAAGAAATTGCTTACACCATGCCAGACGGGCGAAAGGCTACTACGCTGTTCACGCCACAAAGCGGGAAAACCCATGTGGCAACCACGTTTGATGCCGAGACAGAAAATGACCCGGAGTTTCAGAAACAAGGCTGGCAAGCTATCTTGAACAACTTTGTAACGTATGTTGAGTCAACCCATTCATAAAGCTTTTATTTATCTAACAACATGAAAAAGTATAAAACAATCTTCTGGGTGGCCACTATCATCATCATCCTTTGGGAAGGTGTCATGCCGCTTAGCGCCCTGCTTTTTTCAAGTGAGCAGGCAACCATAGGTACAAGGCCTTTAGGCTATCCGGATTACTTTGCCTATGCACTGATTATCTGTAAGGTGCTCGGCGTAGTGGCCATTTCCGTTCCGCAAGTCCCGGCCAGGCTCAAGGAATGGGCATACGCAGGGCTTACATTTAATCTGATCTTTGCATTCATCAGTCATGCAGCCGTAGATCAAAACATTGGATTTATGCTGATGCCGCTGGTTGTGCTTGGTATTCTTGCCGTTTCGTATCGCTATAACCGTAAAATCCAGGCCCATGGCTAAGACCAATTATCAAACAATCGATGAGTATCATCAGGCATTCACCGGTGAAACGCTGGCGCGGATGCAGACAATCCGGGCAATCATCAATGAAGCAGTACCTGATGCAGAGGAATGTATCAGCTATCAGATACCCTGCTTTAAATACCACGGCTATCTGCTATACTATTGCGCATTTCCTAAGCACATCACGTTATCATACCCCTATAGCGACGCATTTTGGGAACACTTCAAGGCTGATTTACAGGGGTATAAGGTAAGTAAGTCGGCTATCCAAATCCCAAACGATAAACCGTTGCCCGAAACGCTGATTAAAAAAATCATCACGTTCCGGAAAAAGGAAAATGAGCAATCAGCAAAGCGTACCAAGAACTAATTAGTAACAAATAAAATTTTATGATCATGGAAAGTAATTCAGTTTCATTGCACCGGGTAATCCAGGCAAGCCCTGAGAAGGTGTTCCGGGCATTTGCAGACCCCATAGCCCACGCCACCTGGCTGCCACCTTACGGCTTTGTATGCACCGTGCAGGAAATGGACTTCACGGAAGGAGGGAAGTTCCGTATGACGTTTATTAATTTCAGCACCGGGAATGGGCACTCTTTTGGCGGAACGTATCTTGAAATAAAGCCCAATGAGCTTATTAAATACACCGATACGTTTGACGACCCCAATTTACCGGGGGAGATGACAACAACCGTACGGCTAAAAAAGGTTTCATGCGGCACTGAGCTCAACGTGGTACAAGAGGGAATTCCTTCCGCCATACCTGCAGAGATGTGTTATTTAGGCTGGCAGGAATCGCTGGAGAAATTAACCAAGCTTGTAGAGCCGGAAATTCCTGATGCCTGATTCCGCTGTCCTATGGTTAGCCTGAATAGCAGTAAATCGGTGAGTGCTATCTTCATCACATTTTCCGGAAATTGCAGAAAAGCACTCACCCATTATCAAGCCTGCTTCGGTGGTACATTGCAATTTGAAACGTTCGGAAGAGAATTGGAAGGCTACACAGAAATGCCGGTGGTCAGCGGGTCGCTTGTTTCTGACAGCATCATCATCCATGGGTCGGATTTGGTACACAACGAAGGGCGGACGGTTGGGAATTATATCTCCATTTTTATGCATTGCCCAACGGCCTATCAAAGAAGATCGCTCATGGAAAAGCTAACATCCGGCAAAACAGGTTATTCCGCCGCAGACGTTTACAATCAGAAGCTGGTCGAAATAATCGACCCTTTTGACGTGCGGTGGGTACTGTACGTTTAGCCGGATGCCCCATGTCAGTGGTTAAGATAATCCTTATCTTTGTAAACGATTTATGAAGAAAATAGGATTTCTATCGTTCGGACATTGGTCCAACCATCCGGCTTATAAAACCCGTACGGCAAGTGACACGCTGCTTCAGTCCATTGACTTGGCTATTGCTGCCGAAGAAATGGGTTTAGATGGAGCATATTTCCGCGTACATCATTTTGCGGCGCAGCTGGCATCGCCGTTTCCTTTGCTTGCGGCAATCGGCGCCAGAACAAGCAAAATAGAAATCGGCACAGGCGTCATTGATATGCGTTACGAAAATCCGCTGTATATGGTGGAAGATGCCGGCGCCGCTGATTTGATTTCCGGCGGGCGGTTGCAATTGGGAATCAGCAGAGGTTCTCCTGAACAGGTAATCGATGGCTGGCGGTATTTCGGTTATGAACCGGCAGACGGGGAGACGGACGCCGATATGGGGCGCCGTAAGGCGCTGGAATTCTTAGACAAGCTGAAAGGTATAGGGTTCGCCCAACCTAATCCTTATCCGATGTTTCCGAATCCACCGGGCCTATTACGGCTGGAACCCCACTCAGCAGGGTTACGGGAACGTATTTGGTGGGGATCCGCGTCCAACGCCACGGCCATCTGGGCGGCTGAAAACGGGATGAACCTGCAGAGTTCCACCTTGAAATATGATGAGAGCGGCAAACCTTTCCATATACAGCAGGCTGAGCAAATCCGGTTGTACAAAGAAACGTGGAAAAAGGCGGGATACCAACGCGAACCGAGGGTATCCGTGAGCCGATCTATTTTTGCGTTGGTAACCGATCAAGACCGCTACTACTTCGGTCAGGAAACGGGGCGGGGAGATAAAATCGGGATGATCGAACAAGACAAACGCGCCATCTTCGGAAGAAGTTACGCTGCCGAACCGGATAAACTCATCGACGAATTGGCCCGCGACGAAGCCATCCAAGAAGCGGATACGCTTCTCCTGACGATACCTAATACATTAGGCGTGGATTACAACATACATGTGCTGTCGGCTATCCTGAAGCACGTTGCACCCGCATTGGGCTGGCGTTGATTGCCCAATTCGCACTCTTTTTAACTCACTTTTTTTGTTTAATTTTGTTGAATTATAACCTATATGTCATCGCTATTTATATAAAAGTAAAGATTATTTAACATAGCACTAACCGATAAGTCATATACCTTGGCTTTTTTCGCGGCAAAGGCATGAAGTTTATCAACATATTTTTCGGCGACGGATTTTCGAGATTCACTGAAGGGAATCAGGAAGCCTTTAGAATGGTATTTGATTACTTTTCTCCCATCATACATCGTTATATCATATCGAAATGTAAGAACGCGGAAGATGCCGAGGAGCTTACCCAGGAAGTATTTGTGCAGCTCTTTCTTCACCGGCATAAAATACAATCCGAAGAAAACCTGTATCCTTACCTTTTTGTCATCGCCAAGCGGCTGACCATCTCTCATTTCAGAAAGCAAATTTCCCTTTCCAATACGATGGTTGCTGCCCAAAGCGACTGGTCTTACGTTTCCACGGAAACCGAAGAAAAGATCGATGCGGCCGAATTGGCAGAAATACTGGAAAAAATAATCGATAGCCTGCCGCCCCAACAGCAGGAAGTTTATAAATTGTCCAAGCTGGAAGACATGCCACAGAAAGACATTGCTAATCAGATGGGTATTTCCAGGAATACGGTCAGAAACCACCTGGCATTGGCGACCAAAATGGTACGTGTCAAGCTTCAAGACCTATACTTTGCCTATATTTTTATAAAATTTTTCTTCTGATTAGTACATCGTTTCCTGGGCTGCGTTTATATCAGGTAAATAGACGCGAACTTTGGACAGACAACAACTAAGTAGGTTACTCGCTAAATACCGCAACGGAGAGCTGACGGAAGAGGAAAGGTCATCCCTTGCCAGATTGCTGGACACCAGGGAGGGCCAGAAGCTTATCTATGACGAATGGGACCGGTCTTTTGATCCGGTAAAAACTCAGGAGGCAGGATTTGACACGGAGAAGCTATTTGGCCGCATTGCGGGCGATGACCGGGTGAAGAAACAATGGCGGGAAGAACCCACGAATCGTCCCGGCACAACCAGAAAAATCTCCTCAGCCGCCATTGCCATCGCTGCCAGCGTGTTGGTTGTCCTCACCATAGGGGGATATTTTTTCCTCCAGCACGGCAATAATACACCCGGGGAGCTGTTGGCTTGGCATCAGGAAATCGTGCCCGGCAGTGATCGCGCCATTATCCTGCTGGACGACGGCACCGCCATCGAGCTGGACAAGATAACGCAAGATACGATCTTGCAGGATGGCCAGCTGCGTATCCTGCGCCGCGCGGATGGCGGTATTTCCTATGACGTGGATGGCGATGTTGCTACCACGCAACCGGTATATAATACGATTATTACGCCCAGGGGAGGGGAATATCGCGTGGTGCTGTCCGACGGGACAACCGTGTGGGTGAATGCCGAGTCAAAACTGAGATACCCTGTCGTCTTTGCTTCAGATACCCGCGAAGTGGAAGTGGAAGGAGAAGCTTATTTTGAAGTGCAAAAGTCTACCAAAAACGGGAAAAAACGGCCTTTTATAGTGAAGACCGGCGATCAGACACTGGAAGTCTTAGGTACCCGCTTTAACATCAATAACTACGATGGAAATATAACCACCACCTTGGTAGAGGGAGCCGTGGCATTACGCTATGACGGCCGGCAGGATATACATTACCTCAACCCTTCCCAGCAGGCCGAGTATTCCATAGAACAGAAAAAGGTATCCATAGAAAAGGTGGATACATACTATACGTTGGCGTGGAAGAATGGAAAGTTTGCTTTCGATAACGCCTCTATTGAGCGGGTGATGCAGGAAGTGTCCCGCTGGTACGATATTGATGTGGTTTACCAAGGGGATATGTCAAGCGTCCGTTACACGGGAACCATCTCCCGGTTCGAAAATTTCAAGCAATTGCTGCAACTAATCGAATGGACAGGATCTGTTAAATTTCAGGTAGATGGAAGGAGGGTTACGGTTATGTAATGGAAGTACTATACAAGACATAACCAAAACAGGAGCGTTGGAGCCGCCCCTGCTTTGAATATGTCGCTTTGGACATAAAATGATTGAAAAGTATCCGTTTAAATAAATTTCAACCTGATTTACAAATGTATAAAAAAAAATGGTTAGGCATTGAAATATTGAATCCCTACTGCCTGCCTAAATGGAAAATCCCGTTATCAATGAAATTTGTATGGATTCTCGTGCTTGCTGGTGTTTTCCAGGTGAGCGCATCCACCTTTGCCCAGAATGTGTCCATCCAGGGCAAAGACATGCGGCTATCCGTGTTTTTAAAGGAGATAGAACGACAAAGTGGCTACAACATTTTCTATGAGCAGGGCCTCGTTTCACCACACAACACGGTTGATGTCAACTTTATAGACACCGATGCCATAAAGGCATTGAACATTGTTTTACCCAAATTCAACCTTGGGTTCAAAACAATGGATAACAACATTGTCCTTGTCCGGAAAAAAGACAAAGAGCCGTCCGGCCAAACTACGGGAGAAGCCGGAGGTTCCTTTCAGCAAACAACCATCCGGGGAAGTGTCCGTGATTCGACAGGTAGCCCGTTGCCCGGTGTCACCGTGAGGCTGAAAGAAAGCGCACTGCGGACGGTTTCAAATGGCCAGGGCCTGTTTGTGCTTCGGGTAGATCGCTTGCCGGCAGTATTGGAGTTTTCCAGTGTGGGATATGAACCCCGGGAAGTAACCGTCAGTACAGCCGAAGCTATTGCCGTGACCATGGCAGAAAAGGTCTCAGATATGGATGAAGTCGTCGTCATTGGTTTTGGCGAGGTGAAAAAGAAAGACCTCACGGGGTCTGTGGTGAATATAAAGATGGAAGACATCCAGGATGCCCCGGTGCTGTCCGTCGATCTTGCTTTGCAGGGGCGCGTACCCGGTGCAGACATCATGGCCTCAACCGGCGAACCCGGCGCGCCTGCATCGATCCGTATACGGGGCACCCGATCCATCACGGCTACCAATGAGCCCCTGATTGTCATTGACGGGGTGATAGATGGCATCAGCAATCTGGCAGACATCAATACAGCAGATATCGAGTCCATCAGCGTACTTAAGGATGCCTCGGCCACGGCTATATATGGCACCAGGGGCAGTAATGGTGTAATCATCATCACTACCAAGCAGGGCCGCAAAGGAAAAGACGACATTGCCTTGAAAAGTACATTTGGCATTTCACAGTTACCCAGGAAACTGGACATCATGGATGCCTCGCAGTTTGCGCAATACCGCAACGATTTTGCCTACTTTGCCACCACTGACAATTTTGGCGCCATTGGCCCTGAGACCCCGCAATCGCAATATCCATTTCCGGATCCGTTGAGTATGGGCAAGGGAACCGATTGGGTGGATGAAATCACTCGGATAGCCCCATACCACAACCAGATACTCTCCTTGTCGGGCGGCGGAAACAAGACCACCCATTACGCTTCGGTCACGTACGACAATACCCGTGGAATCATCGATAACAGCGGAGTTGGGCGGTTTACAGGCAGGTTAAACCTCGACTATCAAATGTTCCCGTGGATGAAAGTTGGCTACAAATACAATTATACCCGGCGCAGTGATGATCAGAACGTCGTCACCATTGGCGGAACAAACTGGTGGAATGCCGCGATCTACCTGAATCCCTTGATCAAAACGTTCGACAATTTCAATGACCTGTGGTACTCCGGCCAGCGGTTCAATTCGCCCAGGGCTTTGCTGGATCTGGATGTCATCCGGAATGTGAAGCGGAATGGATCCACCAACACCGGATACATCGATATCCAGCCTATTGACGGGCTGAAAATCAATTCCCAGTTGACGTACTACAACTATCAGCAGCATACGTTCCGATATGATCCCGGAAACCTCCCTGCCAAATCAGAAAACGAGGGCGGCATGGCATACCGTGCAGAATATACTGAGCGCAACATCATGAGCCAGACAACTGCCAATTACATCAGGAAATGGGGAGACAACCACGTCGATATGATGGTCGGATTTATCGGGCAGCAGGTGGTCAGCGACAATTTCTCCCTGCAGGGCGAAGGCTACCAGTCCGATGCAATCCGGTGGAACAACATGAACGCCATACCCGATAAGGAAAACTATTCCGCATCCACCAATAATGTGCAGAAAACCTCAATGTCTTTCCTGGCCAGGGCCAACTACAATTACAAAAGCAAGTACTACCTGACCGTCACCGGCAGGCAAGACGGTGCTTCCAATTTTGCGGCAGACAGGAAATGGGCTTTTTTCCCCTCAGCTGCGCTGAAGTGGACGGTCAGCAACGAACCGTTCATGGAATCGGTCGGTTGGGTGGATGATCTTTCGGTCCGCTTGAGTGCCGGCCGCACAGGTAATGACGGCATATCCTCATACCGTTCACTCGCTGCATTGACTTCAACGACGAACGGATACCTATTTGACGGTTCACAGCCGGTAGCGTTCTATCCTTCCAGGTTGGCGAGCGAACAACTCTCTTGGGAAAAGACCGATATGTATAATGCCGCCACAGATATCGCACTGTTTAACAACCGGGTAAACATCACGTTAGAAGGTTACCTGTCATATACCCATGACCTGCTGCTTGATGTGCAGACCCCCCGTCATACCGGCTACAATACGCGGTTCGCCAACGTGGGCCGGACGTCCAACAAAGGCATTGAGTTCAGTATCGAGAGCCAGAACGTCAGGCGGCAAGATTTCTCCTGGTCTACGATGTTTTCCATATCCCACAACCAGCAAATGGTGGAGGACATCGGAATATTTGATTTCGTGAATGTATACGGGGCTTATGGCAACAATAGCTACATGATGTACGGCTATGTACAAGGATATCCCCTCAATGCCCTCTGGGGGTTCCAGTACGCAGGCACGTGGAAGTCACAGGAAGAAATCGAGCGCAACAGGATCACACGGGGATACGTATCTGCCGCCAACGCACAGTATGCACCCGGTTCGCCGCGCTACATCGACATCAACCACGACGGTGTCTTCAATGAAAGAGACCAGATATATCTCGGAAGCGCAGACCCGTTTGTATACGGAGGAATACAAAACAACTTCAACTACAAAAACCTGTCGCTGGGCGTGTTTGTGGCCTATAACATCGGAGGCAAGATATACAACATATCCGAGCAGTGGATGGGCAACGGAAGCCCCAATACCAATCAGTACACTTATATGCTGAATGCCTGGCATCCGGTAAGGAACCCCCATTCGGATATTCCCCGTGCCGGCAGCAATGACGGCATTGCCTCTGATAGGATGGTGTACGACGCCTCGTTTGTGAGGCTGAAAACCGTAGCACTCGGTTACAACTGGAATATATCGCGGCTCACCAACAACAAACTCAGGGATATCCAATTCACCTTGGCCGGCGAAAACCTCCTCCTGTGGAAGAAATACAATGGCTTTGATCCGGATGTATCCTCGCAGAGCAGCACCTCCACGTTGCGCAGGGTCGATATTGGCGCCTATCCAAAGCCCAGAACCATTGTGGCAAGCGTGCAAATCAGGTATTAACCAAAGGTTGTACAGTAAAAGTATATAAAAGCAATGAAGCGTTTATTGATTATATTTCTCTCACTCGGCTTTTTGTCGAGCTGCTCTATTGAGGAAGATCCCACTTCCTTTGTGAATACGGGCAACTATTACCTGACTGAAGCCCAATGCATATCCGGACTGAATGCGACCTACATTCCGTTGAGGTCTATCTACACCTACACGTACCTCATCGTCACGGAAGGGGTGACCGATTTGATGCGCATCAATTCTGGAACCTTGGACGCACAATTGGACATATCGCCTTCGCAGCCCCGGTTTGGTGCTACCATGTGGCAGCAGGGATACCGGGGGGTGATGTACTGCAATTCCATCATTGAAGCGATCAAGCGCTCACCCCTGGAAGACGATGTCAAAAACCGCCTGTTGGCCGAGGGTATGATTATGCGTGCTTATTACTACTGGTTTCTGACATCAACGTTTGGCGACGTACCGTTCTATACAGAGGATGTGTCTGATGCAGAGGTGCTTGACCGGATTTCGCAATTGCCGCGGATGCCCGCCATAGATACCCGGAACTACCTCATCGACGAACTCCTGGAATACGTACCCCATCTGCCACAGATACGCACCAATGACGTTTCCGGCAACAGGAGCGGGGCAGCCATGGGCTGGATGCTCATCGGTAAACTGGCCCAGTGGAACAAGCGATGGGATGTGGCCAAGGAAAGCATGGACAGGCTGGAGTCTATTTACGGCAGTCTTGACCAGTATCCGCTGGAAAACATCATGCTGCGGAATAAAAACATCCCAGAGTCCATTTTTGAGGTACAGTTTACCTATGCAGAGGCAGGGCTGCAGGTAACCACCAATGCCGCTGCCATTTGCATGCCCGTCAGGGAATCCGGATCCGTCTATGATGGCGTGGAGATACCCGAACTGGGCAGCCGGGCAACCACGTGGACAGCGCTGCGCCCCAACAATTACTTCTTCCAGTCCATCCAGCGCAGAACGAGCGATGACCTCAGAACCGGCCTCAATATGGCCTGGGAATACAATGGTGTACCGTTCAAAAGCACAGCGTCGGTACCCTGGCTGGGCCCCAAATTCTGGTCCCTTAATATGTTCAACGTAGCTGACGGCAATAACCAACGGGTGTTCAGGTATGCAGATGCATTGCTGATGCAGGCAGAGAATTACATGGAGTTGCAGAACGCTTCAGAATCCATACGATACCTCAACATGGTGCGCCGGCGGGCGGGGCTGGCCGATTATAACTTCAGAAACTGGGATCTATTGCGGGAAGAAATCCAAAAAGAGCGGGCGCGCGAGCTGCTGGGCGAGTACCAGCGCAAATACGACCTCGTGAGATGGGGCATCTGGTACCAGATGACGTATGACTATACAGACTATACCTCTTCCCTCAAAAACAACATGCTGCCTTGCCATGAGTATTATCCAATACCCGATATCGAGGTGGTTAAATCAGGTTACAAATTAGACAATAAAGCATATGAATCATATGGAAGAAATTAAGGGCTACAGCCGTGGCATGGCTGTCCTGGTCTTTTTCATGGCTGCCCTGTTTATCTTGGGCTGCGGGGATAAAGGCGAAACACCCGTTCCCGACGAAGACGGAACACCGCCATCCGTTACCGTGCCGGATGAACTGAAGATCATCAGTTTCAACATCCTCGAAGGCATGAAAGGCGACCGGCCTGCCAACTACGATAATTTCGTGAATTGGGTAAAAACCCACGATCCCGATATTCTGGCCATCCAAGAGGCAAACGGTTTCCGGCAGGAGTCACTGGAACAGCTGGCGGCAAGGTTTGGACACCCCTACGTCATCACCAACCTTAAAGCAACAGACAACTATCCCGTGGCACTGACTTCCAAATATCCGCTGGAATCGCGGCGGCGGGTAACCATGCATGTCTCACACGGGGCGATTTTCGCCAAGCTGAAAGACCGGGATTTCAACATCGTCGTTACGCACCTGTGGCCCCAATCCTACTGGCATACACCGGGGGATGGGCTCGGCAACGATTACCGGCTGCACGAGATCAATGTCATACTGGACAGCACGGTCCGCAAGTTTCCCGGTGAGCCTCATTGGATCCTGGTGGGCGACTTCAACGCGGTGTCGCGCAGGGATTTTTCGCCGGAAGTAACCACCAACAACTATTGGGTGACCGACCAGATCGAGGCTGAAGGATTCAAAGATGCCATACATCACCTGCATGGCACGAGGGAAGAAAACGCCCAACCGTACGACTTCCGCTATCCCGGAAGGCGGATAGACTTCATCTTTGCCAGCCAGCCGCTGCTCGGGAGGCTCATCAAGGCCCATCCGATTTATGACGACTTCGTAGACACGTATTCCGATCACCCCGCAATGTATATGGAGGTATCGCTAAAGTAGGTGAATCAACATGCTAAACAAATAAATATGGAAGTGTTATTTTTATGCAAAACATGGGGGCTCAAACGGCTTTTTTGGCTCATACTGGTAGTGCCTGTGTTAATGCAATGCCAAGAAAAATCAGACATCGACCTGTCGCTGGCAGTCAACTCAACCGAACTTCACCTCGAAGCCGCAGAAGGCAAGACACACATTATGGTCTATGCCAATGGCGGATGGACCGCCCGGTTGTCTGAAGAGGTGGATTGGGTTTCCATCAACAAACTGCAGGGGAACGGGAATTCAGACATCGAATTTACGTATTCCAAGAATTTCGGCGCGGCACGGAGGGTCTCCCTCATCTTGACCAAAGGAAATGAAAGCATAGCGGTGGTCATTATCCAGAAAGGACTGGAGTCTCCGTTCCGGTTCTCAAAGTCGAAATATATCGTATCGAAGAATGCACTTCCCACCACCTTGCCGATTGTTTCTGACTTGAAATATGACTTCAAGGACGTCGAAATCGACTACCTGTATGATGATGAGACGTCTGAAAGATGGATCACCAATGCAGCCGTCACCAGTGAGGGCGTTGTTTTCGATGCCCTGGAAAACGATATGGGGAGGACACGGGCCGTCAGGATTTACCTGAGGCTTGTCGACGGTTTTGACAACGAATACCTTGCCCATGCCGATATCGAACAAACAGTAGATGCGGCTTTCCTGACCCATAAAAACCGTACAGAATCGCGACTGACCAAAGCACCGAGGATAGACACCGTATTGTTGGCCGGCAACGTGGGAGTGCATTTTCCGCATTTCGAAAAGTCGGTCGCTTACGACCATGGAGCAGGATGGGTTGAAGACGTGTCCTTGGCTAATGACAGCCTGTTGATACTTGCGGTGCGCGGTAACGATTCCGGAGCCGAGCGCGTGGCCCACGTCAAGCTCACCTTATCCGTGGGCGGCCAGCGGCTGGTAGACTTCACCCACCGCATCAGCCAGACGGCCGAAGACCATGAGTACTATTCCTTTGAAGAATTACGGGAGCACATCACAACAGCATCCGGCGAACTGGTCCTTGATGCGCCGCTGAAAGTGTTGGAGGGGATTGTTGTCAGCGATAAAGACAGCCCCAATATGGACACCAACCCCAACCTCACGTTCAATACAATGAACCTCACGGAAACCCATAAAACAGCATATATCCAGTCGTTGGATGGGCAATATGGATTCAGGTTGCTGTTTACCCATGAAGAACAGAACATCCTTACCCGTTACAGCAAGGTTGCCATATCACTGGACGGCCTCACACTGGTCAAGGAAGCTGATCCCGGCCGATATACCATCAAAGGCCTGACCAGCGCACATATCGAAAAAAACGAACCGGGCACACCGGGTAATGTGGTCAATAAGGTGAGGTCCATTTCCGAGCTGACAGACAATGACATGTATACCTTCGTCACACTCCGCAATACATCCATATCCTGCCAGCACGGAGCCTATACCAATGTAAACGTCGGGTACACGATACGCTCAAACTGGAATATGCAGGGAGCCACCACACCGTATACCGACGCCATCCCAACCAGTGTTTTCGATGAACAGGGGTCGAGCATCAATATGGTCGTCAATACCATCACGCCATGGAGCCGGAATACCCTGCCCAAGGGCTCGGGTACCCTCTCCGGAATAGTCGTGCACATCAAGCTGATACGGTATGGAACCGGCACCGGAGACATCGGTAGGTATGCGATACGTCCCGTAGACGAGGCTGATATCCGGTTGGATCAAGAACGTCTGGCAAAGACACTCGTAGAGTGGAATTGGATGAGAAACGGCAGTGATGTCAGTGCAGCCGGCACAATTTCAAGAGACGGGGCAGGCAATGTATTGCCCGTCATCGGTGCCGGCACACTGAATTGTACGGTAACCGGGCTGAACCCGTCGCTGGGCGCCCATCCGGTATACCATACCAATCCCAACTCCAAAGACGTCCCGGCAAGTGCCATCCAGTACCAGGCAAGGTGGTGGAACGTGGCCGAGGACAAAGGTGAAGGACTGGTTGTCAATTTCTCTACCGCAGGCCTTTCTGCCCGGTCGTTATTAATCAACTTCACGCAAGGAGGGGGCTCCGGGTCGGCCGCAACGCTGAACATACCTGCCTATTGGGAAGTGGAGTATTCGCTTGATGGGGCAAACTATTCCCTGCTGCCAAACTCCACTTACTGTGTAAGGCCGTTGGCCGGATGGGGGCAGAACTGGACGTTTGCCGGCATCGGTTTGATTTCACACAGCTTCAGGTTGCCCGATCAGCTATTGAACCAACCCCAGGTATACGTCAAGCTAAAAGCAAAAAACAACATCTGTGCAGAACCCGGAGCCAATACTGCAGAAACAGGAAGAATCACCAGCACTACCTACAACACGCCGGTAAACGCAAGGTTTGGCATGGTGGCCATCCAATACATTCAATAATTATCATGGTTATGAAAACAATGAAATCACGACAAATTATTGCCCAATACCTATATGCCTCCTTATTCCTCTTTATCCTATCAGCGCAGGGGTGTAAGCGAGAAATGGAAGAGCTTGCAAGACTTTCCGAATTGGGCGCCGAGACGCGGGAATACGTCGTATCACCGGATGCGGGAGAGTTGAACGTAAACGTGCTGTCAAATGGGCGGTTTAACGTATTGGTATCCGAAGATGCCGAATGGATGAGCCCCCATGCGTCCGATCTGCAGGGCGATACGGCATTCCGGGTAGCGTATGACGCCAACGACGGCTTTCCAAGAATGGGGCTCATCACATTACATGCGGCCGAGAGCGGCCGTTATGACACCATTTATGTGAAGCAGCGGGGTGCCAAGGTGCCCCAATTGCTGTTCCCTACGCTCAACACAACCGTGCTGGGCGACGGGGGCAGGGTCACTAGCAAACTACGCACAAACATCGATTTAGATGACGTGGATATTCAAGTCATCTACCCGAATGACGAGCAAACCGACTGGGTAGACGGCGATTTCTCCTACAACACCACAGATTCGTTGCTGAGCTTCACGGTGAAGCCAAACCCATCCATGGATGATTTGCGGAGCGTGCAAATCCGGTTGTCCTTTACCGATGGATGGGGCGAACAGTTGGTCGCTACCTTGTATTTATTGCAAGCGAACGCCCAGAATCTGTTTGGCACCGCAGCCACATTTCCCGAAATACGCCTTTGGGCCGGCGAGCGGATCACATCTGATCTCTTCATCGAGGGCTATGTCATCAGCGACGCCGGGAACAAAAACATGGGCGACAATTTACAGACAACCCCCACGGCCATCAATTACACGCTGAACGACCGTACAGCCTATATCCAGAGTGTAGATGGCCGGTATGGATTCCGAATCGAGACCGCCACCATACAAGACAATGTGTTCCAGCGTTATGGCAAGGTCCAGCTGCTTCTCAAAGGAACCACTGTAGAAATGGAAACAAATCCAGACTTCTATACGATCAAAGGGGTCACTTCAGACAAAGTGATGAGCCAGGTGCAGGGAGGTCCCGGCAACCTGGTCAGAAAAGAGAAGTACATGCATGAGTTGACCGACGATGACATTTTTACCTTTGTAACCCTTAAAGACAGCGAGTTCCCCGTAAGAAAAGGCTCTTTTACGCCCGTGAATGAAGGATACACCCCCTTGTTCAATGCCCACAGAATCACCAAATATCCGTTGTTGATGCGAGATATCCGGGGCAACAGCATGTACCTATATACCAACATGCACACCCCATACCGCAGAGACGGGGCTGTGCTGCCCTATGGGTCCGGAACCATATCCGGCATCATCGTGCACGAGAAGTTCCCCCGCTTCGAATACGAAGACGCGGCAAACGAGGACCAATACGGCAATATCGGCCGGTATCAGATGCGGCACGTAACCCGAGACGACATCCAGTTTACACCCCAGGTCGAAAATGGATTCTCTGAACTACTGGCAGAATACCAATACCCCAACATCTCCGCCGGGGTGGCATTGCCCACCCATGGCGGCAATGGACGTATCACGGTTTCTACCGGCGCATCGATTGCCGCCACCTCAGACTATTCCTATCTGGGGCCGTGTGGCAATAACTATTTAGGAAACAACAACCAGTATGGCACGGGCGTATTGATCAACGGGATGAAGCAGAATACCCACGCCAACACCAACAACGATGGGAAAGGAGGCGCCGCTGCCAGTGGTATTGCCGCAAATATCCCGTGGTGGAATCATGAACGCAACCGGGGAGAAGCATGGTTAGTCGAGTTTTCAACAGCCGGGGTGTCTACCGATCAGCTGTCGCTCCAACTGACAGCGATGAACTGGGCTTCCGCCGGGGCAGGAGCCCCGCGCTACTGGAAGGTAGAATGGTCGGAGCACGGCAACATGGACGGCGTCTGGACAGCGGTGGCCAAATACACCGTGCCTGACGCCCCCAACTGGTCCAACACATTGCTGCACCAATTGCCCGCTTATAAGAACATGAATTTCAGGCTACCTTCAGAAATGCTGGGTAAGCCACGGGTATACCTCCGGCTGATGGTAGACAAAAACCTGGCGAGCAATGGTAACACCTATGCAACGGAACCCATTGCCGGGCCGAGCAATTGCGCTATTGGATATTTAGCCATTCGTTACAACAAATAAAATCAGTTTCTATGTCAATACGTTTCTTTTGTGTGGTAATAGCACTGTGGATGGCCCATTCAGATGTGAAGGGGCAGTCAGTTGACACCGCACCCATCAAGCTCAGGGTCGGGGTATACAACGTCGGCCATTTCAATCAAGGATCCCTGGGCGGGTTCCAGGAAAGCGGAGATAAAGCAAGAGCCGAGTTAAACAACTGGAGAAAGTGGATCGGTCAGCAAAGCATGGATATTTTTGCCGTGAACGAGTGGAATCGCTTTTTCGATAAAGACAGCACGTTCAATAGCGAAGAACAATTGCTCAACCCCTATTACAACAACGTCTATTTCGGTGCCGAACATCGTTGGATCTACAATGGCATAGCCACCAACTACCGGCTCACCAACCTCCGCCAGCAGTCGTGGGGTGGCGATTACTACGCGCTGATAGGCGATTTGGAGCTGGGAGGCAAGACCATTACGGTCATGTGCACCCACATCCCGTGGCAAAAGCAGTGGCACGAAGCCGCGCTTGATTCGATGATATCCGAAATGAAGAAGTATGAATACCTAATCTGCATGGGCGACATGAATGCATTTGACGGGGAGCAACTGCGCTTTCAGGAGCAAGGCTTCAATATTGCCAATGGGGGGTATATGGGATGGTTCTGCACGGCTCCCACATCAAGGGCGATCGGGCGCAAAGACGGCTTCAACATTGACAATATCATTACCAGCCCGAATATCAAGATCATGAATGTATCCGCTCCGTTTACCACGCTGAATGACAGGGATCACCTGCCCGTGCTGGCCGATCTGATCATCACAAACCAATAAGAATAAAAGCATTGTAAAAATGAAAAGAAATAAAAAGACCAATATGCCACGGCATATCCTGATATTTTGGTTTATCACCTGTATCAGTACGATGCTCGGAAGTTGCGGTAAGGAAGATCACATCGATGGGAGGTCAGATTACCTGATCGTGTCCAAGACCCAGGATAGCGAAGACCTTGCCATCGACGTGGATGTGCCGATCGAAGGCGGCAGAGACACGTTTTACATCTCTTCCAACCGGCCGTTTGATATCTTCTTTCAGACAGATGACGAGGAAGAGTGGTTGGTCGTCGAACGTGTAGAAGACCTTCAGAATAACATAACCCGCCTCATTGTCGAAACAAAGCCGTTGGAAGGCACATTTAGCCGCCGCTCAGGGATACTGTCGCTATCCAGTAAAGCAAATTTCCTGGCGGCTTTTGTAAAGATATATCAAGGGCATCGTGTCCGTTTCTCGGAAAACTTCGCTTGGCTGCAATACGGAAGCGCAAACCCTTTTGACGAGACCAGGGAAACCCTGATAAAAAACTGGAGTGCAGCCCAGCAAAGCAACGGTTGGACCTCCACCATACCGGATGGAGCAGCAGAAGCGCATTGCTATGGGCGCAACGGCCACGTAAAGCTCGGTAGCGAATCCCATGGGGCCAATCTCATTTCCCCCATTATTCCGGGCATCGAAAAAGACAGCATCCTGTTGCTGAGTTTCAATGCCGTGTCGTATATCGCTCCCACAGGAGCGCCAGACGCCAATAAACTCACCGTAGAGATTTTGAACGGGTGCATCTTTGAAGACGGAACGAACAAGCGCGTGATCGAGTTAGGGTATTTTGACCATCTTTCGCCCATGGCTGCCACAAACATGTGGGAGCAATCGCTCCATGCCTTGAGCATCAAGAAGCCCGATACCCATGTCGATGTATCCACCATTCAGATCAGGCTGACCACCGGATCGGGCCTGTCAGATGCGGGCAACCGGGTATTTGTAGACAACGTCCACCTATACACGGTTTTCCAGTATGGTGAGAACATGGAGGATTAAAACTCGCGAGCACTCAAGACGGGAAGCCGTCTTGAGTGCTTATATGTACGTAACCTTCAGAAATTATATTTACTGGCGGTTTACCTTTTTAGCATGTCTTCAATTCCTTAAACGGATTCCGCGTAACCGTGAAGTTTGATGGCAGCAAAAAGATGTTCGATGATATTGTCAATGTCTGCCTTTCGTTTTTGAAAAGCTGGTACGGTGTGTTATTGCGGCTTATTGTGTTTGTTCAGCACATATTTCTTAATAATATATTCCGATGCTGGTTTTAATTCTTTTCGTCTATCCTTCGGAAAAGAACCCGCCATGGTATAAAACTCCGCGCTATCTGGTGTGGGCTTACCGTACCATACTTTCCCCACCGAGTTCAAAGTCAGCGTGTCCGGCTGCGTAATTTTCCGGAATCGTTTTACCATATCCCTATCTACCGGAATAATTTCCACGTCTGCGATTTTCTCATGGCAATGCACAGGCACATAGCGGTCTACTTTCCAGTACATGCATTGTTTCCTTGCTGATGATAACGCGGCAGCAACTATTGTTAGGGCCACTGTCCCATACAAAACAGGCTTCCACAATTTCAACCACACATTAAATTTCGAGGGCTTTTCTCCGCTTTTTTTTTCGGAAGGCGGCATGTCTCCTACAGCCGGCTTAACTTCCGCGCCTAATCCGTCCCCTTCAGTATGTGGCACGTCCGCATCGCCACTGTTATCCTTTTCGATGGCTATATCGTCGGGGATTGAGCTGTTCGCCGCATCCCGCCACTTACTATAGGGGCGGGGATGGAAATCAATCAGCACGGCAGCTAATTTCGCGATGTTTTCCTTAGGCTTTGTGGTCCTGCCGGTTATGAAATGTTGCAGGGGCTTAAGTTTATCCAAATCAAACTTTTCGATCCTTGTAGCCAGGTCGACGTCTTCGTTAAACGGATTGAAAAATTCAGTAAAGGTCTGTTTGTCTTCTCTGGAGAGCCCATTCACCAGCTTCAAGCAATAGATCTTCAGGTTTGCTGGCGAAGGGTTTTCCAGTTCACCGGGCAGGCTTTGTCTGCGGCCTAAATCTAAGCAAGCATTTCTTACTTCTTCGATAAATCTATCAATCATCGCCACAAAATTATACAACCAAAACGCCGGAATTTACGGAATCCCGTAATCCCGGTATCCTCAAATCACTGCTTCATCACTGTTTCGCCATCCGGAATTCCCGGAATTACTTCGGCATTTCCGGAACTGCAGCGGAAATATCAGAAATACCGGAATTAACTGATATTTAGTTTGTTAACCGTCATAAATTTGCTTTAGAAATCAGTTCAAGCATTGATTCGTAATCGAAGTAAATGTACGAAACCGATTTCAAAACGAGAAGAGATCGCGGTGGTTGGCGGCCGGTTTGGGAAGCAGTTGCCTGCTCCCGCGATTGAATCTCCTGCTTCCCAGAAACTTCAGAAGGCCTTCTGAAAAAATTACATGTAGCAGTCCGCGCGAACGGTTCGCACGGACCTACGAGGGTATCATTTAAAATTTTTTGAATCATGTTTTTGAAGTTCATTTTAGCCCTTCTACTGGGCCTGGGATGCCCGTCGGGCAGCAATTCCAATAACGGTCAGTTCACTGTGCAAACAGGCGGTGGTGATGGTGGTGATGGCGGTACCGGTGGCGACACTGGTCAGGTTCGCCCCCCAAGGCCCACTCAAACACTCCCTTAGTGTGCGCGTATACCAAAAAAAGGCAGCGGGAAGCTGCCTTTTTCTTAATTTTCGTTAAATTCGAATCAAATTCGAATCTAATTGAAAAGCTTAAACTGTTGCATATTTTTAGCCACCTTCCTTGCATGCACAAGCAAAAAGGGCGAAGAGAAAGCCGCTATTCGCAATCCCTATTATGACAGCGCATTTGAATACCTTGATGAGGGTAAGACGGACAGTGCGTTTTTGGCTTTTGACATGGCGAAAGATTTGTTCATAGAAGCCAATGACAGCTTAAATGCCGCCAACTGTTTAATTCAGATGGCCATCACGCAGACGGATCAGCACGACTATTTCGGCGGTCAAGAAACATCTCTTCAGGCTATGGAATACCTGAATGCGAACAATCCCAAGCATCACGTCTATTTAAGTTCAAATTTCAACAATCTTGGTATAGCCACCTATTCTTTAAAGGACTATGATCGTGCATTAAACTTTTATGATGCCGCGATTAAATATTCGAATGATTCGTCGGCTACACAGGTTTACCAGAATAATAAAGCAAAAGTCTATCATGACAGGGGAGAGTATGATAGCGCTATATCCATATTAGAACGAGCACTGAAACAAGTCGGTCCCAATAAGCGGGAGCATGCCCGGATATTGACCAACCTAACGCTCGCCCGGTGGCGGCAACACCCCGATAATGACGTTGCTGCCGATTTTTTAAAGGCTTTGCACATCCGGGAGAGGGAGAACGACTGGTGGGGGCAGAATTCCAGCTACACCCATCTGTCCGATTACTATGCGCCGGTACAGCCAGATTCAGCGTTGTTCTATGCACGTAAGCTATATGACGTAGCCAGGCGGGTAAACAGTGCGGACGATCAGATCCGTGCTTTATATAGGCTCATCAAACTTAGCCCGTCTGATTCCATCCAGCGTTATTTTGAACGTTATACGGCGCTCAAAGACAGTGTTGCCCTTGTTCGCGCCGCGGCCAAAAACCAATTTGCGCTTATCCGTTATGAGGTTGAAAAGAACAAGGCGGCCAACCTTAAACTTCAGAAAGAAAATGCCGAAAAGGCCTATCAAATCAGTCGGCAGCGCATATTGACGGCGATTGTTGCCATCGCAGCTATCGCTTTATTGGCAGGCGGTATGTACTGGCACCGGAAGCGAAAACAGCGACTTGAACTTGAGGTTCAAAACCAGATAAAGGCCCATCAGCTCAAAACGTCCAAGAAAGTGCACGATGTGGTGGCCAACGGGCTGTACCGCGTTATGGCCGAAATCGAAAACAAAAACGATATCGATAGGGAGGGAATTTTAGACCGGCTGGAAGCCATGTATGAGAAATCGCGCGATATCTCCTATGATACCGAGACCAACGGACTTTCGGCCAATCAGCAAAATTTCAACGATAAGATAACCGATTTGCTTACTTCATTTGCATCAGACGCAACCAAAGTAATCATCGCAGGGAATAATTCTGGCCTATGGGCAAACGTGACGCCAGAAGCCAGGCATGAGGTAGAGCACATCCTGCAAGAACTTATGGTCAATATGAAAAAACATAGCCGGGCGAGCCACGTAGCCGTGCGTTTTGAGCGAGTAGGCCATGAACTCCATATCCATTACAGCGATAACGGTATCGGCCTGCCTAAGCCGTTCACCTATCGCAATGGTCTCACCAATACGGGAAACCGTATAAAAAATCTTCGCGGCCTCATTACCTTTGACACCGAGGTCGAAAAGGGATTAAAAATACACCTCTCTTTTCCCGTCTCTTAAACAGTTAGCGGATGTTCAAAAAAGTATTGATAGCAGAAGACCACGAGTTAACGAATATTTCGGTACAAAAAACATTAGACGAACTTGGCATAGCCGATACCAGGTATGTCTATTATTGTGATGATGCGTTTACCTGGATACGGAATGCGATAAAGGCCGGCCAACCCTACGATTTACTCATTACAGACCTTTATTTTGAAGAGGACCACTGCAAGCAAGCGCTTGTGGACGGGAAGGCGCTTATTCAGGCTGCCAGAGAAGTACAGCCAGAACTGAAAGTCATCGTCTTCTCGGCAGAAAACAGGGCACCCATCGTAGACAACCTGTTTAAAACGCTCTCGATTGACGCCTATGTGCGTAAGGCACGGCGCGATGCTCAGAGCCTCAAGCAAGCCATCCATGCCGTCTATCAGCACCACACGTATCTGTCACCCGATTTGAAGCAAACCGTCAAGGCGGGAAATTCCTATGAATTTACCACTTTTGACGTTACGATCATCAAGCTGCTTTCGCAAGGCGTGCTGCAAAAAGACATACCCTATTACCTGCAGCAAAAAAACATCAAACCTTCTGGACTAAGCAGCGTGGAGAAGCGCCTCAACTTAATCAAGGAAGTATTAGATTTTTCCAACAACGAGCAGCTCATCGCTTACTGCAAGGATATTGACATTATTTAACTGCATGAAGAAAAGCCATCAACCTAATTCCACTGACGTCCGGCCGATATGGCCCTTATACCAGGCAATATCCGCAGTGTTGTTTTTCTCGCTATGGCTGATGAGCGGGTGCGTCCAAGTGGGCAAATATCACCTATCAGATACCCATACGGCAAAAAAGGGCTATGTCTATGTAACTAAGGTGGTTGATGGCGATACGTTTTGGGTAAAAGAGGGTACCGCAGAAATAAAAGTACGCTTCATCGGTATAGACGCGCCCGAAACCCGTAATACCGGCCACAAAAAGAAGGGCTACTTTGGCTTAGCGTCCAAAGAATACGTTACTGCACTTACCGAGCACCAATGGGTCCGGTTGGAATTGGATGTGCAGAAAAAAGATCGATACCAGCGGTTGTTGGCTTATGTTTATCTTACAGACGGCACTTTTCTCAATGCACATCTGGTAGCCCATGGCTATGCAGTTGCCGATACCCATCCACCCAATGTAAAATACGCAGACCTATTCGCAGCATTGCAGCAGCAGGCCCGGCAAGAAAAGCGGGGGCTATGGGCCGGAACTTTTTGAAGTAATTGCGTCTTTACGGTTTCCCGTAAGGAGCGGACACCTATGCCTTGTATTTTTGACATCGTAAGCAAATGGCAGCATACATGAATAAGATTTGCAACACGATGAAAGCATCCATCACGATCTTGTTTCTTTTTTCAGCGTTGACGGCAATGCCACCAGGCAAGTTAATGCGAAGAACACCAGATACCATCTCGATTTCGAAAAAAAAATACCAACATTGTTTTGAGTTGTTAACCGGAAACACTTAACTTTAGCATTGACCAATAACAGCAGCCTAGACCGGGTAGACGTTGCGATTTCCAAGGCCTTCTGTTATAGGTTATAAACTCGAACAGATAACTTATTTTATAAATGCGATTCAACCTGTCTTTGTTGCATATCGGCGGAGAAAAAGAACTCCCTTTTTCCTATCAGTATCTGCTTACAGGAGCAATATATAGCATAATAGCAAAAGCTGATGGCGAGTACGCTACATTTTTGCATGATCAGGGTTATCCCATTGGTAAGAAGACGTTCAAACTGTTTACCTTTTCAGATTTAAAGGTGTCATTCAAGTCGCAAGGAGATCGTATGCAGCTTGTTGGCGGGGACGCTGCTTTACAGATAGGCTTCCATCTTCCGGTAGCTGCCGAGAATTTCATCAAAGGGTTGTTTCAGGATCAGGAACTGATTTTGTTTAATAGACGGAGTCGGGAAGTTTTTCGTGTGGTCCAGGTAGAAAGTTTGGCCAGTCCTTTTATTGGAAAGGATTCCTGCGCTATTTCAGAGATGGTGTTCTCCTTATTATCGCCCATCGTGGTGAGTAAGAAGGACAAGTCGGGTAAACATCATTACCGGTCACCGCTGGACGCTGATTTCATACCTATTTTGCTGGGTAATTGGATGAGCAAGTATGCGGCTATCTACGGAGAAGAAAAGGCTGAGGTTGCTTTTAGCGATGTGTCTGCTTCAGTAATTTTTGAAGCGGGCGCTCCAAAATCGAGGCTGGTGAAGATAAAGGCAAATTCGGCTGAGGAGACTTCGATACGGGGTTGGAGCAATTTTATGTTAAAATTGACAGGATGCAATGAGGCGTTGGAATTAGTGTACAATAGCGGTATAGGAAATTATAATAGCTTGGGGATGGGGTGTTTGGGTTACGGGAAACCGTAAGGTTATGTTGTTTTGGAGGGCTAACTTTCTCGCATGGAAATGAACAGCGAAATCGCATTGCCGTCCGCTTTCGAGCAGATAATGGAGGCCTTGATCGGATATTTGAAATGTTGGAATTAAAGTCCATGCAATTCACTGGAGGAGGATTCGGTAGGATTATATTGGCAGACGATGACAAGGAAGAAGAGATCCCGCCTGCCTTGGAGCCTTTACTTCTTGGCTTGACAGGGAGGAATCTAGATTTTGGGCAAGATACAGTAGGTTACATTCGAAACAAAAGCCGAGAATCGGTGACCATTGAGCAGGCAAAGGATATTGAAAATTGGTTTGCCGCGAATGTGGAGGATTTTCAGGTCGGGAATTTGGTGGATTTGTGGGAGGTGGAGTAAAGAAAAAGACGCAAGCGGGTAAGGCTTGCGGCGGTTGGACAGAGGTGTCTACGAAAAGCTTTTAAAACAATATGGTATCTAAATCAAACACATGATAAAAGAACTGGTAAACTTTACGAAAAACCTCGATGAAGAATTTAAAAATATAGGTTCTTCACCCAAAGAAGGCTTGCATATACTGATAAGAGAGAAAACAGAAAGTCAAATTTCGAGTATTGATACCGAAAACTTTGAATATGAGATTTTCTCAAAGAAAAGCAAGGAATCGCCAAGTGATTTTCTTTTGAAATGTAAATCATTGCATCAAAATGCATGGTGCATCGACACCAATAAGTGTTTTGATTTGCCTACAAAGGCTATTCATACTTGTTCGCCGTTTTGTATCGCTTTCAAAAGAGAACACTTAATAGGAGGAGCAAAATACAAGGAAAACGAGGGGAAGAAAGCCCAGATTTATGATCGCTTTGATACCTACTTTGAGAAAGCCTTTGTTCTGTTTGAAACTGATGAAGAGAAAGAGCCATATGTGATTTTTAGACATTTCTTCACCCATAATCTATTTTCCGGCGTATTACGTTCTATTGCACAAAAAAATGCGGAAATCAGGGAAAAGCTCAATCTCAAAATAGAAGAGCTAAAAGAAGCACAAAAAAACACCTCGGATAAGGCAGCAAAAGAATCCTTTAAAGAGAAAGTTACAGATTTAGAGCAGCAATTAATCAAAGTAAAAGAACTGGACGATAGCGACTATATCTTGTTCTACCTTGACCAGCCTTTAGAAAAATACAAGCAGGTACATAAAAAGTACTTAGACGACAAATTGTTTAATACCGATAAGTACAATACCTCGCCAGATGAAAAAAACCTGATTTATGGCACAAGCAATTTCATGAACGGGTTCAATGGCAATATGCCCTTTTTAATGCACCAAACGGCAAGTTTCGATATCACAGGAAGGATATCCAACATCGAAGCAAAGCTTTTGAATGACTTTAAAAATCTGTTACCCAACAAAACGCTACCCAATCCGCTTCCTATCTTCATTTATAAAGAAGAACTGCAAAAAGAAGTCATTGGGATTTTCAGGGAAAGCGGATATAAACTTGGATATAAAGAAATAATCGAAAAATTGATTGAGAATTATTCGGACGATATCAGAAACTATTACTTGCTCTTTTGGCAAAACACGAAAGACGGTATTGTATTCAAGGATTTTGATTTTGTATCTAAGTTTGAATATAAGATTTCAGGCATTGCCCTTATCAATTATTTTGAAATCAAGGAAAAAGGGGGCAAGGAAAGTAAACACTATCCGGCCATTAAGAACATATTCGATCTTGAAAATTTGGTTTTTAAGCAATTGATTCAAAATAAATACAAGCGATTGGATTATTTCGGCGACCTAAATAAGGAAGACTACGCAAAATTAGACTTTACATTCACGTCTTATTCGAAATACCGAAAAACGGTTTACGACTTTGTATATAAGTCACAACGCCAAGCCGTTCAATTGGATGCTTTTCATGAAATGGTCTTTAACGGCATCAGAGATGACATAAAACAGGCCAACGAATACGGCGTAAAGGAAAAGCTCAATATATGGTACAGTTTCCATCATATGTTTAACCCCAATACGAAGAATAACACTATGGCAAGTAATTTAAAAAATTATCAGGACTTTGTGGCTCAATTAGCAGTAGGTAGCGCAGACATAGATTCGGCTACCGATGAACATTTTGCATTTGCAGCAGGACAACTCATAGAGTATGTCATCAAGAAAAGCAAGACAGAAGACAGAAGTTATCTTCTATTGGAACCGTATCTTCAACAGGCAAGATGCACCGAACTCAAGAAAACAATAGCGAATGATATAGCACGGTATAAACACGCAATTAATGACAATGAAACAAGATTTAAATCAGTTGCTGCTTTTGTACAGACTTGGGAAACAGAAAGAAACATGAAAGATTTACTGCCTATATTATTGTCCGGGATATTTGCAAAAAATCAGTTTTTCACCATAAAGTAATTTTTTCAAAACGCTAAACAAAATAATATGAGTAATCCATTCACAAAACGAGTCTACGGCTGTGCCGTTATCAAATCCATCAATTCCAACTACAACGCCGATTTTTCGGGACAGCCGAGAAAACTTCCCAATGGAATTGTGTATGCAACAGACAAAGCCTTGAAATATTCCATCCGGAATTATTGGAAAGAAGCTCTGGACGAAAAGGTGTTTTACTTCAAATCGCTAAGCGAGACCATGTCGCCAAGGACGCTCGATGAAACCTATCTTTTGCATTTCGGTGATTTTAAGGAAAAGGATAAATCCAAGCTACGCCTGGAAGTTTTGGGCAACTTATTAGGTTGTTTAGACGTTAAGTTTTTTGGCGGAACGTATGCTGGGAAGACCAATATTTCCATCCATGGAACTTGTCAAATCTCGCACGGGCTAAATAAGTTCACCGAAAATGTCATTTACTCCGAACAAATCATGTCGCCTTTCCGTAATTCAAATGATGCAAGTACAGATAGTACCATGACTACCCTAGGAACCCAATCCCGTTTGCAGGAAGGACATTATGTACATCATTTTTCTGTAAATCCCAAGAACATTGAAGATGACATTGAAAGAGTAGGAGGATTAGGTTTAATGGATACCGACATAGCAAAGCTGAAAGAGGGGCTATGCAAAGGTGCAACGTACTATGATTCCGCAGCAAAATCGGGAACGGAAAATGAGTTATTGTTATGGGTTCAGCTAAAAGAAGGCTCCAATGTAGTACTCCCCTCATTCGTAAGCCTAGTGGAAGTAAATGAAGACAAGGCAATTGATTTGTCAAAGGTGAAGCAGCTGTTGGCAGAACCACACATTGCCGGGGAAATCGAAACAATAGAATTGTATTACAGCAAACCAGTCACAACAGTCATCAATGAGCCAGACGGCAGTGTCTTGTATGAAATCTAATCCGCTTTCCGAAGTTCTATATTTCGGAGAATAACACGCAAATAGATATGAAGTTAATCTCCTTTGATTTAAAAGCTGATTTTGGCTTTTTTAGGAAACCCGACACCAACAATACCATTAACCTATCTTACAATATCATTCATAAACCTGCGGTTTTGGGTGTTTTAGGTGCTATACTGGGATTGGAAGGCTATCGGGAAAAAGGAAAACTGCCGGAATATTACGAACGTCTTCATAAATTGAAAATCGGTGTAGAACCTTTGGAACACGATAAAGGGAGTTATGCCAAAACCAATATCAAATATTCCAATACGGTAGGCTATGCCAACAAAGGTTCCAATTTTCTTACAGAGGAACTCACCTTGATAAGTCCGCAATACAGAATTTATCTTTTGTTGGATGAAAGCAACGAATTGCAACGAAAATTGGAAAAGTATTTGTCCGAAGCTAAGGCGGAATACATCCCCTATTTTGGTAAGAACGAATTTTCGGCTTGGTGGGAAAAAGAAAGTTTTAGGGAATATTCCTTTCAGAAAGTAGAATCAAAAATCGCGGATAGCATAAAAATAAAGACGGTTTTCAAGAAAGAAAATGTGTTGAAAGAACATCAGGAAACTCCCGTTCCTGATATGCTAAGTTTTGCTAACATGGAGAATCCTTTTATGTATTTTGAAAGATTGCCCAATGATTTTGATTTGAAACTGATGCAATACAACCTGTCAGAGTACGTATATTCTACTTATCTGATTAAAAATTCTTTCAACATTTCAGATTTGTACCATTTGCAAGATTCAGATGATTATGTACAACTCTTATAGTAAGATTGAAGAACTCGTATCGGAATTACCACCACTGCCATCCTATTTAAAAGGGGCAGAGGAATACTATGCGCATATTCCCAAACATCATTCAGATTACACCAATCCTGAAACGTTACCGGAACACATAGCACTTGTCAATCACTATTTTAAAACATTGGTTGCCACTCATCAATTAGATAAAGTCATTGACCAGCTTATTTCTGGTTACCTGCAAGAAAACAATATTGAGAACAGCAAAATAGGTGAGTTTATCAAACAACTTTTTGCCAACACCATCGTATTTCACGATTTCGGAAAAATCAATGAAAATTTTCAGGCAAATCAGTTAAAGATGAACAACCCAGTTTTTTTAGGAAGGGAAATTACCGATAGTCCAATTTCTACAAGGCACTCGTCACTTGGGGCGTTTATCTATTTGTCGAAGCATTTAAATGATATTTATACACAATTTAAGCTGCAAGAAACGCCTGAATTGATTGTCAGTTGCTTTTTGTTATCTTATACCATCTTCAAACATCACGGCAGGAGATTCGATGACGACTATGCACATACGATTTGTTTCAGTGAAGATTTGGCAGGACGGGAAGCTCAGGAGCTCAGAGACTTTTTGAAACGATATGTGGACAGCTATCAGTTCTCGGTAAATCCAAAACTGTATCAAATGATAGCCAATCCGGTGATATTTGAAACGCCTGCGTACAAACAACGGATTAATTCTTTCTCGCTATATGCCCTCTGCAAACTCAACTTTTCCCTGCTTACTGCTTCCGACTATTTGGCAACCAACGAATATATGAATCGGCTGCAGGTAAAAGATTTTGGCGTACTGGATAGTCAAAGGATTAACGAAATATACGATTACGTTACCCAAAATGAATGGCTTAATGAGCATGAAGGGAAGAAAAACTACAATCTGGGAACTTTTCAAAACATTGATGACTACATTTTCTTAAACCCAAAAGCAGAAAGCAGTGCTAATTTGAATATACTCCGTAAGGAAATGGCTATCGAAGTTGTCCGGAACATCCGCAAAAACAGTCATCAAAATCTCTTCTATATCGAAGCACCGACGGGTGGCGGGAAAACCAATCTTTCCATGTTGGCAGCCGTTGAATTGCTGAAGTCGCATTCGGGAAGCATTAATAAGGTGTTTTACGTTTTCCCGTTTACCACATTGGTTACCCAAACCTACAAATCTATTCAGGAAACATTGGGGATAAAAGACGATGAAATCATTGAATTACATTCCAAAGCGGGCTTCAAAGTGAATGAAGATGACCTATATGGTGGCAAAAAACTGAATTACATCAACAACCTGTTTGTCAATTATCCGTTTTGCCTGCTTACCCACATCCGTTTTTTCGACCTGCTCAAAACCAACGAAAAAGGAACCAATTACCTGTTGCATCGCTTGGCAAATTCCATCGTAGTGATTGATGAATTGCAATCCTACAACCCACAGCATTGGGACAAGGTTGTCTATTTCATTAAACAGTATGCGGATAAATTCAATATTAAGTTCATCCTCATGTCGGCGACACTTCCCAAATTAGATAAATTAGATATTCTCAAAGAACAGGCAAAGGGTTTTGAGTATTTAATTCCCAAAGCAAAGGAAAATTACTTCCAGAATCCCAATTTCTGCAATCGGGTCACGTTCAATTTCGATTTGTTTGAAAGGAAAGACTTGACCCTTGACGAGTTGGCAAATACTATTATTCAAGAATCCAAAATGTATGCTCTCAAAGATTTTGGGGCCGCAAAACCCATTAATAGTGTTTATGCGATTGTTGAATTTATATTTAAAAAATCAGCTTCAGAATTTTACCAAATTATACAACATACAGATTTCTTTGACGAAATTTTTGTGCTATCGGGTACTATTCTGGAGCATAGAAGAAAATACATTATCAATTTCCTCAAAAACAAAGCTAACCGACAAAAGAAAGTCCTGCTCATCACTACACAGGTGGTAGAAGCAGGGGTAGATATTGATATGGACTTGGGTTTTAAAGACAGGTCATTGATAGACAGTGATGAACAACTGGCTGGAAGAATCAACCGGAATGTGAATAAGAAAGGCTGTAAACTTTTTCTGTTTAATTATAATAAAGAAGCTATTATATACGGGAAGGACAAGCGGCTGGAAATAACACGAAATAAAATCGGCAAGGGACAATATCAAGAGATTTTGCAAACCAAGGATTTTGATTTGCTGTATGATTTGGTCATCAATGACAGAAATGAATGGAATACAAAAAAGATGGCAGTTGGATTCAGCGAGTATGAAAACAAAATCAAAGCGTTGAAATTTCAATCTGTACACGACGATTTTAAGTTAATTGAACAGAATAATATTTCCAGTTTTGTGCCTGTAAATATTCCTGTGGAGGTAGATGGTGTAGTCGATGGACAAAAAGAAAAGATTTTCAGTAAGATGGAACTGGACTTTTTGAGTCAAAATCATGTGTTTCCTAACAAATATAATGAAATTAGTGGGGAAAAGGTCTTTGATATTTATCTCGATTTAATCCATAACAGAAGGGAATTTATCCAGCAGAAAACTTACGAGAAGATATTGCAGGGAATAATGTCCAAATATATATTCTCTCTTTTTGCAAGTAATAAAATTGAAGACCAAATTGTACATTTTTCAGATGAAGAGAAAAGTCAATTTGGCTATAAATATGTACAGCTGTGGGATAAATTTTATGATATAGAAACCGGGATGAAGGATACTGATTTTAATAGTAATGAAACGCAGTTTTTATGATATTGAGGTGTGGTAATTTACCATGAAAATCGTAAATTTGATTTTCGTTTTTCATGGAAATAAAGAGAAATATCAAGGAGCCATTCGAGGAATACAGGCAGATATTCCCCGCTGTTGGCTTATTAGGGCCTCGGCAAGTGGGCAAAACGACCTTTGTAAAGGGGCTTACCAAGGCGGATGATTTTATTTATCTGGATTTAGAGCGCTTGGCTGATCGGGAGAAGCTTAAAGACCCAGGATTTTATTTTTCGCGGTACCCGAATAAATGCTTCATTCTGGATGAAGTGCAGTTCATGCCGGAGATTTTTGCGGAATTGAGAGGAATTATCGATGCCGACCGCAAACCGGGAAAGTTTTTATTGCTGGGGTCGGCTTCACCAGATTTAATCCGAAATGCCTCGGATTCGCTTGCGGGAAGAATTGGATACTTGCAATTGACACCCTTTACACTGCCAGAAGTGGATAATAATGCGCAACAGTTGTGGCTGCGAGGCGGTTTTCCGCTCGCCTACTTAGCAACATCCCAACGAACAAGTGTTTTGTGGCGAAGGAATTTTATTCAGACTTATATCAGCAGAGATTTGGGGTTGCTAGGTCTGCAAGCCGACCCCCAATTGATGGAGCGCTTTTGGCGGATGTTGGCCTCTGTACATGGGAACCTGTGGAATGCGGAAGGTTTCGCCCGTTCCTTGGGGATTACACGTCCCACGGTAAACCGATATCTTGATTTTATGGAAGGGGCTTTTATGGTACGTGTGTTACAGCCATGGTTCAGGAATATCAAAAAGCGCTTGGTCAAATCGCCTAAAGTTTACATTAGAGATAGTGGCCTGCTACATACTTTACTTGGACTGGATGACTTCGAAACGCTGATTAATCATATTCAGGTAGGCGCTTCGTGGGAAGGATTTGTATTAGAGCAGATTACCAACTCATTGGATGATAATACACATCCTTGGTTTTATCGAACACAGCAAGGTGCGGAATGCGATCTTTTACTCGAGAAGAATGGTAAAATCGTAGCTGCTATAGAGATTAAATATGCAGCTGTGCCGAGCATCAGTAAAGGATTCCGGATTTCTATGGAAGATACCAAAGCTTTAAAAGGATATATTATCGCTAATGTAGACGAAGCATATAGTCCGGAAGCAGGGATAACTGTAGTTGGTATTACCGCATTTATTAGGGAAGAATTACCAAAGCTATGAACATCACCGCCACCCATATCAATCTTTATCATGTATGTCGCCGCGAATTGTGGCTCCATGCCAACGGCATCCGTATGGAGCATACATCAGACGTGGTGGCAGAAGGCAAGCTCATCGGCGAATTGTCTTATCCCGAGCGATCAGAACGGTACACGGAGATTGAAATTGACGGCGTAAAGATAGACTTCTACGATGCCCGCAATAGGGTGGTGCATGAGGTGAAGAAATCAGACAGTGTGGAAAATGCGCATATCGCGCAGGTGAAATACTATTTATATAAGTTGCGGCAGCATGGTGTGGATGGGGCTACGGGCATCGTTGAGTACCCCAAACTGCGGCAGAGAGAATTGGTAGAGCTGAGAGAAGAAGATGTGGAAGCTATCAAAGATTGGGAAATTGATATTTCAGGCATCATATACGGGGATATTTGTCCGCCCGTTATCCATTCCAAGATATGTCGCCGCTGCAGTTATTACGATTTTTGTTATGTAGATGAAGATACGTACTAAATACGCATGAAGAAAACCTATTACCTCTTCAATCCTGGCCGCATGAGCCGCAAGGACAATACCTTGAAATTCACGCCGGTGGATGAACAAGGTAGGGAAGGGGCGCCCAAGTATATTCCCGTTGAGGGTGTTTCGGACTTGTTTTGTTTCGGCAGCCTCGATGCCAACAGTGCTTTGTATAACTTTTTGGGAAAGGCAGGGATTGCTGTCCACTTTTTCGATTATTATGAGCATTACACCGGCTCGTTTACGCCCAAAGAATACCTCTTAGCTGGCAAGATGCAGATTGAGCAGACGAAGCAGCATATTGATAAACGAAAGCGACTGGTGCTGGCGCGGAAATTTGTTTCCGGAGCAGCGTTTAACATGATGAAGAACCTGCGTTATTATATCAACAGGGATAAAGACCTGACGGCTGCCCTGGCTTCCATTGAACAATATGCCATGTTGGTTGATGGAGCTACAGCCGTGGATGAACTCATGGGCATAGAAGGTAATGTCAGACAGGCATATTATGATGCTTTTGATGGCATTATCGGCGCGGACTTCACTATGGGTAATCGTAGCAAGCGTCCCCCGCAGAACGAAATCAATGCGTTGATCTCTTTTGGCAATATGATGTGCTACACACTGTGCTTAAGCCAGCTATACCATACACAACTCAATCCGACAATTAGTTTCCTACACGAACCCGGTTATAGGCGCTACTCCTTGGCGCTGGATTTAGCCGAGATATTCAAACCCGTACTGGTTGACCGGCTAATATTCCGCGTATTGAATAAAAAGGAAATCCAAGCGAAAGATTTTGATCATCGACTTAACGGTTGCTTATTGAAAGATGCAGGACGGAAGACATTTGTAAAGATATGGGAAGAACGCATAAACGAAACTTTTAAACACCCGGTACTAAAGAGGCATGTGAGCTATAAGCATTTGGTTAAACTGGAGTGCTACAAGTTGAGCAAACATATTCTGGGGATGGAAGAATATAAACCTTTTAAGGCACGTTGGTAATGTATGTGATTTTGGTATATGACGTAGGCGAGAAACGTGTAGGAAAAATGCTGAAATTGTGCAGGCGTTACCTGCACTGGATACAAAACTCGGTATTCGAAGGTGAAATCACACCTGTGAAATTAAAGGAATTGCTTGCTTCGGCTAAGAAAATCATGGATATGGAATGTGATAGCATCATTGTATTCAAAAGTCGGGAGGAAAAATGGTTGGATAAAGAAGTGGTGGGTAAAGAGCGAAATGAGCTGGGGAATTTTCTTTAGCAAGTCGTCGATGAAGACGAAAGCAAAAGGTTCTTTGACATCTTGAGCCTAAATTGGTGCTGTAATCTTTGCGTAGACTGCCGCAAACAAAGTTGTCGATGTTGGGGGATTTTCAGGTTATCGGAGGTCGACTACTATTTGTGTCAATTCTATTGATATAAATTTTGGCGTTCGGCCTTAAATCGACATATTTGCTCGCAGTTTATAACGGCCTTTAATCGCACCATACAGGAATTGAAATGGCTCCCGCATGAATAAAAGAGCCGAGCGATTCAACACCTTTAATCGCACCATACAGGAATTGAAATACGACTTTTGGCTGCAAATTCTGGTCTCGATAATACCTTTAATCGCACCATACAGGAATTGAAATTCTTACGGTTTTGAGATAGCGAAATCTTTTACAGCCTTTAATCGCACCATACAGGAATTGAAATACCTTTTCCCGGACCCTTGGCGAATTCGAGAAGACGCCTTTAATCGCACCATACAGGAATTGAAATATCCGGAAGCGGCAGTTTCCTGGCGTTCCCGGAACGCCTTTAATCGCACCATACAGGAATTGAAATCTTTTCTTTAACACCAGCACCAGCAAGTTGGTGGTACCTTTAATCGCACCATACAGGAATTGAAATCTTCTTCCGGAAGGATATGTACGATTACGCGTGGCCTTTAATCGCACCATACAGGAATTGAAATAAAGGCGGTAATACTCCCAATTATACGCCCGTTAGACCTTTAATCGCACCATACAGGAATTGAAATTTTTTTCGCTCTTTTTTGTTAAAAAAGAGTGGCACGCCTTTAATCGCACCATACAGGAATTGAAATTTGTATATCTTCTGGTAAGCAGCGAAAGGCAAAGCACCTTTAATCGCACCATACAGGAATTGAAATAACAAGTGTAAACAACCAATAAACACCAAAAACCATCCTTTAATCGCACCATACAGGAATTGAAATTGTAGTTAATCCAGGCTGGCTGCTTTCCCGCGGATTCCTTTAATCGCACCATACAGGAATTGAAATAGAGGTAGTAAGCACGGCAGAAGCCACATTTGCGCCTTTAATCGCACCATACAGGAATTGAAATACGGCATAACCAATATCGCAACAAGAGGTGTTACCACCTTTAATCGCACCATACAGGAATTGAAATCATTTAGCTGCGTTGTGACTTTTGCAAGCTCCGTACCTTTAATCGCACCATACAGGAATTGAAATATGAAACACAGGAGTAAATATGACAAGAGCAAGAGACCTTTAATCGCACCATACAGGAATTGAAATACAATGGGCAACCCGTATATAAATCTGCAGGAAAGCCCTTTAATCGCACCATACAGGAATTGAAATAGTAGGCGTACCACTCTTTTTTAACAAAAAAGAGCGCCTTTAATCGCACCATACAGGAATTGAAATAGAAGATAGAGCAGCTAAAACTGGCAAACAAAGAAGCCTTTAATCGCACCATACAGGAATTGAAATGCCAGCAGGGACTGGCGCTAAAAACGTACCAATCCCCTTTAATCGCACCATACAGGAATTGAAATATCTTACCATCGGTTAGGTTCAGGCTCTGCAAATAGCCTTTAATCGCACCATACAGGAATTGAAATACAGTTAAAAATATCCTCGTTTATGAGCAACTCATCCTTTAATCGCACCATACAGGAATTGAAATCCGGCAGCGTATAGCTCCTTATTATATACTTCCTGCCCTTTAATCGCACCATACAGGAATTGAAATTCAGATTGGTTATCCTACCAGTATTTGTCGCATTCTCCTTTAATCGCACCATACAGGAATTGAAATTCCAGTAAAGTATATTGTATCGCTGCTTGAAGGACCTTTAATCGCACCATACAGGAATTGAAATGTAATCCTATCGTCCGCGAGCATGATAACGTGATACCTTTAATCGCACCATACAGGAATTGAAATTTTACACAAGGAAGTGGCACTTTATGGGATTATTTACCTTTAATCGCACCATACAGGAATTGAAATAGGAATTCCTGCGTACGGAAAGCAACACGAAGGTCGCCTTTAATCGCACCATACAGGAATTGAAATATAAACGAAGCGTTCAACTGCGGCCTATTTGAAAAGCCTTTAATCGCACCATACAGGAATTGAAATCAGCTTGCGTACGGGCTATATTAGCTTCCGCTTGCCTCCTTTAATCGCACCATACAGGAATTGAAATTTGCTTCCGAGAGCTGTATAACCTCCTGGGGGCAATCCCTTTAATCGCACCATACAGGAATTGAAATAGCGCTTTTCTACGCCGCTCCCTTCCCTCCTCGTCCTTTAATCGCACCATACAGGAATTGAAATGGCTTTACCGATGGCTTTTAACCCACTATGCGAATCCTTTAATCGCACCATACAGGAATTGAAATCAAAGCACAGGTACCAAAGTACCCATTTGCAGCGCCTTTAATCGCACCATACAGGAATTGAAATCTAAAGCCTATGCAGCAGGATTTCAGACTACTTTGGCCTTTAATCGCACCATACAGGAATTGAAATAACTGCAACCCTTCAAGCAGCGATACAATATACTTCCTTTAATCGCACCATACAGGAATTGAAATAAATAATGGTACCTTCGGATATGTTCCCCGGTATTCCCTTTAATCGCACCATACAGGAATTGAAATAGCCTTCTTTGCCGAAGGTTAGTTGTCCTCCGCGCTCCTTTAATCGCACCATACAGGAATTGAAATAGGCCGGTGATGGTTTTAATAGCCTCTGCCGAACCACCTTTAATCGCACCATACAGGAATTGAAATAACAGTGCCGTTACATCGTACACCTTGCCGTCGGTTCCTTTAATCGCACCATACAGGAATTGAAATTCTTAATCATATTAGCAAGAAAATAGTCGGCCAGTACCTTTAATCGCACCATACAGGAATTGAAATATGCGGCGGCCCGCACGTGGGCTAAGGTAAGCCCCCCTTTAATCGCACCATACAGGAATTGAAATTCGCTATGATTATTGAGGAAAACGAGCACTTCAACACCTTTAATCGCACCATACAGGAATTGAAATGCTAAAAACGCCGCCATTAAAGCTGAAAACGACAGGCCTTTAATCGCACCATACAGGAATTGAAATTTTTCCAGCGCGAAGTTGCCGTACGTGCGGTTGTACCTTTAATCGCACCATACAGGAATTGAAATATAAGCCAGCATTAGACGAAATAGGATTCCAAGACCCCTTTAATCGCACCATACAGGAATTGAAATCGAATTGCTGGTTTGGATTAGCGGATAGTATCAGCCTCCTTTAATCGCACCATACAGGAATTGAAATTGCCTAACGGTACAAAGCACATCGTCCACAAGCGGTCCTTTAATCGCACCATACAGGAATTGAAATTTTGTTAAATATTATAGTCCTAATGAATAGCCTATGCCTTTAATCGCACCATACAGGAATTGAAATTCGAGTAGCTTGCGTTCGTCAGCGGTGAATCTGTCGCCTTTAATCGCACCATACAGGAATTGAAATATATCAAGAACGAGGTTATTCCATGCGATGCGGATACCTTTAATCGCACCATACAGGAATTGAAATCAGAATACCTTGCCGAAATCGAGCAGACAGTTACCGCCTTTAATCGCACCATACAGGAATTGAAATATCAGGCGGCGACGTTAACGCCACAATGCGCGCAACCCCTTTAATCGCACCATACAGGAATTGAAATTCCAGCAATAAAACTGGGGGGTTATCTGTCCAGGCACCTTTAATCGCACCATACAGGAATTGAAATCGCCTCGACTCGCCCCGATTCAACCTTTCAAGAATCCTTTAATCGCACCATACAGGAATTGAAATAGGGCACGCAGAACATACTGGCATTCACCGAAGCACCCTTTAATCGCACCATACAGGAATTGAAATACTGTGGCAGGAGTATGAAAGCTGGAGACAAGAGCTCCTTTAATCGCACCATACAGGAATTGAAATAGGGTATTGGCGGCAGCCTTTCTAGAATGGGCGGCTTCCTTTAATCGCACCATACAGGAATTGAAATTCATCAAGGAGACGGCTACGGGCAACTACAAGCCGACCTTTAATCGCACCATACAGGAATTGAAATGCGGGAGCTTATTCAGTATCATCCGGGGCAGTTACACCTTTAATCGCACCATACAGGAATTGAAATATGGACACCAAACTCGGCGACAGCCTGGGACTGCACCTTTAATCGCACCATACAGGAATTGAAATACCCTTGCGGGACAATACTTGTTTTCGCATTTTCCCTTTAATCGCACCATACAGGAATTGAAATTTGTTAAACGTTAGTGTTACGAATATGCCCTGTTTACCTTTAATCGCACCATACAGGAATTGAAATCCAAACATGAGTATTCGTAAAACAATTGGAGGCGACACCTTTAATCGCACCATACAGGAATTGAAATATGTTGGCCAGCGGGAATGTGCTCAGTTGTATTTCTCCTTTAATCGCACCATACAGGAATTGAAATGAATTTTTGGGTACAAATAGGGGTAGACATAACCGCCCTTTAATCGCACCATACAGGAATTGAAATATCAACGGTTTCTTAATCAGGTTCAGGAAGGCCTCGGCCTTTAATCGCACCATACAGGAATTGAAATACGCTCACCAGACCAGAACCGAGAGAGTTCCATTCGGCCTTTAATCGCACCATACAGGAATTGAAATATCCAAACTTTCAAAAATGTGGGTACCACAATAAACCTTTAATCGCACCATACAGGAATTGAAATATTTGCGGCTTCTTCCCGCTATTTTCCGTCCAGGGGCCCTTTAATCGCACCATACAGGAATTGAAATTCGTAAGGGGTGGCAACAGCCAATATACCCTCCACCTTTAATCGCACCATACAGGAATTGAAATAACGTAAACAATCAATAAACAAAAACATGAGTATTCCCTTTAATCGCACCATACAGGAATTGAAATTGTAGTTAATCCATGCTGGTTGTTTGCCGGCCGACCTTTAATCGCACCATACAGGAATTGAAATGTCGAGGCGGCATAAGATTGTAACCAGCGGGCAAACCTTTAATCGCACCATACAGGAATTGAAATATATTGGCCAGTGGGAATGTACTTACTTGTATTTCTGCCTTTAATCGCACCATACAGGAATTGAAATACAAAGTAGTTGATTGTTATCCATCTCTTGCTCTTCCTTTAATCGCACCATACAGGAATTGAAATTAACCATCCGCCAGTGGGTTGAGAAGCTCGAAAGCGCCTTTAATCGCACCATACAGGAATTGAAATCCGGTAAAACTCAACGCCCCCAACAGCACAAATATACCTTTAATCGCACCATACAGGAATTGAAATTCGTTGAACTCTGCATTAAGCAGCGCCCATTCGTTCCTTTAATCGCACCATACAGGAATTGAAATCAGGAACATCTGCGAAATCCGTAATGGGGAGCTGAACCTTTAATCGCACCATACAGGAATTGAAATAGGAGTATTAGTGCCGACATTGAGCGACTATTTTCCTTTAATCGCACCATACAGGAATTGAAATTGTCTAAAGGTATTGGCAGAGAGTGGTTGACCCCGGCCTTTAATCGCACCATACAGGAATTGAAATAAAAATCCGACCTGGACAGCCTTCTTTAGCGTCTCGACCTTTAATCGCACCATACAGGAATTGAAATCCGGTCACAAAACGGAATCTTCGTTCCTGCGCTATACCTTTAATCGCACCATACAGGAATTGAAATAAGCGTGGAGGCTTAAAACATATGCGCTAAGGATAGCCTTTAATCGCACCATACAGGAATTGAAATGCGTATGAAGTTAGATACCCTGCTTTGGCGTATTCACCTTTAATCGCACCATACAGGAATTGAAATGACACAAAATTAGGGAGCGGATTCGGCGTATGCTGCCCTTTAATCGCACCATACAGGAATTGAAATGCGGGGGTGGGGTGACGGTGTTTAGCTGCTCTACGACCTTTAATCGCACCATACAGGAATTGAAATATCAGGGTCCCGAACCCCCTGTCGGATAGGAGTACGTCCTTTAATCGCACCATACAGGAATTGAAATACGCCATTCGTAGACGAATACGGCGACAATTACGGCCTTTAATCGCACCATACAGGAATTGAAATCGAGCTTTGCGAATTCAGTACCGCCGGATGCCCCGCCTTTAATCGCACCATACAGGAATTGAAATCAGCGTTCCTCCGCGCTACCGTGTTGTCAACGGCCACCTTTAATCGCACCATACAGGAATTGAAATAACGTAAACAACCAATAAAAATCACCAAACATGAGCCTTTAATCGCACCATACAGGAATTGAAATTTGGAATCGGCATAGCCACACACAACAGGCGCGACCCTTTAATCGCACCATACAGGAATTGAAATTTGCATCCCCAAGATTCTTACCGGGGTCGTAGGGGTCCTTTAATCGCACCATACAGGAATTGAAATTGAATAGCGGTATCCAGTCGTCTTTCCGTGGCATAGCCTTTAATCGCACCATACAGGAATTGAAATTTCCGGGGGACGCTTACGGAGGTACACGATGAGGCCCTTTAATCGCACCATACAGGAATTGAAATCGAAAAAACACGAAACAAAAAATTCAGGAAAAATCCCTTTAATCGCACCATACAGGAATTGAAATGCCGTTTCGGGTTGGTGTGTGAGGTAGTACTTAAACCTTTAATCGCACCATACAGGAATTGAAATTTCACTGCGTCCGCTCCCGTAACCGGCTGACTGAACCCTTTAATCGCACCATACAGGAATTGAAATACCAAACCTCGAACGTGCCGAACGGGCCGAACTTCTCCTTTAATCGCACCATACAGGAATTGAAATTGAGCCGAGTGGCGCTGCCAGGCGACACGTTCGACCTTTAATCGCACCATACAGGAATTGAAATCTGAACTTGCCGTGACGTATCGCCTTGATAAGGATACCTTTAATCGCACCATACAGGAATTGAAATACGAGGGCAGTAGCATCCCAGAGATCAGCAGACGGCCTTTAATCGCACCATACAGGAATTGAAATAAAGCTACCATATTAAAGTATACTACCGTCATGCGCCCTTTAATCGCACCATACAGGAATTGAAATAGATGAAAGGGATACTCGGCTATTGGACATACCAAACCCTTTAATCGCACCATACAGGAATTGAAATTTTTCCAACGCAAAGTTACCGTACGTTCGGTTATAGCCTTTAATCGCACCATACAGGAATTGAAATATCCGAAAATTACGCGCATTGACACATGCTATAAACCTTTAATCGCACCATACAGGAATTGAAATGTGCTTTTAGATGTACCTTGTATAGACTCGGGTCCCCCTTTAATCGCACCATACAGGAATTGAAATTAGCCCCAGCGAATAACCTATGTATTGTTTGACACCTTTAATCGCACCATACAGGAATTGAAATATACCCAAGATGTGCCGTTGTGCGCGTACAATCGGCCCTTTAATCGCACCATACAGGAATTGAAATTTATACGATATGTGTAATGCTACACCCGATTGAGGGCCTTTAATCGCACCATACAGGAATTGAAATTTATCTCCCCGGAATTGGGCCGGAGGTGAAAGCCCCCTTTAATCGCACCATACAGGAATTGAAATTACCTCAGGGAGTTGATATACCGAAGCCGGAATCTACCTTTAATCGCACCATACAGGAATTGAAATTTTTGCCCCCGTCCTTATTGCTACACTTAAAAGACCTTTAATCGCACCATACAGGAATTGAAATCGGGATGGAGAGCTGTCAGGCAACAAGATGTTCATACCTTTAATCGCACCATACAGGAATTGAAATTCTCGGATTTTCTTGACCATGTCATACAGACGCTCCCTTTAATCGCACCATACAGGAATTGAAATTGCTTTGTTTTTGCAGATTTTATTGACCTCCAAAGCCTTTAATCGCACCATACAGGAATTGAAATTGCTTTCGCCTTCGTTAATCTCCATATCCGGGCCTTCCTTTAATCGCACCATACAGGAATTGAAATTCGCGTTCATGTTCCGGACGCCATTTTCCTTTCTCGCCTTTAATCGCACCATACAGGAATTGAAATTTATACGATATGTGTAATGCTACACCCGATTGAGGGCCTTTAATCGCACCATACAGGAATTGAAATTTCAACCCGGTTGTTGACTACACCGGAGGAGAGTGCCTTTAATCGCACCATACAGGAATTGAAATGCAATTACAGTATATTCAATCCCCTCCACGGCTGGACCTTTAATCGCACCATACAGGAATTGAAATTGCTGTTTAGCAAGAATACATGGTCTGTCAACCCATCCTTTAATCGCACCATACAGGAATTGAAATTTCCACGACGCATTTGCAAAGGCCGTCGCAGAAGGTCCTTTAATCGCACCATACAGGAATTGAAATTTGACGACCCGCTGAACCCTAAGGAGGCGGCCAGCGACCTTTAATCGCACCATACAGGAATTGAAATTGACTTTGATTAAACGTATTCCGGGAGGGCTTACCCTTTAATCGCACCATACAGGAATTGAAATTTAGCAGCATATAACTCTTTGTTATATACTTCCTGCCCTTTAATCGCACCATACAGGAATTGAAATTCATACGTGACCGATCGTGCGCTGACTTCTGCGAGCCTTTAATCGCACCATACAGGAATTGAAATTCCATTTTCAAACCAATTTTAATTTTCTAACCAATACCTTTAATCGCACCATACAGGAATTGAAATTGCATTCTATGCACACTCCGCATCCGACTGGTACTGCCTTTAATCGCACCATACAGGAATTGAAATTGTAGTTTATCCAAGCTGGCTGTTTGCCTGCCGATTCCTTTAATCGCACCATACAGGAATTGAAATCTTGTAAATTGCTTGTCAAATACCACCATAGAAGTCCTTTAATCGCACCATACAGGAATTGAAATAAATTTTTGGGTTCAAATAGGAGTTGATATCACCGCCTTTAATCGCACCATACAGGAATTGAAATTGAACATTTGTTCATTTTCCAGCGCGAAATTGCCACCTTTAATCGCACCATACAGGAATTGAAATTCCAGTTGTTAAATATGTCGGATTGGTACGTTTTTCCTTTAATCGCACCATACAGGAATTGAAATTCTATTACGAACTGTTGATTTGTTGGCGCGGAGAGCACCTTTAATCGCACCATACAGGAATTGAAATGTGCTTTTAGATGTACCTTGTATAGACTCGGCCCCCCCCTTTAATCGCACCATACAGGAATTGAAATTGTAGTTTATCCATGCGGGTTGTTTTCCGGCTGATTCCTTTAATCGCACCATACAGGAATTGAAATTCCGGATTGCCGTAACCCAGCCTGTTGTTTAGTTCTCCTTTAATCGCACCATACAGGAATTGAAATTACTCGGCACTCTCTCGCGCATACTTTGTTTCTATCCCTTTAATCGCACCATACAGGAATTGAAATCGAACACGAAGACATTGTTCGGAAATGTGCCGTGTTCCTTTAATCGCACCATACAGGAATTGAAATTCGCACTACAATTATTGCTTCGATATTACTTAGCGTACCTTTAATCGCACCATACAGGAATTGAAATTTGCCAAACCATTAGCTTTTATCCCCCGCCCTACCGGCCTTTAATCGCACCATACAGGAATTGAAATTTCCGATGCCCAGCTGGTTGTTGTGCAGCGCTGCGCCTTTAATCGCACCATACAGGAATTGAAATTGTAGTTTATCCATGCAGGCTGTTTGCCGGCTGATTCCTTTAATCGCACCATACAGGAATTGAAATACCTTAACCTGCCTCGCCGGCGAGGCGCCGCCGGCCTTTAATCGCACCATACAGGAATTGAAATATCTCTTTTATTTTAGTGTTTCTCATAACCCTAATGCCTTTAATCGCACCATACAGGAATTGAAATTTCCGATGCCCAGCTGGTTGTTGTGCAGCGCTGCGCCTTTAATCGCACCATACAGGAATTGAAATTCTACTTTTATTACGGCCTTTCCTCCCTTATGTTTGCCTTTAATCGCACCATACAGGAATTGAAATAAGTTTCCTTGTGTTCCTACTCCTGCTACGCCTAAGCCTTTAATCGCACCATACAGGAATTGAAATAAACAGCTATTGGCTTGTTTTAAAACGCAACACAACCCTTTAATCGCACCATACAGGAATTGAAATTGTATTTTGTTACATAACTTACTGTCCGTTGGTTTACCTTTAATCGCACCATACAGGAATTGAAATTGCAGGCATTTGCAGTGGCTTTCGCCAGTAGTCTTGCATCCTTTAATCGCACCATACAGGAATTGAAATGATAAGCGTATCGGTAGCCGTCCGACTTAGTGTACCTTTAATCGCACCATACAGGAATTGAAATTAGCCTGCCCAAACGTAACCATATTGCCATTTCTTTCCTTTAATCGCACCATACAGGAATTGAAATTTTTTTATCGCTTATCTCCATTTATTTTCCAAAGTGCCTTTAATCGCACCATACAGGAATTGAAATGCGATTGAATGTTTGTTCTTTCACTTATTGCATCCACCCTTTAATCGCACCATACAGGAATTGAAATATAGACTGATACAATATCCTCATGCTTGTAGATACGCCTTTAATCGCACCATACAGGAATTGAAATAGGCGTGGCGGTTGATCGTGCCCGGAGGTAAGCTGGCCTTTAATCGCACCATACAGGAATTGAAATGCGTGGGGACATATGGCGAGGCTAAATTCGATACAGCCTTTAATCGCACCATACAGGAATTGAAATTCGAGGCAAGGGACGACAATGAAGCATTCGAGGAAACCTTTAATCGCACCATACAGGAATTGAAATATTAGTTCCCGATAGAACAAAAAAGCCTACTGCATACCTTTAATCGCACCATACAGGAATTGAAATTTTTATTACATAGAACCATGAACATGAAGGCAACGCCTTTAATCGCACCATACAGGAATTGAAATTTCAAATAGGCATCACCCTCCTCGCGGAGCCTATCCCTTTAATCGCACCATACAGGAATTGAAATGTCTCACGATGTTAAGTTGTCGATGCGAATGGGTACCTTTAATCGCACCATACAGGAATTGAAATAACAGGCGATGGGACGAATGCGAACAATTGCCTACCTTTAATCGCACCATACAGGAATTGAAATAGGAGTATAGTGCCGAATTGCGGGCGACCATTTTATCCTTTAATCGCACCATACAGGAATTGAAATTCATAGAAGCCGGGGTCGCCAACTCCAAGGGGAAGTCCTTTAATCGCACCATACAGGAATTGAAATATACACATACCGCATCCTACTGGTACAGCTAATACTCCTTTAATCGCACCATACAGGAATTGAAATTAAACATTTGTTCTGTCTCTATTGCAAAATTGCCATCCTTTAATCGCACCATACAGGAATTGAAATTTTTCTGTTACCTCCCGACCTTTGGAGCACAAATCCTTTAATCGCACCATACAGGAATTGAAATATGTCAGCCCATCCCGATTGCACGGTAGGCAGCGAGCCTTTAATCGCACCATACAGGAATTGAAATTGCCTGAAAAGTCACGCAAACCGATAAACCCTTCTCCTTTAATCGCACCATACAGGAATTGAAATGCAATCATGTGCATCCGGTAACTAACCGTCGTTTCTCCCTTTAATCGCACCATACAGGAATTGAAATTAGGTTCCGGCTTCCATTATCATAATCTTGCCGGACCTTTAATCGCACCATACAGGAATTGAAATCTTATTGCATCCACACTGCGCCGAACGATATATAGCCTTTAATCGCACCATACAGGAATTGAAATATGAAGATATTGCCGGAAATACCGGACGGTATTACTCCTTTAATCGCACCATACAGGAATTGAAATTCAAAATGCCAAAAGCAGGAGACGAAAGCGCTAAACCTTTAATCGCACCATACAGGAATTGAAATTGCAACAAGTACGAACTACTGGACGGATGCACCTACCGCCTTTAATCGCACCATACAGGAATTGAAATAACAGGCGATGGGACGAATGCGAACAATTGCCTACCTTTAATCGCACCATACAGGAATTGAAATATAGGCAGGTTTTGTGTACCACCGAATCCATACCACCCTTTAATCGCACCATACAGGAATTGAAATAAAAATCCGACCTGGACAGCCTTCTTCAATGTCTCACCTTTAATCGCACCATACAGGAATTGAAATTTGAATATTCTGGTTAGCGTCTGTAGGTCAGAAGCCCCTTTAATCGCACCATACAGGAATTGAAATTTATATGTTTTCCCAATACGCGCAGGCATGTCCCGCTGTAATCTTCCCTTAGCTAGCTACATTCAAAACTAAAGAATTCCAATCAGAATTGCTATTGCTATCCTGTTGGAATGTGGGAAACTCGGAGAGTTTTCCATATTTCAACAGGAACTCTGTCGGTGTCAACTGCCCCAGCGATGAATGTGGCCTTTCGTTATTGTA
>NZ_FOLL01000015.1 GCF_900112315.1 Parapedobacter composti | reverse complement strand
CCACCATCAGCACCAGCTCGCTCCAGTCGATCTCCCCGCCCGGCGAACTGGTTCTGGGCAGCGGGAAGGTGCCGCCCTCCAGCCTTTTGTAATACAGCACGAACCCGCCATGCTCCCAGTGCAAAAGCTTCATGTGCGTTCGGCGCCGGTTCAGGAAAACGAACACATCCCCGCCGGTGGCACCCCGGCCCATACCGGAGGACACCAGCCCGCAAAGCCCGTCAAAACTTTTCCTCATATCGCAATGGCCGCCGTACAGATAATAACGGTGCGAGGAACCCAGCGAAAACATCAGGCAAGGGCAATCAGCCTGGACAATAGTCCAAGGTCCGCCGAAGGCACTTCCAGCCGCACACCGTTGGGATAGATAACCGACAAGACAGGATGGCCTGCCGCCCTGGTGGGTGAACCCATCGGAATAAAACCGCTATCCCCGGCGGATTGATCCTCCTTCCAGCGGCTGATCCAATAACTGAACTTGCCCAGGGTGATGCCATGCTGCAGGCAGAACTCCTGCCGGGTCAAACCACTCTCACGCCACTGGCCAACAAGGGTAAACATGTAATCTCTACGCTCTTTCATAAATATATTATTTTGGGCGTAAAGCTAAAGACGATCAATTAATCAGAAAATATGCAGTTGGTCGGGCGGATACGTTAAGGCTGATATGGGTTAATGTGCTATACATACCGCTGATGAGTGCATCGCCTGCAAATCGGCCCTGCGTTATGTTGAGCATATGGTAGTACGGTCATCTTTGTACCGGTGTGCATAGAGATCGCCTTCGTTGTCTGAGTTCGGCGAAATCCATCATAGACCGTAAGGAATCTGTCATCCGGAATACGAGAAATTGAATGAAACAGCAACAAATCCCGTCATTTTATTACTCTACCGATCTTACCAAACAAACCAAACCGGATAAGAAAGGAATCGTCCTTGTTGCAGGCTCTGGACTAGATGCCAGCCAGTTTTCCAACTTGTAATTACGCTCATTGACTAAGAAAAATAACGCCTCTCTATGAACGGTAAACTCAATAATAATATTCACTTACCACGATAACATCGGCATCAAAAGTAGGTATTGGTTCTGGATGGTCTTGACACCAGTACTGGCCAAACGAAAGAAACTGGTGGAATGTCTCGACCGATTCAATAACTAATCAATTTATATTAGTACTTTTTATTTTACGCGTTCTATAGATGGGTTCTGGAAATCTACTCAACCACAGCAAAAGCCAATCCATTAGCAACAGCCCGCTCTACGCCATCGGAGGGCCTATTCTTGACCGCCCATCCAGTCCCTACTCTGCTTGGTTCTATTCTAATCGCAAGGGTAGACGAAGCGCCACCGTCCAGATTAAAAGCATGATATGTTCCGAAAGCGAGCATCATTTGTCGTAATTCTTCCATCCCACAACCATTGGAAAAGTACTGCTGCCTTCCGTCAACAATCACAACATAAACCCTTTGATCTTGCGTCAGGCCGATTGCTGTCCGCGGTTCAATGGAATAGTTCGAATAGTTAACCGATTCGCCTTCAAAAACCAACCACTCGTTGCCGCTTACCAGATGTTCCACAGCGTTGAGGTTTATTTCCTCTCCTTGACCGGCAACAGGCGCCCTTCCGATTACTGCCGTACCGTCTTGCATAATGGCGAAATAAGGTCTCGTTGCCGAAGTATTGATTTTCCGCTGAAGCCCATTAATAATAAATGTACCTGTAGGCTCGCCAGTAGATGTGTTATAATAGTCTGCATTGATTGCGGCCATAATTTTTGTTCCCGTTTTCTCATTATCCCTCGCCATCTCAGAGATACGTTGAAAACCATACAGCCTATCGTTATATGGACTCATTGCATAAGCAACGAGATTCCCGTTCGATAAGTCCACTTCAAGAACGTGTATGCTCATCGGCAATTCCTGCTGGTTCAAGTAGCGGATATGTGTATGCGCTATGCCATCAGCGATCATTGTCGTGGAGTCCATCTGAAAAGTACCAATCACATTGGTGTTATCGATGATTAGCTGCGTAATGGCACTGACATCATCATCCGGGGGAATAACATCAACAATCTCTTCTTTTTTGTCCTTTAGGTAATTGTCATCCCGCATGCTGCAAGACGCCAACGTTAAAAGGGCTAATAAGGCAGACTTCGCAGATGGCAATACAGTGAACAACCGATATTTAATGTGATTTATCCTCATGATCATTATTCTTTTTGAATTTAGCTAAGTCGTTTAAAAGGTTCATCCCGCCTCATTACATTGCTAACGCACGTGATAGAAAGATACAAATGGTCGCCGAATATCTCCAGTACCAAAATATTTCTCGTATCCCATTGCATATACAGTATACACTCGTTGATTTAAGGTAGTATTCGTGCTGCTATACCAAGCCAGGACCGATGCATTAGTAACAGGAGCGCCGGCCTTCCGAATTTTCCAAGTTCGGTTCGCCGAACGGTTTAATGTAAATTCTTCGCTTAACTGCATGTACCCAATGTTGGAAGCCACTAAACTATCCGCGATAGTGGTCTGCCCAGCAGCTGTCGTAGAATAAGCTCCATAGTACAAATCTATCGCCTCCACATCTGGCATCAAATTGATAAACCGATAACGAGCATAACCCGAGTCAGGCATTAAGAAGTTTTCCTCTGCGATAATTGACCGAGTAAACTCTGCGGTGTCAGCTACGTGAATAGTATAACGTTTTCCCTTTTCAAGGGTAAACTCCTGTTGGTAGAGTACCAGCGAATCTAAACCATTGTCATTACGGAAGGGCAGACAGATCTGCATATTCATCACACCAGGCTTAGCTACTAAAAAATCTGCACGGGAGTCGCCCCGGGTATTCCAACCACCACCCGGGTAAGGCTGTCGCCCAAGGATCAGCGGTGTAACACGGGTGTCATTAAATTTGACGAATATAGCCCGGTCATCTCCGTACTGAGATGCATAATTAATTTTCACGATAGCGTCACTATCCGTTACCGGAGTGACATCGCCGTAATCGATGAGATTTTTCCCGCAAGCGGTACATAAAAACAATACTGCTGCGAATACTATCCTATATAAGTGAAGCATGTTCATCATTATTCTTTTTAAATTATTCATCAGATTTAGAAAACCACAGCTCATGAGTCATGTAATCTAGTTCAAGCCCGCCCCACTTTTCCAGCTCTGGCACGTTCCACACATATTCTGAGTTGTACCGGGGCCGGATCCGATACGCGTATCTACCGTTATTATTGGCATACAATTGGCCGGCTGTAAGGTAATTATAGTTACGGAAAATAGCCGGATCATAGTGATATTTCCGCATATCCGTCCACTGTTCAAGGCCTCCCCAACCCCAAAGCGCCACGTATTTTTGCCCGACAATATCGGCCAGCGTCAGCTCTCCTGCGTTCTGTGCAACCTCTTCCGAGTTCAGGTAGTGCTGGATTTCAGCTTCGGATATGGCTGCGGAGGCATTCGACCCAGAACCCAATCCGTACCGATTAATAAAATCCATATGACCGCGTATGCCTTGCAAATAGGCTTCGTAAGCCTTTTCTAAATCACCTTTGTGATAAAGGGCTTCTGCTTTTAAAAACTGTAGTTCCGCATACGTCATGATCGGAAACCCTGCAGCGTCCTGAAAAATATACTTTCCTTCCAAGGTGTTTCCCATCGCATGTGGAATTGTTGTCGAGTTAGCGGTAAACGGCAGTCCGCCGACGTAGACAGAGTCAGAAAGCCGGGGAGAAAGCATCCGCGTAAGGCGCGGATCGTCTGAAGCGGTAGTATCAACTACTGGTGTTCCCCGCATACCTCCGGTTAAGTAACGCACAATCTGATTGCTTACCCGGCCATAGTATGTAGAATTGAGATACCCCGCTTGCGGTCCATAAGGATTAGAGTCTGAGCTTTCGTTTCCATTGAACCGTACCATCGCATCATCTTCCGACGAGGTAAACGACAGATCCACGTACTTTATGACGCTGTCGGCATAGGCAGCGGAAAATTCCGGTTTATTTACTAACCTACTATATTGCATAGCCAATAGGCCGTACAGAAAGCGTCGCCATCTACCAATATTGCCACGATAAAGAAAATCCCCAGACGGTCCCGCCAATACCCCTGACATATCGGTACGGCTTTGCATGTTGAAATAGCGCAGCGATTCGTCCACCCATTCACGTACGCGGGCATAGACTTCAGGCTGATCCTGATAAGGAAATGCCAGCATTCCGGGTGTGTACGCATGATCCAGAATAATTGGTCCATGCATGTCAGTGAGCCATTGGTATCCCCAGGCTTTGATGGCATAGCCGATACCCGCATAATCATATATTTCTCTATTTACAGCATCAGCAATCATCTCTTCAAGATTCAACCCATGGTCAACATACACCATCCGCCATGTTACTCCACCTACATCACTCACCCCTCCGGGGTAACCATGGCGTTCCCATACTTGCGAGGCAAAATCACCGGAAGTACCAAACATTGCCTGCGAAATTTTCATCAATATCCGGTTATCCTGCGACACACCATTAGCCATTTGATAAATAATTGGCGGCAATACAATTTCTGCCTTAATAACCTGTGGGTTCGTGGGGTTTGTATTGATATCCAAAAATTTTTTACATCCAGACACTGTGACCAGTAGTCCGATTACACATACTATTTTTAACTTTTTCATGATTTTCCTGATAAGTTTACAACCGTAGCCGCAGCCCAATATTAAACCCGATCGGTCTTCCGATATTACCATAGTCTATACCATAACCGCCAATACCGCCAACAGAAGGGTTATTAGAGTTACTCTCCGGATCCAAGCCTGTATAGTTAGTGATCAATACTAGGTCGGTCACAGTCACAAAACCGCTCAAATTCCCACGGGGAACTACACGAGACACCAACCTTGCAGGCAGCACATAGCTTAAAGTGATATCTCTCAACCGCAGTGCCTTAATATTACGTTCAATAAACATCTCCGGTTCCACATTCGTCGTGTAGTAGAGCGAGTTAAAATAAGGTGTTACCGCGATCGCATTTCGGGTGGGGTTGGCTGTGTTTTCCAAACCATCCCTAATCACGCCGTTGATGATACGGGGTTCCTCTCGGTTCAGTGTTTTAGTACTAATGCCACGCGTGTACATCTCGTATTCCAAACCGTTAAGTACATCACCGCCATACCGAAGGTCCCACAAGAAAGACAGACTGAAATCTTTATATCTGAAATTATTTACCAAGCCTACCGTATACTTTGGTATACGGTCGCCAATGGGGTGATAAGTACCATCTCCCATAATTGGCAACCCATTAGCTGGATTAATCAGGATATCGCCGTTATCGTTCCGCTCAAATCGAGTTCCACTCAAGGCTCCAATGCTATAACCGGGATGGGTACCCGAACGTACACCGCCCAAAATCCACGTATCAGACTCATAGTACTCCGGAAGCTGGTCTGCAACCGACAGCACCGTACCGCGGTTTCTTGTGTAGTTCACCGTAACATCCCAACTTACATTAGCCTTACGGATAGGGTTCCCTTTCAATTGAATTTCAACACCTTTATTTTCTACATCTCCACCGTTCATCATCCGCAAAACGAAACCGCTTCCATAACTCAACCGGGGTAATATGATCTGATCGATACTCAATCGCCTGTAAGAGGTAAAATCGGCCGTAACTCTCCTTTTGAACAAGCTAAACTCGAAGCCATATTCAAAATCTCGTGTTGTTTCAACACTTAAATCCGGATTTCCCCCGTAATAGCTATATGCAAAACCGCCTCCTGAAGAACTGACGGGCTCCAAATTCGACCCTGTAGCATACGTGCGCCACGGTTGCTTGCCTGTAAGAGAAATGGACGACCGCAATTTACCATCTTCTAACCATGGTACGCGGTCCTTGAAGAAATCCAACTCGGTAAAATTAAACGCAATACTTCCTGCAGGGTAAGCAAAAAAAGGATTATTAGGCATTAAGCGGGATGCCCCATCCACCCGCCCGGATAGCGTCAGGTAGAGCAAGCTTTCATACCCTAACACAGCTTGCCCAAAAAAACCGACGTTGCGATATCTGTTCAACACATATCGTGCACGCTGCGTAGAAGGCAGCGTATTATTGATACTGTAAAAATCAGGATCAAAAAACCGTTCCCCGGATTGAGAATTGGTTTGATAGTTGTAATCATCGAAGTTCCCACCCAATACAAATGTTGCGGAATATTTTCCAAACTGATGCCGTGACCTGGCCGTCAACGACCCGGTTAGAATGCGGCCTAGACGGTCATAACCAACAAACCGGCCGCCTGTCTCGTTGCCAGCACTCCCTGAACCACGATACGACTGCCCATGGTAAACTGATTCGCCGTGCGTCTGCGAAAAATCTACACCAAGTATCCCGGTCACGCTAAGCCAGTCGGTTGGTTTATACGTTAGGTTCGTACTTCCGAGCAATCGATCTACCTTATCCCAGGTGGTATTACGGTAAACATCCCAAAAAGGATTATCATATTCACTGTAAATCGTTCCAATACTAGTCACCCGATTTCCATACTCATCAATCCAGTTCCTAACATCTGAGGACGGACTGAAGCGCATTAACGTTACCATGTAACCCTGCGGCCCCCGTCTGGCCTTATCGTTATCACTCTTTACATAGTTGAACGAGGTATTGAGCGACAATTTCTCACTAATTTCTGCCGTCGCACCAAGCCTAGAGGAGAGCCGGGTATACCTTGTATTGGGAATCACGCCTTTATTGTCTGTAAATTCGTTTGACCACCGGTAGGTAAAGCGGTTACTCCCGCCTTCGAAAACCAAGTTGTGCTTATGAGCCATCCCGGTGCGGAAGAACAGATCAAAATTATCAAACATAGGAGTGCCCTCTGGAAATTTGGGCCCTTGAAAAATCGAGGTCGTGCCACTGAACACACCGTTCTGCCCAGGACCGTATACCGTTTGTCGTTCCGGCCATCTGTTAAGCGTTTCCCAGCGGAACGAATTATTATACGTGATCAAACCGCGCCCGCCGGCGGAACGTTTCGTCGTAATTAGAATAGCTCCTGAAGCCCCTTGGTTTCCAAACATTGCAGTCGCCTCCGGGCCTTTCAGAATGGTATATGATTCGATATCCTCGGGATTAATATCCAACCCACGGTTCGAATAATCCTGATCTCGGTTAGGCGAATTCGTAACCAGATCTCCTTCACTCAAAATGCTGTTATCAACAGGCACTCCATCGACCACAATCAGCGCATTGTTATCCCCTGATAAGGATACGAAACCGCGTAATACAATCTGTGCAGAAGAACCCGGGGCACCGTTGGTACTATTGATGGACAGGCCAGGCACACGTCCTTGCAGACCCGAAAAAAAACCCTCGCGTTGAGTCTGTGCTACTTCCGCGCCATCCACTTCAACGGTTGAATATCCTAAGGATTTTTTTTCACGATCAACACCGTAAGCCGTGACTACCACTTCGTCAAGCCCCGATGCCTGTTGAAGCATTGTGACGTTGATTACGGTATTGTCTCCAACGGTTCGCTCCTCAGAAGAAAATCCGACATACCGAAATATCAGCACGTCCCCAAGAGAGGCTTCGATACGGTATCTACCTTGCCGATCGGTCTGCGCTTGGTTACGGCCATCTTTGACCAGTACCGTCACATTCGGCAGCGAACCACCGCTTTCATCGGTGACTTTACCCGTTATGGTCTTTTGCTGAGCAAACACATAAGTGCAATATATAACGTTTACCACGAGGATTAGTAACGATTTTTTCATAATTACATACGTTTGAAATCTAGTTGTTGTAGTATTTGGTATTTGGGGTCAAGCAAAAAATGACTATTCATTTTGAAAAATGAGTTAAATTATTGAACGTTGATTGAATTAAAACGAGCTTTCGTTTGGGAATTAGGGTATTTGTTTTTCCATATCTAGTTATTTATGTTTTAACACATTTATTTCCGGCAATCATAAATCAATCCGCCATGTATGCCGACAGCCTACCTGCCCAAAGTCCCTTATCCTCGATCCGTTTTTCGGTTAACAATAATTGGTCAATGCAATAATAAAAATAATTTTCAAATCAAATGCATTTTTCTGCATTTTTTTTTCGAAACGCTCCGAAACACACAAGAAACAAACGCTTCTGAAGGAAAAAAACGCCACAATAGGCAGCGTTGTCTTTGATTTAGACAACAAAACGCAAAATACAGTATTAGCGCTTACGTTTAATCGATCACCTTCAGCGAAAACTGCTGGATACGCGGAGTGGGTTCGGGCGAGAGGGAAAAGAATACCTCTACATTCCGCTTTGCACATTCGATGATAAAAGTACCGCGCAAGTTGTTTTCGGGAATGAATTCCCTTACCTGCACGATGGCTCCCGCTGCATCGAATACGGTCTTGGACGTTTCACGCAGCACATCGATGGGATTGTCCTGAAAGAAGTTGACGGAAAAGGCCGTGCTGTTTTCAGCATGTTCCCATGCCGGCAGGAACTGAAGCAACTGCTGCTTCCGCCGTTCCAGTACCGGAGAAACGGGGTTCTTCCGGGGCGTCAACGCTGCCCGCCGCACGATTTCCGTGGCCAAATAGGTGTTAATAGCTGCGGCAGGGGCATAGGTGATGTTGCTGAAGCAGACCAACCCGATATCGTAATCGGGAAGCATCATCCAATTGCTGCCGAATCCGGGCAGCCCGCCGGTGTGCCCCACGGTGGTTACCTGCGCTGCGTCACGGGTCCACCGCAAGGCATACCCATAGGCAAAGGAAGTCAGGCTGCCGTTGTACTCAGCAAGGGTGTTAAACACCCAAGGTGCTTGCATTTCCCGGAGAGATGACCGTTTCAGGGGTTGCACATCAGCCCCATTTCGGGCGGGCCAAGCTTGCTGGTGCAACGCCATATATTTCGCGAAATCGCCCAGTGTAGTCAGCATACCCCCCATGGCACCATAGACACCATGGCCAACCATGGTTTCCCGCACATGAGCGCCCCGGAGCCAGCGATATCCTTTGGCCAGCAGCGCCTCGGGTACCTGCGTGTATTCCCAATAGGTGTCGTTCATGCCGAGCGGTCTGAGAATATGCTGGTCGATATAAGCATCGAACGGTTGGCCCGTCACATTCCGGATGATTTCGCCCAGCAGCGCATAAGGCGTGTTACTGTATTCATAGGTTGCTCCCGGGGTATTGGAAAATGAAAACCCCTCCTTCATCAGTCCGTAAAATGTTTCTGCATCCATGTCCAACAACCGGTCGCCCCAGGGATCATCTTCCGGCATCCCGCTGGTGTGGGTAAGCAGATGGCGGATGGTGATGGCCGGTGCATCGTCCGTAGGGACGGGTTGCTGTTTAAACGCCGGGATATACTGCTCCACCGGGTCATCCAACCTAAGCTTTCCGGCATCGCGCAGCTGAAGGATGGCGGCAGCTACGAAACTCTTGGTCATCGAGGCAATCCGGAACACCGATTTTTCAGTTACGGGAACTTGTTGCTCAACATCGGTATATCCGAATGTACCAGCATGCAGTAGCTGACCGCGGTATACCAACGCATAGGCCAATCCTGGCGAATGATGCTCCACAGCGAACGCCCGGTAGGCACTGTCGATAAACGGGATGGTTCCCCGAATGGCGGCAACAACATCCCCGGGTTGCGCAGACGACATTTTGGTCATTGACAAGCACAATAAGGTGACATACAAAGCGGGTTTCACTGCACGGTGGATAACGTACAAACCTATCCCAGGAACCCGAAATTTTATTTTACTCATAATTAGCATCATGGATAATATTCGTGACGCCTGCGATCAGTTTCGCGGGCTTCTTCATACCTCCCCATCCGACGCTGCAGGTCGGCATATAACGCCAAGCATGCTTTGGCTATGGGCGAATCCGGAAAAGACGTGACGGATTCCAACAGCAAACGACAGGCTTCTTCATAGCGGCCGTGGGCCTCCTGCGCATAAATGTAGCGGGCAGCGTCATAGTTCAACCGCCAGCGTAACGCTATCGTATCCATCCGGGCAGCTTCCTGCTTCACTTCTAATAATGCGAATTGCGTTACCCGGGAATACTTAGGGTAAATTGGCACTGACGCTTTTTCAAAGAAACAACGGATACCGTCCAAATACGCTTCTGCTTCCTTCCGGTTATATGTGGGCAACTTCAATCGCTCCTCTTCAGCGGGGTTGGTAAAAAACGACGCTTCAACGATGAGCGCCGGTATGCCGTATGTGCCCCGCAGTACCGCCGCCCCTGCCTTGGGAAAAATCGTGTGATCAGACACGATCACCGCTGTCGCCTCGGGCCGGTGCTTGCCATACATACCGGTGAGGATTGCATTGCCGATACAGTGGGCCAGTGTGATGCTCGCTTGGTTTTCCGACGCATTTCCATGGTAGTAAAGTACAGGTAAATTCACTGCCGTATCTGCAGTTGCATTGTGATGGATGGACAGAAACAAGTCGGCTTCTCCCGCCATGGCCAAAGCGGCCCTATCAGTCAACGGCACGAAGACATCTGCCGAGCGCGTCAGGATTACATGAGCGCCGGCTTCTTCCAATAATTCCTGCAGATACCGTGCTACGCGGAGGTTTATCCACTCTTCCCGCTCACCGCCGATGCCCACCCGATACTGGTCGGTCTCTGCCGTGCCGCCATGCCCCGGGTCGAGACAGATGACTTTTCCTTGAAGCGGACGCTGCACTTGCTGTCCCTGTACCGGCAGCGCGGCTAACAGTAAGGCAACAAATAGGCCGTATACGAACATGACCGTTAAATCGTTAAATTATTCCTTTTCACTCATATAATCATACACAAGACGGGAGATGGACGCCAGGGCATTTCGCGCGTCGTCATCCGGCAGCCCTCCGGAAAGCAGCACCAGCACGTATGCCCGCCCGTCGGGCAGGTATACAATTCCCGAGTCGTGGAGGATCTCCGTAATGGAACCCGTTTTATGCGCTACTACTACATCGTCCGGCAGCCGAGCGGGAATCATGCTCCTGAACCGCTGCGCTTTCAGGATATCCACCATCGCTTCGCTCGAAGCGCGGTCTACCGCCGTCCCTGCGGCCAGGTGCTTGAACAACAGCATGAGATCATAAGCCGTCACCGTGTTGTTCAGCCCCTTCTCGAATGCCTTGGTGTCTTCCACGCCCCGGAGCACCTGGATGTCGTTCGCCCCCATCGTCTTCATGGTTTTCATCACGCTCTTGGCCCCCACCTGATCGATGAGAATATTGGTGGCCAGGTTGCTGCTTTCGGTAATCATCCGGTAGACGAGGTCGTGCCGGGTAAGCTTCGTTCCGATACGGGCATACAGGTCGCCCTCGCTATCAGTATTAGCCGGCAGGGAGTACCGGCTTCTGTCAACGATGCTGCGGAATTCGTTATACACGGTAATGGAATCCGTCATCCTAAATTTACCAGCGGCGGCTTGCCTGAACACCTCAATCATCACCGGAGTTTTCATTGTGCTGGCAGCATGGAACGTCTCCCCGGCGTTGTACAGCAACTGCTCACCATTTTGCATGTCCAGCAAGGCATAGGCAAAGCGCCCTTTGGGATGCCGCTTCATGATCTGGCCGATGCGTTTGCGCAGGTCGGCCGTGTCCAGAACCGCACCCTTGTCGGGCGTCAGTACGATATCCGTCCAATTGCCACCGCCGCCCTCACGCTCGGTCACGAACCGCCCTTCGCGGATAGATTTGTCGGCATTAAATACAAACGTGAGGAACGGTCCTTCGCCACGCTCGCTATTGTCATACACCAGCCGGAACTGGTCGCCATGGAAATGGCGGAGTTTCCCACTGTACTGGGGTGCTTTGGGGAAATCCAGGCGCAACGCCGTATCGCTGACCACACTTATCACCCCCCGGCCCAGCAACGGATCGCGGTATGCCCCGGCATAATCGGCCAAAGGCAGCGCACGCCGCCACGTGGTGTCCGGCAGCACTGGCTTGGAGCGGGCCCGGGTTGAATCCTGCCGACTCAACGAGCGGTCCAGTTCCTTTTTATACCCGGCTATCCAGTCAAAGGGTTCGTTGCCGAGGTAATGGTCAACCACATGATTGATAATGGACCAGTAGGCTCCGGAAGAAAGCTGGTTGGTAAGTACCACTACGCCCAGTTTCTTGTCGGGCACCATAGCGATCTGTGACACGAAACCGGTAAGCAAACCACCGTGCCCCACCACCTTTACCCCGCGGTAGTCGTACGTGCGGAAACCGAGCGCATAGCCCCAGAAGTTCTTCTGGTTGGGTTTGAGCCATTCCGGCTCCTTACTGATGGGCATGGGGCGCACGATCTTCCACAGCTGTTCCGTCGTCGAAGGCTTGAAAATCCGGAACCCGTCGGGCGTTCGGCCCGAATCCAGTTGGGTAATCAACCATCGCGACATATCGGCTGCTGACGAGGCGATGCCGCCCGCCGGGTTTCCATTATCGCCGATATTGGTTTCAAAATACCGCTCGCGTACCTCCACCTTTCCGTTGCGCCTGGCGTGTGCATAAGCCACGTTGGGTTGATCTTTCAGCGTGCTGTAACGGGAAATCGAATTTTTCATGCCCACCCGATCGAAAATACGGGTCTTCACAAAGTCTTCCCACGACATTCCGGAAACGGCCTCAACCACTTCCCCAGCGGCGACATACAGGATATTGTCATAGGCATAAACCGACCGGAAGTCGTACCGCAGCGGCACGTCTTTCAGCTTCTTGAGCAACTCCTTGCGGCTGTAGGTCGACGGTGGGAACAGCAGGAAATCATTGGCATATGCCGGCAGCCCACTGTGGTGTACCAGCAAATCCCGCACGGTGAGATGTGCGGTCACGTAATCGTCTGAAAATTGCAGGTAAGGCAAATACTTGATGACTGGGTCTTCCCAATCCAGCTTTCCTTCTTCCACCAACATGGCCAACGCCGTGCCGGTAAACGCCTTACTATTTGAAGCAATATTAAACAGGGTATGTTCGTCGACCGGATCGGGATCCCCAAGCTTTTTAACACCATACCCTTTGGCCAGCACCACTTTGCCATCTTTTACAATGCCAACACTGATGCCTGGCACTTCAAATGCCTGGAGCACCCGGCCAACGTATTCGTCAAAACCCGGGGGCAGGGATTGTTCTTGCGCCGTTGCGATCCCGATGGCACATAGCACCCACCATGCGCCAATTACTGCCTTTTTATATATTAACTTCATTCCTGATTAATTAATTGTTTGACTTCAATGCATTTACTGGTATGATGTTACCGCTCAGCGCTGCTACCGCGGTGCTTGACAAAGTAAAAATAAACCGGCACACCGGCCGCGATGAGGCCAAGCCCCATCAGCGACTGCAACGGGCTGCCCACGATGGTGATGACCACCAGCGCGAGGCAAAACGTAAAAAAAAGTGCGGGTAATACCGGGTAGCCCAAGGCCCGGTATGGTCGCTCCATTTCGGGGTGCTGTCTGCGCAGCAATAACACCCCTAACGCGGTGGCGCCGTAAAAAATGAACGCTGCGAAAATCAATAGATCGGTGAGCTGGTCGAACGATCCCATCCAGATCATCCCGCAAGCCCATGCCGCTTGCAGCACAATGGCGTTCGCGGGGGTACCAAAGCGCGGATGGACTTTTGAGGCAAACGGCAGAAAAAGCCGGTCCTTGCTGAGCGCGTAGAATATGCGCGACGACAGCAGGATGGTGCTGTTCGTACAATTGAACGTGCTGCATAAAATCAGGATTGACAATACTGCCCCTCCAATGGGGCCGCTCATCACCGAGGCCGCTTCCACGGCGGCTATTTTCTCCGGCGTGGCCATCATGGCCGCATAGGCTTCCACCGGCATAATACGCAGGTAAGCGGCGTTCATCAACAGATACAGCACGATGATGATGCCAGTGCCCAAGATCAGCGCCAATGGAATGTTCTTTTGCGGGTTTTTCACTTCTTCCCCGATATAACCTACGTTGTTCCACCCTTCATAGCCCCAGAAAGCTGCCAGCGAGGCGGCGAAAAAGGCTGTCACCCAGCCGAACCCATTGGTAGCGGCCGAAGGGATCACCGCCGTTCCGGAGATATCCGACACGGGCTCCGCCGCATCATAACCAAGGTAGGCATACCCGATGAATAACAGCATGGCGGCTACAATGCCAATGATGAACACACGGCTCAACGAGGTACCGAACAGTACCCCGCGGTAGTTGACGGAACTGAGCAGGACGACCAATAATGTAGCAACAACCTTGACTACGAAAGTAGCCGATCCCCAACCGGCTACCATCGCCGGAGGCAATAATGCATAAAGGGATTGAGAAAAGACAAAGGCCAGCGCAGCAACGGTAGCCGACCGCATCACCACCAGATTAGCCCAACCGTATAGAAAGGCAAAAAACCGCCCATATATTTTACGGAAATATACGTATTCTCCGCCCGACCCGGGCATCATAGCGGCCAGTTCGGCGGTACATAAGGCCCCTATCATACTAAGCAGGCCAGCCGCCAGCCAGCAGGTTAAAATAAGCGCGCCATCGTGCAGGCTTTCGGCCATGGGCACTACTTTCTTGAATACCCCTGAACCCACGACGGCACTAACCACCAACAGTACGGCTGAAGAGCCGCTGACAGTGCGTTTCAATGTGGTTTTTATTTCCATTGTGATTTCACATTCACATTAGCCGAAGCCCCAGACCCGGTGTGTCCGGCAACCGCATGATCCCCTCCTGCAGTATAAATCCGCCAGCCACGAAATCTTCCGCCAAATCCAGACTGCCGTCCAGGTCGATATATCGCGTATGCGGACAAGCAAAGGCCGCATGCAATGCTCCGGTGATACTGGCCCTGCTCTCGTCATTGCAACCCCAGAACAGCCGGATATCACATTGCCGGGCAATGGCAGCAATTTCCATTGCCCCGCAAATCCCCCCGCACTTCATCAACTTGATGTTAAAAATACCATAGGGCTCTCCTTGGCAAAGTTCAATGGCCGACCGGGCATTTTTCAGCGATTCATCCGCAGCCAGCATCCGCCGGATATCCCCTGGTAACGCCCGTATGGCCGCTTCATTGCCCGGAGGCAGGGGCTGTTCGACCAGTTCGACATCCAACCCCCGTACCTGCTCCATAAACGTTAGCAATTCGGGAATACTGTAACCTGTATTCGCGTCTACGCGGATGGCAAAATAATCGCCAAAACGCTCACGCAGCTTCACTATCCGCTCGGCGTCTTCCGCAACGTCCAATCCGGTCTTTACCTTCAGCACCCGGAAGCCGAGCGTTTTATACTCTTGCGCTTCCGCCAGTGTTTCGGTAACCCCTTTGATGCCGATGGTGACCGATGTGGGTAGCTGCACATGGTGCCGCCCATAGAAATCGACCACAGGGATGGCCGCCCATTTGCCGAAAGCATCGTGCAGTGCCAGATCGACCGCCGCCTGGGTACCCGGCTGCGCTGGGAAAATCTGCCGGACTTCATCAATCAACCCCAGAAACATCCGGATATCCCGGCCCACCAACAGATCGTCCAGCCCTTGATTCAGGTTCGCAAGCGTATCGTCTGCGCTTTCCCCAACAACTTCTACATCAGTGCTGGACGAACCGATGCCCACCATTCCGTTTTCCAGCACGACTTCCAGAAAGACCATCTCCACGTTGGAGATAGTCGACCGTGCAATGGTATAGGGTCTTTTCAGCCGCAGGAATTTTTTATAAGCGTGCGCCGATTGAATCTTCATACCCCTACTGGTTTTCCGGTCAATGCCTGTAATACGGGCAGTAACGGACCGCAACCGTCGGTTAATGGCAGGGATACCGGTATCCCGAACTGTTGCTGGTAGTGCTGCTGGAAATCAGCTGCCTCCGCCGCCGTGCACCCTTCTGTATTGATGGCGATGCCTACTACTTGAGCCCCATAAGCTGCTATTAATTCAATCTCCGAAGCCAAGGAAGGAATCTCTCCCCATTCCGGATTGTGCTCGTAATATTTCCGCTTCGGCGCGTGTACCAGCACCACATGCTTTGCCCCGCCAGAGCGGAGCAGTTCAGCACCTGCTGGGCCACTGGGATTACGGAGCGCCGACTGCCCCTCAAGCAGCACCAAATCGGGGTTTTCTTCGCGGACACACTGGACGATGGCATGTTCCAGTTCGCCCGACACAAAATCGTTCAATGTTGAATCAAATATGAACCCGTATTTACCGCCCTGCAGCCACCCGGTTTGGCCCGTATAAATCATTTCGGCGTGGATGCCGGCAGCTGCCGCAATCCGTACCATTAACTTACTGGTCGTGCGCTTCCCCAGGCTGCAATCCGTACCGATTACAGCCACCACGGGGGTGTTGATTCGGTTGATTTCGCCGGTCCAAAAGTGCAATGCACCAAACGGCTTAGGTTTGCGGATATCAATGATTCGGGCATTGCTGGCCGCCGCCAAAGCGACCATATCTGGCCGGTCAACCAAAAAGTCGTGCAGGCCGTTGACCACGGACACGCCCCGCTCCAACGCGATGCGGACGTCCGCCAGCATGCTGTCCGGGAATTTCCCTCCTAACGTGGCCACGCCCACAATGCACCACCGGGGCGCCATCAGCAGCGCTTCTTCCATGTTGCTGACTACCGGTATCCCCCGGGAACGCCCATCGAGGACTTCCCCTGCATCGCTGCCGGCATGCTGATGGTCAACCACGCCAACAATGCGATACCGGCCACTTTCCCGAATTAGTCCATGGGCCGTCTTCGCATCTCCCGTGCTTAGTAAGCCCGCTGTTAAAATAATCGCTGTTTCCATACAACTATTTACCGGCCAAGTGCTTGATTAAAAAATCTACGGTTGCCTGATCGACCTTTACCTGATGCTTATATAACATCCAATGATGCGTCTCATCGGGAATCACCAGCGTTTCATGCGGTACACCATGCTGCTGCAGCCGTCTGACCAAATCAACCGAATGCCCGAAACCGACATTGGCATCGTCGTCGCCATGGATGAGCAGTACCGGTGATTTCCAGGTATGTACGTGCGATACCGGCGACGAAATCTTAGCTAACTCGATGGCTTTTTCTGCGTCAGGTGCCGGCTCTGCGCTCACGGGCGGTATGCGGCCGATGTAATTGTGCACGCCATGGATATCAACGCCCGCGGCAAATAGGTCAGAGTCTTTGCCCAATGCCAGTGCGGTGAGGTATCCGCCATACGAGCCACCGTATACGCCTATCCTATCGGCATCTACCTGCGGTTGCGCAGCCAGCCATTGCCCCGCGGCCTTAATGTCTTGGTATTCCGACGCCCCGTAACGGCCGGCGAAAAGTGGCTTGTGAAAATCGTAGCCATACCCAATGCCTAAGCGGAAGTTGACCGACAGCACCACAAATCCCCGGCTGGCCAGATATTGGTTCACGGCGTAACAATTGGCGTAGTAATCGCCATAATGCCAGCCCAGCAGCATTTGCCGCTGTGGGCCGCCATGGATGAACACCACAGCAGGCTTTTTCGCTGTGCCGCCGCCCGGAGGTTCAAACAATTGTGCGTAAACCGTCATCCCGTCCGGTGCCTTGAACTCCACCCGCTTGGGAACTACCAACTCCGTATTGCGCAACGCCTCGGGAATAAGGTGCTCGCCCAACAACCGGATGTCGCCTTTCGGTTGCGGCCAGGGCAACACGGCCGGCACGGGGGGGCGCTGTGCGGTAGCACTCAAAAACACCAGATGCTTCCCATCGCCCGTTACGGCAGGAAAGGTTTCTATCCCTTTACCGGGTGTAATGACCTCCATATCGGCCTTATCTACCGACACGCGGATGATATGTCGGCGGTCGATATCGTCGCCATCAGGCCCGGTGTTTGCACTCGCCAGCAACCAACGGCCGTCGGGAGAAGGTGTAATGTGTTCCACCATAAAAGGTCCGGGAGTAAGCAGTAAGGGCTCGCCCCCTGTTTCAGCGACGCTATACAAATGCGGCCAGCCATCGTGATAGGAAAGGAACACTATCCGGTTTTTAGCAACCCAACGCAGGTTGGTACTTCCGTGGGTAGTAGGCACTGAGCCTTCAGGGGTATCGGGCGATTGCCAGATCAGCTTCGCCTCGCCGGTTGACACATCGGCCGTCCATATCGCCCAAGGATTCCGTTGGGCGGCCAGGATGGAGTCGGGAGCTCCGCCCGAGGCATTCCGCCGTACAAACGCAAGGTGTTTGCCGTCGGGCGACCACCGGGGTGAACCGTCCCGTGCGAAGGCGGGTGCAATCCATTGAATAGGCGTATCCTTGTCGCGGAAAATGCCCACAAGCGCATAATCGGTCCGGGAAGAAACGAAAGCCATCGCTTTCCCGTCGGGCGACCATTGAATGCCACTGATGGCACCCCGCGCATAAAACAATTGCGTAGCCTTATCTGACCCGTCTATGGCACACGTCCACACCCGGCCTTGGCGCATAAACGCTACCCGGCTGCCATCGGGTGAGATCACCGGCTCATCGCCATCGCCCAACAGGATCGGATTGCCCCCCGTAAAGGGGATGCTCCATACCTGCACTGCCGTAGCTACGGGTAGAGACGCTGGGTTACGCGGTGTACTGGAATTGGGGCCGCCGTGGTCGCCGCCTTTTACATAGACCACCCATTGCCCGTCTGATGAAAGCTGTACACTTGTAATTTCGTCACCCAAATCTTCGTCATAAGCCGTCAATTTGCGTAGCTCAAATGCCGGCCCTTCGGCCACATATAGGTTGCGGCGGCCCTGTTCGTTGATAGCTACCGCCATGCGGCTCCCGGTAGCCGATACCGTCAACGCTGAAGGGAAAGGGTACGAAGTAAGGGTTTCCATTGAAGGTTGGGCCAGCATCGGGCTGCCAACGCAGCACCATAGCGCCAATAGTAAAAATCTCATCGTTTTGTTTTATTTTATGGTTAAGATAGTTCGTTCACTTTCGTTCCCCAGGCGGTCTACGGCCGTCACCGCTACGGCCTGCAGTTTGGCGTCGCCATTCGCCGATTGGTCTGGCAATCCCGTCGCCATAGCCGTTTTGTCCATGATTTTGTAATCCCATATGTCGCCAAAGCGGTAATACACCACCCACCTGAATACCTTATCGGGCGCCGGATGTTTCCAACTAAGCTGTATTTCTCGCCCCTGCTGCTTCAAGTCTACCAAAGGAGCTTCGGGCGCGTCATTGCCCAACCACGGGCTGGCAGGTACCAACGCCTGCTGCCTGTAAGGCCCATCAAGCAATCCTTGGCCAAGCAGCGGATGCCGCGTTAGCGACGAGATGCTCCAATGCACCGCGCCTTTACTGGTGGGAAGCATGCCACGGGTAATCATAATCTGGTTGACCACCTCCCGCAAGTTGGCGTCATCGCCACCGCGGCCAACATTCATGCCTGGCCAGAGATGCCGCCCTTGGGTATTCTCCCCTTGCCACCAGCCCAGCAATACGGGGAAACTTTGTGGAAGCTGGGCGATGGGCCAGTACAGTTGGGGTGTGAAGTAATCAATCCACCCCTTGTTCAGCCACAGCTTTGCGTCGGCATAGAGTTTATCGTATTGATCCATCCCCGCGATACCTTCCGGGTAACCCGGCCGCCAGATACCGAACGGACTCAGCCCAAACTTGACATGTTTCTTTGCCGTTTTTATCTCTTTGTATATACGTTCAATGAACTGATTGACATGGTTGCGGCGCCAGTCGCCCCGCGACAGCGCCCCTCCGCCGGCGGTATAAGCCCTCCAACTGTCGTCGTCCGGAAAATCTGCTCCGCCGTTGTACGATTCATAGGGATAGAAATAGTCGTCAAAGTGGACACCGTCGACATCGTAGCGCTTCACGATGTCCATCACCACTGCAGCAGCATGGTCTTGCGTCGCTTGCTTAGCCGGGTCGAACCACCAATATCCTTCTTTGAGCGGGACGACCGACTCCCGCATTTTGTTGACAAGTGACGGGGGCTCCACAGCCCCTGCGGCTGGATGATGCGCACGGTAGGGATTGAGCCATACGTGCAGCTCCAGGCCGCGTTTGTGTGCTTCGGCGATCCAAAACGCCAACGGATCGTAATACGGATGAGGGGGCGTCCCCTGTTTTCCGGTAAGGTAGTAAGACCAAGGTTCCAAATCACTGGGATACAATGCATCGGCCTGCGGCCGTACCTGGAAAATCACCGCATTGAAATGGTGATCCTTCAGAAAATCGAGCAAGGCCAGCGCCTCCTCCTGCTGCTCGGCCGTGCTTAATCCCGGCTTGCTGGGCCAGTTGATATTATCTACAGTGGCCACCCAGGCCGCCCTGAATTCGCGCAGGGCTGCAGGGACAGGGGAAGTAACGGGTTGCCCTATGGTTAGGGTTATTGTACCAAAGCTAATTAACAACCAGCTGAATGCGGTTTTTAATAACCGATTTGTATATGTTGCTGTTTTCATCATAATTTACATACCAACCTATCTCCGCTATCGCGCTCTACCTTGAACGCCATTGAGAAATCCCCGCAAACCGGCGACAATTTTCCCGGCCACCGCCTCGTGGAACCCGTTGTCCAACAACCGTTCCTCATCGGCCGGATTCGATAAAAAGGCAACTTCCACCAGCACTGAGGGAAAGGACGTAGGTGAGTTTAACGTAAAATTAAAGCCGCCGACATTACCGAAGTCGGCCAAATCCAGTTTCCGCATCTCCGTTAAAATATACTGCGACAGCGGCCGGTATGCCTGATGGCGGTAATACGTGGAGACGCCCTGGACCATTGGGTTCGCCGAGGCATTGCAGTGGATACTTATTAACAAATCTGGATCTTGCTCTTGAAGCCGTCGCAACCGTTCTCCATTATTAACCGCCTCATCACCCTCACGCGTCATGATTACGTTGGCTCCAGCCTTTTCCAGCGCATCCTTCAGCTTCCGTGCCATCGACAAGTTCAAATCTTTTTCCAACACGCCCGTCATGCCCACCGCTCCGCGGTTACTTCCCCCATGCCCCGCATCCACCGCCACGGTGAGCTGACGGAGGCTTAACACAGCCGGCTGCGGCTTTACCCGGATTACCAGGTTACGGCCGCGGTACCGAATGTCATAACCCCATAGCTGCGGTTCGTTCAACTCAATAACCGCCCTGAAAACATCTTTGCTACGCTGTTCATACCAGACGTTCCGGATAGCCAACAACCCCTCCTTCTGCGTCATCCAGTTGCTGTTAGATACGGCGCCATATATGTCGACCACAATGCGTGTCGGATGTTGCTGTACGGTAGCCACATAAGGAAGCCGTTCGTCTAAGCCGATGCTCACAAAGTCGGCTGTACTATCCGAATATACTGTCCAACTGCCGGTAAGGGAATGCGGCCGGAAATGTACGCCGCGTTGCACCGCCAGCCGATCCGCTGGGACATAGGCCTGATCGGCCGTAGATAGTCTTACCCGGTACATGTCATGCATTTTCCCGGTTATCTCCAGCCTAACCAAACTATCCAGCGTTCCCATCTTAGCCCCGCCCAGGCGGTCTGTACCCAAGCCATAATACAGCGGCACTCCGTTGGAAGTGGTAAGCCCGGTCAAGACATATGGCTGGTTCAGTACAGTTATCCGCTCCCGGCTTTCCATCATAACCGTCTTTTTGCTTACGGAATCGAGCAAGTAAAATGAGATGGTCTGGCCGGTCAGGCTGTCCGACGGCTGAATCCGGTATTCACCCCGGTAAATACCGCCAACCTTAGCAACAGCTGTGTCTGCTTCAAACAACGGAATGCCTTGGTAAAAGGTAGCCGCCATCCCTGGCGTGGCTTTCATTTCCACCTGCAGCAGGTCGCCCGGCTGCAGCCACAGATCTCCTCCCGGAGCTATCCGGATGTACTCAATGGCAAACCCTTCCGTCGGTTTCGGCGGCAATGGCTTCTCGTAGACCACTACGATTCGCTTTCGCAACGTATCAGTACCCATCACATGCCACACCTCCCATTCGTTCGCGCCTTCGCGCAAATCAAGTGGCGCGGCAAATACGCCGGTGCTGTGTACCGGCAATGGCGTTCCATTAAGAAATAACATACCCTGCGGGTCAGCCTTCCCCCGCAGATATACCACAGCCCTATCCACCGTACTGCTATCCGCCATCGGTGAAACAACCTGCAGTCTTCCCTTCTGCCCATGTGAATGAAATGGGTTACAACACATGACTCCAATGGCCACGCCCAGAAATAGGTATATTCTCCGCATCATTTATATTTTGGCGGCCTTTATGGTGCCACTCCGACCACCACTCCCTGCGTTTAAAAAAGGCTTATATTTAGCGGAAGCAAGATTAAGCAAAAAATTTAAAACAATCTAACCGTTTTGGGGTTTACAGTCAAAAAGTTGCAGAAGCAGGTGCCTTTCGATTTTTTAACAATTTGATTTGGTTTTTTTAACAATAACAGGTTATTTTTACTATTGAAACGCAAATTAGTTAAAACAAACCAGCTAACTTCCCATTATTTCCACCCCCTCATCGGCTGATTATGAAAAAAAGACAAGTACTCCTGATCGTTTTTTCCTGTTTAAGTATTGCCGTGACATACGGCCAACAGAAAATAAAGGATAACACGGGGCAGAATGACATAACAGGCGTACAGAAGTCGTAATATTGCGCTAACTTTGCAGTATGGAACCGGCAGCGTTATACCCGTATTTCCTTGCGCATCCACGCATCAGTACAGACACCCGGCATATCCAGCCGGACAGCCTCTTTTTTGCTATAAAAGGGACCAACTTCAACGGTAATGCCTTTGCGGAGGAGGCTCTTGAAAAGGGGGCCCGGTATGCCATTATTGACGACCCCCAATACCAGCAGGACGAGCGCTTTCTACTGGTACCCGATGTCTTGGCTGCACTGCAAGCATTAGCGCGGCACCATCGCACGCAACTAAACATTCCCTTTATCGGTATCACCGGTTCTAACGGTAAAACCACCACCAAAGAGTTAGTACAAGCGGTCTTATCCCGTCAGTTCAAGACCTATGCTACCAAGGGCAACCTAAACAACCACATCGGCGTACCGCTTACAGTGCTTTCCATTGACACACAAGTGGAGCTCGCGATCGTGGAGATGGGGGCTAATCATCCCGGTGAAATCGCCTTCCTATGCGGCATCGCCCAACCCACACACGGACTGATTACCAATGTAGGCAAGGCCCATCTCGAAGGGTTCGGTGGTTTTGAAGGCGTAAAGAAAACCAAAGGCGAGCTATACGACTATTTGGCAATGCATTACGGCACCGTGTTTCTTCAGCAGGATAACCCATTGCTCAGCGAGATGGCCGCCGCACGCCGCATTGATAAGGTGGTTACCTATGGCTTTACTGAAGGGAATGACCTCCGGGGCGAACTGGTATCCGCCAATCCGCTGCTGCAAGTAAGGTGGCAAACCCACGGAAGCCTGGCAAGCCATGTCGTCCAAACCCAGCTTGCGGGATCTTACAATACCGAAAACATCTTGGCAGCAGCCTGCATAGGCCATCATTTCGGTCTCAGTCCAGACACCATCAACCAAGGTTTATCCGGCTACAGCCCGGCCAACAACCGTTCACAGCTCACCAAAACCGCGCACAATACCGTTATCAGCGATTATTACAACGCCAATGCCAGCAGCATGGCCGCAGCTTTGGAAAACCTCCGCCTGCTGGACGCCGACAAAAAAGTGATCATTCTGGGCGACATGTTTGAAATGGGCGATGAGTCGCATGAAGAACATGGCAAGGTGGTAAACACCGCTTTGGCCCTGAACCCTTCGCGGGTGATCTTTGCGGGCAAAGCGTTTTACCGCCATCAACAGGAAGGCGCTGAATTTTATGAAACCACCGATGCGGTCAAAGCCGCCCTGCAACAACGTCCCATCAACGGAGCGCTGGTGCTGCTTAAGGCCTCCCGTGGGATGGCTTTTGAGCAATTGATGGACACACTTTAATCATTCATTCGATTTCGACATCGTGTTTTACGACGTCACGACGCTTTACTTCCAGACCTTCCAGGAAGACGGGTTGCGCAAGAACGGATTTTCCAAAGAGAACGCATCGCAGCAACCCCAGATACTGATTGTTACCCCCCAAGGGATACCTCACTTAGAGCTTTTTCTTCAACCGTTCCGCTTTTTTGTGATAGTCACTTGTTTCCGTTACCCTTTCCACATACGACAGCGCTTCGTCGTGATCCCCCAATCGCCACCATGCCACGGCAGTAAAATAACTGGCATCGCCCGCAAATACAGACGGCCCGTCGGCAATCGGTTTTAGGTCAGTTATCGCCTTGCGATACTGCGCAAGTCCAAGATGACTGAGACCGCGATAATACCGGTATCGCACAACGCTCGTGTCATCGGATACCAACCCGTCCAGCAACCTGATACTCGTTTGGTAATCGCCCTCGTTGAACGCAGAAACTGCCTGCTGATAGGTGGAATCCGCTCCGCCATCCCGGGTTATCGATGTAGCCATCTCGGGCAGTTGTTCAAAATCCGGCTCAAAAAAACCGACGTAGTTAAATACGGCCAACAAGCAGGCGGCAACCGCAATGGCCGGTAGCAGGAGCCGGATGACACCCGGCTTTTTCTTCGGCCCTTCTGCTTCATAGGCTGCCCGTACCTGCCGCAAGGTCGCTTCCAGGGCGGACACGCCGGCTTCGGCAGCCCGGTGCTTCGTGATGAGATCCCGTAATTCACGCTGCAGGGCCAGCTCCTCCCGAAGGGCCCCGTCTTCCTTCAGTTGCTGTTCGAAAGCCTGCCGCTCTTCCACCGCAAGTGTACCGTCCAGATAATCCTGAATCTGTTCAAAAAATGCTGCCATGATCAATTTCGTTTAAATAGGGGGTGTTTCTTCACCAACTGTCCCAATTTCCCCATACATTCGCTCTTCTTCTTGCGCAGGTAGGCATAGGTCAGTCCCAGTCGTTCGGCTACCTGTTCCTGGTGCTCCTTGCCCATGCAGGCTTGGATGATTTCCCGGCACCGATCGCCCATATTGGCCAGTAACTGCATCACCGTGTGCTCCCGCTCCAGCTGCTCGGCATGCCGGCCAGCTTCGGCTTCATCGTCCTTATCAAAGTTAAATCCATCGTCGATCGATTTTGTTACCGGGCTGGATGCCCTTTTTTTCAACACATTCAGCCATTTGCGCTTGCAGATGGTGACCAGAAAAGCCTCGAACGGACAAGTGAGCACAAACCGGCCATCGGCACTCATCCGGTAGATGTCTACCAATGCTTCCTGCATGATGTCGGCCGCATCCGCTTCGTCACCACTATTGTATCGGATCATGCGGCTGATCTTAGAGGCATATAACCGGTAAATTTCGGCAATGCCGCGGCTGTCGTTTTGCTGTAGGCAGGTGATAAATCGTTGGTCGGGATGCATTATATGATCGTATTAAAGCCATAAAGATAAAAAATTTCCCTATTTTTAGGGCACAGAACTAAAATGCGATGGATTAAAAATACGACGTAATGAGCAAAAGCCTATACATCTCCGTTGGCCTCCTTTTCACCATTGCCGCATCCGCATTTGCTTCCGGGGCTGATACGGTGGAAGCACGCATCAACTTCGATTTTGCAGGAACTCGGGTACTGTTCAAGCCCGAACTGCCTGAACTGGCTGGCATACCCGGTGGCCGCGCACCGTTTTATACGTACCTGTGGGACTTTGGTGACGGCCATTTCAGTATGGACGAAGCACCGGAACACCAATATACCGAACCCGGCGAGTATGAGGTAACGCTCTACACGGTAAGCAACTACGATAATGGTCCCCGCCCTAAGCGGCCTACCCGGAAAATCAAGATAGACGCTTCCAAAGCGGCCCCCCAAAAGGTAGCGTCGGGAGCGGAACAGCATTTCTTCGGCCCGGACGGCACGTTCAAGCTCTCTAAAAATGCAAACGCGTTACCGGGGGAGGATATGGTGGTCATCGCTGGCGTCAAAACCGGCGAAAAAGGGACGGTGTTCCTGCTCACCAATGAAAAAATCTTCGGCCCCGAGGGCTTTGTCCTGGCCGGGCAGTCGGCCTACAACGGTGAACGGGTCATTCCAATCGACGATTCCCGGACTTTGAAAGGCCTGTGGGCCGGTGTCCCCAGCGTGTCGGTCACACAAAGCGGCAGCCCGGATTATGGTGTGTTTGAAGAAGTAGAATTTACCGGAAATGAGGCGGTCGACTATTTTGCAGACCTGTATGGCAGTTACAAAACGGTTACGGGATACGAGGTAGACGGTAGTGCCGATGCCCAGTTTTCGCTCATCAACCTGGACATCACGCCCGAAATGCTCACCGACACAAACGCTACAGTGACCATCACCGGAGTATTTATCCCGAAAGAAGGCCCGGCTCGGATACACCAACTGGACGTGCCGGTCGTGACCTCGCACGACCCCAACAAAATGTCTGTAAAGCAGTCGCGGATGCGTTACCGGGCATTGGCCAGGCGCAAAGCGCTCACCTATAAAGTACAATTCCAGAACGATGGGGAAGGCGATGCGAAAAACATCCGCCTGGAGGTCAAGTTGCCGGATGTGCTCGACCTCTCAACCTTGGAGCTGCTCAACCTGTATCCGCAGTGTGACACCTGTCTCACCGGACAGAGCGTGGGTTGCTATCATTACGAGATCCGGGGTGAAGACACGCTGGTATTCCACTTCAAGGACATTGCACTGCCGGGATCGAAAGCGCCCGATGTACACGATAAGGACAGCACCCGGGGCTTTATCCGGTTCCGTGTTCAACCCAAAAAAAGGCTGCCAAATCGTGCCTTTAAGGGGCAAACACATATCTTCTTTGATAAAAACGACCCCATCGTCACCAATATGGCAACAAGCCGGTTTCGCAAAAGCCTATCGCCCATCGTTTTTGCCGGATACCATCAGTTCCTCAAACGGCCGGAAACGTGGCGTAGCGATGAAGCCTCCGTCAATCCGGGGATGATGTTCGGCATCGGTTTGGCACCCCTGGCGCCCTACCGAAAGCTGTACTGGCAGGTGGAGTTGTACGCCAACACGTACCGGGCCGGATCGGCGGCACGTGGTATCCCGGAGGAGGGGGCTATCGAAATTCCAGTGGAACGGAGCGGCCAACCCGAACCGATGCCGTATTTCAGTTATGACCGGTTGGTTTCCTCGCGGTTCCTGCAGCTGCGTATCGTACCGCTGCACATCCGTTATAACTTCAACAGTTTGGTTTCCGCAGGGATCGGTGCATTAGCGGAAACCTCCGTCAATACCGCCTATCGGGAAAGCCGTACCTACCACGTACAAAGTGATCCCGAAATGGTGGAAGTGGAGCGGCTCCATACGACCGACCGACTCGCCAGGGGTCGGCTGTATGTGCAGCCGTTCGTCGATGTCAACGTGGGACGTACCTATCTGGGGCCCGTATCCGGACTGCGCTATGTGTATGGCGCGGGGCAAGGCCAAGCTACCCACCTGTACGTAGCCTGGCGTTTCTGATGATGATGAAGTGGCTGCTTCATACGACCCTCCTTATGGTTGCTTTCACCGCCTGCCAGTCGCCCGGACCGCAGACTACCCGCGACGAAGAAAAACCAATGGCCGTCATCGATGAAGAAGCCTTGCTCAATATACTGGATACGCTCGGGGCCATCGCTTACGACCATCCGGAACGCTTCATCCACCATCCGGATTCGTTCATCAATCTGTTGCCCCGCCAACCCGCTTCTCCGGAGGGCAAAGAACTATACGCCTGGCTGCTGCTCAATGTCGGCTATGCCCTTCGCGAACATGGCCGGATTCTCGAAAGCATCCGGTATTATGAGACGGCATTGACGTATTGTGCGGCCGAACAACTGACAGTCCCCGACCGGGTGCTGTATATCGCCAAACCCCTGGGCAACCTCTACACGCAAGTCGGAGACCTCGAAAAAGCGTTGCACATCCAGCAGGAAGCGATCCGGCTCACGGCCGGTCAGCCAGCCCAACAGGCAGCACTCTACAGCAACCTCGCTATTGTTTACCAGCAACTGGGTCAACCGGACCGTGTGTTGCAGACCTGTAAAAGCGGTTTGGCTTACCTCGATCCGGCCGACAGGCAGACAACTCCGCTCTATAACACCCTGGCGCGATGCTATCAGGAAATGGGTAAATCAGATAGTGCCCGCACGGCTAATACACGGGCATTGGCCTTGCTGTCGGACAGGCCTCTGCAGGGCGACACGTTGCTCTGGTATACCGAAGCGCTCCACCAGCGGGCATCGCTGGCCGCCGGTCAACGTCAATTTCGGGAAGCGTTCCATGATGTCAACCGCGCCATTGCCCTGATCGATGCATATTTCCCGACCAGCAAGGCACGTGAAAAAGCCAAGTATCACTATATGCGGGGCAATTTACACCGATACGACCTCCACCCGACGGAAGCCCGCTCCGATTTCGACCGTGTGCTTCACCTGCTCGGGGCGACCAAAGACCGGCTACCACCCGACTACACCATTACGGATGCGCTGTGGGGCCTGGCTCGCGTACATGCTGCACCGGATTCGGTGATCCACTACTACTCCCTGGCCCTGGAGCACGCCTACTATACCCAACAACTGATTACCAGCAAAACGAGCCACTACCAGAACTCGGCTTGGAACAGAACATTGCTGCAGGAAGCGCTGACCTACCTTTACAGGGCGTATACCCGGCAAACGCATCCGGTGGAGCGGCAAGAGCTTGCGCTACGGATGCTTTGGCTCATTGAACTTTCCAAGGGACGGCAACTCCTGCAGGAGGTGAGCCGCACAGATCGGTGGGATACCTCCGAGCGGGATGACCTCCGGGAAAGTCGGCAACGGCTGCAATACCTCTACGGCCAACTGGCTGCGGCGGCGGACTCCGCCGAACGCATCGAATACCAACGCCAGATTGCTGAAACGGCATTCCAGCTGCAACTTGCGGAGGAGCATTTCGACCGGGATTTCGCCCCGCCGGCTATGGCGGATTTCCGCCGATTTGTGGAACACATCCCGGATTCCAGCATGCTCGTCAGCTATTGCCTGCCTGACAGCGGCTTGGCATTGGCGGTATACCGGGCCGATGGAGCTTACCATGTCCATGCCATAGAACATGTGGAACAGGTCGTACAACGCGTCGGGCGCTTCATGAACGAATACTTCCATAAGGGGCCCGATGCCTACGAGAATGCTCCTCACGCCTACCAACAGGAAGCACACAGCCTGCGGGAAACACTGTTGCCGTTTATCGGTGAACAGCCGCATAGCGAACTCGTCATTTCCCTGGACGGTATCCTGTTTACGCTGCCTTTTGATGCGCTGATGGCAGACGGTCAGTTCCTGGCTGAGCAGTATCCCATCAGCTATACCTATACCTTGTTGCTTAACCAGCGGCATACGACCGGCACCAGTTTCCAGCCGGATATACATTGTTTTGCCAGATCCGACTATGGGGGAGAGCTACCCGACCTGCCTTCCGTAGCGGCCGAAAAGCAGCTGCTGGCCAAACGCTTCCACGGCCGGATCATGGAGGGGAACGCATTGACTGACGCCGCGCTGCTGGATGCGCTCGAACACGGGGCTTTGCTGCATATCGCCGCACATGCCGTAACAGGAAACAACACATCACCTTATCTCGCCTTCAACCAACCCTTTACGTTGGATAAGTTACGTTACTCCATTTCCCAATCCCCATTGGTCGTCCTCTCTGCCTGCCATACGGCCGCAGGCGTTGCCGTTCAGGCCGAAGGTTTGGAAAGCCTCAACAAAGCGTTCATCAGTAAAGGTGTATTGGGTGTCATTGCGGCGTATTGGCCGGTGGATGATGCGACTATGCCGCAGTTCATGGCGTTGTTTTACGAACAGTTGGCCGATTATGAAGTCCCTTCGCTGGCTCTCGCCCGTGCGAAGCAACACTATCTCCAAGAAGCTCCACCCGCCCGCCGAAACCCTTGGTACTGGGCAACCCTCAATTACACCGGGGTGGAAACCCGGATTACACTGCCTGGCCGATCGCGCTGGTACTACCCGTTAGTGGGCCTCGGGATGTTGTGCCTGCTTGGAATTGGGTGGCGATGGTACCGACACCGGAAAAGCAAAGACAAGGTGTAGCCATCAAAAAAGGCGGCCCCCACCATTTTGTCGGGACCGCCCGGATTCAACAGGTGTTGTTTGTTACCGATACCCCATCAATAGTTCAATACCTCGATCTCCGTCCGCCTATTCGCCTGGTGCAGTTCCTCCGGGCAATCCACACCATTCCCACAGTCGTTCAGCAGGCGGGTTTCACCATAACCGCGGGCAACCATACGGCTCCGGTCAATACCTTTGCGCACAAGGTAAGCCACCGCCGCATCCGCGCGGCGCTGCGACAGGCTCAGGTTGTAGGCGTCGTTGCCCCGGCTATCCGTATGCGACGATAGTTCGATACGCAGGGTCGGATTTTGCTGCATAATGTTGGCCACATTGTCCAATACACGCGCTGCGTCGGGTCGGATATTGCTCCGGTCGAAATCGTACAGGATATTCTTCAGCACCCAGCTTGCACCTTCCTCCAGATCACTCACACCCAATTTGAGCGTCACATACAGCGTTTTGCTGCGATCCAGTCCCTTGGTGGTAACGCGCTCCGTCTGCGAATATTTCCCGGCCTGATTCGCGACCACATTGTAATCCGCCCGCTGATCCAACTGGTAGATGAATTTACCTTCACCGTCGGATACTTGGCTCATGTTCGCATCCGTTCCTTCGTTGGTCAGCGTGGTGTTGATCCCGGCCAGCTTACGGTCACTGTTGCCTTCTACCGTTTCACCGATCAACGTAAAACGGGGGTCATCGTGCAGTAACTCCTTGTAAATCGTGGCACCACCGCCGGCAAAGTCGGCCGCTGTCAGCACCACCTCGGTGGTCCGGATACCGTTCTTCTCGCCACTGATGCGGTACGTTCCGCTTTTTGCTCCTGCCAGCCGTTCAGCCTCACCATGCGCATTGGTAATGGACACCTGTTCACCATCGCCGCCATCGATCACCACCTTCACCCCGCTCAGCGCCAGTCCGGTCTGCTTATCCTTTACCACCACCAGCACATCCTTAGGCTGTTGTTGCACAGGCTGTACGTCAGGCACTGTCTCCACCACCGGAGGAACCGGACGCTCCACCGGTTTACGTGCCTTACGCTTGCCAAATGTGTATTTCACACCCACCGTCATGTTTACTGCCTGCGTATATGTACTCCGCACGGCCGTATGGTCGGTATAGTGGTCATAGCCGTTATTTACGAACGTATTTGGCGCAATCGGCAACATTTCTTCCCGCTCCTCGATGAAGAAGTCACTGTCCTTGCCTCCAAATTGCCGGCCAAAGGTTGATAGGTAGTCGCCCTGTGCAAACACACTCCAATTTGGACTCAGCGCATAGTTGAACCGCAGACCGCCTACCCCCATCCATGCCCAGGCGTTATCAGATGCATTGGCTGAAGCGCGGACCAGCAACGTATCCGTTCGCATACCCGTGCCCGTCTGTGGATTCTCCACCGTATACACCAGGTGCCGCTGGTAAGCGGGGAACTGTTGGTAAAGCAATCCGCCTTTCACGAATGCCTCCAGACTGAACTTACCCGCCGTAAACTGATAAGTAGGCCCTATAGCCAGTCCGAAATGGCGAAAGCGCTTCGTATTGTCATAAGTTGTCGCCAGGTAGCCGTTTTCAAAAATCAGGCTATCGCGCCCCCATACCGGATGCTGTAGTATACGGACGTCGATGCCCAGACCGAAATTGCCGCCACCAAAATAATGGTCGGCAAACACCCCGCCCACATAGCCCAGATTAGCCCGGGCCGTATCCCCGTGATAATTGCCCAGTGTAGCACTGGTGCCACCAAATAAACCGACCTGCCAGGGATGACGCTCTTGCGCCTGTGCTGGTGGAAAAGCCGCGGTCAATAACATCAGGGTTACTACCGCTATCCATACTCGTTGTGTAAACTTTTTCATGATCGTTGAATTTTGTTGAACTATATTTTGGAGGTAAATCAACCCGCAGCCGCAAATGTTACCCCCTACCACCAAAGCATGTTCGGGACTTACCCGCGCTATAGTTATCACCCATGACAGGCACACATAAACAAAGGGGCAGTCTTTTGGACCACCCCTTTGCTGCTTGTTGGTAAGCTTCTGTCAAACTACGGTGCCCGTTCCAACACCACAAGCTGGTCGATTGACAGTACAGGATTGGGCCAGCAGTCTGTAGGATGAAAGATCATGTGATAAAGTTGTCTCCATGCTTTGCACAAGAATGCCCCTGTAACCGCGAAACACATTTTATTTACGTAAATTTACCGCACTAAGGTTTTTTTACATGAAAATCAGGGTGGTAAAGACCGCCTCAAAAGCCAGGGCGGTCCAGATTGTGCGGTATCAAAACAACAGGCGAACCATCCTGCGTCACATCGGTTCGGCGCATACCGATGCGGAGCTTCAGGAACTGATGACCACCGAGGAAATAATTTATTCGAATGAAAATCCATTTACAACGGAAAAACGAAGCCATTCATTTCGAAGGTTCGAGTGAACTTGTCGATGTAAAAGTAAATATTGACGGTTCGGAAAGTATCGGCGGTGAAGCGTATTTGATCTTTCCAGCATGCTGAAGATGCAACGTCAAACCATAGAAGATATACAGGTTGAGGTGGAAGGGAAGCGTCGAGAAGAAGTTAGCTGCCGGCGATGTGGAGATTACGTATAGCTTGAAATTCGTTTAAATATAAAATAGGAGAGAAACGCTATTATTTCTCTCCTATTTTATCATATGTTTCAAGCAACTAATTCCAGAACCAATTCCATGCTTTTTCCAGTAAGGCAGCCCCACTGGCGATGCCGGCTCCGGGACCTGCACCAACACCACCCACGAGCGCTCCAACAGCTGCCCCGGCAGCATCAGCTCCTACGACGTCACAAGTATGACATACTTTTGCAGCGTGGGCTTCTTGAAAAGCTTCGTAGTAACCGCTTTTACCCTGCTGAATAGCAGAAACATTGTGCCAATATCCAGAAGAATAACGGGCAATGGCATGTTGGTTTAATAAGGCTTTTTGCTGTTCTTCGCTCAGCTCTTTATCAGCCAGTATCTTCGCCTCATTTTCTTTTACCGCGTCAATAAATGTTAATGTACGATCGGTAGAGGTGCCACCATTATCCTCATTCAATAAACCTAGCGGAAGCGGGTACGGAAAAGTCGGTGAAGGCGTCAAGATGTCACATATCACGGGGAACCAACGGCAGAACTGAGGTGGAAAATTAGAGGAAGGCACACCGATGTTCATTTCACTATAGGCATCAAACAACTCCCCGTAACCTGCAATTTGCTCGTCCCCAAACTCCATTTTCTGAGAAGCGTAGAAGTCGGCATAAATCTTCAGCATCTTCTCCCGATTCATTTCTTTGCTGCCGTCTGCTTTGGCGATAAAGTAGTCGAGAAATGCATTGTGCTGCTCCCCTTCCTTATCATATGGGTTTTTCGGATTCTGCATTTGCGTGTTTGAGATTTCACGTTCTTTCTTTTCCATGGGTATGTCATCAGCTTTATCACATGAAGTGAAAATGAAGAGACTGATCAAGGCAATGGCGATGGTGTTAAGTAAATTTTTCATAATATTTATTTTTAAAGTTCTCCTACTCTTTTTAGGCTTTTCGGAATCCGCCTTTTTCGTGCTTTTGTAGATAAATCACCGGCATTTCCTAAATGTTACCCCCTTTCCAAGAAAATTTTTTTTGAAAACAGAAAAAACGACATAAACAGTCCTTATCCCTCATCGAACGGTCAGAAATAAATTTTTGTACTGATTCCTGACTTGTCCCTCTCTCATTTACTTCAGCCGTAATCAGCTGAACTTACCGCACCGATGCGGAGCTTCAGGAACTGATGACCACCGGGGAAACCGTGACCATTAAAGCCGAGCCAACCGCCGAAATGACCGCGATAGACAAGTCAGGAGGAAGGCGCTGAATTTTATGAAACCACCGATGCGGTCAAAGCCGCCCTGCAACAACGTCCCATCAACGGAGCGCTGGTGCTGCTTAAGGCCTCCCGTGGGATGGCTTTTGAGCAATTGATGGACACACTGTAACGGCTTCTGTACGCTATCGCACATGAACTGTCCGATATCGGACAATTTATGTGCGATGTCTATATCAAACACACTGTATTCAAACACATTATACTTTTGGCATGTCGTTTTAGCGTGATGAGTGGCCGGTTACAGACACCGGTCACAAGCAAAGAAACATGGACAGAGCCTTACCGAAAAAAACATGGAACAGCAAGCGGATCACCTTGGTTGCTGGAGCCACAGGCATACTCGCCTTGCTAGCGGCCAGCTATTACTTTACCTCCGGCAATTCACGTCTTAACGTGGATGCCGAGCGGATTACTATATCCGAAGTTAAAGAAGATTCCTTCCGTGAATTTATTCCGGTAAACGGCACCGTACTTCCCATCACCAGTATCTTTCTGGATGCCGCTGTTGGCGGCCGCGTAGAAGAAAAATACGTGGAAGACGGCGCTCACCTGAAGAAAGGCACCCCCATCATGCGACTGTCCAACACCGATTTAGAGCTCAGCCTGGTTACGCAAGAAACGCAGGTATTGAACCTGCTTACCCAAGCCCAGATAGCCCAAACCAACGCGCAGCAGGTAACGATCAACAACAGGAACCAACTGGCCGACGTGGAGAATCAACTCAAAGAAGCTGAGCGTTTATATAAGTTGAACAAAACGCTTTATGAAAAAAAAGCCATCGGCTCCCAAGAGTACCAGAAAGCGGTGAACGACTATAGCTACCAAAAGCAAAAGCTGGAGCTCACCAAACAAATCATCCGTCAGGACTCATTGAGTACGGCACAGAAAGCCGAACAAGACCGCCGCACGTATGAACGCACACAGGCCGCGCTGGAACTTATGCGGAAGAAGGTAGACGACCTAACCCTCCGTGCCCCGGTGGATGGGCAGCTTACCTCCTTCGATGCTGAAATCGGCCAAAGCAAGAACCCCGGCGAACGCCTCGGACAAATCGATGTGCTCACCGGCTTCAAAGTACGGGCAGATATTGATGAGCACTACATTTCGCGCATATATCCTGATTTGGAAGGCGAGTTTACATTTGCCGGAAAAAGCTATAAGCTCATCATCAAAAAGGTATACACCCAAGTGACGAACGGGCGTTTCCAGGTGGATATGGAATTTGTGAATAAAGTGCCAGAAGGCATCCGCCGCGGACAGACCCTGCAGATCCGGCTGGCGCTAAGCGACGAAACCAAAGCGATCTTGCTGGCCAAAGGTGGATTCTATCAGCAAACCGGTGGCAACTGGGTATTTAAACTAACTGACGACGGCAAGGCAGCCTATCGGGTGGATATACAGTTAGGCCGCCAGAACCCGGACTACTACGAAGTTATCAGCGGTTTGACACCCGGCGATAAGGTGGTAACATCTAGCTATGAAACGTATGACAGGATACAGGAGTTGAGGATTGGTTATTAATGGCGGGTGGTCGGTGGTCAGTCACCGATCCCCCACCACGGATCACCGAATTACTTAGCTTCAGCTTCAACCGCTACACCGATTTCGATGTCCTTGCTGATTCCCCATTCAGCGGGATCAGCTTCTGACGTACCGAATTTAATACCCCAATCGGCACGGTTTACCGTGAATTGAGCGACTACGGAAACCTTGCCGTCTGCAACCACTACCTTGGCTGGAAAAGCGATGTTCAACGTACTGTCCAGCAGGGTAAGATTACCGCTTACCCTTTTGTTGGCGCCCGCTACCGCACCATCAACCGGTTCTCCGCCCAGATCGGCAATCTGCGTAATCTTGAATTCAGCTACAGGAAACTGAGCCACATTGAAAAAGTCTTCGCTTTTCAAGTGACCTTCGAGATCCGTATGCTTCTTATCCCCTTCAGTAACCGATGCCGAATCCACTTTCAAGGAAGCCATGTCAATAACAAAATCGCCTCCGGTGATCGCTCCGTCTGCTACAGACAGCTCACCCGACTGGATGTTCAGTGTGCCCCAGCGCGGCGCGAAACCGCCTTTGTGAAACGCCTTCCAGGTTAGCTCACTTGCGTCAAGATTAACGGCATAAACCGCACCCTGTTTTTCAGCAACCTGCTGGGCCTCGGCAGTTTGCGCCTGTTTCGTGGTGTTACCGCCGCAAGCCACCGCAAAAGCGGCCAGCCCGGCTAAAAAAAGTGCATTAAATTTTTTCATAAATCTGTTTAAATTTATTTAGGCGGCAAAATAAGCACGTTCCAATTAAATGTTCAAACACAAATTTATTATATGACAATCCGGCTACATAACAGGCAACATTTAAATGTAAACAACTCCGACTTTAGTCGGATAATAGTGATTAAATAAGCACAGCAACACTTCGAACCCCAAATTCAGGACTGGACACATAGGGTCACCTCGATCCCTTATCTCCCGCTGTAAATCGGCAATTAACTGCGTTTATTTTCACAAATGTACACGTGGCTTAGCCCCCATGCCGAGGGCTGGGTGGCAATGTACGCAGAAGGCGTTAACCCGATCTCCTCCACGGGAATCGGATCGAGTATCTTTTCTTTCCCGAGCACACGCTGCAACCCGGATGTACGGATCTCCGTCAGGATATCCGCTTGGTTACGGAAAATGTTTGCCCTGCTCACTCCCAGTGCCTTGATGCGCCATGCCATGGTCTTTCCCTTCGCATAGATCGGATCCCTGAAATTGATGAACACGTTCCGGTGCACCAGGTTATAGGAAGGCTCCGGCACAGTTTCGAAATAGCCGGGCAACGTCGGGTACGCCAGTGCGTAGACCGGACCGGTGTAGTCCACGGCACGCAGGCGCTTCGCATACAGTCCGCTATCCGGAACTAACAGGTGCTTCGCCTAGGCACGCAACCGGTCATCGATGAAGATTCCGGCCTCGCTGCCGATAAAGAGGTTATTGTAGTATTTGTTGTCAGACCCTCCGCCCATCAGCACCGCCCGTTGGCCCGCATTGACAAGGATATTGGAGTAAGCCGTAAGGCCGCATGCGCCATCGTCGTGGTAGATGCCCGCCGTCAAAAATCGGTGGGGGATGTCGGCAATCACGTTATAGCGGACAACGATGCCCCGCTCCGACGGATCCCGGCCGTAGTAGATGGCACCCAGGTCGTTGACTTCCTTTGCCACATCGTGTATGTAATTGTATTCCAGTACGTGGTCGTTGCCGTTCATCAGGATCGCAGCTCCGGGGATATCGAACATCTCGCAATGCGCCACGACATTTTCTTCTGTCCATTTTCCGTGATGATATTTCCGGCTTGGTCCCGTGCATAAAGCTGCGTCAGCTGGTTCTGCCCGTTGATGAACCGGAAAACGTTGGCCACGGCACTGCCCGGATTCCGGCCGAAGCGCGTGGCCGGCGACTGCGTGGTGCGGTTCGAGAACCCGACGTTCGTGCCGATTTTCAGCCAGTCGAATACCTGCGCATCCACGTTCGCGCGGGCGTTGTACCGTTCGAAGGCAGAGCCCCTGATGTAGGAAGGATCCTCAAGGTAACCGCCGGAGAAGAAATAGTTCACGCGATCCGAGCCCCCTGAAGCCGACAGGTTATAGTCCTGCCTCAGCCGGTTTTCGAGGAGGTATTTGTCATAGTTATCGTTGTAAAGCAGCCTGGCGTCGGGGTTGAGTTTGCCGTCAGGATTTACGAGGTAGGCCCCGGACATCGTAGCGCTTGCCGCGGCTCCCGAACCCGTAGGCGTGTACACCGCTCCGGGAACGTCGTACAGCATCCAGTTTCCGAGGTTATTCCGCTGGAAATTGGTGGTTGAACCGACATAATCGAATAAGTGCGCGCTGGCGAACTACGCAGCGTCCTCATGGCTCATGTTCGGATTCCGAACATTGGTGGTGTAGCTTTTGGAAACTCCAGAACCATCCACCCCATACCTTGCCGAATTGTAGATGGAAAGCCAGGCGAACTCATAGATATCCTTTGGATCCAAAATTTTATCAAACTGGTATGGCCCTACCTGGTTCATTCCCGTCCTCCCTTCAAAGGAAATGCGCGGCACACCCTTGTTGCCCCGCTTGGTGGTGATGAGCACCACGCCGTTGGCCCCCCTGGATCCGTATAGCGCCGTCGACGCGGCATCTTTCAAAATGGTCACATTTTCAATATCCTTCGGATTGATGGTAGACAACGGGTTGGCATTCTGGGCAGGCACGCCATCAATAACCACCAGCGCATTAGACGTGTTTTGGCTTGCAGACCCCAGGCCCCGCACGCGGATGCCCATGTCCAGTCCCGGCTGCCCGTCTACCGCAGAGACCTGTATGCCGGGCGCTGCGCCTTCCAATGCCCTGCTCACGGTAGAGTTGGACCGGTTCGTCAGCAATTTGTTATCAATCGTGGATAAAGAACCGGTGAGATCACGCTCGCGGGTAGTGCCATAGGCTACCACCACGACCTCATCGAGGTCTGTACTGGATTCCACCAGTTGGACCACGATGTCCTGTTTTGCGGGCTCTTCGTGCTCCTGGTACCCCACATAGCTAAAAACGAGCACATCGGTCGCCAGCGCTTCAATGCGGTAAGTGCCCTCCGCATCCGTCATCGCGATGGCGCCGGTACGCTTGTTGGTCACCGTCACACCGGCCAACGGTTGCCTGTCTGCCACGGCAATAACCTTGCCTGCCACCTGCGACTGCTGCGCGCCTGTTTCGCCAATGGCGGGGTCCTCCAGCTTTAGCCCCACGGTATTTTCCGTGCCGCTTTCATCGAAGCGCTTTTTCAGGATGACAAAACCCTTTTCCTTCTCTTCAAACTGGATCGCAAGCGGCTTGAACAGTTCATTCAACACCTCCAATGCGCGTTGCTGCCGTACAGCTATCGTCACATTTCCGGCCTCGTCCAGCAAGTTGTTGGTATACACAAACCGTACCTCGGTCTGCTGTTCGATCTGGCGAAGCACCTGTGCAACCGGCGCGTTCTTGACGTCGAGAAAAACAGGTTGGTTAAGCAATTGAGCGTTGGTGGCCTCTGCGTACAGCAGCCCGCCTCCCTGGAGCGGGGCGGCTAGGTAAAAGAAAGCGATACGGATCATATGCCAATACAAGGCTTTTCCATACAAATGGATTTTCATATATTTGTTGTTGGTTTGGTCGGGAACTCATAATTCCCAAGCATTAAGTACTTACTACATTTAACTGAACCATCGTCCGGGTTCCGGTTGCAGCCAGAATCCGGACACTTTTTAGTCTAATGACTATGCACAATCGGTATATCCCCTTCATACAATAACCTTAATCTATTTTAGGTAATATAAGCTGGTGCGGCTATGAGGGTATATCTGTCATTTCATCATAGGCATCCTCCTCCTTTCAGGACAATTTTATCTTTCTTGATTTCGTATTGCGCATCCAGGGCCGCGGCCACCAGTTCGGCCGTATAATGCAGCGGCTGGCCGCTAAGGTCAGCGCTCACGCGGCAGCCACGGTAACGGCGTTCGTCAGCCTCCACGGCAACCCCGAACTTATTCGAGATGCGGCTAGCCACTTCTTCAAAGGGCGTATCGTCAAACCGCATGTTATAGTTTGTTCCGGCAGTATACTCGTTATCCACACTGACATCCACGGAATCCACCGTTATTGAATCTGCCCGAAGTCCATCATTGGTTTTCAGCCGCTGGCTCGGCATCAGCACAGCCGCCGGCGGGCCGGCCGGCGCAGGGCTCTTCGCTTTACCTTTTTTCTCAGGCTGCCGGCTCACCGCCACTTTGCCGGTTAGCACGACCAGCTCCATTTCAGCGGGATTGGCCGATTGCCTGATGTGGAAGCTTGTCCCCAGTACGGTAGCCACGTAATTCCCCACATTCACGCGGAACGGCTTTTCCTCATTTTTGGCCACCTCAAACAAAGCTTCTCCGGTCAATTCCACGTCGCGCAACCTGAAGCGCTTGCTGAACCGCAATGAGGCTCCCGGCCGGAGCCATACGATGGAACCATCGGGCAGCGTCTCCTGCCGCACGCTCTGACCGGCCCGCACCTGCTTGAATGCAATCCATGGCTTGTCGGTAAACCCGTTTTGATAATCCCAATACCAGCCAAAAATGGCCAAAAAAGCAATGGCAGCCGCCACACTCCGCACCCAAAGGATGCGGCGGCGGGCAGGCCGCGTTGCGGTACCCATGCCTTTTTCGATGATCTGCCGGTACAGCCGTGATTTCATGGCTTCTTCCCCCTCGTCAGAATCAATTTCGAGCGTGGAATCGTCAAAAGAACGGTACCACGCCTCGAAACGGGCACGTTCCTCTTCGTTCAGGGTTCCCTCCTGCCACTTCTTAGCCAAGCGATCGATTTCCGGGTAGCTCATTAATTGCCTTTTTATAGTAAAAAAAAGCGCCGGATGCAATACCCTACCTCCGATTCGATTTTTTTTATTTTTTTTCAGAAGTTAGCCGTTGATGCCCAGATAAGGCACGACCAGACAGTATTTCCTGCCGAATTTCTCCCGCAGCACCTTCAGCGCTTTGGAGATGTGTTTTTCCACAGCTTTCTCGCTGACACCGAGTTCTTCTGCGATTTGCCGGTTGGTAAACTCGTCATCGCGGCTCAGGCGGAAAACAAGCCGGCATTTGGGCGGGAGCGAATTGATGGTGCGTTCAAGCTGCTGGAGAAGATCCTTCAGTTCGAGGTCCGCGCCGCCATCGTAAACCGCATCGGCAACGTTCACGCTGTTGTGCAGCGCCTCCTTACGTGCCCATTTTGCCCGGCGGTTGATGATTTCAAACTTTACGGCCACCGCCAGGTAGTGTTCGAACGATACCTTCAGTTCAAATGTCTCCCGCTTGCGCCAGAGGTTCACGAAAATATCCTGTACGGCCTCTTCGGCCTCCGCTACATCATCCAGCCGTTTGGCGGCGACCACCAACATTTTGCTCCAAAATCGGTCGTACAGCTGTTTGAATGCATCGGCATCTCCCTTCCGCAGCAGTGAAGCTAACTGTTGGTCAGTAAGGAAATCCGAGTTATTCATGACTACGAAAGTAGTCATATTTCTTCATTACTGCGTCATGCCCTGCGCGGCGTGTTCTTTCAATCAATCCCTCATGTCACAGAGATCGGTATCCGGTTGTAAAAATATCGTCAAAGTTTCACAGGTTGCCCGCTCCGCACAGACTCATCGCAAGCCAAAGCGACTTCCAAACTACTGATCGCCTGTTCCGTCTGTACAGACAGATCCAAATCATTGCGGATGGCATTCAGAAAAAAACGCTGTTCGCGGTTGCACAGCTCCTGGTGATCCGGTTCGTCAGCCAGATCAATCCACTCGTCCGGTTTCGTAAACCGATTGGCGGCATCAATATCCGCATGGTGCAACCGCAGCGATTCCGTTTGCGTGTGGGCCGCTACATTGTCCGAATTGCCTGACCTACCGGCTTCTTTTGCTACAATCGACAGCGAACCTTTCGGGCCGAACACGTCCTTGATGAAAAATGCCGTTTCGCTCACCATCGGTCCCCACCCAGCCTCATACCAGCCTACAGATCCATCGTCAAACCGGATTTGCAGTTGCCCATAGTTGTAATTATCCTCCGGAATATCTTCCGTGAGCCGCGCCCCGATCGCATTGACTTGCACGGGCTTACTGCCTGTCAACTGGCACATCACATCGATGTAATGCACCCCGCAATCCACGATGGGACTCAGACTGGCCATCAGGCTGCGGTGCACGTCCCACATATGTCCCTGGCTCTGCTGGTTGAGGTTCATACGCATCACCAGCGGCCTGCCCAGTTGCCCACCGAGTTCAACGAACTTCTGCCAACTGGGGTGATAACGCAAAATGTAACCCACCACCAGTTTCCTACCGGTCCGTCTGGCTGTTTCGGCCACGCGCCGCGCACCCGCCAAGGTGTCAGCCAACGGCTTTTCGATAAAAACATGGCACCCATGTTCCATGGCCATGATGGCATAGGTTTCGTGGGTGTCGGGGTAGGTGGAAATACACACCGCGTCGGGCCGGGTGGCCTTAAGTGCTGTTTCATAATCGTCGAACAGGGCGTAGCCACCGCCGAGCCGCTTGTTGAGCTTTTCCTTGCTGGATCCCCGGGCCACCAGCCCGCAGATCTCGAAACCTTCTTCGGTGTGGTAGGCCATGGCATGCGAGGCACCCATGTTTCCGCAGCCAACAACGAGTACGCGTACGTTATCTGTCTTAGTTGTCATATTCCTTTGTTTCCTTTTTATCTTCATTAAAGCTGCCGGCAGCGTTGGTCTTTCGTCCGGGGTCACGAAACAACACTATGAACAGTACCAATACCACCAACGCAATTGCTGCCGGGACCAACCAGACGCCCTGCCAGTCGAATTGCTGCGCACTTCCAACTTGCCGGGCGTACCGGGCGGTGATGAGGCCAGCAACATGAGAGCCGATCAGCATCCCCACGCCATAGGTGGCAAAGGTAATCAATCCCTGTGCGGCATTGCGTATGGATTTTCCCGCCACATTATCCACGTACAGTTGGCCAGTCACGAAAAAGAAGTCGTAGCATACGCCGTGCAGCAGGATGCCTGCGTATAGCATCCAAATCCCTTGGTCCGTACCACCGTAGGCGAACAGCACATAGCGAACAATCCACGCAATGATCCCGACGGCAAGCATGGCCTTGATCCCGAATTTTCGGAATGCCAGCGGGATGACCAGCAGGAACAGGAACTCGGAGACCTGACCCAGGGTCATCTTGCCCGCGGCGTTCGCCATGCCGACGTCGTTCAGAAACGGGTTGGCAAAGCTGTAGTAAAACGACAGCGGGATACAGATGGCTAACGAGGAGAGAAAAAACACAACGAACGACCACTTGCGGAACAACACCAGTGCCTCCCCCCCCAGCAGCGACAGGATGTCGGTCGATTGGGTTTTGACAGGCGGGGTATCGGGCAGCGTGAAGCTTACGACACCCAGCAACAGTGAGGCGGCCGCACCGAAATTAAAAATCATCCGGCTGCTTTCCAAATTGAGGGAACCGATCAGCAGGCCCACTGCGATCCACCCCACCGTGCCGAAGACGCGGATGTAAGGAAAGGTCTTCCCGTCATCGTCCAGTTGCCTGAAGGTGATGGCATTGACCAAGGCCATGGTGGGCATGTACAGCATGGTATACAGTAACAGCAACCACCAAAACGTACCGTAGGAGGCCGCTTGCCCAAGCACCATCAGAACGACGGCCCCTGCTAAGTGGAGAGTCCCCAGCACCTTCTGTGCGGAGAAATAGCGGTCAGCCACCATACCCACGAAAATAGGTGATACAGCGGCCGCGATGGACAGGTTGGCGTAGGCCGAGCCCACCTGTGCCGCGCTGGCCTGAAAGGTTTCCATCAGGAAGGTGCCCAATGTGACATACCAGGTACCCCAGGTGAAATACTCCAAGAACATGACCAGCGACAACTTGCCGCGAAGTTCCTTTTTCATCTTCGTGTCCGATTAGTGGTTATAGAACTTCAACCAGTCTACGTGGAAGAGGTAATTGTCCGTATCGACGGTACGCTGGAAACCGATATGTAGCCGATTGCGCCCCAAGTTGTCCGGCACCCGGACCATGTATTCCTTCCAACCTTCATCATGGCTTTTCGCCTGGCCCGGCGGGATGCTCACCGAACCCACTACCGCTCCGTCGGAATTCCCTTGGCGCACCACGATCATACCGCCCGCTCCGCTTGCCTGCACGCGAAGACCGATGCGCTTGACCCCGCGGAGATCGACATCATCAAAGGAGATGTAACTGCTGTGCTTGATACCATTGGTATAGGCCATGAAAGCGGTAGTGATGGTGGCGATGCTTACATTGCCTTCATCAAAGTCTTCCGCCTGGATGATGGGATAACGGAGCAGCAGGTGGTCATGGCCCACCAGGCTGCCGATGCCGCCTGCCCCACCGTCACGGTAGCTGGCGCTGAGCAGGTACGCTCCCCCTTCGCGCTGGCCGATGTGGTCCGTCAATTCCAGCGTACCGGACAGCGGCAGCCTCTTTTCTTCGGTACCGAGCGAAAGGATATAATCGACCATTTCCTGGGCGTCCGCACGCGGCAGGTCCGGGTGCGGCGACATGGCACGCTCACCCCAATTGCCACTGCCCCCTTCGATGATCTTATCGACAAGCAGCTCCCGTACGCCCGGCTTGCCGGCATAGCGCTGGGCGATGGCTTGGTAAGTCGGTCCGACGGATTCCTGGTCAACGGCATGGCACGACCGGCAGTCCAGGCTGGCCACAAGGGCCTGCCCTTTCAGGAACCGGTAAGTTGACGCATCGCCCCCGCTTGCCAGCACCACCGCGGCGTCGCGTCCGTCGGGGATGTAACCGAAGGCGATGGCAATCCGTGAGGGATCGATCGCCTCCTCGGCATCGCGAACCTCCACCTCGTAAGGAACGGTCGCCCCGTCCCAGTAAAAGCTCCGGTTGGCGGAGGTCCGTATCGCAACTTCAGGCGGAGTATTGCCTACGTAGACCCTACGCGTCGCCGTGCCGATGCCGCCATCCGGGTCGGTGACCGTCAGGGTGACTTCATGGGTGCCGTTTTCCGTGAAGGTATGGGTAGCTTCGAATCCTTCATAATCGTTGCCGTCAATTCGCCAGCGGTAGCGCAGTCCATCGTTACCGTCGTGATCCATCGTCCCCTCGGCACTGAATGTTACGGTGAACGGCGCGGCGCCGTATTGGCCATTCATTTTGATTTCCGCGATGGGGTTGCGGTTACCTTCGGTATATTCGATGCGGATAAGCCGGGCGTTGCTGTTCTTGGAAAACCAGTTGGTGCCGTATTCAAGTATATAGATGGCTCCATCGGGAGCAAACTGCATGTCAATAGGGGCATCAAATTTCCAGTGGCTCAGGAAGGGCTCCATGCCGGCATAATTTCCCGTCTCGTCAAAAGCAACGGCCATGATCCACCCCCGTATCCACTCATAGATGAATAGTTTGCCGTCGTAGTAATCCGAAAGCTTAAACGGCGCCCCTTTGAAATGTTTGCTATAAAACACGGGTCCAGCCATTGCCGTCGCCCCGCCGCTGCCCACCAGCGGGAAACGGGCGGACTTGCCCTTGTTGTACCAGATCATCGCCGGCTGTGCCGGCGGCAGTTCGGTCAGGCCAGTGTTGTTCGGCGACCCATTCAGTGGCCGGTTGGGGTCTTTTCCCGGCTCCTCTTCTTTCGTTTCGTAGTTATATTTCGGGAACACATCGTTATTGCCGAGGAAATAAGGCCATCCGAAGAAGCCCGGTTCGCGTACCTGATTGATCTCGTCGTAGCTCATCAGCTCGCCGTCGGTACCACGCACCTTGGTATCCGGGCCGACGTCGCCGAAATACAGGTAACCGGTCTCCTGGTCGATGCTGAACCGGTAGGGGTTACGCATGCCCATGGCGTAGATTTCCGGTCGGGTTTCAGGCGTGCCCGGGGCGTAAAGGTTACCCTCCGGAATCATGTACCCCCCCGCGGGAAGCGGCTTGATACGCAGTATCTTGCCCCTCAGGTCATTGGTATTGGCCGCCGTGGCTTGGTCATCGGCAAGTTCATGTCCGGGGCGCTCGTCCACCGGCGTGTAACCTTCGGTTTCTTCAGCGTTCGTGTTGTCGCCAGTAGAAAGGTACAGGTTGCCGTGCCTATCGAATTTCAGGTAACCCGCCGAGTGGCAGCAGTAAATCCGCTGCGTGGGGATTTCGAGGATGATGCGCTCGGTGGAGCGGTACAGGCTGTCGTTACGGAACTCCATCCGTGACAGGCGGTTTTTGGCACTATCCCCTGCCACAGCATAATAGAAGTATAGCCAGTGATTCTTTTCGAAATCGGGATCGGCAACCACACCGAGTAAGCCGTCTTCAATGCCGCTGAATACCTCGAAATTGGCCACGGTCCGAAGTTCTTTCGTTGCGTCTTTATACAACCGCACCCCGCCCTTGCGTTCCACAAACAGCACATCATTGCCCGGAAGAATTACCATTTCCATCGGCTCATCGAGGCCTTCGGCCAGTACCGTACGGGTGTAACGGCTGCTGTCGGGTTTCACGGTCGGGTCGCTGCTACCTGCGCGGTTGCAGGATGCCAGCAGCCCGGATAAAGCAATGCCCAGACAAAAGAAAATCGAAGGTTGTCTCATCTTATCGTTCGTTGTTAGTTAGTAAAGATGCTACGGAAACGGACCGCCCTTGGTTCCTGCGGCTTTCGTCCGCTGCCTGCATGAAAGCAAAAAGTTCCAACGTTTCCGCCGCACTGACCGGAGGAACCTTGCTGTCAAAGAAGTGGATGATCTGGCCGATCAGTTGCTGATAAGTAGCTTCCGAAAACGGCCCCAATGGGGCAGTTCCCTTTTCCCCGAACGCCGTTCCTGCTATTCCCGCCGGCCATTTACGCACACCCCGGACCGTACCCATCCGCCCGTCTTCCCACGTGCCGATGATGATGTCGGTCTCTTCTTGGTATAACCGGGTCACGGATTTGCATCCCCGACCCAATACGGCATACAGCATTTCCAGGCCGTGCAGCGCATACCACGCCATGTCCAGATGGCTTGATTCCATCTCCGCGGGGGTGAAGACATCGCCCCCCGTTACGCGACCGATGCTTCCCGCAACCACCTTTTGTACGTTTGCGTCAAAACGAAGCGAAGAGGAAGAAAAGAAAGGGGTTTTGTATTTTTCTGCCGCAGCGACAATCGCTTTTGCCCCCTCCAGGGTGGCAGACAGCGGTTTATCAATGAACACCGGTTTGCCCGCCTTCAGTACTGGAAGGGCCTGCTCCAGGTGCGGAACCCCGTCTATCGTTTCCAGCAATACTGCATCACATGCATCCAGCAACGCGTCCATACTGTTCACAAGCCTGACACCATGCTTTTGCACCGCGGCAGCCATCTGCGGCTTGATGTTTAGAATATCGCGATTCGCTGCGGGATGGTAGGCTGCCACCACACGGTAGCCACGCATTTCTGCACCGCCCGTATTGATCATCCGGGTAAACACCTCGCTATGCGAAGTATCCAGACCGATTACGCCGACGCGTTTTCCAGCCAACGCTGCCAAAGGACGTGCTTGCAGGAACGGGTGGTGCAATACACCCACTCCTGCAGCAGCAAATGAAGCTGCTTTTACAAACTCCCTTCGGTTATATTTTTTTATTCGCATTTTCTGTTTTAATTTAATCACTAACAATTCGAATGTCTGGTTAACTTCCCATTGAAACGGTCAATCGCAATCTGCAGAATAACGAAGGCCAGATATTTTAGTAACTGTGTGCTTGCTCATTTCAGATTATCATATATCAAGCAGTCGACCGCATATAGCTCGTACTGTGGGTGAGGAGATAAAATTTTTATTTCTATCCGATGTCCTTTTTTAGGCAACTGATATCTCCAAAATAATTCTGTTCTGCTTTTCATCGGATCACTGGGAAAGTTAGCCTGCTCTACCTCTTCTCCGTCTATATAGAGCGCCGCACGTACTACATGCTCTTCTGCGTCAGTTACCTTTTTTTGCACGTAACCCCGGATAACGAAGCCAATTCCTTCTATGTCAAATGCGATCTCATCTGAAAATGTCTTTTTCAATGAAATATATTCCCGTGGATAATGCCCCGCAAAATTTTCCTCAAAAGCCACCGTCCTGGCTTCCGAAATCGGTATCCGCACCGCGGTACCAACGGTATCTCCACCATGGTACTGGATATTGGCCAGCGCATGTTGATAGCTAAGCCGGTAAACCTGATCCAAAGAAAGGTCCGTGTATGCGAAATTACGGTGTTCCGCCTGCTGGAGCGGCTTCAGCCAATATTCGGGTATATGACGGTATCCCTTCAACACTCCCAATATACCTGCAGCGGTGGCAGGATTGCAATCCGAATCTTGCCCCAGTCGTGTTGCTATTTCAAGTGTGCGGGTAAAATCACCGTTTCCATAAAGCAATCCTGCAACCACATAGGCGGCATTTAACTTAGCGTCGATGTTTAGAGGATGAAATACACCATGGGGACAACCCACATCCTCGGCCCATTTTTTCTGTACTTCGAACCAAGTTTGTTTCCAGTCATCCGGGTACGCTTTATGCCACCTGATCACGTCCGAAATGCAATGATGGAATTTGCTTTCCATAGGGATTGCTCGGAGCGCCTCAGTGATGATAAAGAAGATATTGTCATGGATAAATGCCAATGCATATAAATTGGCTACATAGACCCCTCCATACAAGCCATCACCTGAATTGATAATTCTACCTACCTTATCTGTAATATCTGTGGCAACGTCAGCCATGCCCGGGCTCATCAGTCCCGCAAAATCCGCCTCTATCTGAAAATCGATATCGTCCGCATGCGGATTGTTCAGCCAATGACCGGCTTCTATGGCAGGGACTCCCTGTTGTAAATTATATCTACCTGCTTGGTTAGCGTGCCATAACTCATACGCTTTCCCGGCGAAAGCCTTGCCAAATTCATCCAATGGCGCGTCCATTCCGAACTTCTCGAAGACTTCTACGAAGGTCAGGTCTACATACACATCATCATATAGGCCTGGGAATGTGGTCATGGCCTCGTTTACGTAATCGGCATGCCAGGGTATGGTTTCATAGTCTTGTATGTACGTGCCCAGATACTTGAATTCAGAAGGCCAACCGAACGTCACTCCGATCGTCTGACCGGCCCAGCCCCCCTTGATTTTATCGAGTAGCACAGACTTTTCCATGCGATGATTCCGTATTGATATCGAATCTGACGCGACACAGTTCTGCGTTGAATACATGGACACTCCCATGATCCATAGGCAAAGCCAGCGTTTTACATAGCTAGGATTTGTTTGAAACATTTTATTGAATTTCATTACCATACGACACAAAAGTAAGCGATTGCAATTCATAATCAGGGTGCGGGTTCTGGATTTCAAGTGTTATAGCAATTACAGTTTAAGATGGCCAATGCGTATCGATGCCGTGTTTCCGTATGAACGTTTGAAATTCTGCCAGCATCTGCCGGTTTTCCCAAACATGGGCTGGTACCGTTTGCTTCGCGTCGGAAAAAACTATCAGCAGCCCAACAGCTTCGCCGATACTCCATTCTACCGGATGCAAACGGTAGCAGCCGTTTGTGATGTGGGTTGTGCCAATATTCTTGTTTGCGGGGAGGAGGTTTTCCACACGCTCGGGAAGCAAGGCGCCCAACGGGATCTGGAAAGGCAGCGACGAGAAATCGATGTAGTTATTTCCCAAGTTAGAAGGATGCAGATCGATATGATAATATCCGATGCCCACGCTGTCAAAAAAATCGGCGGCTAACTTTTCGTCCTTGCCGGTAACCATTTTGCGCTGCTCGGCGCCGACATGCTCTTCCAGAACCGTAAACTTCGCTTTAATGCGCCGTGACTCGCGGATATACGGATATTTTGCCAGTCCATCGTGGGTTCCAAGGACATCCCCCCGCAATCGTAAACCTTTCCATCCGGGCTTACCTTCTGGCGTGGGTGCCTCCGTCTGCAACCAGTAAAACATCGACAAGCTGAGTTGTTTTGCGCGGTCTACATGGTGTTGAAACGCATCATTCGAAACGTCGATCAAATTCCCTTCCATGTAATCGTTTTGGGGCCAGTTCATAATAGAAATACCGCCTCGATAAAAACCGTCGCCAAACTGCCGGTGATCAATAATCCTACGGTAATTCCATAGATTCAGTAACGACCCTGTGGCCGTTCCGTTGGGATCAAAAGCTAATTTTTTGGGCTGTAGTGTTTTGGGGTTGGCATAATGAAGATCCAACAGCCGTCCGGGCCAAGGAGGGGAAAGCTTTGGGATGTAATTGCGCCAGTGGTCATACATCCGTGGTTTGGGGATTGTGTGATCTGCATCCGGTTCATAGTCCATTGCCAAACACATGGTAAATGCTTGGTTGTTTTGCGGATTGCCTTCCAAGGGTGCATGCAATTCACCTGTCTCGTTGCGCGATTCCGTCCCCGTTACATATTCCGTACGCGAAAGCGGCAGTAAATCGCCTAATTCGGTTGCGTCGACAAAAAAGCGAGCATTTAGGATCACGTCTCCCTGAAAGTACGGAGAATTTCCTGTCAATGCCCGAATCCGATCTCCCTGCATATCCGCACCGGAAATCCGGCAACGGAGCAGCAGCGTCAACTGTCCGGAGCTGACATAGGGAGCAAGCAAACTTTCCATTATGGATAGCGCGACACGCGGCTCGTGACAAAGTCGCGAAACGGAACCATTTCCCGGGTTTAAATACGCATTTGCCTTTGCCTCATCTTTTAAGGGATAATGTTGCCGATAATAGTGACGTACAGCCGTCCGGAAATCCCGATAACTTTGAGGCGCTCCATGCGTCTCAATCCACTGGTGTTCATCCGGAGGCACCCCTTGCTGGGTGATCTGTCCGCCTATCCAGTCGGTTTCCTCCGTCAGGACGACTTTGAATCCGCTTTTCAGCATGGCCAACGTGGCAGCAAAACCACCCAGCCCGCCGCCAGCTACCACAACGTCGGCAGTGACTTCGAAGCGGGATTTCATCCGATCTGCCGACGCTGTAGCCCATAGGGGAATACCGGAACAGGAGAACAGCGCGCCCCCCGCAGATACCATTTGGATGAATTTCCGTCTTTGCATAGCCTGTCGATTTACAAAATATTTACCGTTATTCTGCTGTTTTCGCTTACCGTATTCGCCGGGAAACCTTTGTGAAACCACAGATCAGGTGTATCCTGGATACGGCTAAATCCGATTTCGAACGCTTCCGAAGGCCAGCTGTCTGCCCCCAGCGTGATCCGGTTACCATCAACCTGAATATCCGCCAGGTCTATGGACACCGGATTCCCCCGTACAAAAAATTGGTAGTTCGACTTTTCCTTTGCGGATTTTTCATCGATCCGCTTATTAAACGAGACCGTCACCGAATGTGTACCGCTCCGGATCGCCTTCATGGGCTGGGGCTTTTCCGTAAAGATATATCCGCCGAGGTGATATTCGTAACTTGTCCACGTGGTATATCCGTATTGAGCTGCAGCCTTGTCAAATTGCTTCACCCAATACGCCGACTTAACCATATTTTTCGCAGATCCGATATCGGCCTGAATACCAATCGGCACGTGGGGATGTACCTGCTTAAGCTGGTCTACAAACGGTTGGTAGTACCGCATGTAGTCGGGGGGCAGCTGTGTTTCCGGTTTTACCCAGTCCGGCCAGTGGGTCTGGAAATAGTGAACATCGGGTCTTACCAAACTCACCATGGCAGCAGCGTCCAGTCCCTGATCCTCTTTCAGCTTTTCCACGGATTGCGGGCCGGCATCAATAGCCAGACTCCAGGTGGCAATCAGGGCATCCGGTCGTGCTTCGCGGATCCCTCCCGACCCGTTAATCAGTTCGTTCAAAAAACGGTTAACGGCTTCAACACGGAAGGCGATCCACTGTTGATAAATCTCAGGCTTCTTGGTATAATAATTAGCTGCGGCCGGATCCGAAAAGTCGGGCAATTCCAGTCCGTATTCCGCTTTAAATGCCTGTTTGGCATTCGGTCCTACATCGCCGTAAGTACCCTTTGCAATGGCATCCCACTCGGGAAAATAGGATTCCGCCAATTCAAGGCCATCGAATGGATAGTCCGTCATTAGTTTTACCAGTCTTTCTTTTTTCCACGAGACAAAATCGCTGTTGAAAGGAGACAAAAAGGTAAAGCCGTCCACGCCATTTTCGCGTTTGCTGAGCCCCATTTTCCATTGCTCCCATCCGGCCGGATAATCGGCGGTGGAATACGTGCCATTTCCCAGGGTGAGCAGCCAAACTCGCATACCCCTTTCGTGAAAAGCGTCGATCAGTGCGCCATTTACCTGATTTTCATTAACAACGAAATAATGCACCGCTTTGAAGCCGGCCAGTTGAATCTCTTCGGCGATGCTCTCTACCGAGCGGTTTTGGTAATAGGCAAAAGAAGGATCAACCTGAATCGTGACATCATCTGCCTGAATAGCGGCCAATTTCTCCGGAGGCACCAAATAGGTAGGCGTTTCATCCGCTGTTTTTGCCGCATTCTTGTTACAAGAGGAAGTCACAGCCAGCAAACAGGCTGTTAAAAAATACATTGCATTCATGGATTGTTCCTGTTTAGTTCGAAACTGAATTGGTCAAATTTATCGGTACGCCACGCCAGATGCGCGGTAGCCGGTGAGCTGGCAAAAAGCGGTGAAAACGTACGGACCTGAACCGTCTTTCCGTCGGGTAAAAATTCCAGTATGCGCAGCCAGCCGTCGCCGCCATTTCCTTTCCAGTTCCCGCCTTCATTTTGAGCGTTGAAAAGCATCTGGTTGACTATTTTTCCGACCTGATTCGTATCTGTCCGGAATCCGACATGGCCCTCATGGCTGGCTACATCCACGACGTGCCCGCACAAAACAAGACGTAAATTAGGTGAAACGGAAACCAGACGATCCCACAATTGCTGGCCGGTTGTCATATCTGAAAATCCGGGGGGATAGTCCTCCTGTTCGATGCGTTCATTTCCTTTTACCGACGAACGCATATAACTGTGGGTAAGCAGTACACCCATATGGTTGGCATAGGCCGGTTGATCCATCATTTCCTTTGCCCAGTCAACAACCGCTTTCCTTGGAGCATACTCCAACGAAAAAACAAGCAGTTGCTGCCCTAATGGAGAGTTATAGGCATAGCAGGCATTTTCGAGCGTTTTTACACCCGAAGCATTCGGTGCCATATCTACCAACAGGGCCTGCGCCAGCGGATTTTTATCGGGTGGGAAGAAGCTATTGAACTGACTGTATCGATTTTCCGTATGGTTTGTCCCATAATCGTGATTGCCTGTGCATAATACATAAGGCAATTTGCGATCCAACCGGCCAAATGTCTCCGACATGAAACGCCATTGAACGCTACTGAGCTGATCGCCGTTTTCTTCAGGCAGCGCAGTGATATAGTTCTGCTCAACGATATCACCTGTACAGAGTACCATCTGTATATTTAAGCGTTCCCGGTTATCTTCAATCCATCTGACCATTAAATCAAAAATCGGTTGGTTTCTATTAAACTTTGCATATCCCTGTACATCCGGAAGTAAAATAATACTCCATGAACCGGAATCACTAAGTGCCGGAGTCCAGCTTGGCACCTGAGAAACCAACCGAACCGATACCAACAACAGGAGGGTCAGCAACGGAAGTCCCTTCGGTATATGCATCTGAAAATATCTCCTTTTTTTCAAATCGGCAATCCTTCCAGCTAAATTTTGTCAATTATTGATACCCCCAGAATGTCAGCTCAGCAATCATCACATTCAAGTTACCGCCCCATGTGGAATTGGTCTTGAAGCGTACATACCGATAAAACTGATCAGTAGGCAGCAAATTAAAGGTCTCTCCTTCGACGGCCACAATACGGTCATCTTCAGCCACCTGTCCTGCCGGAAGGCCGGAAGGCTTGACCGATTCAAACGTTCCCAATAAGGTCCAGCTGTCCCAACTGCCATCTGCTGCTGGGTCATTGCTCCCATAGATTTCAAAGGACTTCGGGGCTCCTACATTAAACATCCAGTAGTCATCGTGCGATAATGAATTGACTTTCATTTTGGTCAGCCTACTTGCGTAACCCAGGTCCAATGTAAACCAGTTGGGGAGCGTCAAGCCCGCCATATTGGGGTTCATGTAAAAAAAGTTGGGGCTGGTAATCTGATCATCCCATAGGTTTTGGATAGCCCATGCGGCAAATTCGGGCTGGTAACTATCGGTCGGCAATGGCAAATGGGCGAATGAGGCTTTGTCTAGTATGCCCTCTGTTAATACCTCCTGATACGTTTCTTCGTCGGTATAAAACGTATCCAGCGCGCCCGCTTCCGGCAAGAAAGCTGTTTTATATCTCAATTTACCATTGCGGGGAAATTGAAACAGCGTGTCCACCTCCCGTCGCGCAGGGACAATGTGCTTCACCAACTTTTCATCGTTCCCGATGTAGCTTACCTCTACCTGGGTCATCGTCCCATCGGCCGGCATCCAACGAATTTCCAGATGGTCGCCAACTCGCCGTATACTCCGGTATGCCCGATTGAGCAATGAGCGTTCATATCGCTCCCCATATACCTTACCTGCCACGGAGGCTTTTATGGATGAATTGCCATAATGATCATAAAGATATACATCGAAATGGTGCGTACCCTCCGCAAGATCCCCAACTTCCAAACGGATGGTATCTATGCCGTCCGTTTTGGTGATACTCCCAGTCAGGGAATCCCTACCATTATTCCAAAACAGTCTATATCCAGCCACTTTGGGATCCGAGATAAGCAGCCAGGAAACGAGCACGCGATGGTTGCCACCATAGGCCACCAGGGAGTCTGCCTTACCGACATAGATGGTTTCGCCCCCTTTGATGAATTCACGGTAGGGGTCGTCCATACGCTTGCAGCTAACCATTGCCAACAAGCAAATAAAGGGAAGACCGAATTGATAAAATGGTCTTTGATTGGCTATCATTGTTGTATTTTTAAATTTTTCAGCACCTAATTGTTTAATTCATCGGTTGGCCCCAGAACGTCAATTCGGAGATCATCACATTGGTATTTCCCCCGTAGGTACGGTTCGTCTTGAAACGGATATACCGGTAAGAGTCGATATCGATCGGGAATGTAAAATCCTCTCCTGCGATCGCAACCGCACGGTCTTCATTGGTCAGCGAGCCAAGTGGTGAACCCGATGGTTTCTGGGATTCGTAGGTCGACAGCAATGTCCAGTTATTCCAACTGCCGTCGGAAGGCGGATCGTTGCTGCCATAAATTTCAAATACACGCGGTGCCCCCGAGGCGAACATCCAAGAGTCGTGGTGTGAAAGCTGATTCACACGGATTCGGCTGAACTTAGCTTCCTGCCCCAGATCGATGGTAAACCAATTGGGCAGTACCAAGCCTTCCAAATTGGGTTTCACATAAAAAATGTTGGCGGTGGTTCCATCCCACAGATTTTGGATCCGCCAAGAGTCAAACTCCGGTATATAGGTATCGCCCGGCAGGGGATGATGTTTCCACAACGCTTTGTCAAGCTGGGTTTCGAACAACGGAGTCAAGCTGGCAAAGAGTGTATCGGAAGAATTTTGCCACTTATCCGTAAAGAAAAAGGCAAACTCAGTCGGTTCCGAAGCTAACCCCCTAACGGAATAATCGCGGTTTTTGGAATTCGTATACAGACGGTCGTACGGTACCCAGCTACCTCCTTCATCCTTCGTCATCGTATAGAAAATGTATTCGCCTTCTTTTTCATTCGTAAAGGTTGCGTTGACTCCTCCGAACGTTTCCCGTACTTGCAGCGATTCGAACACGAAGTGCAGGTTGGCTTTTAACGGCTGGATGGCGACCGAAACCGGTTCCGAGCGATTTTCCGAACGGTTGACCACATACAACGTAACTTCGCGCGGTTGCGTGTCCGCAAATCCATCAAGCACCACGTAATTTGTATACGAGGAAGCTTTGGTAATTCGCGTTCCACCAGCCGTGGAAGGATATTCGGCGAGGACATATAACACATCTTCGTCGGACGGCAACGTATAGGTGATCTTGGCACCACCCGCTATATTTTCAACCCGCACATTGGAGATGGCGCCGGGTTTATCGCCATTTGTAACCAACGGTCCCATCTCGTTGTCTTTGCATCCCGCCAGAACCATTACGAAAGCAATAAAGACCGAGACAAATTGTTTCTTCTTCATTGGAATATCTTTTTTAAGTCTCATATAACTAGTTACCATCCCGGATTCTGGACCAAATTTTTATTCACGATCAAGTCGTTTTCGCGAATCGGCCAGAAATAATCCTTTAGCGCAAAAGTCTGGTTATACAGCACCCGCTCCCGGTAATAGGCCTCCGCTGTAACCTGGTCGACGTCCCACCCAGATATCGGCTGATTCAATTCTTCCGGCGCCGTTTTCCACCTACGCAAGTCCCAGAAACGTTCGCCCTCTAATGCCAGTTCGATACCCCGCTCATGGCGAATGATTTCCTGCAACCCCTCGGCAGTCGTGTACTTATTCGGGTTCCGGGAATGCGCTGTCCAGGATTCAACCACGCCCTCCAATCCAGCTTTAGCCCGGATCAGGTCCAGAAAACGAATACTCTCGTCATTCGAGCCATTCAATTCGTTCAACGCTTCGGCGTAAAGCAAGTAGAGGTCGCCCAATCGCAGCATGACCCATGGCCAATTGACCGTAGTGTACGTTCCGGTATTTACCGAGGTATTAGTATAATTGATCCATTTTTTTGCATAATAGCCCGTTACGGAATGCCATCCTACCTGTACCTTACCCCCGATCTGTTCTTTTTTGATCTGAAGGTAATAAGGGTCTTCATCGTCAAACCGCCCCTGGCCATACCAAACGCCACCATCAAATCCTAACGTTCCGTAGAAGCGGGGTTCGCGGTCGAAGTTGAGCCGGGATGTGGTATACCCTTCCTTGATCCGGTATTTGTCCTCTGCGGTACTCGTCCGTAATGCAAAGCGCTCCACATAACCGAATTCAGTATCCTCATCGATTGGCACCCCGTTCTTTGAGTAAAACAGATTGACCACTTTCATCGTTACACCAATACTGCCATTGGGTTCCTGATTTCCGATATGGGATGCTTCAAGCACACGCGGAGCAGCCCATACCTGCAGCTCGCGGGTAGTGCTGCCGGTGTTGGCCCAGATAATTTCCGGGTTCCACCGTTCGGTAAGGGTACCTCTGGCATTCAGATGAAGCCGTGTTTCTTCCGAAATATTCCTGGTTTGCTGACTTCCTTCAAAATCGAACAAGTCGTAGCCCAATGAATGGCACAAATCGATCGCCTCCTTACAAGCTGCGGCGGCCTTTTCCCATTTTTGTGCGCTGTAAACTGTATTAAACAACGGCGTACCATCGGAGTTGGCAAAGCCTTCGTAATCCGCATTTCCATTGAAAAGTGGGCTGGCGGCGTAAACCAGTATTTTAGCTTTCATACCCAGGGCAATAGGTTTCGTAATCCGGCCAAGTTCCGAATTTTCATCGCGGACCGCATTGGGTAAATCCGGTGCCAATTCGTCGATCAGGTTCACAATGTAATCAAACACCTCGTCGATGGGCTTACGCGAAATACGTACTTCTTCTCCCGAGGCGGAAATAGGCAGATTTTTGTCAATGATCGGAATCGGCCCATACATACGTAGCAGGAAAAAGTGGTAATATGCCTTCAGAAATTTCACTTCTGCCGCCCATTGCGCTTTCTCGCGATCATCCATATCCGGCACCTGCTGGATATTCTCCAGAAAAATATTGCACTGACTGATCCCCATCCACAGTGCTGTTGCGGCATTCGCTCCGTTCCAATAGTCCAACACCGGATTGTTTACATTCTGGTTGCCCAATGCAACCACCCAATTGGACCACCAGGTTTTGTCTGCTGAGAGCCATAGCTCGTCGCCACCGAACATGCCGGGGTTTTGGTACATATCTCCCATTTTCGGAAGAAAAGAATAACACGTAAACAAATACTTCTCTGCCGTGACTCGCATGCGGAAAGCGTATTCCACAGTCGCGACATTATCGGGAACGATATCGAGGTATTTTTGGCAGGAGACGGTCAGGCACATCACCAACCCACATATAATTGACTTAAAGATCTTCATTACTTTCTATGCTAAAAAGTTAGATTAACACCCAGGTTATAAACGCGCTGGAGCGGATAGCCCAACCCGTTGCCTCCCATCTCAACATCCCATAACTTGAAGCCGCTCAACAACAAGAGGTTAGTACCACTGAGGTAAATCCGCAGATTTTTCATATACATCTTCTCTGCTACATTCTGCGGAAGCGTATATCCAAACTCCGCCTGTTTCAGCCGCACGAACGCACCGTCATTCAACCACCAGGTGCTGGGCTGCATATTGTTCAGTTGAGTCTCGGTGCTAAACCTTGGCCAACGGGCATATAAATCCGGATTTTCCGAGGAATAATGGCTATCCGCAAACGCTTTGATAATTTGCTTCCCGCCAACAAACGGCTGGACATTGGACGGCCCGGTTACGTATCCTCCCGTAGCGGCGTCGTAAACCGTGCCACCGGTCCAAAAAGAAGAGTAAGCCGACCCCTGGAAAAACGCCGAAAGGTCAAACCCCTTGAATCCGATGGAAAAACCGCCGCCGTAAATAATTTCCGGAACCGTCGGATAGCCGATCGGCACCATGTCCAAAGCGGTGATTTCCCCATCACCGTTGACATCTTTGTACTTGATGTCACCCGCAACATTCGTTGTACCGAAATTCTGGGCGGGGGAGTTTCTCACTTCATTGTCGTCTACAAACAACCGCTCGGCGATGTACCCCCATTGTTGGCTGAGCGGATAGCCGATCCGGGATTTCCACCATTCTCTTTCATACAGCGGCTCTTCGTATGTCAGGTACTTGTTGGTTGCATACGTGAAATTTCCACGTGCCTGCATCCATATCCCGTTGGAAAAACTATGGGCATAATCAACGGAAACATCAATCCCCTGGCCTTCCGCTTCTCCCACATTGGCCCTTACGGGTGCGGTCAGTCCCATGGTAGACGGGATATCCGCGCGGTCCATCAGGATCTTTGTACGTCTTTCCCTGAAATAATCGGCTTGGATGGTTATCTCATTGAACAGCCCGAGTTCCAGTGCCAGATTCGTCTTATAGGACTTCTCCCAGGTAATGTCGGTGTTGGAATACCGGGTGATGTCGATACCGGTCAACGTTCTTCCGGATTCCCTACCGAAAGAGAATCCCCGGTTTGCGGCATTCATCTCCACATTTGAAAGGTAGAAGAAACGGTCTGTGGCAGAACCAATGGCATCATTTCCCACCAGCCCGTATGTTGCACGCAGGCGTAAATTGGTGATTTTATCTTTCAGCGTTTGCCAGAACCGTTCATTGGAAAGGGTCCACGCCACCCCGAATGAAGGGAAAAATCCAAAACGTTTGTCTTCATAGAACCGTTCGGAACCATTGTAGCCAAAATTGAACTCTGCGAAATACCGGCTGTCGTACGCGTAGGTTGCCCGTCCCGAAACGCCGAAATTCCGCGACGGCAACGAGAGCTGCAAGCTACCTGCCCGCGCATCCATACCAGACCGCATGATAGAAACGAGCATACCGCTCAGATTGTGGCGCTCGGCAAAGGCACGGTTATAATTCAGCGCCGATTCCATGTAAAAGACGCTTTGCTGCTCCCGAAGATCCGGATTTAGCGTGAAACTCAGGAACTCCTCACCGGCGGTTTCGTTGAAAACGCCAATGGAATAATCCAGTGTCCGTTTGTCGTATGATTCCAATTGGTAGAAAAACGGCTTATAGGCCCGTTCAATGTCAAAACGCGAGATCCGGTTGGTATTAAACATGGTCCGGAATGTCAGGCCTTCTGTAAGGAAAGCTAAGTCCTGCTTCAATTCCAACTGGGCCATCATCAGGGATCGGTTGTAATCTTTATATCCCTTGACCATATCCGCGTAAGGGTTCAGGAATGCCCTACCAGACACACCGCCAAACATGATGTGCTGTACATGCTGATGTTCTTCATTTTTGGGATAATAGGGCAGGAAATCAACGGGGCTGGTGCGGATCACCGTGTTATAAATTTCGCCACCTCCCTGAATCGGCCCCGTATAGTCGTCAAAGTTTCCGTTTAACCGCACGATCAACTCCGTTGATTTGGTTAAATTGATGTTGACGTTGGCCCGCAATGTATAGCTTTTGAGATCGATGTTGTTATTGAAGTTATTAACGGGGTCTACGCGGAGCACACCATTATCCTGTGCAAATGATCCCGCTACATAATAACGGGCCACTTTGCCGCCGCCGGAAACGTTCAGGTTATAGCGGTGATTGATCGTCTGGTCCTTGAACAGCGCTTTCCGCCAATCAACCGCAGGAAAAATCACGGGGCTGACCCCTTCTGCCGTCATATCGATCTTTTCCGAGCTATAAAGCGGTTCATCAAATGGGTTCCGCGCATATTGTGCTTCGTTGTAAAGCCTCATAAACGTTACCGGATCGGCAAGTTCGATGTTCCGGGTCGGCGCTGAGAGCGAACTTTCCGCACGGAAGAATATCGATGCGGTACTTTCCTTTCCCTGTTTAGTGGTTACGAAAATCACCCCGTTGGCACCTCTGGCGCCGTAGAGCGCCGTCGATGTCGCATCCTTCATAATGGAAAAACTCTCGATGTCATCGGGCCGGAGGCGGGCCAGTTCCGTTACACTGAGTTCTACGCCGTCGATCAGAATCAGCGGGTCCACCTTACCGGTGCCGAATGAAGTGACTCCCCGGATAAAGAAATCGGCATTATCCTGGCCCGGTTCACCGCTGCGTTGGTAGGCGATGATGCCTGCTGCCTGGCCGGCGAGAGCCGTCGTTAAATTGCTCGACGGTACACGCAGGTTTGAAGGTTTGACAGAAGTGACCGATCCCACCATATCCGTTTTCTTCTGTGTACCGAATGCGACAACAACCACCTCGCCGAGCTCTGATTGATCTTCCTTTAATACAATGACCAGATCGGATTGCGTAACCGGAACTTCCTGCGTGACGTAACCGGTATACGAAACAACAAGCACTACCTCATTGCCAATGTCAGGAAAAGCAAATGCCCCGTTTTTGTCTGTTTGGGTCCCCACACTTGTCCCTTTGATGGTAACGGACGCACCCGCCAACGCCACCTGATTGGAGTCGACAACAATCCCTTTGATTTGCCTTTGATAGAAAGCATGCTCGGCCCCATAGAGCGTCTGGCAGCAAGGCAACAAGAAAATCGCAAAGCCGAATAGCCATTTCGCCCGTGTCAACCGTAATAGCGAGCTCATGAATAAGATTAAAAGATGGTACTTTTTTTTCATACTGTTAATAAGTTTTTTACTGATTGGATTCGTTCGTTTTAGATTTCGACAGGTTGGATTCTACATATAGCTATTTTATTGTGATTGATTATTCCATCAACGCGTGTGTTGATCGATGCCCGTATCCGGCATAAAAGCAGAGATAAGCATAACATAGTATGGGCAGTATAAATGCAATCGTCCATCCATAGTTATCTATCAGCACACCTTGCAGATAAGGCACTACCGCACCACCGACAATAGCAGTTGAAAGCAGGCCCGACGCTTGGGTAGTATAGCCACCCAAACCTTTGATTGACAAAGAAAATATAATGGCAAACATGACTGAGTTGCATAATCCTACTGCGATCATTGTCCAAACCGCAAAGTAGCCGCCTGAACCAATGGAAGTCCCGATCAACACAATTGAAGTGATGGCGACGTAGGCCAGTAATACCTGTGGCCTGACGATTTTCAGCAGCAGCGAACCGACCAGTCTACCTATGAGCATGCCGCCCCAATAGAATGCAACGTAACTATTGGCCGCGTGTTCCTCAATGTGCAACAGCTTGGCGATATAATTGGTTAGAAACGTACCGATGGCTACTTCCGCCCCTACATAAGCAAAAATGCCCAACAGTCCGAAATTAAGGTTACGGAATGAAAATATTCCGCTGGCAATTTTCTCCTCGGTGCTTACGGACGGGGAGCCGATGCTGATTTGAGGTAAAGACAAAAAAGAGACTGCCCCCGCAATTAGTAACAATACCCCTCCGATAGCTAAATAAGGGATGCTGACCGCGTCGCTTGACACGCCGGAATCAGAAAGTCTTGACAGTATAAAATGCGCACCAAAAAGTGGAGCTACGGTCGTTCCTACTGACCCTACGCCTTGCACCAGTGTAAGCCTTGACGAAGCTGTTTCGGGTTTTCCCAGTAAGGTGATGTAAGGATTGGCGGCAACCTGCAATAAGACGATGCCAATTGCCAAAACGAATAGTGCACACAAAAAAAGCGGGTACTGGTGCCACCATGAAGCAGGCAAGAACAAAAAGGCGCCCACGCCAGAAATTGCAAAACCGATCACCATTCCCCGCTTATAACCTACTTTGTTCACAATTTTCCCTGCAGGAATGGACATGACCGCATATGTCAGAAAAAAATAGAACTGGACTAACGAAGACTCGGCATACCCTAGCGTAAATCCGGCTTTGAAAAAGGGGACCAACGTATCATTCAGACAGGTAATGAATCCCATCATGAAATACAATACCGCCAAAATGGTCAGTGCCAGTGTATCACGTTGTCCACCGGTTTGGCTGGCCGCGGATTGATCTGTGGGTACAAAAGCCATATTATTTATCCTGAATTATCAGCTGTCGTTGTTTTTCTGCGATTGCCTCCATTGTTTTCCACAATTGATACAATCCCCGCGGTATGTGAAAGCAACCCTTCCATTTTCCGCCCTTGGAGGGCAACAGCACTTCGCCATGGCGATTCAGGTAGCCATACCACTCGCCGAATTCCATATCAGGAAAATGTGCCCATGTGTAGTCGTGTAGCTTACTAAACCATTGGCTAAACCGTTCATCGCCGGTATGTAGATAGCCTTTTGCCAAACTGATCAGCGCCTCGATGTGTACCCACCATAACTTTTGGTCCCATTCCAATTGCTGTAGTGGCTTTTGTTCGACATCCAAAAAGTAAAAAATACCGCCATGTGTGCGATCCCACCCGTACTCCATAAGTTGCAGGGTAATATCTGCGGCCTTTTTCATCAGTTCGTTATCGCCTGACCGCTCCGCCAGATCCATCATAAACCACATCGCTTCCAATCCATGCCCCGGATTAACCAACCGGCCCTCAAAGGAATCCGAGAAACTTCCATCCAGGTTAACCGCCTCTAAAATCACCCGTTCATCGGGGCGGTAAAAGGTTGTCATTACTTCGTTGATACCATATTGGATGGTATCCGTAACCAAGGGGGCATCCAGTAGATGCTCCAGTTCAAGGACAAGATTGCAAAGAATCATCGGCAATGCAAAGTCTTTCAAGTTACGCGTGCCCGGCACGCCCTTCGCATACTTCCCCTTCGGATTCTGACGTCGCTTCAAAATGTTATTAAATGTATCACGTCCAAGATTCCCGTGATTACTGAGACCGGTTGCTTGGAACAACTGACCGAACGCCATCGCTGCAAAACAGTCGGAAAAGATATTGTATGGTTGAACAAGAGGTTTTCCTTCCCGGTTAAGTGCGAAATACCAATTCCCCTCGGCATCTCGGCCATGCTTTTCTAAAAATTTTGCGCCCGCAAGGGCGACATCCAACCACTCCTGCCGTTTTTCGAGCTTATTGTACAGCATGGAAAACATCCATATTTGACGTGCCTGCAACCATACAAACTTATCGGTATCATATACTCTCCCTTTCCGATCCAAACAGGTAAAATATCCGCCATTTGTCCAGTCTACGGCATTCCTCTGCCAAAAAGGGATTACATCACTTAATAGATTATCCCGGTAAAGTTTCGCTAAATTCTCTGCATCTATCATAGTAACTCAGTTATAAAATGGCCACGATCAACGTTTTCCATTGGCCTCTTTCTGCTTAATTTTCGTCCTACCCCTTGTTTATTTCGGTATAATTGGCTGTTAGCGTTTCCAATTGCACCACTAAATAATAACATATTTTCAAATTAAGCAAATTATTATTAAATTATTTTTTTATATATGTTAATTTTATCAATTTTATTTACATATAATAATGGAATCCGATTGTTCAAAGGAATAAAAATGGGGGATTCTGTGCTTACAATTTCAGTCAAACACAAGAATCATTGCTATTTTTAATTTTTTTTAAAAATATATATCTTTGCCTAGCTAACATCCATTGAGCATATCCCAATATAATGACGCAGCAGAGCACCACTTTTTTCGAAGACTTACACAGCCCCGAATTGTCGGGTGTAGCTTATAAAAACGTACAATTAAAAAAACGTATTTTAACACTGTTTGCTAATGATGGAAACACTACCCTTACGGATCTTAGCAAAACATTAAATATCAGTATCCCAAAAGCCAACGAACTGGTCAACGAATTGATCGTTGATGGCCTGGCAAAAGATTATGGGAAAACCGGCTCTGGTGTCGGTCGCAAACCCAATATGTATGGATTAGAACCCGATTCGGCATTTTTTGTGGGTGTCGAGGTGAAAAATTTTTACATCAATATCGGTCTAATGGACTTCAAGCGCAATCTCATTAAGGCTTCCATGGAAATTCCGTACCACCTCAATAATACCGAAGATTCGCTGAATATACTGTGCTCCTCCATCGATGGATTCATTGGCAATAGCGCTGTACCCTGGGAAAAAATCCTGGGCATTGGAGTAAACCTTACCGGCCGTATCAATTACCGCACGGGCTATAGCTACAGTTTTTTTAATTTCCACGAGGACCCGCTAAGTAAGATCATTGAATCTGTCGTCGGAATCCACACGTACTTAGAAAACGATTCCCGGGCAATGGCTTATGGCGAATTTTGCAGCGGCGGCGTCAAAGACGAAAAGAACGTTTTGTTTGTTAACCTCGATCACGGTATCGGTATGGGAATCATGGTCAACGGCCAGTTGTATTATGGCAAATCGGGCTTTGCCGGCGAACTCGGCCACATTCCGATGTTCAGCAACGAAATCCTATGTCACTGTGGAAAAAAAGGGTGTTTGGAAACAGAAGCTTCTGGACAAGCGCTCACCCGCCTTTTCCAAGAAAAGATAAACCAAGGAGCCAGCAGCATCGTCACCAATAAGCGTGCTGACCCCGATGATATCATGCTCGAAGACATCATCGAAGCGGCCAACAACGACGATACCCTGGCCATCGAACTCATCACCGAGGCCGGCGAGAAAATTGGGAAAGCCATGGCCACACTGGTCAACCTTTTCAATCCCGAGCTCATCATCCTCGGCGGCGCACTGGCTGCAACCGGTGACTACATCAAGCTGCCTATCAAAAACGCACTCAATAAGTATTCACTCAGCCTGGTCAATAACGACACGCAGTTGACCATCTCCCAGTTAGGCGATAAAGCCGGTATCATCGGGGCTTGCCTGCTCGTAAGGGACCGGCTGCTGGCCATCACTTCGTGACGGGAGACAGACGGCGCTCCGTCACGGGCCGGAAAGATACACGGCCAAGGGATTATAGATTATACATACAGCTTATCATAATACTCCCTGGCCATCCGCCCGCTGTCAAACGCCACACGGACATCCGCCATACTCTGCTTCACCATGCCGGTCCATTCCTGCTGCCGCTGGTAATACATCGGCAATACGTGCTTCTCGAGCAGCTCATAGAGGTGATAGGCATCGTGGTTATCCTGCTCATTGACATCGAGGTGCCGGTAATCGGCCTCCGGCACCAAAAACCCGTTGACACCCGGTTTAATAAACTCCGGTATCCAGCCATCGTTGGTCGACAGGTTGAGCGCCCCGTTCATCGCGGCGGTCATCCCGCTGGTTCCCGACGCTTCGCGCGGTATCCGCGGATTATTGAGCCAGATGTCGGCGCCCTGCTTCAATAGCTTGCTCAGGGCCAGCTCATAGCCCGTGAGCACGGCCACATTCGGATACCTGTGGCTGAGCTGCACAAGGGAATTGAACAGGTCAATGGCGCCCTGATCGGCAGGGTATGGCTTGCCCGCCCAGATCAGTTGCACCGGGTATTGGGTATTCGACACCAGCCGCTCGAACCATTCACGGTCGCGCAGCAGCAGGTCGGCGCGCTTATACCCCGCAAACCGCCCCGTCTGGTCGGCCACGGTAAGGAATGCCCGTCTCTTCAGCTCCTTTTTGCGCACAGCCAGGTGAGCATCATCTCCCCGGGCCGCAGCCTCATAAAGTTCGGTATCCGCCCAGTAGCGGTAGTCTGCGCATTCGTGATGTGGTCGATCTCGCAGATATCGCCATGCTTCTCCCACATCCCGCGCGAGACGTGCCCGTGCAGTTCAGACACCCCGTTCGCCTTTGGCCAGCCTTAATGCGGCGAGGGAGAGGTTGAACGAATCGTCATAAATCCCGGTGGCTTCCTGCACAACCGCCTTGGACAATCCGCCGAAATACCCCATTTCCAAACATAGGTCGAAGGGGTGTTTCTCGTTTCCCGCCTCTTCGGGCGTGTGCGTGGTGAATACCAGCCGTTTGTGCACCTCGGCTTTGTCGTTGTGCAGGTGGAAAGCCACCGGCAGCGCATGGGCCTCATTCAGGTGGTATACCTCCGCATCGTAACCCAGCAAATCGAGCAGTTTTCCGCCGCCGATGCCCAAAACCATGTACTGCGCCAGCTTAGTCGCCGTGTTACCGTCATACAGCCGGTAAGAGATGGTGCGTGAAACCTCATCGTTTTCGGCAAAGTCGGTCGTCAGCAGGTAGAGCGGAGCGCTTCCGAAGACATAGGGCGGCAGGTAATAGGCCTTTACCCACACATCCGCACCGTGGATGTTAACGGTGAACGTGATGCCCGTATCTTCCAGGTAAGCATATAATTTCTGCTGCCAGTCCACGCACAGGGTCTGGTCCTCATTGCGGCCCTGGTCGTAGTAGCCCAGCTTCCAGAGCATGCCGATGCCGACCATATGCTGCCCGAGATCATGGGCACTGCGCATATGCGATCCGGTCAGGAAGCCGAGGCCACCGCTGTAGATTTCCAGTGCCTGGTCGATAGCGAATTCCATGGAGAATAAGCCACCCGTTTGCTGAATGGTTCCTGCACAGGATAGGGGAATGGGGAAAGTGAAGCTGCCATAGCGATTGCATATTGTTGTGCCTAAACTTAGACAAAGTTGCGTTGATATACAATAATAATCGTTTTTAATCCGCAGCACCTTTATTCACCACTGCCCTGCCTGCAAAAGGAATTCATGATTTCCCCACAGTTTCCAGAAAGTACAGCCAACGCATCCTTAAGTAATAAGTATATTATCCGTACATTATAGGTATTTTATAGGGACTTTACAGGGGCAAATACGAATTTAATACGAATAATATACTTTTAAAATACGATATATATTTTATACTTCTAAAAAACGTCGTACCTTTGGGTAATAACCATTCAGGAAACAGGATATGGCAATATTCAAGAACGGGCCAAATGGCAGCTTCAGCGGAAAGGTGGGAAGCGTGTGGGCTATAAATGGAAAGGCCTCGATGTAATCCGCGGACTACCGCGCAAGAGCCACAAACCGCGCAGCGAGGCCCGGTTGGCCAATGAACAGGCAATGAAACTCATCATGAGCGTACTGACGCCGTTGAAACTCTTCATCCGCATGGGCTTCCGGTATGCGGCGGAACCGTTGAACATGAGCGCCTTTAACCTCGCGCTGTCCATCAACAAAAAACATGCAATTAAAGGCCAGTATCCCGACCTGGAAATCGACTGGGATAACCTGCAAATAAGCAAGGGTAACCTCGCCGGAATCAAAAGCCTGGCCGCCGAATGGACCGACACTGGCCTCCGTGTCAGCTGGGATACAGACACCGGCAACGCGCCGGGCCATGCAGCAGACCTGCTGTCACTCGCCGTGTATTCGACCTCGGAAGATTACTGGTGGCCCTTTTTCAATGCGGCTACCCGCGATGCCGGTGAATGCGAACTATCGCATGACAAGGACTGGCATTCCTTCGAGGCGCATGTCGTCGGCTTTTCCGTGTCCTACACCGGAGACGCGGTGTCCGACAGCAGGCACGTGCATGTCCCCGCCCGCAGCTGAAAGGCCGCCATTCCGCTAAGACAAACAAACAAAACCACCCTGAAGGGCCAAAAGCTACATCACGGTTGATAGCTTCTGCAATCTCCTTGCGGCGGCCACTCCCCTGTCCGCAAGCGGACAACAGGTGTCCGATATCGGACAGTCCTCAAATCATGAATACTTCATGCGGCTGATTATGGGCAATTTGAAAAATTGGAACGATAATGTATAGGGTGGCTTGAACAATAACGAACAACGATTAAACGGCAAAGAACCACGCACATGCCACCGGTTGGTGGGCGGCTGCTATAAAGCAACATAATATGATCAAGATTACCGAACTGCAAAAATTTTACCGCACCGAAGAGGTGGAAACCATGGCACTCAACAACTTAAGCATCCATGTAAAGGAGGGCGAATTTGTGGCCGTGATGGGCCCATCGGGCTGCGGCAAATCGACTTTGCTTAATATTGTGGGGTTGCTTGACGATCTCGACAGCGGCAGCTACCTATTTAATGGCATTGAAGTGGCAAACTTCAACGAGCGGAAACGCTCCGACCTGCGCAAGCACAACATCGGGTTCGTCTTCCAGAGCTTCAACCTCATCGATGAACTTACCGTATTCGAAAACGTAGAGCTGCCGCTCATCTACACCAAAGTGCCTGCTGCCGAGCGAAAGAAACGAGTGGAGGAGGTGCTGGAAAAAGTACAGATCATGCATCGGCGTAACCACTTTCCGCAACAGCTTTCCGGTGGCCAGCAGCAGCGTGTAGCGGTGGCCCGTGCAGTTGTAAATCGGCCCAAACTTATTCTGGCCGACGAACCGACAGGCAACCTCGATTCCAATAATGGCAATGAAGTGATGCAACTGCTCACTGAACTCAACGAAGCCGGCACGACCATCGTTATGGTAACGCACAGCGAGCACGATGCCCGTTATGCCGATCGTATCATCCGGATGCTGGACGGACGAGTACTGATGGAAACTGTCGGTTAGCGGCGATGCGAACGGTAAGACGCAATTATCCCGAATATCCTTTCTCCACCAACGCAAGTGCGTTATAGAGAAACCGGTTAATTGGCGTGGCAACGGTTAAGGCTTCCCCTTGACGAATAACCTCTCCGGCAAATGTCTCCAATTCCGTTGGCCGCTGTGCTTCTACATCTTGCAGCATAGATGTCTTACCATCAGGGTTGAGTGATAGAATGGTATCTACCATCTTGCCAATAGCTGTTTCAGTTAAATCAATGCCCTTCCGCTGCGCCACCTCCTGAACTTCCTGTGCCGCTTGGATCAGCAATGCACGCGCCTCTTGGTATTTTGCAAACACTCCGAATGGTATGCGCAACAAAGCCGACACCTGATTGACCGCGACATTGACCATAAATTTAAACCACATGGCTTGATGGATATCGGGCGGAACCTGATAAGGGATAGCCGCAGCTTCAAACAGCGCTTTAATCGCCTTTACCCGTGGGCTCACGGCATTGTCAGCCTCACCGAACACCATGTGCCCCATATCGGTATAGCTAACGTCCCGGCCCGTGCGTTGCGCGTCCATTGCAATGCCGAATGCATACAGTACGCGCTCTATCCCGTAAGCCTCTCCAATGGTTTTTTCGCTGGAAATCCCGTTCAGCAGCGACAAAAAACACGTATGCTGGCCCACAAAGGGTTTCAGCAGCGGAAGCGCATCTGCCAACTGGTATTCTTTTACCGCGATGATTACCAGATCGGCCACGGGTGCCTCAGAAGACGGCGTGAGATACTGAAACCGATAGGGTTGTTCATTTACCAAAATGGCTTTCTGTTCATACCGACGCTTTCGCTCTTCATCAACGACAACTTTTACCAGCGAATCATCCAGTGCATGGAGTTTCGAGGCGTACATGGTGCCAAGGGCCCCTAATCCGAGAAAATAGACGTTTTTAATTGTACGGGAGTCCACACATCAAAAGTACGAAAAACATCCGTATGAGCAAGCGGGAACTATACGACTATCTTGTCCGCATCCGCACAGCCAAGTGTCCGGAAACGGACACTATTTCAGCACCAAGCCCTCATAACCAGCTCACTGTTAATTCTTTATATTTTTGGCCCAGTTGCTGCCTGTTTATTGATTGGCGGTGGGTGGTCAGTAATGGGTGGAAAAAGAGAAAGTTACAGGAACAGCGATCGAGGAACAACGATAAATGAATAAAGACGTATAAACGACTACAGGCAATAACGGCAGGTCACCGGACACTGTTCATTCGCCACCGAACACTAAAAAAATGAAGTGTAACCTGAAAATCGCCTTTCGCACGCTGCTGAAAGGAAAGCTGTACACCATCATCAATATTTTAGGGCTTACGTTAGGCTTGACGTCTTGCCTGCTGATCGGTGCGGTCGTATTTGACGAACTATCTTATGATACCCATTGGAGCCATTCGAAAAACCTGTACAGGCTACTCTCCATCCGAGAGAACAGTGGAGATTACAGCCAAAAGGGAGGAACCGTATTTGCTACGCTTGCTCCAACTTTAAAGCATCAGTTTCCGGAAGTGGTAGATTACAGCGAAATCTACCCCGCACCCATCCACCTGAAAATCGACAAAGCAGGTCCAGTACCGCTCAAAGCGACAATGCTCCATGCGGATAGTGCCGTCATGCAGTTGCTTGACATCCGGCTCCTTTCCCATCAGGACCTGACGCCGAGCCGCGACATCAAGAAAATCGTCATCTCCCAACGATTCAGCAACACCCATTTTTCGGGCACCAATCCCTTGGGTAAGCGTATCTACGATGTACCACAATATGACGAACCCAATGAATATGTCATAGCAGGAGTAATGAAAGACCTGCCGCCGAATACTCACCTACGCGCGGATGCGCTTTTGCTGCATGAACGCACCGAGCAGGAACTGACGAACGGCGGCCGCGGTGCGCATTATGCAAGGCACTACGTCCTGCTGCGCGATGGAACCGACCCAACGGAATTTGAGCGGAAGATCAATGCCTGGTACCGGGATATCCCCGAGAACGACAAGGGATTGCAGTTCGGGTTACAGCCCATGGAAGACATCTACCTGAAAACCGATTTCCCCGCTTACCAATTGGTTAAAGGCAACATAAGACACAGTTATATCTTCATGGCGGTTGCGGCCATGCTGCTTTTGATTGCCTGTATCAACTACATCAACTTAAGTACAGCGCGCGCCAGCAGTCGGCTAAAGACAACCGGCGTCCATAAAATATTGGGTGCATCGCGACGCCAAATCACGGGACAGTCATTGATTGAATCGCTGCTCACGTTCAGTGCAGCGGGGCTAATCGCCTGCTTATGTTATCAGCTCGTGCTTCCTTCATTGCAGCATTTCATCGGACATCCGCTGGCATTCCGTTTCGGTGCGGGCTGGCCCTACCTCACCGCAGCTTTTTTGGTTTTCTTGCTGATTTGTCTGTTTAGCGGCCTATATCCTGCGTGGCTTGTATCCGGATTCCGCGCAGTAGGGAGCATCAACCAGGTATTGAAAGAACGAAGCACGAACCAAAAGGGGTTGCGCGAAGCACTGGTGGTCACACAGTTTGCCCTATCCATCGGTATCCTGGTAGCGCTGTTTGTCGTACAGCACCAGGTAGACTTCCTGAAAAACAAGGATGTAGGCTTCGATACGGAAGGGCTGCTTAGCCTCAATCACGTATCGTGGGACAATAAAGCCAGCGTGTTGAAAGCTGAGTTGGCGCAACACCCCGACATCCTCTCAGCGAGCTTTAGCACGTGGCTGCCAACCGATGGCGCGGGCTACATGACCAGGCTCATTGACGACCCGCGTGACCCAGGAAATAAAACCGACCTCTGGTATATCGCAGGCGATCCGGATATGGCTCAAACCCTAGGCCTGCGGCTGAAGGAAGGGCGCTTCCTGAACGGATCGAAGCCCGGCGATGCTATTGAGGCGACAGACTTGGATGCAGCGTTCAATAGCATACGCCCCTGCCTAATAACGGCCAGCACCGCACATATGCTCGGCATAACACAATTGAACGTACCGCTGCATGAAGCCAAGATCATACCCGTGGGCATCATTGACGATTTCAACAGCGAGTCGCTGCATAACGCCACGGTACCCACCGTGATCGTCGGGCAGCGGAATCCCTCGTACGGCCCGTTGCTCATTCGCAGTCGGCCGGGAACATCCCAGCGTGTCATGCGGTCTGTAGCGGCCATCTGGAAAAGCCTTTACCCAGACAAATTAATCGACATGCAGATCGTCAGGGAAACGTTGGCGAAACAATACGAAGCGGAGGAAAAACTCCAGGAAATATTTGGCGGATTTAGCCTCCTCACCATGCTTTTGGCGGCATTGGGCGTATTTGGACTTGTGGTACATGCCACCAGTTTGCGCGTAAAAGAAATCGGTATCCGTAAAGTGCTGGGGGCCTCCGTTTCAAGCATTATGCGGTTGCTCTCGGCTGACTTCGTGAAGTTGGTACTGGTCGCCGTTGTCATCGCCTCCCCCATTGCATGGTGGGCGATGAACAAGTGGCTGGAAGACTTTGCCTACCGCATCGATATTCAGTGGTGGATGTTTGCTGCCGCGGGGCTGGCGGCCGTGGTGATTGCGCTGCTCACGGTTAGCTGGCAAGCGATACGGGCAGCAACAGCCAATCCGGTGGATAGTTTAAGGGACGAATAGTTTTTGCTATATAAAGACAGGCATTTTCATCATAGGGCACGATCCAAAGCAAATAAAAAACATGAACATGAACGATCTCAAGCTCACCCTCCGCCACCTGTGGCGTAACCGACTGTTTACAGCGTTAAATATCCTGGGGCTGGCCATCGGCATCAGCGCGTGCTGGGTCATTTACCGGATCATTGATCATGAATTCAGCTACGATGCAAACCTACCGAACAGTGACCGCATTTATAAGGTAATCAGCGCATTCAGCCGAGAAGGCAGGGAATCAAGGATGGGCGGGGTGTCGGCGCCGCTGTATCAGGGCATCGAAGAAGAGCTCGCGGGGGTGCAGCATGTGGTGCCGGTATTCGGCAAATGGGTAAGCAGCGTTGAAATCAAGCGGCAAAACCAGGCCGCTTTTATCCAGGAAGACCCAAGTGGCATTGTAGCCACCAATGCTTCTTATTTCAAGATGCTTCCGTACGCCTGGCTGGCCGGTAATAAGCATACGGCATTGGATGCCCCGGAAAGCGTGGTACTCACCCAAAGCCGGGCAGCCATATACTTCCCGGATATCCAAACGGAGGACATGCTTCATCGGACCATCACCTACTACGGGCAGGATACTGTGGTGCGCACGGTTACGGGAATAGTGGCCGATTATTTTACGCCCTCGGAGTTTACGGCACAAGAGTTTGTCGTACTGCCGAGAGTGGCCTATGATACCTACGTATGGACCAACACCAACGGGAGCGACCGGCTTTACCTGCAACTCCAGGGTGGAGTGGATGTTCGCACCAAGCTGGATCAGATCAACGAACTGGATGCGAGGCATTGGAAAGCCTTTGAAGATGAACGGAAAAGCGGGGGAAATGCCAATATCCCCCCCGGATACGGTCATATGAACTCCTGCCTATCAGGGACGTCCATTTTTCGACCAACGTGTCTGACAGTGCAAACGTAAGCAAAACCAGTAAACCCGTGCTATATGGACTGATCGGTATCGGGGCGTTCCTGCTCATCCTCGCCTGCATCAACTACATCAACATGAGCGTTGCACAAATCCCCCAACGTGGCAAAGAAATCGGCGTACGGAAAACGCTCGGCGGCGGCTCCCCGCAACTGATCGGCCAGTTTCTCAGTGAGACGTTGCTGACGGCCTTGATTGCCTCAGTACTGGCTTTCTGCCTCGGCCGCCTGGCGTTCTGGCTGCTGGACGACATCATCCCCGCTGGCGTCACAGCGGCGGACAACATCTTCCTGTTCTTGGGATTTATGCTGGGCCTGGTGCTCCTGACCACCCTGCTGGCCGGGCTATATCCCAGCTGGCTGATTACCAAAGTAAAGACCGTAGACGTATTCAAAAATTTCTTCGTGTCTCCGTCAGTCCATCGCTTCAGCCTACAGAAGATCCTCATTGTGTTCCAGTTTACCATTGCACTGATATTCATCATCTGCACCATTATTGTAGGAGCGCAGCTCCGGCATACCATGAAGGCCGACATGGGTTTTGATAAAGACGCCACCGTGCTGGTAAACGTGCCGTGGAAATACCTCTCCGACCCGCGCTACCAGGACAAGCAGTTTACGCTGTTGAACGAGCTCCGGAACCTGCCGGGGGTTGATCAGGTAGCCATGGGTACCGCCCCGCTGTCATCGGGCTATTCGTCCAGCCCTTTCGGGTATACGCCCCAAGGTGAGGCCCCCGTGGAAATCATCAGTTTCAAAAAGACCATCGATACGGCTTATCTGGCGTTGTACCGGATGGAGCTGCTGGCGGGCCGGAACATCCGTGCCTCGGACACCACTTCCGAGTACATCGTCAACGAAACCGCAGCCCGGGCCTTCGGTTTCACCACTCCTGAAGAAGCTCTCGGGCAATTCATCGGCCAGCGGGGAAACAGCAAACACCCCGTTGTCGGCGTTGTCAAGGATTTTCACACGCAGGACTTTTACACACCGATCACGCCGACAGTGCTGTCGACCTATAAAGGAGATCTTTCTTCATTCAACATTAAACTGGATGGCCACGATCCTGCACGGTGGCAGGCCACATTGAAGCGGATCGGCGAAAAATGGGCGCAGTTTTATCCTGCCGATACTTATCAGTACCGCTTTTACGATGAAATGCTGGAAGCGATGTACAAGCAGGAACGGCAGATCGGAAAACTCATCAACCTGGCAACGGCTATCACCATCCTCATCAGCTGCTTAGGCCTTTTCGGCCTGGCTACACTCACTGCTTTCCAGCGCACCAAGGAAATTGGCATCCGGAAAGTGCTGGGAGCAACGGTGTCGGGCATTGTAGGGTTGCTTTCCAAAGATTTTGTCAAATTGGTTTTGATAGCCGTGGTCATTGCTTCGCCCGTCGCATGGTGGGCGATGAACAAGTGGCTGGAAGACTTTGCTTACCGCATCGATATCCAGTGGTGGATGTTTACTGCCGCGGGGCTGGTGGCCGCGGTCATTGCCCTGCTCACGGTAAGCGGACAGGCCATCCGGGCGGCTGTAGCCAATCCGGTGGAGTCGTTGAGGAATGAATGACTTTTTTATGATGATAAAGAACTATATAAAAACCGCTTTACGCAACCTTTGGAAGAACAAAGCGTACAGTACAATTAACATCTTGGGGTTAGCTGTAGGGTTAACCAGTTTTGGTGCTCCTACTGTATCTCAACCATGAACTGGGCTATGACCGATGGCATCCCGAATTGGCAAAAGTGTATAAGGTATCACTCCGTGGGGAGGAGGATATCCTCAGGAGAACGCCAGCGCCATTGGCCGCTTTGCTCCGCGACAACGCTTCGCAAATCGAAGCTGCCACCAAAATATCGGCGGATGCGCGCTATGAAACCCCGTTGTCTTTCGCCGAAAAAACAGTCACACAACCCGGTGTAATTTCTGCCGATTCTTTATTCTTTAAAGTCTTCCCGTACAAAATTGTAGCGGGGGATGCATTAGCTCCGCTGAACAAACCCAACGCCATGGTCATCAATGAAGGGATAGCCGCCAAGCTCTTTGGTTCCGAAAACCCAATCGGCAAGGCGATCAAGGTGTACAACTCGTACGACTGCGAAGTGACTGCGGTAATGGAACAGCCCGAAGGGCCGACACATCTGGATATTCAAGTCGTGCATCGTTCACCCTATGAAAAAAACAACTATCACCGGCAAAACTGGTCTGGTCGGCATTGCCCAGCTTCAATACACTTATCGGCAAGATGTTGGAATCCCGGTTCCATGTCAACGTATCGGCCGCTTTATTAGACATAGCGCAGGAGCTAATCCGACCGAAATCGTGATGCCGCTAAAGCAAAACCTTTACACGGCAGTGCTGGTTCCACTGGTTCGCGACGCGAATCTATCCCCACCAATGGCTCGCCGGGAATGTGCAGCACGGCAGGGTGTCCGCATTATGGATGCGAACGGTGAATGTATTACCCGTGTCTTCGAGGTAAGTATACGGTTTTGCTGCCAATCCACGCCATTGTCTGGTTTGCATTGCGCGCCTACTCCCACAAGTGGCACGATAACCGAAAAATAACCCTATTTGCACATTGAAACTCCACCTATAGCCCAAGTTAATGAGACATTATTCATATATAATAGGGTTTTTATAGGGACTTCATAGGGGAAAACACGATTAAAACATGTATTAAATATTATAGAATTATTATTAATATTTTGTTTAATTAACCCAATAATGTAAATTTGGTTATAAAAAAGCGTTTAGTCATGGCAGTATTCAAAAACGGACCAAACGGGAGCTTCAGCGGAAAAGTAGGCAGTGTGGTCGGCTATAAGTGGAAGGGACTCGATGTCATTCGCGGATTACCCCGTAAAAGCCACAAACCGAGAAGCGAGGCCCGGCTCGCTAATGAGCAGGCTATGAAGGTCGTTATGGAAGCGCTCAAACCCTTGAAGGTATTCATCCGCACGAGCTTCCGCAACGTAGCGGAGCCGCTAAACATGAGCGCGTTTAACCTGGCACTTTCCCTTAACAAAAAACAGGCGATTAAAGGAGAATATCCCCACCTTGAAATCGACTGGAGCCAATTCCGTACCAGCCAAGGCAATCTTCCGGGCGCCGACGCAGTAAACGCCGAATGGACCGACAGCGGGCTTCACGTCTCCTGGCACGACAACTCCGGTGCAGAAGGTGCCTATGACTCTGATAGGCTATCCATACTCATCTATTCGCATGCATTGGGCGTCTGGCAAAATTTCCTTGAAGAAACAACCCGTAATGCTGGGGCATGCATCCTTCCGGCATCGGCAAATTGGATAGGCACTGAAGTCGAAGTCTTCCTCACGTTCATGTCGTTTGGAAGCGAACGGGTTTCCAATAGCACCCATGTCCATGTAGCGGCCGAACAGCCCAAAGATTGAATACCGCAACAGCCTTTGAATCCTTATGCCAAGGACAACGCACCGCCAAGGCTACAAGCGCTTACTGAGCAATCAAGCGGTATTCAAATTCATTACGGAAGCCGTCACCAGCTCCTCATCCGCAGGAGCTAATCGACCGAAATCGCGATGCCGCTAAAGCAAAACCTTTATGCGGCAGTGCTGTTATCCTTTCCTGTACATGAAAGGACAATACGCTCAGCAGAACATACTTCGCAACGACGTGCACGACCCGCCGACAGGCAAAGGAAAGGCCGTCCATCGGCACCGGACAAATCCTTTTTACACCGCGCATCGCTGCACGGTACGAATATTCATTGCTCTGGATGTCTATCCTGGTTGCTGTAGCGCTCTTCTTCATCATCCGGGAAGTCGGGCGGTTTACCGTGGTGAGCGGCAGAAGCATTACGAATGGGCTGCAAGATCTCCCCAGGGGGAACAAATGGGGAATCTGGTTGATGAACGTGCCGCAGCTGGCCTTGGTGCCTTTGGTTGTCGCCGGAGCGGCTGCGCTGCTCGGGAGCGTATTAGCCATGATATGGGAAACGGATATCATGGTTTATGCGCTTATTTTTATCATCGGCTGCGGTCTGTTGGTATTAAGTGGCTCATACTCGGCGGTGGAAAAGGGAGCGATAATCTCGCAGCCCTGCTGATAGTCATTTCAGCAGTCACCGCCATCCGCGTATTGTCATCGCCCGGCGACTTGGCAGCCGGATTGGCCCCCTCGATCCCGGACGATTTTGAAATGACCTTCGTCATGCCGTGGGTGGGATTCTTTTTAGCCGGAGCCTCTGGCATCTTATGGTATTCTTATTGGGTAGGGGACAAGGAATTCGGAGGCACGCCCAACGACCGCTCAGAGACGGTCGAGGTCAACGAAGAAGTGGATGATGACCGGAAAAAATTAGCGAAAGTAACGCTATGGATGCGATCGCTTGGCCTCACCAGCGGAATCGGGATCCTGTTGGGCACCTTGGTAAACGTCGCTTTCATGATATTGGGTGCCGAATTGCTCGCCAGCGAGGATGACCTTCCCGAGGGGGCGGATGTCGTTGAAAAACTTACGCAGTCGCTTGAAGGCGTCTGGGGGCCGGCAGGCTATTGGGCCTTTTTGGTCTGCGTTGCCATCGCGCTGGGCAGCAGCATTCTTGCCAATCAGGATGGTGGCGGAAGGATGTTTTCCGATGCAGCCCGTTTGCTTTTCCAACGGCCGAACAACTACCTTTCCAACCGTAATAACGTCAGTAAATTTTTCATTGTCACCGTCGGCATGGTGATACCTTTGCTGATTTACATCATTGAACGCGACCCGGTAAAAATCCTCTCGCTTGCCGGAATCATCTCCGCGATACAGATTCCGGTCATTGTCTTTTTCACCTTTTACCTCAACAAAAAGCTGCTCCCTAAAATCTGTCAGCCCGGTGCACTGTCATCCGGCATCCTCCTATGCGCCGGACTCTTTTACAGTGCGCTTGCCATCATCCAGGTGGTTGACTTCTTTTAGCAGCCAAACCAGCTGTATGTTACTCGCTGATCAATCGAGGCTTCCATTGGATAAATGACTACCCGCCAAATTGGTAAGCCGGCCGGCAATATCAACTCGGTCAGGCCCTAACGCCGCCGGTCGGCTGATTTTTCAGCAGTGAACGCATCGCGACAAAAAGCATGGCAGCTATAGCAAAAGCGTACGGCACTGCGTTTATAGGTATATCAAACAAACGCATACCAAATGACCAAGAGAACAGCTGTCTTCCTGGCCATCATTGTCGACCTTTTCCTATGCACTTCATGCGAGAAGGGGCCAAATCGAACACGAAAACCGTTTCGAACGGAGCTATGAGCCATGGTTAGCCTTCAAGACTGCATCCGGCAACACATACCGCTACGAGGTATCCGGCGCCATAAGGGCGGGCTCGTCGTGGCTTACCACCATTACCGTCAGGCAAGGCCGGGTGGTACAGCGGGACTTCCAGCCAAATGGCTGCATGGATGATTGCTTCACGGGTATCTCCATCCGGTCAATTACGGCGACTGATTAGGCGGCCGCTAACCCATCTCATCTGCACTTGGCCCATAACTTCCCGGTATAGGGATATCCAAGAGGCGCAGGAAAACACCCAATTGCGCCCGGTGGTGGATGGTCTGGGCAAAGGCGTGGCGAACCATCCCGTATTTCGTGGTATCCAGGTACACGGCGTCCCCGCCACGCATCACCCAAGGTTTGTCAAGCGCAGCTTCCGGCAAGCGTTGCAGCGCGGCCTTTCCGGCTTGATAGGATTTTTCGAACAACGCCAGGAGTTCTGCGCTATTGGCAATGGAGGTAGGCTGATAGGCTCCCTCATTGAAATCCAGCTCATCCTGATCCACGGCCAGCGCATACCATGAAGGAATTTCGGCCAAATGCGTAGCCAATTGTTTCAGTGTCATGCTTTTGGGGTGCGGGGCCCAATCGAATCGATCTTCCGGCACAAGTGCCAGCATCTTGCGGGTTATCGCTCCTTCGCTTTCCAGTTCAGTCAATAGTTCTTTAATGATATCCATCTTCATACATGTTTGTTGTTACTGAGGCAAATCTACCTGCATCCACTGACAGCCCTATGGCAGCGCGAAACAGCAAATTTAAAACCAGTTCGGATTATTTCAGTATCTTGCCTTCCCAAGAAGGAAAACCATGCTGACGTTAGCAAATTTTGAGGATAAGGTAACCAAAGCTGCGTTAAAAGCCGGAAAGCTGATCGCCCAACGGGATGATTTCGATGAATTGGTCGAATACGAACAGGATGCTTGGATGGCTTTGGTCCGCGACCAGGATGTTTATCAGGTGGATATTATTTTGCGGGGCGATGCCGTCGCCGTCCATGAATGCCAATGCGCCGACGGAAACAAATTGTGCAGGCATAAGGTTGCGGTATGGCTTGAGCTTCGCAAACAAAAAGGTATCGCCGCCGGGGAACACACCCAAAAAACCGCAGCCCCCAAGAAGCGCCGGAACCTCAAAAAGCTGGTGCAGGATGTCAGCCTGGACGAGTTCCGCCAGTTTGTGCTGGACTATGCCGCCCGCCACAAGGGGTTCAAAGCGGATTTCGAACTGTATTTCGCAGGCCGCGAAGGCAGCGTGGATGCAGGCCAGCACTACGCGGACGCAGCAAAAAAAATCGTCCAGAAATACACCCGCCGGGGGTTCATCGACTACCGGGCATCCGGCAGACTGGCCAAGGAACTGGGCAAGCTCGCTTCGGACGGGAAGCAGTTGCTGGAAAGAGGGAATATGCGCGATGCGTACGCATTGGTATCAGGGACCCTGCCAGCGGCAATGGATGCCATCACCCAAAGCGATGATTCCAGCGGTTACCTCGGCACGGCTATTCACCTGCTGCTGGACTTGCTGGAAAGCCTTTCGGCATCGCCCTCGGCGCCCATCGACCTCAAACAGGAGCTTTTCCGCCTGGTGGATCAGGAATTGCGCAACCCCATTTACCACGAGTACGGCGATTTCTATCCCCGGGCATTCGAGGTGTTCAAACAACTGGCTTTGCTGTTTGGCGAGCACGACGCTTTCCTGGGACATGTGGACGAACAATTGCCGCTGGCTGCGGGTTACATAACGGATTACCGGACGTCCTTTCTGCTTACCGCCAAAATCGATTACCTCACGGAAACTGGACGGCCCGACGAGGCTGCACGGTTGATTGACGGACACCTGAATCTACCTGCTGTGCGGATGAGAAAGCTTGAAAGGGTATTGGCGACGAACGACTTCAGGCAAGCCAAGGCATTGATAGCCGAAGGCATCGCGTTGGCTGAGGCTGCACGGCATCCCGGCGTGACGTCTATCTGGGAAAAGCAGCTGCTCCGGGTAGCCCAATTGGAAAACGATCTGCCCGCAATCCGCCAGCAGGCCAAGAAACTCGCGCTGGACGGCCGCGGGCTATCGCCCGAGCACTACCGCGCGTGGAAGGCAACCTACCCTCCCGATGAGTGGACGGCGGTCATCAACGAACACATCGAAGCGGTGACCCGGAAAGCTACCGAACAGTGGATGGCCATGCCTGCACACTACCGCACCGAAGCCCCGCTGCTGCTCATCCCGCTGGGCCGTATTTTTATTGAGGAGGAATACTGGGACCGCCTCCTGCATGCCGTGCAGCAGGAAAACCGGCTGGATACCACCACTGAATACCATGAAGTTTTGCTGCCGCGGTATCCGGATGAGTTACTGGAGCTTTACCTGCGCCAACTGGAGCAGTTCGCCGACCACGCTGGCAACCGCCGGCAGTATCAGCAACTGGTAAGCATGATGCGGAAGGTGGTTGAAGACATTCCTGCAGGAAAGCCCCGCATAGCCGAGCTGGCACAGGCTTTGTATCGCCATTATGGTTTCCGGAGGGCGTTGCAGGATGAGCTGGTGAAACTGCTATCCGCCATCGGTTGATGAGGGACCGCCACACACACCCCATGCGCAACGAATGGTCGGCCGTACAAATCCGGTTTCACATCGCTTTACCCAGCATTCGCACTGGCTGACTACCACCCCGTAGATGTGCTGAAAGGAAACAGTGTTCGGTCGCCGGCCTTCAAAATAACTCAGCTGGATTTATCGCCAAAAACGCTTCCCATGGAATACCAGAAGCACCCACCAGCAAGACTTTATCCGGATTAACGGCTTTCCGGAATGCAGGCATACTCGTCCCTGTTTGCGTTTTACCGCTTTTAACTTCGATTCCAATCACTTTCCCACGACGTTCCAACACAAAGTCAACTTCGTGACCACCCGCCCGCCAATAATGTACGTTATAACCTCCTGAATAGGCGCTATTGATCAAATGGGTACCCACGGCCGATTCGACCATATGTCCCCATTTATCCGGAAGCTGGCGGACTTCGCCAAACTGTTCGTCCCGCTGCGCACTGATTAGGGCCGTATTGTGTACCTGGAATTTGGGGCTGGACGACCGCTTACGGATCAGTTTTGGATCAAACTTCTCCAGGCCGCCGAGCAAACCAGCCGTATTCAGCAAGTCCAAGTAGTGCGCCAAAGTAGTCGTGTTACCGGCATCGACGAGCTGCCCCAACATCTTGGAATAGGCCATAATTTTTCCGGAATACAGACATCCAAGTTCAAACAGCCGTTTCATTAAGGCGGGCTTATCCACGCGGGTCAACATCAGAATGTCCCGTGAAATGCTTGTCTCAATCAGCGAATCGTGCACATACCGTTTCCAACGATCCTCATCACCGGTCAGCACAGCAGCACCCGGATACCCCCCGAACCAGACATAGGTCGATGCATCCCAACCAAATGCATCCTGCATCTCCCCAAAAGACCAGTGGCCAAGGTAAGACGTTTCAAACCTACCCGCCAACGATTCTGTCAGGCCTTGTTGTAATAAGAGCCGAGAAGCCCCCAACAGGATTACCTTGATATTCCGTTGCTCACGGGTATCCGTATCCCATAGTAGTTTGACCGTCTCGCTCCAGTTTGACACCTTCTGAATCTCATCAATGACCAATAAAAACTCGTCAGCTTCCTGTTGAAGCATCATTAACCTCGCAGCCTCCCATTGTTGCTCCAGCCAAGTGATGCCTGCAGCCGGCACCGCATCGGCCGTAACAAAATGAAAGGGGTAAGTATACCCTGTCGTCAATTGACTGACCAGTGTCGTTTTTCCTACCTGACGCGGCCCCATAATCACTTGAATAAACCTGCGCGGCTCATTTATCCTTGATTTAAGCACCTGTAAATAAGGCCTTTCAAACATATCTTTGGAATTACCTCAATATAATGAGTAAAATTACTCAATACATTGAGTAATTACAACATCCGCTGATTAAAAAACAATCCATTTATCAATCAAATAATTTCAGTAAATCTTCCTTGTTCAGCGCTTCCAGCATATTGCCGTCCGTTTGAATCAGCGAACCGGCCAACTCCCGCTTGCCGGCCTGCATATCGAGGATTTTTTCCTCGATGCTGTCTTTGCAGATCATCCGATACGCCATCACATGCTTATCCTGCCCAATGCGGTAACACCGGTCGATGGCCTGCGCTTCCGCAGCCGGATTCCACCACGGATCGAGGATATACACATAATCCGCGGCGGTGAGGTTCAGGCCTGCCCCTCCGGCCTTAAGGCTCAGCAGGAATAGTCGGCATTGCTCGTTCTCCTGGAATTCCGCCACCTGTTTTTGGCGTTCATCCCCTGTAGTTTTTCCATCGAGGTAAGCGAATCCGATGTCCGCAGACACTAACCGGTCTTTCAACAAAGCCAGCATTGCGGTGAACGCCGAGAAAACCAGTATTTTGTGCTGGCCTTGCAGTTCGCCGATCTGGTCCATCAGTTCATCCAGCTTTGCGGATGCGTTCGGATGGCCGCCATCTTTCAGCAACGCCGGTGAGTTGCAGATCTGCCGCAATTTCATCAACCCTTCTATGGCCAGAAATTTTGACCGCCCGGTATTGCTCCCTTGCAGGCTGTCGGTAAGCTTACTCTTGAAAAGCTTCCGGTATTCATCGTAAAGCCGGCGCTGTTCCGGCAGCATGTCGCAGTACAGGAGCATCTCGGATTTATCCGGCAATTCGGTGGCCACCTGTTTTTTGGTACGGCGGAGGATAAAGGGGCTGATCACCCGTTGCAATTCCGTTTTGGTTTCTGCTGTTGCCGTTCCATCTGCGATACCCGGATAGGTCCTTTTGAAATCTGCGAAGGTGCCGAAGAACCCGGGATTAACGAACGACAGTTGCGCATACAGATCGCCGATACCATTTTCTATTGGCGTACCGGTCATGGCTATCCGGTAGTATGCGTTCAGTTGTCCGGCTGCCTCGAAACGCTTTGAGTTCCGGTTTTTCACAGCCTGGGATTCGTCGAGCACGAGGTAGCTAAACTCCAAAGCGGCGAACAACTCCACATCGGCCGTCAGTGTGCCATAGGTCGTCAGCACTACCAGCCCTTCCGTACACTGCAGGGTTTGGTGGCGTTCGGCACCATGGTGGATATATAATTTGCGGTGCGGAGCAAATCTACCCAGTTCGGCCTGCCAATTGAACAATAAGGTATTGGGGACGACCACGAGACTGGCTGGCGCATCGGGCTGTTGCTGATAGTGGTGTTCCAATATGCTGATGACCTGCAGCGTTTTACCCAGTCCCATGTCATCAGCCAGGATACCGCCCCACCCAAATTCCCGCAGAAAAGCCAGCCAGCTCAGTCCGGCTTCTTGGTAACGGCGGAGCGTTGCCTGCACCGGATCGGGCTTTTTTATGGGCTGCATGGAGTCCAGGTCCATCAATTTCTGCCGTTTGGTTTGAATCGCCGCTTTGATGGACGCATCGGCGATATGGCTGGTATAATTAGCCAGTGTATTGAAATGGCTGGTGGGAATACGAAGCTGCTGTCCGTTGGTTTTTCCGAATGCCAGCAGGGGCAAAAGCCGCTTTTTATCCGCATTGCTGACAAACCCAAGGCTGCCATCTTGCAGCTTGAACCAATTTTTCGACCGCCGCACCATTTCACCCAGCTCCTCCAGCGAAATCGGGGTCGACCCCATTTTAGCCCTGACATTCGCCTGGTAGTACGCCTTTCGCTCATCCGTAATGGCTAATTGCCAGTCTAACATGCGGGGGAAATAGTTACTCCCTTCTTCGACGCCGGTAAGATCGAGCATAACTCCGGCGTTACGCAAGGTGGTCACGCTATCCGGCAACCAGGTTGATTTCTCGATGACTGCCACCGGCAGCGAAAGGTAGTCCTTCTGCCGTTGCTCACGAAATAACGGATGAAGCCCCTGTAGCATTGTCCTGAATTCACGCTCCCGGTCTTTATCCCGCAGAAGCACATAAAGGTTGTCCGCCCGTTGGCGCATCACCAGATTTGCGTCGTGCACGGGGTTCACGGTAAACCCAACGGGATAGTATGTCGTTGGATAGAAAAATAGCCGGCCGTCGCGTTCCTCGATTTTCAGTCGATGGTTGCCGTTCTCCAATTCGCGTTGCGAAAAAACACTGTCCTGTGGCAGGGTCTGCAGGTCAATCGGATGGCGCATACTGATCGGCAGGACAATCTGCTCGAAAAACTTCGGGAAATCCTGCGACAAGGCGGTGATGGTATAACCGCATGTCCTGAATTTGTGGATAATCGCTTCATCCTGCGCATCGGCTACGAAGTGTACCGTCCCGTCATCTTCCGCTGCGATAAAGCAGGAAAAGGATTGCCCATGGAATTTCGGGTCGGGAACGTGTTTGCCGTTGACCATCAATTTCAGCGTTAGTTGGAACGATGAAAGGTGTTCTTTGAGCTCAAACATCAATTGTATCGTTGCTGCGCCTAATTTTTTAAAATGCCGCGAACCGGAAGACGGTTTGGTTGACTCGCGGGAGGACTGGTAGCCGTCGAAGAAAAGGAGCTGGATGCTTTCATGCAGCGTTGGGATAAACTCCGCCCAGTAATCAAACAATTGTTGCCGTCTTTGCAGTTTATCGTCGTCCGACGGAGCCGGTGATTCAACCAATACCTGCATCCTTCGGCAGGCGGCTTCCACGGCCTGTTCATGGATCGTGAGACTCTCCGGCTCACCCTCACCTGTTAGGAGATAACTGCGCTCAAAAGACGCATACGGATTGGCTTTAGCGGTTTTCGTTCCGGTTTTGGTCAGGTATGGAATCAATACCGGATCCCGGAAATAATAAGAACCCGTGGGTATACCGAACACCAGCTTGGCCTCTCTTACTTTCGGAACGAGCGGTTCCATCAGTTGGACGGGGTCGCTGAATGATTCCTTCGTGTAATCATGGTTATTTACGTAACGGTAGATGCGACCGTACTCCGGATGGGTTTTAAACGGCGCTTTACCGTTATTATGATAATAGCTTCCCAGATTAAAGTTGAACAGTCGCTGCTGTTCAGGCGGCAAGGCGACGACGTCGGGCAAATAAAACTGCTCGAAGTATTTCTTATTCGACTTCACCTTGTACATCAGCGCTGAGCACGCATGCTTGCACAATTGATCAACGGGCCTGTTGCAGGAGCAGGTTATTTCGAGGCCTCCGGGGAGAATTTTCACCGAAAGCTCTTTCCCGTGCATGTTTTCTCCGTGCAATTCCATGATGAGGTTGTTGCCTATCAGTGCTTTATTGGATCCCCAGAAGGGATGGCTGTTTAGATTGGCCGTACCGGTGTAAAAGGAGCGCACATAGGTTTCGCTGAGTGCAAAAGGCTCCCCCTCCTCCCAGGGGATCTGGAACGGTTCTGACGCACGGCGCTTTTTGGTTTCTTCTTTGTTTTCTGCTGGCTCGTCGACGAGAAGGTCGTCGTTAGGCTGTGGTGTAGCTGAATTCATTGTATGGTGGTTTTGTAAATGGGTTGATGGTTTGATGATGTCGTCTTGTATTCTTTCTATTCCTTCCTTGTTTCCATAAAATTTTGTATTTTCGTGATGTTGAGTAGACTATATTGTTATGCGTAGTACGACCATACGTGAAAAATTATATGATTATATCCGCTTTGCGGATGACAAAAAGGTAAAAGCCATTTATACCATGGTGGAAGAAGAGATCACTGCAAAAGGCAACCCTTGGGATGACCCTGCGTTTATATCCGAACTCGACCGTAGGCTTGCTGAATATGAAAGTGGGAAAATCAATACGTCCACTTGGGAAGAAGTAAAAGCGAAAGCCCGCATATTAAAAACCTAATGCCTTATACCGTAGTTTTACATCCTGAAGCCGAAAAAGAATACTTGACTTCATTTCTTTGGTATGAAGAACGCTCTCCCGGTTTGGGTGAGCGGTTTGAACAGGCTGTAGAAAGTAAAATCCGGTCCATAGCAAATAACCCGCTTCATTACCCAACGAAGAAAAAGAACTATCGAGAGGCGCTTGTGAGTGTTTTTCCATTTCTAATTGTCTATAAAATCTATCCTGAGAAGAAAGAAATTTTTATTGCTTCGATATTTCATACTAGCCGCAGATCTGGCAAAAAATATCGAAGATGATTTAAATTCCCACTTTCATTTCGCTTGCCGACCGGATATGAATCAAATGTGCCGCCTCGATAACCTTCGTGAGGTATTTATGCAGGTTATACACGTAACTGCTGCCCCTGCTGTCATCTGCGTTTGTAAAATCAATGGCGACGATATACCACCAGTATAACGCATCACGGTATTGGGGCAGGTTTTGATGATTGAAGAAATCACGGATGACGCCATGCGGATATTTCTTTTCTTCGGCGTCCAGATGGAACGGGTAATATTCATCACGTTCGAATTTCTTCGGATTGTGATTATTATTAAAATAACCATGCGCGGTGTTGATTTCGTCGGGAAGAAGTATGTCGCTATTGTTGCACATTCGGCGGTAAAGTTTTTGATCTGGCATGTAGGTGCTGTCCATCAACCGCTGGATAAGTGACAGACCTTCCACCAGATACTCAATGAATTCATAACGGACGAACAGCTCCACCAGCTCATCGCGGCTCAATTGAAAACCGGATTTTAGGGCGGCTTGCAGCCATTTATCAAGCTGGTTGCGCCATTCCGGTAGGTTTTCCCAATCGAAAAACTGGTGAATGGCAAGGTAAGGGTTGCCGATTTCCCGCGTGTGCAACCGCCGTGGGAAGTAGTCGTACGGGGTGTGGTTGGCGAAAGGCATAATGTTTCGACTTTAACGTTATTTATCGTTTGATTGGTCCTTTTCCTCCATCACCTCCTTAATCCGGTCTTCCAAAACGGCTTGGTGCCATTCGTCCACCATCTTTTGTGCAAGGTCTTTCGCATCTTTTGGGTTAGCTAATGCCGCGTTAACAAGCTTCTCCGCAAACTTGCCGTATTTAACCATAATTTCTTCCGACTCCACCTGCGCGATGACGTATTCAAATACAAACGTGTTGGCCCACCGGTTAAGTGAGTAGGGATCGCACAGGTAATCCGCTATTGACACGTTGTCAATGAAATCCTGAACGACTTGTTCGGGACTTAACTTAAAGATGTCGCACACCTGTTGAAATTCGTGCGTGATGGTGATTTTCTCCAGATTAGTCATAATCTTCATTTAAATAGGGGTTTTTAATACGCTGATAATTTTCTTCAAGCCGTTCGCGGTACATGTAAATCCGGTCCTCAAGATTACGGTAGAAAAAGTACCGGGCCCGGAACTCCTGCAGGTCCATCAGGAATATTTTGAATGCTTCCGATTCCAGATATGTTTCATCACGTATACCGCCGTAGCCCTCCATCACCCGGGTAAAAAACACCATCGCCGGGTTGTAATCCTCCTGTTTCAAGTGAACCCGTGCGCCAAGTTCTGCATAAGAGATTCGCTTCATTATGGCATTGAGCAACTCAATGGGTGTGCGTTGGTGAAGCAGCGTCATCAGCAAAAAATCCTTGCTCAGCTGTATTTTGGTTTCCTCGTCATAATAAACCACGTCCTTTATTTCCAAGCCGGCAGAAAAAGTGTCAAACAGCTTCTCGGCAAGCACTTTGCCTTTTTTCCTGCGCGTGGATTTACTGTAATTGCGGTTTGTGGCTGTTCCCACCATTTGCCTTAACAACCGGATGAATCGTTCACGCTGACTTTCGGACAGGTGCGTTGCCGGCTTAATTTCCTTTTCGCCCAATTGGCGATCTGCCTCCAGAAATGCCTTCGTTGCCATGTCAAATTCGGACGTATCACCCATATGTGCGTGGATGAAACAGCAGTGATCGACAATCAATTGTAAGAATCCGGGTACAGGTATTCCGAACAGCCCACAGGCCACTTCAAAGTCCCGCGGAACGTCCAGGTGTGCCGTTTCGATGTTCATGTTCATTATTTGTTGAATTTATCCGTAATGAAATCCAAAGCCGCCGCCAGATTCACGCCGGGATGCAACACATACCGGTAGCCGAAACTTCTGCGCTTGGTGCGTTTGAGCGGTGCTTTTCCCTTACGGCCGACCAGTTTGTCGAGTTCGGTCTTGAAATGGATGGGGTCGACCCCAACTCCAATTAAAGATTCCAGCTGCCGATAGAGTCTATGCGGCTCGATGGGCTTGTCGAAACACTGATGAACAAACATTTCGGTTATCCCGTCCTGAGCTGCTTGCTGGCGGTCCTTGACCGAATTTTCGTAACGGTACTTGCTCACTGCCGGATCCTCTTCGCATAACTGGAACAATACAATGCTTTCATAATCGCTCTTGTAACACTCCATGCGGTAAAAGATCGTGTCACCCGCTTTCCAGCTATGCATTTCATGGCGGAGCGACGGCTCCCCGTGGTGTTGGTGGCGTAGAAAATTCGTATGGCAAAAAACCCTGCATAGCTGCCCATACAGTTCAATGCTGAAATCCATCACGTCAAACCGTTCCATATTTCGGATAAAATCATCGTCCTGCCCTAAAAGGAAAGATAATTCCAATGCAGAATACCCACGGCTGAGCCGGTTCAGCATCATGCAGTAGATAAAACTGGAATACGTAAGGGAGCATTCGGCTGTGTATTTCTCCACGTTGCTGTCTTCAAACAACACACTCATGCCTCAGTCCCCTCTTTAATAGCCGTGCCCGCCTTCCCCTCCAGTTCCTTCACCGCCCCCTCGCAAAGCGTTTCGAAAAAGTGAACCATTTCCTTCGCCCGAGTTCGGTAAAACGCTTGAGATTGACCCGACAGACCGATCTCCATATTCTGCCACCATACGGCATGCGGACTCAGCATCAACCTCATTCTCGTTTTTTCAATTTCACTCGTCGGATATAAAACGTCTAAGAGTTGGCGGCCCGCTACGCCACTCCAATCAATCAACTCCGCCAGATGCACGTCAAAAGGCACAAAGCCCACGGCACACCGCAAATAGGTATTGACACCGATTTCCAATAGGTTACCCAGCAGCAACATGCAGGTGTCGAGCTTCAACGATCCGGCGTTTTGGATCAGCTCATTCAGATTACCCATGCAGGCTTTAGCATTCCGCCACGTCTGCTCTGCCCGATCATATTCGGCTTTCCAGTCCACGGAAGCCACTTCAAATGATGGTTCAAAGGTTGCCTTCCTGCGCAAGGTGCGCCCCTTGGTCCACATCGTATGGAAAAAGCGGTTGCCTTCCGCCAGGTTCTTCTGCACGGTTTTCACGTTGAGGTAAACCACCATGGCGCTGGCTTCCCCCACCTCCATGCAACGGAAGTGGAACGGCCCTTTGTTTTTCATCAGTACGACCAGGTAAAGTTCAGTTTTCGAACCTTCCCGTTCTTCCACCTGTTCTTGCTGGAACGGGCTCACTCCCGAAAAACCGCCTGTGTGATAATTCAGCATCATCACCTGCTCAGGCCGGTGCGTTTGATGGATACGATCCAGCAACGCGTTGACATCCTTTTTGTATTGCTCCGGCCATGGAAAGCCGGAAAAATCCTCGCAGATAAGCTGGGTAGAAGCCATTGGCGAAAGTGTGGCAGCATTGGGAGCCTGCCGTGCTCCGTCAGCCGCCTGCTGCGCCGCCGCGGCCTCCAGCTGCCCGCGATACGCCGTGATCCGTTCAACCATAGCGGCAACCATGCCGTCCATCACCGTCCGCGCACGCTCGCATTGCTCCAGGAGAAGGTTAAATTCGTCCAGGCTGATAGCAATCGTCTCCTGCTTCTTGGCTTGGGTATATGCTTGATCCAGCATGCGGAAAAGTTCAGCTGACGGTCCGTCACAGGGAAAAATTTCCAACAGCTGCGGCGCCACATTCCGCACGGATTTCATCAGCTGCTGAACGCTATGGGATTTACCGCCGTTCATGCCCAAAGCAGCCTGGAAGCCTTTGAGGCGGAGCTCCATGAATTGGTGTAGCATGAACGTGGCTTGGCTGTAGTCGTCTTTGGCAAGGAAGTTATCGGCCGCCTCCCGGAACTCGTCTGACTGTTTCCGGCTTTTCTTGTAGTTGAGCTGCGAGAGTTCCAATAAGCCGGTAATGGTTTTCCGGGAAAACAGCGGATTTTTTTTCGTTGATGCGGCATGTAGCTGGTGCGGTGGCAATGACGCATACGTGTAGTACAGACTCCCCTGCTTCAACTGGTTCTGCCATTCACCGGTAAGCACCATGTCAAACGGGATTTCGGTGGTATCTGACATGCAGAGGGAGACAATGGGTGCCATAGCTTTGGGGGAAAGCCCTTTAACTGGATTGACCACCAGCAGGAGCTGCTGCTTCTCCTTTTCAAGGAAAGGATATGAAAACAGAAAAATACGATCGAGATCCATACGCTGGACTAATCGGTCGACCAAAAGTTGAATATCAGTATTCATATTGTATAGATTTTCTATACAAACGTATACATAATATTTAAATTGTCAAAAATTTTGTGCATAATTTCTATACATATAGTAATTTCACCTAAACAAATGAACAGCATATATGACCAAACTGGGTGAAATTTTGGCCAAACGGTCGGTCAATAAGTCGATGGTGGCCAGACGGACGGGATTGAGCAAAGCCCGGATAAACGAACTCACGCTTAACGTGTCAACCAAATTGCGGGCGGATGAACTTTACCTGATTGCCAAAGCCATTGATATGGATCCGTGCGAGCTGCTCACACTTTTATATGGCCACTTGACGTTAGTGCCGCAGGTGGATTAAGAAAATGACCCGGTTAAATTGCTTGCTTCCTATCAAAAGTGTCGTATCGGACACTTTTGATAGGAAGCACTTAATTATTTTACTGATTAGAAATACTTCGTTTTCTTGGCAACAACAGCGTTGTCCTTTTCGGGGCATCTGAAAAGGGACATATCGAATACGAAAGCAGCTTTGAACACAGTTACCAAACCTTGCTGAAATAAAGCAGCCAGCGGCAATACCTACCGCTACGAAGTATCGGGTGCCACCGGAGCGGGATCCGCCTGGCTGACCACCCTCGCTATCGAACGCTCAACCGCAGCACAGACGGTTTGTCGACTCCTGCAGCGTATTGTCGAAAGCCGGCTACCCGCAACATCCATCCGCCTAAATTTGCTGGAAATCAGAAATCATGACCAAAGAAGCTTTAGATGCACCGAGTCTCTATATGGAAATGTTCGGGAGCCTTGCGGAAGCAAACGCCGTACAGCACCAGTACCCATTGAGCTGCGGCACGGAACACTCCTGCCCGGTTGAATTGGCGGATACTTATCCTGGACTGATGCTAACCTGCGAGACGAGGCACCCGTGGCTGAAACAGTCGACAACGTTCATCCTGGCGTATATGTTCGTTTATTTAAACGTTATGTGCAACCCCAAAAAAGAAAGAGGTTGTTATAAACAACCTCCTTCAATGTGACTTCATTATATTAATCTAATCCTAAACGAATAGCCATTTCAACGGGAGAATAGCCGACATCAGAATCTGAAATAGACAATTCGCCCCTTAACAACAAAGGTGGTTGTGCCATAAATTTAGGCGTACTTCCCTTATGTGGTTGAGCTGAATGAACCAAAAACGGATGACATAGGTAAACTGTACCTGCTTTACCAGTTGCATACACTTCTTTTCTTTTTGGCAACTCGTCCAACTTGCCTGCAAGTTCCATAAAAGAAAGACCTAAATCTCCTTCTTTACACAATAATCTTGCAACATCAATATGAGAACCTTCATATATGATTGTTGGAGCATCATTTTCGCTGACATCTGAATACAAAATCAACATTAATAATGCTCGTCCTTTTGATTTGACATTGACACGCCATTCAAAAAAATTATTCGGGTCATTTCCCGGAAAGCTTGCATCTACGTGTTTACCAGTATCGTTAGGCTGCTGATCAGATGGAAATCTGACAGGAAACGTTCCTACATTCCGACAAGGAATCCATTTGTCTTTACCTATTAATTGATTAAAAGCGTTATGTAACTTTGGAGTATTTACGGAATTAACAAAAGGTTCATTTGTGTACATTCCCAAACGAATTACAGGCTCAATCCAGGTTGAAGGATTTGACCTGTCACAAGGAAGGTCATTCCAAAGAATTTCTAAAGCAGAATCTGCGATTTCCTTGGAAAATGAATTATCAAGACGAACAAAACCGTTATAAATAAAATGCTTTATTTCCTTTTTACTTAGTATATCTGGCATAATTTACTTATTTAAAAACCAACCACATACAGCAACAAATCCTATCGACCAGTGGACTTGGTTTTAAGATTATTAATAAAATGAATAAATAATAGAAACGGACGCTTTGTATAAATAAAGCGCATTGCTTAAGAACTAAGCTTGAAGGAATATTATAGCATTACGGTCATTCTCATTGCGACAAAATTAAAAAAATCTCTAAACGAACAAAACGAAAAAGGGTATGCACATAACATTGTATAAGCATAATGCGTGATGAACGACTGAAATTGAGTATTTTGCAATCTATCAAAGTTTAGTGTGGGCGGACAGTGAATCGCTCCGAAACCCGCACTACGCTTATACTTGACCGTTGGATACGGCGCAGCGCAGGATACCATTGACCGATATCCATTATATATCGACATCCCCTTACTAGACATGCCTTTCCAACGAGATGCCGCGCGGGCCGGGGAATTGTTTGGATAGCGGCCGCTTTCCATGCAACAACAGGCGCACAACAGTGTTGATGTGATGCGTATCGCTTCGAATCCGGGTGGTCGTCCAGCCAATATTACGAGGCGTCTTTATCCACCAGTCAGAAATTTGGCCAATATACGTTTCAGTTCGGCAATATCGCCGAATTGCGGCATCAGCCGATCGAGATAATCCGCAGGCACACGCTGATAGGTTTGAACATGCTGGGCTTCGGACCAACCCTGTTTTGCCGCCTCGAATGCTGCGGGATGGCTTCGGTGCAGGTTGGTAAATGCGGCAGCCATCTGCTCCCGCTCCGGATCAGAAAACCGGCTACTCACCAACACCGGACCCAGCGGTATCTCCGGAGATTTCCAGACCAGCCGGATAGGGCGATTGGTGGTATCGCGCACAAAATCGGCATAAGCAATGCTACCGATTGCGCCAAGATCGGCTTTGCCCATGGCTACTTGCCCGGCTGCGGCCTGATGGGTGCCGCCGTATACCACCGTCTTGAATTGCTGCTCGGGGTACGCGATGCCCAAGGCAGATAGTGCCATACGCGGCACCAGGTTGCCTGAGGTGGAGCCTTCGCTGACCAACAGCAGCGAAAGTTCGGAAGCATAACGCACGATATCGGCCGAGTCAGCTATAAGACCGCCCTGCGGTGCGATGAAAATGCAGCGGTAATTGTCTCCCACGCCACCCGTGGGTGGCTGCCACACGACCAACGGCGGCATGCCTGTCGCAGCCGCGGAATCGGCCGCCAGCAGCAGGTACCCGAACGTATTGATAAATGCCAGGTCCACTTCATCCCGCTGGATGGCATCCACCAACTCGCGGACGCCGGCGTAGCTGGCCACCTTTGCGGTCTGGCCGATGGCTGCGGCGACGACATTAGCCGCCGGACGGATGTTGTTCTCCCGGCTGTTGCCGGCATATTGATAGGTTGCGACGCGCAATTGGGCGATCCCCTGCATGGGGGTTAAACACCACAACAGAAACAGTAGGTGACTAATCCGTGACATGTAACAAATCTTCAATGACATCCTTGCGGTTCCCACCGCCATAATTGGAAAACAGCACGACAGCCATCTGCCGGTCGGGAAAATAAATCAGATTGGCATCTACGCCCAGCGAGCTGCCATTCATCCCGTAACCGGAAAACGGTCCCACTTTCCACAGCTCGATACCCAAGCCATATCCGCAATCATCGCAACCAGGAGCTTCAGCAATCGTGGTCATCGCCTCCAGCGACGGCGCGCTTAGCAACCGGCCGTCAAACAGGGCTTGGCCGAAAGTGAGCAGATCTGCCGCCGTGCTGATAATGCCGGCGGCAGGATCACCGTCGCCGTCGGCCGCATCCCAACGTGTGACGTCATAGATACGGTTCCCGCTGCGATTATATCCCCGGGCGACATTGGGGTCGGCTCGCCTGGCCAGGTAGGTGTCCACAAGCCCCAAGGGCACGAATACTTGTTCCTGCAGGTTTTCAGCAAACGGCTTGTCCGTAGCGGCTTCCACCATCCACTCCAGCACCCAATATCCGGCATTGCTGTAATAAGTGCTGCTTCCGGGGGGATGTTTAAGCGGCTTGCCATAAATAAACTGCTGCAGGCGTTGCCGTGTGGTAAGATCTGCAAAATAACCCGGATTATTGATCAATCCCAGCTGGTAGTTCATGTCATCATCGGTGGGGTGTCCTAACCCGCTGGTATGGTTCAGCAACTGCCGGATGGTTATTTCATCTGCCCGGGGAAGCTGGCCGCGCAATCCGGGCAGGTGCGTAGTGATCTTGTCGTCCAGCCCGAGCAGCCCGGCCTCCGCCAGCTTTAGGACAACAGTGGCTGTAAACAGCTTGGTAACGCTACCGATCCGAAACGGTGTACAGGCATCCATCGCCGACTGATGGGCCAGGTTGCTGTATCCCGCTGCGCCTACCCAAGGGGCTTGGCCGATTTGCTTGACACCGACAATACTTCCGGGTGCTGCCGTCTGTTCTTGATATGTATGTAGCAGCTGGCTATACTGCTGATGCTGGGGATGGTTGGTGTATCGTGCCGAGCATGGGCTGTAATCCGGCAGCGGAATCTCTTCCTGCTGGCAGGACATAACCCCAAACACCGTACAAGCGACCATCCTCCATGAGTTAAACCGTCGGATATTCATTATAGGCTATTCATTTTTAAGCCGACCTGAAAAAGCTGGTGCGGCAGGATGGTGGAACTGGAATTAATGAATGGCGAATCGACATAAAATCCGTAGCTGGCATAAGGCACAAATTTCCCGAACCGATGGCCATAGCTGGCGGCGGCGGCCCCGACCCATTTTCCCTGGAATATCTTTGCGTGATAATGGCCTCCGCCGGTACGATAGACGGGGCTGGCAGGGCGGAATAGGTTATATCCCCCGCCTACGCCTAAGCTGACGACGGCGTTCCCGTGTACATACTTAGGACCAAATTGCGTGGTCAACATGTTGCTCGTGCCGAACGATCGGTTCGTTGAAAGTGCATAATCTACCGAATGGAAAAAGGCGATACGTCCCCGACTGCCATAATGATATTCTGCGCCGATTTGTATTCCGGGATTAATGCCGTACTTGAAGCCGGAAACTCCGGGCAAGGCAATCTGTTCCATGAACAGTCCGACCTTCAGCCAGACTCCCCTTTGGGACATTGCTTGACCTGAAGCCCCTGTGCCGCTGATCAAGCAAGCCAGTACAGAGGCTGTCATTACCCGGATGCAGCGGCTTATGCGGTGATATCTCATCGTATTAAATCATTCCGGTTATAACGATGCCGAGATTTGCTTACTTGTAAGGCTCCAGCGCCGCGACCAATTCGCGGTAGTCTTTTCGCGTCAGCCCCGGCCCATCGGTAATTTCCCATAGCGCACCCTGAATCAGCGTATAGATAAGCTGCCACTCGGGAGTTTCATAATCTTCGTCGAAGAGTTCCTGCGGATTGTAATGCTGGGTAAGCCGTAGCTTGGGGTAGTCTTTCAGCAAATCCAGCAGCTTGCGGATGTTCGGGTCTGTGGTGACCACGCCGGGTTCGTACATATCCTTACCGATGGGATAGTCCTGCGTGTCCCATTGCTGGTTTTCTTCCCACGGGAAGGCCATGGAATAGTTGAGGCACCCCAAGCCGAGGTACACGGTGGTGGTGTCTGCGGGCGTGCTTACGTCTGCATAGGTGGGCGGCACCTGGAGACGCACCGTGGATGTGAGGATACCGTTCTGCGTGCGTCCTTCGTGTTTGAACAGGCAAATGAGCCCTCCCGGTATCTCAACGGTCACCGTTACATTCAAGCGGTTAATAAAATTTACGTCTGCATAAAACGTGTTCAGGCTGCCGTGCAGCAGTCCGAGGTCCGGATTGAACGGCTTGTCCGGCCGGGCTACCACCTCGATGCCTTCGGGCAGCTGCCAGGGCGTCCCTGCGGGAATGCCTTCCGTATCGCCGAATCCCGGCTGGTCTTTCGATGAAGGGATGACGATATCCCAATCGTTTCCCTCTTCCAGTGGATCAGGCAAGCCTGGTCCCTCCCCTTTGCTGCACCCTGCCAGCAGCAACAGTGCCAAAAGATAATGCGGCACCCTATTCATCTTCATTAACGTAATCATGCTATTTTACAATTTGATAAATTCTACCCTTCTGTTTTGTGCGCGGCCCGCTGCGGTTTGGTTGTCAGCTACCGGCTCCACCTCGCCCTTGCCACTGGCTTCCAGCCGGGCGCCGTCTATTTGGTGCTGGGCCTGCAGCGCTTCTTTCACCGCGGCTGCTCTCCGCTCACTCAGCGCCTGGTTGGCGGCACCATCGCCCACGGCATCGGTATGGCCCACAATGTGAACACGGATATCCGGGTGCTGCGTAAGCACCGCGGCGATGGATTTGAGCACCCCGGCGGATTCAGGCTTGATGGTGGCCGAACCGGTGTCAAACAAAATGCCTGTGGTGCTGAACCTGCCCTCTTCTACCAGCTTGTGCCGGGTATCTGGCAATCCCCTGGCTATTTTGATGTTGCCGACGTATACGCCTATCTGTTCGTCTTCATACGGGCTGCTGCCCAGTTGGAAAAACAATTGGTTGAGCTGGCCGTCTTTCGGAATACCCTTGGGTACATCGTATAACTTCTCGCCATCCACCCAGAGGCGCAGCCGCTCCTTTTGCACCTGAATCGCCACGTGCGATGATTTGCCGTACCAGCTGCGGGCGACCTTGTTCTTGTTAGGCGGACTGTAAAAGTGGCGGGTATACTTCTCATAACTCTCCAGCATCAGGTTGGCGGCATCCGACAACGGCGATATTTCCAGGTAAAATGACTTGTCGCCCTTCGGGTCGGACAGCAGCTTGTTGGCGGTTGTCGACTCGGCCCCGGATGCCAACAGGCCAAATTTGAATGAGGGAGGCAGCCAGCCCTTGAAATCAATTTGCAGCACCATGTCAAACTCCACCGTAAAATCGGGCCCGAATGCCTGCTCGTTGTCCGTCAATACCACGGTGCGCTGCGCCATGCGCAGCCATTGGCCCGGCAGTCCATCCAGCGAGACCACCACCGAGCTGCCGTTGCTGTTCCATCCGGTAGGCAATTCGCCGATGGCCTCGCCGCTGAAGTCGTTGGCGTACAATACCGAGTCACCAGGCACAAAATCGTACCTGCTGAAGGCGTGGATGGCAGTCTGCTTGTTGGCAGCCGTATCCGGCCCGGGTGCAGCGGATGCGCTGTCTGTTTCGGGGGTATCTCCATCCGGCTTAGCCGTTGCCGATTTGATGGCTTTATCCATCCCTTTCGATACCGCCTTATCGGTCTCGTTCAATACTTTCTGGGTCGCGGTCTGCTCCGCTCTGTTCTTTATTTTGTTCAGGATAGACTGGGCCTGTATAGGAAGGGGCATGATGCCGAATACGATTCCTATAGCTGCGGCAATCGCCGCTGTTGTTCGTTGTAAGCACTTCATAACACAAATCATTAATGGGCGCAAAGTTACCTCTGCTGCCTTATCGCCTTTGTCCGTTTCGATGAACAGCAATATAGCGGCATGAATGCACCATAGCTTCGACGAAAGTCATGGGATTTTCTATCGCGGTTTAAAGCGGTTCATCGGCGCTATCGGCGATTCGTCGAAAGCGTTGTTCAGTAAAGACAAAAACCGGCGATACTTGCACCAAAAATTGATCATGGAACGACATAAAACATCCTTGCTCACCTTGGCCGGATACCTAACACTTGTGTTGGCTTTGTCTTGCAACAAGGATACCCCTGCGTCGGCAGACGATGAGGCGCCGCCGGTTTTCGGCGAACCGGTAACCAGGCCAAAAGGTCAACCTTCGGCCAGTGCCGCTTCAGCGATTATCGGGGCCAATGGTGGCGTTCTGCAATACGAGCAAGCTGTACGGTTGGAAATTCCGCCCGAAGCGGTGGCGCAGCCGACTACCTTTGCCATCCAGCCCATTACCAACACGCTGGACGATGGTTCTGCTGCACAAGCGTTTAGACTCATGCCGGAAGGCGTCCATTTCAAGAAACCCATCAAGGTATCTTTCCCGTATGTACCCGGCAATGGCGACAACCCGACAGTCCGCATGGTGGCTTTCCAACGGAATGACGGTATATGGTGTGGCGTGCCTACGGCACTCGATGCGCAACAGCACCTGTTGACCGTAGAAACGCACCACTTCAGCGACTGGGTGTGGTTCGATATGCTGTCGCTACGTCAGGACAAAGAAACCGCACGGGCGGGGGAAACGGTGAGCCTCAAGCTGATGGAACAGGTGCTTGGCGCATTGATGCCCGCAAGTACAATCGATAGTGTGCCATTGGCCGCGATGGACGACATCGGCTTTTCAAAAGACGTCACGGTAAGCGGCTGGCGGATTGTGTCTGGCCCCGGCACGCTGGAACCGAAACTCAACACCAATCTGTTGCTCGGCGACGCCATTTACACCGCCCCTACAACCGTCAACGAAGCAACGAACGTGGAAATCCAGGTGGAGGTGGAAAGCAGGAACGGTTACATCAGCGACCCCACCGCCCCCAACGGCCGGCGTAAGCTGGGCAAAATGATCCTCCTGACAACCATCCGCCTGATGCCCGAAAATTTCGTGCAGCTCAAGCTAAACGGTGCCGAACAAGACTTCGCCCATTTAGGCAATGCCCGCGTGGTAAACGGCACGCTGTACATCCGCACGCACAACGAGCAGATAAACCTCGCCTTGCAGTGCAACGGCGCCGGACGGGGCACCTATCCCGGTGGATTTGGAAATGGCCAGTCGCTCTTTTCGCTGACCAGATCCCAGGGACAGACCCGCCGCGACTTCGCCAATTTCTATCGCTCATGTGATACCAACAGGGAAATCTTCAACGGTACGACTGTCATCAGTACGGTGGAGGATTATGTCGAAGGGACGTTTACGGGCAACCTGTATCCGGTTGACCACCAAAGCTGTGATCTTCCGGAAGCAACGGCTGTGGAGTTTAAGTTCAAGATTAAACGTAGTGACGATTTTTAAAAAAAAGATAACCAACATGAAACAAATGAGCACGCAAATCAAATGGATATTTTTCCTGCTGATATTGAGCCTTATCATCCAGACGTTTACCAATTGCTCAAAGGCCAACGATGGGCCTGAAGGAGATGACCGTGGTACGCCACAGCCCGGCTACCTGACGGGAACGGTGAAAGACCAGGCCGGAAATCCGCTGCAAGGCGTGCATATCCTTGTAGATCACAGCATTTTTTTCAATTCGAATCTCTCGACCTATACCGATGCTGAGGGTAGGTATAAAATCAAGGTACCCAACGGTTCCTGGTATGCTTTTGCTATGCATGATGTCAGCTACCAAGGCAATACCTTTTCATTGTACCTCCACCCGGAGAATCCGGCTGGATTCGGCGCGGAAGCCGGTGTCCGCAACTTTGTATGGAAACTTTCGGGTACCATGCCACAACCGCTGTCGGGTATTTACGGAGGATGGGTGACCATTGACAACTTCCCCGGAGTGTACATAGAGGAAACGGCAATTGACTTTGTCTTTACGCCGGTAGGCCCGCTCATTGACGGCAGCGCCGGGGAAGTCATACGCCGCCGTGCGGAAGATGCACATAACATCAAGGATATTCCCATCGGTCGATACCAACTTACCGCCACTTATGAAGGGCGGCCCGTAAAATTCAGGGCTTGGAACTCGGACGCGGAATTCCGTGAAACGTACGATCTGCAGTTCAAGCCGCAAATCGCTGAACAATGCGACAACTGCGCGATGTTGGAATATTATTGGGAGCCACTATAAGATCAGCGACTTGATATGATTCAGGTAATGCTTGCCGACACTGATTTCCTGTCCGTTTTCCATGACCAAGTACAGCTTCCCGATATCCCGGTAACAAGAGTCGACACGTTCCATATTGACGATAAACGACCGATGCACGCGGATGAACAACGCAGGATCCATTTTCCGCTCGATACATCCGATACCGGAAGAACTCAGAAATTCTCCACAATCGGTATACACTACCGTGTAATCGCCCGCGGCTTTGAGGTACCGGATGTCATTCGCCGCAATTCGGCGCAGATGCCCCCCGTCTTCTACAAAAAGGTGCTTACGATAGCCTACGGAGGCGGCTGCATTGCCCGACATAACATCTACAGCCGGTTTACCTGTCACCTTTTGCAGCGCGGCATCAAGCCGCGCCGCGCCATAAGGTTTCAATAGGTAGTCTAACGCCTCATGGTCAAACGCCTGGAGGGCATGTGACTCGCAGCAACCCGTGAAAATAATCTTGGGCAAGTGATCGGCCTGCCTGATTAAATCAAACGCCCTGTCGCCCCCAAGTTGTATATCAAGAAAAAGCACATCCGGCTCAAAAGTGTTGACACAGCGGACGGTCTCATTCGGCGTGCCGCACTCGCCAACCACACGAAACCCCGGACGGCCGACGATATGCTGGCGGATTTGGCGGCGGCATGCCGGTTCCGGATCGGCAATTAAGATGGTATTCATGCTAAACTCCTTTCTGGTGATCCATAGCAGCCATCGCATCTTGCTGCAAGACAAAAGTAAACCGACTAACGTATCATGTTTATCGGGGTTCTACCGGAAAGGATTTTTACGTAGTACTACGCAACAAACAAATGGCTGTAACATTCGAAGCCACTCTCTCGTCTACACTACATAATTTGCGAAAACAACGACTAACCATGAAACAGCTTCGCTTTCTGTGCCTTTTTATTTTTGTTCATGCCAACGCCAGTGGTCAGATAGTCAAACAGGACACAGCCCAGGTAATTCAGCTTATCGAGGCGGCAAGGGACAAGCAACAACAAGGGCTGACTGATGCCGCGGAAAAGGATTTCCGGCGGGCAGGACGGTTAGCCCAAGAGCTGAAATTCGACCGAGGGCTCTTGATGTATGCCGGCCATTATTGCGTATTTCTATATAGTCAAATCCGGTACGAAGAGGCGATGACAATGGCTAAATTGCAATTGGAAGTAAGTGAACGTATGGGCGATAAGCAACGCATGGGATATGCTTACAACAACATATCCCTGCAACACCAAGCACACGGAAAGTTGCAGCAAGCCGCCGAGTCCCTGATGAAAGCACTGGAGATTTCATCGGAAATCGAAAGCCCCACCGCCCGGGATCTCTCGGATCGCCGGAAATACTACAACAACCTCAGTTCGCTGCTGCTGGATATGAACGATCTGAAGAAGGGTAAGGAATATGCCGTGAAAGCACTCGAAATCGCTGAGCAATTGCAAGACACTTTGGCTATCGGATGGAGCCTGATAAACCTACTGGTAGCCGAAGCGATGGCCGGTGAGCTGGCTGATGCGGAGAAACATGGCTTGCAACTGCTGGCCGTCGGCCAGTCGCTCGGCGACACCGAAATGGAGCTGAAAGCTTACAATAACCTCGGCGATATCTATCGCATGCAAAAACGGTATCCACTCGCGTTGGAAACCTTTAAAAAAGCCCAGCGGCTTCTGGCTAAAGCGCCTCCCGGCAACGAAGTGTATATCCTCATGGGCATTTCTTCGGTGTACAACGGCATGAAGCAGTACGGCCAAGCCAATACGCATTTCGATCGCGCACGTATGCTGGCCGAACGGGAACTAGCCAAACCTCAGCTTATTGAACTGTACCTTTCGGGCGCGGAAATCAAGGAGGCTATGGGTAACTATAAAGAAGCGCTCGCGCTTCGGAAGCAGTATGAACAAATCAACGATTCGCTGCGCAATCAGGAAACACACAATGCCATACAGGAGCTCGAAGTGAAATACCAAACTTCCGAGAAAGAGAAGGCGCTTGCCGAGCGTGACTTGCAAATCAGCAAACAGCGCGGCGAACTGGAGCGCAAGAATAAATGGGTAATTCTATCTGTCTCCCTGATTGTGCTATTGGTTTTGCTATTGGTTTTCAATCGGCTAATCAACCAACAGAAACGGAAAAATGAAATTACTGAGCAGGCAAACCGCCTGTTGGAAGCGCAGCTGCGTGGCGAAGAAAAGGAGCGGGCGCGCACCGCCCGCGAACTGCACGATGGCGTGGCCAGCATCTTATCGGCCGCCAAACTCCACATTAACGCAAAGTCAAAAGGAGATACCGAAACCGATATACTCGTGGGGCAGCTAATCGAAACCGCCGTACAGGAAATCCGCAACCTCTCCCACAATCTGGCCCCCGAGCGGGTACTTAACGACGGGTTTGAACAAGCGGTGCAGGAGTTTTGCAGGCGCGTGAACCATCCGGGTTTGCAATTGGAGTGTTATGTGGTAGGGAAACTCCCGAAACTGGACAAAGACGCTGAACTCTTGCTATACCGAACCATTCAGGAAGCGGTAACCAATATCGTGAAGCATGCTGATGCCACTGAAGCTATCGTGCAGCTCGTGGGCGACGGCCCACGGCTCTCCATCACCATTGAAGACAACGGCAGGGGATTTGAGCCAGGCGCATCAAAGGGCGCCGGCCTTGGGCTGGAAAACCTCGCCTCCAGGATACAATTGCTCAAGGGCAGCCACGAAGTACATTCCGCACCCGGAAAAGGAACCTTCATCTACATCGAAATTGAAACGGCTACCGTGATGCAACTTGTCAGTACGGGATTGGAAACGCACTTCTCCGGATAACGCTATCTTACGTGGTGATACGGATACAGCAACGCGATAATTAGTTTAAATTTGCCTAAGACTTAAGGAGATATACATGTATGATTACCATTGGAATTGTGGATGACCACTCGCTGATCATCAGTGGACTGGGCCATATGCTGAGTGATCAGCCGGATTGCCCTGTCGTATTTACCGCCAGCAACGGCAAACAGCTGATGATCGAACTGGAGCGCCAGCTGCCGGATGTCTTGTTGCTCGATATCGAATTGCCTGACAGCAACGGTATCGAATTATGTACTGCCGTCCTGGAAAAATACCCGGCCTTGCCCATTATCGCACTCACAAACCACGACGAAGTGGTTTACGTAAGAAAAATGATGCGCAGCGGCGCAAAGGGTTATTTGCTGAAAGGAACCGATAAGCAAAACCTGTTAAACGCTATCCACGCAGTATATGAAGGCCGGCAATTTCTGGATCGCCCGATAGAACAGCTTATCCTGCAGCAAGCTATCTCCGGCAAGCGCGCATCAGCTGCAATCAAACTTACCAAACGGGAGAGTGAAATCCTAACGTTGATTGCCAATGAATATTCCAACCAAGAGATCGCCGACAAACTATTCCTCAGCGTCCGCACAGTAGAATCCCATCGGCATAGCCTCAACCAGAAACTGAACATTAAAAACTCAGCAGGATTGGTCAAGGAGGCCTATCTGCGAGGTTTGATATAGCCTCACTTCTGGCCCAACGTCTTCCGTATCCGGCTAAGGCTATCTTGGTGGATGGCCAAAAGCGACGCAACATACTTCAAGGGCACCTGTTGGATGACCTCCGGCTGGGTTTCCATTAGTTTCTTATAGCGCTCTTCTGCGGTCATACAAATGGCATCTATCTGATTATCCTGCAACCAGTTCAGCAACCGATCCATAATGGCCAGTTCCATATCGTACATCTTCTTCGGTATCGCTTTCTTCAATGATAGCGCGCTTGCTTTATCCCAAAGCAAGACATCGACAGTTGTCAGCGATTCTAACGCGCAGGTGGATAACTGACCACTCTGGAGGTATAACGGCGTAGACAAGAAGTAATTGGTAGAAACGATACCCAATGTGTGATCCACGCCCTTCTCTACCCGGTATAAACGGGCGATACCGCTATTCAAAAAATACAAGGTGTTGACCACCTTGCCCTGTTCCATGATGACTGTATGCGGCGGCAGAACCCGATGCTGTGTATGAGCGGCTATCAACTTGTATTCGGCGGGCGTGAAGAATATTTCATATTGCCGTGCAAAGGTGCATACAGGTTCGTAGAGCTTTCTCGGTATCATGAATCGAACACGCTCGTTTGAGCTTAGTTGCTCCCAAAATAGAAAAATAAATCGACCCGTGCAATTTCTGACATACGTCGGGTGAACACGGTCATTAGCTACGTTAATTTTGCCTTTCAAAAGGACATCACTATGAGAAAACCAACCTTACTGATTGCCGACAAGGATCATAATTTCCGGACCGAACTCCAACGCCTGATAAAAGGCCTTGGACGGAGTGCCGTGTTCTGGGAGTGTTGTAATGGGGTAGAGGCGCTTCGATACTTCAACGCCCTACAGCCCGATTTGGTTTTCATGGCCGTTGATCTACCCGGAGAGAGCGGGTTTGATGTACTTGACAAAGCGACCCACGCACCCGCCGTCGTTTTACTTTCCGATTCGTCCAATTATGCCGCAAGGGCGTTTGAGTATCATGCCTTGGACTATCTGTTGAAACCCATATCCGCAGAGCGTATGGAGCTGGCACTACGGCGGTGGGAACGGCACGCCGGTTTACAAACCGAAACGCAAAATCTTCGCGCCGCGAAGGCCAGCTACCCCTCCCGCATCTTGGTAGAAAAAGGGAAACGGCTCACCAGCATTCCGGTCAATGAAATCACCCACTTAAAAGCTGACAAAGATTATACGTGGATCCACACCATCAACGGGGAGTCCTATCTCAGCATGAATGGCATCGGCCAGCTCGAACGCAAACTAAATCCAGAATATTTCATCCGCATCCATCGTTCCTACATTGTCAACATTGATTATATCCAAGAACTTTACCGCGATATCAGCAAATTGTTTATCGCACTTCCGAACGCCGTTGAAATCAATGTGGGGCGGCATTATTTGCCCGTCATAAAGGACCTAATGTTTTGACTTCGTTACATCCGCCTGCCACGATCTGGAACCGCTATAGCCTTACCAGACGTTGGCCCGCAGGCTCGGTAGAACTACGCAAATATTCCATTGGGTAAAGCCTTGGAAAAAATCCACATGCTTGGAAGCCTACTTTTGCCATAATACAAGATCAAATAAATAATTGGGCAAATTTAATCCATATGAAAAACCAACTCTTATTAGTATGTGTAGGTCTTGCGTTAACGGCAAGCTGTAAAAAGGACAACACGGATTCTTCTGCAGGAAGCACGAGATACCTCCAACGGTTCATTACTACCGAAGGCGGATCGTCAATAACGTATACACTAACTTACGACAACAAAAACCGCCTTGTTGCTTACAACAGTGATGATGACGAATACCAAAGCAAAGTGACCTATGATGGCCATGGCAACGCGGTAAAGTTCGAACTCGAGTCTGAAGGAACAAAGCAAATCTTCGAAATCAGCTATAACAGCTCCGGCGTACCAATAAGTGCCATATCGTCGCTGTTCAATCCGGAAACCCCAGAAGATCCCTTCGAAACGGAAATCGCTTACGAGGTGACAAACGGCAAGATTAATCAAATGCTCTTTACCGATGAAACGGGGCATGAAAGTGTTTACGAATTGCGCTATACAGAAAATAACCTGACCGCGGTGACGTATACATCCGGCGGGGAAGAATTTACAATCACCTGGAAACATGGGACGAAAAAATCACCGTTCAGCGCCGCACAATTTAAGTATTTGGTAATTCCTGATCTGTTTTCCGTATTTTCCAATGAAAATGAAATAACCGAAACCATCATGGAGATTCCCGGTTTGGGTGCAGCAGTAACGCAAAAGGAAGAATACCAGTATGATGCCGAGGGATACCCTACCTCTTCGGTCATGAAAGATGAAGATGGCAACGTACTGCAGACCAGCATTTATCACTACAAACCATAAAGCAACCTAATCATTCTTCTGTACGGCATTGATTAATAAGGACTCGTTAAGAAAAGTTTGGCATTGTTTTCGCTACTGAATGCTTAGGTTTAGGTTGATAGCCCCTAACCCCATTGGGGCGACCGCCCGTCTTCGGATGGGCGGTTTTTTTGTTTTCTTCGGAACTCCCAACCTACTATAACAACCCAGCCACCCACGCCGGATAAACACCCAATACAAGCGTAATCAGTACCGCAACGATCAATACGACCCTATATTCTCCCGCCACGGCGATTTGATCGCGATCAAGGGGCCGGAAATACATAGCGACAATGACACGGAAGTAATAGAAGATCCCCATGGCCGCATTGACGGCCGCCAAGATGACCAGCAGCACCTGATAATCGGCCAGCACGCCGGAAAACATCATGAACTTACCAACAAAACCGGCAGTGAGCGGGATGCCCGCCAAAGATAACATGGCAACAGTGATAGCCAAGGCTAAGTAAGGATTTTTCTTGGCCAAGCCATTGAACGCTTCAAAATGGTCGCTTCCAGTGGCCCGCTTAACCAAAATCAGCGAACCAAAGGCTACCACGGATGCCAAGGAATAAGCGCCTGCGTATACCAATATCGACTCAGCCGACGTAGCGCCGATGGCCACGATGGCAAAAAGCATATAACCCGCATGGGATATGCTGGAATAGGCAAGCATGCGCTTGAAACTTTGCTGCACGATAGCGGTAATGTTTCCGACAAACAGCGTAACAATGGTAATGACCAGCAATACCGGCATCCAGAAATCCTGTAACGGCACAAAGCAGAACGCAAATAGCCTTAAAAAGCCCGCAAATGCGGCCGTCTTCACCACTGTACTCATAAATGTGGTAATCAATATCGGTGCGCCATCGTATACATCAGGCGTCCAGAAATGGAACGGCGCAGCGCCAACTTTAAAAGCTAAACCCACAATCAACAACAGGATACCTCCATGGAATAAGGGTGATACCCCATGCGGGTTATCCACTACATGGCTTTTGATGGCCGCCAAATCAAACGAACCGGTGGCGCCGTACAGCAGGGCAATACCGAAGAGCAGAAAGCCCGTAGAAAATGCCCCCATCAGAAAGTATTTAAGCGCCGCCTCGTTAGAAGCAAAATCCTTCTTGCGGATACCGGCCAGGATATACAGAGCAACCGACATGATCTCCATCCCGATGAACAGCATGGCGAGGTTATGGAAAGAAACCACCAACAAGGCCCCCGTCAACGAAAACAGGATAAGTGCGTAATATTCCGCCACATGCGTGCTCGCTTTATCGAAATAATTTTTCGACAGCAATAATACCAATGCCGTAACACCAACACACAATATAGAAAATGCCACGGCATATTGGTCAAAAAGCACCATCCCGTTGTAGCGGGGCTCTGCGTCCTTTGCCCAATCCGTACCGTACATAACCAGCGTTGCTACGAGGCCCAGCAAAGAAACTGGCAGCAATGCCGCTTTCGCTTTGAACAGTCCCAAGTATAGCAGCAGTATCGCTAATAAAGACAGCGTAATAATCGCACTCATGTTTTGTTTATTATCTTAATCCATCGATGCACCGCACCCCCGGAATATGCTTATTTCTATTTATTAATCAGGTTTACTTTATCAATCAAATCCGTCACTGCCGCTTCAGAAACATCCAATAGGGACTTGGGATATACGCCGATTCCGACAACCAATACCACCAGAATGGTCAACACCGCCCACTCCGTGCCCTTAACATCCGGAAAAACCGCTGTCTGTGCATTGACATCCCCGAGCATGGAGTTTTGATAGAGCCTCAACATATATACCGCTCCCAATATCAGGGTAAGGCCACCGAACGCGGCATACCATATACCATATTCGTATATCCCCAACAGTAACAGGAATTCCCCAATGAATCCGTTGGTCAGCGGCAATCCTACCGCACCCATCACCAATATCAGGAACATCACAGCGAGCGCTGGCGCAGGTTTGGCAATACCACCCATGGCTGCCAGCTCGCGCGTACCCAACCTGCGGATAACGATGTCAAGCACGAAGAACAGCCCAACCACATTGATGCCATGGTTAACCATCTGGATGATTGCTCCCTGTACGCCCTGTACGTTCCAGGCAAACACACCCGCCCCAATGAGTCCCACGTGGGCGATGGACGAGTAAGCGACCAACCGTTTAACATCCTGCTGCCTGAAAGCAATGATAGACGCGTAGACGACGCCGATGACACACAGTACCAGCGCCAATTGGCCGTAAGCGGCAAAGCCAAGAGGCGCCACGGGGATCAACCACCGGATGACCCCATAGACCCCCATTTTTAGCATAATACCCGCCAAGAGCATGGTGCCGGCCGTGGGTGCTTCAGTATACGTGTCGGGCTGCCAGGTATGGAATGGAAAAATAGGCATTTTAATAGCAAAAGCCAGAAAAAAGGCCCAGAAAATCCAGCGCTGCGTACCGGAATCCAAAGCCAACTGGTAGAACGATGCCAGCGCGTAATCGCCTGAAGGCACTTGCAGATGCAAGTAAATAATCGCCACCAGCATGAACAAACTTCCCAGAAACGTATAAATAAAAAACTTCAACGTTACACGGATGCGATTTTCACCACCCCATAAGGCACAGATAAAATAAATCGGTATCAATGCAACTTCCCATCCTACATAAAAGGCAAAGGCATCCAACGCGGTGAAAACCAGAAGCAGCCCCGCTTGCATGAAAAGTACCAACGCATAAAAACCGCCCTTGTAATCGTAATTGAATGCAGCAAGTATAATCAAGGGAATCAAACCATTGGTCAGCAGCACCAATGGCAGGCTAATACCATCGATCCCAATATGGAAATGGATACCCAATGCAGGAATCCAAGCAAAACGCTGCTCAAACTGCATGCTGGCATCCGGCACGAAGCCCACCCAAAATGGGATAGTACACGCCAAGGTGACCAATGATAACAGCAGGGCCAGCTGTTTGGCGGTCTTTGCCTGCCGCACAAAAGCGAGGACCAATGCTCCAAGGACCGGAAGTAATAAAAGTATAAATAGATTGTCCATGTACGCGATATAACTTCGTCTTGATTAACCGTTAAAAATACCGTATGCCAATAAAACAGCTACAGCAATAACCATCATGAAAATATAGAAACCCACATTGCCGCTTTGTAGCAAACGGATGCCTTTGCCGGATTCTCCCACGCTCTTGCTGAGCCCGTTGACCACCCCGTCAATACCCGCCTTATCGACTACCCGATAAAAAAATACAGACAAAGCATTAAGTGGGCGCACCACTATTGCATCATAGAGTTCATCCACATAAAACTTATGGTAAGAAAGCCGAGCCAGCAACCCGCGCGGGGCATCGTCCGCGGGCGGAAGATCTGCTTTGATAACATACTGCCGATAGGCAACGAGTGCCATCGCTAAGGCAACCAGCGCCGAAGCGGCCATGAGGATATATTCTGTGCTGTGCTCCATATGAAATTCACCGGTCTTTGCCAAGGAATCCGCAAAAACAGGAGCCAGGAAATTTGCCAATGCATGGCTTCCTCCCAATGCCGCGGGCACATTCAGCAGGCCTCCGATTGCTGCCAACACCGCCAGTACAATCAACGGTATTGTCATCGTTGCGGGCGATTCATGCAAGTGGTGTTCCTGATCGGCCGTACCCCTAAACTTTCCAAAAAAGGTAAGGAACAGCATCCTGAACATATAAAATGCGGTGAACATGGCCCCGATGAAACCGACCACCCATATCAGCCTGTTGTTACCATACACATGCAGTAAAATCTCATCCTTCGCGAAGAAACCCGAAAGGGGAGGAATCCCCGCAATAGCGATAGTGCCAACCAGCATTGTCATAAACGTCACCGGCAACGCCTTTTTTAATCCTCCCATTTTGCGCATATCCTGTTCGTCGCCCATGGCATGAATCACGGAGCCCGCCCCTAAAAACAACAATGCCTTAAAGAAGGCGTGGGTAACTACCAGGAAAAACGCACCTGTAAAAGCGCCCACACCAAGCCCCATGAACATATACCCCAATTGGGAAACAGTTGAATAGGCCAATACTTTCTTGATGTCATTTTGCGTAACCGCAATCGCCGCAGCCAGAAAGGCGGTACAGATGCCGACGGCAACAATGACCTGCAGGGTAATGGGTGAAAGCGTGAATAAGATATTGGAACGGGCAATCATATAGATACCCGCCGTCACCATTGTTGCGGCGTGAATCAGCGCAGACACGGGAGTGGGGCCGGCCATGGCATCAGGAAGCCAGGTAAACAGCGGTATCTGAGCCGACTTACCCGTAGCTGCCACAAACAGCAACAATGTAATCAATAGCAACGTGGTATCGCCCACCGGCATTTGAGCCGCTTCGGGAAATATGCCCGAAAATTCAAGCGTTCCAAAAGTGGCAAAAATCAGGAACACGGCAATAAGGAATCCCAAGTCGCCTATGCGGTTCATCACAAATGCTTTCTTCGCTGCACTGGCATAAGCCGAGTTTTTGAACCAAAACCCGATCAGCAAGTATGAGCATAGTCCCACGCCTTCCCAACCAATGAACATCACGATGTAGTTGGACCCCAATACCAGCAACAGCATGAAGAAGATAAACAGGTTCAGGTATGAAAAAAACTTAGCGAACCCCGTGTCATGCTTCATGTACCCGATGGAATACACATGGATAAGAAAGCCGATACCCGTAACGATGAGCAACATAGCTGCACTCAACGGATCCACCAACAGCGAAAGCGAAATATTTAAGCTACCGGCACGGATCCATTCGAATACCGGCTGCACAAAATTTGCTGCCTCGCCGGCTTGCCGAGCGGCGTATACCTCGGAGAATACTCCACAACTCAATAGGAAAGCGACCAACACCACGCCGCTACCGATAATACCCACAAGCGACTTGGGCAATACTTTCCTACCAAGACCATTGATTAAAAATCCTACCAATGGCAGTGCCGGAATCAACCAAATTAACGCTATCATGTTTTTTTATGGTTCAAATGTTCAAGTTAATCGTCCTCAAATTGACCAACCACCCGTTGGCAACACTTAAGTAATCTATCCGCGTAGACGGTTCAATGCATTGATATCCACCGAACGGGTATTACGGTAAACCATGACAATGATGGCCAGCCCCACCGCCACTTCGGCTGCGGCCAACGCCATGATAAAAAATACAAACACCTGTCCGGAAGCATCCCCCCAATGTACCGAAAATGCTGCCAACAGCAAGTTTACGGAATTGAGCATCAGCTCTACGGACATCATGATGATGATTACGTTACGGCGTATCAGCACGCCAATTACCCCGATAGAAAAAATAAGGCTACAAAACAGGATATAGTGATTCAACGGAACACCCTGTATATTTTGGATGACAGTTTCCATTTATGCTTTTTTTGCGTCGTTTTTGGCCAACAATACCGCACCCACCATGGCGGTCAACAATAGTATTGAAGAAATCTCAAAGGGCAGCAGAAATTCACTGAACAGCACCTTGCCCAGGTTGCCCACTAAGCCGATATCGGGGTTCTTCAGCGTCACCGGCTGCGAGGTTTCCAGCATCCTGAACGAGCCGACCAGGGTGACCAGTACGCACATGCCAGCAATGACCCCCATGAATTTAACCAGGTTGGACTTCAGTGGTTCGGTATCTTTATTCAGGTTAAGCAGCATCAGTACAAAGAGAAACAGTACCATGATGGCCCCCATATATACAATGAAATTAACAACGGCCAAGAATTGGGCATTCAACAGGACGTAATGTACGGTGAATGTAAAAAACGTGATGACCAGGTAGAGAACACTGTGTACAGGATTCTTGGCAAAGATGGTCATCAGTGCAAAAAATATAGAAAGAAAGGCGACAAAATAAAAAATACTCATGCTATTCCGTGGGGTTACTTGTAGTCAAACCTGGGTTCCACCAATTTATCTTTCCCGTAAATAAAGTCTTTGCGTAACTGCTCCGGCGGCACATGCGAACCATCCAGAAAGATGGCCTCCTTAGGACAGGCCTCTTCACAAAGGCCGCAGAAAATACACCGCAGCATATTAATCTCATATACCGCCGCATACTTTTCTTCCCGATAAAGGTTTTCTTCTCCCTTCTGGCGCTCGGCAGAGATCATCGTTATGGCTTCAGCCGGACAAGACAAGGCGCACAATCCGCATGCCGTGCACCGCTCCCGCCCTTCTTCGTCGCGCTTGAGCGAATGCATACCCCTGAAATTCTTGGAGTAAGGCCGTTGCTCCTCCGGGTACTTATACGTAACCTTAGGTTTAAAAAAATGCCTGATGGTAATGGCCAGTCCCCTTCCGATAGCGGGCAGATACATCCGCTCCCAGAAGTTCATGGGCTTTTGTTCCAGTACTTTTTTTCGATTACTCAATGATTGCATGTCACACCCTTCTTTTCTCGTTAAAAATACGTATCCTTTATGATGGTGACGATGCCTGTCAGCACAATATTAGCCACCGCCAAAGGTATTAAAATCTTCCATCCCAACCGCATCAATTGATCATACCGGAAACGGGGAAGCGTCCACCGTATCCACATGAAAAAGAAGATAAATGCCAATATTTTGATGAAAAAGGCAATTACCCCTAATATCGTTATCCAATTCTGCGATAACCCCAGCTCATTCATGAACGGGAAATTATACCCACCGAAATATAATGCGGCCATCAATGCCGAAGACACGAACATATTGATGTATTCCGCGAACATATAGAAAGCCAGCTTCATGGAGGAATACTCCACGTTATACCCGCCTATAAGTTCCGTCTCACATTCTGGCAGGTCAAACGGCACGCGGTTACATTCAGCAAAGGCACATACCATAAAAATCAAAAAGCCCAACGGTTGCACCCAGATGTTCCAATTGACAAAGCCTTCCTGCTGGGCTACAATTTCTTTCAGCGATAACGTACCGGTAACCATCAGCAACGCGATTAATGACAGCCCCAAGCCGATTTCATAGCTGATGCTCTGTGAGGCGGCACGCACGGCGCCCATAAGGGAATACTTGTTGTTGGACGCCCAGCCGCCTATCATGATGCCATATACCCCCAACGCCACCACGCCGAATATATATAGTACACCAACGTTGATATCGGTTACCTGCAGGGAAACCACCCTGTCGCCGATAACAAGCTCCTGCCCCCAAGGAATAACGGCACTGGTTATGCAAGCGGTAAACATAGCCACGGCAGGCCCCGCAATGAATAAAAATTTATGTGCTCCGGCAGGAATAATCTCCTCCTTAAAGAAAAACTTACCTCCATCGCACAGCGGCTGCAGGATACCGAAAGGCCCCGCCCGGTCCGGCCCGAAGCGCGCCTGCATAAAACCGGCCACCTTGCGCTCCACCAATGTAGAATACATGGCGATAAAGAGTGTAATGGCAAAAACAGCCACCACCAAAATCGTTTTTTCCAACAACAAAGCAGATTCCATAGTCTATCTCTTCTTGTATATTATACTTCCGCCTAACCGCTTACAATAACTGCTTCATCCGTTCAAACTGCTCCTTATTGGCTTCCTGCAACGCCAGATTCTTCTTGATCACGGCCGGCGGATTCGGATTTTCATAATGGTTCAGCGATATCACGGACGTGCGTTTCACTTGACGCGGGCCTTCGATTACCCAGTCTGACGTGGCCTTTTTATCAAACCGGCACGTGTTGCAAATGAAATCTTCCACCTCACCGTACTCGTCCTTACGGGCTGTCACACGCAACACCTCATCGCCCTTGTACCATAAGGTCACTTTGCCGCTGCATGAAGGGCAATCCCGGTGAGCTTCCACCGGTTTGGTGAACCACACCCGGTTTTTAAAACGGAACGTTTTGTCAGTCAGCGCACCAACCGGGCATACATCAATCACGTTACCGGAAAACTCATTGTCAATTGCTTTCTCGATATAAGTGGAGATCTCCGCGGCGTCGCCTCGGCCCAGCACGCCGTGCACACGCTTAGTCGTAAGCTGATCGGCCACAAAAACGCAGCGATAACACAAAATACAGCGGGTCATGTGTAACTGTACTTTATCACCGATATCAATGCGGTCAAACGTACGCCGCTCAAACTCATACCGCGTATCGGCTAACCCATGTTCATAACCCAAATCCTGAAGATGACATTCTCCAGCCTGGTCACATATCGGGCAGTCCAGCGGGTGATTGATGAGTAGCATTTCCACCACGCCCTTCCGGGCCTCGATCACTTCCGGCGATGTGATGTTCTGTACCTCCATACCATCCATCACCGTTGTACGGCAGGAAGCCACCAGTTTGGGCATCGGCCGGGGATCTTTCTCAGACCCCTTCGTTACCTTAACAAGGCAAGTACGGCATTTGCCCCCACTGCCCTGTAACTTGGAATAATAGCACATAGCTGGCGGCACAATATCCCCGCCGATTCTGCGGGCAGCGTTCAATATGGTTGTTCCCGGAGCGACCTCAACGGGAATGCCGTCTATGCTTACTTTAAACTTTACGTCTTCAGCCATTTTTTCTCCATTCAATTTTTTCAATTAGGCCACTGGCTCAAGCGGATCGGCATAATGTGCCAAGCCATAATTGCGTGTTTGTGCTTCCTGTCCATGAGTGACGTGCCATTCAAACTCATCCCTGAAATGGCGGATGGCACTGGCCACGGGCCACGCTGCCGCGTCACCCAGCGGGCAAATCGTATTGCCTTCTATTTTTTTGGATACGTCTACCAGCAGATCGATATCGCTGAACGCCCCATGCCCATGCTCAATCTTATGGAGCACTTTTTCCATCCATCCGGTACCTTCGCGGCAAGGCGAACATTGCCCGCAGCTCTCGTGGTGGTAGAAGCGTGTAAAATTCCAGGTGTTCCGCACGATGCACTGGTCTTCATCAAATACGATGAATCCCCCAGAGCCCAACATCGTACCGCTCTGGAATCCGCCATCGGCCAACGATTCATACGTCATCAGGCGCGAATCGCCTTTCAACGTTTTCAGAATAAGGTTAGCCGGCAGAATCGGTACCGAAGAACCTCCTGCGACCACCGCCTTCAGGCGTTTGCCTCCTGCTATGCCACCGCAGTATTCATCCGAATAGATGAACTCCTCGACAGGCAGACCCAACTCGATTTCGTAGACACCGGGTTTATTGATATTCCCACCTGCGGAGATCAGTTTAGTGCCCGTACTCCGCTCAATGCCTATTTTTGCATATTCTTCGCCACCATCGTTGATAATGGGGACCGTTGCCGCTATGGATTCGACGTTATTCACCACCGTGGGACAGTTGTAGAGGCCAGATACGGCGGGGAACGGTGGCTTGATGCGCGGATTCCCCCGCTTGCCTTCCAATGATTCCAGCAGTGCCGTTTCTTCACCGCAGATATAGGCACCACCGCCCGGCTGCACGTACAGCTCAAGGTCATAGCCCGAACCTAATATGTTCTTACCCAAGAAACCAGCATTTTTGGCTTCCGCGATAGCCCGTTCAAGAATACGAATCTGCGGCATCATTTCACCCCGTACATAGATATAGGATGTATTGGCACCCAGCGCATAACTTGATACAATCATGCCCTCAATCAACGCGTGCGGGATATGCGTCATCAGGAAACGGTCTTTGAATGTTCCCGGCTCGGATTCATCGGCATTGCAGACCAAGTACCTGGGTACGCCTTCCGGCTTTGCCAGAAAGCTCCATTTCATGCCCGTAGGGAACCCAGCGCCACCGCGTCCGCGCAGCCCGGATTTTTTCACTTCTTCTACTACGTCGTCGGGCGTAAGCGTTTTCAACGCCTTTTCCACAGCACGGTATCCCCCTTTTTGGCGATAAACCTCAAAGGTTTGGATACCCGGAACGTCGATATGTGTTAATAATAACTTGCGAGCCATAACAATCAGTCATTGGCTACCGGCTACCAGCCGCAGCTTTGTCTTTTAAATCCTCAATTAATTTATCGATGCTTTCCGCCGTCAGGTTCTCATAGAACGTATATTCCGGCCCAATCTGCAATACCGGCCCGTAGCCGCAGGCAGCCAAACACTCCACGCCGCGCCAGCTGAACAGGCCGTCCGGAGTAACTTCACCTTCTTTGACTCCCAGCCGGGTTTCGATGTGTTTCATGATACGCTCTGCACCTACCAGGCAACAAGGCCCTGTGCGACAGACTTCCAGCACAAATTTGCCCTGCGGCTTCAAGAAAAACATGGTATAGAACGTAGCTACCTCATACACCTCGATCGGTTCCAACTCCAGATAGGCGGCTACACTATCCATGGCCGGCACGCTCAGCCAACCATATTGAGCCTGCACTTCGTGCAATATGGGTAATAAGGCTGACTTTTGCCGCCCTTCCGGGTAGCGGGCTACGATTTCGGCAAACTTACCGAGCATCTCATCGGTAAATACCACGGGTTCATTTTCTTTGACACTAAGCATCCAGTTCTCCTGCTATGATGTTTAAGCTGCTCATGTTGATGATGGCGTCCGACAGTAACATACCACTGCTCATTGGCGCATACATCTGGTAATTGATAAATGAAGGCCTACGGAAATGCAAGCGATAGGGCGAACGCCCCCCATCACTGATCAGATAAAATCCCAGTTCACCATTAGCTCCCTCCACACAATGATACAGTTCCTTCTTTGGCGCGTCTATCTCGCCCATCACTATTTTGAAATGATAAATCAGGGCTTCCATATTGTTATAAACCTGCTCTTTTGGTGGCAGGTAAAAATCGGGCACATCCGCGTGAAAAATACCTTTTGGCTCCTTCTCAATTTTGGCAAGAGCCTGTTCAATGATACGGAGGCTTTGCCACATTTCATGATTGCGCACGAGAAAACGATCGTACACATCACCGTTCGTTCCCACCGGTATCTCAAAATCAAACTCTTCGTATGATGAGTAGGGTTCATTGGCCCGCACATCATAGTCGATTCCCGTTGCCCGCAGTATCGGGCCGCTCCAGCTGTAGTTAAGCGCAGTTTCAGCGTCAACCGCTGCCACACCAGCCGTTCGCTCGATAAAAATGCGGTTGCGCTCCAGCAGCGCCTCAAATTCCTTCAGTACAGCAGGAAACTCTTTTACGAATTGCCTGATTTTAGCGAATGCTACACCGTTAAAATCGCGTTCGAACCCGCCTATACGGCCGATGTTGGTGGTTAGCCGTGCACCGCAGATCTCTTCGAATATCTCATAGATAAACTCCCGTTTAATCATCATCGGGATAAATCCGGCAAAGGTGCCCGTATCAACCCCAAGGATACCGTTGCAGATAATATGATCGGCAATGCGTGAAAGCTCCATCACAATCACCCGCATGTATTGCACCCGTTTGGGAAGTTCAATATCGAGTAGCTTTTCTACCGTCATATGCCACCCCATATTATTGATAGGGGCCGAGCAGTAGTTTAGCCGATCAGTCAACGTAGTAATCTGGTAGTATGCCCGTCTTTCGGCAATTTTTTCAAAAGCCCTATGGATATAACCGATGGTGGACACCCCGCTGACTATCCGCTCGCCGTCTACCTGCAACACATTTTGAAATACGCCGTGCGTGGCCGGATGCGTTGGCCCCAGGTTAAGCGTAAAAAGCTCTTCCTGTAGTTCCTTATCGGCATAAATCGGCTTATTATTCGATGTCTTGCTAACTGAGTTGCTCATAATCAAGTCCCCCTATCTACCGAAGAAATAATCTTTTTTATCTACCCTGTTTGGGTCTTCCAATGGGTGTTCTTTGCGCATCGGGAAGGCTTCCATGTCATCCATATTCAAGATACGCCTCAGGTCAGGATGCCCAACGAACTGGATTCCATAAAAATCATACGTCTCGCGTTCCATCCAATTCGCCCCCTTCCAGAGCACTGTTGCCGTAGGAATAGCCGGATATGTTCCTTCCAAGAACACTTTGATTCGGATACGGATATTATTTACCAAGCTATGTAAGTGATACACCACCGCAAATTCTTTTGGCAATTCTGGATAATGCACCGCTGTGATATCCGTGAGGTAAATGAACTGCAGCTCTTCATCGGTTTTCAGGAGCTCCAAAACATCAAGAATATCCTCTTTATTGGTTTCGATTGTCAGTAAGCCGTAGGCTTCTTCAAGTTGGCTGAAGCGCCCCTCAAACCGCTTATTAAGGCACTCTACAACCCTCTCATTACTTAGTTTAGCCATTGGTATGAAATCCGTATTTCTCTAACAGCGCTTTATATTCCGGCGTTTGCCGTCTATTCAACGATTCATTCTTTACAATCTCCTGCAATTGCATGACGCCGTCCAAGATAGCCTCTGGTCTGGGCGGGCAGCCCGGCACATAAACGTCCACCGGGATGATTTCATCTATGCCTTGCAGCACGGAATACGTATCAAATATACCACCACTGGAGGCGCACGCCCCCACGGCTATCACCCAACGGGGTTCAGCCATCTGCGAATATACTTGGCGGAGCACAGGAGCCATCTTTTTGGCAATCGTACCCATTACCATCAACATATCCGCCTGGCGGGGCGAAAAACTATTCCGTTCCATACCGAACCGTCCGGCATCATATGTCGCCGCCATGGTCGCCATAAACTCAATGCCACAGCATGACGTGGCAAAAGGAAGCGGCCACAGCGAGTTGGCCCGCGCCAACCCAATCACCTTATCCAGCGAAGTAGCAAAAAACCCGGAGCCTTGAATGCCGGGAGGAGCCTCGGCCAATTTTATGTCGCTCATAGCTAACTCCTAACCTTTCTAAATAAAAAAACCTACCAGAAACATCTGATAGGTACAAAGCTACGATATATTGTCCTTTTAACGGGCCAATAATCTTATTTAGAAACAGTCTAATATCCCGTCAATCCCATTCCAGCACGCGTTTTTTGATGACATAAATGAAGCCGAGGAGCAGTAATCCCATAAAGATGAACATTTCAATCAAGCCTGACAAACCGAACTCCCGGAAGTTCACCGCCCAGGGATACATGAATATAACCTCAATATCGAAAATTACGAAGAGAATGGCCACAATGAAATATTTGATAGAAAACGGTTGGCGGGCATTGCCGATAACCTCCACCCCCGATTCAAACGCCCCCAACTTGGTATCCGTGCGGACCTTCGGCCCGATAACGTGTGTCAGCAAAATCACTCCCACCGAAAATACCACCGCAACACCGAACTGGATCAATATGGGCAAATAATCACTTGGCAAATTAGACACTTCTGTTTCCATGATTCCTTACTGCATTTTAATGAAAGACACCATCAATCGTGCCTGCAAAGCTAAAAAAATAAAGCGCTAATTTCAAGATTAGCGCTTTATTATAATCATACAAGACAATAGACCGGATATTATCGGCTGGTATTGCCGGTTGAAGTCGAAGCCTGCTCGAGATACATCAATGTCTGTTTCGCGTACTCGTTTGCCGGGTCCAGCTTCAGTGTTTCGTTCAGGTAATCCCGGGCTTGTTGGTATTCACCGTTTTTCGCAGCGATAGCAGCCAAGTTATTATAAATTTCAATGAAATTATTCTTGGCTTTTTGCACGTCTGCATCACCTTTTTCTTTAACCACTTCAATATATTTCAAGAAGTAGGGGACAGCCAATCCCTGTGGCTTTTCACTGTCGTCCAACAGATTGTTTATCCGTGCCCTGAACAGATAAGCATCTTGGGTAGTTGGGGCCTTTTCAATTACAAGGCCGAGCGCGGTGTCCGCCTTACGAAGCCATTCGGTGCGGGCCGGTTCTTCAGCCAACTGCTTGGTTGCCACACCATAATAGGTGGCAAAACCAACATAGAAATTGTCGTAGACATGATTTCTGGAAGTCGGTGTTGACGCAGGAATTTCAAAAACCTTTGCCGCCAAAGCATACTTCCGCTTATTGGTAACAAGATCCATACCCACCTCATGCAAATCATCGGCTATAGAGGAATCCGCAGCGACCGCCTTTTTCAATTGCGCAATGCCTTCATCAAAGAGCGCTTCGTCAACCGGTTCTTTCTCCACGGCAAGACCAATGTCTACAAGTCCGAGATGCAAATAATCCCTGGGGATAATCCGCTCTGCCTCCATACGCGTAAACAGCTTCTCCAAGGCATCTTTACTTTCTTGAAACTGCTTATTTTCATACGCCGCATATCCGAGATAACGCAATACTTTCGGGTTAACATCTTCCAGCTCAGCGAGCGCCCGCGCTTGTTCCTGCAGTTCGGTATAATCCCTCGCATAGACCAAGAAGTCGGCATAACGGATACGGGAATCTACCGTATAGTCCGTTTTGTCCATATACTGCTTGTAATACTCTACAGCTTGCTTATTGCGTTCTTTATAGTCATCGATTGATGTGGCCTGAACAGCCCATGCATGATAGGTTTCAGCCAGCTCACGGTATGTCGGTGCATAATCTGGCACCTCTTCTGCAATCTGCTTCAGGCCGTCAATCGCCTCCTGCCAAGCATGGGAACCCCGCACAATCACCTGCATCTGTACCCTGGCACGCGTAAGCGTATTATCCAATGTAGATGCTTCACGATAATTTACATACGCTTTACTCGCATCTTTCATTGCCAGATAAGCATCTCCTAAGGCCAGTGGAATCATCGGATCCTGCGCGTTTTTAGCCTTTGCTTGATCCAAATACTGCACGGCCTTCTGATAATCAGGCTCTGGGGCGTCGATGTACGCCCGCCCGATGTGGTATAACTCCAAATATTCTTTCCGCCTTAACTTCGCGGTTGCCTCGGCAAATTTCGCAGCAGCGCTGCTGGCATCATCTTTATACAAATCGACCATTCCCTGCCCAACCTTGTTCAGGTTGTTCTTCGGATCGGCCGCTAAACCCTGGTCAAAAACCGTCTTGGCCGAATCAAGGTGATCATTATGTATATACACAAGCCCTAAATAAAAGTAATTCTCTCCATCCTTGGGCTTGTTCTTCACCAGCGTTTCCAACATTCCCTTAGCCTGGGCATACTGTTCCGCATCAATGGCCTTCCTCGCATCACTCACACTTTGCGCCCGTGCACCGGTAATCACAAAAGCAAGGGATATACCCCATATCATTGCTTTCTTCATCATTTTAATCCTATTTAGTTTAACCTATATTTCCCTATATCGAGTTGCCGTCCATGGCAACAAATTCATGGGCATCCGCCCGCCTTTCTACCTGCCCCTATCTAATTATAATTTCCCTCGGCGGCAGGCTATCCGGCATTAATCCTGATTTGAGAACAATCCGTTGCCCTGTCACGCCGGTTAAAAACGCTGCAAACCCCATACCCAAACTCCGGCGAGGCTCAGCATTGATCACATAAACCGGGCGGGATAGCGGATAACGTCCTTCGGCCAATACTGATTGAGAGGGCTTATAATACCCATCATCACCATTCTTACCGGCCTGATTCCTCACGGCCAACACCTTCACACCATCCACGTACCGCGCCAAACTGCTATCCGGCCTCACAATCCAATTAATCCCCAGAACACCTACCGACTGAGGCGTTTCATACACATGTTTCAGCACTTCAGCGTTAGACTTCAATGCATATACGCCTGTAGAAGGTAGCGAATCCACCTCAGCCAACGCTTTCAAGAAACGAACCGTACTGGAATTCGGGTTATCGAAAACTAATCGACCCACCCGGTCCGCCGACTGTTTCCCCTGCATTATCCGTACAATATCATCCACGGTGATCACCGAATCAGGATTCCCTTTATTCACAATCAGTGCCACGGCATCCGTTGCAAACTGATGCACGCGTGGCTCAAACTGCCGTGTCTCAAAGAACTTTTTTTCCTCTTCCGTTAGCAGCCTTGTCAGCACTACAACTTCCGCTGACTGGTTCAGCAGCTTAGCTACCACCTGGTTTTCCGGCGCGTCTGACAGTACCACGTCCACCCGCCTGTACAGGTGTTCAAAAACCGTCACCTGCTCTTCCATAATAGGAAGCAGGCTCTCATCTGTCAGCACATTCAACTGCCCGCTTACGATGGTCCTGTCCTCCCTGGGTTCCCCGCTGTTGCAGGACCATAAGCAGCACGCTGCGCCAAAAACGAGTGGTAATAATAGCAATTTTTTCATAGCTATGAAAAAAAAACCGGTTTTTCAAAAAAATCCCGCCGCCCGTCTCCCCTTGTCACCTGCTTTGCCATAGCCGCACGAATCGGAAAAATGAATATACCACCAGTAACACTCCAAAAAGCACCCGGTATGTGCTTTCCATACGGATCGGAAATTCCTTCCAAAAGATAATCACCACACCAAGTGCGAAATAAAAGCCAAACATAAACAGGCCCAAAACAGACAGAAACCGCTTACTGGGCGATTTCTGTCTGCCGTTATTGTCACTGTGATAACTTGGTGCCAATATACCTACTGTTGGATGTTAAGCCGGATGGGCAGTGTATAGGCCACCCGTACGGGCCGACCGTTCTGCACACCTGGCTGCCATTTCTTGGCCTTCTTAAGCAACTCTATTGCTGCTTCGCCCGTGCCATACTTCAAGTCTCTTACAACCTTCAGGTCGGTGAGGCTTCCATCGCGCTCTACCACAAACGAAATTTGCACCAATCCATTCACGCCGGCTTCGATAGCGGCCTGCGGATAACGGTAATTGTCACCTACCCATTTCATGAACGCGGCCATACCACCGGGCGGTTGCGGCTGAACTTCCACGGAGTGGAAGATTTCATTGCTTGATCCCGATTCGGTTACTTCAGCGTCAAGCTCACCTTCACCTACAGGCAAATCGATGCGGATATCCGCATTGGGATCTCCCTCTATCGTTTTCGACCCCGGATCCGCCAGCTTCAACTGCTCAACCGTAGGAGGTTCTTCGTCGCGAACTTCCTCCGCCGGAACTACTTTGGGTTCAGGCATCCGCACCTGATCCACCCTTGGTGGTGGCGGCTCAACAGGAGGAGGGGGAGGGGGTTCTTCCTCATTCACGGGCGGCGGCTCTGATAGCTCCACCACCGTTTCGATAACCCTTTCCGTTTCCACCTCCGATGCATCTTCAACGCCGATCCACCTTGCGATAGCCGGCGCCATCAACAGCAAGACGAAGGCAACGGTCGACACGACCAGCCCAATATTGGTAGCCTTCGGCGAAAGGTTACGCAGGTCATACGCCCCGTATTCCTTGTTCCGCCCCTCGAACACCACATCGAGCCATTCTTTCTTAAAAATATCTAACTTCGATCCAAACATAATCTATTGTTTTATGTGGTGACTATCAATCGTTATATAAACCGTCCCGTTTCAAGGCTTCGATTTCCGGCTCGCTGATGGTCCCGATCATATATTGCTTAGCCTCCACGATATTCATCTCATCCAAGATATCCACCAAATTCCGGTGGGTTGCTTTTTCACTCGGACGAATCACAATGATTAAGCCCTGACCGGTCTTTTGTTGCACTTCCTGCATTTTTTTGAGCAGTATCGGGCGTATTCCATCCTTTCCATAGTCAGCAATCTCAGGCCCTTCTATGGGCTCGCTATACTGGCCTAAGTACCATTCAATTTTGTTGTTGGATCCTAAAAGGAGCGTCAAGGTGCGGTTGTCCGCTACTTCCAGCCTATCTTCCGGATCTTCTTCATTCTTGTCTGGCATGGCCACATCCATGGCGTTCGGTTTATTCAATGAGGTGGTAAGCATAAAGAACGTAATCAGCAAGAAAGCCAAATCCACCATGGCTGTCAGGTCTACCCGACCGCCCTGCTTTTTACTTCTTACCTTGCCACCGCCCTTTTTACCACCGCCACTATCTTGATTTAATTCTGCCATTGCATTAAAATCTTAATCTGTTTTTAAAAACTCCCCATTAAAAATCCGAACTACGCAGGCTGGTAAGCAAGCTGAACTTGTTTACGCCCTGGCTCTGAAGGATGTCAATTGCCTGCTTGATAGCGGGATACTTCTCATTGGCATCTCCCCTGATCGAAAGCCGCATTTCTTCATTCTTAAGCTCCTTGGTTGCCACGCGTGCTGAATAAATCCAATGGAACAGCTGATTGGACAGGTCCTTGGTAGTGTCTGCAGGTATTCCGGGCTGGAGCCCCGGGCGAACCCGGTCACTCGGTTCCATATTGATCACCTGCTTAAGGTTCCCTATGGGTACACCGAATGTTTCCATCAACGAGAATTCTGCCTTTTCCTCAGCAGTGAATGGAACGCTATACTTCTCAGACATTAACTCGAGCATCCGGGACCGGATATCCCGCCCTTTAACGCCAAAGAACAGCTTCCCATTATCCCCCACGGTAATAAGTCCGAGATTTTCGTCGGGCACCTTCACCTGTGTAACAGAGGCTGGGGTATCCACCTGTAACGGCTCCTGCGGACGGGCCGTAGCCGTCAATATAAAAAATGTGAGCAGCAAGAAAGACACATCGCACATTGCCGTCATGTCTATTGTCGTACTGGCTCGTTTAACTTTTACCCTTGGCATAATCGTACTTTTTACTACTCGTTACTGATAAGATGCACATTCATCCGGTTTTCCATAAACCGGATGAAATTTCCTATTTATGACTGGCTGCGTACGTCTGTACAATCGAGAAACCAGCCTCATCAATAGAGTACGTCAATGTATCGATTTTCGAGGTGAAGATATTATAGAATACGATCGCAAAGGTAGAAGTAGCGATACCGGTTGCTGTACACATCAACGCTTCAGAGATACCGTTTGCCAACTGTGCAGAGTCCGGAGCCCCACCGGTAGCCAATGCAGCAAATGCACGGATCATCCCGGTAACTGTACCCAACAGACCAGTCAGTGTACCAATGGAAACCAAGGTAGCCATAATCGTCAGGTTTTTCTCCAGCATCGGCATCTCCAACGCTGTAGCTTCTTCAATTTCCTTCTGGATAGCTACCGTAGCTTGCTCGATGTCAAGATTAGGATTAGCCGATACGTCTTTATATTTCAACAAACCTGATTTGATAACGTTGGCCACAGAACCTTTTTGCTTGTCACACTCTGCGATAGCGGAATCAATATTACCACCACCTATCAGCGACTGTATTTTCCGCACAAAGTTGCCTACGTTTCCTTTTCCAGAAGCTCTTCCGATTACGATAAAGCGCTCTATAGCGAACATAAACACCATCAAAAACAATGATAATAAGACGGGGATTACCGGCCCGCCATGATACATCATACCGTAATAGTTACCCGGAAGGGGCTGGTTCTCCGGATTGTTGTCTATAAAGTTGGACGGATCGCCCAGAATGAATTTATAAACACATATCCCTACAATGAAACAGAAAATAATTGCCAGACTTGCAAAAACATTCGAACTTGAATTGCTCTTCTCTTTTGCTGTACTTGTTTTTGGTGCGTTTGCCATTTTTTTTGAATTTTTAGATTTTAATGTTGTTAAATATGATTTTTAAGTAATTTGTGCAAATTAACCTTAATACCCTCATATAAGGGCAAAGCAAATATAGTGTTTTAAACTAAAAACAAAACGTTTGTCAATAATTGTCAGTAAATCTTATCATACTAAGGAGTGCGCAGCAGCAGCATCAACACCTCCCCGACAAAACATGCTTCTGTAATGCGGAAGCAATTTTTTTACAATGAAAACTATTTTTTTTTGTAATTGCAAATTAATCATTAAATATCTCTTTTTGGTAAATTGGGTTATCCACCCACTTGTTTAGCCCGATATCCGGCGTCTAACAGCAATTGCAAGACGCGCTGCTTAAAATCGCCTTGTATGATGATTTCGCCATCTTTAGCACTTCCGCCCACACCACATTGCTGTTTAAGCCGCTTTCCCAACGCCTCCAAATCGGCCTGCGTACCCACAAACCCCGTTACCAAGGTGACCACCTTCCCGCCGCGCATCTTCCGGTCCAACATCACCCGAAGCTGCTGCTGTTGATTGGGCAGCGTCACTTCTTCTTGCGTTGATTCCTCTTCTTGATAAACGAAATTATCGGCCGTGGAATATACAACACCTGTATATTTTTGTTTCTTTTTTTTCATTGCATCTAACAGATAATTCTCAATGTACTTGGATTCACTTCGATGTCCAACACCGGGCCTAATGCTTTGGGTTCGCCGTCCACATGCACGGCATCGGCGGATTCGCGGACGATGCGGATTTGCCTGCCGGGAATAATTTCTACATACTCGGATTGATCAGCCGTTTTATTGAACAAGTGGAATACCATCATCGGAAAAATATACAGCGGAAATTTATGTATGATACACACATCCAATATACCGTCCGTAACGGATGCCTGCGGAGCCACATGCGCATTGTTGCCGTATTGCGGGGAATTCGCTACGCTGATCATCAACGCTTCTCGTTCCAAGGATTGTCCGTCGATGGTTAACCGGTAATGCTGGGGCTTATAGGTACTGATTTCGGTCATGACAGCCTTCAGGTAACCGATAGCCCCCCGTATATTGTCGTTCGCAAAACGATCACTTACAGACGCGTCGAATCCGATGCCCGCCATATTGAAAAAAAGTAATCCGTTAATGCTTCCGCTATCAATAACCATGCTTTCCATCCGGTTTAACCTGCGCACCGCCGCTCGTTCATTAAGTGGGATACCCAAGTACAACGCCAGTCCGTTGCCCGATCCCTCGGGTACAATTCCCAACGCCGTAGACGTGCCATTCAGCGCCGAGGCAATTTCATTAATGGTGCCGTCGCCCCCCACTGCCACAACCACGTCCACCCCGTCGGCTACTGCCTCAGCCCCCAGTTCATAAGCGTGGTTAGCATACTGGGTACACACAAACTCCGCATCGTACAAAGAAGTATCCAGGTCTTCAAGCGCACGTTTTTCGAAGCCTTTTTTCTTCTTCCCACCGGATATCGGATTTACCACAAAGAGCACCCGCTTCTTTCCCATGTCAGATTGGTCCGTATTTAGCACCACAAATGTATCAGCATAAACGTTAAATTTTGATAAGTGTTGTAACAATTGATAAAAATTTAATATTGGACCCCCAGATTCCGCGGTACTGGCCACGAACCGGAACCCCATCATTTTGAAAACCATAAAAGTATCGTAGCTTTGCATCGCAAATAGAACACCACTATGCCTTATTTATTCACTTCAGAGTCCGTTTCGGAAGGACATCCCGATAAAATAGCGGATCAGATTTCCGATGCGCTAATCGATAACTTTTTGGCTTGGGACCCCGACTCCCGGGTAGCCATCGAAACATTGGTCACTACCGGCCAAGTTGTGCTTGCTGGCGAAGTAAAATCAACGGTATATATTGATGTACCCAAAATCGCTCGTTCGGTTATTGAGCGTATCGGCTACACGAAATCCGAATATATGTTTGAAGCCCATTCCTGCGGCGTGTTATCGGCCATCCACGAGCAATCGCCCGACATCAATCAAGGGGTAGACCGGAAAGAGAAGCAGGAGCAGGGAGCCGGAGACCAGGGCATCATGTTTGGTTATGCCAATAACGAAACCGATAACCTGATGCCGTTAGCGCTAGATCTCGCCCATAGGTTGTTATATGAGCTTGCCGCTTTACGCCGTGAAAACAAAGATATCACCTACCTACGGCCGGATTCCAAGGCTCAGGTAACACTTGAATATGACGATAACCACAGGCCAAGCCGTATCGATGCCATTGTTGTGTCTACACAACACGATGAGTTCGGAACAGAAGCTGCTATGCTTGAAAAAATCAAATCGGACATCATTAATATTCTCATACCCAGGGTTAAGTCTCAGCTCAAGCCTGAATTACAACAATTATTTACTGACGACATTAAGTACCATATCAACCCGACGGGTAAGTTTGTCATCGGCGGACCACATGGAGACACCGGTCTTACCGGCCGTAAAATCATCGTAGATACCTATGGCGGAAAGGGCGGCCATGGCGGCGGTGCCTTTTCGGGCAAGGATCCTTCAAAAGTGGACCGTTCGGCGGCTTACGCAACGCGCCACATCGCAAAAAACCTGGTGGCTGCCGGTGTTGCCGATGAGCTATTGGTACAGATATCCTATGCCATTGGTGTGAAGGATCCCATCGGAATTTATGTCAACACCTACGGCACGGCCAAGGTTAACCTGTCTGACGCCGAAATCGCGGAAAAAATCCACGAACTGTTTGATATGACGCCTTATGGTATCGAAACCCGCCTAAAGTTGCGCAACCCTATCTATTCCGAAACGGCGGCTTACGGCCATATGGGCCGGGTTCCGCAAACCGTCACCAAAACATTTGAAAACAGCAACGGCGAAACCAAAACCCTGGAAGTGGAGCTGTTCACCTGGGAAAAGCTTGATTATGTCGACAAGGTTAAAGCTGCTTTCAGCCTTTGACGGCCGGTAACGCAGACCGGCCGCTCCTTTAAAGCGTTGCTGCTGACGTGACGGCCTGTCTGTTTATTTTCTTCACCAGCCCCTGCAACACATTGCCCGGCCCAACCTCCGTGAAGGATGCTGCGCCGTCTTCAACCATATGCAGGATGCTCTGTGTCCAACGCACCGGTCCGGTAAGCTGGTCGATAAGGTTTCGCTTGATAGCCTCCGGATCAGCGTGCGGCTTTGCATCAATATTCTGATAAACCGCACATACCGGCTTTTTAATTTCCACCTCCGCGATGGCCGCTTCCAGTTCTACCTTTGCCGACTCCATCAGGGGCGAATGGAACGCTCCGCCCACATTGAGCTTAAGCGCACGCTTAGCTCCAGCTTCCAAGAGCAGTTCACAGGCCCTATCTACACCTGCAATTGTTCCGGAAATCACCAGTTGGCCGGGACAATTATAATTGGCTGGCACCACCACATCGCTTATGCGCTGACAAATATCTTCCACGGTAAAGTCGTCCAGCCCAAGGACGGCAGCCATGGTAGACGGCTGGATTTCCGTAGCTTTCTGCATCGCATTAGCCCGTGCAGCCACCAGTTTCAAGCCGTCTTCAAAGCTTAGCGCCCCCGCTGCCACCAAAGCCGAAAATTCGCCCAGAGAATGTCCCGCCACCATCTGTGGATCAAACGCCTTGCCGAGTGCTTTAGCTAATATTACTGAATGCAGGAAAATGGCCGGTTGTGTAACTTTCGTTTGCTTGAGATCTTCATCTGTACCTTCAAACATGACATCGGTAATTCGGAAGCCGAGCAGTTCGTTTGCCTGTTCGAATAAGAACCTGGTCTCATCATTATGGTCATACAGGTCTTTCCCCATGCCTACAAATTGGGCTCCTTGCCCCGGAAATATATACGCTTTCTTCATCTTTCGTTCAGTTTATTAATCTATACAATGCTTCCAAATGGGACAAATATAGGGAATATGCCGACACTTGCCGACCGATTTCAGATTTCGTCTGGATTCGGAACGCGAATTTGCTAAATTAGCGTATCCATGACACGAAAAATTATATACTGTACCCTACTATTAGCGTTAGCCTCGGTAGCTGCGCAGGCCCAATGGACCGACAGCACGCATTACTATATACAACTCTCTTCTACCAATTCCATCAATCGGGCATCGGATAAAAGTGCTTACCTTTTTAATAATGGGCTACGCTTTTCGATCCGAAAAGAATATATAAGCCTCAACCTGAATAACAACTGGCTTTATGGAAAACAAGATGGGACGACGACGAATAACGACTACTCGGCTACTTTGGACGCAAATTTCTATCGCTCGGGCCGGAGATTTTTCTATTGGGGGTTGGCTAACTATAACACCAGTTTATCGCTCAACATCAAAAACCAATTGCTTGCCGGCGCTGGTGTAGCTTACAGCTTTTTCGATAACGAAACCGCTTATCTTAACCTAAGCGACGGCTTTCTTTTCGATACGAGCAGTATTTTGGTTGACAACCGGCATGTGGACTACCAAACCATCCGTAATTCGTTCCGGTTAGCGTATAAATTTGTAATCAAGTCGTTGGTCGTACTGCAAGGAAGTAATTTCTACCAGCCTTCGCTCCGTGACGGCAAGGATTTTAACATCCGCCTTAACAATGACATTACATTCCAGCTTAGCCGCTGGCTTAATCTAAAAGCAGCGCTCGTTTACAACCGGGTTAACCGCACGCGCAGCGAAAACCTGTTATTTACCTATGGCCTTTCGTTTGAGCGATACTTTTAGTCGCTCAACGGTATTCGAGGGCGGTAATTGCCGCGGTCGGATTATCCTGTAAGCTGCACTACGGTAATCCGGTTACCATATAAATCGGCACAATGGAAAAACCTGCTTCCCTCGGCGTCTTTAATAGGTTCGAGGATGGTCACACCATTGTTCAGCACATGCTCATACACTTTTTGGCATTCATCGGTATACAGCACCAATGTAGGCTGCCCGCCCGTCTGATTTCCCAGCAGGGCCTTTTGCGCCGTGTCGGCACGCAAGAACCAGATACCGTTCTGCTCATCGCCCTGAAAGCGGACATGGAGATACCGTTCTCCGTCTGGCATGACGGCATCAAATAGCTTTTCGCAAAAGAAATTCTGCCGATAAAACTCAAAAGCCTCGTCATAGTCGGCTACTAAAATGATGGTTCTGCCTAGTCGAATATGCATAATTTATTGTTGTAACCCTTTATCAGAAATGGTAGGCGATAACACCTACTCTGGCATAAAGCACAAACTGGACAGGTTCTGCTCATCGAAAATCTCATTAGCAATAGCCAGCAATTGGTCAGCGGTGACTGCATCAATTTTCCTGAACACTTCATCCAGCGTTTGCACCTGTCCGTAATCCAATACACTTTTGGCTAAGGCCATAATCAGATTCAGTCTGTTCTCTTCGCCTAAGGCTATCTGCCCTTTGAACTTCTTCTTCGCTTGATACAATTGCATGACGCCCAGCTTCTGTTCACGCAGTTTCTTCAATTGCTTCTTGACCAGTCGTACCGCTTTTTCCGCCTTTTCTGCATCGGTACCGAAATAAATATGAAAAATACCTGTGTCTGAAAGCGGCGTGTACCCTGATTCTATGGTATATGCAATGCCTTGCTGTTCGCGCACGATGAGGTTGAGCCGAGAACTCATGCCCATGCCACCGAGTAAGTTGTTGAGCAAGAGCAGTCCGGTTTTATGGTCGTGATGGGTATCGTAAGCCAATCCTCCCATCACATAATGGGCTTGATTAATCGGCTTTCTGGCAACCATATGGTGTGTGCCATTGCGATGGGGTGCTTCCCTTTTCCTTAGACTGTGGGCTGCCGCTGGGATGTTACCCATAATCCGTTGGGCAGCAACCGTAACCGCCTTTGCCGTATAGTTGCCACTGATGCCGATAACAAGCTCATGCGGATGGTAATGCTGCTGAATAAAATGGGTAATATCGGCCTTGTTAAGCCGCATCACGTCATCAGCCGTACCCAGGATGTTATGTCCAAGAGCATGCCCTTGAAAAAGCTGATCTTCAAAATCGTCCATAACGGAGTCTTCGGGACTATCCAGATACGAGGCCATTTCATCGAGAATAACACCTTTTTCCTTTTCCATCTCGTGCGTTGGGAACACCGAATGGAAAAACAAATCCTCAAACAAATCAAGCGCACGCCCCAAGTAAGGAGTCAGGAACGACGCGTGTATGCAGGTGTACTCTTTGGTAGTATAGGCATTCAGGTCGCCCCCTACGGCCTCAAGCCTATTAAGTATCTGACTGGTATTCCGCCGCTCCGTCTGCTTGAATAACAGATGCTCGATAAAGTGCGCCAATCCGTAGCGGCCAGCCTCCTCATCGCGCGCACCGGCGTTAATCAGCATGCATGCATGGGTAACCGAGGAAGGCACTTGGTGCAAAACGACACGGATACCGTTAGGCAAATGAATAAGCTCATACTCCATAGGCGCGCAAGATAGCAAAAAAGGCGGTACTCAGAAACGTACCCTTCGGCGATCGCCATCGCCGAAGCCCCCAGGTCCGCCTGAGCCATCAAACATATTTCCCCCGGCAAAATTCGAAAACCGGTAGCTGAACGTCAGCATAAAATAACGAGCCAGGCGGTTCGTACGGCTATCAATAATGCTATTGTCTGTCACCATGCGGGACACATTGGTTTGTTCGTTGAGCAAATCAAAGGCTTGGAAACGGATAGCCCCTGTTCTGCCCTTGAGAAACTGCTTTTCGATATAAGCGTTGATAATCATCGGGTTAGCATCCACTGAACTGTTGTAGCCATTGTTCGTTGTTTTAGCTAAATCTGCACTGAATATCCACGTCGGCGTTAAATTTACGCTGCCATACAAAGTAAGTGCCCAAGTGGATACATCCCGGTTATTCCTATCAGAAACCGTGTTGCGTGTGGTATTGTATGTATACCTTACACCCGGGGAAACCTCAATGGTTTCCTTGGGGTTATAACGGAAGTTTACCCCTTGAGCAAGCACCCAGTTTTTGGCAATATTGCGTTGTGTAAGTAGCGATGCCTCGGCATTGTTTTCCGGGGCAGTTACATACGATACGTTGTTATTATAACTTACCATACCGTTGAATGACAAAGTATATGTTCGATCAGCGAAGGGTTTGGAGAAGTTATAAAACCCACGGGTATTATAAACACCATTGGCATTCAAGTATTCAGTAGCATTAATGACACCAATGGAATCATCTACCGTAGTTGTCCGGTTTGTTACGATTTTATCTTCTGACAATGAACCTGTAAGGCCTACGAAAAAAGAATTCCCACCACCCACATTGAAGTTCCGGTAATTGACCCGCAACTCATGATTAAATTCTGCAGACAGCTCCGGATTACCCGTCACCGGCGCGTTGGGATTGGAATAGTCTGTAAACGGCTGAATCTGAGTCACGCCGGGTTCGTTTGCCCGGCCGGTATAGTTAATATTAAATCGCTTGGTACGCGACATCTCGTATTCCAGCCGTGCAACGGGCATCCAGTTGAATCCCGTGCGGTTAATTGGAATAGCCTCCCCGTCGATGTTGGCGCCTCCACGCAACTGATTTGGCTGGGCGGCCACACCCAGTGAATAATTCCATTTATCTTTGCGGTAACGGTAGGTAAGGCTACCCCGATGCGTATAAAAGGTATAGTCGTATGTACGGCTGTTATTGTACTCCGGATTATCAATAATCACGCCATCAATATCATAGGCATTGGCATGACGGTTGTTGTCATACGATGCAAAATTGAAATCATAGCTAACTTCCAGGTTGCTGTATTGGCCGAGCGGCTCTATGTAAGAAAGTGTGGTACCGCCGTTGAGGTTTTTGTTTTCCAAATCAACCAAATGCTGTTGATAAATACTATCCAAATCAGCAATGGAAGTCGTATAAACCAATGAGTTCAGGATACGCTCCTGATCCTGGGCGGTACGGGCAGTATTCAACGAAAAATTCAAAAAAATGTTCCGCCCGTTGTCGCTCAACCTACGGTTATATAACCCGCTGATACCATAATTAGGCGCAGACGATCGGTTATATTGATTGGTTTGCTCATCGTTAACCAGCAAATCGTTGCGAATGTTGCTGCCCATCCGGAAGTTATTGGTGCGGTCGTGCCTATAACTGAGATTAGGCGAGAGTTTAATATAGTTTTTGTCATCAGGTTTGTATTCAATATTCCAGCTGAACCGATGATCATTGGTTTGCCTTCCGTTGTCGGTGTTACTGGCCATGTACACCACACCTTCATTGATAAGCGTGGTTTCTTCAAATCGTGCGCTAAGCGTGGCGTTATCGGTATGACCAAAGCTATATTCGCCATACATGGTCAGTTTATCATTAAAGTCCTGACGATAGTTGATGCCGATGGATTGGGTATTAGTAAGGCCATCTGCCCCTCCCCAACCGCCACCGCCAAACCCACGGCCAAAGCTGCCGCCTCCGCGGCTCCGGCGCGCTCCACCGCTGCGGATGTTAAAATCGAATAAACTAGCGTTCACATTGTTCAGGTTGCCTAATACGGAAAGCTGCATACCTTCCTTGAATTTGCCGTACGATCCGGTTGCCTGATAGCGGTCTTCGGTACCGCCTCCGGCACGGAAGTTCCCGAAATCACCGTTGTTTTTATCGGGCGCTATCTGGAGGTTCAGCACCCGTTCCGGATCGCCCGTACGGTTTCCGGTAATATTGGCCATATCCCCATAGTCATCCACTATCTGTATTTTCTCAATAATCTCGGCCGGCAAGTTTTTGATGGCTGCCTGGATATCACCGCCAAAAAAGTCCTTGCCGTTGATGCGGGCCCGTGTCACGGTTTCGCCCTGAGCGGTTACATTACCATCTTTATCGACCTCCACACCATCCAGCTTTTTCAAGGCATCTTCCACCAAAGCCCCTTCGCGCAATCGTAAATTTCTCGTAGAATACTCTAACGTATCTTCCTTGACGGTGATGGGTATAGTACCCGTCACAGAAACCTCCCCCAGCAAATGACTCGCTTCACGCAAAACGAGAGGGGGTATCTGCAGCTCATTTTCACCCGCGTCAAACACGAACGTCTGACGAAGCGTGTCATATCCCAGGCTCGTCACGGTAAGCACTAAACGCTGCCCTCGTATTTTGTTGAACGTAAAGCCTCCCTCGGCTCCAGAGCTGGTCTGTACGGAATCGCGTTCAGACACCAGCCTAACTGACGCGCCCGCGACAGCGTCACCGGCAGGATTACGCAATGTTCCCCGCACCCGCCGGTCGCTTTGCGAAAATGCGGAATGAGCGCCAAGCGGCAATAAAAAAACAACCAATAGGCTTGTTTTAACAAAGAATTGGGCAGCTGATTGATAGAAAATAGTCATATAGTATATTAAAAGTTCGTCATTCTATTGCCAAAGGTGATACGACCCAAACACCTGGTTCCTCCCTTGGCCTAGACGGCATTTGCCGTCCGTAGCCGTATGGATAGCCGTATCCATAAGGATAACCATATCCACCATATCCCCTCCGCATCGTTGCAGGAGAGCTCCCGCTGCCGGGTATCATAATACCGTTAATCTTGATATTAAAAGCGAGCTTATCTTGGTTGTCGAGCGTGAGGCCCAATCGATCCAGGGGAACGACCATTTCAACGCACAACGCATCAGCAGTATCCAGCGTAGCTTTAGCGGCTATACCATACGTATTGTCGAGTGAAATCTGCCCATCCAGCACATCGTCAAACCGCATGACATAAATAGCCCGGATAGCCTCAAGCGCTCCCTTGCGCATATCGTCGGGCCGATCATCATTATCGGCAGACATAATGGAGCGGAAGGCCAACCGGTCAGCCACGGGAAAATATACCGTGGGCCCGTCCCTTTTTTTTCCTTGATTATTGATCATGAAGGCCAGTCCCTGCGCAAAAACCTGCATCTGCCGATCTTTATCCATTACCCGTATGGCTACATATAGGTTTTCAGCATTGTTTTTAATATGGTAGCTGAAATCCTGGGTAGCATGCACATATGCGAGCGTATCGCCCCAATCATTGAGCCGGCCATCAACCGTAATGCCTTCGGCCCAATCTAATGATGGCTGCACCACCCCTTTATTACGCTGGGCAAGTGCCGGGCCAACCAAAAGCACAGCCAATAGTCCAGCAAAGTAAACCTTCAAAGCCATCTGTTTTATCATAATGTGTGGATTTGACACCTTCATCAGGATTTAGTTTAATTGTATAAAAATTATTACGTAAGGTCTATATAACTATGTCGGCATTTGCTTTTTCGCCGACAAAAGTATGCTTTTCTTGTTTACGCGAGACAAGTTAGCTAAGTTTGTTGCATGTTACTATCCAGGTATCAAGATAGCTACGTGGAAGCAGGATGCGATGAGGCGGGAAGGGGGTGCTTGGCCGGGCCGGTATTCGCTGCCGCCGTGATCCTCCCCACGGCTTTCCGGCATGCTTTGCTCAATGATTCCAAGCAATTGTCTGCTACCCACCGCCTGGAACTCCGGCAGGTAATTGAAACCGAGGCGCTGGCCTTCGCTGTCTCCAGTGTAAGCCCCCAGGAAATTGACCGCATCAATATCCACAAAGCCTCCTACTTAGCCATGCACCAAGCACTTGATGCATTGAAGCTGAAAGCCGAATACATTATTGTAGATGGCAACCGATTTATCCCGTACCGGCAAACCCCATACTGCTGTATCGTCAAAGGCGATGGTAAATACTTATCTATTGCTGCGGCCTCCATATTAGCGAAAACCTATCGCGATGAATACATGGAACAACTCCATAGCGAATTTCCGCAATACGGTTGGTCACAAAACAAAGGCTATCCCACCGTTGAACACCGCAGCGCTATTTTATCGCATGGTTTTACACCGCACCATAGGCGCACATTCCGGGTAACCGATCCCCAGCTTACCCTTTTTTAGGTCCTGACTCGCCGCTCTTTCCTTTTATTTCCACCCACACTGCGACAGCAATTCCAAGCACCAGTATGATGGAAGCAATCAGGGCGATTTTCTCGCCAGTATGATACGATGCCGGTTCGAATTTGAATTCCACTTTATGATTACCCCCCGGCAACTGCATGGCCCGGAGCAGGTAATTGGCCCGGAGAATGGGTTGTTCCTCTCCATCTACATAGGCTTTCCATCCCTTGTCATACCAGATTTCGGAAAATACCGCTAATGCATCGTGCGGTGTAGAATATTCATACACTAATCGGTCGGGCCGGTATGAGATAAGCTCGATAGTCGCATTTGTGGGACGCCCCAGACGCTTCTCGTTCAGCAACGGTTTGAATTCTTCATGAACAAAAGCCTCTTTACGCGGATCGAACGCATTGATCGACTCCATTTCTTCTTCGTTGCTCTTTACCAGCGTTACCTGTTCTACGAACCAGGCATTGCCGGCCGCGGAGGCACGGCGTTGAATACGCTCGTTATTCTGGTTATTATCGCGCGTGATGACATAGCGTGTGTTGAGCATATCAAGCACATCCTCATTGATGGCGGTGCTGAACTGCCTTTCAATAACTTCCTGATAACGCATAAGCTTGGCCGCATGGTAGCCGCCGATGGATTTATGGAAATAAGAGGTCCGGGAGTCCGCAAAGGGATTTGTGGTGAGATCGAGCACCCTATAGTTCGGATCCTTATCCATGAGAATAAGCTTATCCACCTCTCGTTCCTGCACGAACTGACGGTTCAACTGCAGCTTGTCGACAAACCGATCATTATTCAGATACCGCTTATCAACCCCCCAAAGATCAATCAAGGTAACAAGGCCCAACAGAATGATTGCTGGCTGCGCTTTAAGCTTATTTTTCGCGATCAGCCATACCAAAGCAAAGGTAAGCCCAATAAACAGTAACGACCGCAAAGCATCGGCCCGCGCCAAAGCCGCCCGATCTTTTACCAGCGCCGACATGAGTTCATTAGCCAACGTATTATCACGCAGTTGCTGAGCATACTGCTGGATCATCAGCTGATGATTAGAAGATTTAAAACTTAAAAAAACATCTGGCACTAAAACAATAAGCAGCGCCAAACCTCCCACTCCGTAAAGCACATACAACACCTTTTTATCCAACTTGTTAATCTTAGCGCCATTGGTAATCAGTTCGTTCACGGCAAGTATTGCCAAGACCGGAATCAGCAATGTCGCTATCATCAGCGTAGATTCTACCGCCCTCATTTTATTGTACAAGGGAAAATAGTTGAAAAACAAGTCGGATACCAGCGGGAAGTGGCGTCCGAATGACAAGAGTACGATCAGAGCCGTAGCCCCTGCGAGCCACCACTTAAGCCTGCCCCGTACAATGAGTAATCCTAATATGAAAAGGAATACTACGCCTGCACCGAAATACCATGGACCGGAGGTACTGGGTTTTTCTCCCCAATAAGTTGGAAAGTTAGCTGCGGCCTCCGGCGCATACCCGCGGCTGCTTAACACCTTTGCAACATCCGAGTTTTCGTCCAGTTGGGTAGACATTCCCCCACCATAAGCGTTGGGAATCAGGAAAGTCAGGCACTCGCCTACCCCTTGGCTCCAGTGGTAGGCATAGTCTCTGCTTACGCCGCTTGTCACCTTCTCAGAACCTTCGGCGGGAAGATTTGCCTGGCCACGTATCGATTCTTTGCTATACTCATAAGTAGGCCACAACAAAGACGCGTTAACCGCAACAGCAATTAGAACAGCTATAAGCTGGTAACCGATGGCTTTGCCGAAAGGCAACAACCTTTTTTCGCGGATGGCATGATACAGTTCTATACCGCACAATACCAGCACAGCCAGCATCAAGTAATAGGTTACCTGAACGTGATTTACGCGAATTTCAAGCATCATGAAAAACGCCAGAATCACCGCTCCCCACAAATACTTGCCACGGAAAGCCAATAAAATGCCGGCCAATATCGGTGCCATGAACGCAATCGCATAGGTCTTGGTAGCATGACCAGCCTCGATATAAATAAAATTATAAGAAGAAAACGCAAATGTGATGGCACCAACCGCAGCCAGCCATGGCCGGATCTTTAGCACGCTGAACAACAGGTAGGCTCCAAGCAGGTAAAGCAACACCACATCGATAGGATGAGGAAATATAGCCTTAAATCCCCTCATGATATAAGTACCTACATTACATGGAAGCTCCATCAGCACTTGATACGTTGGCATCCCGCTGAACATGGAATTTGTCCATAACGGCATGTCGCCATCACGGGCTTTTATATCTAAAATCTCTTTCTGCCCTGCCTGTGCCAGCAACACATCCTGCTGATATAGCACCTTTCCTTGCCACGCCGGCGTGAAGTACAAGAAACAGATGGCGATAAAAATGCCAATAACCGCAAAATGAGTTGAATTATTATTGAACCAAGTTTTCATTCGTTTTTATTAGTCGTTGCAGGCAATAAGTTATCTGATGCCGCACGCAATGGTCGCTGACCGTTAAAGATCGCCACGGCAACGTGCCAAAAATAGAGATTAGATTTGATAATGCCATATACCAACTCATTCTGCTTTTTTGATCAGCCGGTTGATGTCTTTCGACTCGCCGAACAGCACCAAAATATCCCCTTCTGCCAAGATAGTATCTGATTGCGCTATACCCGTGGCCTCCTTGCTGACCTTGGTTTTTCCGCCCTCGTGCGATTCCGTAGATTTGATGGTGGTAAGCACGATAACACGGTATTTATTCGTCAGATTCGCCTCCTTTAATGTCATCCCTGCATATTTTGCCGGCACTTTAGTTTCAACGATGCTATACCGTTCCGAAATTTTAAAGGAGTCGACAATATCGATATTATCTAGCCGCATGGCCAGCCTGGCAGCCGATTCTTCCTCGGGCATGATGTATTCATCGATTGCCATCGCTTCTAATACCGTCTTCTGGAGGTCTGACACTACACGACCGATAATCCGTTTCACACCAAGTTGTTTGAGCAGGGCTGTGGTTAGCAGGGAAGCCCCCTCATCTTCCCCGATCGCCACGATCGCCGCATCGGCATCTTTGAGCGGTAGTCCGCTCATAGCGTCTGCATCCGTACTGTCCATGCGGACGGTATGCGTGATTTTTTCCTTCAGCTCTTCAACCCTGCTCATGCGGTTGTCTGCTCCGATCACTTCATGGCCGAGCTCCGTGAGGCGGATGGCCAAGGCTTTACCGAAATTCCCTAATCCTAATACGATATATTTCATATCAACATCAAATTAAAACAACACCTTTTCCTGCGGATATTCATAACTCCTGTTTTTGATGTTCTTCACCAATGCTACCAATAGGGTGAGCAGCCCAACCCGGCCGACAAACATCGTACAGGTAATCACCCCTTTCCCCGCATCGCTTAACTCGGGTGTGATGCCTAAACTGAGCCCACAGGTGGCATAGGCTGAAAAACATTCAAAGGCAATATCCAATAAGCTCTTGTCGGCATCGGTAATTGTCAATGCGAAGGCAGCTATCCCCATGGCTAACAAAGACAGCATAATTATGGCGAATGCCTTATTTACCGAATCGTTTGAAATCTTACGCCTGAAGATTTCCAAATCATCCTTCCCCCGCGCTAAACTGATAATATTGAGAAAAGCTACCGCAAACGTGGTGGTTTTTATGCCGCCTCCCGTTGATCCCGGAGACGCGCCTATCCACATCAACAACATGATAAACATCACGGAAGGAAACGTAAACCCATCCATATCCACTGCGTTAAACCCCGCCGTGCGCGATGATGTACCGGAAAAAAAGGCCACTATTATTTTTCCCCACAAACTTTCGTGATCGGCTAACGTATGGTTATATTCCAGCAAAAACGTAAATACCGTACTTGCTACGACAAGGATAAAGGTTGTCCATGCAATTAGCCGGGAATTAAAGCTGATGACCCATGCACGATACGTAAATGCCCTACCATAAAATACCCGGTAAAAGCCATTTACTATCCAGCGCTTGATAAAAGTATACGTATTCAGTACGATTGCGAAACCCAAACCGCCCAGTATAAACAACATGGCGATAACCAGCTGTAAATTATAGTTAAAGCGCAGGTCCGGATGAAACATGCCATCACGCACGGTGGAGAATCCGGCGTTACAAAACGCCGATATTGAATGAAACACCGCAAAAAACAAGCGCTCACCATTAGATCGGAAATCTGTTGCATCGGTACTGAAATATATCAGCACCGCACCAATCGCTTCAAAAAACAACGTAATGAAAACAATCTTAAACAACGTGTTGATAACAGAACCAACCTTCTTATCACTAAGTATCTCGCTGTACATCAACTGGTTTTTGTAGGAAAATCCACCTGAAAAGAAATAGCCAAAAAAACCAGTAAAAGTCATGATGCCCAATCCGCCTAATTGGATGAGAAGCAATAGCACTGTTTGCCCGAAACCACTGAGCTGTGCGGAAACGTCAATAACGGACAATCCCGTGATACACACAGCGCTGGTAGCCATAAAGAGGGCATCGACAAAACCTAGCGGTATTCCCGGCGTGGCCCGTGGAAGCATCAGCAATAACGTACCTATCAGGATAAGCACTAAAAAGCTGATGACAAACAGGATGGTGGGATTAAAATAAAAATTGTCAAAAAACAGGCTGCTTTTCGACAACTCGGTTACCGCAACAGCAAAAATGCCCAGGTAAAGCCACTCGTCTTGCTGGAGGAACGCAAGGAAACCGTGGCCTGCGAGCCGCCCCAGGGCTACCACCAAGAAATACAGCATCAGCACCAACCCGCCGTAGTGTGCCACCACAATACGGTTGGTTATCCAGACCGCCATTAGCGTACGGGTGGCGCTTAGTACCATAAGGCCGTAAAACAACCCTTCAGTAATAATCGCAAATTGTTCAGCGGTTGCCGTACTGGTATTATAGCCGAGATGGAAAAGCACAACCAGCGCACATGCGGCACTCACATACAGCATTACACGGTCGAGCGTTTTTTCCCGATATTTAAAAAAGTATTTGATGTCACTCAGCATGGCTGGCGGTTACCGTTCAATGGGCTTGATTTCGTAAAGCTTGCTCCACAGCTTTCCAGTTACAAAAAGCCGATCCCCCTGCCGATCATATGCTATGCCGTTAAGTTCGTTGTCGTACTCTTTCTTATCCGGATATATGCCAATAAGATTAATCTCTCCCTCAACGGCGCCCGTCTGAGGGTTGATGATAACGATAATATCTTCGGTATAGACATTGGCGTATACCTTTCCGTTGATATATTCCAATTCATTCAGGCTGTCTACCGGTCCGCTGTCATTATATACCTCAATAAAACCCTCTTCAGCATAAGTATCTTTGTTGAGAAAATAAAGCCGATTGCTCCCATCCGATTTGATAATACGGTTCCCATCATAACAAAGGCCCCAACCTTCAGGGCTTTGACCATATGCAAATTCTCCGATTTTGGCAAAAGTCTGCTTGTTATATACAAAACCGATTTTGTTCCGCCAGGTAAGCTGAAGAATTTTATCACCAACGATGGTCATTCCTTCACCAAAATATTGATCATCAAGATCTATCCGCTGCAATATTTCGCCTGTGCGGTAGTTCACTTTGCGTAAGGAAGATTTACCTGTTTGGCCCGTGCTTTCATAAAGCACCCCATTTTCATATTCCAGCCCCTGGGTATACGCCTCGGGATCATGCGGGTACTCATTAACCACCGAAAAACCATACCGTTGGGGGGACGGCGGCACCACTACGATATTGCTATAAGCCACCTGCTCTTCACCATTATAATATAGTCGTGCACTGAGTGTTCGGCTGCCAAAGGCGACATGCTCGGTATCAAGCGTTACCGGTGTGCTGTCTGTTTTCCGGGCAACGATTTCACCATCCATCGCATAAACCACCGAGTCAAACGTAGAAATGTCCGTCGGAAACACCAATTTCAGCGGAACGGCTTCTCCGGCCTTGACCATTGTGCCGGCCTGTGGCGTATCAAATCGAAACTTCGTTGTTTTCCGCTGCGTATTGCACGAAGCCAGAAAAGCAAGGACCACCACAGTTAAAGAAATCAATTTGTTCATGGCTACAAACTTAGTGATTATTGCTCAACACCCTTACGGTTAATCCGGCCAAAATGCATCCTTAATCAGCCGCGCTTGATAGTTCCCCTGTTTGTCGGTATACAGGATAGACACGACATCAAACCTGATTTCGCCTCCGTAATGATGCAAGGCAATATAATGATTAGCCGCACGCACCAGTCTGGCTTGCTTCAGCGCATCTACGAACTCATACGGCATGCCGTAGGCGTATCCTGTACGGCTTTTGACTTCTACAAAAACCAGAACGGGGCCGTCTTGAGCGATAATGTCCACTTCCAGCTGCTTATGGCGCCAGTTACAGAAATGAATCCGATAACCATGCTGTTTCAGCAGCCCGACCGCAGCTTGTTCACCGTTTCTGCCTATTTCGATAGCACTTGCCATTATTTTACAACGATGGTGCCTAATTTTTCTGCAATTAGTTTCAACACGTCTTTTAACCTTTGGTAATTGGCCAGCATTACCTGGATATTAGCTTCATCAGCTTCAGCCTTCAACGCTTCCCTGATATGAATCATCTGGCGTTCAATTTTTCGCTTTTTGATCCGGTAAATTGCACTGTATACCAAATCCTCTAGGCGCTCAGACTCATGCGACACGTATATTTTACGCTTTTCATCATTCCAATTGGGACTGATGTTGTATCTCACGGAAAGCAAATCCACCGCCAGGTCGGCGATGCGCCGGTCGGCATTAGCGATAAATATACGATCATCCGGAACCTCCTGGCGATCCATATACTCCTTATAAATATCGATTATTGCCCGGCACGCCGGATCGTCAAATGCCACATCATTCAAGCCACTAAGCAAGAGCGGTGCTATCGGTATATTTGCTTCCGCTTCCCAGGTAGCGGGCATATGGCCATAGTGTAACAGTATCCGCACAATTTCGCGTTCTTGCAGCACATCCGAAGAAGTGCTGTCTCCTTGATCTGCCGGCGGAGGCTGGGATGCTGGTTGCGACGAGCCCGGGCCGGCAGACAAGGGGTCCGGGTTCTTATCGGCTTTCCGTGCCTGCCCGATACGCAACTTATTAAGTTCTGCAACTAAAAGGCGCTCTTCTATGTCCAGCAACACGCTACATTCCCTGATAAATACCGACGCTTTGATGGCGTCCGGAATCAAAGCAATGCTTTGCACCACATCATGGATCACCTCTGCACGTTTTATCGGGTCATTGCCGGCGTTGCGAAGGAGCACATGTGTTTTATAAAATATAAAATCCTGCTGGTGCGAAGCAACATAGTCTTTGAACGCCGTAGAGCCGAATCGCTGCACGTAAGAATCGGGATCGTTACCATCAGGAAAGAGCAGCACTTTAACGTTGAGCCCTTCTTCAAGCAGCATATCCGTGCCGCGCAGTGAAGCTTTGATACCTGCTTCATCGCCGTCATATAAAATGGTGACGTTTTTAGTGTACCGCGAAATGAGCCGGATTTGTCCGCTGGTAAGTGAAGTCCCCGAAGAAGACACCACGTTCTCAACGCCTGCTTGGTGCATAGACAGTACGTCGGCATACCCTTCTACCAGATAGCAATTGTCGGCCTCGACAATGGCCTTTTTAGCGAAAAACAAACCATATAACACATCGGATTTATGGTATATTTCACTTTCAGGTGAATTGACGTATTTGGCGGCTTTTTTATCTGTCTTTAGCGTGCGGCCACCGAATCCCAGTACCCTCCCTGTGAGGTTATGAATGGGAAACATCACGCGCCCACGGAAGCGATCATATATTCCGCCGTCGTCTTTCCGGATGATGAGGCCGGTTGTTTCCAGAAACTCCTCTTTATAACCTGCTGCCTTCGCCTGATCATATAAAGCTGTCCAGCTTTCGGGAGAATAACCGAGCTCGAACTTGCGGATGATATCTTCGCGATAGCCCCGCTCCTTGAAATAGTTAAGGCCAACTGTACGCCCCTCGCCAGTATCCCAGAGCACTTCCCTGAAAAATTTGGCAGCCCAATTGGTTACGATAAATAAACTTTCCCGCTTATCCTGGGCGGCTGCCTGCTCGGGCGTGCGTTCAGCCTCCTCCACCTCAATATGATATTTCTGCGCGAGATACTTGAGCGCTTCCGGATAGGTGTATTTTTCGTGCTCCATCACGAATTTAACCGAATCACCCCCCGCCCCGCAACCAAAACACTTATAGATACCTTTGCTTACGGATACATTAAAGGACGGTGTTTTTTCATGATGGAAAGGACAAAGCCCGATGAGCGATGTGCCCCGTTTCTTAAGTTCCACGAAATCTCCCACCACTTCCTCGATGCGTGCGGCATCCAATATTTTATCGACCGTCTCTTGTTTTATCACAGCAACGTTTTTGTTAGGGTAAAATTAACGAATAACATAGAAGTAGCAAGAAGTATTATGAATTACCCCCAGATACCGCCGTGCGCTACCGTACCGCCATATTTTTCGTACTTTTGCCGGTTAGTACTTATATTTATTATTTTAGTCACCGCTTGCATGAAAATTTCGAGGATTTGCTGTATCGGGGCGGGTTATGTCGGTGGACCGACCATGTCGGTCATCGCCCAGCAATGCCCCCACATTACCGTCACCGTCGTGGACGTCAACGAAAAGCGCATCGCCGCATGGAATGACCCCGACCTCTCCAGGCTGCCCGTATACGAGCCCGGGCTGGACGAGGTGGTGGC
>NZ_FOLL01000042.1 GCF_900112315.1 Parapedobacter composti | reverse complement strand
TTGATGATCTGACTTTCGCTAAACCTACTCTTTTTCATTGTCCCTAAATTATAAAACTACATTAATATTCGTAGCTGTTTTCGGGGAAGATTACATACCCACACGACCGGGATATCCAAGAAATCCAAAACCAGCATTAACATATAGCTGCTTGTTTCCCTCCGAATAAAGCCCTGCCCATTCTTTGTAAATGTATTGCACAGGACTCCATTGGAAGTGTTCGCTCCGCACACCAAACTGCATTCCATGTGTATGTCCGGCAAACATTGCATCAACATCCGTATCTAATACCTGTTCACGCCAATGCGATGGGTCGTGTGACAGGAGTAGTTTTACTGCTTCTTCCTCGGTTCCGAGCAATGCCTTTTGAATATTCCCTCTATTCGAAAAGTTCCTCGTACCCCAGTTTTCTACTCCCACGATGGAAATAGTTTCGTTATCCACTTTGACCTTGCGGTTCTCGTTGCGAAGCAAATCCCATCCCATGACCTTATGTGTGCCAACGAGGTTTTTGAGGTTTCGGTGCTTTTCGGGAGAATCCCCGTAACCGAAATGGTAATCGCCATAGTCATGGTTTCCGAGTACCGAGAATACCCCTAAATCGGCTTTCAACTTGGAAAACAAATCTTGATAGTCCCACATCTCCGAAGCAAGGTGATTGACCAAGTCGCCCGTAAAAAAAATCATATCCGGTTTTTCCCCCATCAATAACTCTATCCCACCTGATACCGCTTTTTTATTGTAAAACGAACCCGAATGCACATCCGAAATCTGTGCAATGGTCATACCATGAAAGGTTTGTGGAAGATTAGGCAGGTACAGCTTTTGCCGACGAATCCTATAATCGTATGCACCCGAAATTACACCCCACGATAGCCCAAAGAACGGCAACGAAGCCACGACCAATCCCGACTTGAGCAAAAAATCGGAACGTGTGATTACATGCCTCTGCTTGTCTCCGATAAGTTGGGGAGAGGGAGTTTCTTTTTCTTTTTTTGGAAAGAGAAAACGGGAAATCCACACGCCTCCACGCCTAATGTCGTCAGTAACCAAGACCAGTCCATAGCTAAATTTACACATGGTCGTAATGATAAATGTAATCACAATACCGGAACGGTAAGCAAACGGAAAATCGGAGCGAAGCGCTGTGAATAACCCGATTAGGAGCATGATGCTATACCCCCACCACAGCCATCCAAACCATATTTTCTTCGCAAAGGGGATGCTCGACCCACGCAATGCGAAGAAAACATAAAAGTCCAAAGCGACAATAAGTATGGCATAGAAAAGAAGCATACGGTATATTTATTTGCCTAATTTTTGTTGAACCTGTGCAGGGTAGCGTTCGCCTACAATTTTAATTGTCGCCAATGCTGCATTTATTTTGCTCAACTCGTCATTGGTTAATGAAACATTTGTCGCACCAATGTTTTCTTGTAAGCGGTGTAATTTTGATGTTCCCGGAATTGGAACGATGAAAAGTTTTTGAGCCAATAACCAACCTAATGCAATTTGTGCAGGTGTAGCGTTTTTGTCTTTCGCAATGGAAACAACCAAATCAACTAATGCTTGGTTGGCTTCCCTATTTTCTTTGCTGAAACGTGGCGACATATTTCTTGCATCGGTTTTATCCAATTCCACATCTGCGTTTATTGTTCCTGTCAAAAATCCTTTGCCCAATGGACTAAAAGGCACAAAACCAATACCTAATTCTTCCAATGTCGGAATAATTTTATCTTCGGGCTCACGATAAAACATTGAGTATTCGCTTTGCAAAGCGGTTACAGGCAAAACGGCGTTTGCTTTGCGAATGGTTTCTGCATTTACTTCACACAAACCAAAATGTTTTACTTTTCCCTCTTTTATCAGGTCTTTTACAGCACCTGCAACGTCTTCAATAGGAACATTCGGGTCGAACCTGTGCTGATAAAACAAATCAATTACGTCTGTCCGCAACCTTTTCAAAGACGCTTCGGCAACGGCTTTTATGTTTTCGGGACTACTGTCTAATCCCAATCTCCCATCCCCGTCTTTGAAACCGAATTTTGTAGCAATCACAACTTCATTACGCAATGGTTCAAGTGCTTCGCCTACCAAGAGTTCGTTTTCTCCATAACCTTGCGCCGTGTCAAAGAAAGTGACTCCGTGTTCAACTGCCGAACGTATTAACTTTATGCTGTCTTCCTTTGTAGGTGCATTCGGAAAACTTAATCCCATACACCCAAAACCCAATACAGATACTTCCAATCCGCTGTTTCCTAATTTTCTTTTGTTCATCTTTTTTGATTTTAAAATTTGTTAGTACAAAATTGGCTCAATAAAAAATGAAACCATTTGCCATTTGGCAAAAAGTGATTTTAGCGGATATTCTTTCTTATTCTGCTTAAAGATGATTGCGTAATGCCCAAATAGGAAGCGATGTATGACAAAGGCACACGATTTACCAATGTTGGAAACTTCTCGATAAAGTCAAGGTAGCGTTCTGTTCCGTCCTGCGAAACCAATTCGCTTCTTCTTGCAATTTTTTCGCCGTGATGTTTAGTGATTATCTTTTGAATAATGCTATCCCAACCAATAATCGTTGCGGAAAGGTCTTTCCAATTTTGTTTTGAAAAAACAACCAATTTGCAATCGGTAATGGCAGACAGATATTCGGAAGGCGTAAAAACTTCATCAACTGTGTTTCCCGATAAAATCAAATGGTTTTCCTCAATAAAATAGCGTGTAATTTCTTCACCTTTGTTGTTGTAATAAAAAACACGAATAACACCGTCCGTAAGAAACCCAACCTGTCTAACTGTTTTTCCCGCTTCCCAATAATATTCGTCTTTTTTGAGTTCTATTTCTGTCGCCTTGCTTGTAATCAAGTCTATCTGCTGTTTGTTCAAATTACCGAACTGCAACAGGTAATTTATAAATTCTTCCATAGTACAAAATTATTAAATGGTTTGGTATGACGATTTGCCAAATGACAAAATGCAATATTATTTCTGTGTTTCCTAAGGTAACTATCGTTTAGTCACTTATTCTTATACCCTTACTCCTGCTGTATCAAATGCTGTAAATCGGGGTCGTTCTTAATCCGCTCCATTTCGCTTTCGACAATCTGCATAACGTCCGTTTTAACCTGCCTGTAATTGGCTTCAATGACCTGCTTCATATTGTCGTTGCCGTGTTCATCGGTAAAGGATAATATCTTTGGTATCTTTTTGTAGGCTTTGGTTTCGGCAATGAAGTTATTTACTTTTCATCCCGCTCATCCATTCTCCGTATTAGTTCCTCCCGAAGTGTATCAAGGAATTTAGTACGGTTCATCTTCCGGTTTCTCAATTCCAAATAGGTCTGGTAGAAATTGCCCAAATCAATGCCAAAGGCACTTTCAAAATATTGGGCTACTTCCCTTATATCGTTGTTCCCGTTGTCAAACACATTTTGATAATGCAGGGCATAAATCAATTCTATCAATGCCACTTTGCTACCTGTCCATTTCAGATTTTTCGGTGCTTTCGATTTGTCTTTTTGGAATTTGTTATACAACTGGTCTTCGATGTAAACCTGTATCAAATCGTTGGCTATTATCTTGGCGACCTTGTAATCATGTGACGTGGAAAAGGACTGGTCAGACTGGAAATAATAGGTGTCCAACCATAGCTTTATATCGTGGTTGCCACGAACAAAAAAACTTTCGTCAAGGAACGAATTATTGCTACGATAATACTTATAAAAATCGAGGTTGTTTGTCGACTTCCCCGAATTAAGACTGCGTAATTTTACAAAATTCTCTTCAAATTAACCTAAACCTAAATACCCTAACACGCCTGTCTATCGCCTTC
>NZ_FOLL01000032.1 GCF_900112315.1 Parapedobacter composti | reverse complement strand
ACACCCGATGAAAGGTTCTATCAGCAAATCAAAAATGTGTCGTGATTATATCTTAAATTAGTGCAGAAGTTGTCCAGCAAATAGGGAGTATCATAGCAATTCGGTCATTCCCCCCTTAGCGGCATTTCTTACATCTTCTCAGCTTCCTTTAAATATTCATTGAACGAATTATTACCTTTAATCTCTTGATTCTCCTTAGCAACCTCAAAAATAATATCTTTATAAAATTTATTAATTGCTTTCTGAAATTCTTCCATGTTCATTTCTAAAGCTTCATCAGAGAATGAAGTGATTATTTTAATATTGTTTTCATTTTTTTGAAATGTTATTCTTGCATCAGATTCTGTAAATTCAAATTCTTCTTCACCTTGAGTTTTTTTATGCAAAGAATTATAGATAGCGAGTAAGCAAATCGCAAAGTCTATTAGAGGTATCCAGTCCCAATCAATTACTATTGATTTATTTTCTCTTTTTAAGATTAGACTGCCTAAAAAAAGATGATATCTTAATGCTGTTTCATCGGCATCAACAGCACTCACATTGTTGTTCTTGGAGAAATTGTACTTTATTTCAAACATGGTTCATGATTTTTAAAATGGGAAAGCTGTTATTACATTACCATTAGGTCCAATTACGACCCTTAGGTTTGAGGCTGGTGCCCCACCTGAAGTGGTACCTATGACTCTGCCGAAATTGTATTCGGCAATGGTCCCTGCTCTACCATAAGTATTAGGTCTGAATACTCCCTTAGTAGTAGCAGTCTCAATCATTCCTTTTAAACCACGAGCAGTTGTTCCTTCAAGGAATTTCCCTGCCCCTTTAGCCCCGCTTGTAAACCAGTGCCGAGCTACAATATGTTCTAAGCCTTGACAGAGAACACACTGGTTCAAGGAACGACTGTTTCCTACCCGCACACATTAGCCATGAAAACTTACCACTGGAATCTTGCACACCGTTTAGGCTGATGTCTTAATTCACTGTAATAATAGAAAGACAATTCGAATTTTACAAGCGTTTTTTGCAAATAGCTCTTGAAAGTTAACAGATACCATATTGGTTGTTTGCAGTCAACATGAAGCTGCTTTTTTTATTTCTGTACCCCCATTACCATATTGCGGGCTATCGTCTCCAGATGGCGTGTTAGGATTCCTAATTCCCGTCATGCATAATTACAAATGCTTCATTAGTAGGGTGTGCTTTTTCAAGGCTTTTTGATCGAGGCTAAGTCTTTTTTAAGTTCTTTAATTTCCTGCTGTTGCCGAATGGCATGCAGCGTCAACTCCTCCACCTTTTTCAGCAGTAACAGGTTCATTGCTGCAAGATCCAACCCATCCCGCTGGATGTCCGCGGCCGAAGGGACTTCCGGTAAGTGTTTATGTTGCTTAACGTATGCTTCTATTTCAGCAAGACTGGGAAGTTCATAGTCAGGTTCAAACACGTAGTCCGGCACGGAGATATCAGTTTTCACTTTCACTTCCTTGGCAAGGATGTTCCCGTTTACAGCCAGTTTCGCCTGGGGGTTGTCAGTACCTATACCAACATTGCCCGATCCGTTTTCTATTACCATCCTTTGCCAAATGCCCCATGTGGAGTCATCCGGACGTCCTGTGCGGTAAAAGATCCCGCCATCGTTAAAATTTAGCTGGTGATGTCTATTGCCACTGTTATCGGCCCAAGGTGCGATGGTCATCTGTCCGGAGTAATTTCCTAATCCAGGTACTCCAACAGCGTTCCTGAGTTTAAAATCGAACTTCACTTCACGATTGAAACTCACAGGTGCATCGTCAATATGCCGAGTGTCTGACACGGCTATTTTGCTGGCCACCTGACCAACACATACAAACGGGAATAATAGGATAATGGCTGCTAACCCATTGATATATTTCGCTATTGTACTCATATAGTTTATTTTCTATTTGTTAATTCGCTTTTCAGTTGAATTAGTTCTTCATGTATAGCCTGGATCTTATTCTCCTTTTCAATCAAATGTAGCGTCAACTCCTCCACCTTTTTCAGCAGTAACAGATTCATCGCTGCAAGATCCAACCCATCCCGCTGGATATCCGCGGCCGAAGGGATTTCCGGCAGATGCTTGTGTTGCTTAACGTATGCTTCTATTTCAGCAAGGCTAGGAAGTTCATAGTCAGATTCAAACACATAGTCAGGCACAGAAATATCAGTTTTCACTTTCACTTCCTTGGCAAGGATGTTCCCGTTTACCGCAAGTTTCGCTTGGGGATTGGCCGTTCCGATGCCAACGTTACCCGTACTTGTCCATATACTATTGCCCGGCATATTAAGCGTACCAGCCAAATGCTGTTTATAGGAAACTAAAACAGTTGAAGTTCCATTAACTGGCTCACTCGCCACCGTCCAGCCAGTGAAATGAGTACTATTCTCACTTTTGCCTTGCGCAAAGGCACTGACATAAAAGCGTTGATAGTAAACGTTATTCGACAGGTGTATGATAATCTTACCATTTTCATTAGACAACCGAATCTCTGGCGCAGCGCTCCCGTAAGCTGTTGCCGAGTGTCTTGTAAAAGCACCATTATACACATACCAAACTATATCTATGGCAATTACTTCTCCAGTATTATAATTATACCCTTTAATCATCACCAACGGCATACCTAATCCATGAGAGAACGGTATGTTGGTTTTGATTTTAACACCTTGGCTTGTTGTGCCGTTAAAAAAATAACTGGCTATGCTCGGGTAATACTGAGCTTTTAAGGCATAGCCAAGCATTAGAAAGCAGCAAGTGAAAATAAACTTCATTACTTGTTAATTTCATGTAGGTCTTCTAATTCCTTAATCCTGGCCTCCTGCCGTAGCATATGCAGCGTCAACTCCTCCACCTTTTTCAGCAGTAACAGGTTCATCGCTGCAAGATCCAACCCATCCCGCTGGATATCCGCGGCCGAAGGGACCTCCGGTAAGTGTTTATGTTGCTTAACGTATGCTTCTATTTCAGCAAGACTGGGAAGTTCATAGTCAGATTCAAACACGTAGTCCGGCACGGAGATATCAGTTTTCACTTTCACTTCCTTGGCAAGAATATTCCCGTTTACAGCCAGTTTCGCCTGGGGGTTGGTGGTTCCGATGCCGATATTACCGTCGTGACGGATCGTCATCCGCGTGGTTACCGTGCTGTCCTTGATACCTGTCTGGAAATACATATTCGTCTTATTGCTTCCACTGCGGTTGGACAGCACACGAAGGTACATGTGTTTGTGGTTCGAGCCTGGATCATCGCTGACAAAGTAATTGCCTCCTGCATCGAAGTTAAACAGAAAGTGGTTATTACCCCCAGACCGGCGCTCGATACGGGTTTCACCTCTCACATGGAGTTTGGCTGATGGCGAGATTCCGATACCCACATTCCCTGATGCCGGGAATGTGTTGCTCTGTCCAAATGCGGTTGATGCAGCCAAACCCAATGACAGGCTGGTGCCGCATATTATGCGTAACGCTGTTTTCATTTTTAATTCTGTTAAGTGTTACCGTTTGTCAATAAGCGATTTTAGAAAGCTGATTTCCTGTTTCATTTTGTCTAAATCATCTGCCATTAACTGCTCTTTTTTTTCCTTTTCTATCAAATGCAACGTCAGCTCTTCTACTTTCTTTAGCAGTAACAGATTCATCACAGCGAGGTCCAACCCATCCCGCTGGATATCAGCGGCCGAAGGGATTTCCGGCAGATGCTTGTGTTGCTTGATATAGGCTTCCACCTCAGCAAGTGCGAGCAATTTATAACCCGATTCAAACCACATAATCCGGGACAGTGATATCTGTCTTCACCTTCACTTCCCTGGCAAGGATGTTCCCGTTTACCGAAAGTTTCGCTTGGGGGCTATCGGTGCCGATGCCTACATTGCCATTTGTAATTGCCCGGATAGCCAGATTCGCCCCGGCAGGTTGATATGGATTTCCAACATAAAGGCTCCAATCATTGGTCATGGGAAGCACCTTGTCTACCGATAAATCGTTGCCGGTAACATTTAAAGCTGTCCACGCAGCGTTTTGGCTGGTATATTCAGCGGATACTTGTGCAAACGAATAATTCGTTTTCGTCCATAGCAAAAGATTCAGGATGATTAAAATTCGCATAAGGCCGTTTGGTTAATAATCTATTAATATTTTCTGTTTCTTGCGTAAGAAGGGTCAGCCCCCGTCATTATGCCAGATGCACTGCATAATGCTTTCGTCCAACAAAATAAAGTTACGTTGACCTCAATAGTGCTTACACCGGTATAGATAACTGTATTTCCGTCGGATTCAGTTATAATATTTCCTCGTACAGGCTATATTGGTTCAATGAACGACCGTTTCTTACGCATACATTAGCCATGAAAACTTACCACTTGGAATCTTGCACACCGTTTAGGCTGATGTCTTAATCCACTGTAATGATAAAAAGATAACTCGAGTTTTGCAAACGCTTTTGCAAATAATTCTAGTCCGCCATAATTTTGTACTCGCTGCTTTTAAACCAGTATGTCTAGGTCCTGTCTAAACCACAGGATGAAGAGTGAGCATACCAAATCCCCCTATTCATATCCATAATGTATTAAATCCACGGTAATTTTGCCTGCCCGAGCGCCTGCCCATCCTCGGGCTATCCCTCCTATATCCCCGCAAATAATAGCTCCCGGTATGGCGCCTACTACCCCGAACCATACGCCAACTGCTGCTCCTGCAGCCACGCCTCTTGTGCTCCAGCCCACCCAATAACAATTCCACCTGCGGTCTGGGCTGAGACTACTTGTGTATTATAACCAAAACTTCTGCCATCCAACTTGCCAGCCTCATTATTCCAATTAGTTATTGCTATCCAAGTCCTCAAAGCATTTCTTCTTTCCATCCATTCGCTATTTTTAGCAATGGAAAACGTTGAAAAAAGCCACACGACAAATATGTCGCAAATCCAACAAAAAGAGCAGAAAGTCTTTTCATTACCCCTGGTCTTCAGACCAGGTAGGCATACTTGGGTAGAATCCCCATCGAAACAACCCATAACAATTGTTTATCAATAACACGCGTAATGGAGCTCACCTGGCCGCTGAAACGGTAGGTGTAATGCTGGACAAAGCGCCTGGTTATCTCGCCCCGGCTGTTGTAGTGCTCGTGACACAGTTCAGGTTACACTCTCAAAAGGCCTCTTGCCAGATTAAGATTATTCCAAAGATTATGCAACCGATCGACCCAAAGTATATCCCTATATCGTTGCCGTATTTGCTTCTATAACCTTGCTTGGTTTCCTTTATTATTGATGTCAATTGCCATATTCCTATCCCTACCAATGCGAACCCCCCAAACAATTTCAGCCAGCTTTCCATCTTTATTTGTTTTTATCCCTTTCTGTATAATCGTATATCATATCGGCCGTCTTGTTCCACATCTCGTTGACGAAGTTCAGTATGCTATTATCCGTCTTGGTAATTTTACCAGCAGATCCTGCCTTATCAACCACACTACCTACCCTATTAAACAACAAGGTACTGCCGACAGTATATGCAACTCTCGTATTATCTCCCGCAGCTATCATCTTCGGTATCTGCAACCCTGTACCGGTCACTTCAATGGCTTCGCCCACCGGAACCAACACCAAAGACCCACCTTCGGTGAATGGAGCCGCTAAATAGCCAGCTGTCTTTGTGGCGGCACCGACAACTTTCAGCCCTTCACCCGATACCGCCGCCGCTTCCAATGCAAACGGGCCTGCGGCATCCCCTATCGCCTTGACGTCACCGGCTACCCCAAGCGTTCTATTGATGCTACTCGTCTGCGGGCTGGCGTTGGGCATGGCATCGTTGGCCGATGAACCCGAGGTTCCTGTCACCAGGCTTACCCATGCATTGTATGCGCTCTGGAACCATCCCGGCGGGTCTTTCGGACGTCTGCCATCCGGGTCAATGAACCGGATAGGGTTATCAAACCCGTATGCATACGGAGACCACCTACGCATCTCCTCCGCCAACGGATCCACACTTCCCCACCTGCCAATCACCGGGTCATAGAACCTCGCACCGTAGTCCAGCTGCTCCAACCCAAGCTCCACCTGCTTCTCCTTGCCGTTGTACTTGTACTGGTTTATCGGCGTGCTGGAAAACGCACTGCCCGTGTTCATCTCCATGCCGAACGGGTAGTAGTCCTGAATCTGCTTCACGGCACCCGTGTGGTCTACAACCGCACGGACGTTGCCCAGGTGGTCCGTCAGGAAATACTCGTAAATGAAAGAACTGCCGTTGGGAACCAGGCGGCCCTCCTCGGTACGGATGAACGCCAGAGAACCGTTCTCGTAATGGATGCCATCCACATAATGCGTAACCGAACTGCCCAGCGACTTGGCCAGCTTCCTCCCCGTGGCATCATAGGTGTAATGCAGGCTCTGAACGCCCTTGGTGTATTTCGAAGGTAAATTTAGGTAATTGTATTCAATACCGGTAATGCCCAGCCGAGAATTGCTTACCGCATTCCCGTTGGCGTCATACGTGTAGCTGCTGCCCATCCCTGCAGAACCAGCATCCGCAACGCTTTCCAAACGGTTGCCCGCATAGCTGTACGTGAAATGGTTATACCACCCCGTGCCTCCGTTCGTGCGCCGGAGCGTATCGATATTGCCCATGTTGTCATAGGCCAACTCCTCGTTGAAGTGATTTACCCTACCCGTGGCGCTGTAGGACGCCTTCCGCAAACGGCTGAGCGCATCGTAATCGTACGTATAGGTCTGCTCGGGCGTCTGCACCTGGCCGGTCGAAACCTTCGTGTTCCACACCGCAGTGCCGATGTTGCCGTTATAGGTGCGGGGACGGTTCGCATAGTCCAGCCGAAGACCGAAACGCCGCCTGTCCGTCACGCTGCCCGGATTGTTAATCCCCGTGAGCCAGCCCCGCTCGTTGTACGTATAGGCTATCTCCTGCACCGAACTGCCACCGCTCACGTGAAGATCCTTCTGCTTCAGCTGCCCGATTTCGTTGTACGAAAGCCGGCTCTGCACAATCTCCGGATGGCTGTTCACCTTCTTGCGCGTCTCCACAAGCCGGCCAACGTGGTCGTAACTGTTGCTGGTAACCACGGTGGTCAACGGGCCTGCGGCAGAACTCTTGTGATCCCGCTTGCTGCTTAGCAGCTCCCCTGTGAAACTGTACGTGTGGGTCACGTAATCCGTGCCACCCAGCTGGTTCTCCGAGGCTGTCTGGATGACACGCCCGCGGTCGTCGTAATAATGCACGGTCACCAACGGCCCGGTGCCGTCCGTCCGGTACACCCGAGTACCCGTCAGCAACGATTTCACCCGCTGGCTGCGCGTGATGCCCGAGGGCTGAAGCCCGGCCGTGGAAGCACCGTTGAACGTGTAGTCGTCGTAATAGTTGACCATCCGGATACTTTTGGAACTGCGCGGGTAGCTGACGTTGCTGTAATCCCCTCCCGTGCGCGTTTCCCACAGCGCGGCGGCCGCCTCATTGTCCAACGCCGCCTGAAGGCTCGAACGAGTGGAGCCCGACGTGAAAAGTCCCGTTTCCACGACCCTGCCGAAGGCGTCGTACTTCGTGTAGCTCCACTGGCTGTTTGCCCGCTGCACCGCATCCTGCTGGAGTACCATCTGGTCGTTCTTGTTGTACACGATGTGCTCCCACCCCTTGCCGGGAACTTTCTTTTCGATTACCCGGCGCCTACTATCATACTTGTACCCATAGATGTAATCCACGAAATCGGCGTCGTTCTCGCTGAAAGCTGCAGCGGAAACCGATGGGGGGATAACGTAATGCAGATCCCCAAGGTCATCGTATACATAATAAGTGTTCAAAGCTTTAGTTTCACTCTCCCAAACACGTCTCAGGATTATTCGATCATGGAAGTCTTTAAATTCCTCAACGGTGCCAGACTTGGCACTTAACCAATTCTCATCTTTAGTAATGGTCTTGTAAAGCATCCCTGGCTTATAAAAATACTGGCCTGAAGCTCCTCCAGCAACAAGATACCACCACCGTACTTCGTCTGCAGCGTTCGTTTCGTAGTCAGTAACCAATGTCCGCCCCGTAGCAGCCGTACGCACCGATGAAGGCTGCCATACCGTTCCCGGCGCACCTTGCTCCAGCACCCGTTGCAACGGGCTATTCTCGAAAACTGTCGTAGAAAAAGGCGAGTTTGTCTTCCTTACGTGGCTATCCCAGCTTCCGGACGGTGCATAATAATCCAGCTGGTTGGTTTTGGCTGCCACCTTATAGCTTCCGTTATCGCTGGTTTGTTCAGCATAGGGCAGGTAGCTCACTGTCTCCCGGCCGTAACCATCATACTCTATGTGCTGTACGATGTCCTTGTATCCGGGGCTAGCCTTCAGCTCCACCGTCTGGATGGGCCGACCAAGGCCGTCGAAGTACTGTACCGTCTGGTTCTCCTCGGAAATGTCGCGCACTTGTCCTAGCTGCGCCTCCTTCACCGGTACACGAAACCTACGAGTCAAAATGTAGTTCTGGTTACCGCTCAGCACGCTCCCTACGTTCGGGTGGCTTTGGAGCGAAATCAACACATTGCTTTGTGTAGGGATATGGAATTCCGGCTTCCGCGTGATGCTGTTCAGCGCGGCGATGTTCAACTGCCCGTTATAGCTCGTCAACGCAAGGTCAGGCTGTTGGGAGCAAAGAGGGGTTAAGGGCAGCAGAAATATAGTCAGTGTAAGATATCCTTTCATGGTAATACTTGGATAAGTCTTAATGATATGATATTTCATTTTGACTGTCTTTCTCAAGCATCTTAAGGCTGCCAAAAATCATTTATCAAAGTGGTTAATACGTTAGTTAAAAATAATAACTTCGTTAATTGTCCCATCCTCATTGTATATGTACATCTCCCCAGAACTATCCGAAGGATATACCATTACGTCGTCTATAGTCATTTCGTTTAAATATTCTTTAAACTGCGTAAGCCCTGTGAAATGCCCAATCTTCCATTGCCAACCGTCGTTACCGTCAAACAACCAATATCGATAGCAAAATTTATATTCTTTAGAAGGATCTAACGTGCCTCCAGATGCGATATAGGATCCCGGAGTTCCGTATATCTCCATTCCTCGATAACCAGAGTAATAGTCAATCGACAAAAAGGCAATGCCGTAAAACAAAAAATTATGTGCTATAAAACCTGATCCGGGATTATCGAAGAAAATTGGTTCAAAGGAGGTAAAACAATAATCATCAGGGTTATCTGATCCCTGCTGGACGACAGCAATTAAGCGCTCTTGCTCATCATAAATCCGAAGTACTCCGGCAGGTTCAGGTTCCTCCGGATCGACAGGATTTGAGATCTCAATGCCAATGCAATCAACCTGCTGACCGGCGTAATTATAACAAAAGGTACTTAAAATATTACCTTCAAAATCCAGCACTGCTGACAGCCTGCCTAAATTGTCATACCGGTAATATGTAGTAACGCCCCGCGAATCAGTCATGCTCGTCATACCTACCAACGGCTTGTAGGTATATGTGCTCACCACGGCCGATACCATGGACGGGTGGTTACGAAGCGTGGATATTGCGTCTCTCACCATGTCGTCCGTCAACATTGCTGAACTTAGTGAATTGATCACGCTTTGGCCCAGAACCGCTACTACTTCCGGATAAGTTGCATTTTCTATTTTTGCGATTGGATAAAGACCTTTGTAACCCCAAAGAAATGTGGTAACTGTTCGGTCGTCCTCTTTCACTTCCAGCGGATTACCATGATTGTCATACCGCAAAAATTCCGTCAAATCGCGGACTGCACTCCAAGAGGTTGGAACGATGAGATCCGATTTATCATTTATTGTGTAGGTATATTTCCTGAAAATTAATCCCGAATTGAAAAATCCATATTCCACAATATTCGACGAATTCGTGCCGTTCATCGCCGCTTCCTGTAAATAATTAGAAACCAAGCTTTGGGAAGAAATAATGCTTTGATGAAAATTCATATTGATCAAAGCTGCCTTTACCGCCGGATAGCCTGGGTCCAGAAAACGCGAGAAATTGACCGTCGGATATTCATAACGTGCTGATTTTACCGACATCAGATTGGCACTGGGTTCAAACATCTCTTCTATAGAAGAAGGCAAAGGGGTTTGGGGATAGTAGGTGTAGTTCTCTTCTCTGATCACGCTGTCTCCGTGGTGATATTCAACGATCTCTTTTCTTAACAGCCTAGATCTAACCGAACGTATGGCATACTGCTTGTAAGCATAAAATGGCGCTAAAAGAGACTGCTGACAGTCGTAATTCCAACCCAAAACTACAGCTTCTGAATACCCTAACGAAATCTCCTGGGCAATACGCCGTTCAGTATCCAGATGGTTGTCGTCAGAACCGCCGACCCATTCGGGAGTTGTGCATCCACCATAGGTTGCCAGTCTCACGGTCTTTAGGTAGCTGATATCCCGAACGGTACTTGGCGCGTACGAAAAAACTTCACGACGCACCACGGTATATCCGCCGGAATTGCCTTCATAGGTAATTTTAGATCGTAGCTGCCCCACAACACTGTTCCCTGTGACGATGGATTCCCCAAAGGGGAAGTCATAGTTCGATTTGGGCCGAATTGGGGTATCAAACCAATACCTCGCCAAATATTGGTTCCTTGCCATATCTTGATAATAAGTAGGCACGATATATTCATAGGACTCTTTACCCAACGGCATGTCTGCCTCATCTTTCATATATTTATTAACGTATCGATAATAGATGTTTCCCGAAAGATTCCTGTTGGTTGGTAAATAAACCGAACCGGACAGGATTTCCTTATAGTAATACGGGGGGCAATTCGGGCCAGCCCCTCCCATAAATAACATACTTTTACCCGTCAGATACACCGATGAGTTCAAGTTTAGAACGACCTCGGAAGCGTAAGGCACCACTATTTCTCCCGTCCCATCCTCATTCAGTCCGTATTTATATTCCTCGGTCATATTTTTTCCGGTAAGCGGAACGTACTTCATGGCCTTCACCCTCAACCCTGGCACAGCTACGATTTGGGAATTGATCCTTCCCCTGTTGTTTTCCCACTCCAGTTCGCAATAGCCCTGGGTCGGATAGTAAATGCGATTCAAGGCAAAAAACTTAGTATGCTCATGGCTTACACGCCTGGCGTCGCCTAATAAGGTACCGTTACTGCCAATGGTAGGGTGCTGAAATGTCGATAAACCGTTATAATACCCCAGCCAATCCCGCCCCATGTTACCGGGATGAACAGCCTGGAAGCTACTTCCGGGCAGGTGGTACCCAAAAACATGACGCTCACCGCTCGGCTGAGAGATACTGTCCAGTTTTCTGTAGTAATGCCCTGAGGTAAGGGCTGAATAATGGAAGGTGATATTCCGGACCGTATCATTCATGTAATTCTTAACCAACATTTTCGCCAGATACCGCCCGTCATAGGAAAAATCCACACTACCACCCCTAAAAGATATTTTGTTCAGGAATCTGGTATAGTGGTTGTTTCGGGTTAAATCCACATAAGCCTCCCCTTGTGCTCCACTGACAGGTATACAAGCATGAAACATTTCGACATGATACATGACCCTGTTTCTGTTTGTGTAGAAATCGCTCGCAATAACCTGCTGCAAAGGTCCATAGTCAAAATAAACTGTGTCTATTGAGTTCTTATCTACAATTCTCGTTAAAAACCACGCCGTCTTTTGCTGCCCCATTGAACCGTTCTCTAACTCTGCAATATTTTCGTCTGCCTTTCCGATTCCGTAAAGATATCTGTTCCCATTCCTGTCAACTATTTCGAACCCTCTAATGTGCTGTGTTTGGGATTGGAAAATAGGCGTTACTTTTATACTGTTGTCTTCATTTAACTTGATGACTTCCACCTGCGTACCGTTTTTCTTTAGGATAAAGGAATTCGCTTCTCCCCCAATGCTGTAATTGAATATATCATACTCGATATCTTTTTCCCTTTCGAGCACTTCTTTGAGATACTCGAACTCTTGGAATTTCGTCCTTGAGTGCAATGTGGCGATGTCGAAGATCGGGTTAAAGGTGTTTAGCTGCCCGTAAGTCGCGAGGTCGTCTGGCAAGCCATATATCGTACGGGAGACTACACCACCCTGGTCAAGAACCCAACCCAGGCCCACCTTACCGTCATACTCACCTGGCTTGTAACCGGAATAGTTATAGCTTAAGGTTATCGGCACCCGGATATCCTGCACCTTAATATCAAATAAATCGATGTTGATTTTTGGCAGACCTGTAAATAGATCTGTGGGGTGATGCATGAATTTGAACAATTTCTCAACTTCTGGGGATGCGGGAATGATGTCTTGTGAATACCCAAATGAAACGGCTGTGATAAAATACCCTGATAGAAATAATGCCTTCATTTATTTCGATAATTTTGGTGTTTTCAGTTGTTCGCCCTAATGGCGGTTTCTGGCACTCCGCCAGACCGCCAATACTCGGATATAGGATATTTGCTTACTCGATTAATTAGCTACACCGGTAAAGGTTGATGAATGATGAATCCCTAAGCTCATATCATGCGTCTTAGGATAGCTGCAACCCATACCTCACTCAATTACATTAGCCAATAAATACCTTGCTGCTGGAAACCGTACACCTCGTTCAGGCTGATGTCTTGATCCATTGTAATATTAAAGAAAAACAGTTAATCTTCCAAGAAAAAGTTTAAAAAACCGGCCGTCGGCAGTTCCAGTTTACCTGAAATGGCTACCGCCACTTGCCTATCTATCGCTGAACACCAGCGTTGCCGTGAAACTTACCGCTACCATACCCTCCACTTGGTACCGCTTTGCCACTCAACCGGAACTTGACCCGACCTCGTCGGGAACTTGGCTGGACCTTGTAGGACGTTGACCGAACATGAGGTCGGACAAACCCACACTCGGAAGCAAAAAAAATTACATTTGATAGAGAAAGTCCTTAAAATTAGATAAAGAGCGAGTCGAAGCTGGCTGCTATCAAGGATTTCATCGACCAAACACTTAAAAAAACCGACAAAAGGGAAGTTGAGATAAACGACTTCGTGGGCATCCTCAATAGCTAAAACCTGTGAAACGATAGCCCCCGATGCTTGAAAGTAACTACCTGTTGGATACAAATATTGTCATCGAGGTTTTGCCGGGCAACCAGCAAATTGCCGAGCGGATAAACAAAGATTCGGCGAAGTATCTGCTTCGTTATATAAAAAGGGCAAGCCCAGCCCTTGCGCGTTCCTCCTTTTTGGCCCTTTCCAAGAGATATTCCCGTGTTCCCATCGTGGTATCTTTACGAGTTTGCCCACGAAAAAACGGACACCCTTTGCTCCCTTGTCAGGGTGGAAAAGCGCGTCGAGCTCTTTGTCGAGGTATTTCCACTAAAAGCTGAACAGCAATGGATAAATTTCTTCAATGGATGTTTTGCCTTCAGAAAATAGCTCAAAAGCGTTTTGAGCCAGCGTTTTGATATTCAGCTCGGCAAGCTTCTCCTGGATGTCGTGCTCATTCCGCTTAATCTTCGCGGCAAGTGCCTGGTCTATCGGGATAATTTCGTATACCGCGGCCCTTCCACGGTATCCGGTATGGTGGCATTGATCGCAGCCTTTGGCTACATAATGACTGTGAATACGTTTATATGGCACGAAATTACGCGGGTACAGCGCGTCGCTGAACGGCACCTCCTCCTTACACGCAGGGCAGAGCAACCGCACCAGCCGCTGGGCTGCCGTGGTGTTCAGGGTATTGGCCAGCAGAAACGGAGGCACCCCCATATCTATCAGTCGAGACACCGTACCCCAAGCCGAGTTGGTGTGAATGGTAGAAAGCACCAGGTGGCCCGTCAGTGCTGCCCGGATAGCCATCGCAGCCGTTTCCACATCGCGGATCTCCCCTACCATGATGACGTCTGGGTCCTGGCGGAGGAAGGTGCGCAGGGCCGAGGCGAACGTTAACCCGATGCTCTCCTTCAGCTGCACCTGGTTAATGCCTTCCAACGTATATTCAATGGGGTCTTCAATGGTGAGGATGTTGCGCGTCTCCTTGTTCAACAACTTCAGCGTCGCATAGAGCGTGGTGGTTTTGCCGGAGCCCGTAGGGCCGCTGATGAGCACAATGCCGTTGGGGCGCTGCACCCCTTCCAGGTAATGCCGTAGATCGGCTGGCGAAAACCCCAGGGTATCCAGCGATATGTTCGCGGCATCGTTATTCAGCAGCCGTAGCACCACCTTCTCGCCATGAAGCGTGGGTAGGATAGACACCCGGATATCAAACTTATACTGTCCGTTATCGAAGTTAATCCGCCCGTCTTGCGGCAGCCGCTTTTCAGCAATATCAAGGCCTGAAAGGATTTTTATTTTGTTGATAACGGCCGGATATTCCCGCTTTTCCAGCCGGTAGCGTTCAATCATCAGTCCATCGATACGGATGCGCACGCGGCAACGCTCTTCGTAAACCTCCAGGTGGATATCGCTACTCTTAAGCCGTCGGGCTTCAGCAATCAGGTCAGACAGGAAGTCGGCCGAGGCGCCCAGATACTGCCCCGCAGCCGCGTGCTGCTCGGCATCCTCGCGTAGGTAAAATTTACTCAGATACTTCGTCACGGCATCCCGCGGCGCTGCTTTGAGCTCAACGCCCATACCCAGCAACATTTCCAGTTCCTCCTTTACCTGTGCCATATCCGTTTCCCGGTCGGTATAACACAGCACTCGTCCGTTTTCGCGTTGCGGGATGACACGGTAATGCCACGCCTGCTGCGCGCTCATCAATTTCAAATCGGCCGTATTCAAGTGCAACTCTTCCATGTGCCAGCTTTTTATTAAAAATACGGTATAAACCCTGCGTCGACATACAGGTGCCGGCCCAGATGCGTGCCGTCGGCCAGCAATAACAGCACCAGTAACGCCGCCTGTCCACCAGCCAACGGTATGGTTGCCACACGCACGCCAAACGCCATGGCGAGCAGAGCGCCCAGCAACACCACAAGCAGGCTGGCCACATAGAACAGCACAAAGTTAAACGTAGAAAAGCAGAACGCCAGCACCACGAAGAAAGCCACGTCCCCCCAGCCCATCCACTGCTCACCCTGCATGAGCCAAGCGCGCTTGCGCCAATACATCACCAGGTTCAGCACAATTAGTTGCACGGCAAGGATGGCCAAATTGGCCGCTACGGCGGCGGGTGAAAACACATCCAGCATCATTGCATGGACCACAGCGATTACTACAAGCGACGGGAACAGCAGCGCATACACCGACCGGCCACGGAAATCCTGCCATGCCACCGCGGCCAATAAACCTACGAGCGTTGCCCACAGCAGCATGCCGTTAATCTTTGGTCACCTCGCGGAGGTTCTTGTCTTGGTCTATCTCCCATACGTTGAACACCCCATTGCCATTGAAATCGACAACGGCCGTGGCACGCGCCACAAAATCGTTCGTGCCGGCATGCACCATTTCAATACGGTAGTTAGCCTGCCCCCCATCACTCACCAGCCTTTCCTGCTCAAACCCGATATCGGATAGCTCCATGCTATATGACGAGCGTTCATAAAAATGGTTCTTTTGCAACGTATACACATGCTGTAACTGCCCCTTGGCCTCGGTGCTCTTGGCCTTGGTAATCAACGGCATCAGATTAGGAAGTGCCAGTAAAATAATGATGCCGATAATCACCAGCACCACCAGCACTTCGGTAAGCGAGAATGCCCTGAGCCTTTTGCGCGTCCAGAGCAGGTTCGGTCTTTTCATAGCGTTTAAGTTCATCCCGATTATTGATAACGTAAAGTTATGGGGAAAAAACCACTTTTACAAACTTTGGCAGATGTACTCCCCCGCATCAACTGGTTTCTGTCGCTGGAGGATGCAAGGGAGAAAATCGAAGCCTGGAGGGTGGAATACTCCTCTACTTTAGGATGACTCGGAATTCGGGAGGAGGTCAATAGAACCTCGCGCCGTAGTCGAACTGCCTTCCGCGGATTTCCGGCGTTCCGGCCGTTTTCCTTACAGCCGGATTTCCGCTTGCTCAAAGAACGTCTTACCTTCCAAAAATCGGTTTTTGCGGATTGTCCGGCCACTGTTTTTTACCGTTGTTTTTGGTCTTGTGCGTTTAGGTAGCCCCGGAACGATAGTCAGGACTAAGTGGGGGATGATGCCCGAGATCTTAAAAATAAATGCTATTTTTGTAGAAAAACATTCGAATATGTACACTGCAATTAAGGGCATTTATGAAAATGGCGTTCTTAGGCTCCTGGAGCCGGCTCCAAATATCAAAAAAGCCGAAGTGATTGTAACGTTCCTTGAAGAGGAAAAGGCAACCGCAAAAAAAGCCAGAAAACCCGGAGGGCTTCTGCGTTTGCAAAAAAACAGTGGCAAACGTTTTGATATTCCTAAAGATTTCAACGATCCCGTCGACGATCTGAAGGATTACATGTGATGGAAATCCTGATCGATACACAGGTACTGATTTGGTTTCAGATAAACCATCCCAATCTTGGAAAAACTGCAGTCAGGTTAATTACTGACCCGAACAATACGATATATGTCTCCGACATCAGCCTTTATGAGATTGCCATTAAACAAACAATAGGCAAACTGGCGGATTTCAATGTTGATATACGGGATATCGTAACCGTAGGTAAAGAAGACGGCTTCAATTTCATCCCGCTAAACCATGATGCTATCGCTTCCTATGTTAATATTCCGCTACATGACGGGCATCGCGATCCATTTGACCGATTGATCATTGCTACGGCGAAAATGAGCGGCCTTACACTTTTGTATGCATCTACAGTTATTCCCTTAACAGAATCGATTCTACGGACGGAATAGAAGTTGACTAGTGAGTCTACCATCCTATTGTCAGGATCGTACATAACTTGCTTTTTCAAGAACCCCCGCCCGTATCTTTGTGATGTCTTCCGATTAAAAAAGTTCTCAATTTCTGTTGCTGGGAACTGATCGCTGGAATTTTTAACTATAATTCCCCCCGAAAACAGGACAGCAGTTTAAGTTAGATTTTTAGATTAAATTTGTTGTATTATGAGTAGGCGAAAGTTCACATCAGCTTTCA
>NZ_FOLL01000024.1 GCF_900112315.1 Parapedobacter composti | reverse complement strand
TGTAATCTCTACGCTCTTTCATAAATATATTATTTTGGGCGTAAAGCTAAAGACGATCAATTAATCAGAAAATATGCAGTTGGTCGGGCGGATACTTAATAACAGATTCATTTGAGAGATTAAGTTTCCGTTTGGCTTTCGGATTTATTCAGCCATACTTTTTGGATTTTGAGTTGCGATAAATCCTTTCCGAGCATTGGCAAGATACTTTTTGTGATAACAAAAATACATCTTGCAATGTAGAAAAGGTGCGGACTAAAAAGAGAAACATGGTTCTCCGTATCCTTCTCTTTTAGCCAGCAGATTTTTTTAAAGTTTTTGTGTAGTAAGATGCTCATCCTACTACGTTACTACAAATTCCGTAGTAAGTAGTAAGATGTAGTAGGATTTTAAAACACAATCCTACTACACTTATTCTATTTTATATCAATACGTTATACCATCTGTAGTAGCGTAGTAGGATTATTATACTTTACAAAATAAATTTTCACAGGATAGGGTGAATTGTTGTATCCCCTTACTGAATGCTGGAAAAAACCGAGCTTCTTTAGTGCAACGCCTACATTCTTGGTATTTAACCGTATACGACCGTTGCTTTCCTCACTTAAATACCTCACAAAGTCTGAATTTGTGAATTGCGCATCATGGTCAGCCTTTGTTCCTGGCGAATAGTATTTCTGTATAAGCTCTATTTCGGGCGTAATAACCCTAAACTGTTCGTTGTGACGTTCGTTTTCCTCAATTTCCTCTTTGGTCATTTCGTACCTGAATCCACTTTTCCATAAACGGTACGCATGACTCCAAACAATGTCAATATCGATATTCTCTTTGTACGACCAGTCAATTTTTTCAATCTCAAAACACAGCCAACGCACGTTAGCTTCATCGGTCAAGAACTCTGTTAAATTGGTGGAACCAAAAAAAGATATCCGTCTTGGTGTCATCCGCGCGCGGCGTTCATACGGATGTCTCACATTCACATACAGCTTGCTCATAACGGATTTCAGCGCGTTGATTTCAAATTTGGATAAGGTTGATAATTCATCCAATATTCCAATAAAATTGGCGCTTAAAGCAATCAAGCTGTCTTTGTCCACGCTTATATTCTCAACGGAATAGCTTTGCAAACAGGGGGGTACCAGAAAACGGCTGAACGTGGTTTTTCCACCGTTCTGCTTATCGGACACCAATACGAACGCCTGTTTATTGAAATACTCGGGTACTAACGCGCAAACAACCGTCCGAACCAACCATTTTTTAAACTGGATGTTAAATCGTCTTTGATCAAAGGCGTGTACATGACATGCCAGCCGCTCAATGTAATCGCCATGTATATCAGGCGAATACAAATCCCGTATCCTGTCGAAATAATCCGAAAAAGGGTCAAACTCCTGAATATAATCAGACCCTAAAAATACCATCACATCAGTTAACGACGCTTTAATTCCTGCGCCCACCCGCAATTCTATGTACAATGTATTCTCGTTGACCTCTTTAAAATTATACTCACCTATCTTTCTATATTCCAAGTCGTTCGTTACAATATTCTTTCGAAACTCATAATTTTCAGAGAAATACTGAATGACCTTGGCAATGGAAGGAGAAGAATCTAAAACTTTCTGGTCTTTAGGCATACCACAACATTTTTTATTGTTTAAAAATGTGGAATTGCTACTTTTGTAGTGAGCAATAAGCGTAGCAATCCACGCTAAAAGATTTAAAGGCAATCGGGCAGCATTGCCTTTTTACTTTTTTGCATAACGTTTAAAGGATTTCGCGACATAGGCGCTCGCTTCCTTTGACACATCGTCTATCGTATCTACTTTTCCAGCCTTCAGCCATTCCAATAATTCCTGACGAGAGAAGTATAACCGATTTCCTCTTTTGATATGCGGTATCTTTTTAGTGGAGCATAACGTGTAAACCCGCGACTCGGATAATCCAAGTATTTCCCTGGCTGCTTCCTTTATTCCAATCAGATATTCGGGCTCTGGGGGCGATTTTTGACCAATTGATTCTCTGACTACTTTACGTACGCAATTCTCTATCATTAATGATAGTTCATCTTTCTTAATTGTCGTTAACATCAAATTTTCCATAATAATAAACGTTGATTAACGACAACAAAGAAATGTGAAACGGATGCGCTACTTTCCAATTAGCGTAATGTCATACATCGAAGGAAGCATCAAGCTTTAGGCTCTTTTCGCGACGTGTTAGCGGGCCCTTCAACTTATCTTCAATAGTACGTTCTGAATTGAGTGGAAATAGCTCTCCTTTCCTTTCAACCCTGAATTTCCGGTGAAGCCATCTCGCCATATCCCTGTTTGACATTGAAAGTTGGTATCGCTCTCTTAGTATCTTGAAAAATAACGGAATTGTATTTGTACTTATTCCAGTCAATCTGTAATACTCGAATACTGACGGGCGACCATATCGAAGTTCCTGCATCAGCGCATAGTATTCTTTCTTATCTAAGCAGCTGCGCTCAAAAAAAGCGAAAATATCCGATAACTCATCATCCCCTATTAAACCATCCAGTCTTAAAAGTCCCTTATCCGCTATACTTTTATGAACATAACTCTTATGGTGTTTGATTTTCAGGCATTCGTCTACCCGTGCAATATGGTTGTCTAAAATGGGAACAAACTGTTCATCACAAAATCTCTTAAAATCTCTTACCGGTTCGTCTCTAATATTTATTAGCAACAATTTTACAACTTCATATTCCGCTCTGCACGATTTCAGCAACTCGTACCGCTTGTAAAGGTCTTGGTCTTCCTCGATCACTTTTAATGCTTCAAGCAATAACGTACGTTGTGCAAGGAAAAGCCGTTGGAACCCTGCTAAACCGACCCTGTCATTGACCAAAATATGCCTGTCTCCGAGCGATAAACGAAGTTCAAACTCAACAGGTGTACCTATCCCCATTAATAGATTATGGCTTTTTACAACCTGTTCGGAAAAAGACAGAAATAAATGGGTGAATTGTCCTTTATGGTTAAAGACTAACTTTTTCATTTTTTACAACTGAATCCGACTGGCTGCTTCAATTTTTTTCTTATCGATTACCTTGGCATATATTTCCGTTGTTTTCAACTGACGGTGGCCCAACAGCTTTGATACGGTATAAATATCCGTGCCCATTGTCAATTGCAGAGTGGCATAGGTATGCCGGAAGCAATGGAACGTAATTTTTTTCCGGATCCCTGCATTCATTACCCACCGGGCTAGTATTAAATTGGTATATGCAGAATATTTCAGGCCAGCAAAAATCCGTTCCTTGGCCGACTGTGGTTCCCCTAATAAACAGTAAGCCTGTTCAGAAATGGGCAGAATTTCGGCACCCTTTGTTTTTTGCTGGGTGAAACGTATGTAATAGCCATCCACTACGGAATGAAACACATCTGCCCATGTCAGTTTCATAATATCTGACCATCGTAAACCGGTGAGAGCTGAAAACAGTGCGGCTGATTTTAATACAGGGTGTTCGCATACGGTATCCCTTAAAGCCCGGATTTCTTCAATTGTCAAAAACTCGCGATGGGTTTCGTCCTGCGGAATGCCTTTAACTCTCCTTGCCGGATTTTCCACGAACAGCTTTTCTTCAAAGGCCTCTTTAAGCGCTGCTTTAAATTTATTGAAATAACTATGTTGTGAATTTTGCGACAGCTTGGCCCACTTACTTTTAATCGTGGTGGTAGTCTTAAGATATTCCCTAAACCGCTCGCAAAATTTTTCATCAACGTCCTCAAATAGGCATTTACCATCGGTAAACGCCTCCAAATAATTATACGTCGAAAGCCAGTTATCATAGTTCCCTTTGGACGTATAGCGCTTACGAACCTTTTCGTAAAAGTAGGCCAAGAAATCTGCTTTGCCGGCAAAGCGGTCCACCAGACCGAAAGACTTATTGAATAAGCGTAACTCATACTCGGAACGGATTTGTTCCGCTTTCATTCGGGCAACTTGATTATGCTCCTTTTCAATTCGGTCTTTTGGTTTTTCATATAAGTAGATATTGATAAATTTCCTGCGGGTTTCTTTCTTTTTGTCCGCATCGTAAATGGGTGGGTAAAAGTCCAAGTATAAACTGATACGACCTGACTTGTTTTTTTGCTCTCGTAATCGAACCTTAATCGCTTTTTCCATAGTTAAAATTTGTACGTATTTGTACGTCACTGAAAAAAGTACGGATGACGTACAAAAACTGAGTAAATACCTGCAAACAAACATAATGAAAACGTAACAAAAAACGCTGAAAATATTTCATTTTCAGCGTTTTACTTACTATTGTTTGTTATTGTTTATCGTTATTTTCCGCCGGTTACTTTCCGATGCAAAATTTCGAAAAAATATTATCCAGCAAATCATCCGTGGAAACACTTCCCGTAATTTCACCCAGGTGGTGCAATGCCTGGCGGATGTCCATCGCGAGGAAATCCGAAGTGACGGCACCGTCAATGCCATGGAGCACCCGTAACAGCGCTTCCCCTGTCCGTTGCAGCGCCTCCACATGGCGGGCATTGGTTACCAGCACATCTTCGGCATCAAGGCGATGCAGATTCACCTTCTGCAGCAGTTCTGCTTTCAACCCCTCCACTCCTACGTTGTTTTTAGCTGAAATGAACAATGGCTGGATCGCATGCAATGCCTGCCGATGTTCCTCATCCAACAAGTCGGTTTTGTTAACCACCACGACATATGGAATATTCAGCCCGGCGATTTCGTCGATCTGGCCACCGATGGTTGCCGCGTCATCCTGCAGCGGATCGGCCAAGTAGATGATAAGCCTGGCCTGCCGCATTTTCTCCCTCGTCCGTTCCACACCCTTAGCCTCGATGACGTCATCGGTATCCCGGATACCTGCGGTATCAATAAACCGGAACAGAACGCCGTTGATACTGATCTCATCTTCAATGGTATCCCGCGTGGTTCCGGCAATATCTGATACTATAGCCCGATCTTCGTTGAGCAACGTGTTGAGCAAGGTTGATTTCCCTACGTTGGGTTTCCCTGCAATGACAACGGGAACACCGTTCTTGAGCACGTTACCTTGTTCAAAAGATGCAATGAGTTTCCGTACCGTTCGCTCGATCTCCAGCACCAGGGCTTTCAGCTGGCCGCGGTTGGCAAACTCCACATCCTCTTCGGAAAAATCAAGTTCAAGCTCTACGAGGGAAGCAAAATGGATAAGTTGCTCGCGTAGCCGCTTCAGCACGTTAGAGAAGCCTCCACGCATCTGCTGCATGGCCATCTGATGGGAAGCTGCTGAATTGGATGCGATGAGATCGGCCACCGCCTCGGCCTGCGAAAGATCCATTCGCCCGTTAAGGAATGCACGCAGCGTAAATTCGCCTGGCTGGGCCATACGGGCTCCTTCTTTCACCAGCAATTGGATAATCCGCTCAATGATATACCTGGAATTATGCGTGGAGATTTCCACCACGTGTTCCCCGGTGTAGGAACGGGGAGCGTTGAATAACGACACCAGTACCTCATCCAGCACCGCTTCGCCATCACGGATGACCCCGAAGTGGATCGTATGCGAAGGCTGCCGTGACAGGTCTTTTCCGTTAAACACCTTATTCACGATGGTCACGGCCTGCTGGCCGGAAAGGCGTATCAGCGCGATTGCACCGCTGCCCGTGGCGGTGGCCAATGCTACAATCGTATCGTTATTTGCCATGCGGCAAAAGTACGAATACTTATCCAATCACCGTTCCGCTGGGCAGTACCGCGCGCTTTTTGACCACCACGATGCCATCCCGGATGGCATGCGTTTCAAAATCACCGTCTTCAAGGTGAGCTCCGCCCGTGATACGGACATTGCTGCCGATGCTGCAGCTTTTGTCAAGAATGGCGTTTTCTATGTAACAGTTTTCGCCGACGCCAACGAGCGGAATGCCTTGCTCATTTGCTCGGGCAATTTCATCGAGCGTCTGGTAAAAGTCGCATCCCATCATGTACGTGGTTTTAATGACCGTCCCCTTTCCGATACGCGACCGGATACCGATGACGGACCGCTCGATGCGTTCGGCCGCGATGATACAACCATCAGCGACGACCACTTTATCCAATGTGGTACCCGACACCTTGGAGGGCGGCAGCATACGTCCGCGTGTAAAGATCGTGTGCTTATCAAACAGGTTGAATTGCGGGATATCATCGGTCAGTCCGATGTTCGCCTCGAAAAACGACTCAATGGTACCGATATCGGTCCAGTACCCGTGGTATTCATAACTATGCACACGGTACTTGCCGATGGAATCCGGGATCAGCTCCTTGCCGAAATCCATTCCCTGATGTTCGGCAAGCAGTTTCACCAGCGATTCCTTATTGAACACATAGATGCCCATGGACGCCAAGTAAACCCTACCTTCGTTTTTCATTTCTTCGCTGACATCGGATTCCCATCCTGCCAGCTTTTCTGTACTGGGTTTTTCGGTAAAACACGTGATATTGCCGTTCTCATCCGATTTGAGGATACCGAAGGAGGTGGCGTCCTTGGCATTAACCGGAATGGTAGCAATGGATATCTCCGCACCGGATTCGATATGGTGCTCAATCATTTCCTGGAAATCGATTTGGTAAAGCTGATCGCCCGAGAGGATAAGCAAATGCTCGTAATCGTGATGCAGCAGGTAACGCAGGAGATGCCGTACAGCATCGGCCGTTCCCTGATACCAACGTTCGGCCTCGTGGGTCTGTTCCGCAGCAAGGATATCGACGAACCCTTTACTAAAAGCACTGAAGTTATACGTGTTTTTAATATGGGAATTCAACGATGCAGAGTTATACTGCGTCAAAACGAAAATCCGGTTGTAACCGGAGTTGAGACAATTGGATATGGGAATGTCTACCAAGCGGTACTTACCGGCAATGGGAACGGCAGGTTTGGAACGCTGGTGGGTCAACGGATACAGGCGTGTACCTTTACCTCCCCCTAATACTACGGAGATCACATTGTGCTTAATCATAATTACGCGATTATATTTTGGTAAATTTCTATGTATTTGGCTGCCGATTTATCCCATGAAAAATCAAGTGCCATGAGCTGTTCCCTGAGTTGTTCCATTCGTCGGCGTTGGGCATACAGTTCCAACGCCCGGTAAACAGCCTGCACGGCATCATCGGCGCTGGCCTCCGGAAACAGGATACCATATCCCTGCGGTTCGTCCATGTCAAGCACGGTATCTTTCAGTCCACCTGTCGCACGCACAATAGGTATCGTGCCGTATCGCATGGAATACAGCTGGTTAAGTCCGCACGGCTCCACCCTTGACGGCATGATCAGGAAATCCGCCGCCGCATATATGCGGTGCGATAGTTCCTCCTGATAACCGATATGGACGGCAACCTTTTCCGGATATTTTTCTGCTAAATGGGTAATCTCCTCCTCCATCTGGGTGTCACCAGAACCTAATATCATCATATTCAGTCCAACATCACCTCCCCCCATTATGTTTTCAATTATTTGCGGCAAAATATCCGCACCTTTTTCACCTGCAAACCGGCCGATATAAGCCAATAGCGGCTTCGCCGTGTCTAAGCCGAATCTTTCGCAGAGGGATACTTTATTTCGCTCTTTACCATATTGCACATCTCCTGCGCCATAACGATGCTCCAGCATGGGGTCGTGCTCCGGGTCCCATACCGACGGGTCGATCCCGTTAACGATACCCACCCCTTTTGCCCGTTCCATCTCAAATAAACGTTCCAGCCCATTTGCTTGTATCATCAGTTCATTCAGGTAGCCTTCCGATACGGTAGTATACGCCGTGCAGCACTTGATAAGTGCGCCCAGGGGGTTAATTACGCCATCCCAATCCAGCAATCCCCATTTCCAGGTATCAAAAGGTGGCAACAGAATCGCTTTATTCCATTCCATCCATCCCTGGTACTGCCCGTTGTGCACGGTACCAACAGTGGGCACTTCTCGCAGTGCGGAAAAACGTTCACTATGATACATCAAGAAAGGTATCAGCCCTGTGTGGTGATCGTGGCAGTGCACCACGTCAGGCTTGATTCCGGCATCGGTTATCCAGTGTAGAAAGCCGTGCTGGAAAGCCATGAATTGTTCACTTTCGTCGGCATAGCCATATGGTTCATCGCGGTCTATGAGACCTGGTATTTTAATCAGGTACAATTCGAAGCCCAGCAGGTTCCGACGTTCTTTGTGGATCTGTACTTCCAGCTGTCTGGATCCTTGGCGGAAATGGCCTGTATACGTTACCTCGAAATCATGTTCCCTGACGAAAGGCTTATTGTACCAGGGCATCACCACCCACACGCGGAACCCTGCACGTTGGAGGTATCTGGGAAGGGCACCCACCACGTCGCCCAGCCCCCCTACTTTGGCAACGGGATAGCATTCTGCACTTAAATGGACAACATGTTTGCTACGCTCGTTCTTCGTTTGGACAACCATATATACTTACTTGTTGGCAGGTTTCTTTCCAGAAACGCGCCGTTTGCTTGAAGGCTTCTTGATCAGGGGCTCCTTGTCACTTTGCTGCACCTCGGTACGGGCGTTTTTCGCTAAACTGCGTTTAAGAACAAGGCCGGCCAACGGCGGCAATGTTAAGAGTGCCGACCAATCTTTGTTCATCCAACGGATGGGTTCTGCCTGCACTGCCGACTGCTGTACACCGCTGCCATAGTAAAGCTCTTCGTCAGAGTTAAGCAACACTTCCCATTCACCGGGGGCGGGTAATCCGCAGCGGTAACCATGGTGTACCATGGGTGTCAGGTTCAGGATAACCAGCAGATCATCTTCCAGACGCATGCCTTTTCTGGCGTAAGCCATCACGGAATTGCGGGCATCTCCCCCTTCAATCCATTCAAAGCCCTCGGGTTCGAAGCTACGCTCGTATAGCGCTGGCTCTGTCCGGTACGCTTGGTTGAGCGCCTTTACAAATTGAGAGATACCCTGGTGCGGACCATATTGCAGCAGGTGCCAGTCTAACGACTGATTATGGTTCCATTCGGCCGTCTGCCCGAACTCCGCGCCCATGAATAACAATTTGGTGCCGGGGTGTGTATACATGTAGAGGAAAAGCGCCCGAAGATTAGCAAACCGCTGCCATTCATCGCCGGGCATCTTGCTAACAAGCGCACCCTTACCATGCACCACCTCATCGTGAGATAGCGGCAGCATAAAATTTTCATGGAAAGCATACAGCAGGCTGAATGTGAGCTGCCCATGGTGATGCTGTCGATACAGTGGGTCGCGCGCAAAATACTGTAACGTATCGTGCATCCAGCCCATCATCCACTTCATACCGAATCCCAGTCCACCACCGCTGGTAGGGCGGCTCACACCCGGCCACGAGGTAGATTCTTCAGCAATCATCTGAACATCGGGGAAATGGCGATACACCGCTTCGTTCATATCTTTCAAAAAGCCGATAGCCTGCAGATTTTCACGCCCTCCATACTCATTGGGAATCCATTCTCCCGCTTTGCGGGAATAATCGAGATACAACATGGACGCTACCGCGTCTACCCGCAACCCGTCCGCATGATACCGATCAAGCCAGAAAAGCGCATTACTGATCAAGAATGAGCGCACTTCATTGCGCCCGTAGTTGAAGATATACGATCCCCAATCGGGATGATAACCCTGCCGTGGGTCTTCATGTTCGTACAGGTGCGTACCGTCGAACCGGTACAGCCCATGGGCATCGCCGGGAAAATGCGACGGCACCCAATCCAGCAACACGCCGATGCCGTGCTGATGAAGCTGCTCGATGAGAAACATGAGATCCTGGGGACTACCATACCGCGAAGACGCGGCAAAATATCCCGTAACCTGATATCCCCATGACGGGTAATACGGATGCTCCATGACCGGGAGCAACTCCACGTGGGTGAACCCCGCCTCCTTAATATAGGGCACCAGTTTATCGGCAACCTCACGGTATCCCATTAAACGCTGGGGATCAGCCGGATCCCGCATCCATGAACCGATATGCATTTCATACACGGCCATCGGCCGGTCGAGCGCGTTGTGTGTGTGCCGTGTCTGCATCCATTCCGCATCCTGCCAATCGTACCACGTTGTGGAAACGATGGACGCCGTGCGCGGCGGAACTTCCCACTGCAGCGCAAACGGGTCGCCCTTCTCTAACGTCTCGCCCTGAAAGGAACGGATACGGTATTTATACAATTCGCCGATGCCAATACCAGGTATGAACCCTTCCCATATACCGGAGCCATCCCACCGCACATACAGGTTATGCGAATAGGGATTCCACCCGTTGAAATTTCCAACAACCGATACCGATGCGGCATTGGGCGCCCATACGGCAAAATATGTCCCTGCCCTATCGCCGTCGACAAGCTCGTGCGATCCGAACTTTTCATAGAGTTTATAGTGCTTGCCCGCCCGGAACAGACTGATGTCGAAATCAGAAAACAGGGAATAGACTTCTACCGCATTTTGCATAAAATGGATTTATAATGGTTTACGCCTCATGAAATGGCAATACTCTTGAAATCCTTGGGCACTTTTATTCTGAATCGTCCATCGCCATCGCGTTCAACCGTTCCGGACGCGTCGTCTACCAACACGTTTTTCACCTCAAAGGGCAATCCGACGAGAGATAGCTCATAGGCATCGTATTTCTCCGAATACAGGCCGTCAACCGATTGCGAAATCTTCAAACTTGTCGCCCCACCCTTTACCACGAATTTTTTCTCCAGGTAAATATGTTGTTCATAGGCGAACGTATCTCCGTGATCTTCATAAAGGTACGAGTTCGTTACCCGGTCTGCATGGTATACCAGCAGTTTAAGTGCCTCGATTTTCCGTTCGTTGACGTATTGCATTACCGGATATTCGGGCAATACCGTACCGGCTTTGATAAAGATAGGCATTTCATCCAGCGGTGTATCCACCTCATGTTCTTTACCTCCCTCGAAGCGCTTGTCATTCCAGTAATAATACCAGCCGCCCTTAGGCAGGTATACCGTTTTACGGTGCTGCCCCGGATTCAGCACGGGCGACACCAGAATTTTATCGCCAAAACAAAATTCCTCCTCCCGCTGGATGTTGCTATCCAGGTGCTGCTCTACCATGGTTATCGGGCGAAGGATTGGAAACCCATATTTGGTATGTTCCCAGAATACCGAATAAATGTAAGGCAGCAGTTTGTACCTCAATTCAATGAATTTGCGGTTCAACGTTTCATACTCCGGGCCGAAGCTCCATGGCTCGCGTTCGGCCGTATCGCCCGCCGAATGCGCCCGCATGAACGGTGAAAACACGCCAAACTGAATCCATCTGGTGAATAGCTCGCCATCCGGTTCGCCGCTAAACCCTCCGATATCCGTACCGCAGAACGGCATACCTGACACGGACAGCCGTTGAAGCTGGAGTGCACCAAGGCGCAGGTGCTCCCATGTTGCCACATTATCACCCGTCCATACGGAAGCATAGCGCTGCGTGCCGGCATATGCCGCGCGCGTAATGGTAAACGGGCGCTTTTTCTGGAACAACTTTTTCAATCCTTCATATGTGGCCCGTACCATCTGCATGCCATATATGTTATGTGCCTTCCGGTGCGACCCCCGGTAGCCGTCAAAATTGTGGCGTACATCATTCGGGAAGGTCCCTCGGCCAAATACCGCCGGTTCGTTCATATCGTTCCATACACCGGCTATCCCCGCATCCACCAATTCCTTAAACAACCCGCCCCACCATTCACGTACTTCCTTATTGGTAAAGTCAGGAAATTGGCAACGCCCGGGCCATACGTACCCTTCCATGAAATAGTCGTCGCCTCGACGGCAGAAATAGCGATTTTTCTTACCGTCGCGGAACACCCAATAATTTTCATCAACTTTGATACCGGGATCTATGATTACTACGGTATTGAATCCGTCATCAGCCAGTTCCTTAATCATTTTCTTCGGGTCGGGGAAATACCGCTTGTTCCAAGTGAAACAACGGTAGCCATCCATATAGTCGATATCAAGATATATGGCATCGCAGGGTATCTTCCGTTCGCGGAAATTACGGGCGAGATCTTTAACCTTACTTTCCGGGTAATAGCTCCAACGGCATTGATGGTAACCCAACGCCCATAACGGGGGCAGGTAATGCGTACCCGTGATACTATGGTAACGCTTAACCACGTCCATCATATGGGGGCCGTGGATATAATAATATTGCAATTCGCCGCCTTCCGACCAAAAGCTCGTCTGATCGTGCGCTTCAGCGGCGAAATCAAAATACGTCTTGAAGGTGTTGTCAAAAAAGATACCGTAGGCATTGCCATCATTCAGTCCAATGTAAAACGGGATACTCCGATAAAGCGGATCCTGATTGAACTGAAAGGAATAGGTGTCCGAATTCCAGTTTACAAAACGTTTGCCGCGCAGGTTGAGGTGAGTAGGCTTATCACCCAGCCCGTAAAATGCTTCTTCTGCAACAGCTGCCTTGGTACAGTATACATAGTACCCTCCGAAATCCGGATTTTCCTCCCAATGCATGGGGGCATAATCCCGGTTATATTCCTTTCCTTCCCGGTCTTCAAAAGAAATCAAGAAGTCCGCCTTGCGGACGATACAGGTTACCGTATTGGTCTTCACCCGGTATACCTGCTGGTCTTCTTCGAAATTATATACGGCCACATGCTGATCCGACTGCGGAACAGCATAGGAAAAATCATCCAGAAACTGTCCTTTCGGGGCCAGACGTACCCGGATAATCTCATCGCTGACGACCTTAATCTCTACACAGGCACTACCGTCAGTAAAATAAAAGTTGTTATCTTCTTGATGATACCCTGTAACCGCGCCGAGGTAATTTTTCACAATTTCCGGCAAATCCAGCACCGGATTATTTACGTGTTGAATCCCTTCTTCTAATACCTGTGCGGCGTTGCCGTTTTCTATGTCTCGCTGTTTGGTGGAATCTTTCGCCATATCGTATACTATCGCTTCAAAATATTTTTAGCCAAAATACATGTTTTGGGTAATTAAAAAGAGATTATATCATTATTTTTTGTTTCCTCCCATGATTCCCTATATTTGCCGCGAGGTTATTAATATCAACATCATGATTGCTTTCATCCATCACATACATTTCCATCATCGCCCTTGCGGCGATTACTAACTGTATGTTTCTACGTGAAGCAATTAACCCCTGATGTTTGTTCTACTTTATTAATAATTTTTTTATCACGCCTTAATTAGTTACGCCATTGAAACCGCATGAATCACCGGTCAAAAAAGGACAGCACTCACACCGCTCATGCATGTTTCATCGTATTAAAATCACGCTAAATGAAAAAACTGAAAATTGCCATCCAAAAATCCGGAAGGCTTAACGAGAAATCCGTTCAATTACTGAAAAATTGCGGATTGAGTTTCGAGAATTACAAAAGCTCCCTGATTACGGCAGTTTCGAATTTCCCGTTAGAAATCCTGTTCTTGCGGGATGATGATATCCCTGAATATGTCCAAGACGGCATTGCCGATCTTGGCATTGTCGGAGAAAATGTAATCGCAGAAACCGAAGCCAACGTACATTATCTCCAACGCCTCGGGTTCGGTAAGTGCAGCCTGAAGATTGCCGTACCCAACCACAGTGATGCAAAGACACTTGCTGACCTGAACGGCAAAGCCATAGCCACATCCTACCCCACCATTTTAAAGAAATATCTGGATGCAAATGGTATTTCGGCTGATATAAGAGTTATCTCCGGCTCGGTGGAGATTTCGCCCGCGCTGGAATTGAGCCAAGCCATTTTTGACATCGTCTCTACGGGTGGCACATTAAGAAGCAACGGACTTAAGCCATTTGCCGATGTAATGTCATCTGAAGCCGTGCTTATCAGCAAAAACGGCATTGACGGCAACCCCGTGGTGCGTGAACTGATTCAACGTATCCAGTCGGTGCTTCGCGCTGCCGAAACCAAATACGTCGTTCTCAACGTTGAAAGAAACAACCTGGATGACATCGTTTCCCTTCTTCCCGGTGTAAAAAGCCCGACGATAGTGCCCCTTGCTGAAGAGAACTGGGTGGCCGTACATACCGTTATCTCAGAGCGCGATTTTTGGGAAAAAATCAACAAATTGAAGTCAGTTGGTGCACAAGGCATCGTCGTAATGCCTGTCGAGAAAATTATTCTATAAATGAATACGATGCTTAGAACATACATTTACCGTTCTTTAAGTGAGCCAGTCGTCCAGCAACTCTTAGCACGCAATACCGACCCATCAAACGCCGTGCAGCAATCGGTTACTGCTATCATAGCGGAAGTAAAGGCCAAGGGCGACGCCGCACTGAAAGCCTACGCCCAACAGTTCGACGGCGTTCAGTTGGAACAGTTGAGCCTCGGTGCCGAAGAAATTGCGGCGCTGGCCGCCTCCATAGGCAGGGAGCAGCAGCGTGCACTGGAAATAGCCTTTGCTAACATCCACCGTTTCCACGCCACGCAATTACGGAAGGAGCGAACCGTGGAAACCATGCCCGGTGTGACATGCTGGCGCGAACCCCGTCCTATCGAAAAAGTAGGACTGTACATCCCCGGCGGCTCTGCCGTATTACCCAGCACGCTGCTTATGCTTGGCGTACCTGCACGGATTGCGGGATGCAAAGAAATTGTCGTATGCTCTCCCCCGCAATCCGACGGTAAAATCAACGGCTACGTGGCCTACTGCTTACAACTACTCAACATAGACAACGTCTATTTAGTCGGCGGCGCGCAGGCTGTTGCTGCGATGGCTTTCGGCACCGAAAGCATTCCGAAGGTCGACAAACTATTCGGCCCGGGCAATCAATATGTCACCAAAGCTAAAAGCGTCTTGCAGGGCATGACACAAGTCAGCATCGATATGCCTGCCGGGCCTTCAGAGGTGTTGGTCATTGCCGACAGTTCCGCCAATCCGGAATACGTGGCGGCCGATCTGCTGGCACAGACAGAACATGGCCCAGACAGTCAAGCCATACTTGTCAGCACAGACCAAAGCCTTATTGACGCGGTACAGGATGCCCTTGCCACCCAATTGGCCGAACTGCCGCGTGCAGCGATTGCGGCAAAAGCCCTGGACAATTCCTATGCGATATTATGCGAGACAACCGATGAAGCCATTGCCTTCAGCAACCGATACGCTCCGGAACACCTCATTATCGAAATGGACGAGTGGGAACCGCTGGTTCGCAAAGTGAGCAATGCGGGTTCCGTATTTGTGGGGCACCTCACCCCCGAAAGTGCCGGCGATTACGCTTCCGGCACAAATCACACGCTGCCCACAAGCGGCTACGCCCGTTCATATTCCGGTGTTTCGGTTGATTCTTTCATTAAAAAGATCACGTTTCAGCACATTACCCAGGAAGGATTACAGAACATCGGTCATACGGTTGAGGTGCTGGCTGAGCTGGAGGGGTTGCATGCACACAAAAATGCCGTATCCGTAAGGCTGACGTAAACACCTCGGGAAGCGCGGCTTTGAGATTTAGGAAAAAAGTTGTATATTTGCAGGCTGACCGTAACATTGGGGTCGACCGGAATTGACAGGATGGAGACGGTTATGTAAGCATGCAGCGCGTTGGAAGTATGGCGCTTTAATCTCAACTTTCAGATCTACAAATGGCGAAGAAAACTACGCCTTAGCTGCCTAATTTAGAATTAGCTCAGCTTTTGTCCCGCTCGCGCTTGGTTCCGTAGCGCAGCATCCGGGGCATCGAACCACGGAACTGGCCGGCTTGGTGTTGCGACATGTCGGTGAGAAACAGCAACTAAGGAAAACGGTATAGGCAAGCGTCCGGCCTTCCCTTTCCCGACAAAGAAACGGAAGCTAAGCATGTAGAAAGCGTACACTGTACCATGTCTGGACGAGGGTTCGAATCCCTCCGGCTCCACCTCTTGGGACAAGTCTAAAAAAGAAAGACTTGTCCCTTTTTTTTTATCTTGTAACTCGTTGTTGTTCTGATAGATAAGAGTGATTGCGGAATTTAGTCTCCGAGTTCGATGTTGTACTCCGTCAAATTCCAAAAAATCGGGGAACATCGAACTCACTATAAGCCTTTTTTCTTCAATATTGCCGTTTTCATACCGTACGTCGATGTTTGCGACCTTTTTTAAGGCAGAAGCTACCAAGTCTTTTATCTCCGTTCCGGTTACTGCCAAGCTGTTTAATCTCTTTTCCAAAACCTCAATCTTTCCTTTGGTCAACCGTTTTACTTCTTGGAAATCATCGTCTGCCATTTCTCCATCGGCATTCTTTAAAAGCGCATTTTGATAGCGTTTGTTCAACTTATCAATCTCATCTATGATATTTGTCCGTTCGGTATTTTGGGCTTTGGTCTTATCATTGAAGTCTTTGATAAACGCTTCGATGAAAACATCGACCATGCCCTCTTTGGGCGACATATACCGTAATTGCTTTAAGAAAGCCTCGTTGACGGTTTCGGCTTTGAAACGTGTTCCGCAGGAGGAAATGCAATGATAGTAATAGTAATAATTGCCCATTTTGCCTTTTGAGGCGCTCCCTGTAAGCATCCTATTACATTTGGGGTTAGGACATTTTATGAACCCTCTAAGTGGTAGATTTTCCATTGCCACTATTTTCGGCTTTATCATTTTTTTTCTGCCATCGAGAACATCTTGTACGTCATCAAACAGTTTTTCACTGATTAGGGGCTCGTGTTGTCCGTTGACTAAATATCCCTTTTCCTCTTTGTAGGGAGGAACGAATATTTTGCCACAGTACAATGGGTTTCGTATGGCCAACCAAAAATTGTTTTTACTGAACCTACCTTTTCCTTTTGCTTTATCCCGTACCATTTTCCAAATCTGTTCGGTGTTGAAACTATTGGAAGCAAGTTGCTCAAATGCCCATTTTAGTATGGGGGCTTCAAAGTCATGTGGAGCGATGTATTTCTTTTTGTCCTCGGTTATCTTATTGACATACCCCAATGGAGCAGTGCCCATATACCGCCCCTCTTTCTTTGCCCTGCGCATTCCGTGAAATACATTCAATGCACGCCTGTCGTTTTCAACTTCCGGTGAAGCAAGATAGAACGCAAGCATAATTTTATTTTCGGGAATGGTAAGGTCTAAGGGCTGTTCTATTGCCACAGGCTCAACGCCGTGTGTCCGTAGCTGGTTAATCATCTGGTAGGCATCCCCTGCGTTCCTGCTGAACCTATCCCATTTGGTAAACAATATTATTGACCCCGATTTGTTATTCTTTATTTTACGTAGGTTGGATAAATATTTCTGCCACTCTGGACGTTTGAAAGATTTTGCCGAGTGGTCTTCTATATACACATCCCTTACCGGAATACCTTTTATTTCACAATATCTTCTTAATCGGTCTTCTTGGTCACGTTGCGAATATCCCTTGTCCGCTTGTTCGTCCGTCGATACACGTATGTATAAATCTGCCTTTCTCATCACAACAGCTTTCCTTGTTAATTGGATTAAAGTTTTCCTCTTAGATACTGGTTAACTGCAATGTGTGCTATCTTCTTGACAAACTCCAAAATGGCTTTTGCTTCCTCTATATCGACCTTTGTTCCTTTCTTTTTCAAGATTTGCATAACTCTTTCGGGAGTTAAATCGCTCGTTTTTTCTTTCTCCATCTTCAACACATTTTTGCCTGTAAACCGCGCGGATTAATCCGCACAGACAAACTTATTGCGTTGATGAAGTGGATATTGGGTTGTGTCTTTTGGCTGAATTACTTGGCACAGTCTGCCTGTTTAGAACCATTTCCCAAATGCTATCCTCATTACTTCCACGGATGCTTTTATCCCAAAAAGCCAGTATGCCTATTGTTCACGTTTCATGGAGCAAAGGTATGTCCGTGTTCTTAACGTAGGCAAAAGGTCAAGACAGGTTTGGAAAAAAATCTCCAGCCCGTTGGGTGTATTTTTTCCCAAAACCTTGTGCCTACTAAACACTCACCTTTTATGCTCCCGAAACGAAACATAGCATACTCCGGCTCTTTACACGAATAAAAAAAATGTCAGGCATGAGGAAAATAAGCATTGGAAATGGTATTGAAACAAAACAACAGCACCTCCTCTCATTGCCGAATAAATCAAAAAAATCAGTTCAAAACAGTAAAGAAATGACACATCAAATCAACACATCGGAAGCAAGGGTATATGTCGGCACATACGCAAAATATAATGACGGTTCAATCTTCGGGAAGTGGCTAACGCTATCCGACTACGCGGACAAGGAAGAATTTTATACCGCTTGCAGGGAGCTGCACGATGACAAGGAAGACCCCGAATTTATGTTCCAAGATTACGAAAATATCCCAAATAGCTTAATCGGCGAATGTTGGATAAGTGATAACGTATTTGAGGTTTTGGAGGCTCTGGAGGATATGGACGAAACCCGAAAAGAGGCATTCCTAATATGGTGCGACAATGGACATCGTAAGCTACCCGAGGAAGATATAAACGACCTTATAAGCGGCTTTGACGATGATTATATAGGCGAATACAAGGACGAGGAAGGTTTTGCCTATGAACAGGTAGAGCAAATGGACCTGCCCGAATTTGCAAAAAGGTATTTCGATTATGAGGCTTTTGCCCGTGACCTGTTTAGCGGTGATTATTGGAGCGAGGACGGTCATGTATTCTACAATTCGTAGCCCACAGGCGACCGCCTGCAAAGGTGGTCGCCTATCAACAATCAAAAACATGATACGGGCATGATACGGAAAAAAGCAGTACCGCTAAGCGGTGAAAAGGGCGCAATACAACTGTCATAAAATTGAAGAAGATTAACACTAAAAAAGTATAAGAACATGAAAGCATTGGACGAAATGAACAACGTAGAAAAAGGGTATTTACTTGCTAAACTATTCCCCAAAAACCGTAAAGACCTGACCCTCTTTGTACAGCAGGAGACGGAGCGTTTCAGAGCTCAGGAAGAATATATACGCAGTATTTGGGCTGATGGAACGCTTGTAACCGCCGATTTTTGGTTTGCCTTAGTCAGCAATACCGAACAGGTTTTGAAGCGGCACAACGTCATGTTACACCGCAGTACGCGGGTGTTTTCCGACCAGTTATTTGATGGCTACAATGCCATTTTTTTAACAAACTGCCTTATTGAATATGCAGAAAGGGAGGAATGCAGTCCAAAGCTGAAAGAAGCGATACACTTGCTTTTCGGGCATGATAAAATGATTGTGACCAGTTGAATTTTTACGGGAGCGGTACGCCGTTCCCATTATTTTGCCCGAAAAATCGGACGGGCAAAAAAGACAGATCCTCCCCAGGTCGGAACAGTCTTTTTTGCGGAAAGCGGAACAACCCCTTTTGCCAAATGCTTCCGCTCCGCCTTTCCCTATACCTGCATTTGCCAAAGAGGTTGCAGAGTATCGGCTACTTTCTTTCGTGAGTTGAAACGAAAAAGAAAGTAGCAAAGAAACCTAAGATTGGGGTTGATTTTTAAAATATTCCGTTGCTATCCCACTGACTCCCACACTGAAATATTTTTTATTTTCGCTCAATGCTTTAACGGCGGCCAGCATTTCATCGGGGTCAGCATATTTCAGTACATAGCCGGAGACGCCTGTTTTCAGCATATCCGTTACATGTTCCTCATTATCGCTCGTACTGACAATTAGGATTTTCAAATCGGGGTATTTTTCAAGCAGAATTTTAGCGGAGACAAAATCTTCCTCAACGAGACAGACATCGGGCAACCTTTCGTTCTTTTGTAATTTTTGTAGGGCATCCTCCCCGTTACCTGTGTCGAACAATACCGTATAACCCGAATTTTCGAGTTGCTTGACGGGCATCTGCCGAAGCCGTGCATTGTCATCTATGACCGCTACACAGACATTGTTTCTGTTGTCGTTTCCAGTGTCCATAATATCCGTTTTTAAAGTAGCGACCTGCAATAAAAAAAGCGCAGGCAACTTCACTTACTCGATACTGGGGTACTGGTATACCTTATCTCCAAATAAGCGAGCGCCCACGCCTATAGCGTGAGCGTTCTTACTTATTGTCTCGGAGATATAAAAATTACCAGTTTTCAGTACCAAGACTTAAAGCAAAAACACTTTAAGATTTTTATATTTTCTAATAGCAAAGATAACGATGTGGATTTTCATACACAACACTCTATTGTCACTTGCTTACATTTACCACAGTTAAATATTTGGCACAAAAGAAAAACGGTACAGACCGCAAAGACCTGTACCGCTCCATAAATCTATATCGTTGCTTATTGAGGGTTTTGTATTTCAGTTGTTGAGGATGCTATTTCTTTTTTCTCTCTTGAATAAACCCATAGTGACAGTAGTCCGAAAATAATCAAAGCATAAGCTATCCATTTGCCCAAACGTTCAGAAGTTTTAACAATAACCGACTTTTCATAGGATGAAAAGCCCTCCGCTCCGGTCGGGCTACGTCTGTAAAACTTCCTGCGGTTAATCCAGTAACGCAACCCTAAACCTAAAACCAAGAATATAATACCTATTACCAATGATGAAGCCATAACGATAAGCCTTTTATTTCTACTGTTTGAATTTACGAAAAAGCACTGAATAAGAGCTTTATAAAATCAAAAAATCCTGTCCACGTATGAACAAGATTTTATTATCAATCTCTACTGTTAAACTGAAAACTGACCTGTTTTTCGTTCCCGAAATTGTCCGAAATCCAAACATCAAACGACTGTGATACTGTCGATTGAGAAGTGTAATACAGCCTGAATTGTGTCTGTGGCAATAGGTACAGGTCATTCGGCATATACGGCGGTTCGTTGTAATAGCGCAATGTACCGTACCCGTCAAACTGGAAATAGCGGATAAAGTATTCCGCATCATTGAAATTACCCGACCGTTCAATGGTAATCCGTATTTCAACGGTCTGCCCGTTCGCCACCTCTTTGGGTACAGGCATCACCTGTACCTCAAAAGGGTAATTTTGCTGTATGTCGAGTTTGTCCTTTTCGCAGGAGGTCAGCACCACGGCGCAGACCAACATTGCCAAGAGCAGGAACATTGCCTGTAAATGTAACCTGTATTTTCTAATTAATGTTTTCATCGTAAAATCAATTTAAAAGTTAAACCTTAGTCCAATCCCTGCCGATGGACGGAACTGTTTCAAATCCGTACCCCAAAGCACTTTTGCCCGCCCTTGCAGGAGCAGGACGAAGCGGTCGGACAGGTACGTTTCGAGCGTGAGCCGTCCGCCAGTGCCGTAAACAAAATTGTCTTCATCGACGATGGTCGAGCCGTCCGGTAGCATGGTTTCGCTCCGGTTGATGGTTTCGTAACCTGCCACGGCTGTAAGCCCTGCATTCAGCGTGACGGTCTTTCTTGCATCGACGGGTAGCTGAAGACTGTACCCTATTTCGCCCGTATAGGTTTCGAGCGGTATCTGTACATCCCTGTAGCCGGAAACCTGATGGGCATACTCCGCGCCCCACATCCAGTAATTGCCGTTCTTTCCGTTCACCGTCAGTGTCAAATTCAGGTAGTAATTGTCGCTTATTTCTTTGGACAGCATACCTGCGTTTATTTCCAATCCCTTTTGTTTGGGGAGCATCCGCTGTGCCTGTACCGCCGTCATGCTTAGCATGGCAAGCACCACGGCAAAAATGTATCTCATCATTGTTCGTTCTTTTTGGGTTAATTAATCTTTAGGTGCATATCGCTTATCAGCTTGGCGTGTAGGAGGTCGGAGTTTTCCACCTGCAATACCTGTTGTCTGCCCCCGTTCTTTTCAAAGATTTCGATAACCAGAACCTTGTCATCCGTGATGGTAAACTGGTCGAGCAGGAATACGTTTTGGTCAGTGGTATTGCCCGTTATTTCACCGAGCGTTTTGTACATACGCAACGGGTTCATTGCCTTTTCCTGTACCACGGTACGCTTGGCGACTTTCTTGTCCACGACCTTGAAATTCACAAAGTCAATGTTGAACGGAACATTGCTTTTGTTGCGCAGTTCCGTATGGAAATAGAATTTTCCGTTATGGACGTAGATACCTTTTAGCAGGAATTGTATGCCGTAGCTTTTTGCTCCGATATGCTTCACAATCCTTTTGTTCTTTTTGTAAATCGTTTCCATGAGCAAGCCTGCCAGTGACGGCGAATTGCCCCCCAATTCCTCAAACAGAACATCGTTGCCGTTTTCCCTGTCCGATGCCTTTTGCATGGTCAGCAAATCATAATTCAGCGTTGCAGGATAAGGGCTGTAAAAGACATTGAAATTGTAAAACCGACCATCGTCCGTGATGACCGAAAAATTGGTTTCCTCGTCAAAATCCCTTACGCTTGCCTTTATACGAAGTACGTTTTCCGCATCTTCGGCTTTGCCTGCAATAAGGTATTCACTGCCCAAATCCACGTAGCGGATTGCAGACGGGAATATGAGGTGCGAGGTTTTGCTGTACGTCACCTGCATTTCGTAAGGGTCAACCTTGCCCATGCTCAATTTTGTTGTACTGGATGCCACTTGCTGTGCATTTGCACCTGTGATAAGGACTGTTAAACAGACCATTGCTATGAGGCTTTTAAATATTGCGTTCATATCGTTATTATTTATTTTTTAATGGAGATATGGAATGTTCATGTGTGTTTATCTTTTTGGAAACATGAACATTTCATTTTCTTTTTGATTTTAGTTAAACATTAATTTTTTGAAATGAGGAATAGCTGATGACCGGCTTTGACGGTTACTTTCGGTGTCCTCACTTTCTTGGAGAAGTAACCCGATACGCCCTGCACCACGCCACGGGAGAGGTCGCCTGCCATCTGTTGCCCTGCCGAGCGTGTCATCATGATACTTGTTCCTCCCGTTTGGCTCATGTTGGAGGCAATCTCGGTAAGGGCATTCATTTCGGGGGAATACGGCACATATAGCCCTTGCTGTCCGTCCACATCATACACGGTTATATCGACCGGAATAATGTTGCCCTCAAATTCGATGGATGTTACCTTTAACTGCAACCTGCCACTTTGAAACTTGGCGTTAGCCGTCAGTACCGTTCCTGCCGGAATTGAGCGGACGGGAGTTTGCGCCGTTTCCAACAAACGCAACCGTACATCGCTTTCGCCCGTCACGGTCTGTGTTTCCTGTACCACAGCCCTAATGCTGTTTTTCGGTTGTATGACCTGTTCCGAAACGCCTGCCGTATAAAAGCCACGGTTTCGGGTTTCGTTCCAGTCTGCCAAAAAAGCACTGTCGGTCGGTTCACGGTACAATGCGGAAACCGTATTTTTCCTTGCGGGGGTGAATGCTACGAAATGCTCTTTTTGTGAGGTACTCTTTGCCGAAACTGTTGTGTCCGCATTGCCCGTCTGTGCCGGATTTGATGGCAGGTAACGGGATGCCATTTCGTATGACTTTTCCATCAAAGCCAGTTGGTCTTCTACGGTCGTGTTTGGCGGTACGTCTTTTTCAGCCAGTTGCTCTTTCAGTTCCTCAACCTGCCTGCGGAGTTCCTGCGTTTCGTAATCGTTGTTGTCGTAGAACGAGGTCAGCGTACTTTGCGCACTTCGGTAACTATTCAGAGCAGGGTTGCTGTTCCTGCGTGTACCACCGCCGTAAGCGAAGCCGTCTTCGTAGTCCTCATCCGGTTGCTCCGCTTCCGGATCGGCGGTACTGTCCTCGCTCCAATAGTCGGATAGTGACAGGAGCGCATTGCGCTTTTCCTGCATTTTCTGTTCGAGCATTTCCTGTTCATAAGCCTTTTGCTTGTCGGATTGAAGCCCTGCATCGGTCGCCTGTGGTACGGCATCGTTCAGACCAATATCCTCAACCGCTTTCTTATCGGAGGACGGTTTGAAGATTAGGTACATACAGCCGAAGAACACCACGCCCATAAGGGCAAAAATGATGGGCTTCTTTAGCTTTTCGGCTTTGTTCTGCGCACCGTCCTGCGGTGCATCCGTTCCGTTTTTTGGGTCGCCATCTTCGACCAAAAAACTTACCCTTTTGTTTTCACTGTCTTTCATACATTTTACGTTTTAAGATTTTGTTAATACTGTCCTGCGGAGAAACCGAGGATTTGTTTTGCCCGTTAATCGGGTTTTCGATATGCTCTATCGTCATGGTATTATCGGAATGCGCTACATCGTAGCACACTTTCAACAGCACGGCAACGGACAATAGCGCATAGCCTGCAAAGAGCAATAGCGTATAGTGGTGCTGTTTTTTGACAGGCATCGCTCGCCACTGTCCATCGAGTTTGTCAAACCAATTATTGATTGTCGTTCTTAGATTTTTCATGCCCCAATCCGTTTTATAAACTGAACCGCTTCTGCCTGTGAACCGTCTTTTGCTCCGGTGCATCGCTCACCATGGCGATTGCTTCCTTTGCTTTGGGAGCGGTCACTACGGATAGGTCGGTCAGTTCCGTTTGTTTCAGTAATTGCCCGAACTGGTCTTTTCTTGCAACCTTCATTTTATGGAGGAAGAATTTGCCGTTTAGGTATTTCACGCACATACAGCATTCTACATAGGGTTTGTCATCGCCTGCCCATTGCAGAAAGCCCGTCAACAGTAGCTGTGACTTTGGTGCGCCCTCCGCACCCTTTCGGCAGTTTTCGAGGTATTCACTTATACTGTCTTCCAGTTTTCCGGCATACGCACCCTGTGTTTGGAAATAGCCGTCATACCCTTTGGCGGTAAGGATTTTGGCGAACGTGTTCAAATCTGATATCGCTTGCATAATCTTGATTTTAGCGGTCTATGACTTCTAAATCCCTGTTTTCCAACACGGCAAACTTTTCGATATTGAAACCCTGCGGATTGTTGTCGGACTTGACCGAGTTTAACAATAGGCATGAAGTGACCAAATTCCGTTTGGTCACGTTGCTTGGACGGATGATAAACTGTTTGGCATACGTCCTAACGGCATAGGGATAAGTATCGAAGTTGCAGACGACGCTATCCACTTCGATACGCTGTTGCACATTTCCCGAAATGATACGATTGTAGTACCCTTTTTCCGAAAGGTCTTTGTAATAGTCAAAGGCACTTTTGTCCGCAAGGTTAAAAGCCCTTTTCATGTTGCTTTCGATGGCATTTTTATCCGGTGCGAGCGTAAAGAACAGTTCATGGAAACGCTTAACGTGTTCCCTTGCTTCAACAGGTCTGTTGATGCTTGCATCCTGTGACAGTGCCAGCATCAATGATTTGCCGTTGTCCAGTACATATATTTTTTGGCGTTGTGCCTCGGCAAACTGGTAGGATTGCCATACGACATAACCTACTACACTGGTGCAGAGTACCGCAAATACAATGGCGTACAGCCGTATTTGCTTAAAGCTGTTTTCGATATTTCTTAGTGTCTTAAATTCCATTGCTTCTTGATTTTTATTTGTTCATTAACCTGCCACCGATATTGCCTGCAACTGCACCCGTTCCTGCTCCGGCGATGTTTCCGGTCTTTGATGCCGTAGAGTTTACGTTGCGCATGAAGTTTCCTGCACCCCCTGCCTGTATTACCCAACCTGCCACCGTTGGAACGGTGAAGTACCCCACGATGCCAATTATCATAAAGATGATATACACGGTGTTGGATGTGTCGGGGATGTAGGTCGGGTCGGCAAGCATATCAATATCCCGTTCGATGATGAGGGATTGTATCTTGGCGAGCATGGAGCTGAACATATCGGCGATGGGCAACCACAGGTACACGCTGATATATCGGGTCAGCCATTGCGTAAGTGTGGATTGAAAACCATCCCATACACTTATCGCAAAGGCTATCGGCCCGAGTATGGACAGCACGATAAGAAAGAATGTCCGTATGGTATCTATTACCAGTGCCGATGCTTGGAAAAGAACTTCCAGTAGCTCCCGAAACCAGTCACGGATGCTTTTCTTTAAATCGTACATTCCACGCTCCATGTACATGCCGGATATGGCAACCAAATCGGACGGCGACCATCCCAATTCGTCCAGTTTCTTATCAAATTCCTCATCGCTTACGAGGTAAGCGGTTTCGGGATTGCGGAGCATTGCCTCTCTCTCCAACAGGTCTTTTTGTTCCTGCAATTTGTTGAGGTCAAGCACTTGGTTTTCGAGCATGGCGTTTGTGCCTTTTACGACCGGACTTAGCACCGCATTGATAGTTCCCAGTACGATCGTCGGAAAGAACATAATGCAAAGCCCAGTGGCGAAAGGTCGCAGGAGCGGAAATACGTCTATCGGTTCTACACGGCTCAATGCCTGCCACACTTTCAGTGCTACATAGAACAGTGCGCCCAATCCGGCGATGCCCTTAGCCACTGTCGCCATATCGGCGGACAGTGGGAGCATCTCATCGTAAAGCGAGCGCAGGAGTTCGTGAAGATTGTTCCATTCCATAGTTTACCAGTATTTTTGTTCAGCCGTACCGTACAGTTCAAGCACCCTTTTGGTGTTGTTCTGTTTTTTTGCCCTCAAAATGCTCACGGAGATATTTTTGTTGGTATAATACCGAACAAGGCTGTGGTAATCCTTGACCTCTCTGTAAACCCTGTCGATGATGTCCATACGTTCCTTATCATTTAAGGAAAGTCCGGTAGAGCTTACAATCTGTTTCAGTTCTTTGAGCAGTTCGGTACTCTCGTTCAAGAGCGTGGAATAACCGTTGGCGATTGCTGTCAGTTCCTGCGGACTGAAATTCGGGTCGTTCATCATCTTGCCGAAATTGTTCACGTACATTTCGGAGACATCGCCCACGAGCAAAACCGTCTGTTGCACCTTACGAGCATCTTTCACCAAGTTGCTTACGGCTTTCAGTTTGTCGTAGTATTCCTTGCCCTGTTCATACACTTTTTTTACTTCGTTGAAGTTCTTTACCACGTTCGACACGGTGGATGAAGTCTGTATGATTTCATTTGCACTGTTGATAATACCAGATGCAAGGTTTGCAGGGTCGGTCACAATCCATTGTGCCTTTGCAGACGGTGCAACGGCAAGCATAACTGTCGTATACACCAGTAACATTACTTTTTTCATCGTTTCTGATTTTTAAAAATGATTAATAACTATTTGCGTTTTCACGCCTTTGCCCAGCAATGCGCTTTATCGCCAGTTCCACATTGCCGTCCAGTTTGGAAGCCAGTTGCATGACTTCCATTTTTTCGGTTTCCTCTGTGGTGTAGGCGAGGTATTCTTCGAGCGAAACCTCCGTTGCATACACGGCGGAATGCGTACCGCCAAGCCCAATCCACACCTCTTTGTAAAGCCTTGACGGGTCGTTGTTCATGTTGATGGAAAGGATTTGGGATTTTTCCTTTTCCGTCAGTCCGAGCATCGCTTGGATGTCATCGAATTTGTTCATGTACTTGCGTTGGTCTAAGAGGATTTTACAGTCGGAATTGTTGATGATACTTTCCTTGACCACGGGTGACTGGATAATGTCGTCCACCTCCTGCGTGACCACGATAGCTTCACCGAAAAATTTGCGGACGGTCTTAAAAAGGTACTTGATGTACTCTGCCATTCCCTCTTTGGCGATGGCTTTCCACGCTTCCTCAATCAGTATCATTTTGCGCACACCTTTCAGCCTGCGCATCTTATTGATGAAGACCTCCATAATAATGATGGTCACTATGGGAAAGAGGATTTTGTGGTCTTTTATCGCATCGATTTCAAACACGATAAAACGTTTGGAAAGCAGGTCGAGCTGCTTGTCCGAATTGAGGAGGTAATCGTACTCACCACCACGGTAGTACGGCTCTAATACATTTAGGAAACCTGCAACGTCAAAGTCTTTCTCCCTCACCTGTTTTTCTTCCAGTACCTTTTTGTAATCGCCTTTTACGTACTCGTAAAAACCATTGAAAGAGGGATATTCATCGCTTTGCCGGATACGGTCGATATAACTGCTCACGGCGTTGGACAACGCCACTTCCTCCGAACGGGTCGGCGGTTCGTCATCACGCTTCCATAAAGTCAGTATCAAGGTCTTGATACTTTCCCTTTTCTCGATGTCGAAAACACCATCGTCCGTGTAAAATGGATTGAACGCAATCGGGTTGTCTTCGGTGTAAGTGAAGTAGACCCCGTCCTCACCTTTGGTCTTGCCCTTAATCAGTTCGCACAATCCCTGATAGGAATTTCCGGTGTCCACGAGCAGGACGTGTGCGCCCTGCTCGTAATACTGCCTTACCATGTGATTGGTGAAAAAAGATTTTCCCGAGCCTGACGGACCAAGTATGAACTTGTTCCGGTTCGTGATAATACCTTTTTTCATGGGTAGGTCTGAAATGTCCAGATGGATAGGTTTGCCCGTGAGCCTGTCCGCCATCTTGATGCCGAACGGTGATGGCGAACTTTGGTAGTTGGTCTCCTCGGTGAAGAAGCACAATGCAGGTTCGATGAACGTGTAGAAACTTTCCTCCGCCGGAAAATCACCCGCATTGCCTGCCATGCCTGCCCAATACAGTGTGGCAACATCCACCGTGTTGTGCCTCGGTTTACATTCCATCAATGCGAGCGCACTGCCCGTGTCGTTCTTTAGCTGCTTGAGTTCGTGCGGGTCATCCGACCACGCCATCACATTAAAGTGCGCACGGATGGAAGACAGCCCGAAGCTGTGCGCTTCGTTCAGATACCTTTCAATCCACTCTTTGTTGATTTGGTTTGCCCTGCTGTACCTTGCCAGTGAGTGCATATTACGGGCTGACTTTTCAAACTTGCGCAGGTTCTCATCGCTGTTATCCAAAAACAGGTACTGGTTATAGATATGGTTGCAGCTAAGGAGCAGGCCAACCGGAGAGGCAAAGGACAGCAGGCAATCGCTCCTGTCCGTGGACAGCTTTTCATACCTCGTATTTGCCGATACGGTATTCGGCAAATCGTCCGTATCGGAAAGGGTGTGCAGGCACAGCCTTTTGTTGCCGATACGCACATCCTCACTGCCCAAAGCTATATCCTGCATGGGCGTTCCGGCCTCCCTCGACAGGGTAAGGTACTGTTCGAGCAGCCCCTGTGTGTCACCTGTGCCGATGATGTCATCCTCGGTCAGACGTTCCAGTTTTACAAAACCGCTATCGTTGATAATCCGCTCAAACTGTGCTACCGCCTCCATGAAGCGGCGGACGGTTTCTTTATCCCTGATTTCTTTCGGGACAAGGACACCTCTGCAAAGCGAACTAAAGTTGCTCTGCATCCGCATCCGCTCTTTGGTGGTCTTGGTCAAAAAGAGGTAACAGTAATGGTTTAAAAAGGGACGTTCGTTGAAATGTTGCTGATAGGATTTCGAAAGGAAACTCTGGTCTTCCCGTGCAATATCCGGCGCATAACTTTCCTTGATATACCAGTCCTGCTTGTGGACAATGGTGTAGTCCGGCAAAGTCTTGATAGCCTTGTGCCAAGCCGAATGTATGGCATCGTACTCGGCCGATGCTACCGTGAACAGTTCCGGCAGATGTACCCGAAAGCAGGCCGTGATGTCCGCATCCTTTGAAATGACGCAGTTGTGCTCCACCGCCAGTAATGGAAACCTGCTTTCCAACGTTGTGGCTTTTGCGGTATTTCTCATAGGGCATTGGATTTAGAAGTGAATTTTAAATAGCGGCGTACGGCTTTGCGACAGATGATGTATTTCGGATGTCTTTTCTTTGCCCCGATTTTCATCAACCCATGTTCGCCGTATTTGCCGTTCAGTGCGAATGTTTGCCACACGATGAGTGACGCTCCGCCTGCCCCGATAAACAGACAGATGTAAGAGTTTACACCTGCCATGTACATTATCATGACGAGGACAAGCACACCGAGCAAGCCTCCGGCGAAGATGAACAGGTACTGTGCTTTCAGTCCTTTGAACTCGACTGTCCTACCGATACCTTTATTGATATTGTAATTGCTCATAGGTCGTCGGCTTAAAGGAAGAATGAACGGAGAATGGTCGCCGCTACGATGAGGAAGATACAGGCTCCGAACCACGATGCCGCCGTTTTCGATGTGTCGGGGTCACCGCTGCTGAATTTGTTGTACACTTTTACACCCCCGATTAATCCAACCACCGCACCGATGGCGTAAATGAGCTGTGTTGCGGGGTCGAAGTAACTCGTTACCATCTGCGTGGCTTCGTTGATACCTGCCGAACCGTTGCCCTGTGCGAACACACCGAATGCCGACAGGAACAGGACGCCTGTCAGCAATACTTTCTTGCTTTGTTTTTCCATGATTTAACTGAATTAAATTGTTACTCATTCCCACCCCGTGTGGGCTTTGGGAACAAAAATCTTATGGAAATCGAAGCGTTACGGGAAACTGGAAATCAGCGGAATGAATTGGCAGTGAGTGGCGACATTGGTTGAAGTCATTTGAAGGCAATGTTGTATAACTGAATGCATTTTTCTACGGTCAGCTCTTTGTGCAATGCAACTTTTAAATTACATTTGTGCATTCGTAGGAAAGTCTATTTTTAATCATTTTAAGATGAAAATATCAGGCAGACATATTGGAGAGATGCTAAAAGAAGCCCGAGAGCAAAGGCAATTAACTCAAGAACAATTGGCCCAGAAAGTGGGTAAAAAAAGGAGTTATATCTCTAAAATAGAAACTGATTATGGCAACAATATTAAACTCCAAACCCTTAAGGAAATAGTGGAAAAAGGATTTGACGGTAGGGTTAAAATTAATTTGGAACTCTAATTTGTACATGGATACATTATTAAAAAATGCGTTTAAAATGCAAATTCAGTCCAGAGAAGGATTTGGGTTCGAGGAGTTTATTGATGAACTATTTCTTCTGAAATACGGTGTCGATGATTACATTCCTATCAGGAGAAACAAAGACCAAGGCAATGATGGTACAGTTTTGCCTGAACAAAAGATAATAGCTTGTTATGCTCCAAGAAAGTATAGCAAAGCAGATTTTGAAACCAAAGTATTGGGGGCTACAAATAAAGAGGGTGATTTCGAAAAATATCAGAAAAACTGGAAAGACAAGTATCCTAATTGGGAAATGTATGTAAATCACGAAGTCTCCCCAGACCAACTAAATATAATTCAAAGCTTGGACGGAACTACTTCGATTAAAGGTATAGACCAACTTCTTAACATCATTGACGAACTTGTATCAAGTAAAAAACGGAAGCTTGCAGTCTATTTGGGAATTGAAAATTTCTTCATACAAGATTATATACAGGACATTATAAATGATTTATTGAATGCTTCCGGTGAAGAAGATAAAGCCTTGCATTTTGACAAAAAGACATTGGTTCCCCCTCAAAAGAAAATTGAACTAAACTTTGAACAAGAAGACTGGGACGGAATGAACTCGGAGATGATGTTGGTAATGGAGGAATTTAATACGATTACCAATATCCTTTCGGGATATAACGATGATGAGATTAATACACTAAAACGAAGGGTTATAAATGATTATAATAAACTTTCAGGCAGTTTTAAAGAAAGACTATATAATCTAACAGACCAATACACCAGGGAATACGGCAATATCAAGGATGATGAATATGTAAAATGTGTGAAATCCATATTGCTTTATATGTTTGAACAATGTTTAATAGGCAGAAAAACAGATAGTGAGCTATGATATTACCGCAACCAGAAAGCAATTTAAAAACCAACCTTATGGTATTGGGTGCAGATATTATTAGCATTATGAGCAATTCTCCATTCAAAAACAGGTATGCTGTTGTGGACGATGTGATGAACAAGTTTCTAAACAGAGACAAAGATAGAACACCCGACCTTTTTCTGTATGCTTTAACTTTTTTGCATACGCTTGGAAGTATCGAGAAAAAGGGATATAAAATAAAATTGGTAAAAAAAGAAAATGAAGAAAGCCAAATAAGTTTATTTGACAACGATGTTAATTAGAATATATTCAGACACTAACCTAATAGACGCCGTTCCATTTCACAATGGGATAAACATCGTATTAGGTAAATATTCGGAAGATAAAGAAGCCAGAGGGATTAATGGCATTGGCAAGTCCACTTTAGTGAGACTTGTTGATTTTGCCTTATTAAGTGGTAAAGCTGAAAAAAGATTTAGTCAAAGAAAATACGACTTTTTAAGGGATGATGAACATACGATTACTTTAGAACTTGAAGTACAGGGACAAAAGTATTTTATTAAAAGAAGTTTTGCTGATACCAAAAAAATCTTATTTGGAAAACGGCCCGATGCACTTGATGAGTACGAAAAGTCGGAAATGCCCAAAGTGCTGGAAGGAATATTTTTTCCAACGGAGAATAATGAAGTGTTCTTTGAGGGAAAAAGGTATGGAACATTAATGGAGTTTTTTGTTAAGGATGATTTGCAAAGTCAGCAAAGGGTTGACCCTTTAAATTTCGTTTCATACAACGCCAATGCAAGAGAGAAGGCATTATACAATTTTTATTTGCTTAATCTTCCTACTAAAACCCTTTTAAAATATAATGAGGTTTCTTCTGAATACGAAAGATATAGTAATACAGTAAAATCCTTATCTGAAAAAATTAAAGCAGATACAGGGAAAGATGTACAGGAATTTAGAACCGAGCGGTTAAAAATTGAAAAAGATATTACGACCCTCGAAAATAGTTTGAAAGAGTATAATTTTCTTGCTAACCACAAAGAGATAGAGCAAAAACTAAATCAGGTTATATCCGAAATCAACGAGCAATCTGTCATCTATCATAATACAAACAGGAAATTAGAAAAACTAAAGTCTTCTTACAGTGATGTCTCATCCATTGACTTGGACAAAATTCAAAAGCTATACAACGAGACTGTAACAACTTTTGGAAACTTCGTTAAGAAAAGCTTGGATGAAGTTATAGATTTTAAGAAACAGCTTCTTGCCAATAGGAACAAATATCTTTTAGAGGAAGAAAAGAAACTACAGTCTGCAATAGACCAAAGCTTTAAGCAGCTTGAAAAATTGGAAAAAAATAGAAGTCAGTTATTTTCCTTGTTGAAAGAAAGGGGGGCATTAGATAAGATTGAAAGCACTTATGAAAGATTGGTAAATGAAAAAACGCTTTTGGAACGCAATACCTCAATCGTAAGAGAAATTGACGAAATTGAGGAAATATTGGGAAATGCTAACATTGTCATCGCTGAACTAAAAAGAGACATTGTTGGTGAGTTAAATAAGCAAAAGACTTATCTTGATGAGTTGAGGTTGTTATTTCAGCAAATTCTCGAGCATGCTATTTATTTGGATGAAGAGTTCGATAATTCTTATTTCGACATTACATTAAACCCGACTTCGCCGAGAAATCAGCTGCCTTTTAAAATAAATTTAGAAATCCCGAAAGCTGATGCTTTAGGACAAGAGCGTTTAAAAATTGTAGCTTATGACATAATGGTTTTCCTAAAGAGTAGGATAGACAAACGGAATATTCCTGACTTTTTAGTTCATGATGGTGTGTTCCATGCTATATCATATAAAACTATATCCAATGTTCTGAACTACATGTACCACAAATCGAATGAACTACACAATTTTCAATACATACTTACATTCAATGAAGATGAAATTGATTTAAGCAGAGATGAAAGTAAGTTTGGTAAATTTGACTTTGACTGGTCTAAACAAGTGATAGCAGAATATTCCGACAGCGAACAGGAAACAATTTTTAAACGATTTTTTTAAATGGCAAAATATCAATTACCAGTTTTAAAAGACGAAAAGTTATTTGAAGAACTTACTTGCGACCTGTTCAATTTTGTTGAGAATACATCTTCCTACGAAAGCATAGATTTCCAAACATTCGGTGTGAAGGGACAAAATCAGAAAGGGATTGATATCTTTTCTGCTAAAAGAAAAACCGTAATCCAGTGCAAATTGAAAAGCATTGGAAGAAAAGACGAAACTATTAGAAAAAATCTTATTCAGGACATAAATGCCGACTTAGAAAAAGCAGAGGATTTGAAGATTGATTTTGACAAATTTATTTTTGTTTCCACTTTTCGTGATGATGCTCAGATACAGGAATACTTAAATCAGATTAAGAAAGAACATGGTTTATCATTTGATTTATATTATTGGGGATGGGACACTATTACAAAGTATATTGAACATTCGGAGGTTCTTTTACATAAATACTTTTCAAAATTTGTAAAGAAGCCCCAGTTAACAAAGCCAAAAATTGAGTTACCGAATGGCGCATTGGGAAAAGAGCTTTCTAAAAAGAACTATGTTGATTATCTTAAAAAAAGATATGGAGATTGGAAGCAAATTGAATTAAACAAAAAAGGAGAAAAATTCAATTGGGCAGCATTCACAATCTCATTGTCTAAAAGATATAAAGCTTCGGGGATTAATTACATTGATGTTAGACATTTTGATGATTTAGTAACATATCTAAAAAGTCGGATTGACGGAACTATTATGGGAAAAGTAAATAAATCCAAAGGAATAAAAAACTATTCGGCATTTGAGGACTTTTTGGAAAATCCTTGAAAACAAAGGGAAGCTGTCTTTTCAGACAAACTCCCCGATGTCGAAATCCTCCAAATCACTTTTCCGCAAATCGGGAGAACTGAAATCCGTTCCGGCGGAGAGGCTCTTGTCCAACAACTCTGCAATCTTCCGTGAAGCCCCGTCCATTGAGTTTTCGAGCAGACTTAACAATTCAGTTCCCTGTAATCGCTGAACTATATCCACCGCTTTCTGTTGCTGGGCAGGTTCAAGTGTATCTTGCTCCAACCATGCCCCCACGGTTGTCAGTTCATCAAAGGTAACCCCTGTGGCAAACTCATTGTCGCTGTCCTCAAACCCGTATTCATCCCATTCGTCTTCCTCATTTTCAAAATCGGACATACTCCCGAAAACTTCATCCGGCTCTCCCTCAATCTGCGGATTTTCCAATCCAAAACCTATCCCGTAGGTTTCTGTTCCAAAATTATCAGCTATCCCGTCACGTTCGCCCGATTGTCTCTTTGTGGCATCCGGTGGCAAGGTGTGGCGTTCCACAGGCTTGGGAAGCCCCATAATATCCGGCAGGTCGGGGCTTTTCTTTTTCAGTTTTATTTCCCTGCGGACGTTCTTATGGATGACCACCTTATCTTTCAGCAAAAGGATAATGACGATGATAAGGCATATTACAATCAATGTTTCCATAGCTATAATATTGGCTTTTGGTTTCGGGCATGGATTGTATTTATTTCCTCGCCGAAATCCTCAAAGTGGTGTTTCAATACACTGTGCAGGTAATCGGTAAGCGTAATATCTCCCTCTCCGAGAATACAGACGATACGGGATAATTTCTTGTGGAAATCGGGGCAGATATATACCGACTTTCCGCACCGTGCGACAACTCCGGTCGGTCTTAAAAAAGCCGACTTATATCGGGCTATTTGCAGTACCTTTTTAGGTTCGTTTTGCTGTTGCTTTTTCATAATCGAATATTTTAAAAAATGGGTTTGGATATTCCGAGCCAAAGTACACCACTATTCCGCTCCAATATACACCACCGATTCCGGGGCAAAGTACACCAGTCTGTAAGGGTTGTTTAGGAT
>NZ_FOLL01000053.1 GCF_900112315.1 Parapedobacter composti | reverse complement strand
TAATAAAATCCGCAATACAGAAAACCAAGTCAATACATTGATTAACAATTCTCTACAAAACACAATTAACAGAGAGAGTTGCGTGTATTTACTAGTTAGCTACAATTTTATGAAACAGACACTGACAATTATATTTTCATTCATAATATCAAATATTTGTTTAGCACAACAAACAAAAACTCAAATTTATATAATTGGAAATATACACGATAGTGTTCCAAACTATAACCCTACTATCCTATTCCAAATTCTCGACAATATTAAACCTGATATTATACTTCACGAAGTAGATAGTGAGGGAATGAAAGATTATGAGACAAATAAGGATATAAAAGGAAATGAAATAATAGCGAGTAATCTCTATCTCAAAAAATTTTCTCAGACTTTGAGATTTTCATTTGACTTTGAAGGAAGAAATAAATATAGAAAAGAAAAAGGAATGGTTCCTACTGACAACTTAACTGTGAAACTAATAGACAGCTTGTATAATGCAAAAAAGCTTACCAGACAACACGCTAACATATACGAAACATTCAAAAATATAACAGACAGTTTAATAAAAATAGCGGAACTATCACCCGAAAATTTTAATAATAGTAAAACCGACAGTATTGCTGAAAAAAGGCAATATTTTCAATACCAAGAATTACTAAAAATAACAAATGAGAGACCTGAATTTGTGAAAAACTACGTTGTGAAACCCAATGGAGAGAAAATAAGTTACAAAGATGGATTCAAACTAATGTCCGACTTTTGGAATTTAAGAAACCAAACAATGGCAAAGAATATTTATGATATTGCAGAAAAATATCCAAACAGAAAAATTGTGGTGCTGACAGGCTTTTTACATCGCTATTATTTGATAAAAGAATTAAGAGAGAGAAATAATGGTAATATAGAAATCCGAGAATTTTATGAAAAATAAAAACTGTAGCTAACATCGCATTGGCAAAATGGCGGGTTAAGTACAAACTTCAACTTTTCTGCATTTAATTCCGCCGAATGTGTTCCACATTCAGCTTTTTTTAATAATTTAGCTTCTGTGGAAACACATCGGCTACGTTACTGCTAAATTGAACTTTTCGTCCAATTTATCCGCCACTTCGCCAATGCGTTTCCCGTTATGTGCAATGCTACCAAACCACTGCAGAAAGACAACCATAAGCCAGTTTGACAATTACTCAACCCCCTGAACAATTTTGTTCCTATGCTGATAACCCCATTTTTCCATAGCAGACAGGACTTCGCTTAACGTTCCACTATAAGGTGTCAATTCATACTGCACCGTAACAGGTTTGGTATCGCAGACTTTTCGGCTGACCAATCCGTTCATTTCCAGTTCCTGTAATTCTTTTGATAAAATGCGTGGAGAAATCCCTGCTTCTCTTGACAACTCATTAAACCCTTTTTTTCCGCTTCGTAAAACCGAAATCAATACCAGCTTCCATTTTCCACCTACTACATCTAACGTATCTCTGATAGCCATTTTGGCTTTTGAGCAACTTTCTACCGTGTGTTTTACCATATACTATTCTTTTTGTAAGTACTATCCTTTTTGTAACAGATTACAAAGGTATAGTATTTATTCTGAATTTTGCATCAGAATTTAAAAATTAAAATTATGTCACAAAAAACAATCAAAATCACAGGATGGACATTGAC
>NZ_FOLL01000056.1 GCF_900112315.1 Parapedobacter composti | reverse complement strand
TATAATTCCCCCCGAAAACAGGACAGCAGTTTAAGTTAGATTTTTAGATTAAATTTGTTGTATTATGAGTAGGCGAAAGTTCACATCAGCTTTCAAGACGAAGGTAGTATTGGAAGCTTTGTCGGAGCGTGTGACGATCCAGGAGCTGGGTCAGAAGCACGGGATCCACCCCACGCAGATCACGACGTGGAAGTCTCAATTTTTGAAGCAGGCCCCTGCGGTCTTTGAGCGTCCGGTCAAGGACGCCAAGAGCGAGGCCCAGGAGCGCGAGGAGCAATACCTGAAGACCATCGGCCAACAGAAGATGGAGATTGATTTTTTAAAGAAAGCCTTGTCATGAAAGAGACCCCAGCACAGCGGAAGACGCACGTTGGCAAGGCGGATGGGCTGAGCATAGCCCGGCAGTGCGCATTGGTATCGGTATCCCGGAGCAGTTTTTACTACCAGCCGGTTGGGGAAAGCCCGTTGAACCTGGAGCTGATGCGGTTGATCGATGAGGAATACCTGCAGCACCCCTGGCTGGGTGTTCCCCGGATGACCACCTGGTTGCGCAGGGACAAGGGCTACCGGGTCAATCCCAAGCGCATCGAGCGGTTGTACGGGATCATGGGTCTGTCGGCAATGGGTCCGAAGCCGAACACCTCCAAACGGGGCAAAGGCAAGGGGCACCGGATATACAAGTATCTGTTACGGGGTTTGGATATCACCTGTGTGAATCAGGTATGGGCTATGGATATCACCTATATCCCGGTACGGGGCGGTTACCTGTATCTGTGTGCCATCATCGATGTATACAGCCGCTATGTTGTGGGCTGGTCGCTGTCAAACACGATGACCTCCGGGTGGTGCCGGGATACGCTGGAAGCGGCAATCGGGGAACACGGTGCCCCTGAAATACTCAACACCGACCAGGGAAGCCAGTTCACCGCCCACGAATTCTGCAACTGGGTGACCGGAAACGGCATCCGGTTAAGCATGGACGGCAAGGGCCGGGCGATTGACAATATTTTCATCGAACGGCTGTGGCGGAGTGTGAAGTACGAACATGTGTACCTGTTTCCGGCTGCCGACGGCCTGGCTTGTTACCAGGGCCTGCAAACGTATTTCGGGTATTACAACAACCAACGGAGACACCAAAGCCTGGAAGATGAAATCCCCGGTGAGGTCTACCATGGCCTCAAACAAAAGGAGGTCGCATGAGCCAGAGAAAAAAAGGTGCCTCCGGCGGGCGCTCGCCGCGCAGGCAGGTTAGGTTAATGTTTGTGGGTGGGATACCGGAAATATCTCACTTAGTTTATGAAAAATCTGTCCAACGATTGGGGGGAATTATAG
>NZ_FOLL01000019.1 GCF_900112315.1 Parapedobacter composti | reverse complement strand
TTGATGATCTGACTTTCGCTAAACCTACTCTTTTTCATTGTCCCTAAATTATAAAACTACATTAATATTCGTAGCTGTTTTCGGGGAAGATTACAATATGAACGAATTAAAAAACTTGATATTCCAATAATAGTTTCTTTAGTAAATGAGCCGGTAATGGTCATCATTTTACCATACAAGACCCAAGTGGGCTGCCAACAACTCCGCCCGACGGGATTGTCTACCTGGGCGTTGCTGCCCTTTCCACACTAAAATGATACATCCGCAGGGTGACATTCCTCTCCCTTTCTACTGACCTTTTACTGACTTTCTCCCCACTATTTACCGCCGTATCTTTAGGATCGCTTCGCCCCCTGCTTTGCTTTTTCTTTGGAATTTTGTGGACACGCCGTGGACCAGCCCAAAGCGGGCCGTGGGAGACGGGGGAATTTGGTCAGAAGAAAGGGGCTAGTTAAGGTGCTGTTCGTCCGTCCGGGTTTACCGTGGGTGTGGCTGCGTCCCGCAAGTTGCGGGTAAGCTGTGAAATCTGCACCTAAAAACTCCAAACCTTTAAATCGGTATACTGCTCGATTTGGTCAAAATCCGAATCATTATGTACCAAGGTAATTGAGAATTCAAGTGCGTAATACGCTATCAGGCAATCATTGCTTTTTCTGATCGTCGTACCTTTTTTCCGGAGTGTACGATACAAGTCTGCAGCACCTATCGCAGCTTGCACGGGGGGTAGGTCCAGCACGTTAAAATAAGCCAACGTGTCTTTTGTCTGTTCGTATTTCGCATCATCCCGGATCCCCTGTAAGATTTCCTGAAGGATGGTCGGTGTCAAATAAATCTGATCGTCGGACAGGATGTATCGTTCCAACAAATCTGCACCGGGAGTACTTTTTTTATTTAGAAAATCTATCCAAACCGAGGTATCAAACAGCAAGGGTTCATTCATAGACTTCGCATGTCTTGTAGATTGCCAGACCAGGTGCCCTCGCCGCGAATTGCCAAAATATTCCTACGCTTTAAAGAAGCGACATATTGCTTCAATGCTTCATTGACGATGTCTTTTTTGGTTTTTAAGCCACTGATTTTTAACGCTTGCTTGATCAAGTTTTCGTCTAGTTCAATATTGGTACGCATAACACCTCCTTATTTGGTGTAAAGATAATCATTTTTACACACATCACTTCGTCAAAGTTTATCTGTCTTAGGGAACAACAGACTGTATACTCAGGTTTAAATGTCAAGTTTTCTGTTTACGTATTGTAAGCAGAGACAACCTATTACCCACGCGTGATAATAGCGCGTGTCATCGTATGTTACATCGCGCTCGTTCTTCTCAAAACCATCAACTCAACTGTCTGTGAGGTATAGATTACTTCGCAACGAAAACTTAGTTATTCACAGACGAATTTGCAACAGCCGAAATGACTTGTATTCCCGAAAACATTTTCGCAGACGGAGACAACTTCCCATTCCGCAATGACAGTTGGCATAGCGACGCTTTCACAAACTGCTAAAGCTATCGGTTGACACCAAAACGACAAGTTGCAAAGCTGGCATCAGCCATTTCTCCTTCCGCTTAACTGCAGAGCAATTTCGTTCATCCGCTGCTCATTCAACGGGTATAAGACGATAAAAAATGCTGCCAGTGCCGCCCCGATGGCGGGAAAGAAACTTAGAAACATCCGTATGCCACTTAACGTCTCAACGGATTGAGTCTGATTGGCCTGAAAACCGAAATACCCAAGCAACCACCCGGTTACCGCTGTTCCAAAGGCCCAACCAAGCTTTTGGCTCATGGACGACGAGCTGAAGATAAGCCCTGTAGCACGGTTTCCGGTGCGCAGCTCGGAATAGTCCACACAATCCGCGCACATAGACCAAAGCAAGGGAAATACCGTTCCGGCACAGGTACTAATCAATATCTGTAGGAAGAAAATGCCATAAATAGCCGTGGGCGCCAGCCAATAGAACGCGATACTCGCAACGGCAGCCAATGCCATTGCGATAATATAGGTGCGCTTTTTCCCCACGACGTTGCTTACCGGAGCGGCCAATATCACCCCGGCTATATTGGCTATTTGCCCAACGGACAAATATAACCCGCTCCAAACGAAAGGAATACCGAAAATCCTGACTTGGGCGAATTGCTGTTCCTCAACATAGTATTTGAAGTAATACAGTGCGGCACCGTCACGTACCGAATTAAACACGAGGGTACAGATGCTGGCAAACAACAGAATCCACCAAGGCCTGTTGTTCAGCAAATCCCTGACGTCCTCCTTTAATGTCGATGAGCTGCCCATAACCGGCTGCACGCGTTCCTTGGTCCAGAGGAAACAGAGAAAAAAAAGGATTACACAGCATACAGCCATGACGGTGGCTCCCATGAACCAGCCATATCGCTGCTGGCTGATGTCGCCGCTATAATTGCTGAAATAAGCCACCAGCGGGTTGAACAAAAGCAGTGTCACAAAACTTCCGATATACGCGAAGGTCATGCGGAAGGTAGCCAATACGCTCCTTACCGAAGGCGAAGGGCTTATCACGCCCAGCAGCGAAGCATAAGGGACATTGATAGCGGAATACACCATCATCATAACGGAGTAGGTTACATAGGCATATACAATTTTTCCGGTAGAACCGAAATCGGGCGTATAGAACGTGATTACCCCCATCACCCCGAAGGGAACGGCGACATACAATATATAGGGCCTGAACTTTCCAAACCGGCTGCCTGTCCGGTCGGCTATCGCGCCAATAACCGGATCAACGAGCGAATCCCATACCCGGGTAACCAGAAACATAGTACCCACCACGCTGGCCTCAAGCCCAAAGATATCCGTATAGAAAAACATGAGATACATGCCGAAAAGCTTCCAGAACATGGACGATGCGGCATCTCCCAATCCGTATCCGATTTTTTCCCGTACTGTTACCTTGCTTGCAGGTATATTCATGCTATATGCGCTGCTTGTTTCCTGCGATGAGTACCTCTTGCTTTAAATTCTTATTGATCAGTGTATTCAACGCCTGCACGGACGCCGCAGAGCGCCCGCCATCCGGCTGGGTATTCAGCACATAGTCCAGCAGCCGGTCAATGCTGGACAGCGCCACATGCGTTCGCGTGTCGCTCGATGCATAATATATATACACCGACCCATCGTCGTCCGCTATCCATCCGTTGGAAAACAGCACATTGGAAACATCGCCTACCCGCTCTTCACCAAGCGGAGCCATCAGGTATCCGGCAGGCTCAGCCACCAGCCTGTCCGGATACACCAGATCAGTCAGGTAAAGGTACAAAACATATCGCAAACCTGCGGCACAGGCCCGCACCCCATGGGCCAGATGCAACCAGCCTTTCTCTGTTTTAAGCGGAGCCGGCCCCTCGCCGTTCTTCAGCTCCTTAATGGTGTGGTATTTACGGTGGTTGATGATTTTCTCATCCGCTATAACCGGACGTTCCATACACTCAATCAACGCCCAGCCGATCCCTCCTCCGGTGCCGGCATCAATAAAGCCGTCCTGAGGACGGGTATACAGGGCGTGTTTACCATCTACAAACTCGGGATGCAGCACAACGTTCCGCTGCTGGCTACGGGACCGGACGTCGGGCAACCGTTCCCAGACAACAAGGTCTTTAGTGCGCACGATTCCTGCCGAGGCCACGGCAGACGACAGGTCGCCGGCAGGCGCCTTCGGATCTTTTCTTTCAGAACAGAACAGGCCGTAGATCCAGCCGTCCTCATGCTGGGTAAGCCGCATATCATATACATTAATATCCGGATCATCCAATTCCGGTATAACAAGGGGATAGTTCCAAAATTCAAAATTATCGATGCCATTGGGGCTTTCCGCGATCGCGAAAAACGACTTCCGATCGCTCCCTTCCACCCGCACAATGAGTAGGTATTTCCCGTTCCACTTGATGGCGCCGGCATTGAAGGTGGCATTGATGCTAAACCGCTCCATAAAAAATGGATTGGTCTGCCGCGACAAATCATACCGCCAAAAAACAGGCGTATGCTCTGCCGTAATCACCGGGTATTTATATCGTTTAAAAATACCGTTGCCAGGTTCCATCGGCTCATTTTTTCTACGGATAAGGTTTTCGTATGCGGCCTGAACGGTTTGAAAGCGGGCGGTGAATATATCGCTCATAGTGTTGTCCGGATAAGCTCATCCCGCAATTCCGCTCGAATGGTTTGGCCCCAGTCTTTCAGATGTTCTTTTTTCCATGAAGCAACGGGTGCGTCCGTATCTTTTATCATGGAACAGGTTTCATCTTTGTCTGCTATAGACCATGCCACCCAGCTTAGACTGTTTTTCTGCATCCACTTAACCCATCGTTGCCATTCCTCATGGTCTACCGGCCCGTTTCCAGTGGCCTCCATGCCTGCGCATTCCGATATAAAAACAGGAATACCCTTCGCTATGGCGTAGTCGGCCCTATCCCGCAGTGCCTGTTTATGGGTAGCCGCATAAAAATGGACGGTGTACATGATGTTGTCATACCCCTCGATGGGATCGTCAGCCACCAAATGGATATCTTGGTCCCAATGCGGGCAGCCAACCAGGATAACAGCCTGCTCATCGATGCTCCGGATAACGCTGATTACTTCTGCTGCGTATGCCTTCACTTCCGCCCAGCTATCGTCAACGGGTTCGTTATATATTTCGTAAATGACGTTGGGATACCCTTTGTATTTCGTCGCTACCTTACCGAAAAAGTCCTTGGCCTGTGGGGTATGGATCTCATGGCTATGCCAATCAATAATAACATAAACCCCCTCTGCCAATGCGGCGTCCACCACCTGATAGAGGCACTCCAGCGCAAAATCTGGATTATCCAGATACGATCCCTGCGGACCGACGCCTATAGCCGCCCTCACCACGGTGGCCTTCCAGTCTGCAGCGAGCCATTTTATGGTTTCGCTGTTATAGAAACGGGGCCACCAGTTATGCCAGCCCAGGCTTACGCCCCGAAGCACTGCTGGTTTGCCGTGCTGGTCGAGCAGCGTTGCGCCCTGTACACGCAGCCGGCCATGTTTGCCTACGGCCGTCGCGGCAGTGTCAGCCAAGGTGGCAGCGTCAGCCGAGCAGGTGATGAAAACGCTGAACAGCAACATTCGCAATCGTCTGAACAGATATCCTATCATATACTCAATTCCCGTAATCAATGATGCTTACTTTCTCAAATATCCAATCGCTTCCCTGAATGATAATCCCATAGCCACCACCCCCATTATTACGGATGATATCCAGTATTTCCTGGGTCAATTGCAATTCGAGCGTCGTAATCGATTTGTCATTATTTATCGGCATCCCATGCGAGGTTATAGTACCTTGGTTATCCAGTTCCGGGAAGGCAATCTGCCCCCAGTTTCCATGATTTATCTGGGCCTGCCCCCAGGCATCCTTCTGTTCGAAATAGAACTTAAGGAACGTACCCGCCCGCACATTGTTGAACATGTCAATGGGAATCAATACCCGGCCACCATCGCCCCAGGTGACATCGAGCGGCCCTTCGTCCCAAATGACCGTTTCAACGATTCCGCTGTCTTTGATATCAATCGTGTAGCTGATATCACCGTTCGAGGAAAGGAGCCTTAGCACCGAGCTGCCCTTCACGCTGGAGGGAATGCCAATATACAATTGATCGCCATCCACCACATATTGCACGGACTGCCCGTTGATTTGCACGCCCGTGAGTTTGTCCTGGTTGGCTATCGTGACAATCCAGAGTTTTCCGTTGGCAATTTCATCCGTTGGCATCACCGGGATATATGCCACCAGGGGTTTGTCAACGGTGAGCGACGGAAAAGCCACCTGCTCGCCGTTTTTCATGGTGGCCGTAAGGGGGCCCGATTCTGCGGTGGTTGGTACCATCACGTTCAACGATGACGCCGAATTTGCAGAAACCTCCACGGTGACGTTTCCGGAAAATGTAAGCGCATGGAGTACATCCAGGTGCTGTCCCGTGATGGTTAGCGCCGTCCCGGCGGCCACCGGATTGGGGTTATAAGAAAGTACATTCGCTTTCGCCGTTTCAATGGCTACCGTGGCTTCCTTACCCGTGTTTGTTCGAAGTATAATATCGCCCGATACGGCTCCCTCCGGTACGGTTACTTTTACCGCTGTGGCAGACTTCGACGTTATGGCCGCCGGCTCAGTCGTTCCTGCAAATATCACTTCCGTCACCAATTCCATATTGATTCCCGTAATGGTGAGTTGCTGCCCCGCCTTCACCTCCGTAGCCGGCGTGGCCGACAGTTCGGCAACCGTAGCCATGCCGACGTTGGCAAGGGCCACTTTTACGCCCGAGGCGGGAATCATGACCACAGCTCCGTCTACCGTATTTTCCGGAAGGGTAAATGAGATTTCCCGGCCCTCTTCGCTCACGGAAAAGACAATGGATTGCTCTTCCGGCACGATGAGGTGCTTGACGAGATCCAGGTCCGTTCCGCTGATGGAGATAACGTCTCCCGGCTTCTTCCCCGTGAGATCCACCGGCGCTTCAACAGCGGGAAGCACGATTTCGACCTCGCTTTCCGTATATAGCATCAACGGAATTTCGGCGCCGTTGGAGAGCGCGATTACACCGGTTTGGGCTTCTTCTGGCACAGCCACTTCAATTTTTTTGCGGCTTTGCGACACAAACGCTTCTTGGGTGACGACCACGTCTTGGGCAAATATGATTTCCGCAATGAGGTTAAGGTATTCCCCTTCGATGGTGATCACCTCTCCCGCTTTGGCCCGCAGGGGCGATACATCATCAATGGCGATGGGTTCTGAATAGGTGAGCGGTGTTTTTGTCCGTATTTCACCACCGTCATATTTGAGGATAATATGCCCCGGTGCCGCATCGTGCGGAATGGTTATCCGGATTTCACCGGAGTTCACCACGTTGATTTCCGTAATTTCCGTGCCATCGGCCAGTACCACAGCCTTTACCCTGTCCAGGCGGTTTCCGATGAACTTGATCTCGCCTCCTCTCAGCACAGGCGATGGCCCAAACACTTCGAGTTGCACGGTATCGGGAACTTGCTCCTCTTTCTTACAGGAGGCAAAGAACACGCCTCCCACCATGAAGCAGATTAGCCAATAGGCTACCTGTTGCTTTTGTCTATTGCACAACATAATCATCGTTTTATAGGTTACCTTCATTGCGGCACAATTCTCAAATTATCCATCAAAATCACCGGGTCACAGGCCGTGCCCACGTAAACGAGTCCGCGGTTGGCCAGAAATATATTCAGGTTTTCATAGGCCGCAGGCAAAGCGTTTACGGACGAGCCGGCACCGTTATACTTAAATTCTGTGAGGGGAATGGCCACCGTCACCCAGCCATCGGTCTGGTACGACCCGGTGTTCCTCCACGGCATCCATATAGCCCGGGGCTTGTCATCTTCATAGAGGGGGCCGTTGGTTGTGCCTGTGGGTGCAAAGATAAACGACAACCCCACCGCACTCCACCTGTTGGGTACATAAGCTTCAAATTTCATCACCATTTCGGCGGGATCGCCTTCAAACAGCGGGCCCGTGCGTCCGTTTTCGTTACCCCAATAATGGCTTAGCCCCTCACTTTCACTGGCGGCGCTCCATTCGGTGGGTTCGGGAAAGGAACCCGACAGTTTCAGGTAGTTTCCAGAAAGCGCATAAGCCGGGTCACTTTCGAGCCGACCCGCCCGTCCCCAACTGTTGACTATCGGGTAATCCGCATCGTAATTTGTAATCATCCCGCGGGTATCCCTGAAATAGAAGGTCGATCGGGTAGTCCCATAGCGCGACCGCACGGATACCGGCCCTTCCTGCGCCCCCGGCGGCACAACCACCTCAATGGCCGTCTGCGTATAAGACACCACCTCCGTCACCTCAATATTGGGCGTAAACACCACTACGGGGTTATCATGCTCGGCCGTGGGCAGAAAATAATTTCCGGTCAGCACAGCAACCTCACCTTCCGGCACGTGCTCACACGCCATTGCCACTACCGCAGGCGGCGGAACCAGCACATTAAAGCCATAAGCAACAGTGTCACGTTTAGACTTATTCACAAAATAAATCTTATCCGTCACATGCGCCGGTATTTCCCTGGGCACGGATACGATAATCACCTCATCTGTCATAAAGCTCGTATTCAATACCGCCTTCTGGTCATTGAACCAGATTTCAGATACGCTTTTCATATTTTCACCGATGATGGCTATGCTATTGCCTAGGAAAGCGCCGGTCAGCAGCGAATCGCTAACCATTTCATCAGGTACTCGCACGTACCGGATCGTCGGTACGCCATCCGACAGTTCAAACGTATCCGCATTGTCCTTACAAGCGTGTACCGAAAGCAATAGGGACAAGCCTGCCCATGCGATACATAGCTTAGACATTATATTGTCGATTGTTTTCATGTCTTATCGAGGTTTAATATTGTATGCCACTAAAATCAAATTTCACCGGCTCTTTCAGCAGGTTTGGATTCATCGTCAGGTCAGTATCCGGAAACGGCAGCTGGAAATGCGCATTGGTTACATTGGGAATTACCGGATTATCGTCATAACGTGTCACGCTCGGGTCGAAACTTTCGGTTTTATAGAAGTCGTCTAATCCAACATAGAAGCTTCTTTTCTGCCCCCTCAGTTCGGCAATGGCTGCAGCCGGCTCATAGTAATGCCACCGTACATAGTCGTACCACCTGTCTCCTTCGCAGGCCAGTTCGAGCCGCCGCTCTTTCCATACGTCGCGCCAAGTGATGGACGTTGTGTTGCCGCTGAAACCTGCCCGCCTGCGCACTGCATTATAGACTTCCAGTGCCTTGGCGTTCGTTGTTGAGCCGCTGTTTCCGATAACCGCTTCCGCATAAATTAAATACACATCGGCCAGCCGCAGCAAATGCGTACTTAAGCTGGTAGACATATTCCGCATAGGCGCACCTATCCCCGCCACGTGGTCATTGTTGTTTCCCACCAGGTGTTTCACACTGTTGGCGCCGGTTGGCGAGCGAAACTCGCCCGTCACGTTCCTGCAGAAGTCTGCATAATCAAACCCACCCCTATCAGCCCAAAAGTAATCGTAGACGTCACCATACATCATCATCGTGGCCTTCCTTCTCACATCCGAATTGTTGCGGGTAAGGGAGAGCGCGTTTTCACCGAAATCCTCCTGAAGGTCTGCCGAAGGGCCTCCCCAGTCTCCCCAGGTATCACCGAATTCAGAAAACCCGGTCAGCCCCAAGTCAGACTGCAGGGAATTTTGCGAAGTCCACACTTCCGAAGACACCCAGTGCCAAGCCAGCAGGCTCTCATCAGAAAAATTGTTTTTCAGTCTGAAAATATCTGAATATACCGGCATCAACGAGCGGCCGCTCTCATCAATCACCTTGAGTGCATATTCCGCGGCCTTATCCAAATCCTGCTGGTTCCGCGAGCCGCTTTGGCCATACCCCGATTTGGTGAGGTATACCTTGGCAAGCAGTCCGTATGCCGTATAACGGTCAATGCGGCCCGGACGGTTGGTTTCCGGCAGCCATTCAATGGCCTTTTCCAGTGTCAACACGATATAGTGATACACATCTTCTATGGGCGCTTTGAAAACCTCGTTGTAATTTCCACCGGCTATTTCAGCTGAATTATTGTGTACAATCGGCACTGCCCCAAATGTGCGTACCAGATAGAAATAGGCCATCGCCTTCCAGACCAATGCCTCGCCCTTGACGGTCCGTTTGACCTGTTCGCTGACATTGGGCCCCGATTTAGCGTCTACATTTTCCAAGACACCGTTGCAATACGCGTTAACGGACCACAACGAGGCAGACATGTTCACCAAATCCTGGTCGGTAGAATTGATGGTAAACGTCAAATACGGTGAATTGCCCATATAGTAGTTACCCGACAGCACCTCGCCTACCTTGAAGAACCCACGTTGGAAATCATACCAGGGCGAGTTGTAAATCGGGTTTACGCTCTGGAAGCACTGTTCATCGGTTTGATAAAAGCTGTCTATCGTATAGCTATCCACAGTGGGCCGATCGAGAAAATCCCCGCAAGCGTTCAAGGTACCCAGGGCAATCCCTAAAAAGCAGGCCCTTTTTGCAGTTTGGTATATATAATTCATGACTTATACTCGTTTATGATTCTTAAAAAGAAAGATTTACACCTGCTGAAAACATCCGGGGCTGCGGGTAGCGCCCGTTATCCAGCCCGAACACATTGGCGCTGGCCATGCTGGCACCCACTTCGGGGTCATACCCGGTATATTTGGTAAATGTATATAGGTTCTGGATGTTCACATAAACCCGCACATTGGCCACTTTGTAGCGCTGTGTCACTGATGACGGCAGCGTATACCCCAAGGCGATATTACGGATGCGCAGGTAAGACCCGTCTTCGATGTAGCGGTCGCTGATCCGGTCATTATCATTAGGATCGTTGAAAATTGCTCTGGGAACCTTCGTGTCCGGATTGGTCACCCGTATGTTGGTGACATCTTCAAACCAATTGTACACCATATTGCCGTTCACGTCTGCCGGATAGCTCTTGCCCGGATCTATCGGCTGCAGGTTAGCCCGGCGGGTTACCTCAACGAGCTGATTATTCCAGCCGGTCAGCATGTTTGACAGGTTTATCCCCATGTAGTTCATCACTTTGTTGCCGTATGAACCGTTTAAGAAAACATTGAGGTCAAAATTCCGATAACGAAACGTATTGTTGATGCCGAAGGTAAATTTAGGCATCGGCGACCCGATGTTCGTGCGGTCATAGGTGTCAATGATACCGTCCGGCACACCATCCGGCCCGCTGATGTCGGCAAACTTCAAATCGCCCACCCAAGTGGTGTTAGCCCGGTTAAACACCCCGTCCGTAGGATACTTTTCCGGTTTGGGTGAATTTTGCAGATCGTCCAAATCACGGTATACACCCACTACTTTGTATCCATAAAAACTGTACAGCGGTTCGCCCACACGCGACACCGAAACCACATCGCTCCACTGTCCGTACCCTTCAATATGCGCTGCGGCGGTGCCGTCAAGCGCTACGAGCTTATTCCTGTTGACGGTCACCTGCAGATCCGTATCCCATGCAAAGTCACCGGCGAAATTTTTTGTTGAAAGAGCAATCTCAAAGCCTTTATTGTTGATCGTTCCGTAGTTGCCCATGGGTGAGGCCAATGCTGAGGAGGCATTGCCGCGCGTGCCCATGTACGAGGGAAGCTGCAGCGGCATCAACATGTTGCGCGAAGTCTTGTCATACCAGTCTGCTACCAGCGTAAGCCTGTCGTTGAAAAAACCGAGGTCCAGCCCGAAGTTCCATTGCTCCTGGGTTTCCCATTGAATATAAGGGTTTGCGATATTAGACTGGCGGTATCCCGGCCCAAGCCCGGTGGGCATCATTGAAATGCTGGCTCCCCACAGGTATGACCCAATGCTGGAATTTCCGGTTTGACCCCACCCCACGCGGATCTTGCCGTTGGAAACCACATGTTTCAGCGGCTCGAAAAACTGCTCATTTGAAAAACGCCATGAGGTGGCAAATGAATGAAAACTTGCCCATCGGTTTTCCGGCCCGAAGTTGGATGAGCCGTCGCGCCGATAGGTATACGTGCCCATGTACTTATCTTGATAGTTGTACATCATGCGCCCGAAGAACGACGACATGGCCGACTCACCGAAGCCTGAGTTGATTTGCGGGTCTTCACCCAACCGCGGGTTCCGCACATCATTAGACGGCAGCCCCGTAGCGCTGATACGCATAAATTCATTAGTCGACTCCCAGGCCTCCTGTCCGAGCATGGCATTGATATGATGGCCCGAACCGAAATTCCGTGTATATGTCAGGTAGTTTTTGAGCTGCCAGAACCTGTTGTTGTTGCGCTGCCAGGCATTCATGTTGATGGTTCGCTTCCAATTGCCAAGCTCCAGGGTAGGCTCAAAAACTTCCGCCCGTGAACCGCTGATATCAAATCCCAGTTCCGTATGCCATACCAGATCCTTTATGACCGTTACGTCCGCAAAAATGCTTCCGTTCAGCTTTGTCCTATCTAACAAGATCTGGTCGCTCAAGGCCTTAGCAATCGGGTTCAGCGTGGTATACCCCTCGCGTACCACGCTGGCATAGTTTCCATCGATGTCGTAAATTGGAATGTCCGGAGGTGTCAATAGCGAAAACTTGACCACCCCCTCATCGCTATCCACCAAGCTCAGGCGTTCGCCAGTAGATGAATACATGGCATTCAACCCTAACTTGAGCCAACGTTTCAATTGAGCATCCAGGTTGGAACGGAAAGAATACCGGTTAAAATTGGTTCCGATTACCGTACCCTTTTGATCCATAAAGGAGCCTGAAACATAATATTTGACGACATCACTGCCTCCCTGCGCGGACAATTGATGCTGCTGCATCGGCGCGTGCCTGAAAACCGCTTCCTGCCAGTTGGTCCCCTCGCCCAGCAGTGACGGATCCCTAAATTCAACACGGGCATCCCTGGAGTTGACTTCTCCGGCAATGTCGTTGCTGAAAGCTGCAAATTCGCGCAGGTTCATCATATTCAAACGGATGGGCTGGCTCTGAATGGCGGTCATCCCCTCGTAACTGAATTTGGCTTCGCCGGCCTGACCTCTCTTTGTCGTTATCAGCACCACACCATTTGCACCCTGCGCACCATAAATCGCCGTGGCAGACGCATCCTTCAGAATTTCCAGGGAGACAATATCGGCCGGATTGAGCGTAGACAATGGGGAGATGGTTGAAACGGGCCCATTTCCCAACGCGTCTCCCAGCCCGAAAGAAGCGCCACTGCTTCCGCCGCCCTGTACAATGACCCCGTCAATTACATAAAGCGGCTCAGCGTTGGAATTGATGGTAGACTGCCCGCGTACGCGGATGGACATCGCCCCGCCGGGAGCACCGGAAGTCATGACAGCGGTCACCCCGGCAGCACGGCCCTGCAATGCCTGATCCAGGTTGGTCACTATCGTGCCTTTTAACTGCTCCTCGTTCACCGTAACAGATGAACCCGATACGTCACCTTTGCGGACGGTACCATACCCGATGGCTACGATTTCATCCAACGCATTCATACCCGGCATCATGGCAACGTTCAGCACACCGCCTGACACGGTCCTTTCTGCCGTTTCCATACCCACGTATGAAAAAACAAGCACCGTTCCCTCTTGCGCCGAGATTGTAAAATTCCCCTCGCCGTCCGTGCTCGTCCGGGCATCGCTTCCTTTGGCCGATATAGAAACACCTATTAGCGGGTCGCCGTTCTGGGCATTCGTTACTTTACCGCGCACTTGAACACTTTGCGCCCATCCGGAAAAGTAAACAACAGATAAAAGCCACAAACAGACTAATTTTCTCATAAAACAAAGATTAACATGGTTGTTCGATATTGTTTATAATATGGTCGCTATCCGCTGGAATAGACTTCTCGGCCAAAGATAAGCAGAAACGGATCGTCCACTCTAATACTTTTTTATCTTTTCACAACACTATTCGAACAAAAAAACGCCCTTTAAACAACACTACACCGTTCAATCAAGGTATTTTTTTATCCCGAACAGTTCCTGATTTACTTAAAGGAAAAATTTAGATTCATGGTATTTACTCCGGAATTCGGAAGGTGTACATCCCTTTTTTTTCAGAAATATCCGATTGAAATTGGATATATTGTTAAATCCAGACCGCAGTGCAATTTCCGTAACGCTATGGGTTGTATCAACCAACTGCCGACTAACATGCCCCAACCGGATATCATTCAATATATCAATAAACCCCCTTCCGGTATGGAGTTTTAAAAAACGGCTGAGTGAAACCTGGGTCATCCCTACCAAATCGCCCGCCTCCTGCAATGTTACGTTCCGCGTGTAATTCGCCATCAGAAACCGAACCACCTTCTCCACACGCCGGCTATCGAACCGCTGGTTTTCCTTGTGAAAAGAGCGGCTGGATAGTACACGTAACCCTTTCCCCTGCGAAAGTTCGTGCAGCAGCTCAAAAAATTTCAACACCGAAAAAAAGCCCTCTTTTTCGGTGGCGAGGTCGTAGATTTTACCCTTCACCCGTTCGATAACATCCCTCGGAAACACAACCCCGTATGCCGCCTTGGCAAACATGACCTGGATGGACCGAAACTGATTCCGCTGCAACAGCTGGCCATCTAAAAGGTTCGGGTGGAACTGGATCGTGATTTCCTTGACTATTCGCTTTCCACTGCATTTGTGATCAAACCAGCCGTGCTCCAGGCCTGAACTGGCTATCAACGCCAGCTCCATATCATCAATTTCCTCGATACTATCCCCCACGATACGCTGCACGCCCTTTGCATTTTCAATATAATTCAGTTCATATTCCGGGTGCACATGCAAGGGAAAATCAAATTCGGTTTTCTCTCTGGAGAATACCATGAAGCAGTCCTTTTCTGACAAGGGTGTGGTTTCGCGCAGTATAGATTTCATCATAATCAGGTTGTTTAGTAAGATTACCGTCGCCTAATTTACTCATTTGTATGCGTCCCCCAATACTTCCCGCCACCAACTTGCACATCACCGCAACTTTAATTAAGTTGAGACGAGCAATTAACATATTTTCATATGAAGCATTTTCGTGTCAACCGACGTCAGCGTGTCACTTTTCCTTCGGTATCGAACTTCTCTTTTAGGTAAAAATACCTACAACTGGGTATTGCCCGGCTATTTCCCTGCCTATATTTTTGCAGAAAAATTCTTATGAAGACCGATATCAACTTAGCTGTTAGATTAAAAAAATTACTTTTAATTACGTGTCTCGCAATTATGTCGTGCGAGATAGAGATGCCACCCCCTCCAGTTGGAGGTGACGGAAGCGGTGGAAACAATGTGAACGGAAACTGCAATGGCAGTTACAATGGCCCCGACGGCGACATTCAGTCCGACGCATTCTGCAAGGCTGCTTGGAACTATCGCTGTCAGGGAAAAAACGCCGAAGCTGATGCAAACTGCAGAATTTACAAGCAGCTTCAGGCCGATAACCCCGGACTTCCGAACTGCCCTTATTGTAATTAAGAATGCGGCATCACAGAACTAATCACGAAACCTTTTTTAACAAAACGAGACACCTTTACGGCGTAATGAAATATGAAAAATAAAATAATAAAGTATCTGTTGCTTGCCAATGCCGCCTCTTTCTTGTGCTTTGGAACGCTATATGGACAGACGGCCCAATCATTGCGGACGTTTATGGCATATTCTGGGGGAATGCACGCGCCTATTGGCATGAGCTTGGGCGTGCTTTCGAACAATGGCGGATTTGCTATTACAGGGCGGATAAGCAGCAACGCGTTTAATGAGACGTCTATTTACGAAATGAACAATTCAAACGGCATCAACGACGATTTCTGGAATTTTGACTATACAGGTAATAACGAATATAGAAGAGGATCGATCACTGCAGCGTACATTCATAATGTGGGCGGGAACGTTTTGGGAACAAGCTTACATCTTTTCGGTGGATTAGGCTATGGTTTTGCCAACTACGTTTATGAATACAACCAGATCGGCGACAGTGGCACGAATTGGGGAACCGAGTGGATTAAGTATACCGATGTAAGCAAATCCGGAGTTGAAGTCGAACTCGGAATCATTGTCAATACCGGCTCTATAAATTTCAATTTAGGTTATTCAGCTCTCAATATGGAAGATACAAACGGCATGCTGACGTTGGGCTTAGGCTTTATCCTATAGCAAAATAGTACGGAGGCCTCTTGCATTGAATCGTTAACATATTATTTTATTAATTGTCAGCGGAATATTAAAAATAACAGGCAGCAATTCGTATTTTTACCCTAAACAAAATACGATGCAGACGATCATCATTGCCACGGATTTCTCAGACGCTTCCCGGAATGCCGCGAAATATGCCGCGGCATTGGCGCAACCGCTCGGAACCGGGCGAATAGTGCTTTACCATTCATATGACAACAACGCGGCCGTGACGGAAGTTCCGGTGGCCGAAGCCACTCCGCGGTTAACACATGAAGGCAGCCTAAAGGCGCTTGAACAGATAAAACAGGAACTGCAGCCGGTGGTCGGCAATAATGCCGGTGTGGATATCGAGTTGGCGGCAAACGGACTGCCTTTGGTGCATGGTGTCAATCAGCTCGCTGAAGAACGACACGCAGACCTTGTCGTAGCGGGCGCTACGGGCAAAACCAACCTGGAGCAGGCGCTGGTGGGCAGCAACACCGTAAGCCTTGCTTCGGAAGTGAATGCACCTTTGCTAATCGTACCGAAGGATTCCAGCTATACCGCTATCAGCAAAATTGTGTTTGCCTGCGACCTGAAACGTGTGTCAGAAAGCACCCCGGCAACAGAAATTGGCATTTGGCTGGAGCGGTTAACTGCGAAGTTACTGGTGCTGAACGTAGCACCAAAAGACAAGCGCCTAGGTCCGGACATCATCTCCGAACAATATAAAATGCATAGTCTGTTAGACAGCCTCCACCCCGAATACCATTACACCGAAAGCGACGACATTGCAGACGAAATAGCGCATTTTGCCGAAAAGCACGATGCAGGCCTCATTATTACTATCCCCAAATCTTACGGCTTTTTTGAGGGGTTATTCCACCGCAGCATAAGCAAGCGGTTAATCAAAGCGGCAGACATTCCGCTGTTGTTACTAAAAGAAAAAAACGGGTGATGAAAGCAGCCACCTATACCCGTTATGGGCCGCCTGAAGTGGTCAGCATCCGGGAGGTAAAAAAACCCGTGCCCCGTGCGGACGAAGTACTGGTGAAAATCCATGCGACCACAGTAAACCGTACCGACTGCGGCTTCAGAAGCGCCCAATATTTCATTTCCCGGCTTTTCAGCGGCCTATTCGCACCCAAAAATAAAGTCCTTGGCTGCGAATTCGCCGGAGAAGTGGCAGAAGTAGGTGAAGCGGTGACCCAGTTTAAGGTGGGCGACCGCGTCTTTGGATATGACGACTCGGCCTTCGGAGCCCATGCCGAGTATAAAACCGCGCAAGCAACCGGAGCCATAGCCATTATTCCCAATCAGATGAGCTATGAGGATGCCGCCCCGCTTACCGAAGGCAGCCACTATGCATGGTGCAATATCCGAGCGGCAAAGGTGAAGGCCGGTGATACGGTGATGGTATATGGCGCGACCGGAGCTATCGGCTCTGCCGCCGTGCAGTTGCTGAAACACGTCGGCGCATATGTGGTCGCCGTGGCCGGCACGCCAAACGTAGACCAAGTACGCGCCTTGGGTGCAGATGAGGTCATCGATTACCTGAAACAGGACTTTACCGCAACACCGCATCGTTTCGATTTCATTTTTGATGCCGTAGGCAAACGCTCGTTCCGCGAATGCAAGCCGCTGCTTAAACGTAAGGGAATTTACGTATCCACGGAATTAGGCAAACGATCTGAAAATATCTTTTTGGCGCTGACCACCCCCCTAAGCGGAAATAAAAGAGTGCTGTTTCCCTTGCCGTTCATCAAGAAAGAAGATGTACTGTTTCTCAGGGAGCTTGCCGAGTCTGGCGCATTCAAACCCCTAATCGACCGGACGTATGATCTCGAACAAATTGTAGATGCATACCGCTATGTCGAAACAGGCCAGAAAATTGGCAATGTCGTAATAAGAGGTTTAATCAAAGCATAATATGCGCATAACATCGTAGATAGTACCTTTGCAGCGTACCTAAACGGGCATACCGATGTATGCCAAACGATGTATTACTGACGTTTATTGCTGACAATGATGGTGACTGTTTCTAACCATACTGAAAATACCCGTAACACGGATGCTCCGCGATGCCCGCGATGCAAGTCAGCACAGTTGTACGACCGGGTACCACGCGCATGGTGGGTAAAGACTTTCTTCTTTTTTTTACCATTGAAGCGTTACAAGTGCTATAAGTGCAGGCGGAAGATCTATATATGGTCGAAATAAAACCAAAAAGACACTCCAAAATGCTGCTGGCATTGGGATATAACGAGTAAACCATCTCCAAAACGGTTTACTCGTTTTTAGTTTTCAAAGAAACCTGTATATTAGAGCACTAAAAGAACTAAAAAAAGTCCATTCCCTTACACAATCTAAAATGGATGGCGGCATATGGCTAAAGTTTTACAGAAATTATCCGATCAGCAATTATTACAGGCACTGCAGGAAGACGAAAAAGGCGTGTTCAATGTATTATTCGACCGTTACTTCCACCGGCTCCATGGATTCGGCTTTTCCTTACTGAATGATTCCGAAACGGCCAAGGAGTTGGCCATGGATGTGATGTTCAGGCTGTGGCAGAAGCGGAAAGACATCCATCTACAGGAAGACCAAACGTTGGTACCTTACCTTTTCCGTTCCATTAAAAATGCGGTGTTAAACCATCTCCGAAAAGCCCGTATACTCACGCAGCCCTTAGACACCCTGTTGGATGAAGCCACAGACCTGGCGCTTTCTGCTGATTCGCGGTTCAACCACCACGAGCTGGCTGCCCTGTATGAAGATGCGCTCCGTAAGATGCCCGAACAACGCCGGAAGATTTTCCTGCTGAACCGCGAGGAAAATCTATCCTATTCCGAGATCGCCGAACGTCTTAATTTATCCATCCATACGGTCCGCAACCAAATCAGCTCTTCTTTGCAGTACTTCCACAAACATTTGGGAGCATACGATGAAACGGCAATACTATTACTGATAGCGGTATTGCTATAAAACGTTAGTTTAACTGATATCCGAACATATAACCTGTGAAATAGATTTCCGGCCGCTCTACGCTGGTCATCTGCGCGAGAAAATCATCCCCACCATAATCATACAACTGCATCGTAAATGAATCGGTATTGATCAAATCCAGCAATGGCGCCATATACTGCTTGATAAATTCTGCATTCTCATGAAGTACATTGCCGCGCTCAAACGGTAAGGCATTGAACGAATAAACCCCATCACTCGTTTTATCATAGGAATAAGGATACACCGCTTTATACGTACCGCCCTGATTGCCGAAAAAGACCTCAAGGTTCATCCGGTCACGCTCGCCGTCTATGTGAAAGGCAAACACCCCCAATTGAAGCCCGTAGGGGCTGAAAAGCATGTTTTCCGTAGCTTCGTAATAGCGTTGGTGGAACGGTTCCGACCAACCCGGAAGTTCTTCAATGAAATATGGCGAGGGTAACGAAACATAGGGCGGATACCCCGTTCCAAGCAATAAGTGCAGCGGTACCACCGGCATGTTGGCTCCTTCTAAGTCAAGGCGGTCACCGTTGGAGGCAATGTAAAAGGTCTGCATTTCGGTATCTACCGTCAGTTCGCTGATCAAATGGCTCCCGATTCGGATAGGTGTTTTCAGCACAATCCGGTTAACGCCATACGCATAATCAGAAGACACCACTTTGCCCCTGTTATTCTCACCGAAAAACATGGTTATCCCCCGTGCTCCCGGATTCAGGGCCACCTGTACCGGTCCGTGGCCCGGAATGGAAAACGAGAAAAAAGGCTTCTGCACAAAGAAGTTGTACATATAGATATAGGAGTTACCCAAAATGCCGTATTCAAAATTCAACTCTTCCTGGGCAGTGATGTGTACCATCCGCAATTCGTCGCCGTTCCGGTTGCCCCGCAGCACCAGGGTATCACCGTTTGCATATTTGAATGCATAGCTTGTATCAGCTCCCACGGTACGGAAACCTTCTTTATGGGTTACGTCATCAAGGTAAGTACCGGCCGAAAAAGATATGGACGCATGATTGGCCGACGCATCCAAGCGATAGGTGCCGCGTTTGGGTTGGCGGGCGGTGTTCACGTCGAGGTCCAGCAAGGTCCATACATTTCCAGCCTTATCCATTTTAAAAAAGAGGGTGTAAATTTTCCCTGACTTGGGAATCAATGTGGCTTGCCATCCCAACGAGCCGGCATAGAGCGCCTCGGTAAATTCGGCCATCAAAGCCTCGGGGTCGGCATGTACCTTTTCCACCTCATAATTGTCATTGTTTTCTTTTTTGCAGCAAACGAATGTTGCCAATAGCAGCACGAATGTTAAATATCTGTTCATTACCTGATAATTTTATTGCAGCGTGCCTACGAATTTAAATCCGGGCAGCCCGCTGCTTTCGCCCCAAGCCCGAAGATTGTCAGTTTGCAAATCATAATCGAACCGCATGCCTCCATAAAGAAATCCTTCCAGCACGGGTACATAAGCACCCTCGATCAGTGTCGCATTACCATCAGCAGGACCTTCGTAACGGAGCACGAATCTGTCATCGTCCAAGGTATAAGAGAACACGAAATTTGCCTGGAAATTACTGCTGCCCTGCCGGATAATCTGATTAACAAAAAGCAGCTCATCGCTGCGGTCAACCGTAAGCCGCATTTCAGGAAACGTGGTCCCCGGGGCCAGCATAGCCCTTGCCTGCTGCAGGAAAGCCGCCCGACGTGTGTCAAATTCGGTTCCGTTGCCCTGCTCGGCAACCTCCATAGGCACCCGTATGCTTTCATACTGGATACCCCACAGTTGGATAAGGGGGAACAATGGCCGGTCCGACTGCCAAAACGGATAGCTCTGTTGCCCCCAAACCGCTTCCAGCTCTTCGCTTTGGGAATTAATGCGTAAGCGATCTACCAGCAATCTGCCCAACCGCAGCGTATCGGAAAGCACCAGCTCATTGTGGCCAGAAAAAGCTAAACCAACGGTCTTAGTGGTGATTGATCCGGCACTATCGTAGACCAACGACAAGGTTTTCGTATCAAGGTTCAGTGCCGTCGAAAAAACTGTTCCCGCTGCATCTTCCAGATAACTGAAGCGACTGCCCTGCAAGAAATCAGCCACCTGCTGCCGGATGGTATTCAGGTTCCCGCCGGCATAAGCCGCCGCTTCCCCCGCATCGGCCCTGATGAGCTCCAGCCGGCTTCCGGAAAGATTTCCTTTCAACCTTATCGTATCCGGCGATACAGAAACAAATGCAAACTCAAAATCGGAGTAGCGCCCCCAACCCGGTTCACCGCCATTGACGGACGGGTCTGGATCGGCCAGCAAATGAATATAGGAATAGGTATCGAAATACAGCGAAGGCAGAAGGGCCGCCTTCAGGCGGTAAGAACTTTCTTTCGCGCTGCTTCCCGTTTCCGTGGAGATGTCGGCGAGCATGGTTACCCGGTTTTGATCGTTGAAGCGGAATAAAAAACCATAGCCCCCGCCGCCCGCCGGATACAGGTGAGCCTTCCAGCCATGCTGCGCGCCTGAGAGCAACTGCTCATAGCTTTCCAATGTGGCGCCCAAGCGTTCATCGGGCCGTACGCCTTCAAATTCGTCGGTTGAACAGGCCAACACCAACGGCAACAGTACCGCACACGCGGTTTTCTTTATAAATCGTTTTCCTGTGAATGACATAGTTCGCTTTATTTTACGGTTGCACATATTCCGCGATGGCCGCCTGGGTTTCCCGTTGCAGCGCCGAAAAGTCGATGCCGAAATTCCTGCTGAAGTACTCAACTACCATCACCTGTTTCCTGCGCAAAATTGCTTTTGCCGTTTCCGGCACGTCGTCTTTGGCAATGACAGCATCATAGTATGCCTGTCCGTAGACCAACAGAAACGAGATCGTTTCCACGAAATCCTCATCCGGGCTGGACTTAGCGTATGCCGAAATCAAGCCCTGGCGATGCGCATCGGCGTCCGTATTATTATACCATGTTGCGGTATACCACTCCGGGTTCAGCGCTTTCCAGTCCACCGGATACATTTTCGTCTGATGCAAAATATGGGCAAACTCGTGGTGGATGGTATGAAGCAACTGCCGCACTTCCGCCAAGTCCGATTGCTCAAAGCGATTGAGCCGCAGCAGCAACACTTTCCTTCCGCCCTCAGCCTGTCCCAACACAACGGTGCCATCGCTGTTGTACTCCGCACTGCCAGCCAGCACAAACTGCTTAGGTACATACGTCTTAATAAAAGTTTCTCCCGCCACCACTTCATACGGTGTTATCCAAATCTGCTTTACCGCAGCCATTACCGGCTCCACCTTATCTTCCCGGATAGGAACCAGATTACGCACGTAATTCAATTCATACGGATCCCATTTGTATTTCACCTCGATGTTGTAAGGCGTAAGGAATTCTGCCTCCAGCCAGTTATCAATGGGGCCCTTCGCCCATGTTTCTCCCCCAAGTCCAAGGATGGGATCGTCTGGCAAGGTTTCTGTTTTGTTACAGGCCCCGCCAAGCCCAACAAGCATGGAAAAAAATAGATATATAGTTAACTTTCTCATAGCTAATGTTTGAAGTTTCACCTCGGGTTCAACTCAATTCCCGAACGCTGCGCCTCCTGCGGAATCTGTAGGATCCGCATCGGGTCGTTCGGGCCTAAGGTGAGCGTCCGGTTGTCCGCCGTCCGGTGAATCACGCCCAGGTTATGGCGGATAATGTCAAACCAGCGCAGCCCCTCATGCAGAAAATTGGCCCGTTTGAAATCCAGCACACATTTCACCAGTGCCTCCTCCATGCTAAACGTCCCGTAAAACCCGAGCAGCTTATCGCGGTCGATGCTGTGGAGCTCCGGCACATATACCGGATCCTGGTAGCTGTAACCCATCCGGGTGGATGCATAGTCGTTCAAGTCGGCCAGCGCATCGGTAAAATTTCCAAGCATGGCGTTGGCCTCCGCACGGTTAAAGAGCACTTCCTCAGCGGTAAACAACGGCACCATGTTGTAAGCTATCCCGGTTTCGGCATGGAGGCTCTGTTTTACGAAGTGTTCCCTGAATTTTGGGATATTCAATACGGTTTCCGATCCGTAAATACCGTAGGTCCAAATCCCGCCTGTTGGATTCTCGCCAAAAATTTCATTTAACTCGGAGACTGTAAAACCATACCGATACGCGGGATAGCTGCGCCCCCATGACGTGGGGACTTCCGCTAGCAGCAGGTTGGACGGATTGTCAGCGCGGGTGTACTCGGCCTCCAGTTCAAGGTACTGCAAACTGCGATACGCCATGCTGTTCACCGGCCGCAGGTAAGGTTGCAGACTTCCGCCGCCGAATACCGCATTACTGTGTTCAACGACTTTGGCATAGTCCTTTTTAAAAAGATAGAACCTCGAGGCAAATGCATGTGCTGCAGCGGAAGTGAAATGGTATTTGGGTGACACATAGACTGCATCATCCAGCAAAGGCAGCCCTTCCATCAGGTCGTTCTCGATCTGCTCATATACGTAGGCAACGGTATGGCGTTCATAACGTTTAATGACCACATCTTCTACCTCGGTGACATACGGGATTCCGGGCAACGAGGCCGCAGCGTATTCCTCGTAAGCCTGGGCAAATAACGTAACGAGCATGAAGTGCGCATATGCCCGTGCCACCAGCGCTTCGCCTTTATAGGGCTGGTAGGCTTCGGTATCGCCATGGCGGGCAATTGCCTGCAACGCATGGTTAGCCGCGGCAATGGCCGTATAGCACGCATTCCAATAGTACGTGGGCGAATCCTGGTAGATATCAGCCACGTCTTCAAAATGGTAGGGGGCACTATTGACCACCGGGGCATTGCCCGTACCTTTATCCCCCACATTGTCCGATAACGTTTCGGTAAAGGGAATGTAATTAGCCTGTGGGTAAGCCGTAGCCAGCAGTTCGCCCACTTTTTCGGGCGAATCCAGTTCTGCCCGCAGATCCGGGCTCACGTCTAAATAATTACCACAGGCGCCGAACAACAGCATGGCGAAGGCACCGATCCCCTTGATTTTTCGTTGTAATCTCTTCATGTTATCACCTTGTTTAAATCCCTACCTTCAATGACAGCGTGAATTGCCGGGGCAGCGGCATGGCTACACCTCCCGACCCGAAAAATTCCGGATCCTGCCCGTTCAGTGCACGATCGGCATATATCAACCACAGGTTGTTCGCTACCAAACTGACGGACAAATTATTAACCCCTAACTGGCCCAGGTACTTCGTTGGCAGATTATAGGAAAACATCACCTGCTTCAGGCGCACAAAATCGCCTTTCGCTACCCGGGCTGTTGAATAGTTGTAGTTATTGTACGGATACGAGCCCACCAGATCAACAACTTCACGCCTGTCCAGTATCGAAGGCTCCGCCTGCTCACCATAAAGCAGCCAGCGGTTGAGGAACTCCTCCGGCGTGGCATCCAGTTCGGAATAAGAACTGGAAAAGGCGGGGCGCAGCCTTACCACGTTACCCGTGCTAAAAGTAACCAGCGCCGTTAACCTGAAGTTTCCGTAACTGATACCGTTGAAGAACCCACCGGTCAGCAACGGATCAATGGAACCTTCATATATCAGGTAATTGGTATTCCGGTCTTGCAGGAAAACGGCTCCGGATATTTCTCCTTTCTCATTGATAAAACGAGGTATGCCCCTTTCACTGTCGAGCCCATGATAGTCTAGCGAGAATAGCCCCCGCTGTGCATACCCTTCCTTGGCGCCCCCATCAGGATTCACCAATGACCAGATATTTGGCTCGTTCTTGAGATTGGTGATTTCAGACCTATTATAACCGAAATTGAGCTGCGACGTCCATTTCCAGTTGCTCCGTTCCAGCACGGTACCGTTCAACGTAGCCTCCACCCCGTTTGCCCGCATGTCGGCATAATTGGCTACTTTAACGGCTTCACCTCCGATGCCTCCGGTACGCACCAGACCGATCAGATCATAGCTCTGGTGGTTGTAATAGTCCACCGTCAACGATAAGCGGTTGTTCAGAAACCCTACGTCGGCCCCGATGTTCAGCTTATACATCTTTTCCCAGGTTAGCTCGGAATTCTCCAGGTTGGCCAGGTAGATCACCGACTCCCGTTCCGTCAGGTATGGCCGGTTCGCTGATGCGTTACGCAGTACCACGCTGGAGTTTGTGGCCGGACCGCTGCTGGCCGTAAGACCATAGCTGGCGCGCACGGTTGCACGGCTGAGCACCCGCTGCCGAGCAAAGAAATCTTCGCCGTCCACATTCCATGAACCGCTCAGGTTCCACGTAGGCAACCAACGTGCCGTGCGTGTACGGCCCATCAGATTGGAACCATCATAGCGCACAGTACCCGCCATATTATACTTATCACGATAAGAATATCCAGCGTTCAAGCCATACGCCAGAAAGCGATCGAACCGACGTGTCATCGAATAATAGTCTTGATTCGCCTCGATGACCATTTTCAGGAAATTAGGATCGACGTAGGGCGTTCCTCCTTTATCAAACTGATAACCATAGCCATTGAATTCCTTGAATTGCCTGTCGGCATAACGCAGCTCCATAAAACCATAGCCCCGTATGTGGTGATTAGCACCGAACTGCCTACTGTAATCCAGCGAGTTACGTAGATTATAACTGATCAGGTACGTGTCATTTATCAGGTAAAATCCACCGTAAGGCAGCACGGAGAAAGGCTCAGCTTCGGGATTATCCGGATCGCGGTACAAAAATTTATTGGCAGCGCGTATGGTAGCATCGCCATCTGCGCGGTAAGCTTCAGGCATATTGGAATTTTCGTGTACGCTATGCTCCTGATTGGTCTTTGCGTAGCGGTAAGCTCCTTCAAAGGCAAATTTCAGGTTATTCATAATACTATACCGCAGTTCGCCCTGTACCTTAAGATCCATAAAGCTCAAATCAATGGTATTATTCTCCAATTCATGGAGAATATTGAACGGCGCAAAATTCCGGCGAAAGTATTCCCGTTCACCGGTCTCATCGAACGCCGTCAGCGCGCGGCTGGTATTTAATGCATAACTATACGGATTGATGTCGAAATCCCGGCTCAATTCTCCGCTCACCGCGTTGCTCACGCGCCCCAACGTTCCGGGCGCCCGTTGATTGCGGATAGACCCCTGGGTGATGATACCGTAACTCAGCCGGCTATTGGGCGTGAAAGTCGCCCGCATGTTTCCCGTAAACCGTTCCACGGCATCACCTTTGCTCCAGCCGTTGTCATTCAGGTAACTGGTAGAAACGTAGAGCTGCGATTTTTCTGTGCCGCTGGACACACTTAGCGCATGTTCCTGCATAAACGAATTGTTGAACAGGATGTCAAACCAATCGGTGTTGGCATAAGCATACCGTTCGAGGAACGCCCTGCGGCTTTCCGCATCGTTACGCAGGCCGAACTGCCCGTTCGTCGCGTCATATTGGTTGATGAGTTCAGCCATTTTGGTATAGATGCCGCCATTGGCTGCCCGAGCCGTTTCGCCGTAGTTAAGCCAACCCTTGCGCTCCATTTCGGCATATAGCGATACCTGGTCATAAGAGTTCATGATGTTGAACTGGCTGTACGATGGTTTCAGATAGGTAGAGAAGTTGCCCATATAAGACACTACAGGAGCTCCCACACGTCCCTTTTTAGTGGTAATCACGATAACACCGTTCATGGCCCTCGCCCCATACAGCGAAGTGGCCGCCGCGTCCTTGAGTATCTCGAAACTTTCAATGTCGTCCGGGTTCAAGCCCGCTACCGAGGAACCGATCAGCGTGGAGGGGTCACCAGTGGAGAGCTGTTCATTTGATACATTGACAACATCTTCCAGGATGATGCCGTCTACCACCCACAGTGGCTTATTGTCGCCATTGATGGAAGAAGCTCCGCGGATGCGTATCTTAGGTGCCGCGCCGAAGGTGCCCGATACATTTTGCACCGATACGCCTGCGACCTGTCCTTCCAGCATCCGGCTCACATCTGTCACCCCATCGCGTTTCACGTCCTCCGCTTTCAGCGTGGCCGAGGCCCCTGTGAAGCGCCGTTTACTTACCGTTTGGTAACCCGTAACCACCACGTCTTCGAGCATCTGAACATCGTCCTCGAGGGTTATAGAAAGCATGGCTTGACCGGCTACCGGCACCTCACGGCTGATATATCCCATCAATCGCACTTCAAGCACCGCGTCTGTTGAAGCAGCGATCGAAAAGCTGCCGTCAGCACCCGTGGGTACGCTCACACCCGTACCTTTGACGGTAATGCTTACCCCCTGTAAGGGCTGTCCCTGGCTGTTGGTCACCTTGCCGGTGATGCGTTGCTGTTGTATTTCGCTCGTCATCGGATTGACGGATGCAGTCGCAAACATTGGCTCAACAGTCGCCAACAATACATATATCAGACAACTATCAATGATTATTCTCAACTTCATAAATTGTTTGTCACTTAGCTATTATGGTTATTCCGCTTTCAGTCAGTGTTACTATTTCCTATCCGCTATCGGAGGAATATCTTCCGGATCGCTTGGTCCGCAGATTGATAAAAATATATATCTCCATTGGGAGCCAATGCCATTGTGCCCGGATAGAAATGCCTTACAGCCGCCTGATAGAGTGGTCCATCCTGGAATCCCAAAGGAAAATCCAGCCACGCGGTTACTTCCCTTGTTGAAATATCGACGCGCCGGATCATGATTCGTTGATTAAATGCATCATTGATCAGCAAATGCCCGTTTCCGTCCGCTACAAAGGTAGGTTGGCTGCTCAGATAGACCTGATCGCCAACACCTACCAATACCCCGTAGGGGCCACCTCCAATCCAGAAGAACCGCATCGTTTCGCCGGTAGCAAAATTGATGAAACCTAAATTGGGACGGTCATATTGGTAACTGGCATCGAAGAAATAGATACGACTGTTTTCATCCACAGCAATACCAATGTTCGTTACGCTTAAATAGTTACTGTTGTGGAGTTGCGTTGTCTGTCCCTGCCTAGTTATCCGCCAAGGATTGCGGTTAGCCGACACAATGATGTCGCCGCCGGAAGTCATCACCATCTTATTTGGGCTGGTGATCTGGGCAAAGGTACTGACTACGCCCTGCGGTGTGATTTTACGTATTTGGTGCCCAGTGGGTTCAGATACATACAGATTCCCTTGACTATCCATTACGATGGACGAGATATAGGTAAAATTGAAACGAGCCTCCGTACCCGTGCCATTGACATTTCCTGAGGCAGTGACATCACCTGCCAAGGTACTCACCTGGCCGTCCGGTGTAATCTTCACAACCCGTTGCCCACTGATGGCGTAGACAACACCCGACTCATCCACCACCATACTGTAAACGCTGGTTAATCCGGTGGCGATGGTCTGTACACCCGTGCGGCGGAATTCCCTGGGCGCAAGGGCGACTTGCCCGTCTACAATTACCTGCAAGGTGCCTGTACTGACATTGGCAGGGGTAAGCACTGTCAACCGATTCTCCGTGGCAGCGGTTACCTGTGCGGGCATACCATTAAAGGTCACTTGGTTAGCCCCGGGATCAGGGTCAAAGCCGGTACCGGTAATGGTAACCTCCAGGTTATCCTGTCCGTTATCCGGCGAAAATCCGACGATACCTAAGTTTTGGTCCCTGAACTGCGGCCCTTCTGTGCGCTGGTCGTTCACGACTACGGCCACCGGACCACTGCCTGTACCGCCGGGTAGAGTGAGCGTGATCTTTTGCCCCGTCGCAGCGGTAACCGGTACGGCTACACCGTTAACCAAGACTATATTCTCTTCCAATTCCGGACTGAAATACTTGCCAGTGATGGTCATTTCCACGCCAGCCGGGCCACTTAACGGGGTTACTTCCGTAATTTCAGGACGCGGCACGAGGGTGAAGACCGGCCCGGTAGCACGTTGTCCGTTTACGGTGACCGCCAAAGGTCCGGTTTCCACTCCTTCAGGGGCTTCCACCAATAGGCCCGTACTGCTGACTTCCAGCACCACGGCGCGCTTGCCGTTAAAATCCACGATATTTCCGTCGGCCGCCGACTCAAACCCTTCTCCGTTAATACGAACCTTCGTACCTGCGCCTCCGGTGAGCGGCTTAATGCTCCGGATAGCCTGAAAAGCGAAATCCTGACCACGCACGTGCATCCCGTCTACGAAAACCTCCACCGGTCCGCTGCCCGCTTCCGTTGGCACTTCGGCTACCAACAGGGTATCGCTGGCGCCCGAAACTGCAGCATCCTTACCGTTAATTCTCACTTTTACCGGCTCGGTCAGGCTACTAAACCCTTCGCCGTAAATGCGTATATGGGAACCGGCCGGACCGTTGGCTGGATGTATTCGCGTAATGGTCAGACTTTGGTAGGTGAACAAACCAACTTCTTGAGTTTGCGAGCCATTGCCAACAATAAGTGGCCCGCTTTGCGCGCCCTCCGGCGCTCTCACCACCATGCGGCCCTCTTCCACCGCCACCACCTCACCTTGTACGCCGCTAAAGTGAGCCGTGTTTTCGTCCAATTTCCGGGCAAATCCCTCGCCCTCAATAGTTACCAGCGAACCAGCCTTACCACTGTTGGGATAATATGTCCCAACGGAAAGCGGCACACGCTCTGCTTCATGCACTTCGTTTTTTTTACAGGTCTGAAAGATTACGAGTGCTCCAACCCATAACCATATCCAGCCAAGCTTTTGGTAATTCAATGCTTTCATATCCCTTTTTTTCAAAAAATCCGAGCCGTCCATAACTGCGTTTCTGATCCTCATCGGGTCAATCGCAGCACATCATCCACAATATGCAATACGCCGTTACCAGCCAAAATATCTTGCCGCGTTACGTGGACATCCGTCACATTTCCGGGTGCAGCCAATCGGATACCGCTGAACCCGCCGGGCTCATTAGCGTTGGCAATCAGTTTTACCGTTGCCGTGAATGTGTTGATCATCCGTTGGCTGCCGGTATGCGTATCGCCGATGAATAAGATGTAGTCGTTTATAAAACGGCGGTCAACGGCTATATGGAATTCGCACAATTCCCTTAACGTGCCCTGATTTGCTTCTTTTACCTGCTGGATAGAAGTATAGCCATAACGCCGCATGGCATGATTTGACGGCGCAAACAGGGTATAAGGCCCTTCACCACGCAAAGTTTCCATCAGACCGCTGCGGCGTAGCGCTTCGGCAAAAAGCGTGGTGGTATCGGCCGTAACGGCATCAGCCAATGTTTCATGAAAATAAGGCTCCAGTACCCGGTTGATGATTTGTATCCGTCCGTTTGAAGCCGGGATGTCCTCCAATAGCACCCGTGCCCCATTGATAGCCAATACGGTATCCTGACCTTTAATCCAACGGCTCACAAAGACCTTACCGCCTCGCGAATTAACTTCCTGGTTGATGAGGTACGGAAACTTACTCAATTCATAGTTACCGTTAAGCACATGATAGTTTACGGTGCTTCCAATCCAGGCAGAAGAGCGGGCCTTAAGCGCAGTAGTACCATTTATACCTGCACGGGCAAATGCGTCATCTGAAGGGACCAATACCGTAAATGGACCTTCTTGCTCCTGCAGGTATTCGTCCATGCCTGTGCGATCCAGCGCCGCCCTGAAGATCGATAAATTGTAGTTGTCGTTCACAATAGCGCTGATGCGATTGTAATCGATATCACGGTAGACATCCTGCTTATCGCACGATTGCAGTCCGAAAAGTCCAGAAGACAAGAGTCCGAAGACCAAAGTCCGAAATCGTAAATTTAAAATCCGTTGTCTCATTTTAATGAAGTTTCATTCCCGGCGGTATCAACAGACGGTCCAACACGTGGAGGACCCCCGTATAGGTTTCAATATCCTTTTCAATCAGTGTGGCCGGTTCATATTCAGAACCGCGTACCCGTACCCGTACCGCTTCATTCCCATCGCGGATAAAATCCAGCGGCGGCACACTGTAACGCAATTCATATCTGGAGTCGATACTACGCATATGCAAATCTATCAGGTTATCCACCCATTCATTCCGCAGTTCGTTGGAGTAATAAAGCATCGGCGCACGCGGCGCGAGCGCCGCATTATGATACGCGTTCCTATTGTTATCGAAAATCCGGTTCGGCGTTGCACGGCTGTTAGCCCCCATGAAGTGGTAGTTCAGGATACTGTCTGTGGGCAGGCAACGGTCGATTCCATTATAGGACTCCGAAAGGGGGACCCGGTGATTGAAGGCAATAAGATCGTCCAGCGAGTGAAATCCCGCCCGCTGGAAAGCTTCGTCCGTAGGAATCAGTACGGTCAGCAGAAAGATCTGCTTCACGGATAAAAAGTTCTGTCTGGAAGCGTGATTATTATATTGATAATGCACATCCGCCAGATAATTAAGCATAGCCGGAACGTATGCCGTGGTCGTGAGCCAGCGCACTGAAGCTGAGGAGGAACTGATCCCGACTACATACTGATTATTTTCGTAAGGGGTATTGATTACATTGGAAAGCGGACCATTGGCCAACCGATTATAGAGGCTATCATTATACCGTCGGATACCCAGGAACAGCTTAAACCGCCCGTCCTCCACCAGTATCTGCCGGGTGCTCTTCCGGGGTTTTTGCAGCACGCGGTTGATGGGAAACACGGTTCCTCCCCTCAATACAGCGCCCGCTGCTGCATCCCCAACAGGTTTATTATTGATATGCACTTTCCCGTCTATTATGCTCATTTTGTAGCGGAATTTCATTGGCCAATCATTGTTGGCGTTTGTTTGATTGACCAATCTGATATAATCGGATTCCAGACGCATGGTTTCCAGCTCGACACTGCCGGTATAAGTGGATTGTGCGTTGAAAGACTCCGGCATCACTTGTACAGGCGTGATGTGATATTGTACAATACTGTCCAATTGCTGCTGGCTGGCCCTGCTAATCCAAGCGGCATCCAAGCCGGCAGCCACCATAGCGTTATTACTGGGAAGGAATAGCGTAAAACGATAATCTTCCGCAAAGGATTTCAATTGCGCTATGATGTTGCTGCGACGCCATGCCCGCCAGAAAAGCGCATGTTCCGTGTCATCAGCCATGTATTCCTCCACCGTAAGCGTGCTGTCCTCAAAAGGTACAACTTCCCCGACCGGAGGTGGCATAAACTCGGTTCTGTTGCAGGCGGAATTACACAGAATCAAAATATTCAAAAAGCTAAAAATCAGTATTTTATAATTCAATTTCCTTTCCATAGCTGTATCTGATTAGTCGTTGAATACCTGCCCCGGAAGCAAAGCCACCCCGTCAAGACGATGGATAATACCATTGCGCACCAGGTGAGATTGATCGCGGTCAAACGCGTTATTCGGCGTGCTATAGGTGTCATCGTCCCAGCCATATCCGGATGACGGGAACGTCCTGTTGACAAAAAAAGTCGAGTAGTTATTCAAGATTCCATTTGAAAAATTTTCATCACCGATAATGGGGGTATAAATGCGTAGATCAACCGTTCTGGTGCTTGTAACCCGCATGGCAAACAGATACAGTCGCAAGTCGGACATAAAGAAACGCACGGGGAAAATATATGCCCCGAACAGCCGCTTACCGTATACCGAGGTATCCAGTGCGGACACTGTTTCAACCGTCATTCCCTCTTGTTCAAACAGACTATCCACCGGAGCCACGATGGTCCACTGCTTATCATCTGCCAACAATTCCCAATAGCCGAAGTGTTTCAGTCCGGCCACCAATACCTGATAATCCTCATGGTTTTCCAGCCAATCCCTCACCGGGACATTATCATACCGCAGCACGTTGCCGATCTCATGCAATATACCGTTGGCCACGTGAATATTATGACGGCCATAATGTTCGTTGGAGTTCACCCGATTACTCCATTGCCCGATCATTATCCCATTGATGTAGGGCCTAAACATACGGGTAAGGCGGTTGCCGGTATCGAACCGTGCCAGCCAGACATCTGCACCGGATTCAGTGGTATACCGGTTATTCGCACTGTTTTCCGGGATATCTTCTATCTCAAGGGCGCGTCCGCGGAGCACATGGTACAGCACCAACTGTCGAAGACTGTCCACACCGAACGCCTCGAAATCCTCAGGTCTGTTTATACCCAGGCGATTAAACGCCTCGTTGGTGGGTGCCCATACCGTGAACGGGCCGGGGCCATTGAGTTCCTCCGTTAATCCAGCTTTTTCAATGGCCGCATGAAACAGGCTATAGGCATAGTTGTTTTGCATAAATTCAGCAAAAGGCCGCAACTTGTCGTTTGGATTATCCAGCCGGATATCGCGCTTATCACATGATGCTGCGCTCAATATCACACATATACTTAAAATATATCTTGTCATAACGCTTCTGTGGCTTTATTCATCAATAAACCGGTGGCTCATACACGCGCTGCACCGTGGTAAGGTATACGGAGTTGTTGACGATCTCAATACTGTTGACCGTCGCAAATGAGCGGGGGTTATGCTCACCCGAATGCGTGGTCACTATCAGATTGGGTACCGCCACATAATTTTGCCGCCGAGGTGCGGGTGGTTCTTCCCTTCCGTTTCCGTAACATAGAAGACGGGCGTAACCTCCGGCACCTGGACCTTCTGGCCCATCATTGGGTATCATGAAGGATTCTGGGGTGGCATCAAAACCGGGGCGGGAGAAAAAAAACTCTTGGAATAAGAATGAACGGATGGAATCCTGAGCATTAAAAAACAAAGGTAACGACCAGTAAGGCGCCGTTGCCGGATTTTCCGTATCACGCTTTAAATGGGTCATAAATGATGCCAACGGTTTGATGGTTCCGTCATAATGCTGCCGCAAAAACCGCTCGTCATAGGCCACATAAAACACATTCATTTCTTCGCGTATCCCCTCTTGAAACCAGTCGTATTCCAAATTTAAGCCTCCCAGCAAGTGATTCCCGCTGTTCGGTTTAACGGTATGCGGAGCTTCAAAAAAACCTTTCGCGCTCATGTTATAGAAATTAACATAAACCAGCGAGTCTGCTAACGCCAGCTTATGAAAGTTTTCCTGCCGCAGAAGGATGCCGTTTTCCTTTGTATTGAAATCTTTTTGCAGCACATGGAGGGTATAAACCTCTCCGGCCCGTAAATCCAGTACCGTATCTACAATCGGTTCGGTCCGATAGCGCATTTCCAGATTAAAGAACGGTACTTCGCTGCGCGGCCGGGAATAAAAGGCTACACGGTGTTGCCCTGAAGGGACCTGTGCCCAGGAGCTTAAATCAAAACCGTTGAGTATAGGGCCGGCGTTAACCCGCTCTTTGCCCGGATATTCGGGGTTGTAGACATCCAGGCTGTTGCCAATATGTGAAGGGTACGGCGGTGCATAACTATTGCGCGTCACTAAAAAATCGCCTATAATTTCCGCGCCGGCGGGAATGCCATTACTGTCATATTCAGGATTGATCAGCATAACAAGCGTGCTATGGGTCTGATCCTGATTATCAACCGTTACTTTAAAACGCAGGTTGTTGAACACCCGGAGGTAAGCGGGTTCGTTGATGACCACTGGTTCAATTTTGGCGCAGGATGAAACGATCAGCGCCCCGGAAATCAACAACACAAAGCTGAGCTGAAGTCCCTTGCCTATCCTCTGTTGTCCGTTATTTAACATCTGCTGTCTCATGTTACCTATTATGTTTAATGATCACCATTCTTGCTTTGTGTTCCGGCGGCACATTATCACCCACGCGTCCGATAAGAGCAACGGTATAGTAGCCGGGCTCGTGCGTGGGTAGGTTGCCCCCAAAACGGGCATACAGTTCGTTCCGGGCGATAAAATCATGGCTTTGCAGCACCGGGATATCATCAGCCCATACGCCAGGAACTTTACCGGGCGCAGATCGGTAAGCCAATATCTCATACGGTTCTTGCCGCTCATCTCCGCTGATATATGGGTCTTCCAACGAAGCGATGCCCGGACGTAGGTTAGCCACCACCTGTGGTTGGCCCATCGATTCACCGTCATTGCGGGTGAACGTCACGTATGGGATATCCGGGCACAAATTGATGAAGCGCTTGCGAAAAGGCATCAACTCTCCGTTGCCGCTTAAATCATTAGCGATGACGACAATCTGTGGTTTGCCTGTTTCATCAGGATAAGCGTATACACTGTAATGCTGGTTCGGTTGGACGAGGTGGGTAATGGCAGCCAGCATATCACCGCTCCCGTCAGTCAACGCAATCTGCGTTTCGCCCACGGACAGGGTACTATAGGCCGAAGCCTGGCCATATGGCGTGTCTTCCGTACTTCCTCCCGAGCCAAAGCGCAGTTTGAGCTGACTACCCGGCAGGGCGTTTACTAATTGTGCCCGTCCATACTTCAAATTAGCTGTAGGCACATTGTCCTGTACCACGCGAAAGGCGTTTTCAAAAAAATTAAAAGCCTCGAAGAAACCAATTCTGTACCACATGAATTTTGACGGATACACATGAATGGTATATACACCGCCGGGCTGGTAACTGTGTATGGGCGCATATACCAGATGATGCAGTTTTGCCGGTGCGGTATATACGTCTCTGGAGACCAGCGAGAGCGTCGCGGGGTCAGTAATCATATGTTCCGTCCGTCCGTCCGTACCAGGCAATTGAAATCCGGTTTGGCTGACTACGCGGAACTGATAGGTACCATATGGCAGCTCCACATAGTCCGTGACCCGCCTGCTGGCATCAATGCCTGTGGTACGGGGGTCGACCGGGGTACCATCAGCATAGGTAAGGGTCAACGGCTCATAGAAGTTTGGGGTTGTCTCAACATCAGAAGCAAGGTTGACCACGCGAATCTTGAAATGATCCGGTTGGGAGGATGGCGTTTCATCTCGGTCAACCGCGAAATACACGCCCTCGACCGGATGGGGCCCAATGTAATAATCAACCGGCCTATTATCCGTGTGCTGGATGGTGAGACCTAATATGTTGCCAGCTGGATTATTCTCTACATTCGGGTACCCCATGATGTGCTGGAAAAACAGATCCAATCGGCCATTATCGCGGAACAGTCGCTGAGGGATACGCCACTCCCTGCCCAAATAACCATGAAAAGGGAAATACTCGGTACCCATAGAGGCGCTGTACCAGGGACCTCCAAACGGAACTGAAGGGGATGTGGCCGAAAAAAAACCCGCAAAACTCGTGAGGCTGTCGCCATTGGCAATTACATTGAAATACTCTGCCGCATTGATGATGCGCACGGGAGAAAGCTCGCCATTGTCGAACGGGTTGGGGTGGTCGATGATATTATCCAGTTTTTCCTTGGCGCAGGAGCCTACGAAGACCAATGCCAGAAGTCCGAAGTAAACGAAAAATGAGAAGGTCTGGCGTCTAATGTCTATTGTCTGATATCTCATCACTAAAAAAAGTTGTATGACAGCCCTAACATAATTTCGCAGCCGCGGTGATAACTGCGGTTGACATATTCATTGCCGTACCACGTGCCGCCCGTACCATAGCTGGAATAGACCGTCTTGATAGCCGGATCGAGAATGTTCTTGGCAAAACCTTTCAACAGCAGTTGCCTCGTGATACGCTGCGTAAATACAAAATCAAGCATGGGTACGGGCCTGCTGTACAAGTCCGGCTCACCGGTGAGGTTGATCTGTACAAGGCGTTCTCCCACGATGTTGAACGTCGTGGTAAGGTCAGTACCCCACCGTTTATTCGTATAATTCAACCAACCATTGAATGCATAGGGTGGTTGTTCAAACAAGGGGCTGTTTTCCGGAGTATTCCTATCCAGCGATCTATTGGCTTGGTAACGATCCCATGATTTCTTGATCTGGCTTTGGGCGAGCATGAGATTGGACCCCAGAAAAAAACCGTTCAACGGTGCCCATACCGTACCCAAATCTTTTACCAATTCTAATTCAATTCCCCATACATATCCCGTATTCGGATCATTCTGGTACTGGATGGTGGGATATTCCTGCGACCGAGCATCCAATCCCTCGGTGCGCAGGTCGAATACCCGCACCAGTTGATTGTGAATCTCCTTACCGAATGCAGAAAGCGCCAGCACTTCACCCGGGTTGGGAAACCATTCCCAACGGAAATCCAGGTTTTTCGTATGCTGGTTCACCAGATTCGGGTTACCGACCACCAATCCCATCTGGAAAGCATCAAACTCAAAGACATTTGTGATTTCGCGCAGTTCCGGCCGGGCCAGCGTGGTGTTAAACGCTCCCCGCAGATTCATCAATTCGCCAAGCATGTACGTCGCATTGACGGAATAGTAGGGTTTGTATTTGGCGGTATATACTGAGTTCGGTTCGATGAATATCAGCGGCACCCGTGCACCGTCTTCGTTGGGCACGGTGAGCGCGGGGTCGAGAAAAATGCCGGCTGTATCCACCGCGGAGCGGATATCCGTACGTTCAAAGCGCACACCGCCCGCTACGCGGAAGTTATCGGCGAGGCGCAAATCCAGCATCCCGTAGTAAGCATTGGTTTCATAGAACCCCGTATAGTTATTGGGGGATTTCTGGCTGTTGTATAGAAAACCGCCGATAGGGGCAGCCCCTTCACGTTGGGTAGACGTGGGGGCGAGTACGCCAACGACCTCAGGGCCTACAAGACGGTCAAGGTCGCCGAACACTCGGTAAAGCGGCCGATTACTCCCCTCGGAATAGTTTGAACCGGGCAGCATCAACAGGTTTTCGGTAAAGCTCCGGTCGCGATACAGGTAGTTAAAGCCTATCTTAAGCTCCTGCTTGGTGCTGAGGAACGGGAAAGGGAAGCTTAAATCGGCCTTGTAATTATAATTAGTTTCCTCCAGGAAACGCCAGCGCCGGCCGTTCGGCTCGGCTTGCAGACGGCCATACACACCATATCCGTTCACATAGCCAGATGTTAGCACATACAACCGGTCTGTCGTGTAGTTTGGCGAACCCGATGGGTATAACGGGTGCGGATTACCAAACGGGTTACTAATATTTACTGGACTTTCCGGCAAATACGTCGCCAGCGATACGAACCGGTAATCGGGATCGTTTTGGCTGGAGGAAGAAGTCGCAGCATTATAGCTCAAACGCGGGGCATATTCTCCTTTGCCGAACTGGTGTTCGCCCTGCATGTTGAAGGTATTCAACGTGCGGTAGCTCTGCTTGAGCGAATAAATGTCGCTATTTACTTCGCCGGGGAGCCCCGTGTACTGATACCCGCCGAACATATTGGTTGCCCGGTTTTCGCCGCCCCAGCTACCCAGGTACTGAAATCCGATCTCGTGTCGTGGATTGAAACGGTAGGTCAGCCCCCCAAGTACGCCGTAGTTAAGGGTTTCCATCCCAGAATTCTCCTGGTACGTTTGGTAGCGTCCCATATACAACCGATTGGGCGTTATGTAGTTGGGAATATTGCGCCAGCTGAAGATATGGTCATTGCCCGTCACCACTCCTTGGTAGATACTGTACTGCGTGAGTTCGCCTTGGTAAATATCTGTCATGCGCTTATAATAGTTGCCGCCGAAGATGATGCCGATTTTATGCTTCCTGAACACATCGTATTGGTTGCCGAAGGTGAGTGAATAAAGTTGATTGGGCTGTGCATTTTTGTAACCGGTGGTCATTACCGGATCAAATCGCCGCATGATACCGTTGATGCGCTCGGTTTCTGCCCATGCTTCCGGACTGTACTGCGCATTGGCAATCATGTGCTGGATGGAACCGAGTCCGTTAGGGTACTGGCCGGCAAGCGCCAAGAAATCCGGCCGGAGGTTCTTATCGTTGATACGGTTGCCCCAAAATCCCATATCGCTGTTGTAAAAGCTGTTGATTCTTCCACCAAAGCCGATGGTGGTGTTGGTACCAGTCTCCACGATGAATTCCAGGGTCATGGAATCAGGAATAGACTTGGTTTTGAGCTCCACGATACCTGCGGCCGCATCGGCGGGCTTATCCGGGGTAACGGTCTTATAGACCACAATGTTATCCAGCAGGGCCGCAGGCACCAAATCCAGTGGAATGGTGGTCCTATCCGGATCGGAAGAAGCCAGCCGGACACCGTTAAGCTGCCCAATCACACTGCGCTCCCCCAATCCGCGGACGGCCACGTATTTCTCGTCGGTCACGGTAACGCCCGTCACCCGCTGCAGGGCCTGAGTGGTGGTAATGCTGGCCGTGCGGTCTATCTGCTGGGCAGAGATGCCATCCTGGATGATGGCGGCTTTGCGTCGCTCTTCCAGCAAAGCTATTTCTGTGTTTACCCGCTTGCTGGCGGCTACGGTGACTTCGTCAAGCTCAATATGCGACGAGGCAAGCTCCACATGGACAAACCCGTCGGCCGCCGATACGCGCACTTCCTTGACCCGGTATCCCAGCGAAGAGAACACCAAGGTAGCTGTTTCGGCCGGAATAGGGATGCTGAAGTTGCCCGAGGCGTTGGAAATGGCTGTATTGGATAACATCCCTTTCACCTGCACAGAAACACCCATCGCGGGTTTCTTGGTGTCAGCATCAACAACCTTCCCTTGAATTATCCGCTGCTGGTGGCGGTTGATGATAGCTACGAATCCGTCCAGCTCTTGGTAAATGAATGGTGTATTGGCCAATACTTCTGCGATTGCCTGCCGGATGGTAATATCCGTGGCTTTCAGGTTGACCTGCCTGCGACTGCCGGCAAACAGGTCGTCACGGATAATAAAACGGACATTTCCTACCTGCTCAATAGCCAGCAAACTTTCCTTGATGTCTGCGTTTTCAAGGTTCAAACGGATCTTACGGTCGAGATCCTGGCTGCGTCCCTCATGGGCAGCGAGCAAGCCAACGATGGTCATTTCAATTATCAGCGCAATTACCGAGCATTTCATCAGAAAACCAAAGTATTCTTTCGGAATATTCCGTGCACGAGGACTTGTTTGTAATCCTTTTTGCATATTTTTGAACAATCGTAAACGGGTCCGGGGATATCCCCCGGGTTCAGTTATCGGTTTACAATCCGGCAAGACGTCGAAAATCAACCGGATTGTCTATAATCACATGGCGATCCCGGACATGGTTCGGGATTGCTGTTTTATGCACTTCCTATATGGGTATCTGTGGTATGCTGATTGCTTTTCTTTTCATCGTATATATGGTTTACTTAATTATTATCTGATTTCCCTGGATTTCATAGGAAAATCCAATGTATATGCTCAAACTGTTCAATAGTTCGTCAAAAGGGGCGTGGCTATCCAGGGTAAGCGTGATAGGGATATGCTTCAGCTGTTTCTTTTCAAGCACAAACTTCAGGTTATAATTGCGGCCGATTTCTTCCAGCATATCCCCAAAGGGTGTACCGCTGAATACCATTTTGCCAGCTTTCCACTGCATTAGGTTTGCTACCGGGATTTCCGAGGTTTCCGCCGAGCGGAGGGCGTCTTGATAGATCACCTGCTGGCCGGCAGTTAGCACTCCAAGTTGCTGCACCCGTTTCCCGTTGGCATACCGGTCTACACGCACTTTGCCGGTGGCAACAGCCACTTCAACTTCGCCATCATCAAATGCCTTTACCATGAAAGAAGTGCCCAACACTTCTGTACGGATTTCTCCGGTATGGATGATAAAGGGCTTCTTCGTATCGCGGACCACCTCAAAAAAGGCTTCCCCTTCCAACTCCACTTCCCTCCGGCTTCCGTTAAATGCCCTTGGAAACCGTATTTTACTGCCTGCGCCGAGGTATACCCGGGTACCATCGCCAAGGTCGAATAACGAGCGCCGACCATAAGGATTCGCTTTTTCAATCTGCGGTATCCCAGCCAGCGGCTGGTCTTGCGGCGCCCATAACAACAGGTAAACACCAGCTCCTATCAACGCAAGTAGCGCCCATATCGCAGCATAACGGAAGAACGCCTTACGGCCAAACCGCTTTACCGACTCCCGCATGGATGGAACTTCTTCATTGCCGGTTAACCGGCTCCATAATTCGTGGCGCCACGATTCATGGGATCCGCCGGATATTCTGTGCTCGTCCGAGGCGTCCCAGGTATCGCGTAATAGCTCCTCCAAATGCCTGCGCCCGGCCTGTTGTTGAAGGTATTGGTTAACCAGTTCCTTCTCTTCAGGCGTGCACAATCCGGCGATGAATCGTTTCAATAATCCGTTGTCTATCCGTCGTTCCATTGACTGGTTCTGCCCGCGTTCTTGTGAATATTCTGTTAATTCAATGCTTCATAAAGGTAAACACGGTATTAAGGAATCACTACTATCCCTTTCTGAAAAAAAATAATCTCATGCCTGTTATAACCGGATACGAACTGGTTATCATGAGATTACGGAACAAACCTTCGGAAATTATCTATTATGGCGACTGCAAAACATGGGATTGTCGGAGCGTTTAACGGAATCCAACAGGGTGTATTGCGGCGGCGTCCCCTCAGGGAAATCGGACGCTGCCTAAAACGAGTAGCCGAAAGAAAGGTAAGGAAGGTAAGGAATAAAATTTTCCTTATAGAAAATAGGTGAAAGCCCAGCCCTGAAGTTGAACCCGCCGTCAATCGGCTGTTTACGATATCCAAAGGTTAACGAACCCATTATTTGGCTGTTGGCTTGTCTGTCTCTCCTCCACTCGTCGTTAGCATCCCAATAGAGTTGCGTGTAGGAATTATTTACATACGAAGCCCCGGCGCCCATCTCAAAATAATTACCGTTTTTTCCCAACAAATAATTAAGCTGGACAGGCACGGTAAGAAACCGCTCTCCTTCTACCGCGAAGTAGCCTATACCTGCCCTCGCTCCCCAGGAGTTTCTCGTTTGCTGAAACCTGAAATCGTAATTTGCTGAAATAAAACCGGGACCGCCCAGCTCTACGTAAAATGATTGAGCCCGATCGCCAGCCTCGTAAGTGTCGGGTTTCCGTTCTTGTGCAACGCCAATACACGACAATAACGCCAATAATAGCATTGGCGCTGCGCTTTTGATAATAATATACCTCATAGTATGACAACGGTTTTGTGTCCCCAAATAAACGTAAAAAAACCTAACCAACCAATTTTGAGCTGCGAAGCGGGAAGATATGCTGAAAAGCTGGCATAGCGAGATGATACGCTATACCAGCTCAACAAGGTTACAGTTTAAATGTAAGCCCTGCATTGAGGACGGACACCCCGAACCCGAGTTCGGTGTATAGACCGATGTTATTGCTGAAAAACCAGCGGCCGCCCAAGTAAGCGGAGAATCCCAGGCCGCTGCCGTACGTGTTGGGGCCGTCGTAGCCGTCAGCTTTATAACTCGCGATATTATAAGCCAGCATCAGACCGCCGTAGACATCAAGATTAGGTGCATTTTCAAACCCGTTGTAATGATAGGCGCTCCGGGCGCCAACCACGGTATAGTTCCACCGTTGGGTATAGCCCGAACCACGGTACCGGTATCCGGTATTGCCGATGTATCCGCCCAGACTGATAACGCCCGGTCCGCCGACCTCCCAATTGCCGTATTCATACGACACACTGACGGCCGGCCTTGCGTTGCCCAAGCCGCCCAGGTTGGTTCCGAAACCGACACCGGCGTTGACCGCGCTAGTACCTTTTTGAAACGATTGGGCATACGCCCCCGTTGCCATCAGGGCAACGCTAAGCATTAAAATTGTTTTCTTCATTTTTGGGTTATTTATTTATCTCTAATTAGCAGCATACAGAATATTCGGTCCCTGTTCGTAAAAACGATCGCCCACATAGGAGTTATACAGTCCCCGCCAATCGCCGGCCGCTGGAACCGTGGCATTGCCATCGCCATTGGTATCGCCCCCATGGGCGTCATCTTTGATCGAGGTGAATATGGACGTGGAATGGAACTGTACATTCCGGGCATCATGCCGGGATATGCCGGAGCTTGTACCTATGAACTTGACCACGACACCCGGTCCAACGATGATAATTTTTTCGTTATAGGTCTGTATCCATTCACTAACCACGTATGGCACTTCGGTATGAAGCCAGGATGCCGTACCGTTTGCGGCACTTCCGTCTGTTACATAAATACCATTGAGCGTATTGGTTTCAGACGGATTGTCGGGATTGTGAAATACATTGCTGGGATCCAGCGTATACCGGATGCTCATATAAAGAGGTTTACCATTGTCATAAAAAGCGTTATTGGTAAATTTAGATACCGTTGGGTCGACCATCAGGCCGCCCGCATAAAACGCCGTGGAATTATGAAATGACGCAGCGATGTTGGAGAAGGTATGGGCAAACCGGCAGTGATCAAAGGTGAAGGAAGCCGCCGTCCCTCCTATCTTCACGGCGTTATAGTACCCACCGGAGTTCTGCCCCGCATAGAAGAAATCGCAAAACAGAAAGCTGTTGTTGGTGCCTCCGGTAATATTGATTCCCCGCCAGTCCCCTTTTTCCGCTTTGGTGGCCGCACCATCGCCGTTGGAATCGCCACAGTAGCGGTCGTCCGCGAACGATGTGAACACGATGCGCTGATTGGCGGTTCCCTCTGCAATGATGTTGCCGTCGATGACATCCAGCCGGGCGTCTTTAAGCTTGACGGTAACACCAGGCTCAATCGTCAAAGGCGCCCGCACGGAGATATTCCGTCCCACGATGACGTATACATGACCCCTGCTCCAGACGGTGGGCTCGGTGATGTTGCTTTCTACCATCACCACATCGCAATGCTGCAATGCGGTGTCATCTTCATCAGGTTGAATGTCGTTTTTCTTACAAGACACCAGTGATAAGACCAGGGCCAGGAATGCAGCCATTAACGTTTTCAGCTCCCGGATAGCATCGCTATTGCCGGCTTTTTTAATGTGCGTTGTTTTCATAGCTTGAGTTATTTAAAAATCCATTATACTTGAGCCATCAAACCATCAGTTTGGTCCGACAGGCCAAAGGTAGCGCGGCAGCAAACTGCAAACACCCCCCTAAAGGGGGTTTTTATCACCGCGACCGGAAAGTACTTTTGTCTATGGAAAAATTAACCGCTATGAATAGAATGCTTAACCGAGCCATTGACCGGCGGGCATGGATACTCGTACCCTTCTTTTGTTTCACCTTTTTGCCACTGGCAGCAGGCCAGCCAGCGGACTCCCTGGAACGGGAAATAAAGAAAGGTAAGCTGACCGATGCGGAAAAGATAACGATATACGATGATCTGAGCTGGGCCAACATGGACAGCGACATGCGGAAATCGGTCGATTTCAGCGCGCAAGGGCTGGCGCTCGCCAAACGAACCGGAGACGACCGGATGGTAGCCGTCTTTCACCGCAATATGGGCGTGGCGTATTACATGGGGTCGGTTTATGATTCGGCGGCCATCCATCTGGATAAGGCGATTCCCATCATACAGCGGATTGGCGACGATAGGCTGGAAGCCGTGGTCCATTCGGCCTACGGCAACCTATACAAAGTACAGGGCCTGTACAACGAAGCGCTGGACAACTATTTGAAGGCCGCAGCTTACTTTGAGCAGCAAGATAGCCCAAGGGAGCTGGGCAAGTTGTATTCCAACATTGGCGGCGTTTACCAGGTCATGATCAATTATGACCACGCCATGCGTTACTTTGAGAAAGCGCAAAAACTGGCCGAGCAGACCGGTGATCAGGAAGGGCTGGCCAGCGTATACACCTCGCTGAGCGATATCCATTTGTATAAGGGAACGGATAAGCTGCAGTCGTTGCATTATGCACAAGAGGCGGTAAGGCTATACCAGGAAACGGGCAATAAGTTCAGTGAAAACATGGCCTTGCAGACCGTGGCCAAAGTACATTATTACCATGATGATTTCTCAGCGGCCATGCCCATCGCTGAAGCGGCTTTACGGCAGGCGGAGGACCTTGGGTTTCCCAGCCTCATCGCCCATGCATTGATTATCGTATCCAATATCCACTACCATCAGGAGCAATATGCGCAATCTGCAACGACAGCCCGGCAAGTGCTGGAGCATGACTCAACCAACATCAACGTTCTGAGGAACGTGTACGCCAACCTGACGCGGGCTCACGCTTACCTCGGGCAGCCCGATTTCACGGCAAACTACCTGGATCGCTACCGCGAAGTGATGGATCGGTATGCCACCGAAACCTACCAGCAGGCGCTGTCGGCGATGGAAGTGAAATACGAAACAGAAAAGAAAGAACTGAAAATCGAGACGCTTGAAAAACAACGTCGGCTCTATACATGGCTGGGCGTGGCTGGCAGCATCATCTTCGTCTTAGCCTTGGCGTTTGCGGCCCTCCGGTACCGACTCGCCGTTAGCCGGCAGAAGCTGGCCGAACAGGAAACCATGCGCTTGCAGCAGGAAAAACAGCTGATTGCGGTGCAGGCGGCATTGGACGGCGAAGCGGCCGAACGCAGCCGGCTGGCAAGGGATTTGCACGACGGGCTGGGCAGCATGTTGTCTGTCGTCAAATTCACCCTGCCGCAAATGAAAAGTGGCGGGGTGCTGGAAGCAGTCGAAGTATCGCGCTTCCAAAAGGCGCTGGGCATGCTGGACGATTCCATCCGGGAGCTGCGCCGCATTGCCCATCATATGATGCCGGAATCGCTGGTACGCTACGGGCTGAAAGCGTCGTTATCAGACTTCTGTGAGGCCATTCCAACCGTCGACTTCCACTATTTCGGGAATGAAGCGCGGTTGCCGGAAAAGCTGGAAATCCTGGTCTACCGCTGCATTCATGAGCTGGTCAATAATGCGCTCAAGCACGCGCGGGCTACCCGCATTAATGTACAGCTGGTGCAAGAACCAAACCGGATATCGTTTACCGTGCAGGATGATGGCGTCGGCTTCGATCCCGGCACCGTAACCGAAGGCACGGGGCTGCAGAACATCCGGCAACGAGTGACCGCTTTTCAAGGGACAATGAACATTTATTCTTCGAAACAAGGTACTGAAATCCACGTGGAGCTGGAACTCACAACAAACGAACAAGATGATAAAAGTAGCGATAGTTGACGACCATAAGATATTGACCGAGGGGCTCCAGGGACTGATTGCTGAGTCGGGCATAGCCACCGTTGCCGGCGTGGCGCACAGCGCGGCGGCATGCCGCCTTTCCATCGGTTTCTGGAAACCGGATGTCGTGCTGCTGGACGTGGGCTTGCCGGATGGTAGCGGCATCGACCTGTGCAAGGAGCTGAAAACGCAGGTTCCCGGCATGAAGATACTGGCCCTGACCACGCACAACGAATACACCGTTGTACGGCAGATGCTGGACAACGGCGCATCGGGCTATTTGATAAAGAATGCCATGGCCGACGAGGTGCTGGCCGGAATCCAAGCCGTTGCTGCCGGAGAGACCTTCCTCTGCCATGAAATTGATCTGCTGATGAAACGGCCGCAGGAAAAAAACATCTGGTTGAGCCCGCGCGAACGTGAGCTCCTGCGTCTGGTAACCGAAGGGTTGACCAATGCCGAAATTGCTGAGAAAATCTTTTTAAGTCCCGAAACCATCAAAGGTTACCGCAAAAATCTGTTACTGAAACTGGGGGCACGGAATACCGCGGTACTGGTAAAGATGGCTCTTGAACAAAAGTTGATCTAATTTTTATTTTTTTTTTCGTTAGTGTTGCGTAGTCGAATAACTACACATATATTTGTAGCCAAATAGCTACGAAATGAATTTAAGACGGGACGTATTCCAAGCCATTGCCGATCCGACGAGAAGGGCAATATTGCTGCTGGTGGCTTCGCAGTCCATGACCGCCGGAGCCATCGCGTCTAACTTCGATACCGCACGGCCCACCGTTTCCAAACACCTGCAGATACTCACCGAATGCGAATTGCTGGAGAAGGAGCAAAACGGCAGGGAGATTTATTACCACTTGAACCCCAAAAAGATTAAAGAAATTGCGGATTTTATTGAGCCTTTCCGCGAGCTTTGGGACGACAGGTTCAACAAACTGGAGGCCATAATGAAGCAATATAAATGACAAACCCTATGGAACGGAAGACAAAAGTCAATGCCGAAGAAGGCAAACAGGAATTGATTATAACCCGGGAATTTGACCTACCGGTCAGATTACTTTTCAAGGCCTATATAGTACCCGAAATCGTTGAACAATGGATGGGCACAAAGGTATTGGTGCTGGAAAGCAGAGCGCACGGCAGCTGGCGGTTCGAAACGTCGGATCCCCGAGGAAATGTGGTTTTCCGGGCCAATGGGGTTATCCATGAGTTTGTGCCGAACCAGCGAATCACCCGCACATTTGAGATGGAGGGTACGCCCTTCCCGGTGCAATTGGAGTTCCTGGAGTTTGAGGCTTTGACGGACGACACCAGTAAGCTTACGATGCATATCGTATTCAAATCAGCGGAATTCCGGGACCAACTGCTGCAGCTTCCCTTTGCACAGGGCCTGAATATGGCGCATAACCGACTACAGGAAATTGCCAACAAACTAAAATAACGTCATGAAACGAAAAAAAATCAGCTATTGGATTGTTACGGTCTGGTTATCGTTAGGGATGCTATCAACGGGAATCGTACAATTAATCCGGATGGACGAAGAGGTACAGGCCATCACGGAACTGGGTTATCCGGTCTATTTTCTGACTATCCTCGGTATCTGGAAACTACTGGGCGTTATCGCCGTGCTTATCCCGGGGTCCCCATTATTGAAGGAATGGGCTTATGCCGGCTTCTTCTTCGCGATGTCTGGAGCGGTGTATTCGTACCTCGTGTCGGGGCCTTCCACCGCAACGCTTTCCGGCCCCTTGTTGCTGCTGGTGCTGACGGTACTTTCATGGTATTTAAGGCCCGCCGACAGGAAGCTGCTCCCCGGTAAAACATCCGCCGAAAGTGCCAACGTTTTTTGACTAATTTATCCCACAAGCATAACGTATGACTATCATGAATAACAATGAAAGGGAATTATTACCCCAAGAACGGGAAGACTTGCTCAACGTACTGAAAAACCGCTTTGAGAAAAACATGAACCGCCATAAAGGGCTGGAATGGGACGACGTACAGGCAACACTGCATGCTAAGCCCCAAAAACTATGGTCGCTTCACCAGATGGAAGTAACCGGTGGCGAACCGGATGTGATAGGGTATGATAACCAGACAAACCAATACATTTTCTACGATTGTTCGCCCGAAAGCCCCAAGGGCCGCCGGAGTGTCTGTTATGATGAAGATGCACGGGAGTCAAGAAAAGAACACAAACCAAAAAACAGTGCACTCGGCATGGCCGCCGAAATGGGCATCGATATTCTAACGGAAGCCCAATACCGGGAGCTGCAACAATTTGGAAAATTCGACACAAAGACTTCCAGCTGGCTGAAAACGCCGTCCGATATCCGTGAACTGGGTGGTGCCATCTTTGGAGACTGGCGGTTCGGCCACGTTTTCGTTTACCACAACGGAGCGGAGTCTTACTACGGCGCCAGGGGATTCCGGGGGTCTCTGCGGATCTGAACCGGTTGGTTTTTGCTGCCCTTTTCCGTACCTTTGTGTGAAGCAGGAACGCTATCGTGCATAATGCATCCGCTGATGGAAAACAAAAGGGAAATCATTGAACTGAATGACATCAAACTGCTGGTCGATCGTTTCTATGAAAAGGTGCGTGGGGACGAACTGTTGAAGGATATTTTCAACGAAGTTATCCAAGACCGCTGGCCCTTGCACCTGGACAAAATGTATCGCTTCTGGCAGACAGTATTGCTCGATGAGATCACCTACAGCGGTGCGCCTTTCCTGCCCCATGCCAAATTACCGGTCGACAAACAGCACTTTGACCGCTGGCTGCTGTTGTTCAACGAGACGGTTGACGAGCTTTTCATCGGTGAAAAAGCGGCTGATGCCAAGTGGCGTGCCGCCCGCATGGCAGACATGTTCCTGCATAAAATCGAATATTTCAGAAACCGGCCGGCAAAGCCGCTTCTATGAACGCTATATTCCACGTTGCTTTCCCGTTGTCCGCTCGACCAACGTCTATGAACCATCGCCCGTAGCGCCGCTCAATCCGATAAAAAAACACCCGGCATCAATTGGTGATGCACGGGTGAACTCAGGTTGATTATCAGTGTCTTTAAACTTGACTTAGGGCAACTGCGCAGGTTCTGCAAGCCGAAAAGTGCTTCGCTCGGTAAACGTCCGGCCAAACATATCTGTTGCCCGCACTTCAATGCGGTGTTCACCCACGGGCAGGTTGGTGGGGATATTGGCCCGCCACAGGTGGGTGCTGTTCACTGCATTGGACGGACGCCTGCCCGGCATCAATTCATCCGTGGTATCCCAACGGTACAGCAGCCGCATAAATTCCGGATCTGGGGCTTCGGTATAGGTCATCGGCCGCCATTTGTCATCGTCGATGCGGTACTCCACGGTATTGCCTTCATGCCCCATGAAGAAGTTGGCGAAAATCCCCGCCTGGGTGCCGCGTCCCTGTGCTACCACTTTGGGATGGAACAGTTTGATCTGTTTATCCGCAGATTCACCGGCCACTTTATAGTCGATTACATATTGGTTACCGTCTATACGGAGGAAGGCATAGCCCTTAGGTGTACCATCGCGCATGGTAGAGACCGGTACCCCCTGTTCGTTCAGCTCACCCGAATACCAATCGCCGGAAGTGGTACCGGCATTGTATTCATGGTGAGGCTTTGCCTGCCGCCAGCCATCTGCCTCGCCATAGAAATTTTGGCGCTGTAAGTGCGTGTGCGCCGACATTGACAACGTATGGGGGTAGTCTTTCAGCAGGTCAAACAGTCGCTGCCTATCGGCGTTACGGAATGCATTTTCGTTTTCGTGAAGCAAAGGAATGTGGAATGCCAATACAATCAGCTTGTCTTTATCCACATACTTCAAGTTGTTCTCGACAAAATCCAGCTGGTCTTTACGGAAACCTCCCCAATACCCTTTGCCATCACGGGGATCGGGATATAAAATATCATCCAGCACGATAAAGTGCGCGTTGCCATAATTGAACGCATAATTCGCAGGACCGAACGTCGCCTCGAACGATTCATCCGCCAGGGAATCTGCGGGAGCATCGTAATCCATGTCGTGGTTACCCATCAGGTTATACCAGGGAATGCCTACCTCGGCCACTGCCTTTACATACGGGCTGTGCAACACTAAGTGGTCGCCCACCAAATCGCCCAGGCTCAGTCCGAATGCTACGTCCTTTACCCCGGCTAACTCAGCCACCACGCCTTTGGCAAAATAGCCGACTTCCCGCTCATTATATGCTTGCGGGTCGCCAAACACCAATGCGGAGAACGCCGTGGGCTCTTCCTGCTGGATTAGCGCAAAGTCCACCGACTTAGGCAACGGACCAGTTGGGGATACTCCGCCATATTTCAATTGCGGCGAGCCGTTGGGCTTATGGATATAATAAAACTGGGGTTGGTTGAGTTCATTGACCGGCACGGCGTAGCCGGATGGTTTTATGACAAAAATGATATTGTCCTGCCCTACCGGCAGCTCGTAGCGGCCCTTAGCATCCGTTACCGTTACCTGCGTACCATTGCTCACCGATACGCCGGCCACGCCCTGTTCACGGCGGTCGCGCTTGCCGTTGCCGTTGGCATCATGATAAACATAACCAGTAACCGTGGATTGCCCATATACCACACAGCTGACCAGCAGCATCCAAAGAATTGATGTTAATGTCTTCAAGGTGATTTTGTTTAAATTAAACGATTAATGTGACCGCAAAGAAACGTGATAACGTCTAAAAAAATGTTAACTGTTTGCTATTTTATAGTTAAATAACCGTGTTGGGCCAAAATTACACAAGACAATCCACATTAGCTAATTCGGACGCCGCATGCCTCAATGGCACCACAAACCGCTCGAATAACGTTACCGCAGGATTTCCGTGCCGGACGGCATCTGGTGAAAGGGTATAATACTCTCCGATAAGCGACAGCCCTTCATCGCTCTTTTCGAGCGCCACGTTGAGAAAACCATAACGGCTATCGCAATAATTCTCCAAACGCACCTGATGGATGCTTGGCGGAAGATCTTCCACCGTGGTATCGTTAATCGCTGCCACCCTATGCAAATCGGCATAACCGCCCGCACCCGCCACCACATAGGGCACGACCGTGCCGTCTTCATAGGCTTTGGAAAATCGTTGGTAGTTATGCACGTGGCCGCTGAACACAATATCCGGCTTCACACCGGCCGCTTTGAAGGAGCTTTCCAGAAAAGCAATCATGGCTGGGCTTGAACCATGGTTGGTATCGGCCGAATAAGGGGCATGATGTACACAGACGATGATGGCTTGCTGAGACCTACACTCCGCAGCGTAACGCAATTCTTCCACAAACCAATTCCGTTGTTCGGTATCAATGGTGCCGTGCTTGGTCACATTGCCATACAGCCCGATAATCCGGGCAAGCGGTGTTTCCAGCGTCCAGTACACATGGGGTTGCACCATGCTTAACCGCTTGGTATTTCCGCCAAATAAAATCTTACGTTGATAGGTATCGCAAAACACGTCCATGAACGCATCCAGGCTTTGATATGGGCACTCCGCATCGGGATTAATATCGCCGTCGTGATTGCCCGCGATAGCAAAAACAGGTCCGGGATATTCCTCATACGGCCCGAAAAACTGTGCGGGATACGCTTTGGCCTCTCCATGGTTATACACCACATCACCCAAGTGAAAAAGGAACGCCGGCCTGTCTTCAATAGAATCACCAGCCTTTGCCTGCTGGGTGAGTGCTGAAGCAATTAGCGGCTGGAATGCTGAATGCCGCACGCTTCCGGTATCGCCCACCAGTTGAAACCGCATACGTTCTTTTAAAAACCATGTGGCTTCCCCCGCCACGCTGCGTAGATGCAGCCGGTAAGGGTATTGCCCCGTGGGTTTGGGCAGTGGTTTGAACAAGTGCGCATCGTCTATGAAATGCTTCAGGAAAACCGGGATTTTTCGTTGCAGGCTCATCATATGGCAAAGTTAACGCCAGCGTATTAAACCCGTGTTAACAGACGGCTAAACCTAACGTCAATACGTCAGGCCCGTGCAACTTACCGCGGCATTCCCTGGGGCCAGCGTATATCGGACAGAAAAGCTTTGCTCCCTGTATGCCGGTATCCATTATGGTATGTCGGCGTTCAGAAAGCAAAGCGATGGAATACTTAATGGAATACTTAATTACCTATGGCCTGCCTGCTCCACCAAACCGGTGTTTTCATATCGTTTGTTCCGCCCATATTACGAATAGCTTCATTGGCATTTTCACTGTTACTGGCTATTGTGGAACTGGGATAGGCAAACCGGGTGGGCAGCACGCGGTCGTTCAGTGTTCCCTGCCCGATGGTCAATACCGGATATCCGGTACGGCGGTATTCATGCCATGCCTCCATCCCGATCCAGAACAGTGCCAGGTGTTTCTGGTTTGCCAGTTTCTCTTGAAGCACCTCATCGGGTTCATTGGGATTGAAATACACCTCCGGATAATCGATGAATGCCGTGATGGCCTCTTCGGTAATCGTTGCCGGCACGATGCTATACCGGGCGACCCCGTTCCATTTTTCCATGGATGCCCGAATACCACGATCGTAGTAAGCTTTCGCCTGACTTTTACCTCCGGGAATAATCCCCTTCAATGCTGCTTCGGCCAAGATGAACTGAATTTCCGCGAAATCCATGAATGTATAAGTGGCGTCATTCCGGCAGAATACTTCGGTATTGAGAAACGCGGCTTCGTGATTTGAAGTGGACGTCTGTTCAATGGTTCCTCCGGCAACCGCACCTTTCCACATCCCCGCATTGGGATTGATTTTTCCATATATAGGAAGGCGGGGATCGATCATTACGGTATCCCCTGCCTCGACATACACTGTCATCTTAATCAACTGTTCGGCAAGGCGCCTGCCTGATCCGGTAAACCCTTGGTGTGTTTGGTTCCCGAAATAATTGACGTAGGGATATTCACCGGTAAACCGGACGGTTGCGTTGTCTTCGTTGGATCGGAATATGGGATATGCCTCCGGATTGTTCAGTATTTCGTTCATTTTTTGGGTTACATACTCCAAGTTCCGGCCACTCAGGCGCATCAATAAACGGAGGTACAACGAATTATTGAACCGGCACCAGCTTTCTACATTCCCACCATACATTTTATCCCGCTGTGAATCACGGAAAATATACCCCTGTTTATATAACTCATTGGCCGTTTCGAGGTCTTCAAACATATGCTGGTATACCTGTTCTTGACGTTCGAACTTCACTTTGGTGTTACCTGTTTCGAACGCCTGAAACGCTTCTGTGTAGGGGATATCCCCGAACATATCCGTTTGGTTATACAAGTAATACACTTTCCACGTGAGCGCAATAGCCTCTAACGTTGGGTTATTTTCCTTCGCGGCCAGTTCGCGCATATGATTGGCATTGCTTGCATACCGCGCGTGGAAGTTCCACCATGTCTGAAAATTGCCATTGCTGATGAAGTACCGGTGCTCTTCGCGGGTTGTCCCTGCCGAAAAAACGGTAAACTGCATCAATTCGTTGTTCCAGAACCATGTATAGTTCAACCAGGTATTGGCGCCGTCATAGAGGATAGGCTCAAACATTCCAATTGCCTGGATGTTGCCCACCGTCACCTGATTGGGATTCCGGTTAATCTCTTCAAAATTTTTCGTGCATGCCCCTGATAGGCAAAGCGATGCAAACGCTATAAACAGATTTTTTTTAGTTCGTATCATGGATATAGTATTAAAATGCTAACCTTAAATTCAAGCCAAAGCTCCGGGTCATCGGAAACGCCATGGTTTCGATTCCCTTGTAAATGGATGTGCCGCTTATCAGTCCCGTTTCGGGATCAAATTGCGGAAAATTGGTTAACATAAACAAGTTAGTAGCGAACACGCCGATGCTACCGCTTTGCAAAAAGCCTAAGCGCCGGCAAAACGCTTGGGGAAATCCGTAGTCAAATCTGGCCTCACGAAGTTTTAGAAACGACGTATCAAACGTATTGTTAGCGGTATTATCGCGTACCCAAACGTATTTATTGTAATAATCCCTGTAGTTAGACACTTCCGTTTCATTAGGTACATAAGCGATGTTACCGCTTTCGTCTTCAACAATATTCACCCCGCTATGAATAAGCCCCCCTTCGCGTCCGGCGAGCGAGTTGGTCAGCTTTCCTTGGTAGCTCAAGGCAAAATTGGTAACCGAAAACATGTTTCCACCCCATTGGCCTGTAAAGGTTAAACCAAGACTGAAGTTTTTGTAGGAAAACCGCTGCGTCATTCCAGCCCGCCACTCGGGATTCACATTGCCAATCCGAGTTTCGGGCGCATCATCAAGCACCGGGAAACCAGTTTGGACATTCACGATATCTTGTCCGGACACGTCAACGCGGTCGCCGTTTTCATTGACATAGAACGCACCTTCCGGCGCTTTCTGATAATCCTTACCATAGATTACATGCATCTCTTCGCCCACAAAAGAATAGATATAGGTCCGACTGCCAATGGTAGTTCCGACACTGGTCTGCAAAGGCTGCGAGGGGTCCCAGTCGTCCGTCAGTGACACCAGCTTGTTCCAGTTTTTATACCAATTCACTCCCATGGACCAGTTGAATCCGTTGGGCCGGCGAATAGGCACAAAATCGGCTGATATTTCAAGCCCCTTATTTTCGATTTCGCCAACATTGATACGCATACCGGACGCGCCGGACATCAGATCAGTGGTTGCACTGACAATCTGGTTAGTGGTAGATGTCTTGTATACGGTGACATCGGCCGATATCCGGTTCTTGAAAAATCGTCCTTCCACACCTGCTTCCCAGCTTTCTACATTTTCTGGTCGGATTAACGGGTCAGGAATGGTAGTTGGCAACACATAGCTACCCGAATAGTCGGTTCGCGAATAATATCGGTCCAACGCGTAGGGGCTCGTGTCATTCCCCACGTTTGCCCATGACGCGCGCAATTTCAGCAAGTCTATCCATGCCGTACGCGCATCCAACCGCAGTGCCCTATCCAACAACAGGCTCATGCTGACCGAGGGATAGAAATACGAGTTATTCTGTCTGGCCAATGTACTGGACCAGTCGTTGCGACCAGTGATATCGAGGAACAGCATGTCATTCCACCCGAATTGGGCCAACCCATACAAGCTGTTGATAACTTTTTCGCTACGGAAGGCCGTAGGTATGGGCGGGAACCCTGAAGCGATGTTACTCAATGAATAGAAGCCGTCTACATCCAAGCGTTCCAGCGTGACATTTTTACGGTTGTACCGCTGAATCATGTTATTACCACCAAACGCCATGGAAGCGGTCAATTGGTTGCCCAAAAAATTCCGTTCGTAACGTAGCAGAAAATCATTATTCATCTCATAGTCAGTGATGTTCTGCTCCCGGTAAAATCCTTCGAGGTTATCGCTAGCCAGTTTGGGCTTCTGCTGGGTTCTGAACTCGAGATTCAAGTCCATGCCAGACCTTACCGCCAATGAGAGGCCTTCAAGCAGATTGAAGGTAAGTCCCACGTTGCCGAATACCCGGTCCCGGTCGAGCGAATTCAACTCTTCGTATAATGAACGGTACGGATTGTAAGTGTTGGCACTCGGATACACCAGTCCCAACCCACCTTGCCCGCCAGCCTCATAAACATCCCGGTTGAACCGCCCCTGCTCATATTCTGTTTTCCACGTCTTCTCAATATCATTCACGTTTTGCCCCCAAACCAGCGAATACATAACCGAGGCCTCGTCATACCCGCTCATCGGAATATTATCGCTATCGCGCATGTAATAATTCACGCGTCCGTTCAGTATGATGTTTTTATTGATTTCCTGCGACAAGGACAGCGATAGGTTTTGCCGTTTATATCCGGTATTGGGCAATATCCAATTGTTTTTTGAGTCGGTAAAAGACAATCGCACGGAGGTACCCTTGCCATTGTTACCGTCTACTGCGACAGTATTATCGAATAAAGCGCCGGTTTGGAAAATACCCGTATACCAATTTTCCGCATATACCCAGGGCTGCTTCGTAAATCTGCCTGTTTCCCAATCCCGCGATACATACAGGTATCGCTGTTCGTTGGGGTCAAACTTCTGCCCGAACGCATAGCGGCTGTAATGCCTATTGACGGCTACGCCATCCGCTGCCAAATCTGCGGGTACGTCCCACATGGAATATTCGAGATCGGTGTTCCCCGCACCGTACTGCGTTTGGAAATCCGGCCAGAACCCGGCCCGTTCAAATGTAGCCGAGGAGTTAACCGTCACCCCGATACCTTTTGTAGAACGGCCGGATTTCGTGGTAATGATGACCGCGCCGTTTGCAGCCCGCGAACCGTAAAGAGCCGTGGCAGAAGGCCCTTTGAGAACGGTGACAGACGCGATGTCTTCTGGGTTGAGTTCGCTGGCCGCGTTGCCGAAATCAACCGGCGCGTCGGCATTCGCATAGTTGGTGCCTGATGAGGTGGCCGTTGTTCCGGAAGATATGGGAATGCCATCCACCACCAAGAGGGCTTCGTTGCTGTTGTAATTCAGTGACTGATCTCCCCGCAGCGTCAGCCGCATGGACGGGGAAGGCCCGGTGTTAGCCCGATCAAGTATCAGCCCAGGCACTTTCCCTTGCATCGAATTAAGCCAATTGCTGGATTTGGTACTGTTGAGGTCTTCCGTATCCAGCTTAGTTACCGCATATCCCAGTGATTTTTCTTCCCGCGTAAGGCCCAACGCCGTTACCACCACTTCGTCCAGCGCGTCCAGCGACTCCTGTAACACGAAATCTACGGTAACCGTTCCGTTCGGCTTCACCTGAATCCCCGGTTTGCTTTGCCGTTCGTAGGAAACGTAGTTTGCTTCCAGCGTATAAGTGCCCGGCTGTATGGAAATGACGAAAGCGCCATCCCTATCCGTGCTGACTCCCCGGTTCAATTCCATGATCCGAATACTGGCCCCGGCCAATGGCTCGCCTTGTCCGTTGGTAACCTTACCCATGATTTTTCCCAGTTGTTGGCGCTTGTAGAGTGTAACCGTACCGCGGACCTCTTCTTTATACTGGATAGGTGCGCCCGCCAATAAGTTAGCCAAGACACGTTCCAACGGCTCGCTCCGGAAATTTGCCGGGCCCACCGAGATTGCCGTCGTGCCCAGCACCTGAGCATCGTAGGCAAAGTCAACATCGGCAATACGCCCCAACAGTTGTATGGTTTCCTCCAAGGATTGCCGTTCAATGGATATGCTCACCGGTTTACTAAGTGCCTGCCCTTTGCTGCTTTCTGCCAGTAATAACTGGGATAACAACAAAAGGATACTATAAGTCAAGATAGATATACGCATGATTCGTTGCCAATGCAGTATAAGATTGTTCATACTAATTGTTTACTTCTATAAAATTGAAATTTCCTGTTCCAATTTTATACCTTTGAAAAAAGTTGCTTGATTAACCCTGTTGATGAAGTAACTGTACGATAATGGATGAGGGTCCAAACTAATCACATTATTGTACGACTTCCCGGATTTGTCCTTGGGCAAATCCGTTTTTTAATAGATAATCACTTCATTGTTTTCCCTCCTGTATTGATGTTGGTGAATTGAACAGATGATCCGCAGCGTTTCTTCCAACCGATATGCCGTACGAATGGTCAAGCTATACCGGTGACTGCTAATGTTATTATTACCTGCTTTCAGTTCGATGCCATAGCAATTACGTACGGCCAACGCAAGCTCGTCAAACGATGCGTTTCGCAACGCGACCACCCCTTCGCGCCAGGTAGCCGGACTGCCCGTTGTGGAGACCGTTCGATCATATGCGCCGGTGAGTGTGTTAAACGTTAAGCGCTGCGCTGCGGTAAGCTCGGCAGCCGGCAGGCGCTTGCCGGTACCGGTAACCTGTACTTTGCCGTGCGCTACGTCAACCGTTATGCGGTTCAGCCGTTGGTAGTTGGTAATGTTGAACGCTGTGCCCAGCACCCGTGTAACAATGCCGCGGCTATGTACGATGAAAGGCTTGTTTAAGTCGGGGGCTACTTCGAAGAACGCTTCGCCCTCGTCAAGATAGACCTCACGGCTGGTTTTTCCGAATGATTCAGGAATGCGGAGTTGGCTTAATGCATTTACCCACACGGTGGAACTGTCCGGTAATGTTACCTGTTTCACTTGCCTGACCGTAGTGGAGACCTCGTGGTAGGTTAAGTTTGTCGCTACCGACCCTTCGTGCCCCATGCCACCGGGAACATCACTTTGCCAACGGAATACCAACCAAGCCACTCCCACCACCAGGCACACCGTTGCGGCATACATGACATATCTCCGGTAAGCGAGCCTGCGGGGCGGGGCCCAATACCGCGATAACCGCCCATGCATTTCAGAAGCAATGCGCGCTGCCTCTTCTTCTTGTTTGAACACCTCAGCATCATCCAGTTCCCGATATGATGCATACCAAGCGTCAATGGCTTCTTTTTCGGCGTCGGTGGCCGTACCGCTCAAATAACGATGTAATAACTGTTTAAATTTCTCGCTGTCCAAGATTACGTATCCGTTTATTGGGAAGTAACCTCAGGCAGCCAAATCTACTTTGATTTACTGTTAAGTATTAATGAAGTAATGGTTAATCGGCTTACTTGGCAATCAAAACCAGAAGTCCTATCAAAAGCCCGCCTTGCTGTCCGTGAGCCAACTTCTGTCTTAATCGCTTAACCACTTCAGAAAGATTGTTGGAAACCGTTTGCTCTGCCAATCCCAGCATTTTGGCGATATCTTTGATACTTCGGTTATCACGTCGAAGCAAAAACGATTGCTTCATATTTTCTGGCATATCTTGCAATGCATTATCCAACGCGACTTCCATCATCTCACGTGAGGCATGGTCTTGATCTTCTGTCGCAACGAGCGCTGTTTTGGCTAAGGCAAGATCGATAACGCGCTGTTTTACACGTTCAGACCTGAAATGATTAAGCACTTGAAATTTAACTGCGCCCTGCAGGAATTGTTCAAGCGAAGTACGGACAGTTAAGCTTTCGCGTTTTTGCCAAATGCTGATGAACACATTTTGCACGATATCTTTCGCGGCTTCTTCATCCATCACACGGCTATATGCTTGCTTATAAAGCATCCGCCAATATCGATGATACAAGATATCGTAGGCACTTGAAAGCCCCGTCTTCAATGCATGAATTAACGCTACTTCTGTCATCGCTTTGGGAGCAAAGTTACCAAAGCAGTATTAACGCAACGTTATGTTTTCACCGGAGGGTCGGTCGCTGTTTACCGTGTTACTGCAAGGGCGACTGTAAGTACTGCGGTAATTGCAGCAATCCATATAACAATGCGCTGCTTGGATTTCCGGTATGATAGGAGGTACTGTGCCTGTACGTGGTACCGGAGGCCTACAAGCAGCCGGTGAGCCGTTTTCAGTTCTTCTTTGCCGTCTACCCATGAGGTATCGGGCGTTCTGATGTCGCTCCGAACTTTTTGTTGTGTCATTTGTATCTAAAATGCTTATCACCCAACAGCATGCCCAATGAGCCGGATAGCTTTCTGAGATGCAGCGCTATGTCATCAACGAAGGCCATTATATTCCAACCCCACCGTCCCTTTAATTGGCTATTCATGCCGTGCGCAATGATATATTCTTCTATCGTCGTGGTGAGCTCAGGCAGTTGCCTCCGCCTGTCCCAAAGTGTCGCAAACAGCCCCTTCACCCGTTCAAACGCCTCATCCTTATTGCCCGTCTCCATCAGCAACGGCACGTATAACGACTTCCAATGCCGGTTGCAGAACAGGTAAAACGCTTCTTCATCCGAACCCCTGATGCGGGCAATCAATTCTTGATCAATGAGGTTTTCCACACAGCGAAGTTAGTAAACCAATGCAATCAAATCTGGTACAGGATGTTATGATTTTGTTAAAAACTTTACCCCCCGGGGCTACGAACCACCCGGAAGGCAAAGTTAGGGGATCAGGTTTGAAGCGATAAACCTATTTTGTCAAGGTGAACGCATCTACAGATCGGCCGGATACGTCATACGATTTGAATTCCAACCGGTTTCCCGATATGCGGACAGTCTGGTAGAGCTGGGTATTTTCAAGCGATACATCCATCCAGCGGTCGGCATCAGACTCATACATCTTCGGGCCGGCAACCGAAAGCACATACATCGGGCCGCCGGGCTTAGCTTCCGGCCCTCTGCCCCGTGCGTAGGTATGATCATGCCCCTGCAATACCAAATCAACACCATACCGATCAAACAATGGTTTAAACAGTTCCCTCAAGGGAACATTATCGCGGCGCTTCGAGGTCGAATACACCGGGTGGTGCATGGTCACGATGGTCCATTGCTTTGGGCTGCTTTTCAGCACCTCTTCCAGCCATTGCAGTTGAGCATTCCTGGCAGCTTCGTCCAGCATGATCAATTGGCTATTGAGCGCAATGATGCGCACATGCTGGTAATCCAGGTAATAGACCGATTCCTGTAGCCCCTCTGGACCGTTTTTGGGTAAAACAAATTGCACGGCCCAATGTGGGTCCAATACAGGGCGTTCTTTATCATCCCGGAAATATTCGTGATTGCCCGGTGTAGGTATGGCTGGCACCATGGCATGGATAAAGCCAGCACCGTGATGCCATTCGCCCCATTCTGCATCGGTATTCGATCGGTTTATCAGATCCCCGGCATGGATGATAAAGCGCGCATCGGGCTGCTGACGGAACGCTTGGCGAATGGTTCGCGACCAACGCGATTTCAGGTCGTTTTGACCATCGCCGAGGTAGATAAAGGAAAAATCCGCCGCATTGCCTGCCGCATCGGCCGTACGGAACTGAAACCACTCGCTCCAGCGCTCGCCATCGCCCACACGATAGGTGTATGCCGTAGATGGCCGCAGATCCGTAAAAGTGACATGGTGGTAGCGGTCTTCATACCCCTCCTTGCCCACGAAGGGGCGGCTCTCCGCCGTAAACTCCCGCATACCTGTTTCCATGTCAGGCGAAGCATCCTCCTGCTTGATCTGTGCCTTTGCGCCGGTTATCCCGGCAGCGGTACGCCATGTTACCGTCTGCGTGGTGGCAGGATCGGCAGACCATGTAAGGGTTATCCGGTCTGGAAACGGTGTAGATCGGAACTCCTGTGCCGGTAATGGGAATACATGGAAGAACAGTAATAAACCGGTCAGTATACCGGTTAGACGGAATCGATTCATGTTGTACGAATTGTTTTATGCAATTTATTAATTCATTTCCTTATATTACCTGCGATGCGTTTTTAATCCATTTACTTAAAATGGACTATACCGTATCCCCACATTACCCCATACAGAATAAATCCGATCGTTATCCGGCCGACCGTCGCCGTAGTAATTGCGTACCGGTGCGTTGGTGAGGTTACTGACACCAATGAAGATTCTGGTTTTCGGATTGATCCGCTGGGAAGCAGAGAAATCCAGTTGCATCCGGCCCGCTTCGATTAAATCGTTATCAGGTGTATCCGCCAACTCCATGGTAAACGTCTCATAGAAATATGCCGATATCCGGCCTGAAAAACCGTATTTCTCGTACGATAGTGCCAGGTTACCTACTTTTGGACGCATGTCTGGCAAACGAACCGTCCGATCCATTTCAATACCCGGCACATCAAAACTGGACTGGATCTGGGTATAGTTGGCGTAGATACCAAAACCGTTTAAAAAGCCTGGCAAAAAGGTAAACTGCTGCTGCCACGCCAACTCAAAGCCATAGACATCAGCCGCCGCGCCATTTGTTGCCTGATCGATGCGCCAGCCGTCATATTCTCCGCCCACCTGCTGGAATGACCGACTATAAATATAATCGTTTATTCGTTTGTAGAAAACCCCGCCGGAGAGTAGTCCGATCTTGCTGAGGTAATGTTCAAATAGAACGTCCAAATTGGTGGCCGTTGCTTGCTGAAGATCAGGGTTACCCTTATTTACCCGTTGATTGCGATTGAGCACCTCCTCCCATGGTACCAAATCGTAATAACTTGGGCGTGAAAGGGAACGTGTGGCCGCAGCACGGAGGTTCGTTTGCGGGGTCAGCGCATACTTCAGGTTAATGCTTGGGAAAAACCCATCAAACATTTTGCTGGTATTGACCGGGTTTGTACGCACGTATACGCCGTCTTCATCCAGAACCACTTCATTGCCCTTATAGTCAAATCCGGTCTGCTCATACCGTACACCGGCTGTGACTTCCAGTTTATCCACATTGAAGCGCGTCATGGCATAAGCTGCGGCCAGGTATTCCGTTCCGGTATAGGAATCGGGATCGGTATTCTGGCGGGTATAGGTCACGTCGTCTATGAACAACTCTGGGTTGTCTCGGAAGTACCGCTCCATGCGTTCCACATCGGGGAACATACCGATACGGTATTTATTTTGGTAGTAATCGTTCCGCTCGATGCCTGTATTGAAGTCGGCCAACGAGAAATTCCCGTCTCTCAGCACATGCCGGAAATAATTCCTGCTCCGCTCGTTGTACTTATAACGAAAGCGTCCACCGAATTTGATGATTCCGCGATCGCGCTCATTGAAACGGAACGATCGGGTGGCGTTGACGGTGGCCTGTCCATCGTGATCCAACGCCGAATCATGCCGGTTAACATACTGGTTGGTGGCATATTGGTTGGGGTTGTAGACATCATCCCCCTGCAGGGAAATCAATGGCGTCCGTAATTCCGAAAGGTCTACCGTACCGCTTAATCCGCGCCGCGTAAAATTGGCACTGTAATAGATCGGCTGGTCATAAACGCCACGGCTGTACGTGAGATCACCGAAAAGTTCCCAATTGCCCGCGGCCTTTTTACCGCCCAGGGAAAACATCAGCAGGTCGCGGTTATAATCACGATCGTTACCGGCATGTTCCACAGTAACCCCACTTACCTCGCTGGCATTTTGGTATTGGCCTATCACGAAGTTCCTGTTATTCCGCGCTTGTATCTCGTAGTATTTATTGTAATTGCCGCGCAGGTAAAAACTGGCTTCCGGATGGGGGTAGAAGTTCAGTTCGGCTTGTATGCCTACGTTATCGCGTTTAAGCTGGGTATCTTCCAGTGAAATGACGCGGAGCCAGTTTTGCTGATCAACATCTGCAACGGTATAATTGCCGTAACTTTTTTGGATACGGTCTTCGCCACGCAGCGAACGCATGTAGCTTCCTCCCAGTTGATACCCCCATTTGGTTTTCCTTTCCGAATAATTGAGGCCTACTTCGTAAAGGTTTTTGCCAACCAGCAGATTATTGCCCAGTGACGCCTTACCATCCAGCGACCGGGAATTTTCAGGTGGTGTTTTGGTGATGATGTTGACCGTTCCGGCCGTACCGTCGGCATCTTGATCGGGTGTCAGCGTCTTTATCACCTCAATGGCTTCCACGGTGTTGGAAAGGATGCCATTGAGATCCGTAGTACGGCTGCCCGCGGAGGTCGAAGGCAAGCGGTTTCCATTCAGGGTTATTGAACCCTGATCCTGTCCAAGACCACGGATGATGACGTTTCTGGCCAAGCCGTAGCTATAGCCGACAGCTACTCCGGGTACACGCTGCAACGCCTCACCTACGGTATTGTCCGGAAACCGCTCTATCTGCTCCTGCGAAAGCACATACTTGATGTTCTCTGCGTTTTTCATGGTGTTCAACGACTTGACTTCTCCTCTGCGGATACCCGACACCGTGATGCCTTCGAGCTCGGTGAGCTGCGGCGTCATCGCGACATCCGCCTGTTTTGCACGACCAGCCTCCACGTTTACGGAAACTTGCTGATCGACATACCCCAGGTAGCGCACAACCAATTCCGCATGTCCGGCCGGCACACCATTCAATCGGTAAAGACCGCGGTTGTCCGTTACGGTAACGGATGACGAACCCTGCAACTGGATTGTGGCGTTTGGCAGCGGCTCTCCCGAAACAGCATCCGTGATGCGACCTACGATGCGGCCCGACTGCTGGGGAAGGGCTTGGGTGACCGCGATAATGTTTTTGTTTTGCGTAATCTTTAAATGAAAGGTACCGGATAACGCTTCCAACAGTTCATACAGATTCGTATTTCCGCTATTTATGAAGCCAACGGCTTCCATTTCCCCCACCTCCTTGTTATAATAGAAACGGAAGCCCGACTGCTTTTCCAATTGCCGGAAGATGCTACCGAGGTTGCTGCGGTCATCGGCTTCAACCGTTACGCTTACCTTGCGAAGGTGCTGCGACATTACATCGGATGCAAACAGGATACCCGAGGTGGTGCCGGATATCACCAACAGCAGGAACAGTAATCGTGACATATCGCAAATTCTTTTTATTGCATTTTTATTTATAATATTGTTCATTGTTTTTAATGATTCAGTCCATAAATGAGTTTTGAAAACATGTAGGGCGGGGTGGTGAGAAGCTTCCGCCCTATTTTTTGCCAATGGGGGTGTTTGGGTGTTTAACGTTTCAGCATACCGCCTCCTTTCTTGTAGGGATCCATTCCAGTCTATTCTTCATTCCAGATTTCTACTTTCCTTCCCTGGATGTCGAAACGAAACGCTCCGGCTACAGCAAGCATGTTTAGTACCCGTTGCAGCGGCTCATCTTTTACCGATAAGGACAACCGCCTTTTCAGAAGTGAACGGGAAACGATGTTGATGTCAGCACCATACCATCGCTGCAGTTGCGTAGCTATTTCTTCCAGCGGTGTATCGCGGAATATCAGTTCGCCGTTTTTCCAAGCCAATGCCACCGTCAGGTCAGCCGGCTGTACACGGTACTGATTGGCTGTGGCGTGGCAGATAATTTGATCTCCTTTTCCGAGTGTCCATTCCTTTCCGGCATGCTGCGGCTGCACCAGTACTTTTCCTGTGGCTACGGTAACCGTTTTAATGACTTCCCCTTCATAGTTTTTCACATCGAATGAGGTACCCAGCACCTGAATATCCAGTCCGTTGGTATGCACCCAGAATGGTTTGGTCGAGTCTGGCGCTACCTCAAAAAAAGCCTGCCCTTCAAGGAAAACGTCACGTCTATCCTGCTGAAACCCTTTAGGATATCGGACACTACTGGCATTGCCCAGCCAGATACGTGAACCATCCGAGAGCGTCACCAACTTACGTTGGCCGGCGCCGGTACGGAGTTCCACATAATCAACCGCAGGCAACTTATCTACGGAGGGGTGGTACAGGTGCAACCGGAACGACCATATCCCCAGAACCGCCAACAGTACCGCAGCTACTGCGCCCATCCATACCAGCTTCCGTGTGGGCTGTCTACTGGCCAATTTGGGCTTGATTGCTGCCCGCAATTCGGCCATGGAACGAATTTCCCACGCTTCGAGTGCCTGCTTATCCATCTCCTCGCCGCCGTCGAGCTGATCAAGCCATTGTGCTATAAGCTGCTGCTCTTTCCGCGATGCTGTTCCTCCAGTCAATTTCTGAAACAGGTTCTTTAGTGCGCCGCCGTTTTCCATCCTGATATACTTACACGTTTTTTCCTATCAACTACTATAGTAAAGCACGAAACGGCCGGATATACCAGCGTCTGGATATTAAGTTTTTATGAATAATAATTTAATGATTTATTAACATCAACCAACGAATACCCACCAAATCAATGCAAGGCAGGGAGCGGTCAGGTTTTGCATCTGCAATGACTTGCGCAGCCGTTTCATGGCAGCATGGAGGTGATTGCGTACTGTATTGGGAGAAAGGCCAAGGTGTTGGGCAATCTCGTCGATTGAGAAATGTCGCTCACGGTTGAGCAGGAAAACTTCCTGCATGCGATCAGGCATCTGTGCTACTGCAAGTTCAACAGCCTCCATTATGATCTCAAACTGGCTTTCAGCCAGTTTGACCGATGATTCGTCCGGCTGAACTGCTGGATATTCGAGTGCCATGAACCGTCTGAAATCTTCAAGGTGCCGCCGGTGGAACCCCTGTGTTCGGAAGTAGGTGATTAATTTATACCATAACCGTTTTTTCAGCCAGGCCGGGGACAGGTTATTCAGGGGAAAAACATCCCGTTTATTCCAAAGTTCTACAAATAATTCCTGCAGCAGATCGTAAGCTTCATCCCGATCTCCAACTTTTTTGCAAGCCAGTTGAAACAACATCGACCAGGATGACTTATGTAACTGCTCAAAAAGCACTTCATCTGATGTGGAAACCCGCTGCCGTGTATGCGCTTGCTTTGCTGTGTTCACATCGGCAAAGTATAGCATTGTATATTTACTGAACGCGAACCCAAGAAGAATAAATTATTAAATACCCCCCAAAAGCGCAGGGACGTCCAGCAATGGTAACTATAAGTCCAACTCGACATACACAGGCAGGTGATCTGAAGCATATTGTTCATTAATAACTTCATGCCTGACTACCTGAAAAACCCCTGCGGGCCCGAACATAATAAAATCGATTTCGCGGTTCGGTGAATTGACCGGTATGGTGAACCCCTCGCCAACTGAACTCTGGCTCCGTTGCAGGTACCCATCCAGCAGCTGAATCACCTCGCTGTCAGGTTGCGCATTGAAATCGCCTCCAAGTATCACCGGATAATCCCTATCAGCAAGCAGATCGATGATATGTTTAGCCTGTAGCAGCTTGTTCTCAGCTTTCAGGTCTAAGTGCGTGCATGCAAAGACGATAGGTTTGCCTGGGCGCGGCTCCACAACCGCCAATGCCAGCGTCCGCGGTTCGCCGCCTACACCTTCTGCCATCGGCAATGGATGGTTTTCAGTTGTAATAAATGGGTGTTTCGATAAAATGGCAACGCCATACTCACCGCCTTGATAGTCGATAGCTTTAGCAAAATAGTGACGCATACCGGTTAGCCTACCCAATTCAGCAGCTTGGTTCACTTGCATTCCTGACCGTTCGGTATACACATCTACCTCCTGCAATGCGACCAGTTCCGCTCCGCTGTCGCGGATGACCCGCGCGACAGCCAGCAGATCAATAGAATCTGGTTGGGACGGTGGATTGGCGTGGTGAATGTTATAAGTTAGCACCTTCAGTGATTGCGCATGGCCTGCCGCTACCGCCAACAGCATCGCATACAGGAACACCAAACCGAGAAAAAAAATCTTCTTCATAATAACTTATTTAAATGGTTGGCCGGTGCATACGGACCGGCCAACCATTTTATCTGATTGAAAAATATATTAGTTGGTACGAACGAGACGCCGTATGGCGTGATTTTCCAGATCTGCTACATAGATATTGCCCTCCGCGTCAAGCGTGATTCCGACAGGTGTATTGTACCTGGAAACCGTTGATGGCTCCCCATTGACAAATCCTGACTGTCCTCCTCCACCAAGTGTGCGCACTTCGCCCTCGGGCGTGAGTACCCGGATGGCGTGGTTGTCATTGATCTCCGCGATATAGATATGCCCGTCGGCAGCAGCATGCACACCCCAGATCCCGAAAAATAGCGCGTCTGCTTCAGGTCCGTCGGCATATCCATATTGCCTCGAGCGGCTACCGGCGATAGTCGTCACCATGCCATCCGGGGTTACTTTCCGGACGCAGTAGTTGAAGCGATCGGCAATAATCAGGTTACCTTCGTGGTCTATATCGATTCCCGGCGCGCGATTAACCCGTGCTGTTTCCCGCGGCCCGTCTTGGTGAGCCTGGGTACCATCACCCACATAGGTACTTACCATGCCATCGGGAGCAATTTTCCGTATCCGGCTGTTGTTGTAGTCGGCAACATATACCGTACCGTCGTCGGCCACAGCTACATCAAGTGGCTGATTGAACCGCGCTTCCGTCCGGTTTCCCTCTGCGTACCCTTGCGTGCTACCAGCGATAGTACTTACCATGCCGGTGGCCGCGTCGATCTTACGCACCAGGTGGTTGTTACGGTCAGCCACATAGATATTGTCATCCTTGTCGATGGCAATACCGTAAGGCCAAGCGAAAGTCGCCTGGTGTGCCGGACCATCTTGACGACCCTGCGTTCCTGTACCAGCTACCAATGATACCTGCCCGTCAGGGCTAATTTTACGGATACGGTTATTATTGCGATCGGAGAAAATCAAGTTACCCTTCGAATCAAATACCACACCTCCCGGCCGGTTGAGTAATGCTGACTGCCGCGGCCCTTCAGCATACCCCTCTTGCCCAGTGCCCGCGTAGGTCTCTGCTCGGTAGATGGCCGGTGGCACCATGTATTCGAAAACCGGTCCGGTCGTCGAACGGCCATTGACAATCACGGATACCGATCCGGTCGATCCTCCTTCTGGTACTTCCACGTGGATGGTATGCTCGTTGAAATGAATAATCCTGGCTTCAACCCCGTTGATTTCTACGCGGTTTTCTGTACGTACCCGACTGAAGTTTTCTCCCTTAACGGCGAGCGTGGACAAGGGATATCCTTTTTCGGGGGAGATGGAAGCGATCACGGGGTCTGCGCCGGAAGCTGATCCACCATTATCCTTTTCGCAAGCTGTTATGAGCATTCCCGTTATCATAAACAGCAGCATGATATTTCGTTTCATTATGTATTTATTTGACTGTACCATTTTTATATGGATAAATGTCTGTTATCTGTATTTCAATTCGGTTACCACCGGCCGGTGATCGGAGGCATAGGTCTCGTTGACCGTCGCGTAGCTCAACACGGTGAACACTGATGAGGCCTCCTGATTGAGAAAAATGAAGTCAATAGCCCGATTGGGACTGGTGGCCGGGATTGTATTTGGGCAACTTCCGAGGCAAGCTGTCCGGAACATTTCCCCTGCTACAAACCGGTTGATGGTTTCCGAACCGATTTGGGCGTTAAAATCCCCACCAATGACAAAAGGCGCACTAAGGTGCTGATTCACTTCTCTGAGCTTGTCTACTTGCATGTTTCGTGTCTCAGTATCCGACACATCGAGGTGTGTGCTACCGATGTACACGAATCCACCGTCATCGGTTCCCACAGCAATCAGAGCCAACGACCGTCCTTCTACTGAAGCGCCGGGCGCACTTGGCAATTCGTGCCGAATGCGTTGCACAATCGGTAACTTGGACAAGATGGCGTTCCCGTATTCACCTCCTTGGTAATCGATGGATTTGCTAAAGAACACCTGCATACCGGTACGCGTAGCGAGCGTGCGGGCCTGATCGAGTGAAGGCCCCGACCGTCGCGTACGGACGTCTACCTCTTGAAGGGCAACGATATCTGGGTTTTCGCGGTTGATCACCGCGGCTATGGCCTCGACATCAATCTCGCCAGGCCTGGATGGTGGATTAGCATGGTGGATATTGTAGGTCATTACCTTGATGGTATCACCGGGTTTCAACACCGTCCTTGGCTCAGGCGGGCTTGGCATTCCGGTTTCGTCAGGACTGTTTCCAGCCTTTCCACATGCAACGGCCAAGCATAGCATCGCACAACCAATCAATTCAAGAAGTCTCATCATACGCTTAGTTTACATCTTTACCTCAATTAATCCAGCCCGGGTTCTGCCCTAACTCGGGGTTACGATTATGTTGTTCCATCGGCACGGGTAACAGGTAATTTTTAGGGTCCTCGAAACGACGGCCGTCGTTTACGATGATATACCCTTCGCTGTCCACGCGCAGGTTGGCAACATCAGCCTGCACCACGGCAAACGAACGGCGCATGCCTTTAACGTCGGCTGCGAGTAGATGTCCTTGTTTCCAACGCACGATATCAAACCAACGCTGACCTTCCATGGCCAGCTCTACATGTCGTTCACGGCGTATCTCCTCACGTACGTCCAGCCCGTTTGCTTGTAGCCAAGCCAAATCCATGCGCACCATGCCCACTCGGTCACGGAGCAGATTGATTGTACGATCTACATCAGCTTGCGTAAGCGTGCCTTGTTCCAGCTTAGCCTCTGCCAATGTGAGTAGTACCTCAGCGTACCGGATCAGATGGATATCATTTTGGTCACGGCTCACCTGCGCCACGGTAGGTACATGCACATACTTGGTGAAATAAAAACCGCTAAGGGTGACACATCCGCCCGGGTTGCCGGCGATGAATCGCGGAGCGGTATAAATCGTCAGGTCCGTATTATTCGGGTTGCCATCGTTACGTCCACCCCACACCGATCCGGGAGGCAGGATGGTCTGCCGCATACGTGGGTCACGGTTTTTGAAAATATCCGCATACGAGTTTTCCTCGTATACCGAGGAGGGGTGCGTAATCGGGTAGCCTAATGTATCCAAATAAGTATCCACTAATGCCTTGGTTGGATTAAAGCGGCTGGCTTGGTCGGGCACCTGGATTTCCCGGCTCAGGTTATGCATCGTTATATCCGAGAGATACGTCCGGGCCAGAATAGTTTCCCGGTTTTTACCGGCCGCCAGTTTGCCCTCCCATGTGAAAAGCTCATTGTAGCTCGTCTTTGGGTCACCGTTATCATACAGCTCATATACACCGAGATCGATGCAATCCTGAGCGGCCCGCTCAGCCACGTCATAACGCCCGGCATACAACGCAACGCGCGCTTTCAGGGCATAAGCCGCACCCCTTGAGATCCGGCCCAGGTTGGCACCAGTCTGTATCTCGGCCGGAAGATGCTGCGCGGCCAGATCGAGATCATCGAAGATAAAGTCGATAACTTTTTCCTGGGGATCGCGAGGGCCGTATACCTCATCGATATTCAACGGCTTATCCACGATGGGCACATCACCGAAGAAAAACGTAAGATAGAAATAAAGCAGTGCACGGATCACCCTCGCCTCACCGGCCAGCGCTTCACGGCGCGCTTCACTTACACTTTCGGCTCGATGGTAGTTGGCCAAAAAGTTGTTGCAATGCCGGATACCCGCATATTGGTCTTTCCATTGATTATTCACCGTGGCAAGATCATAGGTGTAATTTCCGGATGCGATCAGCCTGTAGGCGTTGCTGGCCGTAGAGTTGATGCTTTCGTCACCCATTTGGCCGATGTCTACTGTATTTTTGTTTTTGATGAAGGCGTAGCAGGTATTTACCCCAAGCACCAGGTGTTCTTCCGTTTGCCAATACGTTTCATCAACGATATTATCGAGCGGCACGCGATCGAGGAAGTTGTCGCTGCACGACGTGGCTAACATCAAGATAGCAGTATAACTAACTATTTTATTCATTACAATACGTTTTATATCAATAATCTATTGATTTACTTCAAGTTTGCACTTATTCCGAAAACAAACGTCTTCATCTGTGGGTATACCCCCCCTGCGGTATTCACCGGGACCTCGGGATCAAACGCTGAATAGAAGTTGGTAAGCGTAAGAAGATTTTCGGCCGAGGCGTACACCCTCACTTTGCCGACGCCCAGCAGGCCAAGAGCACGTTGTGGTAGCGTATAGCCAAGCTGAATGTTCTTTAGCCTCAAGTAGGAAGCGTCTTCGAGCCAAAACGTCGACAAGCGGGTGTTGTATGTCTGGTTGTACACCAAACGCGGATAGCTGGCATTAGGATTTTCGGGTGTCCACCGATCGAGATGCGCCCGGTGTGGCATGGTACTCTGGTTGATGAATGCATGCCGTGCCTGTCCTGACAACAGTCCGTTCACTTTGCCCACGCCTTGGATGAAAAACGAGAAATCGAACCCTTTCCAAGCCAAATCACCTTGAAGCCCATAAGTATAGCGAGGAATGGTATTGCCGATGACGGTGCGATCCTTGTCAAGCGATATGTATTCTCGCTCCGGATCATTGAAGTCATATGGTTTGTTCGGGTCGGTAGTCGGCGTCAGCACCCGGTAGATGATGTCTCCGGGCGATATCGGATCCCCTTCAATATGCGGGAAGCGCGGGATGTATGCGCCAGTCATGGGGTTATACTCAAAATCGGCCTCCTGCGCAATGCGATCAGCCACCAGGCCATAAAACGCATCTATGGGATCACCCACACGGCGTATACGGTCGCCAATCACTGGCGGGGCACCGCCGTAGTCAGTCACCCGGTTCCGGACGTCGGCCAAGTTTGCAGTGACGCCGTACCCGACGGTGTTTATCGTGGAGCGCCATCCTACCTGCACTTCCCATCCACGATTTTCTACACTGCCTGCATTCTGCACAGGAAAGTTTGCACCGAACACGTCCGGCAGCGGCACAGCCAACAGGATATCGTTGGTCTTGTTTACGTAATAGTCGGCCACAACGTTGAGCCGGTTGCCAAGCAACGTGAGATCGAACCCAACGTTGCTTTTCAGGGAGCTCTCCCAAGACAACAGGGGATTCCCTACGTTCGGCTGCCAGAATGCATTGGTCAGCACGTTGCCAATAGGCATCGTGGTACGCGACGCATAGGTGTTCATGTATCCAAAATTCATCAGTGAGCCGGATGCGTTTTCCACACGATCATTTCCCTGCGTACCGTATGAAAACCGTATCTTACCCATGTCAACGATGTCTTTTATCCGCCCACGGAAAAACGGCTCTTCGGAAAACACCCAACCACCGGATACCGAGCCGAACCAATTCCACCGCAGTGAAGGATGGAAACGTGAGGATCCGTCCCGGCGGAAATTGGCCTCCAGCAGGTAGCGATCTTTGAATGCATAATTTACCCGGCCAAAAAAAGAGCGCAGCGCCCACTGCGTTGTGGGATTGGAATTGAGTTGGTTTTCAGTACCGATATTAAGACTTGGGATTCCTTCCACGGGGAAATGCGTACGGCTGGCGTTGATGTCATTGTTGACGTCCTCCTCCTGCGAAGCAGCCACCATGGCTTTGATGTAGTGAGCATCCGCAAAGGTCTTCTCGTACTCCAGCATACCCATCAGGTTGATGTAATTGCGTGTGAAGCTGCGTACTTCCATCCGGTTAGGTACGTTGTTCTGGTAGACCAGCTCACCGTAGGGATCGATGTAGTCAATGGTATTGACCATCACCGTACGGCGGGTATGATAACGCACGTTGCCCAATTGGCCGCGTAAGCGGAGGCCGTCCCAGATGTGCAGGCTGGCCTGTAGGTTGCCGGTGAACTCCTGGGAATTAAACTTGTCTGTTCCGCCATCAGTGGTAACGGCAATGGGATTGCGCTGCCCACCATGATAGCCCCAACCTCCAGTAGAAAACCGTACAGGCACCAACGGACTAATGGCCATGGCCGCGTTCAACGGGCCTCCCGTACTGCTTGGGTTTTCTGCTGAGGCGAGATAATTCCGGTCGATGTAACCGACATTACCGTCGATCGTCAGGCGATCGAACAACGTGGTATTGAACCGTGCCCGGATATTATGGCGGTGCGAATTGAAGTTATCGCCCGTAACCATACCGCCCTGATTGAGGTAACCATAGGCGAGTCGGTAGGTGGACTGGCCCATCCCCCCATTCACGGACAGGTTGTGGCTATGCTGGGGAGCGTGGCTGTTATAGATTTCATCGATCCAGCGAGTATTGGCAAAATAATCGGGGTCGCTGCCTTCGCGCGCAATCCGGATCTGCTCGTCCGTCCATGCGGGGTTATTCCGGCCGTTGACCAGCGCTTCGTTCATCAGTTCCATGTATTCCCACGAATTGGCCATCTCCGGCAACGTAACAGGCATCTGCATACCATAATATCCGTTATAATTGATATCGGCCTTGCCGTCGTCAACGGCCCGTCCTTTTTTGGTGGTCACCAAGATGACGCCATTGGCACCGCGGACTCCGTAAATGGAAGCTGAAGCCGCATCCTTCAGTACGGACACGCTTTCCACATCTTCCGGATTGAGGATGGACATATCGCCGCCCGGCACCCCGTCAATAACCACCAGCGGTCCTGCGTTATTCAACGTATTGATTCCCCGGATGCGGATGTTGGTATTGTTTGTCCCCGGCCGGCCGTTGGTGTTCACCACGGTTACTCCAGGCAATTGTCCCTGCAGGGCCTGGTTTACCGAAACGATGGGGCGCGCGGCAAAGTCCTCTGCCCTGATTGAGCCCACCGCACCGGTGAGGTTGATTTTTCGTTGCTCACCGTAGCCCACGACCACCACTTCGTCAATGGCCGACACCTGTTCTTCCAAAGCTATCCGAATACTCGTACGGCCGGCCACGCCCACTTCCACAGTTCGATAACCGATTGAGGATATTGTAAGTATGGCTTGTGGATGTACGCGAACGGTGAAATGACCTTCCTTATCGCTCACCGTCGATGTTCCCGCATCTTTCACCTGTATCCCTACCCCCACAAGCGGCATATCGGTGTCTTTGGCATCAACCACCAGCCCGCGTACCGTAATGAGTGAATCCTGCGGAAACCGCGTCGCAGTTCTACGGGCCGCCGGTTTGCTAATAATGGTAATCTGCTTACCGCGGATACGGTAGGCAAGACCCGTCTGTTCCAATACATGGTCCAATACAGTGAGCACCTCTTTGTTTTCTGCCGTGATCGACACTTTACGACCTGACACAGCATGGTCCTTATATACGATGGCATAGTCGCTCTGACGCTGTATTTCGTTGAAGACCTCCACGATGGAACCATTCTTGATATCCATGCTGATACTCTGTGAATAGGTTTCGGCGTGCGCCGCCGCCAGTCCCAGCATTAGGCAAAAAGAGACGAATTTCATTGTTCGTAAGAGCTTTCGAACCAACCCCGCCTTTTTTTGTGGCTTATGGCGGGAGTAGATTTTTTTCATAAATTTGTTCAATTTTTATTAATAACTTCAGTTAATAAAATGTCAGGCAGGGTGGTGTTGCAGCACGTACCCTGCTTTTATCGTTTTCGGGTTAGGACGATTAATTTTTTCGTGAAATAACGAACCTCCTTTCTTCTTGGTTTATTCGATAAATATCCGGTTCATAGATGATCGACAGCACATCGGCTAACGGTTGGGTAAGATCAAGACTGCCGGAGATTTTTTCGTCGGCCGCCTCCGCACCATCACCCAATACGACAGCGGTATTGTACACCCTTTCCAGCCGCCGAATCAAGCCAGATACCGGCATGCTCTTTAGGATCAGTTGCTTCTTCGTCCACGAAATATCGTCTTCACCGCTGGCATCTGCCACAGTCAGCTGCCTATCCTTCCGGTTCAAGGTCGCCTTTTTTCCCGGTTTGAGGCGCACCGTATTGAAGCCGTTTTTCTGTTTGCTTTTCAATTCGATCGCTCCGGTAAGCAGCACCGCGGAGCTAAAGCTGTCATCTGTGTAAGCGCTGACGTTAAACGTCGTTCCTAACACATTTATCTCCATATCTGCCAAGTGTACAACAAAAGGTTGCCCTTCACGGTGTGCCACATCAAAATAACCCTCGCCTTCCAGGTATATGGCCCGGCTGCCCTTGCCAAAAACCACGGGAAATGTAAGCTCGGAACCGGCATTCAGCCATACTTTCGTACCGTCAGCCAGCACCACCTCCGTCCGTTTCCCGTAAGGTACAATCAACGTGTTGTATACATCTGGGTTATGCAGTACCAGTTCACGCTTCGTGCCGTCGCCGCCTGTAATCTGCAACAGCGAGTCCTGATAATATAATACTGCATCGTCACCTACAGCGATCTCCGTCCCCGTACTGGAAGCCAACCGGACGGAATCGATCCTGCTTAAGTCGGCATGGCGCTCCCGTGCCAGTCTTTTCAAGAACTCACCTTCGTCCAGCGGGGGTGTTCGGTTAAACCATAAACCTATTCCCATTGTTACCGCAACAACAGCGGCGCTGGCCGTAGCAACTATCCATCTACGATTCCTCGAAGCCTTCGTCTTGACTTTTGTCGCGACTGTTTGCGTTATGCTAATCCAAAGCCGCTCCCTATCCGATTCTCTCATCTTCTTGTCATCGGCATGTTTAGTTATCATGCGCCCTATCTGGGCCGACAATTCGGGGTCGTGTCGTCCGGAACCACTTTCTGACTGCCTGCTATCCCGGTCTCGTCCGGGAATATCTCCTTCGTTTTCTTGCATATAGTCTCTGAACTACTTAATAAAGAGATAGGTCATGGCCATTTGTATACATTGCCATTTCAAAAAAAAACTAAAAGTCTGGTTATAAGGAAATTTAATTTTAAAAAAGCGAAGAATAAATAGTAGTGCAGTTAGCGCGAGGCGCTGCATAGGATGAATAACAGGCTCAGGGCCGATAGGCGCCTCTTAAGGTTCGCCCGCAACGTTTTGACGGCACGGTGCACCATTATACGGCAAGATGTGGCAGTTATTTCCATGATACAAGCCGCCTCATCATAGCTCAAGCCCGAGCGGAAACGCAGGTACAACGCCTCCCGTTGCCTATCCGTAAGCTCCCGAAGCCCTTCGGCAAGAAGGGCAAGCCGCTCACGCTCCGTTTCATCAAGCCTCAGCGCGGCCTCGGCATGCTGGTTAACTGATAAATGAAATTCCACTGAAACATCGTCCATCAGTTGGTATTTTTGTTTAAGGCGCATTAATGCCAGCACTTTACGCCTTAGCGAAGCATACAGATAGGCTCTGGCATTGGCCTCTTTGTTCAGCTTCTCACGATAGGTGTGCAAATCTAAAAAAAGGTCGTGCAACGCGTCCCTGACCGTCTCTTCGTCTGGACAAAAGCGGCAGCCAAAGGAAAACAACCTGTCTGAAAAACAATCATATAGCGCCCGATACGCATCATCCTGCCCTGCGATAAATTCCTTCCAGTACTTATTTTCAGCCGGAACCTTCATTTTCATCTTTTTGTCGGGCGTAAGCCGCTTAATCCGATGGTTCCACAAATATACAAGGTTAATATTAAATCTATATTAATTACCCCTAGCCCCCAAAAAAGCGCCGCTCCATCGCTTCGTTCAGTTTATGGCGGTCAAACACTAAAAATCCATCGAGGCAATAGTTGAACTTGGGGTCTACGTTAAAGGCAATGATTTTGGCCTCCAGCCGGAGATAATGGCGTAACAACACCGGAAAGCGGCGGTTGGGTTGCTCAATATCCATTACCAGTTGTTCCAATGCGGTTAGCGATGTGGGGTCGTCCAACAATGCCTCAAGGTTCATTTTCATGAGGCTTGGTCTGAACCGCTTCCGCGACCGTACAAGCGCGGCCAGCCGCTCATCAAAACAGTTGCGGCGGATAAATTCAACGATAATGGAGCGGGAGAAACGGGAGAATTCTCCACTGATGCTTACCGGGCCGATCAGATAACGGTATTGAGGATGTTGTGCCAGATAAGCCGCCACGCCTTTCCACAGCAGGTAGAGCGGCATGACCGTCTGCTGGTACTCTGTGCGTATCCAGCTGCGTCCCAACTCCAGGCTTTCTTTCAAAATGGGTTCCATGCCTTTATCCATTTTGAACAATTGCGACAAGTAAAAACCTCGTTTCCCGTGGCTATACAGCAGCTCTTCGCCCATGCCAATACGGTAAGCACCTACCATTACGCGTGCGCTGCGGTCCCAGATAAACAGATGCCGGTAATAGAGGTCGAATACATCTAGATCAATGGCGCGGTTGCTGCCTTCGCCCACGCTGCGGAATGTCTGCTCCCGCAGCCTGCCAATTTCACGGATAAGCTGAGGCATCTGCTGAGCGCTTCCAAGGTAGACCTCAAAGTGTCCGACGTTGAGCAGTTTGTTTTCCTGTAAACTGGTAAGCTCCTGTTCCAGCGCGGTAACGGGCACCTCCTGCACGATTGCTTCAGCCTTTTTAGGCAGTTTAAAACCACCGCGCTCCAGCCATTCCCACCCGGCTTTGGGTGTATCCATTCCCAACGCATAAGTGCGGGCCCGCACATATTCAAGCAACTCCTTAGCTGGCTGCTTTCCCTTAGCCACTTTTTCAGGGCTGATAGGGGTGCCTATCCGTACCCGTAACCGTTGCCCGCTTTTATTGAACAGCTCTGCGGGCAGTCTCGCCGTGCGCAACGAGGGGTGGATGACACCTAACAGGTTAAACAGCACGCTGTTGTGGCCATGAAAATAAATCGGTACGATGGGTACTCCCGCCTTAACCAACAGCTTGCCCATAACGGGATGCCAGCGTCTGTCTGTAACGCGCTGTAGTGCCGGTTGGTAAGCCGACACCTCACCCGCCGGGAAAACAGCCACGGGAATGCCTTGCTGTATGCAGGCCAGCGCCTCGCGAACCCCTGCCACGTTGGAGAGATGCGCTTCTTCATGAAAGGGGTTTACGCCGATGAAATAGTTATTCAGGTTGGGAATATGCCGGAGCAAGAAATTGGCCATGACTTTTGCCTCAGGCCTGACCGAACAAAGGATTTTCAGTAGTACCAACCCTTCTATACCGCCGTAAGGGTGGTTAGCTACAACGATAAAGGCTCCGGATTTCGGCAGGCGTGCCATCTCGGCTGCGTCTACATCAACGCTAATACCCAAGATATCCAGCACGGCATCAATAAAATCCATGCCTTGGAAGTGACGGACCCGGTTGAACGCTGCATTGAAGCGATCCAACTGCATCAACTGCATCAGCAACTTATCCAGCCCCGGCACAGGCCACTTGTCAAGCCCTACCGCCCTTGACAGCATGTCTTTGGAAATCAGCGGATCCATACTGCTTCTCTTTGCACAAAGCTAAGGAAGCCACATTAAGCCGGGGTTAAACCAAAATGAAATGAAGGCGTCTAAAAAGGGCGCCTTCTTTGTTTTATTATGGGCTTGTGGTCTGTAATGGTTTTAGGAGATTAGCCTAGGCCGCCAGCGGTTGATAT
>NZ_FOLL01000017.1 GCF_900112315.1 Parapedobacter composti | reverse complement strand
CATGGCCATCAACCACAAGAACCTGAAAGACCTATATCCACAGAACTATAAGAAAATAGTGCAGCAATCAAACATGTAGTTCATAGGGCGGATACTTTTAACTGAATATTCAAAACCCTACGTGAAGCATCGGGAATTTTGCGTTGCAATTCGCTTGGGCGTTTGTTTCCCTCATTGATAAACCACAGCAAACGAATTTTCCATTTGCCGTAGAGTACTTCGCCAATCAAATCAAGACCACAATTCAGGTTCAACGGAATTTTTCTTTCATACATCTTGCAAAATTAACCCAATGTTCAAAAATGCACAATAGGGAAAAATTTATCCGTATGCAATTCAGTTTTCCGTAATTGCCAGAAACAGTTATACTTCTGAACTTTGCACCAAAATTTTAGTAAATGGAACAAGAATTTAATTTCAATAATGAGTTATCGGACAAAATTGCTTTGGTAACAGGCGGAACAAAAGGTACAGGAAAAGCCATTGCCGACAGACTACTTAACGCAGGTGCAACGGTTATCATAACAGCAAGAAATGCACCCGAACAACTAAAAGAAAAACTGTATTTTATTTCGGCAGATTTAAGCAAATCCGCAGGAACGGAAAAAGTGGTTTCAGAAGTTTTACAAAAATTCGGGCGGTTAGACATTTTGATAAACAACTTAGGTGGTTCTGAAACGCAAGGCGGTGGTTTTGCAGTTTTGAGCGATGAAGATTGGCAACAAACCATACAAACAAATTTGCTTGCACCTGTTCGTTTAGACAGGAGATTTTTACTGCAAATGATAGAACGTAAAAGTGGTGTAATTATTCACATTGCATCTATTCAAGGCAAGTTACCTCTATATGACAGCACTTTGCCTTATGCAGCCGCAAAAGCGGGCTTAATCAATTATAGTAAAGGTTTATCAAAAGAAGTTTCGCCAAAAGGCGTAAGAGTTTTAACGGTTTCACCGGGTTGGATTAAAACGGACGGTGCAACAGGAATGACGAACGAAATTGCCGAAAGAACAGGCATAACGGTTGAAGAAGCCATACAGCAAGTAATGAAAAGTTTAGGCGGTATTCCTTACGGCAGACCTGCACAACCCGAAGAAGTTGCCGAATTGGTGGGCTTCTTGGTTTCACCAAGAGCCAACTATTTATCGGGAACAGAGTTTGTAATTGACGGTGGCACAATTCCCACCATTTAATCATCTCAAAAATTTAGAACAATGAACTTACCAAAAGTAATCACAGATTTAGTAAAAGCACAAGATAACTTTGACAGCGTTGCTTATGCCAACTGTTTTTCAGATACAGCCGTAGTTTTTGACGAAGAAAACACCTACAACGGACGAAAAGAAATTGAAAATTGGATTGCAAATGCAAACGAACAATTCAAAACCTTAATGAAACCTATTAACTTTGTCGCAGAAGAAAAGACAAGTATTTTATCAGCCGAAATTTCAGGAAATTTTGACGGCAGCCCTATTGTGTTACACTACCATTTTGAAATTATTGATGAACAAATACAGTCGTTGAAAATAACAGATTAAAAAAAGTACGTCTTATTGCACAGCCATAGAAACAATGCAATCCGAAGAAAAAAAGGCGTTGCACAAAAAATATCACGACAATTACTACGGTTTTCCCATTCATGATGACAACGAATTGTTTGGACGTTTGATTATGGAAATTAACCAAGCAGGTTTGAGTTGGGAAACCATTTTGAAAAAAGAAACTTCGTTTCGCACGCATACAGCAATTTCAACATCAAAAAAGTTGCGAATTACACAGAAGCAGATACAAAGATGCCCGCAAACACATAAACGAAGATCGGTTCGGGCTGGAACAAGAAGCAAAGTTTACTGATGTAGCCTTCTTGGGGATTGTGATGGGCGTCCACCAACAATACGCTAAACCGGAAGCAGAAATCTCTAAAAACTTCAAATTCAATCAGTTTCAAGATTATCCTATTCCTGCTGATAATCAAACAAAAAAAAGTAGAGTTCTCCCAATTTCGGTTGGCTATAGCCATAAAAAGCCTTTCATGTGATTGCGCAGCCCCCTATCACCCAATATGCAGCTCACTGTTAAATTCCTTATCGTTTTCTACCATCCAGCGGAATAAAATGAAGTCAAAACCAAAGGTTTATTTTTATGACAATGGCATCCGCAATGCCATCATCGGGCAATTCAATCCGTTGAACAGCAGGCAGGACGCAGCAGCGCGGTCTCAAGCACAAACAAAAAAAGCAATGGCTACCCTACAATGTGGCGTGCTTACGGAATTTGCCGCAGTCATTTAGCAGTTTCGTAATAATTAAGTAATATTGGCCGGTTGGAAATGCCTTTTTCATGGAAAACTATGCCGAGTTTGCCGACGAACAATTGCTCCTTTTGGTGAAGGAACGGGACAGGCTTGCCTTTACCGAACTGTACCAACGGCACTGGCAACTGGTCTATCTCCATGCTTATAACCTATTGGCCGATGCGGATGAAGCCAAAGACCTGGTACAAGATGTGTTTTTTGCTTTTTGGGAGAAAGCCGACGAACTGAATGTGAGCGTCAACCTGAAAGGCTACCTCTATAAAGCCATGCGCAACCGTATTTTCAGCCTGATCCGCCGACGCAAGGTGAGCGACCAGTTCGTCTCGCTGCTGATGGAAGAGCTGGACGGCTTGGACAACGCCACCGTGGAGGCAATCGAGGAGCGCGAACTGCTGGCGCTGATCGATGCGGAAATCGCCAGGCTTCCGGCCAAAATGCGCGAAGTGTTCGAACTGAGCCGCAAGTCCTTTCTCACGCAAAAAGAGATCGCCGAGCGGCTGGGGATGTCGGAAGAGGCTGTGAAAAAGCAAATCCACCGCGCACTCAGGTTATTAAGGGCCAAACTGGGCCGCTATGCAGGGTTTTACGTCTTGCTCTTAGCATCTGCCTAGAAATCTGAAAATAAAAAGTCCCCCTACCCTACCCGCCATGCGTCTTGTGGTTGGAGGACGTATGGAAAGAGACACACCGCTTGACTGCTTAATCGACAGCTACCTGTCCGGTAGCGCTACGCCGCAAGAACGAAAGCAGCTGGAGCGCGCCTACCAGCGTGCAGTACAACGGACCCCGCCACGCACGGCGGAAGACGAACGGCTCGCCGGGGAGATGGACCGCATCGGTCGGGACGTATGGCTGTCACTGATGGATCGGATACCTGCACCACGCATCCGCCGATTCCGGCGGTGGCGCCCAGCAATGGTCGCAGCAGCCTTGGTGGCAGCGTTGCTGTCGGTGGGGATTTGGCTATACGTTAATCGCCAGACACCCCAAGCGGCGCACCTTTCCGTATTCGCCAACGATATTGCACCCGGCGCACCAGGTGCCACGCTCACCCTCAGCAACGGGCAGCGCATCGCACTGGATGAAGCGGCAACAGGTGAGGTGGCCCACGAGCAGGGCGTCATCGTACGCAAGAGCGACGATGGGCTGCTGACCTACGAAGCGACATCGGTATCTGCCGCCGGTATGTGGAACACGCTATCCACGGACAGCGGGCAGACCTACCGCGTAAGGTTGCCCGACGGATCACTTGTACACCTCAACGCCGCCTCCTCGCTCGAATACCCCGCCAGTTGGGCGCACGAAGGCCAACGGCGGGTACGCCTCACGGGCGAGGGATACTTTGAGGTGGCCAGGGATGTGCAGTGGCCGTTCATTGTGGAGGCCGCCGGCCAGGAGGTGGAAGTGCTGGGCACGCGGTTCAACATCAGCGGCTATACCGATGAACCCGCCGTTGAAACGGTACTGCTGGAAGGGTCGATCAGGTTATCGGCCAACGGCAGTCAAGAGGTACTGCAACCCGGCCAGCAGGCACGCAACGCGGGTGGCCATATCCGCATCAGCCAGGCAAACGCCGAACAGGCGATCGACTGGGTAAGCGACGAATTTGCGCTGAACGGCCTCGACTTCCGCGCTGCCATGCGCAAAATTGCCCGGTGGTATCAGGTAGACGTGGTCTATGACGCGTCGGTACCCGATGACCTCATTGCCGGCGGCTGGATATCGCGCAATACTCGGCTGTCTGACGTGCTGCGCCTCATCGAGCGGGCGGGCCAAGTCTATTTCCGCGTGGAAGGCCGAACGGTGTATGTCGTAAAACAAGGATCATAACATACTATCATTCATAAAAAACGAGAAAACAATGGAAGAAGATTACCCATAACCCCCCTTAAACAAAACAACCAGAAGTGCGGAAACACTCCTGGTCACGGTTTGCCGAAATCAGAAGTTGACTTCACCGCAGCGGCAGGGGCGTCCAAACCTAACAGCCGGCTGCGGTAACAAACGCAATGACAAATGTATAAAAAATATACCCTAAACATCGGTATAGGCAGCGCCGTATACCAAAAATATGTACGCATCATGCAATTGACCACCGTACTGTTGATTGCGGCGTTGATGCAGGTGAGTGCGGCAAGCTTCGCACAGAAAATCACCGTCAGCCTCAAAAACGCCCCCATTGAAACCATACTCCGCGAGATCCGGCAGCAAAGCGGATTCGACCTGTACTACGACGGCCGCATCATCCCCAAGCACAAGCGCGTCGATTTCACCGTAGCCGACGCCTCGGTGGAGGAAGCGCTCACGCAACTGCTCCGCGGCCTCCCCCTCTCCTACCAGGTGGATGGCCGCATGATTGCCATTACCGAGCGGAAGAACGAGATCCCTCCGCCGACGACCGCCACCACGCTAATTCTCGCCTATCCCGAGGTGCGTGGCCGTGTTGTGGACAGCGTGGGCAATCCGTTGGCCGGAGCCTCCGTACGGGTACTCAATGACAAAGGCAAGCGGACCACGTTGCAGACGAAGACCGACGGGAATGGGTATTTTGAGTTGAAGAATGTGCCGGAGGGGTACCAGTTGGAGTTGTCGTACATCGGGTATGTCTCGACCACCGTCGTGGCGGCGGCCGACATCGGCTCCGTGGTGCTGAAAGCCGTTCCTTCGGAACTGGAGGAGGTGGAAGTGATGGTCAACACAGGTTATCAATCCTTAAAGGCAAATGAGATAAATGGAGAAATTGTACATATTGATAACAGGACGTTAAACTTACAAGCCGGAACCAATATCTTAGACCGGCTCAATGGGGTAACGAACGGATTGACATTTAACATCGGTAAAAATAATTACAACAATCCGCAAAATAAAACCAATATAGTCATCAGGGGGCATTCCACGCTCAACGGTCCCCTGGATCCGCTGATTGTGTTGGATAACTTCGTCTATGAAGGGGACATAGAGAACATCAATCCCAACGATGTTGCGTCTGTTGCCATTCTAAAGGATGCTGCAGCGACCTCGATTTACGGGGCTCGGGGAGGAAATGGCGTAATCGTGATTACCACTAAGAAAGGTCAATTCAATCAGCCGTTGAGCATACAAGGCAATGTCAGTGCCATTGTCACTGCGGCACCCAATCTGTTCGATGTTCCGCAATTGCCGTCTGCCGATTATATCGGTATAGAGGAAATGATGTTCAAGAACGGGTATTTCAACGGAATCTTGAATAGCCTTACAACACCGCTTACACCTGCCGTAAAAGTATTTGCCGATCGGTCGGCTGGCAAGATCAGCGCTGCTGATTCGGCAGCAATGATCGACTGGTTGAAAACAGTAGATACAAGACGGCAATACCAAGATGCGTTCTATGGGAAAGCCCTGACGAAACAATATGCTGTAAATGTAGGTGGTGGGAGCGCGAAGTATAATTGGCTTCTATCGGCATCTCGCGATGAAAACACGGATCATTACGGCAGCACTAGCGGCAAGAACAATGCAAACCTCCATCATACCTTCAAACCTATCAAGCCACTGACGATTCAGACTAGCGTTTATTATACGGGGCGCCGAGGTACGCAAGACATGGTTGAGCCTTTTGGTTCTTTAACTAGGGTCGGATCTAGACAATCCGTCCCTTATGTCCCACTTTTCGATCCGTCGGGTAATGTTTTACCAATCTATAGAGGGTATAGTCAGCACTATTTGGATACCGTTGGCCAAGGGGATTTATTAGATTGGTATTTTTACCCTACGATCGATCGAACTCAAGATCGTCGCATATCCGAAATTTCCGAGCTAAGTGCGAGCATACAAACCCGGTACGATATTATTCCAGGATTGTCAGCGCAGGTGATGTACCATGTACAACAGCAAAAATCGGATATTAGCAATGAGCACGACGGTGATAGTTATTACACGAGGGACCTGATTAATCGGTTCGCGCAAATTGGGGAAAACGACAGAACTGTTAAATACATTGTACCTTTAGGGGGCATCATATCCAGAAGTCAGGCGGCCGTCAAATCGTATAATTTCCGTTCCCAGCTGAATTTTAATCGGCGTTTCGCACAACACAACGTGCAAGCGATGATGGGTTTCGAAATGCGGGAAGTATCCACGGAAGGCTTTTCGAGCACTACCTACGGGTACATCAATGACCCGTTGTCTTATCAATCGGTGGACCATGTGAATAGCTACCCCACTCGCCCTTCGTCAAGCAGCTCGATTCTTGGAGCCCCCATCATAGAGCCTTCCGTAATCAACCGCTTCGTCAGTATTTACGGTAATTTCAGTTACCTGTTTTTGGACAAGTATAGTGTCTCCGCAAGCGCTCGAAAAGATGGTTCCAATCTCTATGGTGTCAGTACGAATGAAAAATGGAAGCCGCTATGGTCGGTTGGCCTTGGGTATGACCTATCGAAAGAATCTTTTTTTTCTTCCAAGACCATTAACTCCCTCCGTTTCAAAGCTAGTTTGGGGTATAGCGGAAATGTCGATTTGAGGAAATCTGCCGTTCCGGTTATCGGATTCACAACCAATGCGCCACAAGACGGGGGCTTTCCAAGAGGAAACATAGGCACGATACCGAATCCCTCTCTAAAATGGGAGCAGGTAAGGCAGGTTAATCTGGGAGCGGATTTCGCGTTGTTTCGTAATAGGCTCCGAGGAAGCGTCTCTTATTATTTTAAGGATGGTACAGATCTATATGGTCCAAGAAGGTACGATTACTTGGTATGGGGTGCACAGAGTACGTTGATTACCAACGTAGCAAATATGAGTGGGAAAGGGATAGATATCGCCCTGGACGGTCGTGTAGTAGATCAAAATGATGGTCTCAAATGGGATATGGCCCTGATTTATAATTTCAACCGTAGCATCACAAAGGATTACTTCTACGCCGACGATAAAGATAATCTTGCCAGGGTATTGTCTTCGTCGGGCAGCATGATAACCCCTGTGGTTGGAAAGCCGTTGTACGCTTTGGCTGCATTTCGTTGGGGAGGCCTCGATGCTGAAGGGAACCCACAAGGTTATCTCAACGGTGAATTGAGCAACGATTACGCAGCTATTATCAATGCTGGTTACGGGCATGCAGAAAAGAGTGGCGGTGTGGTGTACATCGGGCCTGCCGTTCCTGAGCATTTTGGAGCATTTCGACAAGAATTACAATTCAAGCGTGTTTCCTTGCAACTAAACATGACGTATAAATTTGGCTATTTTTTCCGCAATAGTACGATAATGTATTCGTCGCTAATCAACAACGGGTATGCGCACCCTGATTATCTCAAAAGATGGAAAAACCCCGGTGACGAGCATACGACAAATGTTCCCTCCTTTATCTACCCGCAAACCATTTACGGGCGCGATGATATCTATTCGAACAGTGAGATACACATCGAAAAGGGCGATCACATTCGCTTGCAATTCGTTCAGATCGGTTATCATCTTGATCAGCGGATCATCCCTTATTTTTCTTCCGTCAACCTTTATTTGAATGTCTCCAATTTAGGGGTCGTCTGGAAGGCGGCAAAAAAGGTGAAAGATCCGGATTATCCCGATCAGGTATTGCCGGGTAAAACGTTTTCATTTGGGTTAAGGTTCGGGATTTAGCATAACATAACATGTTTTTTTATGAAAAAGGGTTTTTTAGTAAGTATATTGCTGCTGTTGTTGGTCGGCACATCATGCGAAAAATATATAGATGTCAAAAATTCCAATAACGTGGCCATACCAACCACGATTGGACATCTTCAAGCGATTTTGGACAATCCAACTGCAATGAATTTTCAACGGACACCGATGCTTGCGGACGCTTCTTCGGACGACTATTTCGTGACATTGCCACGGTATCAAGGTTTTCCTTTGGCCGAGCGAAATCAGGCGCTATATACGTGGCGTCCTTTCGAGTATATCTACCCGAATGACTGGTCGGCGGCATCGTGGCCGATATTTTCCGCTAATTTTTGCTTGGATTACCTGGATAGAGTAACCATAGGGCAAGACGAAAAGTCCATTAGGGATAATGTTTACGGTTCGGCGCTTTTTTACCGGTCGTTTTATTTTGCTCATTTGGCCTGGGCTTTTGCGCCCGCATATGATAAGCAGACCGCAACCACAGATTTGGGCATCGTAATGCGGTTAACTTCGAATCCTGATGTGCCAAGTGTGAGAACTTCCGTTGAAGATGTTTATAAACAAGTAGTTAATGACTTAAGCGAATCCGTTCAGTATCTTCCGGATTTACCCGAACATGTGAATAGACCATCAAAATCGGCTGCTTATGCGCTGTTAGCGCGGGTATATCTCTCGATGCGAGATTATCCAAGTGCTATGGAAGCAGCCGAAAAGTCGTTAATGCTAAAGCAAGATTTGATGAATTACAATGACCCTGCCGACGGCATAACAATCGCTGCGAATTCGCCGTTTGCACGCTATACCAAAGAAACTATTTTTTATGCTGAAGTGGCTGCGGGAGGTATTCATTTTCCCAGGAATGATACGTTCGTAGATTCTTTGTTGGTGGCCTCCTATCACCCGGATGACCTCAGAAATCAAGCGTTTTTTCTGGTGGTAGGGAATTACAAACGGTTTAAAGGAAGTTATTCACGTTCCCCGCAATTTCCGTTTTCAGGCTTGGCCACCGATGAATTATTCCTGACCCTGGCTGAATGCAAAGTCCGGATGGGGGATGTAAATGGAGGACTGACGGATTTGAATCATTTATTGCAGCACCGCTGGAGGGATGGAGCGGTTTTCGAACCCATAACTGAACAGGATCCTCAACTTGCATTGGCCATCGTATTGCAGGAGCGGAGAAAGGAGTTGTTGTATCGAGGCGTACGCTGGATGGATTTGAAACGTCTGAACAAGGAGGGACATCAGATTGTGCTAAAAAGACAGTTAGGCAATGAGGTGTTTACATTGGAGCCTAATTCGCCGCAATATGCGCTTCCGCTACCTCAGGATATATTGGAAATCACTAAAATACCTGGTAATATCGGTAATAATTGACGCTAAATTTGAACGACATGATTCGTATTTTGATAATAATAATCTTTATTCCTTATTGGATGTGTAGCGTAGGTTTCTCGCAAGAATGGGTGAAAGAACTTCAAGTAGGGGACACCATACCTAACGAACTTTGGTCTTATCCGTTGAGGGTTGTTAATCATCCGCAAGGCCTAGATACTGTTTCGCTTAACGATTACCGGCAAAATGAGTTGATGATTTTGGATTTCTGGAGCGAAGGATGCACACCGTGCTATATGGGCTTTTACCGGGTAGATGGTTTGCCTGAACGATTTACAGGGCTCCAGTTTCTGCTGGTCAATGCTAGAAATCCTTACCGACCCGATCGGACGTCAGCTAATAAAATACACGATGTGCTAACGGCGTTAATCAGTTCCATGAAATTTTCCAATGGATTAAAAACACCGAGCGTGGTAGAGGATACGGTTTTGACGAAACTGTTTCCTCATCGTTTTGTACCGCATTATGTGTGGATTGGAGGGGATGGCATTGTGAAGAAGATTACGCAAACGAGCGAAGTTGATGAATACAACATTAGGACATTTCTCTATTTTGATAGACGTCGGAGAATGATGGAATCAGGTATGAGCATTGAAGAAATAAGAAAAATCCATCGGTATTAGGTAAACCAAATCGCCATCGCTCCATGCTTTGGCTGATTTTGGCAAAGTAAGCAATGTTCCACAAGCTGGCGCCCGGCCGCAAAGTTTGGGCGTCGCTTGCCGGCGTATCAACGTCCCAAAGCGGCACAAAATCGTACAGCCGCGCTCGGGTCCAGCAATATTCGGCACACATTGCCTTCCATAAAAAAGTCTTTCATGTGTTTGCACAACCCCCTATCCGCCAACCGGTGGATGGGGGTTGCTTTCCATCCAACCAAGTTTAGTACATTAGCCCGGTAAACGTGCATTCCCATGACAGCATCAACGGTTACCATTATTGGATGGCTTGGTTTTATTTTTTGCACCATTGCCTATTTGCTCCTTAACCTGAAAATACTCCGGTTTTGACCACCCCGCTTACCAGCTATTGAATGTAGTCGGCGGGGTGGGGTTGGTAATCAGTGCACTGTACTTTGACGTTCCACCTAATCTTGCTGCAAATGCGGTATGGGTATTAATCGCACTATTCAATGTTATCCGCTATACCACGGCGAAGCGCAGCGCGCGGCGAAGGACGTCCGGCGACACAGAAGCGGTATCTACGGAATAACTAAGCAGAGGGGCGCATATTAATCAGCCGCAGCGCATGCTGCTTGCTTTCCTCCATCTTCTGCTCGTACTCTTCCGCATCTTTCACCAGGCTCAGGTAGTAATAAGCTCCGTCAATTAAGACGAAAATCAGATCGGCTGTCGATTGGCAGTCGCCAACTGAAATAATGCCCCGCTGCTTGCATTCCTCCAGCAAAGTCCCTAACACCCACGCAAAGTGTCCTGGAGTTGCTTGTACATGGCTTTTACCTTTTTGTCCCGGAAGTTGAGCGCATAGCAGCTATAAAAAAGGCCGTCATCACAGAGCCTGTTCCACTCCTTGGAGAAAAGACGGTCTATTAATTCTACCAAAACCACCTTCAGATCAGCTTTTTTTCCGTGGTCGAACTTGTAGATTAACAAATACCGCTCAAGAATATAATCATATTGCGGAGCAAGCATCGACTCTCCACCGCTGTGGCCGCCCCAATACGCTCCTGCCTGACCAGTTCATCAAAAATCCATAACATACCATGATAATCGATTGACTTCCTTTTAGCAAAATTACGCACCACCTTATCACTGCTTAATACCATAGCATCGAGACGCTCAGCTAAATATAGCACAGTGCAATCCATCTCCGATAATGAGCGTGGAAAACCAAATCCACGCATTGCTTCACGATCCGATTGCTGAAGGATATGTACGGTAAGTTTATCCATGGATCAGTATGCGGACAACAGTTGACGCTGCTCTTCATTAAGTTCATTGAATACATCAAGTGAGGTGTGTACCTCAATATCCAATTCGAAAAGCGGCACCACTAAGTCCAATAGGTGAAGATCGATAAAAATACAGGCGTCGGTAATAGCAAGCTTCATCACCTATCTTACATAACCAACGATTGGCTCCTGAAGTCGGAGAGTTTCATATTCTTAAGTGCTGCTCCTTTGCTTATTGAAATCAACTCCTCGGCGATTGCCCGATAGAGCAATTGGTCAAACCGGGTTGCTTTTTCAACACCGACATAAACAGTTGGTTCTTCAGTGCGCCACCCCATCTGTTTCATCATATTAAAAAATTGGTTTTTATAATTGTCATTGACAATATTAAGCAAATTGGCCCGGTAAACCAATGCTTGCATGGATATCCCATATTGACTTTTTATATGACCGAGCTCAGTAACTGAAAGCCGGTTTCGGTGAGCACCTAGCTCTTCGCGGATAGTCTGTTCTGGCAAAAGCATTGCTCCTGCAAACTGGTGGCATAACTTCTCCCGCTGATTTTCGGTTAGTTGCGGATCGAACTTCAACAGCAAATGACCAAGCTCATGCAGCAAGGTGAAACGTACGCGATCAAGTTTATCAGCAATATTCCTGTTATAAGCAATAACCGGGATATTACCATTTACCTTGGTTTGCAAACCGTCAAATGAAATTTCAGCATCGATTTCGACAACCTTGATGTGCTTGTCTTCCAACAATTCAGGGATATTAAAAATCGGCCCCAATCCCAGGTTCCAAGCCTTTCGGAGCTCGAGTGCGGCTTCATCGATTTGCTTAAACTCACGTATTACGGGAAAATCGTTCAACGGATCTTTGAACTCGTATTTGACACCTAACAGTTCCTCCAGCTCCAAATACCGCGATAGGTATTCTCGGGTTTGTTCAATGATCCTCTGTTCCTCTTTAGCGGGCATGCGCTTAAGCTTACGGTACTCGATCGGACCAAGCTCTACCGCCATCGGTCTGAAAAAATAATCCGGACGCACATTAAGCGCATCGCTTAGCAGCGATAGTTTTTCACTATCCGGCACCACCTCTCCTTTCTCATACTTATGTAATGCTTGCTTGGTCACTTTGTTGCCCAAGGCATCGGCAAGACCCTGCAATGAAAATCCGTTCAGTAGGCGGGCTGATTTAAATCGTTCTCCAAATAGTTGGTTCATAGCTATCATACTCCTTTCGGTTAGTTTGACAAACAAATCGCGAAAGGGTTTACAAAAATAAATATGTTTTTTATTTTGTCAACCAAAAATGTAAATCTACCAGACTTTATCACGAGACGAATACACACTAAGGAACACGCAAACGGCATGTTGTCATGACATATCAGGTTTACGTACACAGGTTTACGATTATATTTGATGGAATGAAATTTATCAACTAAACTTAGATTCAAAGAATAGCATATATGACGGTTACACAAAAGGCAACAGGTTCTGGCAGTCGGCATAGCACTAGGTATTCCCGCTAGGAGGTTAGTGCGCTTCTATGAAGAAAATGCCAACGTGATAGCGACCCGGTACATTGCGCGAGAAACGAAAATGGGGGAGGCATTTCCGACCCCGCTTCACAAGTACAGGCGCTAACATTTAGCGGCTCGGAACGTCTATTTCAAAATAGAATATCGAGCCCCTGCCTTCCTCACTTTCGACCAGAATACTGCTATTATTATGGTAGCGCAGGATTTCTGAAACAAGGTAAAGTCCGATACCGAAGCCGGTTGTGTTTTGAATCTTTTCGTTATTTACATGATAGAAACGTTCAGACAATCTTTTTTGATCTGCAGCACTGATCCCTATACCTTCGTCACGTACGGATAGGATAACTTTGCCGGCCATTTTTTCGCAGCCAATGGTTATGGTGCTTCCAGCTGGAGAATACTTGATCGCATTGCTGACCAGGTTCATCAGCACCTGCCCTATTTTCTCGCGATCGGCATATACGGTCGCCGGTTCACTGTTTGTCAACTTGAAAAAGTGTTTTGTGCCTAACAATTTGGCATCATCCACAATTTCGCTCACCAATGCATCCAATTCGAAAACCTCCTTCCGAAGCTCGATTTTCCCACCTTCGATTCTCGCCAAATTGAGAAAGCCCTGAATCGTCGAACTCATTTTTTTGGCCTGCACCTCGATTCTTGACATCACACGCCAACTGAAATCATCACCAGCCTTTTTGGAATGGTTCATCAATATCTGCGCAAACCCGGTGATAGCGGTCAATGGCGTTTTCAGTTCGTGGCTGGCCATCGCTACAAAATCATTCTTTCGCCGTTCTTCCTGTTTTTTTCCGGTTATATCCCTGGTTATTTTGGATACGCCGATGATATTTCCCTTCGCATCCTTAATGGGTGATTGGGTGAGGGACACGTCTAACAGGTTTCCTGTCTTCGTCAGGCGTTTTGTATCGAAATGCTCTACCTCCAAGCCGTTCCTTAGCCGTGAAGGATATGCACTTCCTCGTCCTGCCGGTCTTCGGGCACTATTTTCGAAATTGGCTGGCAGATCATTTCTTTAGCAGTATAACCGAACATCCGCTGCGCTGAAGCGTTCCAGCTGGTGACAATCCCCTCCAAAGTTATGCTGATGATGGCGTCATTGGAAGTTCTGATAATGGCTGCCAACTGAGCACTTTTTTCTTCTGCCTGTTTAATATCGGTAATATCCAGCATCGTGCCGGTGAACCGCGTTGAATCCCTTTTGGCGTCCAGGTAAACAGCGCCCTGTACCCTTACCCAGCATAGCCTATGGTCGTCAAACCGGTGGATTCTAAATATTATATCGTAAAGGCCGTCGATGCCCGATTCGGTCGAGCGTTTTACCTCCTGATCTACCTGTTGCCGGTCATCCGGATGGATGAGATCTGAGAGCTTTTCAAAAGAAACCGGTTCTTCCGAAGGGAAGCCGCATATCCTTTTACCCTCCGCTGATAAGTAGATATTCGCTGTTTGGGTGTCCCAGTCCCACGTACCAAGATTGGTGGACGTTATGGCCATCCTTAACCTCGCTTCGCTTTCTTCCAGTTGAAGCAGTAAGCTATTCCTTCTCTTCTCCTCTTCGACGATTGATGTGATATCCTTGGTAAAGCATCTTGTGTGTACGAATTTACCGTCCGTCCTCAAGACATTGGAGCTGATCAATACGTGCCTGATCGATCCATCTTTGCATTTGAGCCTGGCCGAATAATTATGGAGCGTTTCATTATTGGACAGGCGGGTCAGAATGTCCTGTATCGCCTCCGGATCTGCATGGAAATTACTGATGGGCAATCCGACATATTCTTCTTTTGTGTAGCCAAGCACATCCAGCTCGGCTTGGTTGGCCCAAACAATGATACCTTCTCCATCCACCCAGTGAAGCGGTATGGAGGCATTTTCGAAAAAGTCCGCCAGTTCGTCGTTTCTGAGTTTAAGCGCTGCGTTCTCCTTTTCCAGCCGGGCAAGCTTTTCATATAGTTCATTTATACCTTCCATCATCACGTCACAATACTCCCTTCGATTATTTCAGAATTTTAGGCCAAGATAGTAATTCACAATTGTAGCTATTCCATCATTTAAGATTTTAAGTTGAACGTAAGGGAAATTAGAAACTGAAAAACTAAGTTTGTGAATATGAATTTTGACAATATAGAATATTTGCAACATGGCAACGACCGACAACGACAAGCATATGCTATCTTGACGAACAATCAAGTTTTATCAAAACTTAAGCAGTTTGACCCCATTCTTGTGGGGACAATACCCATAAACATTGACATTGAAAATAGCGACCTTGATATTATTTGCTGTTTCGCGGACAAACAAGAGTTTCAAAAATCAGTCAAAGACAATTTTAGCAACGAAAGAAGTTTTACGATCAGGGAGCAGCCAAGTTTAGACACCCTGGCTATTGTTGCCAATTTCTTTTTGGACGGTTTTGAAATTGAGATTTTTGGACAACGTATTCCGACAAGACAACAATTTGCATACAGACATCTAATAGTTGAACATAATTTGCTGAACAAACACGGAGAAAAATTCAGACAACAAATTATTAAACTCAAACGGCAAGGACGGAAGACGGAACCAGCATTTGCATTGGCACTTGGGCTGACAGGCGACCCTTATACCGAGCTACTAAAATTTGAAACGAATGACAAAAGCCCGAACCGCTAACATTGTGTTGGCCCGCAATACCCGACCGTATAAGGTTTCCTGGACTATTTTAAGAAATTAGCTAATTAGCCATTGGTGTTAACAACACGTCCGCCAGCTTTTAACTTCGTAACGGCTACGCCGTTGATTATCGCCGCCACCATACACCAGAATTTTACGTATTGGCGCCAGAACCGCTCCCTGGGCTTCGAATTTATCCAATTGCTTGAAAAGTTCGTTCGTGATAGTTTTAGTGGCCTTTATTTCTACAGCGTTATACGTGCGGCCTTCTTGCCAAAGTAAGTCGATTTCGTTACCGGAGGAATCCTGCCAAAAGAAAAACTCGTGATGTTCGTATAGATGAAAATTTCTTTTTTGATATTCGGCAATCATCATATTTTCAAACACGCTGCCTTTTAACCGGTCGGTTTCCAATTGCTCCGCGGTTTTGATGCCTAATAGATGGCATAACAGACCCGTATCGTAGAAAAACAATTTGGGGGTTTTGACGAGTCGCTTATTGCGGTTTTGGTGGTAAGGCTGGAGAAGAAAAACCAGGTAACTGCTTTCGAGTATAGATAGCCAGGCTTTTGCGGTATTGAAGGCAATATCGCATGCATTAGCCAATGCGCTGATATTCAATAATTGACCGGCCCTCCCTGCACATAGTGCCAGAAATTGCCGGAATTGCCTGGTGTCACGGACGTTCAAAAGCTCTGTGACGTCCTTCTCTACATACGTCTGGATATAGTTCGTATAAAATATATGCGGCTGGATACCGCGATCGAAAATCGCCGGGTATGACCCACTGACAGCCGCGATGGTATAGTCGTCTGCTAATAATTGCTTCGAGAGGAGCTCGGAGAAATCCAGCGGTAGAAGCTTGAATAGTGCCACCCTTCCCGCGAGTGATTGTGTGATACTTTTCAGTAAATGAAAATTCTGGGAACCCGAAAGAATGTATTGACCCATAAGTCCGCTTTCATCTACTCGGCCTTGTATATAAGAAAATAATTGCGGCACACGCTGTACTTCGTCGAAAATTACATGGCGCTCGTACCGATCGAGAAAGCCAACCGGATCGGTTTCTGCAAATTGCCGACTATCCGGGTTTTCAAGGGTTACATATTCATACCCCTCAAAGAGTCGCCGCAACAGGGTTGTCTTTCCTGATTGGCGGGGACCGGTAATTGCCAGTACGGGAAATTTGTCCCGTTGCGCGTTAATCTGTTGCGTTAAGCGTCGTTCGATAAACATGTCAAATCGGATTCCTCAGTCAGTTCCTTCGTACAAAGATACAGGTATTGATGAAATTACAAAGCATTTATTGATGAATTTACAATATATAAATTGATGAAATTACAAAGAATCTATTGATGAAATAGCCTGCAACCCTGACACGAGCCAGCTTTAATGCTTAGAACTGTGGAAGGCACATATTTCGCAGCCAAGGCATTGATTGTTTGCCGGGTTACTCCGACCGCTCGGGTCAACGTTTCCTGAGAGAAGCCTTTGATTACGCGATTTATTTTGATGTGATTTTTCATTGTCCCCTGCCCTTACTATAACGCTACCATTGAATGTTAAAGATTAAGATAAAAAGGGTCAACAAAAAGTGAGGAAACAAAACCATAAGTGATAAATATGGCGTCCCAAATACAAACAGGTTGGCCATTACCGCACACATTATAGACAAAATAATCGCCCATGACCAAGCGAACAGCCGCAGACTATTAATAAACTCATCTTCTACTATTTTTCTACTGAACGCTATCCCACATAACCTAAAAGCGCCCCTAAAACAACCAGAATAAAGCCAAGGTTTACATCAGAGAAAGTAAAATAAACGGGGCTGCTGTTTCTAAATGGTGTATGAAGGCGATATTACCGCTGGCGCCTTGAATAAAGGGGCAATTATCTGTTAACAAAAACTTATACCTTAGTGGTTTCATGAGTGAAAAAATATGAAGCCAAAAACAACATCGCAGTAACCAATGAAAATAGAAAATATAAAAGCGTTTGACGGACAACATTGCGAGACGACAGCGACAGGAACGCTGTTAAGACAACTCGGCATTGAACTTTCCGAGCCTATGCTTTTTGGGCTTGGCGAAGGATTGGGTTTCATTTTTTGGAATATGAAAACAATGAGTTTCCCTTTTATAGGTGGGCGAATCAAAACTGACCTTCTAACTCGGAATATTGCGAGAAATCTAAACCTTGAATTAACCGTTAAAGAAACTACATCGAAGCAAAAAGCGTGGAAAAATGTAAAAGAACTGCTTGACAGCGGGCAAGCGGTCGGATTGAAATTAGACTGTTTTCATTTAGAATATTTTTCACGGCCATTTCATTTTGCAGGACACTATGCAGCTATCTATGGCTATGATAACGAAAACGCCTTTTTGGTGGACACAAAGCAACAAGGCTGTCGCGTAAAGACGAGCTTGAAAAGTTTGGCATTGGCAAGAGCCGAAAAGGGCCCCATGTCTTCAAGAAATTTGTATTATACGCTGAGTAAGACTGATAAGAAAACGAATTTAGAAACCTCGATTATTAAGGCAATTAGAAATAACGCGAGTGACTATCTAAATCCACCGATAACGAACATAGGCTATAAAGGTATTGTAAAAGCAAGCAGAGAAATAGTCAAATGGTTTAATAGTAGCAATGACATTGAAAACGAGTTTAAGACATCTGCAATGATGATGGAAAAAGCGGGAACCGGTGGTGCATTATTCCGAAATCTATACCGTGATTTTTTGAAAGAAAGTTACGACCTGCTGAAAATCGACGAATTAAAAGCAGGACACGAAGCATTTGTAGAGATTGCAGAACGCTGGACCTTGGTTTCGCAATTATTTGAAAAAGTAAGTGAAACGAAAGACGTTAAATACATCCAACAAGCATCTGACCTGCTAAAAGCCATATCCGACAAAGAAAAAAGAACAATGGAAATGTTGGGCGAAATAAACCGAACCCTTCTGGAAACCAGACAGGTCCTGTAATATTGTAAGGAGGCCAATATGTTGATGTGGATATCCGAACTTGGCAGTTATTCACTGACGGCGCAAATCTATGAATAGTAAAAGTGGGAAACAGCGACTATGGAAACAGACGAGTTAATCATTGTAAAGGCGCAGGGCTTGGTTTTTCGTTTGCCAGGGAGCGAACGCAGTATATCGCTTAGATAATTGGAGGGTGTAATTTACCGTGTAGTGTACTGGTTTTATGGACGTAATGTAAAATAAGTCGATTTGTCAAAATATCAACGCAGGTAACAACCCAAGGAAAAATCATAACTTCACACAGGTTTGGCCTGACAGCCCCTAATCATTAGGGATGAATTTTTTGACACTATGCTTTTTCACATCGATACCGTAAACATACAAACGCATTCTTCCTGGGAAGATAGCTCACACTACCAGATCATCTTGCTGCCGTGCCCGACGGAATTCATGGTTGATTTCACGGATTACGAAAACACATCCACCGCGCTGTTATTTCTCAGCCCTTATCAACACCTGTCTTGGAAAGGAGCGTCCCTAACGTCTGCCACACGGATACGGTTTCATGGCGACTTTTACTGCATCGAATACCACAAAGAAGAAGTGGCCTGCAACGGATTGCTGTTCAACAACATTTATCTCCAACCTTTCGTTGCCGTAAACAATGACCTATACCAGGAAATCGAGCTGATCATCGGTAAGATACGTACTGAACTTTCCGCCAATGCCTCATTTTCCGAGTCGGTCATCAAAGCTTACTTACAGCTCATACTGGCGCTATCAAGCAAAGCGAAAAAAGCGCTTATCGACTCGGCCATTTTGCCGAATGCCGCACTTGGGCAGGAAGGTTCACTATTTCAGCAGTTGCTGGCCGATAATTTTACAACTCACCGATATCCTTATTTTTACGCAGAAAAGCTGAATCTGAGCTTAAGTGCATTCAGCAAGAAAATAAAACAGCAGCTTGGTAAATCGCCCTCATCGTTGATCCAAGATTGTGTTATACTGGAGTCGAAAAAGCAACTGCATCTCACCTACTTATCTATTAAAGAAATCGCGTCCAGGCTGGGATTTGATGATGAGCATTACTTCAGCAGATATTTCAAGAAGCGTGTCGGCGTTTCGCCTTCCAAATTCCGGGAGCAGGTCGGCATTTCCATCGTCGCGCAAAAAAGTCCATGACGGATCGCTGTTTGTCCATTCCGTAAAATACCTGGGCAGCTTAATTTCGGCCCGGTAAACATCGGTTAACATGAATAGTTTTATCGACCTTTTAGTACGCGGACAACGGGGTTTCATTCATCTTGCACGGATTGCCATTTTTATCGTCATGGCCTGGATTGGTGGCTTGAAGGCGTTTCAATATGAAGCGGACGGCATCGTGCCTTTTGTTGCGAATAGTCCGTTGATGAGCTTCTTCTATACCAAGCCAGCACCCGAGTATCAACAGTATAAGAATCCGGAAGGAAAAACCGTTGCTAAAAATATCGAGTGGCACCGCGCAAATGGCACCTATCTGTTTTCTTATGGACTGGGTTCTGTTATCGTTATCATCGGCTTATTGACCCTGGCAGGTATCTGGTCGGCCAAACTAGGGATCATCGGAGGATTATTGACATTTCTTATGTCTATTGTCACGCTTTCTTTCCTTCTTACCACGCCAGAAGTTTATGTACCCAATTTAGGCGGTGACTTCCCCACACCGCACTACGGATTCCCCTACCTTTCCGGCGCTGGCCGCCTGGTGCTGAAAGACGTGATCATGATGGCGGCAGGACTCATTGTTGCCTCAGACGCGGCCCGGCGGTTGCAGGGCTAATCTCCTTAAATTTTGAGAAACGTTTGATTCCCAGCGGGCTAAAATGAAAAACCTAATTCTTATATTTGAAACGATATCTAACTTCCCGGATATGCGTGGGGCATTTTTTTGAATGAGAACCTACTATCTCTTCAGTGGTTAGGCACAGGCCGCCGGGCATTCCATGGACTGGAATTTACGCTGACTAACACAGCCCGACCACGATTTGCAACGGAAATCGAACAAAATATTTATTAAATGGCAAAAACAAAAACGACATATACGGGTGAGGACATAACTGATTTTATAAATTTATATGTTGATGATGAACAAAAGAAAGCCGACAGTTATCAACTAATTGACCTATTACGAGAATGGTCAGACGCTGAACCTAAAATGTGGGGACCCAGCATAATCGGATTTGGTAACTATCATTACAAATACGCAAGTGGGCACGAAGGAGATGCGCCAGTTCTTGCGTTTTCGCCAAGGAAAGCAGCCTTGACACTCTATGTTTACTCTGACACTGTGAAAAGCAAAAAACTATTGACTGACCTTGGAAAATTTAAAATGAGCAAAGCCTGTATATATGTAAAAAGGCTTGCTGACATCAATACTGACATCCTCAGAGAAATTTGTATTGAATCAATAAAATACATTAGCGAACATTACGAATGTTCTTGCAGAGTAAAAAACCAACATTAGTATAGAAATATCATATTGTAAAGATATCTCAGCTTTACATTAAATTTGGTGACAGATAAACAAATACGCTAACAATCGGCTTAACCGGTGCCCATAAAAATCATCATGACCATTCGGCTATTTTCTGCAAGATTTATACTAATTGCGTTTACACTTTATATCAACAATTCGTTAGCCCAGATAACTGACTCCCCTAAGGAGTCCGGCAGCGTTGCTAAAGCAAACCTTCATGCCGTTTTCAAAGATATTTTTGGAACGTATGCCACACTTGATTCCATGCGCCTTGAGTTCCCAAACTGAAAGCCTGATTTCCTCGCCAATATGCGATCCGTGGTAAGCATATAAGTATAAGACAGTGTAAAGGGGAAAACATTTCAAGCCGAAAAAAGTCAAATAGATACCAACGATTAATAACAAAATAAGCTATGGATTCACTGACGACAAAAATTGAAATATCAGTCCCGCGTGAAAAGGCATTTGATTGCTTTGTTAACAGGTTAACACATTGGTGGCCGAAAGAATATACCTGGTCGAACGAAAAATTAGTCGAATTAAGTATAGATCCTGTTTCAAACGGATTGTGCAGCGAAATTGGTCCGAATGGGTTCCGTTGTGATTGGGGCACGGTATTAACTGTCGATAGCGGTCGAAGTCTATCAATGAAATGGCAACTCACGTTTGAGCGGAATCCCGAACCTGATGCCGACAAGGCCAGTGTTGTGCATATCCAATTTGAGGAAGTTAAAGAAAATCAAACTTGCCTCCATCTCATACACGAACAATTTTCAAATCATGGGGAGAACCATGAAAAATACAGGAATGCAATGGCTTCCGCACGAGGATGGCCTTATTTGTTGTCGTCGTTCGCAACTTATATCCATAGAACGGATTGTCGAGAATTACCGGAAAGCGATTGAGCAAATGGGAAAAAAAACAACATTGACATTTTTAGGGTTTTGTTGGACGGTTTTTACTTTCGGGCAGACAAACAACAATGCAAAACTTGTTGAACTTGGCAAGGCAAAGCTTTATGTTTCGTAACGAGCCAACCAAACGGTAACAACCACCGCCAACAACAGGAGCGCTATACTGATTAACTGGGCTTCTGACAAAGCAACGCCCCATACATCGAATTTGTAGTTAACACGTATAAATTCAATCAGAAACCGCTCCATACTGACCACAAACAGGTAAATAGCGAACATCATCCCCGGTACCTTTATGTTCTTCCTTACGCACCAAAGCACACCAAAAACAAACAGTATTGTGGCGGCTTCGTATAAGGAAGTAGGAAAAACACCTTCGGGAAGTATAGCACAATATTTGCCGGAACAGCCTGGTATATATTCTCCCTGGTTGATAACATTATGGGGGAACCGGAATGACCATGCCCATTGCGGCAGCCATTCAACGGGTTTTTCGTACTTATTCACGATTCCCCAGTCTCCGTCTCCGGAGAGGTGGCACCCCATCCGGCCTACGCCGTAAGCCATTAACATGCCCAATGCGCCGATATCTGCCAGATGCTTCCAATCGATCCCTTTACGGATACCGATATATAAATAACTCGCCGCACCAAAGAAAAGCCCACCCCAAAAGGTCAGTCCGCTGGAATCCAGTAGCTCCATAAGGCCCTGCGCCCCGGATAATCGATTATCTTCAAAGACATTGAAGATTTTTGCGCCCAAAAATCCCGTTACACCCGCCCATAATAGCATGGTGGGTATCAGATCCCTGGGCTTTACTTTCCGTGTTTCCTCCTGAAGCGGACTCAGGAACAATTTCCGTTGCGAAAGAAATAAAAAAAACCAAAAGAATAACAGTACTATCACGCCGGCACTCCAGCTACCGCTATCTGAAAACAACCAGCGAAGGGGATTATGCCGGAATGCGTCATACTCAAGAAACACACCCCAGCCTTTGAACCCTATCAAAAAGCCGATCAACCCATACCCTATCAAAATAAACAGTTTAAGCCGCACGCCTACTTTGACCTTTTCTTCAACAACGCCGATATATCCTTCCTTTTCCTTACGATCGAATTCGCTCCGGAATACCAAGCAGGAAAGGATAAATGATAGCGCTACAAAAAACCCGAAAGTGGGTATCGGCCAGGAGAAATCCGTACCGAATAAATAATTGAATAACGACGAGATCAACGGAAACATAGCCAACGCTAAGGTAATGATTCTATTTTCGCGTTGCTAAGTTTGATGGTGCGGATACCGAAACGGGGAATATTGGCCATAATGGCCGTCTTCTGGTTGCCCGTGGCGGTGTATTGTGCAGCCTTCGAGGTTTCACCGCTTAACTCCACCCACTCAATCGTATCCGCTTTTCCTGCGAATGTGATTTGCTTATCGGCATCATCACTTTGCGCATTAAAGAGCCGGATGTACAGGTCTGTACCTTTTATTTCCATGGATACCAGCTCATAAGCATTGTCTTGAATGGACAAATAGGATTGCTGTGCAACGTCATTGGCTTGTGCGTCGATCAAGGTGGCCACCAACGGTTCGTTTGCGAGTTCACCTTTAGTCCAAATCCGGTCGCTATCCCATTGACCGGCGTGTGGCATCAGACTATAAGAGATATCGGTGGGACCGGTTATGGTATAGTCCCTCCCCCATAATCCCCTGCCCGAATATTGCAGCGTAAGTGCCAACGGATGATCGCTGCCGTGTACATAACTGGTGGTATGGTCGGTAAACAGGGCCAGACTGTTATCCTTGCTGTTGCTTCCGAGATCTACCCAGTTTAACACGATCGTATGTTTAATCTCATCCCACCGATTGAAATAGGTATTTTCCAACTGGCTCTTACATACATCGAAAGGAGCATTCTTATAAATTTGCTGGTCATTAATGGCAGCCGGAAAACAGACCAGTAGTTTATAACGGTCGTCATAAAATGCTTTTCTCGGGTTTTCGGCGCTGAAAGCGATGCCGGTTTCGCCAATGGCCGGATTGCGCTGCCAATCGATAAACACGCCCATGTCTATTTTCTCCTCCTGTTGTTGAAGCCGGATGGTTTGCGTAAACGGGTGTTCACCAATAAAACCATCAATCGCTAGCTGAAGCAACAGCGGCCCTTGTGCTACCACCCGTATACGGGCGGGCTGGTCGGCGCTGGATATAAACTTTTCTTGTTCGCCGAAATAGCCTCTGAGTTCATTGAAGTGCCACGAACTGGCGGGGTCTACGTACTCTTTGTTGTTCATTTTCTTAGCAATCAGGCTCTCGATTACGCCGCCTTTTTCCGGATTGATAACGAGCCGGTACAAATCGCTTTCGAGTATATATTTACCCTTTTCCTTACGATACGATACAGCGTGCCCGGTGGTTGCTTTTCCTCTCCGGATGGTATAGGTTGAATAGCCAAAGGAAGGAACACTTGCCGGAAACAGCATCCACGTGCTCCCATCTTCGTTGATAAGCTGTGTGGGATATGCTTTACCTTGCTGGTCAATTACTTCCCAGGAAGAATGGCCCCAAGTAGAAGGTACTTTAACCCGGGCTATTTCATTCCGGTCGACCGCTAATGTGTTAAATAGCCTAACCGCACGTTGTCCGCTTTTGCTGTTCAGAGCTTTCAGCGATCGGTCGATAATCACTTGGCTGTTCTGATGGGTCACTCCGGTCCACTCGGTTACGTGATCTGCCCAGGTGCGTCCACCCTGGAGATTGTTGTAGGGAACAATCCAGCAGTCGTGATGCTGCGAAAGCAGTAACTTGATCCACCCTTCGTCAATCAACCGCTTGGGCCATTGCATGTTTCCGACCAAGGATCCAAACACTGCCATTTTCTCAGCCTGTACAATCGTGTTTTCTGCCCCTCTGATCTCCTGTGCGAGGGTATTCATTACTTCACTCCCCCATACCAGGCTGGTCAGGACATCTTCTTGGGTAAAGTACCAATCTTCATCGGGCGTTCCGATGGAATAATTGGCAATGTAGTTGCGCCACGTTGTATACCGGGTAGGCGTATAAAATTGTGTGGTATCCTGGCCCAGCCACGGTCCTTTTGCCCATCCCTGGCTCCAAGCGGCATCCTGAATACACATTCCGACGGGATGTTGGATTCCCGCGTCAAGCGATTTTTGGATATAATCTTTGCTGTTAAACCAGGCGATGCTTTGCCACGTCGAGCCCGGCTGAAGGTCTTCAACGGCATAACGAGGCACCGTAGTGATGGCGGTACCGTCAGGACCGATCCAGTTGACCAACTCCCCGCCGAACGCCCGGGTATAACCGCCCCACATGGTGTTGGGGTTTTTGGTGGAAGCGTATTTGAATCCGAACGATTTCAGGATGTAGGGAAGTGAGCTCGTAAAACAGGGTTCTTCGGCAGAGTAGGTGGTAAATACCGCCGACGGAAAGTGCTTCCGCAACAGCTCTATACCGTAGGAGAATTGGCGGATATTGCTTTCACCGGAGGTAGCAAAGAAGTAGCTCTGTGCGTACGTAGGATTTATATACTCGACCCGTCCTGTACGGATCGACTGATCTTCAAACAATTTCTTGAACTCCTCATACGCTACGGGGTCACGCAGCTTGACGACGTCCCATGTTTCGGGTTCCACTTCCATATTGATGCTCCAGTCGGGATACTGCTTCAACATTTTAGTGATAAAGGCCGTTTGTCCTGCCGGATAGTGCCCGTAGACGCCACCGTGATAACCGTCGATGAAATACGCTTCCTGCGCTACCAGAGGCCGGTGAATGGTGATTGTGATGAAAAAAAGTATTAAAAAAGATGGTTTCGCCATTTGTTTTGTTTTACTATTCAACTTCCTATCTACATGCAATTTTCGCAACCAATCGTCCGAAAGGGAACCCTTGGGAAGCCCTCTTGATTTTCCAGATTGGTAACGGGGCAATTTCAGTCGTATTGCCTAAAGCCCAATCATTTCATAAGGTACGCGCACCCCCTTGACCCGATAATAATAGGGATCAAGGTTGCCATCATCTTCTTTGACGTTATTTTCGTTATTTTCCGCACAGGCACCAAAATTAATGCTATAGGTGAGCAGCAGCTCATTTTTGCCGTTTTGCGATGCCGCATGGATAATCGGCGTATATACCCGCGCATTATATCCTTTGTAATACTCCGAAAAGCTGTACACGAGTTTGGGCTCCGTAAACGGACCTGTGGGGCTAGCGGACGTGGATATATACATGTTGAGGGACGGAATGCCGCAATAGAAACCCTGGTCCATAGTTAAATGGAGGTACTTTCCGTTTAAATAGCCGAAGTTGTTCGTACCGTTTCCTTCTCCGATAACCGCAGCCGAAGCCGTTGAAGGCGCTGATGCCCAGGTTGTTCCGTCCCAGAATGTCCAGCTGGTTGGATTTTCGTGGGGGAATCGTGCCACATACAAAAGGGTATTGTACCCGAACGTTTCCGGTTTTGCACGTTCCCCGTAAACATACACATATCCATCGCCGGATTTCACCATGCCGTCCTTGTAACTGATATCCAGTTGACCGGTCATGCCCGGTATGGCTAACCGTTCAACTTGGTTCCATTCGTTGCCGGATTCCTTTTTCAGCTTGTAAATCGCCTGGTCGGTATCGTCAAGACCGTTTCCTTCACCGCCGTGGAGATAGACGTAATCGCCGAGTTCGACACCGGGGCCGACCCAGTTCCGGCCTGCACCCGCCGGAATGGGACAGATATTGCCAATGTTGTGATGGGCCCCTTGCCTGGTCATCATCGGCGACCTTGGGTCCCAGTTGTCAATGGTTGATTGAATGATAATGGAATTCGTGTAAGAGATGAAGCGATCACCGTAAAGCCGGCCGTTGGGCGTGAGATTCCCTTCATACCACGCATCTTGGGTAACCCAAAGTATGCGGCCATCGGAAAGCGGAATGCTGGTGCCCTGATCAAACGCCACTGATCCGGTAGTCCGGGCAAAAAACTGGGTCACATCGCCATCCCGGTAGCTGTCTTTCGGAAGCTTGGTGAGGGTCCACCGCTGGCGTTCACTTTCTTGCTTTTCGGCGTTTACCACAGTCAGGTTTGCTACGCCAAGGCCGCTAAGGGTCAGATAGAGCCCGTTGGCTTTATTGGAAATCTCGTATTGCCCGGTCTCCGTTGACTCCTCGATCTGCCAGAGTTGCAGGTCGGCATTGGTCTTCAGCTCCGGATTTTGTGTCACAGGCGCCCCGGCATCCGCAGCTTGGAGGAACATCCCGCTGTTGAGGTTGCGTAGCTGATAATAACGGACGTCATTTTCCGTAGTGTGATAGATGAGATCCCACTCCTGCCACCGCTGAAGATTCTCCGCCGTGGTCGCTTCTGCAGCGGCTACCGTCATGGTCGCGTTCGCCCAATACTTTTCATTAAAGTCCATGTTCCCCGCTGTTTGCAACACCAATCCGGTTGACGTAGCGATGCTATATGTATCGTAATCGGTAATACCGGACTCATACACCCTGAACTCAACCTCCCACTGGCGACTTAATCCGGATGCGGAAGTGACCGTGTAGATGACTGTTTTCGTGGCCGACACGTCAATCGGTTTACCGGATTCCGGACTGATCGTCGCTTGATCAGAAATGGTAATAATTGGCGTAATGTTCGTCAGATCGGTTTTGGAATCGACCCGCACCAATATTTTGAACACGTCGCCCTCGCGATAGATGGTTGCTGCCCCAACCTGGCCGCTTTCTAATTTAAATTCTTTGATCATCCTACCTGGGTGAGGTGGCGTTTCGAATTGCTTATCGCAGGAGGCAACCAGGACAAATCCTAGTATCATGCTGAATATTGGACGTTTCATGGCTTTTAGTTTAATTTGGTCAGTATATTTCACGCTATCATCAGAGCCCGATTTGAATACCTAAATTGATTACCCGTTGATTTTGATAGGCATCTCCGGCTGTATTCGAAGTGACTTCCGGATCCTGCTGATAGAGCGAATAGTTCGTCCACGTCAGCAAGTTATAGCCACTCAAGTAAACCCGTGCGTTGTTCATCTTGAACGGCAGCCAGCGATCGGGCAGTTGGTAGCCCAGTTCAACGGTTTTCAACCGGAGGTAGGTAGCATCAATCAACCAAAAATCAGACAGATAGGACGACGGGCTGTTGATGGTCGTCGGGTTTGTTGTCAACCGGGGGAACCGGGCAGTCGAAGCGGTTTCAGGAGTCCACCGTTGCTGATGGATGGGTTGAAACTGACTCTGAAACGGCTCAATGCCGCTTCCCTGCACACTGAAGCTATATCCCGTGGTCCCTTGCAGCAGCACATTGAAACTAAATCCTTTATAACTTCCTCCCAATGTCAGGCCAAAACTGGTGTTTGGTATATCCGGTCTGCCGATTGCAGTCCGGTCGAAATCATCGATCACGCCGTCATCGTTCAAGTCTTTATAGCGCAGATCGCCCGGGCGCACTTCGTAGCCACCTGCAGGTTTTGCACTTTCGGCGATGTTCTCCTCGGTATAAAAACCGTCGAACAGATACCCCATGGGCTGGTTTACCTGATGCCCCGTTAATCGTAGCCACGGAAAAGCGGGTGTAGGTTCATCCTGAAAGAGCACCTTATTTTTAAAATAAGTTAGCACACCTTTTACGTTGTAATTGAACGCGCCGATGTGATCGTTGTAGTTCAGCTCGAACTCCACCCCTCGGTTCCTTACGCGCGCGATATTGGTGGGCGACACTCCTACTCCGATGTTGAGTGGCAGCGACTGGGAAGTGACCAATTGGTCATATCGAATATTGTGGAAATAATCAACCATCAGCGAAAACCTATTCTTGAGGATACTCAAGTCCAGTCCGACATCAAATGAATTTTGCTTTTCCCAGGTCACGTTGCTGTTGCCGAGGTTGCCCTCGTAAATTGTACCGACACTCTGATGGGTCTCTCCGAACGAATAACTGCCGCCTGTGTTGTAAACCTGCTGGTATAGATAGCGATCGCCCGCCACTTTATCAGAACCCACCACCCCATAAGAAGCACGGAGCTTAAGCAAGTCGATGAAATCGAACCTGTTCCTGATGAACGATTCTTTCGCCACGTTATACCCTACCGATATGGCGGGGAAAAGCCCGTACCGCTTATCGGCCTGAAAGCGGTCGGATCCATTGTAGGCCGCCGTGATATCCACAAGGTACTTTTCGTTGTAGTTATAGCCGGTCCGGAAGGTAAATCCCTGGAAGTTCTGTGGAATCCAATTGGATTGTTTGTCGCCTTTGGTATTATAGGACTCCCGGTTATAAAGCAATAGCGTGTTGATTTGATGTTCGCCGAACGACCTGACATAATTAAAGTTGGCCTGTACATTTACCCGGCTATTGTAATCACCCTGGTAAGCACGGAGTGTATAGGGGCTCAAAACGTATGGCGCACCACCTTTAAGCTGGTATGAATCCGTTTCGGGGAAATACTGATATACCGGCAAATTATCCCTTGCCTGCTCACGTCCATTAGATTCAACACTCGCATAGGCAACACGGGCTGAAAAGGAAAGTCCCTTTGTGATGGCCGCTAAGTCCTGCGTTCCACCGAATAGGATATTCAGGTCGTTTCGCCGGTCCAGCCGGTATCCAGCTGTTGCCAACCGGGCATTGATGGTCGGCAACAAATCCTGCGTATCGTTGGCATAGGCATAAGACCCGTCGGGGTTAAGAAATGGGGCCGACCACGGACGGATTTTATTGAAGTTAAACACTTCACCTACAATGTTGCCTGCCCTAGGCGCGTTTATCCGATTAAAGTTTGCCCGGAAATCCAGGCGCAATTGCAGGCTTTGGGTTGCTTGGACGTCGAGGTTGGATCGCAGATTGAACCGCCGGTAATAGTAATTATTATTGACCTGGTCTCCGTGATCTTCGAAATTATAGAGATTGCCATCCTGGGAGAATGCGCCGCCGGAGATAAAGTACTTGATACTCTCGCTGCCCCCGGTTACATCCACGTTGCTGTTCCGTTGGAAACTCACCGGTTTGAATATCCGCTCGTACCAATTTACATCGGGATAAGCATACGGAGCATCACCCAGCCGGAAATGTTCCAGCGCTTCGGGGCTGAACGGCTGGTTGGTATTATCTCCTTCGGTATTGGCGATTGCTTCGTTCCAAAGCAGCGCGCTTTCGTAGGCATTCAGGAATTTCAAGCGGGTTACCGGACTTTGTGCTCCGGTTTCCAACCGAACATTGATTTTTGGTTTGCCGGATTCTCCACGACGGGTTTTTACTACCAACACCCCGTTTGCGCCTTTAATGCCAAACACTGCGGTGGTCGACGCGTCTTTCAGGATCGAGATGCTCTCGATCTCGTTTACATTGATTTGTGACAGTTGCTCATATGTATATTCAATATCATCTACGATAATCAGGGGCTGGTTTCCGTCCGGATTAAGCGAGCTTACGCCACGGATATAAAAATCAGAAGCATCCCTGCCGGGCTGTCCCGATCGCTGTACCGACACGAACCCAGGCAACCTACCTGCAAGGGTATTTTGCACATTAGCCGTGGGAATATGCCGTATATCCGCTCCCTTGATTGAACTAATCGCGCCGGTGCTGGTCAACTTCTTAGTCGTTCCGTAGCCAACCACCACCACCTCATTGATATCTTGGACGTTCGACTGCAGGATCACCTCCAATTCCTTTTCACCGGTAACCGACCGTTCCTGTGTGATATACCCCACGCTGCTGAACACCAATACGCTCCTGCCTTTACTCAACAAGATACGGAACCGGCCGTCTTGATCAGACTGGGCTGCATTGCTGCCGCCTTTCTCCGAGATGGTCACCCCGGACAACGGCCCCTCGGTATTTTTTACAATACCGGAGACTACGGTCTGTGCAACGAGTATAACGGGCGTTGCCACCATGACCAGTAAAAAATATATGCCCCTTTTCATACTTATTTCCAATAGAAGTTAACGATTTGATTACCAACCCGGATTTTGTATCATTTGTGGATTTTTGATGACCTCACTAAACGGAATCGGCGCCAAATACATCCGTTCGTCGAAATTCATTTTCAATACCGGAATGGGTTGCCGAATGACTCCGGTGCCGGTCTGATAGATGGTCATCCCGGACAATTCTTTGTTAAACTCCTGTTCAGCAATTTTCCATCTTCTTACGTCATAAAACCGATGCTCCTCAAAAGCGAGTTCCTTGCGGCGTTCGTTCCGGATAATTTCACGCATCTGCGATTGGCTGAGGCCGGCCTGAAGCTGGAAGGGCACCAGTCCGGCGCGTTGCCGGATTTGCTCCACCGCGCTATATACCTCGTGGTCGGGCGCGGCCAACCGTTCATTGCGTGCTTCAGCAAAATTCAGCAGCACTTCCGCATAACGAAAGAGAATATGATCGTGGTTTACGTTGCTATAATTGACGGCCGATTCAAAATTTCCCATAAATTTCCGCAGGTAATAACCGGTTTTCGTCTGCTGCTTCGTCCCCCCCGGCTTATCGGCACCCCCTTCAAAGGTTTCCACCGGACGGCTTAGCCACGGGGCACCGTTATAGAAGATGGTGGCATAAAAGCGCTTATCCCGGTTTACATAGGGATCATTTTCGTTATATCCGGAATTCGGATCGTCTATGGGCAGCCCGTTGGCCATACCAAACGCGTTTACCAGCTCCTGCGTAGGGCTTGTCCGACCGTTATTGACTCCGGAGGAATACCCCACAGGCCCATTATTGTTCTCTACGCTGGTGTTATTTCCGCCTTGTTTCGAAAATATACGCTCGCGATTCCGGGTTATGAATACGTCCTTGAACTCCGGTTCGAGTGCAAACAGATTCAGTTCCAAGATGTCGCGCGCCGCATTTTCTGCCACTTCCCACCGGTTGGCAGAAAAGTCTGTATATCCCGTAAGGGAGTTTTGCGGATCGATATTCTCCCCGTTGAACAACGGGCTGGCCGCGTATAACAGCACCCGTGCTTTGAGCGCTAACGCGGCCGCCTTGGTTGGTCTTTCGTAGAAAGCAAGGTTAAACGGATCGGTCCGCAAGCTGTCTTTAATGGCGTCACATTCACTGACGATAAACGCTACGCACTCCCGAAAATCCTGACGGGGCAGTTCGATATTATCAGTCAGTTGATATACTTTATTACCGAGCAAAGGTACTCCACCGTGGCGCTTGACCAGTTCAAAGTAAAATAACGCCCTCAGAAACCGGGCTTCCGCTTTCCATACCCGATTAAATGAAGTTCCGTTGGCCAGCTTCCCCTTCAAGGGTACTCGATCGATATTCGCAATAAAAATGCTTGCGCGACGGATTCCTTGGTAGCAGGAAGCCCACCGGTTATCTTGATAATTGTCGGACGCATACGCTCCCATTGCCAATTGCTGTACGGAAGTGTTGGTCGGGTTTGAAGATACCGCATCATCCGTAGCGGCATCCAAAAAATCTCCCCCTACGCGGTTCCCCGTCTCAGGCAGGAAGCGGTAGCAGTCCAATAAAAACCGGTTAGCCTCGACGCCTGCCGAGTCGTTTTCATCAAATACCTGGTACAAGGTTTGTAATTCGATAGGCTCAACCTCGAGGTCGCTACTACAGGCAAAGACAGCGACTGCGAGTCCGACGAAAATAAACCATTTTAGATGCATGTAGTTCATATCTTTAACTGATTTCAGGTTTATAATTTGACATTCACCCCAAAACTGATCACACGCTGAATGGGATACGCGGTATCGCCATTGATCTCGGGGTCCAGCCTATCATACGGTGTAAGGGTAAACAGGTTCTGCGCATTGGCAAAAATACGGAAGGCGGAGACCCTGATTTTCCGACTCAAGGAGAACGGGAACGTATAGCCCAGGTCGACATTTCGTATCCGCAGGTATTCGCCTGACCGTGTCCAATAGCTTGACGTGTTGAGATACGGCGTGTTGGTCGGATCTGCACCGATGGTCAGGCGCGGATACGTCGCCGTTTCGGCGGTCTCCGGCGTCCACCGGCCAAGCAGGTAGGTGTATCCTTGGCGTTCCCCGCTGCTACCGAAGGAATAATCCGTTTGCTGGTATGTACGGTTGGCAACTCCCTGTAGCAGGACGGCAAGATCAACTCCTTTGAAATTGAACCCGATGGTAGTTCCGAAATACAATAAAGGTTTCGTATTGCCGATAGCCGTTTGGTCGTAGATATTGATGATGCCATCGTTATTCAGGTCAACCAATTTGACATCTCCGGGATGCACTTGATTTCCACCGAGAAGCGGGGCAGCGTCGGCTTCCGCCTGATTTTTTATCAATCCGTCGGCTAGATAACCAAACGTCTGTCCGACCGGCATTCCGGTACGGCGGTTCCAAGGATACTTCTGGAAAACTTCGTTCATGTATAGCACTTCGGTGCGCATCCGCGAGGCATTGGCTGCAATAAAATAATGGAAGCCGCCCACCCGGTTCTGGTAGGTGATCGCAAGTTCCTGTCCTTCATACCGGTTCTTGCCGATGTTTTCGTTTGGATAGCCAATTCCAATCAGTTCAATAGTGGATCCACGTTGCTGCAACAGATCGTAATAGGTATCCCGGTAATATTCCGCAGATAGGCTAAGAGAATTCCACAGCGACACATCCAATCCCACATTGAACTTATGTCCTTTTTCCCAAGTCGCATCGACATTCGCCAGACCTTTCTCCACCAAACTGCTTACGAACGAATATTCCGAACCCACGTTATATCCATTGACACCGTCTTGACCGAAGGAAGGCCGCCAGCTGTAATAACCCAACGCGCCTTCATTCGTGTTGCCGGTTTTACCATAGGTGGCCCGCAATTTCAATTCCGTCAACCAATCGGATTGGTCGGCCAAGAAAGCTTCCTGGGCCGCATCCCATGCCAGGCCTACGGCGTAGAACAGTCCGAATTTCCTCCCCGGTTGGAAGCGGTTAAAGCCGGAGTAATTGGCTGCGAACTCGGCAAAATACTTCTTCCGGTAGGCGTAATTTGCGGTGGCTGCCACGTTGGTGTGGATGGCAGGTAAATCAAACTGGTAATTTGCCGTCTGTTGATCCATGAAAATCCGCGCTCCTATCAGGTGATCGTCGTTAATATGGGTATCGTATCCGAGGCTTCCCTGGTAATAGATGAAATTTGCGGTAGATGTCGTAGCAAACGAGTTGGGCTGGTCCGCTATATTGCCGTACCGTACGTATATGAGTTCTCCCTGTTCATTGTAACGGACGTCGTACACCGGTTGCTGGCGGCTCCGGTCAATTAAGCTGGACGAAGTCGATGAAACGTTGAATTTACCTTTGGCATATAATCCAGGCAGCCACCAGTCAAACCGGTAATTGAAATCGAGGTTTGCCAACACGTCGCGGGTATTATCCAAGCGATATCCCGAGCCGGTAACCTGTTGATACAGGTTAGTGGTATATTCGGACGAACCGCCGTAACTGCCATCGTCGTTAAAAATTGGATAGGCGTTATTCGGTGTAGCATGTAAGGCATTGAGTATGCTTCCTACGCCAGCTCCGGGCTGCCGCCCCTCTTGAATCCGGCCGAACAGCTGGAGTCCGATGGTGAGATCGCTCGTCACATCGACATCGATGGAACTATTGATCAGGTACCTTTGTTGCCTTAAGTTGGTTTCGTAATTAAACTGATCGGACGACTGGAACATTCCCTCCTGGTTCAGGTAACTTAACGACAAAGCGTAGCGCGCGGTCTCTGTCCCACCGTTTACCCCGAGGTTATATTTGGTTATGGGGTTATTCTTATTTAAAACGGTCTCATACCAATTCACATTGGGATAAAAAAGCGGAGAATTCCCGCTTTTAAACGCATCAAAGTCTTCCTGTGAATACACCGGCGGCCGCCCACTATTTAATAAGGCCTCGTTGTACAAGTAGGCATATTGATGAGCGCTCAACGGCTCGGGCCGTTTCAATGCATTCTGCACACCGGTTTGCGCAGTAAATGAAATACGCGGAGGCCCCGGCTTGCCTTTTTTGGTGGTAATCTGCAGCACTCCCCTGGAGCTTCGTTGCCCCAAGAGGATGGCCGATAACGCATCCTTCGCAACGGTAACCGATTCGATACTTTCCGGATCAATCGAGTAAATTTCCCGTTGAACTCCGTCAATTAGCACCACGGGATTTTGTCCGCGTAATTGAAAAGCCACCTCCGAATTGTCACTAAGGCTGGTGCTGTATTTCGTAGCGTCTGTGGGCAGCGAACCCGCCAGGTCATTTGCGGTAATCGGAGCGGTACGTGCCGACCGAAATCCGCTGGTTTCCTGCGTGTATAATCCGGGCAGCCTACCGGTCAATGCATTGAGATACAAGGGGGTAGGTGTCGATTTCAGTTGACTGTTATAAACAACCGCGACGGACCCGATAACCGAATTCCGGTCACGTTTATCGTGCAGCACGTCAACCGTCGCAGGTTCTTGCAGGTAATTCGGAACCATTGCTACGGTGGTCATCGCTTTAACCGCCAACGTTTTGGGATAGTAAGCCGGATGCCTCAGTAATATACGCATATCCGGCCCCACAACAGCGATATCAATCTCACCCCGCTCATCCGTCTCGCCCAGGAATTCCTCCTGCAATGAATAGATTTTTACATCCGGTAACGGTTTCCCATATTCATCAACTACTTTGATGGGCCTGCTTTCTCCCATTTGATTAAACGCACAGCACCTGGTACCTGACTTATCGACTCCTGCGTACGCAACTTGATTTGCCGTGAGTAGCAGGAGTAAACCGGTTGCACTGATTTTTATATAGTGACTCAACATTTCCAAGTTAATTTGGTTAGTATGTAACTTCATTCAACTGCTAAACAGCCCGCTCATTGACAACGAAACGTATATCTAAAAGGCTCTTCGGTTTTACCGTATCCCACGCGTAAGGTACCGCTGGCATCGGTATAGAAGTATTCAAGACGGGCGATCCGCTGGCCCCTTTCGACATTGAAAAATCCCCTCGGCCAAAAATCCAGCAGAAACTTTCTGCCACCTATGCTCCTGAGCCGGGTTTTATCGGTCTGCTCGTTAACTTCGTCAATAAGCAACCCTTCTTCATCAAAGCATCGGATGGCTAAATAGATATCTTCTTGATTATCCAGTACGGTGTGAGTAACGCCCGCATCAAATGTCAACGTGACGATATCGTTGTCCAGGCTCCTGACAGGTTGCACCGTGGCCAACTGCGGATTAACAAAGTCAATCACGTCGCCCTCCCCGCCGGTAACTTCAAATACTTGTGAAAACGCGACCTTTTTATAATCCGTATCTTCGGGACGGAGGTTTTCAATGGAAGAACCGACGTAGAAGCCCAATCGGACCAACATGTTTTCTGCTCCGACGTTACATTCTACATTCACATCGAAACTGATATCTTCATTGTTGCGGAACGTATAAGATTGGGTACTCCGGTATACAATCCACTCAAAATCGTCCACCAGATTCGGGCCGATTCCAAACATATTTTTGGCTGCCTGATGCCAGCTCAGGCCCGACACCGGCTCTATTTCTGAGTCCGGTATCATACGCATGACGCCGTTTCCCTTCGGACTGGTGAACGTTAGCACCGCATTTTGCCGGGCATTCCAGCTTTTTGGAACCATGATGCCGGCGAGCAACTGGGTAGTATAGGTTCCCGGTTCCTCTATCCGGGGCTCTGCGCCGCTATGCATCACAAAGGTTACGCGTTCATTTACCATCGCTTGTTCGGGCACAGTCACCGTCAGGGCCGTCAGTCCGCAATGCACCAGGAACATAGTAACGAAAAGACCAACGAGCAGGTAAATGTATAATAATGTATGGGTTGCCTTTTTCATCAGTTTTGGTTTTCGCGTTCAAAATTAAATTGATACGTATTGCTTTCGCATCCGAGGCTGAAGGATAGGCTTAACTGCCGCTTGCCTTTAACCATCGGAAATTGGAACCTTGCCACCACGTCTTCCTCAACACCCTCAGGCGTCAACACCAGTGCAAATGGATATTGCGGGTCGCTGAGCTTATACGTACCGGGAGCATCGGCAATAAACGGCAGTTGATTGGCCAATGTGTAGGTTCCATCTGAATTAAATCCGATGCGGAAGCCCGAAAGGTCAAGGCGCTCGCTCAAATCCTCGCCATTTCTTGTAAGCTGGACCACTTTCCAGCTGCCAGTGATGTCTTTCACCGCCTCGGCTGTCGGCACGTTTGAGACTTCGTCCTCACAGGACGAAAGTCCTATCAGCCCCAAAACCAGTAAGGCTGCAGATAATACGAAATTGACTTTCATAATGCGTTGTTTTAATCGGGAATGAACTCGCGTGAACGATTTAATCAGTTCCATCAATATCCCGGATTTTGAATTAAATCGGTTGATTTTGCCACTTCTGATTGCGGAATGGGCCACAAATACATGCGCGGGTTAAATATGCGCTTTCGCACGTTTATGGTATGATAAACGGTTCCGGAAGACGTTCGTACCGGTTCCGTGCCGTGCAATTGGGCATTTTCGACCATCTCGGCGATCTTCCAGCGTCTGACGTCAAAAAACCGATGTCCTTCGAACGCCAATTCCTTTTGTCGCTCATTTCGGATAATTTCCCGCATTTCAGCTTGGGTTAATCCGGCCCGCAGTTGGTAAGGCGACAGGCCTGCCCGTTCGCGGATGGCTTCCACCGCTTGGTAGACCTCTTGGTCGGGCGAGGCAAGCCGTTCGTTACGTGCTTCGGCATAATTCAGTAGAATTTCCGCGTACCTGATGATGGGGAAGCACCGCGGCGTATAGGTATTGAACCAATCTGCCGCCACATTCCGATTGAGCATCTTATACGTATAATACCCGGTTGGCGTCCCTTTATAGACGGCATCCTGGCCGGAAGTGATGTTATTGGGGTCGGTTTTATTGACATAGATATTAACGGGCCGTCTTGTCAATCCATCCCGGTGAAAAACCAGCGATTGATCCCGCGTAATCGTATTGGCAAACCTTGGGTCTCGGTCTTTATAAGGCTGTTCAGGGTCATACCCCGACGCCGGATCGTCAATAGGCAAACCATTTTTCATACCAAACGCATTGACGACTTCCAGGTACGGACGGGCACCGGGACTGGTAACGCCAAAGGTTGGCGGATTCCAGATTCCTTCCAGGTCACTGTTTGAAGCCTGCATCCGGGCCAGTAGGTACTCCGTGTTCTTTCGCAACTGGAAGACTTCGTAAAACCCGTAGCCAGGTTCCGTTTCGTTATCGACATGCAGACGATATTGCCCGCCAGAACCTTCAATCACCTGTGCCGCAGCTTCCTCTGCCCGCTCCCACCGCGAAGGGTTGACGTCAGGATAACCGACGACCGAACGCAAACGCTCGTCTGTTACCGCCGACTCACCGTTAAACAACGGACTGGCGGCATACAGCAGCAGGCGCGATTTCAGTCCATAACAGGCCGCTTTGCTGATGCGTCCGTAATTTTCACCGACATGCATCCAGGGCAGATCTTCTGCGGCGGCGTCACATTCATCCACGATGTACTCCACGCACTCTTCAAACGTATTACGTGTGGCAGGAACACGGTCTTCTTTCTGGTAGACACTATCGCCCATTAGCGGTACCCCCCCATAATGCTCCAGCAGAATAAAATAGTAATACGCCCTCAAAAAGCGGGTTTCTGCCTTAACCCTTATTTTGATATCCTCACCGAATTTAGCGTCCGGCAGATTCTTGAGCATAATATTGGCCCTTCGGATGTTTGTGTACGCCGTGGTCCAGGCATCTTTCGTGATCATAGTTGAGTTGACCGTACCGGTGGCAAACTGAATGAATGTATTGATACTTCCCAAACCGGTGCCTTCCGCTTCATCCGTGCATGCATCCAGCCCACCCCCGCCAAATCGCTTTGGCCAGGTAGCAAAACCGATATCCGCATACATACTCGAAAGGAAATCGATGGTGTAGGCGCTGTCTGAAAACACGACCTTTTCATTCAGATCGGTCGATTGCGTCTGGTCCAGAAAACCTTGTTTGCTGCACGACGCACCCACAAGCGCAATTAGCATTGCGAAAATAAGACACCTCTTTTTCATAACTTAATCTATAATTTGGGTACTATACTGGTCTTTTCAATCGATTAACGGACGGAACCTTCGTTCACCGATAACGGACTTAATGAAAATGGTCTGGATTTGCTACTGATCCCCCGGTCAAAATTCGGCGTATCGCCCATTACAAACTCGATATCGCCTCCGTTGATGATGTCCGAATACGTGATGTAATTCTTGTCATACGGCTTCCCGTTTAGACGCGCCGACTGGATATACACCTGCTCTGGACCGTTGTTGATTGCCCGGATGGTAAAACGCTTTCCATTTTCCAGGGTGATCGTGGCCTTTTCAAAAAGCGGACTGCCAATCACGTATTCATCGGTTCCCGGGCAAACACTATAGATTCCCAGCGCGCTCAATACATACCACGACGACATCTGGCCCTGGTCTTCATCGCCCGGATATCCTTTTTCGGTGGCATTGTACAGCTTCGACATCACCATGCGGACCTGCTTCTGTGACTTCCAGGGTTGCCCGCTGAAGTTGTAGAGATACGGAACGTGTTGTGTCGGCTGGTTTCCATGCGCATACTGACCCATTTTCGCCAGTAACATCTCCCGCATTTCGTGAATTTCCCTTCCATAGGATCCGTATTCAATACGCTGCTCCATCGTGAAAAAGGAATCCAATTTCGCATTAAATCGCTCTTCACCGCCGATGAGGTTAATGAGACCGTTCACATCGTGCAATACCGACCATGTATATTGCCACGCATTTGCCTCGGTAAAAGGCCCGCCCCATTCGACGGGATCAAAATCCGGAAGCCACTCGCCGTTTACCTGTCTTCCGCGCACAAAGTTGACCGTCGGATCAAATACATTTCTGTAATTATACATTTGCCGTGCAAACACATTTTGGTAAAAATCATTGCCGACCGCCTTTGCCAACTGGTAACCGCAGAAATCATCGTACGCATACTCCAAGGTCTTTGCCGTGCTTTCATGAATTTCACCATACGGTATGTAACCTTTTGTAAAGTAATCTTTCCACCCTTCCCTTCCGTTGGACCCACCCCAAATTCCTTTAGTTGTCACTTCGTGGTAATACGCCTGTAATGCACTGTCAGGGTTGAAGGTGCGGATTCCTTTTACCCAGGCATCGGTAAGCAACGATATGGCATGGTTTCCGATCATGACACCGGACATTCCCGGGTTGGACCAGGTAGGAAAAAAGCCGGCCTGTTGTTGGGCATCCAGCAACGACTGCATGTGCCTGCCCTGCATTTCTGGATGCAGGATGTTGCTTAGCGGAAACTGTGCCCTGAAGGTGTCCCAAAATCCGTTGTCCGTATACATGTAGCCGGAATAGATTTTCCCATCGTAGGGGCTATAGTAGCGGGGATCGCCGTTGGCATCCAGTTCGTAGAATTTCCGCGAAAAGAGATTGGCCCGAAACAGGCAGGAATAGAACGTAGCCTTTTCTTCCTCCGTTCCGCCTTCCACCACGATACGGTTCAGCAATTTATTCCAGATGTCAAAGGCTTTATTTTTTGTCGTTTCAAATCTTTTAGCATCACCCAATTCTTGTTTAAGGGTCAACTCGGCCTGCTGGGGATCGATATATGACGAGGCCACCTTCACCTCGACGGTTGTACCGGGGGCGAATTCAAGATACGCCCCCACTCCTTTTCCCGTGTCATGCAGGTTGCCTTCCTTTATGTGGTCCTGCGTATTTTCCCACGTGCCGAAACTTTTGAAATCGCGGTCGAACACAAGGACAAAATAGTTTTTGAAATTTCCGGGAACAAAACGGCCGTTATTGACAAAGCCGATAATCTTGCGTTCCTCCGGAATGATCGTCACTTCGCTATCCTTGATATACCCATCCAGCACCAGATATGCTTTTTGCTTACCGGGAAAACGAAACCGCATATGCGCTCCTCGCTCGACAGGACTTATTTCAGCCCGTATGCCGTTATCAAATTGAACGGCGTAGTAATGTGGCTTAGCTACTTCATGCTCGTGACGGAATGCCAAGGCACGGGCATCTTCGTTGACCACCAGGTTTCCGAGGCCCGGCATGAGCGAAAAAACTGCATAGTCATTCATCCAAGGACTGCACTGGTGTACCTGCTGGAACCCCCGAATGGTATTGGCTTTGTATTGGTATTTCCAGCCATCTCCGTTTTTGCCGGTCTGTGCAGAAAAGAAGTGTACGCCAAATGGCAATCCGACGGTTGGATACGTATTTCCGTAAGATAACGCCCATTCGGAATCGGTTCCCTGTAAGGTATTTACATATTTCACCAAATCCCGTTCTTGCGCAAAAGAAAATGCGAGCGTAAAGAAAACGATTGGTAATATTTTAATCTTCAACCCCATTTTTCACCGTTTTAGCTACCTGTTGATTGATCCCCCAATCGTGATTAGGCTGGGGTCCCATGAACAATTCAAGTGTACCGCCTGAAACGATATCGTAAAAATCGATATAGCACTTGTTATATGGTTGCCCGTTCAGCAATGCCCTTTGGATGTACACATGTTCGGGTGCATTCTGATGGGCTTTGATTTTAAAAGACTTTCCGTTGAAATATTGCGGATCCAGTGCAAACTCCACTTCGTCAAATAGCGGGCTTGTTATCTCATATCGCGTACTCCCCGGACACGACGGGTGTATACCAGCGGCGGCCAGCACGTACCAGGCCGACATTTGTCCGACGTCCTCGTTTCCTACGATGCCTTCCACGGAATTTTTATAGGCTTTGTCGCAGATATGACGGGTCCATTTTTGTGTCAACCACGGAGCGTCCAGATGGTTAAAGAGAAAGGGCACGAGATGTACCGGCTCATTGGCATGATTGTAATAATCGTTCCACAACATATGGTCTGGCGTTTGTTCGAAAAAATTCGTGAGGTCTTCCAGCGTCTTGCTGCGTCCTCCCATTAATTCAATCATGCCGGGAATATCATGCGGAACGAACCATCCTTGTTGGTAGGGGTTGGACTCGATACTCCCATACCATTCTTTGGTGCGGGCACTGTCTGGCCATTCTTCCCAGGAACCATCGTTCCGACGTGGCCGGAACCACCCCTTTTCAGGATCGAAAATATTTCGGTATGCTTGCGCCTTCTGGCGAAAACGCTGTCCTTCCTCTTTTTTACCTAATCCATCGGCCAATTGGGCGACACACCAATCGGTATACGCGTATTCCAATGTATTGGAAATGCTAAACGGTGGACCGGTGTAGCCCAGTTTGTCGTTGCCGAAGAGCGCTGATGTATTGACTGCGTATTGGTACGCTTTTTCCACATCGTAGTCCCTAATGCCCTTTACATAAGCGTCGGCCAGCACGGATAACGCCGGATTACCAATCATACACCCCGAATATGCATTCAATAACTCCCACCGTTCAAAATAGCCGCGACCCGATTCATCGGCAAGCGAGATCAATGAATTCAATTGGTCGCTAACCAGTCGGGGGTTGATCAGGGTCTGCAGTGGAAACTGACTGCGGAAAACGTCCCACCCGCTAAAAATGGTCCGCCTTGTATACGTTCCACGTTCGTGTATTCGTTTGTCGCCGCCGATAAACCGGCCATCGACATCCGAATACATCCGGGGATCGATCATCGTATGATAAAGCGCTGTATAGAATATCGTCTTTTGGTCGTCCGTTCCGCCCTGCACCTTAATACCCGATAACGATTGGTCCCATAGTGCCAACGCTTCAGCTCGCACCTGATCAAAACTCTTTCCTTCTATTTCACTTCTGAAATTGTTTTCAGCACCACCCATATCGACGAACGAAATACCCACCTGCAACGTAATTTCTTCGTTTTCATGCGTTTCAAAATCGGAGAAGAAGCCCAGGTGCTTTCCTTCCAATTCGGTCTGTCCCCGGATGATTTCGGCCTTTTCCACACGTCGGAGGTAGGGTTCGCTCACGACATCGTCCCGCTTCCGGGGCCAGTCATCCGGAATATCGGCCCGCCAAAAGCCATGGTTATCCAGTGGCTTACTGAAACGTGCGTAGAAATAAACTGTATAGTCTGCGTTTCCTTCGCCATTTCCCCAGCCCCCCCCATCCGGTGTACACTTCATCCATCCTTGGATGGTTTGGTTATCAACCTTGCGGATATACTGCTTAACGGATGTACCACCCACACGTCTGGCTAGATCGATCTGTATCCGGGATTCCTTATTTTCTGGAAACGTGAACCGGATCATTCCACTGTGGGGAGCGGCAGTCGTTTCGACCTTGATTCGATAATCCGTGAGTTCCACGGCGTAGTAGCCCGGTTTGGCGACCTCGGAATCTTTATTATAATAGGAACGGTATCCCCGGATACTTCCATCCTCTTTTCCTGCAATCGTTTTCAATTTCCCCGTGGTAGGCATCACCAAAAAATTACCGAGGTCGCCGAACCACCCTACCCCACTCATTTGCGTAAACGCGAAGCCTTCTATGGTCTTGTGTTCAAAACTGTATCCGGGGCTGTTATCTCCTCCGGTTATGGTATTGGGGCTGACCTGCACCATTCCATAAGGCGTCGTTGCACCTGGAAACGTTTTTCCGAGCCCGTGATAAACCCCCGCTGCTCCGACGCTCGTACTTGCCCCGATAAATGGGTTTACAAAGTCCGTGGCGGACACGTTTTCCGCCTCCTTATCGCCCGAGCAGGCGCTAGCCAAAAAAACAACAACCCCCAGGCAATAGCCCATCCGCTTCCCCCTCGTGAATGACTGTCTCATTACTATGTTACTTCGTTATACCTTACTTGTGTTATTGAATGGGGACAAGCCTGAATTTCCGTGTCTTCGGCATCGCAGCATGCTGGATATCCCTTACCAACTGGTCCTGTTGATCCTGCCAGGCCTTCCTGACCTCCGGCAACATGGCCTTCGCATACAGGTCTCTTTTTGCCCGTAGCCAACCGTCGGTTGCAATATGCTGATCCATTACCTGGATTGCCTGGCGATTATTGGCATTCAGCAATCCCTTGGGCTGGAAAAAATTGTACTGTACCCACGCATAATCCCTGAACCTCCGTTCAATCTCCCATCGCTCTTCATTTAAATACATGACGCCCAATGCTTGCTGGTATTGGGGTGTATGGGTTAATGCCGCCAGGTTTATGCCTTGGGCGAAATCTTCCGCAGACCATATGCCGATTTCTTCTTCATCGATGAACAGCTTATGGCGCCCTTTCAGTCCTTTCACGATCAAGCGCTCCTGATTCATTTCCTCCATGAAGGGAATGGCCCGGAGCGCATCGTATTGACTTTTTTTACTGCCCCACCCCCTTGGAACGGTGTCCAACGGATAGGGCAGCGAATTCGCTTTGTATTCAAAAGTAACACCCGTGGGCGTCTTCTTGACGTTTGACAAGCGGCAATTGACAGCCGAAACAATTTTTTGAGTACCTGCGTCAATGACTATTTCGGCAACCTTGTTGCCAGCAAACCCCTGCGCCTTTAGAAACAGGTACGCCATTACCATATGTCCGTCGTTGTCGGGATGAATACGATCGCTTCCGCAAAGCGTGAATGCCGGTTCTTGCTGCTGGATGCGTTCATTGATACGCGTCATCGGCCGATTAAGGTCGAGAAACTCCCAATGGTTTGATTGAGCGGATGCCCTTTGAAAATCCACGATGCGGAGCATCGCCGCGTTTTTTCCCTTAAAAGGTAGATTTCCCTCAAGCACAGCTCCTTCGTCATAAGGCGAACTCCCCATTAAGACAATCCGGGTATCGTGAAGTTCCTTATACCGCTTTTCCATTTCCTGAAACGCCATCGCAGATTCCTTTACTTTCTCATCGGCAAACTTATCCGGCTCGGAGCCATTATATTCAAGATACCCTGAATCGTTCATGCCAAACGTCGTTACAAGCACGGTGGGATGCCTACTAAAAACATCTCCATCCAAGCGTTTGACCATTTCGATGACCCGATCCCCACCGATCCCTGCGTTCTGTATGGATACCTTCATTTCCGGAAATCGTGTCATATAATAGAGCCATATATACGCATGATAATGCCCTCCATCGGTGATGCTATTTCCTAAAAAAACAACCCGGTCATCGTTTCTGAACGGAGTGATTTCTTGGGCCCGGACCGTTGCTCCCGCCAAGAAGACAAACAAAACAAGGTTGCATAGCCAAGCGATCACGGAAAGACGATTGTTCATATCGGTACTTATCAATTTTAACGTTTATAATTTAAGGTTACGCGTTAGCCGGAATGCAGATTTCACCTGATTTCCACGTACCGGCAAATTTATACACCAAGAGGCCCACCTGCATGCGCAAGTAGGCCTCTTGGTAAGATATTTTTATTTTTAAAAAACGTAAAATTCTTTAAACAAGCAAGTTAACAGCAACAGGCAGCGAGCAATTGGTAAACACACGAGAATCTATCGGACAGGAAACGTACCGATTTTTTTAACTTTTTCTTCAAAGTGATCGATGTCGACAGCGGCTTTTCCCTTCACTTTACTCTTATAGTTATAAATCGTTTGTATGGAATACCTCAGAAACGTAGCAATTTGATTGACATCTGTTATGCCTAGCCGGATCAAGGCAAATATGCGAAGTTCGGTGTTCAGGTGATCTTTTTTAAGCACATACCGCTCATCCTCCCGGAGCAACGCATTGAACTCTTCCACGAAATCCGGATATACCTCCAGGAACGTGCTGTCGAAGTCTGTATACAATTCTTGCGCGTCTTTTTCAAGCGTAGCCATCGATACGCTCAGCTTTTGCAATTCGTCCAGCTGTCCGGCTTTAATTTTCCTGTTCACGGTTTTCCGGAACTCGTCCAACTTATCGAGGTATACGGCGCATTGGTTAATGTAATAACCGATATAACGCTCGCGTATCAGGTTAGCCTCATCCAGCCGCTGGTTGACGGAGACTAACTGTTCGTTAATGGTATTCAAGTTCCGTTTGGCTCGCGATACGGTTTTTATTTGTTTGTAAAGAAAGTATAAGGTAACGACCAAGACAATGAGGAAAACACTTATCGCCAATGCATAAGATCTCAAATTTTTTCGTTGCTGTTCGATCTTTGCCAAGTACATGGCCTCAATTTTGGGTTGCGTACGTGCGATCACCGCATTCCTGAAACGAGAATTATAAAAATTTGCGTCGTCAAGGGCCGCTTGGATATAATTGTAGGCCCGGTCTACTTCTCCCTGCTCGTATAAATAGATAGCCAACGTTAATAAGGATTCGTTTTCTTTCACGGCTAGCCTCACATCCGTTATGGCTGCAAGCAGCAGGTACTTTTCCTGCAACGATTGATTTCCGAGTTCTTTGTGAATCATAGACAATCCCATTGCAGCCATCGCATACCCGTGGGAATCCACCTGCTCCCTCTTAAACAATTCTGTCTGGATCTCGGCAGAGGCTTCAAAGGCGCCTTCCGCCTTCAGCTTGAACGACTTTTCCTTCAGGTAGGTATCCGATTCCTTTCCAAGCAAGTTCATCAATGTATCCCTGTATCTCGCAATTTCCCGTATGTGTACCGCTTCGTACTTCGGATGATCGGTATATTTTATCAGATTTTCATTATATCGGATGTAGCCCCAACAATAAAAAACCTTCAGGTGATGCGGCAATGCGTTGTATTCAATGCCACCAAACACCTCGGAGGCTTGGGTAAACAAGCCCGATATCGATAGCACAAAAGCTAACCTCAATCGGCTCTCATCCATAAATTCCCGGTTGTTCAAGGTTTTCGCCAATTGGATATTGCGGTCTATGTAACCCAATGCAGAATCACATATAAAGGATTGATATTCCGATATCAGTCTGGTATTCAACTGAAAGCGCTTCTCAGGCGAATGCTCATGTTTAAGCAGCCGTTTTATTTCGTCAATTTTCTGTTCCTTTTCCGACATGTAAACCGTGCGTTTCGCGATGGTTTTATCCAATACCCGCAACAGCGAATCTATTTCAGCGCCGCGGCTCTTCGGAAAGGACAACGTACTGGAACCCAGTACATAAATTATGATGAACAACAGTCTCTTCATTTTCAATAGCAATAATTGGCTGGCAAGTTGTTGTGAAGTACAAAGCTAAAGAAATATACGTAGAAAAAAGACCGTGGACGAATACGAAGGGGATGGATAACACTGGATAAGATTGCAGCTGCAACGCTCCGTGCTGCATTGGATAAGCGGATAAAGACAGTTACTAAAAACAAGGCCCCGGAACGGGGAAATGGGGGGCTATACAGTATAATGTTTCTAAACTATAAGTAGATGTCTATTGATCATTTGTATACGCTATTTTTGACAGCAAAAAAATGAAATGGCTAAGACTAAACTAACTATTAACAACAACGGATCGGTGAGAATTGAAGGCGATTTTGAAATCGTGGACAGAAATGGTAAAGCCTATGGCTTACAAGGGAGAACGGTACTTTCTATTTGCCGTTGCGGGCTTTCAAAAAACAAGCCTTTTTGCGATGGTTCACATAACGGTCACTTCGAACATGAGGCCATAGCTTTCGATTTGCCTCCAAAAAAGGCCTAATTCACCACTATCTTAACGCCCTCCGGCTACACCGGCCGGAGCTGTGCCCCGTTAGGGAAAGCAAATCTGCGGTGAAGAACGTCATACCCTGTTATACCTCGTTGGCGACGCCCCGAACCGACGTTTAAACGCATTCGAAAAGTGATGCAGGCTTTCAAAGCCCAGGTTCACGTAGATTTCCGAAGGCTTCTTTCCCTGTTGTTCAAGCTGACGGCGTGCTTCCTCCAGACGTCTTTCCTGCAGCCACTGCCTTGGAGGCACGCCGAATGCTTTGTGGAAGTCGCGTTTAAAGCTGGAAATGCTCCGGCCTGTCAACCGGGCGAATTTCTCCAGTGGAACATTAAAGTGAAAATGCTGGAACATGAAACTCTCCAGATCAATTTTATACGGCTCGGAGAAGTCAAACAGAAAGTACTTCAGATCTGGGAGCGTATCCAGCAAAAGCTCCACGGCTTCCCGGATTTTCAGTCTACCCAACCGGCGTGCTGCGGCTGCCTTCGGGTTATTGGCATAGGGTATGATCGATTTGAAGAAGCCCTTCAGGAACTCATTCTGGGGTATAAATATATTGGGGGGTCCTTTGTATTTCTGCGTGATTTCCACCTGATGCTCCAGCGCGTATTTTCTCAGCGTATCGCCGTTCAGCAAGATCAGTATCGTTTGGTACGCTCCGTCTTCACCTGGTATTTTGGTGGCTTTGGCCAACTGGTTTTTCCGGATGAGCAGCATGTCTCCGGCCTGGGTCAGGAGTTTCTCGCCGGACGTTTCAAACATCAACTGTCCGGAAATCTGCAGTACCAGCAGGCTTTCGGGGATGAGACCGTCCCGTATTCGCTCTTTTTCTGTATTGAGCGAATAGACCATGCGGCCGGGTACTATCTCGGTAGAATACTTCATCAGGATAAAGATACGGGATATTATTGTTCGGACAAGCCGACCATCTTGGCACTCGCCCGCCATAGCCAATCCCTTGTCTCGTCGCGCTGGGCGAGCTGCGAAGGGTCGGGAAATGTAACCTTTCCTCTAACCAATGAAGCATACACCCGCCCCTCGGGCAACCGGATTTCTCCAGACGCCAGGTTTGCTAATACACCGCCGGCACGTTCGGGCGTACCGACGAAAAACGGAGGTTTGAACAGGCTCACCACGCGCGACAGCGGGCGGAGCACCAAGGGCAGCAATATTCGCATGAAGCGGGAAGGCTTGCCGGTCAGCGATGTGCCACCGGTTAGACCGGGGTTGTAGGCGATAACGCTGATACCTCTCCCCTCCATCGTGCTGATTGCAGCAAAAGAACGGGCCGTCAACAGGTTGCACAGCTTGGATGCGGCATACGCGCGCATGCCCCATTCCTTTTTTTGAGGGTTGGCGAGCCCGTGTGGGTCTAGCGTCTTGGGCGCGAACGGGATGAGCGCGGGGTCATGCGTGTCGCTGGTGGTGAAGACGATGACGCCGTTAGCGGTCATGTGGGGCCAGAGCAACCTTGCAAGCAGGTAATGTGACAGGTGGTTGACGGCAAACATCAATTCAAAACCGTCTGCGCTCTGCTGTTGGTTGTCTTTTGCTTGTACCGCTGCGTTGAGCACCAGCACGTCAATCGTAGTGTCTCCGAGCCGCTTTTTCACGCTATCCGCAAAGGATCGGACGCTTTCCAGCGAGGTGAGGTCCAACGGAAAAACTTCTGTCCCTTCCGGTACAATGCGTCCGCGTCCGCGCGCGCCGACGATAATTCTTGTACCGGGCTGTTGCGCAAGCCGCTGAACGGCCTCCTTGCCAATACCGGATGTTGCGCCTGTCATAACGATTGTTTTCATGATACAAAGATGTGGCAAAAAACAATCGGCTAATTTGCCTGTAAGGCTCGATCTGTTTGCCTGTATGGCTCATTTAAGTAATGAAACCAAAGCGACTATTGACGCGACAACAAATCACAGCCGAAAAAATTCCCCCTACTTTTTGTTCAATTTCTGTAAACGCTCTTTCGCCGAAGGAATGACATCATCATCTTCTTCATAATTTTCAATCACGCTTTCCAGTGTGCTCTTCGCTTGGAGCTTCTCGCCTTTGCCCGCATAGGCATCCGCAAGCAGGATGAAGCTCTTGGCCACCCAATAGTCATGTGACCCCATGTTGTTGATCACATCAAAGGCCGTTTCCTGGGCTTTATCATATTCCTTGTCTTCATACTGCAGTTGCCCCAGGCGGTACCGTGCCTCTGCGCCGACTACCGTTTGGCTTTTCAGCGCCGCCAGATTCAGCTCCTTCATGGCGGGCTCCACTTTCCCTTCTCGCAGCATGGCCCGCGCACTGTACAAGTGTGCCTTGGCAATGTCCTCCTCGGATGACCGCTCGTAATTCTTGATCAACTTCGCATATTTGGCCACCTGATCCAAGTCGCCGATTTCGAAATAACAAATCATCAGGTTAGTTACCGCGTAGGCATAGTTGTCTTTGTATTCTGAAGTGAGTTCCAGTTTTTTGAGGTGTACGATGGCCTCGTTGTATTCCTCCAAGCTCAGGTATAGCGCCGCCACCGTCAGCAAGGTGTTCTCCGTATACTGGCTCGTCCAGTCGTTCAGGATAATGTTCAGGTCGTGCAGCGCTTCCTTTGGGTGCCCGGCTCGGTACAAACTCACCCCACGGATATAACGGGCATGCTTTTCCTGTATGGGTTTCGGGAATTTATCAAAATACGCATTGACCGCTTCCACAGCGGGTCCATATTCTCCCCTGGCAAACAAGGAATAGGCCGCCTGGAAAGCCAGGTTATCCTGCTCTGCAGTACTCAGCTCACCGAGATTGGTGCTGGTCGCGTAATTAATATAACTCGAAGCATCCCCCTGATCCAGGTAAATGTTTTCAATGGAACGCATCGCTTGCCGTGCCTCATCGGTTGTGGCATGTTCCTCCACCACCTTCTGGAAGGTGGCTTTTGCCGCTTCGGTATCATCTTTATTGTACTGGACAAGCCCAATGGTCATTAATGCCCGGGGAACATAACTGCTGCGGGGGTACTGTTCGATCATCTGCTGCAGCCCCTCAATGGCGGTATCGTAATCTCCCATAGTGAAATATGTGTACGGGACCTCAAAGGCCACGTCATCCGCATAGTTTGAACCAGGGAATTGCTCAACAACGGACCGCAGGGTGCTGAGCTTGGCTTCCTTGTCGCCCTGCAATCCCTGGATAATACCGCGCTGAAACAAGGCATAGTCTTGGTTGGCGGCCCCGCTGTTGATCAGCTGGTCATAGTATTGGTTGGCTCGGCCGTAATCGCGCATGGACAAATACGAATCACCTAAACGTGCGATGACGTCATGACGTACATTTTCCGCTATCAAACTTCCCTCGCTAGCCAAAAAGCGTTCAAAATAATCGGCCGCCACGCTAAAGCTGTTGTTGCGGAAGGCCGCATAAGCCAGGGCATAGTTCGCATAACTGTATACATCGGTGTTTCGCGCGGCAGGCAACTGGAGGAACCGGGAAAAGTTTTCCACCGCCTCTTTGTACTTGCGCACTTCATACATCGCCTCCGCTTTCCAATAAGTGGCCAACGCCGCCATTTCCGCATCGATCGGGAATTTTTCCGATCGCATGAACATGGATATGCTGTTTTCGAAAGCACGCTCGTTATAAAACTCCAATCCGCGATAATACGTAACCTTTTGATAGGCCATATCGGCTTCCCGCCCCTTGTTGCTGAACGATTCCAGCATATTTACCGCTGCGTGAAAATTGCTCGTGCCCAACAAGATTTCAGCCAACAGTGTTTCCGGATTCTCTGTGTCGCTGGCATCCGGATTATTATCCCTATATTTCTGAGCGATATATTCCTGGGCGACTTTCAGGGCCATCTGGGCGGAATCCAATTCATATAAGATTTTCGCATAATTAAACAGTCCATCCGCTTTCAATGCCTGATCGAAATCTAGTCTGGACGCTTTAACAAACGCATTCCGTGCGCGCTGCTTATCGCCGGTTTCCAAGGCAATATGGCCTAAAGCGATTATCGAGCTCTGATAAAAAGCATCCGAAGCCGCCAGCTTCTCCAGAATAGCGGTGGCTCTTTCGTATTCGCCTGCCTGGTAGGCCAGGAAACCAATCCGGTAGTTATCGATATTGCTGCGTGAAGCGTCCGGATGCCGCTCCAGCAACCTACCGTAATAGGCTTGTTTGAATGTGTTCTTTGAAAAATAAGTGGCGGCGGCGATCTGGCGCAGCTCAATCTCAAGCCCTTCCCGGTCGATACGCATATCGGGGCTCCGGCGGATCTTTACGGCATCGGCCAGCATCGGCCGGTAATCACGTACGACATCGACGGACTCCAAAAGCGTCGGTTGCCTTTCGTCCCGTTGCTCACTGGGTTGTCGCTTCTCTTCCTGCTGTTGCTCCTCTTCCTGCGCATACCCCATGACCAGCACGGCTGAAAAGACACCCGTAAGCAGGTATTTCAGGGGGGAGGTCATAATCTTCAAAACAAAATCAACCGGAACAGACGCGGGAGATGCGGTTTTTAAATTCGCTTCGTATGCCATACGTTCCTCTTTTCTTAGTTTTACCACTTCCGGTGTCTTGAAGATGAGTTGAAAAACCCGTTTGTCCAAGAAGACCGGAATCTTGTCAAGGGTGCTCATGTGCTTCAACAGGTACATCCACTTGTCCTTCTCGTTCTGCATATCCTCACTCGTTTTCACAAATTAGGTAATTCCAAAATTTAAACTCCTATTTATACTAAAATAATTTGCCTGAAGTCCTTTCCATCAGTGCAATATCATGAGAGTACCTATGTTGCTTATCAACATCCATGCTAAACTTTAGAATGCCGATAAGGTAAACCCTCTGGTCAGCGGCAGCCGTTTGATTTGTTGCCTTTTCGCCGCGTATTCATTGGGCGCATATTCCAGCTCGGCAATGTGCTTTCGTCTTGAAATCGTCATTAAGAAATTCAACCAGACGATACTTCAATACGGAAAACTATTGGTCATTTGGTGCCTTATCTCTCCGACCTGCCCCCTGAAGACGGCAGCATCAGGATTAGAAATTCAGGGATTAAATCACTAATTTTAAACGGAATCAACGGCCTTGTGCTTTAAGCGCAAGACAAAGATATTTTTTGAGATTTGGGCTGAGGATAGTGGCAAATTGAAAATTGGGACGGATTAGTAAACTGATGAATTACTTCGACGAAATCAACAATAGTACGCGATTCTTTATAGAGAAAATCGTTGAGCTGCCCGGTAACAAGATATCCCCGTAGCTGCCGGAAAAACGCTCCGCGGACGCCCCGGTATCTGCGTATCTGCAAACGGGTTTGTATGGTAAAGTAAAACGTGTCTTGTTTGTCTTGAATAAATAAACCGAAAGATTGATATGAAACGCTCTTCAAAAGCAGAAACCATCCTGGGACAAATCAACCCTAAAACTAAGCTGGGTGACTTACGGAAAATTGCTAAGGATGTCAAAAAGGATCACGAACTGGCTATGGAACTCTGGTCATCCGGGGAACTCTTGCCCAGGCTATTGGCCGTCTTAATTATGGACAATAAGCTTCTTTCACAAGATTTGATTAATAAGCTCAGCAAGGACATGCAGGATCATCCATTTGATGAGCGAAATCAACTAATGGACTGGTTGATGGCAAACCAACTATCGAAAGACAAGAAAACGATAGCGCTGATGGAATCGTGGAAGAACAGTCCTTCTTCACTTCAGCGACGAATTTTTTGGTATTACCAGGCCCGTTTGCGTTGGCTGGGGCAAACCCCTCCTCCAAATACTGAAGAATTGCTATCGGCCATTGAAAAACAAATAGAAAACGAAAAACCTGAAGTACAATGGGCTATGAATTTCACCGCAGGCTGGATTGGAGTTTTTGATAAAAAGTATCGAGCACGCTGTATTGAAGTTGGCGAGAAAACGGGGCTGTATAAAGGTGAAATGGTGTCAAAGGGATGTACTCCCGATTATTTGCCCGAGTTCATTGCGATCGAAAGCAACAAAAGAAATTTATAATGACATCCGCATGAACGACAACCAAAGTCATTTGACGAGTGGGTTGCTGAAAACATTAACCATTTCCGTAAACAAGAATAACGGCAGCTGTTATTTTTCCGAAGCGCTTTATCATGCCTCGATAAAATGAAGGCAAGTAACAGTCCGCCATTTTTTTTGTTCTTTTGCAAAATACCGAGCAGTATCTTTATGAAAAAGGCTGAGGCAACGCGACTGACAATTCTGCAAAAAGCGTTTGAACTGATTTACGTTAACGGTTATCAAACGACAAGCATTGACGACATTATTGCCACGACACAAGTAACAAAAGGTGCGTTTTATTACCATTTCAAGACAAAAGACGAAATGGGGCTCGCCATCATCAACGAAATTCTGAAACCGATACTTACAAGCAGTTTTATTGAACCATTGCAAAGCGAACAAAATCCGTTAGATGGCATTTACAATTTAATGTATGACCTACTGATGAAAAATGAGTTTTTGAAAGTTGAGTATGGTTGCCCTGCCTCAAACTTTACGCAAGAAATGACACCTTGGAACGCTGACTTTAACAACGCCTTGAACGAATTGACTAAACAATGGACAAAGGTAATGACTGCAAGTATTGAAAGGGGAAAGAAAAACGGATTTGTCCGGCAAGACGTAAACGCAAAACAAGTAACGACATTTGTAATGTCGGGCTATTGGGGCATACGAAATTTTGGGAAATTAGAAAACAGCAGAAAGGCCTATCTCCCCTGGTTGAAACAACTTAAAAACTACCTGAACACGTTGAAATAATTTTTTTATTCAAAAACATACCAATTAGTATGTTTTATCTTACCTTTGTCGCAAGACACAAAAACATAACACGAAACTCAACGGAAATTATGTATTCAACGTTATTAGTCTCCCACTCTTTAATTCGTTGGCTTGTTTTAGCTTTTCTGTTGTATTCCATTTATAGAGCATTTGTTGGTTATATCAACAACAAAACTTTCTCCAAAACAGACAACGCGTTCCGACACTGGACTGCAACCATTACGCACATCCAGCTAATGATTGGAATAATAGTTTATACGCAAAGTCCGATTGTAAAGTACTTTTGGAAAGAAACCGAAATCGGCTTACAAAATCTGGACTTAACTTTCTATGGTGTAATACACATTTTCTTAATGCTGACAGCCATTGTGATATTGACAATCGGATCCGCATTGGCGAAACGAAAACCCACAGACAAAGAGAAATTCAAGACAATGTTAGTTTGGTTTTCCATCGCACTAATCATCATTTTCATTGCAATTCCCTGGACATTTTCGCCTTTATCAAGCCGACCAAATTTCAGAACATTTTAACTATGAAAAAGTATTTCACAACAACAATCGGGCGTTTACGACTTCTTGCATTTTTAGAGGGCATTTCACTACTTGCTTTGGTTTTCGTAGCCGTTCCGCTGAAATATTACTTTGACAATCCTTCAATGTCCAAATCTCTTGGACCGATTCACGGTGCGTTGTTCCTCTTGTTTGTCTTCAACGCTTTGCATGTAGGCATAGAACAACAATGGAAATTTAAAGAAACAACTTGGAAGGTTCTTGTTGCGTGCTTCATTCCGTTTGGGACATTTTACATTGACTACAAAATTCTTCGCAACGCGGACCGTAGCGGATGGAACGATATTGCAAACCGGTAATGGAATACCGCTAACAAACGTTAAAGGCACTCGCTATACCGGCTTATCTTCTTCCTGTATTGATTTTTAACGACGTTGATTGATTGTGTCAACGATAAACTGTTGCCGTATTGACACTGAACCCTTAGGTACTTCTATCACTTGGTAATCATACAGCAGATAGGTTTCTTTCATCTTCTCAAAGGTAAATACGGCCTCTTTCCACGATTGCCTGCGTTCGGTATCCGTCTCGTATATTTCCGCCCAAGGGGGTAGCATAAAGACCTTTTTGTTGTATCTGCATTTGCCGACGATTTCAATCACATCTTTTGATAAGGAAATATTTTCCATGCGCATGTAACATACAGCATCCAAAATCCCACGGTCAAAAAACACAGGCGGTAGAAAACCGTTACTGCTAATTTTTTCAAAGGTCTTTACGGAAGCATCCAACATCAATTGAGCATAAGCAATCTTGTTTTTCCACGGCAATCCGTTACCGCCGATAGCCATCTGCTCTTTTATAATTCTTCTGGCTTCTTCCTCAATCGTTAGATAGCCTGTTTGTGCAAGCTTATTTAATAGCGTTGTCTTTCCAACACCCGGACCCCCGGTGATTACGTAAAAGTTATTTTTTTTCACGTCTATACCTATTGTTTAAACGGCCTATGCAAATACTACGAAATACGGCTATTGGATGCCATCTGGCACCGATTCAAGTATCCGTTTTCTTAGTGCCGAAATTTACTGATATCGCTAGAATTTTAAAATGCAAGAGAAGCCTTAAGAGGTTTAGCTGATGCGCTTTTATTGCAAACAGTTACAGGTTTTTCAGTATATGAATTTGCTTTCAACGGGACCAGCGAGGCAAGGCTTGTCACTTCCCCGCGTAAAAGTAAACTATTTCAGACAACTGTTCAGACTTATAGCCAACGGACAGAGAAAATTCATTTTTTACCAATTGTTAATTGCGATACGCTCGATGTTTTTGTCCTTTGCAAAAAAGCATTAAACAATGGACAAAATTCTTATTCTATTACACCTATTTGCCGTGATTGTTTTCTTAGGCAACATTATTACTGAGATCCGCTGGCTGCATAAAGCCTCGAAAACAGGCAACAAAGAAACCATTCGCTTTGCCATTACCGAAATCATAAAAGGCGACAAGGTTTTTACGCTTCCGTGCGTGTTCGTCATTACCGCAACAGGAAGTTTTGTTTACAATCAATTTCCTATACTGGAAAACCGTTGGCTTCTCTTTGCATTAACTGCATACATCATTTCGGGCATTGTTTATACACTTAGAGTTGCACCACTACAGAAAAAAATTGCCCAACTTGTTGCTGACAATTCAGCAACCCTTTCAAGCGATTACAAAAGGGCATATACTTCGTGGAATTTTTGGGGGTTGATTGCACTGTTGACAGCCGCAATGTCATTGATTTTTACAACAATTAAATTTCCCCTATAACAAAATTACAGACAATATGAGAAAGAAAGTTCTATTGACAGGCGTAACAGGCTTTTTGGGTTCGCATACCGCTATTCAACTGTTGAATAAAGGCTATGACGTTGTTGGAACCGTGCGGAGCAAAGACAGAATAATCTCCATTCGGGAAATTATTGCAAAATACACCGAAAACATCGATAACCTGACTTTTGCGGAAGCGGATCTGAACAATAGCAATGTTTGGTTTGAATTGACCAAAACCATTGATTATATACAACACATTGCATCGCCATTTCCGAGAGAATTGCCCAAAGACGAAAACGATTTGATTATCCCTGCGAAACAGGGAACGTTAAACATACTGAGAGCGGCAAGTGCCAATAATGTAAAGCGTGTAGTTATGGTATCTTCCATTGCAGCTGCTGTTTACGGAAAAACTAAAACCGAACTAAACAATGTTTTTAATGAAAACGACTGGACAGACGAAACTAATAAGAACGATACTACTCCGTATTTTAGAAGCAAGGTTATTGCCGAAAAAGCTGCGTGGGAATTTATGAAGCGAGACAATTCCAATTTGCAGTTGACAACAGTATTACCCGGCGCTATTTTAGGAACTGTTTTAGAAAAAGATTTTGGTACATCTGCTAATACGGTTATTAAAATTTTAGACGGCAGTTCACCCGCATTGCCAAAGATCGGATTTGACATCGTGGACGTTCGTTCCGTTGCCGACTTACTGATTAAAGCAATGGAACTGCCTCAGGCCGCAGGCAACCGATACATTGCTTCCGCAGGATACATGACTTTTAAAGAAATCGCCCAAATATTGAAACAAGAATATCCTCACAGAAAAATACCAACCAAAGAGTTGCCCAATTTTGCCACTCGATTATTTTCTATCTTTGAACCGTCATTGAAACCCATCTTGCTTGAATTGGGCGTGAAAAGGCTAACCGAAAATACCAAAGCGCGAAGGGACTTGTTTTGGCAACCTATTTCGCCGCAGGAAGCGGTAATCGCATGTGCAAAAAGTGTCTTTGAAAACGGAATCGTGAAGTAAATGGAAAAATTAAAATCAGCATTGGAATTTGGCGGTATCCTTTCCAAACAGGATATTGACTATGTTGCTTCGCATTACAAAAACAGAAGCTTAAAGGCAGGCGAACACTTTCAGGAATTTCATAAAATAGCTAATGAAATTGCATTTGTGGAAAGTGGGATTTTAAGAGTGTACGCAGTAGACGACAATGGAAATGACGTAACCAAATATTTTATCAGGAAAAATCAGTTTTTTGTGGATTTGGAAAGTTATTATACAGCCAAACCTGCAACAGACTCTTTTCAGGCAATAGTCAATTCGGTACTTTATACCATTCATAAATCAGCTATTGAAAAACTAAGCGATGAAATCCCCAACTTATACATTTTCATCAAAAGCGTTACCGAAGCTGCCTTGCTGAACAAAATCAAAGACAACGACTTTTTAAATTTCGGGGACGCTAAAACAAAGTATCTTGAATTTGTAAAACGTTATCCCACATTGGCACAACAAGTACCGCAACATTACATTGCTTCGTATCTGAAGATTACACCACAATCGTTAAGCCGTATCAGAAAAGAGCTTGTAGAAAAGAGCCATGGAAATGGCCGATCAAAACCGTGAAGGAATTCCCAGAGAACTAACGGATATAGAGGGATTACTGAATTGAAAGATACAAGAATCCGCCGCAACGGGATAAGGCTTACTACCCATCCCATAGGGAAGTCAAACTATGGCTAACGGTCTGATAACCGAACTTATCCGCTAATGCCCAACAATCTGGATGGGGCAGTACGCCATCTGAACAGGTAACATGTGAAAGGCTTGATGCTGCGGCACATACTCCAAGATTAAGGCACTTTTTCATACTCCACCCTTCATGCACGCCCAAAAGCACACCAGCAGCCAGCGCATCGCCGGCGCCGTTGGCTCCGACGACCCTCTCTTGGGGAAGTAATAGACTGGGCTGAAACAACCTGCTGCCGTCACGGTGCGCGGCCCATACTCCACCGGGATAATGAATGACGATCCACTCGTTGACTCCAAGGCTGAAAATCGAATTAAAAGCGACATCGCATCGCTTATGCATCTCCTCTTGATTGGCCAAATCCATCAGATCGACACCTGATAATCGGCTCGCTTCGTATTCGTTCAGAAAAAGCAAGTCTACGTAAGGCAATGAATAGGGAATAATGCTCCGGAAACGGTCAGAATCCTCACTGACTAGATCCACCGATGTCATAAAACCTTCGTTTTTCGCACGCTCCAATACTATTGACGCCCCTGTCTTGCCATTACTTTGAACTTCATCCAGCCGGTCCAGCAATAGCAGGTATCCTAAATGGAAAATCTTGGCTTTTGAAACATTGAAATCGAAATGTTCCATATCCAGCAGGGAGTTTGCGCCGCGTTGGTGGAAGAAAGTGCGTTTACCTGTCTCCTTTACTGAAGTTACAATGGTATAGGAAGTGGCCGCACGGGGCGTCATCTGCAACTGGCGTACATTGATACCTGCCTCGCGGCAATGGTCGATAATCCGCATCCCGTTGAGGTCGTCACCTACCAATCCGATTGCCTCCAAAGAGAACGGTGCTTTCAATTGCACAAGATCCATCAGAATATTATATGCAGAGCCACCGTTACTTGTATATTCATGGAGAATATTTGCGAGCGACTGCTCACTGGGAAACTTGTCGATCAGCTTCACCTGATCCAATATCCAATTACCTGCTACAAGCAGACCCGCTCGCCTTTCTAACTTAGTTGACATATACTCACTCACTCAGCAGCTTTACCAACGGTGGTTCGTCTTCCTCGATTTCCGGAAATCGTCCGATTTCGCTATTCCAGAAAAAATTGTCATTCATGTCATCATTGGCTGTGGAAACCTCTCCGATGATGCATTCGGGTGATATGGGATGGAATGCATGCCACAAAAGCGGACTGATAGTAATCCGTTCGCCGGCTTTTAGCACAACCGGTTCCCCGTTTTTAACCGGTTGATGCTTACCATTGATCTTGACGCTGATGTACTCTTGCTGGATGGCGCCAGGATCTTCGCCCCATAGGGTAACCGCGAGTTCACCCGCTCTACAAATAATATCTTCTTTTTTCAGTTTATGGTAGTGTGCAGGGGTGGTCTGATCCCGCCATGCGTACATCAGCTTCTCGCAATATTCCGGTTCAACGGCAAGGTTTACCAGCACCAATCCCTGTCTGTGAAAAATGCCTAGTCCGAAATCCGTAACATCCCAAGCCGGATGGGGTGGCAACGTCCAGCCGTTCCTTTCAAAAAAAGTAAGTGCCGAGCGTATAGCATAGTTTATTTCAGATCGCTTCATACGGCTACTGCTGCAGGAAAATAAACATCCACAAATTTACCTGTTTGCTGCGAAAGCAGCGCGGCCTGGAATACGCGGTGGCTGGTAACCGCCTCTTCGGGCGTTGCACATCCAAATTTTCCCTGCAGCATTCCTTCCCGTTCGGCTACGTACGCTGCAAACATCTGCATAAAACAATCCGGAAAACCGGCCTCAAAGATTCCTCCGGTGATGGTTTCGAATGGCATTTGAAATCCGAGATCGGTGCGTTTCCACCATTGCTCGGCCTCATTGGTAAACTGCCAAAAAGTCTTTGTATCTTTGGTGCTATACTTCACACCGCCTTCCGTGCCATAAATCTCGATATACCAAGTATTGGTCTCTCCAGGTGCTAGCCGTTTCATTTCCAGCAACATGGGCACCTGCTCGCCGTCGATATCCACCTGGGTACTCAATATGGCATTATTCCAGGTGTCGCAAGTAGCGATACCGCCCCTGCCATCGGGCCGCTCGGTGATGATTTTCTGCAACTGGGCAAACACTTTAGTTGGTTTCCAACCCAACCGCAGTGGCACGTGTAGTGCATGCATACCCAGATCACCCATTACGCCGATTTCACCGCAATACTTAGACTGCCGTTTCCAATTGATTGGCTTTTGAGCGTTCATGTCGCTCGCGTGCAAGAAGCCCGCGCGAATCTCAAATATCCGACCCAGTTTTCCGGACAACACCTCAGCGATGGCCCGCTGAGGCCCAGGCAGAAAGGGCATCTCGGAACTACATCGCACGAACCTACCTAGTCTTGCAGCTTCCGCAGCGATCATTTCGGACGCCTCCAAATCAATGCCGAACGGCTTTTCTCCAAGCAGATCCTTTCCGGCACGAAGGATGTCTATATACAACTCACGGTGCAGGTTATGTGGCACAGCTATATACACCACATCTACTTGTTCACTGCTGATCAGTTGGCGGTAGTCCGTCGTCAGCAAATTGACACTGTCAATCTGCTTATACCATTCCAACACCTGCTCATTCAAGTCGCACACCGCCGTCAGTTGTACGCGCACGGGGAAATCTTTCAATACGAACCACCGCCCGAACGCACTGGCCGCCTCACGCCCCATCAGCCCGCCGCCGATGATGCCTATCCTCACTGTTTTCATTGTTGCTTTACTTCAATAATTCTATAACTTCTTCTGGCTTTGCCGCTTCATGTACAATAGCCATCAACGCCCGCGTCATTCCGCTCGGATTCGAATGCTGTATAACATTCCGTCCATAGACGATGCCTCTTACTCCCTGTTGCATCAAGCCATAGGTACGTTGTAGAATCTCTTCGTCGGTTGCCTTGCCACCACCACGTACCAATACCGGGACGTCTCCTGCCGTCTCTACCACTCGACCATAGTCCTCTACGTTGTCCGTAGGGTCTGCCTTGATGATATCAGCGCCCAGTTCCACACCCTGACGTACCAACGGGATGATTTTTTCGGGGTCGCCATTCACCATATATCCCCCTGCTTGACTATTCGGCCGGAACACCAGTGGTTCCACCATCAATGGGATACCGTATCGTTCAGTTTCTGGCTTTATCTTCAGAATGTTTTGAATGCACTGGTCGGTTACCTCCGGTTCGTCAGGAATGCTGAACAGGTTGACCACTACACAGACCGCGTCCAGGCGAATGGCCTGCTCCAACGGATTTTCGATCATCCGGCTGAACAATGTACGTGGCAACTGCTTGCCGTATACATTGGCCACATCCGTGCGAAGCACGAGCGATGGTTTTTGCCGACCGCGAATCGATTGGAGATAATGCGCCTGGCCCACCGTAAGTTGTATCGCGTCTGGAGCGGCCTCTACCAACACACCAACCGCCTTTTTTATATCTTCTATTCCCTGTAAAAACGGATATTCATTAAAGAATCCGTGATCAATGGCTACATCGAAGCAGTTACCTGAGCGACTGTTGAATAATCGGTTTAATCTATACGCTTTCATGCAACAAATATAAACATTTCAATCAACTTGTATATACAAGAACGCCAGCTATTTCAGATCGGCTGCAAGCCAGCGGCGGCCGTAGCTCGTTGCTCATTGCAAATGTTCATGTATTCCGTTAGCAGGTTCGTCGCTATACACAATATAATCCCACGCCCTTACATGATGACCGGGGCTAGGATTTCTAACGACAATTTTTACCCGATGTTTGCCTTTAGGTAACTGGTATTTCCAAAAAAGTTCATACCTTCTTGTGCGGAATTCTGTCGGCAATTTCGCTTCCTCTACTTTTGCTCCATTGATGTAACATTCTGCTACAAAGACATGTTCTTCACGCTGGCCACTGTTTTTATTGGCCGACCCTCTTAAGACGAAGCCAGTGCCCTCGAACTCAAATGACAGTTCGTTGTTGATGTTTTGATGCACCTCCGTTTTTGATATCGGGAATACCCCCTCAAAGCTCTTTTCATACCTTACGGCCTGCGGCACCTGCTTTTTGATCACGACCACATCTTCTCCCACTGAGCCCCCCTCTTGTGCAATCATTTTCAATGCATGCTGATAACTCGTTTGATAAACCGTGTTTAGCGACATCTGTGTATACTTGAAGACAACGTCTTCGATATTCTCCAGGCCTTTCTTCCAGTAATCCGGAATGCCATCATAACCTACGATGGTTCCTAAAATACCTGCAGCGGAAGATGGGTTGCAATCGGAATCCTGCCCCATACGGGTAGCAATCTCCATTGTTAACGCAAAGTCACCGCGCCCATACAGCAGTCCTGCTACTACATACGCTGCGTTTACCTTCGCGTCTATGTTAAGCGGCGAAAAAACACCTTCAGGGCATCCCACCTCTTCCGTCCATTTCTGTTGAATCTCAAACCATGTTCGTTTCCAATCGCGGGGATATTTTTTATGCCAACGGATGACATCCGCGATACATTGGTGAAACGTACTTTGCTCAGGAACCGTACGTAATGCCTCGTTAATCACCTTTTCGATATCGTCATGTATAAACGCCAATGAATACATGGCCCCGATAAACACCCCACCATACCACCCGTCTCCATATGTCATGATGTGCCCCACCTTGTCACTGATAGCCGACGCCGAATTCGGCATACCGGGGTTCATGAGGCCAGCGAAATCTGCTTCAATCTGATAGTCGATATCATCGGCATGCGGATTATTAAGCCAATGTCCGGATGCTGGTGCAGCGATACCGTTTAAAATGTTGTATCTAGCGGCCTGATTGGCATGCCATAAACCGTAGCCGGCATGCGCAAACGCACTGGCAAAGGAGTCGACTGGCGCATTGACACCCAATCGTTCTATTACGTCAACGAATGTCAGATCCATATAAATATCGTCAAACAAATCGGGCCAATCATCCATCAGCTTCTTCATTTGGCCGTCACTCCACGGTATCGTTTGATAGTCTTGGATGAACGTACCGTTGTATTTGAATTCGGTATAGCTTCCAAACGATACGCCGATGGTCTGGCCTGCCCACCCCCCTTTTATTTTGTCAAATAGTGCTTTCCTGCTTATCGTCAATTTATCATTTACGGTGTCTTTTGCCGCCGGCGAACCGATCTTCAGGCTGCATAAAAAGGCAATCACCGCCAGGCCATGTAGTTTTCTCGCTTTCATATTAGTTCCAATTATGTTTTGGTTTGTTTCCCATGGTGAATTTTAGTTCCTTGGCCTGTATAAGTTCCTGATGGTCAAGGAATGGGGTTTCTATCAACTTGCCGTCGAGCTTGACTTCTTGTACATACAGGTTTGCATCCGAAAGATTTTCAGCTATAATCCGGAGACTTCTGTTTTCTCCATTTACACGGTACCGCATGGTCATTTCAGGAAATTGTGGGGCTCCGATGGCATACTTCCCTGAGGCTGGAGTAACCGGATAGAATCCCATTGTACTGAAAATGTACCATGCTGACATCTGTCCGCAATCGTCATTGCCAAAAATTCCGTTGGGTGCATTCAAATAGTTACTCCTTGTATACTTCCTTACCAATTCCTGTGTCTTCCATGATTGGCCGCAATAGTTATATAGATAGATGTAATGGTGACCCGGTTCATTTTCATGCACATAGTGATTGTTTATAAAATTGCTATCCAATCGATTCGCAAATGCCTGATCGCCGCCCATCAGCTGTATTAATCCTGGTACATCCTGCATAACACAAAACAGGTAAGTCCACGGGCCGCCTTCGGTAAATCCTTCCCAAGGACGGTCGTGCCAACGACCATCGTATCGCCTGGGCGCCATAAATCCGGTTTCGCTATTGTAGAGGTTCTTGTAATTTTTTGACCACTCCATCATGCGCTCATAGTCTGCGGTATGCCCTAGCGCTTTCGCCATCTGTGCGACACAATAGTCGTTAAGTGCATACTCCAATGTTCTTGAAACCGACTCATCCGTTTTATCTTGCGGAACGTAGCCAAGTGAATGATAATAACTCAACCCTGCCCTTGCTTCGTAGTGTGTTGTTGCCCAATTTTCACGATCGCTGTATCGGGTTAACACGTCAAAGTCAGGAGGTACGAGCGCGTTCTTCCTCATCGCTTCGTATGCCAGTTCTACGTCATAGTCGCGCAATCCTTTTACATATGCATCAGCAATTACGTTATCGGCATGCGTGCCTATCATGATGTTGGTCTCGGCCGGATTGGGCCACATCGGTAACCGTCCGCCCTCCTTATAGCTCTGAAGCATAGACGTAATCATATGGTTGGTGCGCTCGGGCTGAAGGAAAACCATCAGTGGATGTAAAGCTCTAAACGTGTCCCATAAAGAAAAATCGGTATATGAGTGTGAGCCGAAATGCACCTTATCATCAAAAGCGCTATAATACTTGCCATACTCCGACATCTCCCTGGGGAACAACATGGTGTGATATAACGCGGTGTAAAAAATCCGCTTTTGCTCTTCTGAAACGCCTTTAATTTCAAACGTCTCTAGATTTTCTTCCCAGATATTCTTGGTTTGCTCGGCGATGTCTTGAAGCCGCCAACCTGGTATCTCCCGTTTCAAATTTTCACGGGCCTGCTCAACACTAATAAACGAAGTGGCCACCTTGACAGATAAAGACGCTGTTTTGTCCATATCAAAAGAGGCATAGGCTCCCATTTGCTTTTTAGCTTTAAGCTCCAGGGTCATTGGATTAATTCGATCATGCTGCCATGTTCCACACGTCTGTATCGGCTGGTCAAACTGGATTACAAAATACCCCTTGAAGTTCTTTAGCTGCGGGCTAATGTTATACGACATATGGTCTGGGTTATATCCCGTAATCTCATTTCTCGATAAATCGACGCTTATATATCCTTCCATCTGTTCTTCCCTATTCTTCCTGCTATTGAGGTCACTAATCCAATGTAGCCATTCCGGATCCGGAGAGTCGCTTATATTAAGTCCCTGGATGACAATATGAGCCGGAGCTCCTTTTGGAAACTCGAATTTAAGAATCGCACAGCGGGAAGTTGACGCCATTTCGGCGGCAATCATACCTTCCTCTCGATCCCGCATTTTCACTGAATAATAATACGGCGACACGACCTCGTCTTCATGCTTAAAAGCCAGACTGCGTTCGTTTGGATAAACTTTCAGATCTCCGGCCACCGGCATAACCGAGACGTAGCCATAATCTCCCATCCATAACATGGGCTGGTGTGTGCCTATGAACCCCATGATGGTGCTATCCTCGTAGATGTAAGGCATAGCGCTTATAATATTCTCGCGCGTTTGGGCGGTGAAACTAGTCATGGCATAAGGAGGCCCGACCGTTGGAATGGTCCCTCCGCCACGATCCCAAGCCGTACCGATGTATGAATTGACGTAATCTACGGCTAATTGCCTAGTTTGCGAAAATGCGTAATCTATGGCAAAACAAAAAAGAAAAACAAACGCTAATCTCTGAAAACAACTCATATTATGTAGTATACTTAACTTTTTTTTCGTTAGTTGGCAATGTTGGAATCCGCAGATAGCTACTCCCACCCTGGATTTTGCACCAAGTTCTGGTTTCGCAGTATATCATAGAGTGGAATCGGCCACAGATAATGCTTAGGCGATTCGAATACTCGGGTTTCGATCAGTGTGCGGCGGTAGAATCGGTCATCCCGGTTAAACTCACCTTGATTGATGTCCATTCCGGTTATCTTTCCTGCATCTGTAATGTGTGCAATTTTCCACCGGTGGCAATCGAAATATCGATGCGTTTCAAAGGCCAATTCGATCCGCCGTTCATGCCGGATACGTTCACGCATTTCGTCTCGCGTTAAGCCCTCTTTCAATCCGGGTAGCCCCGCACGGGCTCGTATGGCATTTACATACGTGTAGACGTCATCAACCGGCCCAACCGCTTCATTTAGTGCCTCGGCATAATTCAAATACTGTTCGCCCAAGCGGAAGAAAATCCAAGTCTTCAGCGAATATCTACCTTGAGGGACGTCCACTTGCGGATCCAGGTGTTTCTTCATCAGATATCCGGTGGGCGTATAGTCGGGTCCACCCTTGATGCCGTCTCTTCCCAATCTCATAAACTCTATCCGCCGACCGCGCCAAACCGCTTCATTGTAATTGATACTCGCGTAAAACCGAGGTTCGCGCCCCACATATCTCATGTGGATGTTACTCGGGTGGTACCCTTTAGGATGTCCAACATCAGTGTATCCGGACTCCTGATAACCTGATAAGGGATTCGTAATCGGAGTAAGGTCGTCCCGATATCCCAGAATCGGACTTTCGCCATTGCTCATCTGGTAAGCGTCAACGAGCTCCTGTGTAGGAGCGTTCCCAGACCATCCTCCCATACCGTTGGGGGCAGACACCTGCTCAATTTGGCCGAAATTGCCCATATTCCTGACAAAAATGATTTCCTTATTGTGGTTTTCGATAAATAGTCTTTGATAGTTGTCAACCGGATCACCCGAAGGAGCATAATATAAACCATATCCTGCCATTTCCAATTGGTCAATACAATCTTTTGCCGCTCGCATTGCCGTTTCCCAACGTGTTGCATCATATGTTTGCGGAAATAGCAATGTACCTTCCTTGTCTGTAAAGCCGACATAATCTGGATTGCCATTCCAAAGCGGACTCGCCATATACAATAAAACTCTTGCTTTAAGCGCCAGCGCAGCTGCAGTCGTTGCCCGTCCCAAGTCGTTTTCACCCACCGTCATTGTGAGAAGCCCCGCGGCGGTATCGCATTGCGCCACAATAAAGTCAACAACTTGCTCCAACGGTGCCCGTCTGATTTTAGTAAAATCTTCGTCGGTCTGGTATGACCTGTCCATGATTGGGATCGGACCATAAACCCGGGCAAGCAAGAAATGGAAAAAGCCGCGGAGAAACAATGCCTCCCCTTTCCATCGTGCTTTGAGTTGTTCGCCTCCAACCCTTGATGTCATAGGTGTACGATCAATGTTCTCCAGAAAAATGTTGGCTTTACGTATTCCACGAGCAGACCGCTCCCATATTTCACGCATGGTATTATCCGCAGACCAAGAGCCATTGTTCATAAATCGGCTAAAGACATCGGTGTATGGCATCTCCATTTCATCGGATGCGCCGATAAAGGGATTGTTTCCCCAGTTATTGTTAAAGTTCATTTCCTCAGGCAAATTACTATAGACCGATGTCAAAAACGACTCTGCATATGAAACTTCAGCAAATACATCGTCAATACTTAGATCTTCATCGGGCCGCTTTTCGAGAAATTCTTTATTACATGACGCATACACCAGCAGCGAAATCACGAAGCTGCTCAATAAACATATTCTTTTCATTGCTTTCAATTTAAAAATTAATCTGAACGCCGACATTTAATCCCATTTGGATCGGATAACCGTTATCAGATTCGGGATCGATAACCTTTAACGTATCCCAGGTATACAGATTGGTTCCGTTGGCAAAAACACGAAACGAAGCTACTTTAAGCGTTCGCAAAGCTGCTTCCGAAAGCGTATAACCGATTTCCACATTGCGCAGACGCAGATAGCTTGCATCCTTTTGCCAAATCGTTGATCTTCTAAAGTTATTTGCATTGTTGCCATCACTTACCGCGGGATACAGCGGATTGGGATTGTCAGGAGTCCACCTATTATCGTAATACTCACGGAAAATATTGAATACGCCTAACCCTTCATTGAAGGGGTAAAAATTACGTCCTTCTAAAAACACGCTTGTCCGGGCGGCTCCCATGAAAAATACACTAAGGTCAAATCCTTTATAAGCCCATGTACCCCCGAACCCATACATCAGCTCGGGTGTTCGCGCAAAACCAATGGCACGTTGATCATATGTATTGATAACATTGTCTCCATTGAGATCCAGATACTTGATATCTCCGATTCGCGGCCTGCCACCAAGCGCCTGTTGATCGTACCAGTTGTCTATCTCTTCATCGGATTCAAAAAATCCCTCCGCAACAAAACCCCAGGGCTGATCAATACGTTCGCCTATGCCCGAAAGGTAGGGATATAACTGAGGCGGTTCATCGTTTTCAATTACCTCGTTTTTTGCGTATGTAATATTACCTCTGAACGAATAATATAAACCGCCCCTTGTTGTCCGTTTTATTTCCAGCATGGCGTCTACGCCTTTGTTTGAAGCTTTACCCAGATTGCCGTAAGGGATACTTACCGGTTGAAAACCGACAATACTCGGCACCTGATCCCTCCTCAACAAAATCTTATCTCGTTTTTCATTGAAAAAATCAACTTGTGCCGTTATCCAATTATCAAACAAAGCAATGTCGAACCCCGCATTTGTTTTTGTGGATATTTCCCAGCTTACGTCAGGCACTCCGATTTGGTTTTCCATTATTCCTTGCCAGTATTGCTGCCCTCGGCCGAATAAATAGGATTCGCCGTTTTTGTTGATATCTGTAAGAAATAAAAAGCGTCTTCCACCAATAGCATCACTCCCTACCTGCCCATGAGACATCCTTATCTTTAAGCTATTTATTGCCGATAATTTCCAAAAGGACTCATTGGACACTACGTAGCCCGCTGATATCGAGGGAAAAAACCCAAACCTGCTTCCTTTAGGGAAGTTTTCTGAACCGTTATATCCGGCGTTTACCTCCAACAGATAGGTATTCTTAAAATTATAAGTGACCCTACCAGCCACGCCTTGGTTTCTTGACGGTATGTTGGCAAGCGACGTACCTGCCGTCTGATTGATGTAATCCCGTTGGTTATAAAGAAGCATGGCTGACACCTCATGCTCGTTAAACGAACGTTCGTAATTAACGACCCCCTCTAAGTAAATTGCTCTATTAGCGTTTTGGATGATTTGATAACCAAGGGGCTGTTCTTCGCGGTGAACCACGTACCGATCTTCACCTGTTTCAGGATCCGCCCCGATATATTGCCGCACGGGAAATTGCTTATACCTCAACGTTTTATTATGATTATAATAATCGTATCCGAACCGTCCGTTTAGCGAAAGCCCTTGGAGCAGTAATCGGGACAAATCCCACCGACCGCCAAAGGTCGCCTGTAGCGTGCTGTGGGCTTCTACGGAATAACCTGTTTGGGTACTTTGAGCCCATGGGTTGGAACCCAGATAGATACCTGAGCCACCAGGTGTTCCGTCAGGGTTACGTACCGGGAAAGCAATAGGAGACGTATTGGTTGCTCCGGCAAAAATTCCAGCAGCCCCGCCCCCCGGATAATTGCGGTCATCCATAATTCCGCCCAATCCTAGGTTGAGCTGCAATTCACTATTTAGATTAATATCTACATTGGAACGGAACGTATATCGATTGAGATTTGCGTTAGTATTATAGGCATTCAGGTTATCTGCTTTGTAAATGCCGTCCTGAAGGATGTAACCTACGTTGGTAAAGTATTTAACGAACTCGTTACCGCCTGTAATACTTAGGTTGTTGATCGTCTGCATGGTCGTACGCTTGAATACCGTATCAATCCAATCCACATTGGGATATAGATATGGATCCGATCCCGACCTGAATTTTTCGAGCTCAGCTTCATTCCATTGCGGACTCTTGCCGACATTGACCAATGCTTCATTCATGAGCAGCGCATATTCTACACCGTTGATATAATCCCGCATCCGCAAATTAGTCAACGAAGCCACTTCACTGCGTAGTGTCACCGACGGCTTACCCACTTTACCGCGCTTGGTATTAATCAGTATAACACCGTTTGCCCCTCTTATTCCATAAACTGCTGTGGCCGAAGCATCCTTCAAGATGGAAAAGCTCTCAATTTCTTGGGGGCTTATCGTATTCAAATCACGTTGCACCCCATCTACCAAAATCAGCGGATTACGACTTACCCATGAACCAATGCCCCTGATAATCAGCCCGGCACCATCATACCCCGGCTCTCCCGAACCCTGGCGGGAAATCAATCCTGGTATTTTCCCGGCAATAGCATTGGATAACGACGGCGTGGACGTTCGCTCAACTTCCCGCATGCTGATTGTAGACACCGCTCCCGTAACAGAAATCTTTTTTTGGGTACCAAAGCCAACCACAACGACCTCGTCCAACTGCCCCTCCGGTTGCAATGCGACGTCAATAACTTCCCTTCCTTCAACAGGTATTTCCTTGGGGACATAACCGACGATGCTAAAAACTAAGATGGCATCATCCGGCACATCAATAATATACCGGCCGTTTGAGTCGGTTGCCGTACCACGGTTCGTTCCCTTAACCATTACCGACACCCCCGTGAGTATGTTGCCAGCGGTATCAGTGACTTTTCCTCTCACCTCGATTACCCGTCCCGACGCTGCCTGTGCCGAGACTGGTTTTGCATTACACAAACCGCTCGCAAATCCGCCCGCTATGACGATGCACAGCGTTCGTAATAAGTAGCAAAAACAATTGTTCATAATTCATGATTTATAGATTACAGCTATTAATGGTTTAATTATTTGTCGCCACCGGCCATAATGACGATGGCTAATCCGCTTAAAAAAAGCAAAAACATCGCGCCGATGAGTACTCGTGTAGTAAATGAACTGCCCCGAAATTCCTTCCACACAAACACCCCCCATGCGGCGGCAACCAATGTTGCTCCTTGCCCCAAACCATAAGAAATTGCAGGCCCGGCCTTACCGGCAGCTAGTAAATTAAAAAGATTACCTAAGCCCCAGATACCACCTCCCAGGATACCAATTAAATGGATACCTAAGCGTCCTCGAAAATATGTGAGATACGCTATAGGCGGCCCATCCAAAGGTTTACGCATCAGAATAGTATTGAATACCAAATTGCTAATAACGATACCTAAAGCGAAAACAACAAATGACGTATAAGGGGTCATCTTACCTACGGCAGGTGATACAAAATTTTCCAAGTCCATCCCGGCGGCGACAAACGGATAAAATGTGGACATTAGTATTCCCGCGATAATTGAAACGCCAATCCATTTGCCTGTTGCAGAACCAACCCTCATCCCGCCATGTCGGTGATAAGCAATCGCATTGATCAAAATCGCTAACGTAATTAATGCTACTCCGATAAATAAAAGCCAAGGATTACCCTTTGCTGCCAAGCCATAGTTGAGCACGACACCGATAACCAGCGCCAGTCCGATTCCTACGGGAAAGGCCACTGCCATGCCTGCGCCGGAGATAGCTGCTGTCAGCAAAATGTTAGCCAGATTAAAAACAACGCCACCGATAAACGCATTACGAATATTCGTTCCGGTTGCCTGTTCAATATCAATCAGAAACGGTCGTCCGCTGTCACCCCAGCTACCCCACGTGAATGCGGCAATGAGCGAAAAGAAGAAAATTCCTAGTACATAATCCCAATAAAACAACTCAAAACGCCAGCGGCCTTGTACCAACTTTTGCATGTTGGCCCAAGACCCCCAACATATCATTGTTACGAAACAAAATAGTACAGCGAGCGTGTAGTGATCAACTATAAACATGATAATTAAGATATTACAATTTGATAGGGCGATAAAGTAGGATTGGCGGTATCAATATGTATCAGCCGACTATGTTTCTTGATACTGCATAACTTCATGCAGATACGGAATAGACGATTGAGCACCCAACCGAGTCACCGCTATTGCTGCTGCCTTGCACGCAAAAGCCGTTGCATCAACCAAGGACTTCTCTTGAATGATAGCCGCAGCGAGTGCTCCGTTAAAGACATCGCCAGCGGCTGTCGTATCGAGAGCTGTAACCCTTGGTACGGGGACATGATGAAATTCACCATCATCCAACAGTACGGCGCCAAGCTCGCCCAAGGTAATCACCACATGCCTGACACCTTTAGCAGAAAGGTATTGGGCAGCGCATTTCGCGCTAGCGATGTCTGTAATTTTAACCCCCGTCATCTGTTCTGCCTCGTGCAGGTTCGGCGTAATAATGTCAATCAAAGGAAAAAGGCTAGTAACTGCGTCATTGGCCGGGGCCGGGTTCAGCAATACTAGCATCCCGCGTTTTTTGGCTTGCTGTGCAGCGAATACGACAGTTTCCATTGGGATTTCCAATTGGAGAAGAAGTATTTTTCCCTCGGGGTATCGATGGAACTGTTGCTCAACGTCTTCCGGCCGCAAGCCGGCATTCGCGCCGGGAGCCACTACGATAGCATTTTCACCCGATCGTTCTACAATAACGAGTGCAATCCCCGATGGCTCTTCCGAATCTTGCTCGATTCCTTGAATATCAATCCCCTCCTCTTGGATAGCTTGCAAATACCGGCTTCCAAAAATATCACGCCCGATTTTACCAATCATGGCTGCGTTTCCGCCCAAGCGAGCAGCCGCTACCGCCTGATTTGCCCCTTTACCCCCGGTGCTCATAAAAAATGTCCCGCCCAAAACCGTTTCTCCCGGATTTGGAATTCGATCAGCCTGAACTACCATATCCATATTCAAGCTACCCACGACGATTATCCTGCTTTCTCTCATGTTTTTTCATTATATTTTCTTCCGTTAGGCCAAACCCCTGAAAAGCGACACGCAAATTGGCTCTCGAGACACAGCCAGTCGAAATAGAATATTGTTCATAATATAGGTCCTCTGCAGGCAAATGTAAACCACAAAACTTGTATATACAAGAAAATTTAAAAATATTTATGTCACTTGATAACAACTTTCAAAAAAGACACATTCAATTGGCTTAACATCAGCTATATACATACAAAATATTTATTAAATAAAAATAAAATTAAAAATTAATTTGTATATACAAGTAATCTAAATAATCTATATTCATCCAATAACAACATCTTAAAAGCACCCACAAAGCAAACTTGTATACACAACACACAGAAATTTTAGCTATTTTTGCTTCTGTTGAAACAATCTTTATGACTAAAGAACCAAACACTCCTCTTTATAAGACCCTCATCGGTGATTTAAAGAAACAGATTGATGATGGGCACTACAGGAAAGGGGATTTGCTTCCCTCCGAAAATGAGTTGTGCAAACGTTATAGTACCACCCGTCCTACGGTACGTCAGGCACTGGGAGAGCTAGCGCGCATGGGGTACATCATACGCCGCCACGGCAAAGGCAGCATCGTGTCCGAACCAAAAAACGGGTTGGGTATTCTGTCACTGAAAGGATCCACGGCAGGCGTAGGAAGGAAGAACCTCCGTACCGAGATTTTAGCAAAAGCGCAGAAAACGGCTTGGCCAGCCGACTTCCCTTACGAGCTTACCGAAGTTCAATTGACGGCGGGATGCCTGTATCTTACCCGTCTTCGCCATGTCAACGGACTCCCGACCCTATATGAAGAGACCTATATCACCGATATCGATCTACCGCGCTTCACCGTGCATAACTTGGAGAAGAATTCGCTGTTCGAGACATTAAACAAATACCATAACGTTGAAATCAAAGAGGGCGAGCAAAAAATATGGGCGGTTTCGGCTGACAAAAACCTCTCGAAACTGCTGGACGTGAAGCCAGGCAAACCCCTGCTCCACATGAAACGCAGCATGCAAACCAATCGCCCCCATTTGGTGATCTATTCCTTCCTTTACTGCAACACGGAAGAGTACTTTATACAAGACTACTTCTAAGAACCACCAACTATTGCACGGCAGTCGATCTCAACCGATACGGACCGTTGTAATGTAACGGATAAGTCCATCTCCAACGCTTTGACGTTTCTCTAAAACAAACGATTGCCCTTGATAAAGCGAATAGCCAGCATACCTGGATTAAATATATTGTTTAAAACCCTTGACTTTCTAAGATACGGCTCAAGCAAAAGTCCTATGTACAACGGGGAATACATATTTAAAAGCAATGCAAAATACCGTTGTATGAACAAGCCGTAGCAATCTCCACCATTGTCCTTCCAATGTGAATAGTTTGAAGCTGCCTCCATATGTGTTAAGGGACGTCTTTGTTCGGGGGGGAAGAGTACCTAGACGCTACGTTAATGCGCTAGTCGCTCGGTCAGCCATTGCTTCAACAGTGTTAATACCTGGGGGCGATACCGTCTCTTTCAATTCGAACACTTCGGTATCATTCTTACTGCTTGAAGTTTGCAAGAAATGGTTCATGCGAGCGAAACACTTAGCCTCTATCTCAATGCCGTTTTGGGCGACGAGAAGATCCATTCGCTCTTTCTCCTCTGGAAAGCTCATACGGTTGTCGTGTACTCCATAAAACCGCCAAAATGGGGCACCTGATTTTTGGAAACACTGCATCAGGATCATATGACAATATATAGTAGCAATCCCTGGAAAAATAGAACCCGAACCGTTTCTGAAGCATTTTCACGATGGCTTTGTCATTATCGACATCCTTAGGATGATGTAGAAAAGCAGTAACAGCCGCTTTATCATTCCGGTTGCGGCGAAACCAATCCTTTGCTTTTTCCATGATTTGCTGCGACGCCATTCTTTTGGACGGAGTTTCCTTCATGGTAAGGAGAACTTCAGTCATGAAGCCAACCACTTTCTCTTTACTTGAATCTGACATACCCGTCAAAAAAGACGCATAGAGGTTCACAAAGAAATCTATTTCTGACCTAGCAATGGGCGATCCAAGCGTTCACAACGGCTGCTAGATCGGGGACAGCCGCAGCAGCTTCTATCGCGACCAATCCTCCTTGGCTGTGCCCGATGATTCCCACTTTATTGCCATCTACGTTTTCATGGCCCTTCAGGAATTCGATGGCGCGCACGGCGTCGGCCAAGTAATCGACTTTGGCTCCGGGAGCCTCCACCGTCTCACCCACGTTGCGGTCATCCAGCCTAAGGACGGCGATGCCGTGCCGCGTGAGGTAATCGCCGATGATCAAATACGGATCATGGAAAAACAAATTTCCGTCACGATCCTGCGGACCAGACCCCGAAATTATTAGCACAGCAGGATATTGACCTTCCCTTTCTGGATAGGTAAAAGTACTGCTAAACACAACCGAGCTGTCGGGGTTCGTAAAACGAACTTCTTCTCTACATATGGAAAAGGGCGAATTGGTGTTTGTGGCCGATGCGCACCGAGGTCGAATTTACGGAAGGTCATCGCCCGCTTTTGGCCATTTCGCGCAAGCTCACCCACGATAGCATCTCTCTCAAACCTGCCCCTAAAGGTGTCTTTCATCTTGGGATTGCTACTTCGAAAGTAGACCGAATCACCAGTAAAGGAAGCTGTATCGAACTGCATTGAAGCTCCTCCAATTAAATAGGTTGCGGAAGTTGAAACTGCCACCCCCCAGTATCCATAGTGTCTATTTGCAGCACATGTTTGTAAAGAACACCGTATAAAAAATCTTCAGCAATCCATACACCGGAAATGCCCTCACTACTGGATTTATGTCCGCATGAAATGGTGGAAAAGCATACGATCAATAACGCGACAAAATAAGCTAGCCGTTTTAAGGTAAGAAGATCTATAATCATAGCATAAACCTTTAAGTAATCGAATTCGGTGCAAGCCTGTGAGGAACCTTTCTGTAAAATAATAGTTCTTGCCAACTGAGCATTAGGTAACGGTTGATTACTTCACAAAGGTAGTCTTAACCCTAGATGAAAACAGGAAATATGGTATCCAGATTGCAGCTACCACAAATGCCCTGATTAATTCCCGCATGCCTTGGGATTGATCAGATAACATGAACTGCGAGGGAAGAGCAACGGTCTGCATCAAGACAAAATCGATAAACGCTATACCGAAACTAAAAAGATAAAATCCCACAGCCAAGGCCGGCAAGACGACTTTGCGACGCAAACAGAAAACAACACACAACACTGCAAGACTCAGAATAACGAGGTTGCCGGTGAATTCAAACGCTAATATGCTTTTGAACACGGCGTTGTACGGCGTTCCCTGGAAGACATTCCAAACGCCGGGATGATAATAACGGTCATTCCAGATGAAGATGAGAATTGCAATCGGCGTGAGGCAGAAACCGATAAAAGGAAGAATCAGCCAGCCGCCAATCCGCTCATAGATGAAATGTTCTTCCATGTCAATCTTTGGAGGGATGTCCCGGCGATATAGCCGCCATCCGAAATAGGCCATGCCCGCCAATACCAGTAACGTATAGATCAACGCATACCAACTGATGCCTTTACTGCTCATTCTTGCGCTTGTGGCGAGGTTGACACCGAAACCGAAAGAGAGCTGATTGTCTGTAATCGTTTTGATGTCTGAAGCAAATTCGCCGCTTTGGGCGGCTGGTATTTCGCGCTTATGGTACCTGAACTGATAATTGCGTTTGAGGGTATCGCCATGGGTAGACGTGGTGCAGCCGATGACATAACCATCGCGGTCAAGGAAAAAGTTCTCCCTGGGTATATTCCAACCGTGGGGCGATTTGACCTCGATGGTGTAGTTGATGTCACTCGGATAGTTAACCGCCACGGGTGTGGTGCGCCTTCCTGACAGCGAGGGGAGTCTTTCTCCAATCATATTAGCGTAGAACCCGACTTCATGCTGACTGGTAGCTTCATTTTTTACGAGAAATGCGGGAATGCGGTACTGCTCGATAACGGTGAGACGATTGGCACCGCGATCGTCAATCACTTCAACGGAGTCAATACGTTCGATCTGTGGATAAAAACGGGAATAGTAGTCGAGGTAATTTTTCTCAATATCCCAGATGCTGCCATAGGTGAATTGTATTCGGGTGGCATCTGCCTCATGGCCGGTATATACAGTTTCGACCCGCAACGTAGCCAACGCCACTTCTTCAGCGGAAATGTCATAGGTTTCGCGGCAGAAGACGCCCCCCTCGCCTTCTGCATGCAACGGCAAGAAATCGCTTTCAGTTGGTTTCAAGACCAGCCCCGCGCCGTATTCGGGCCGGTAAAGTGTAGCTAAAGTACCCCCTTGGTGGCTAAAGGTAGCATCTATCCAATAGGGCCGGTTGTCAATTTCAAAAGCGGTGACGGCATGGTTGAACGCATAGGGCGACGGCAGTTGGTCCTTTATACGGGCACCAAGGTGGGTGTTTACCAACACCAAATGGGCTTGAATGCCGGCATGGCGCAACATGGCGGCCAGCAGGAGGGATTTATCTTTACAGTCGCCATAGCGTTGAAGGAGCACCTTTTCAGGGGGATTAGCACGATGCGAATGTTCACCGATCGCTACGCCGGTATACCGGATTTCGTCCTGTACAAAACGGATAGCCGCCTGCGCAAAATCCATGAGATTGCCTTTGGCAGCCTGCAGCAACGCATTCGCCCGAGCCGCAACCTCTCCGCCAGCGCTGTTGGCTAACGGATTAACGCGGACACCCCATGCACCTACCTCTGCCCAACTGGCGAACTCAGACAGCTGCGCATGCTGGAAGGGATTGTACCATTGGGGTGCATAATCGTCATAACGCACGGCATCAATCTGCTTGCCTTCCCATACCAGGCGTTTGAGGTTGTTCGCTGTTGAAGTGACGGGTTGCTTGGCTCCGTTAAACGTCTTGACATAAAGTGGCCGGCTAGGCGACGCCAGTACCGCGGCATACAGCTGCGCAATAGGCGCCGCCCCCTGCAGATAGATATCGTCGAAAAATTTACCTTCAAACACCGGGTTACGACCGGAAATGCTGTAGCTGTAGGAAATAATGTCGCCCACACGGACATCATCCAGCAGCAGGTAAGCCACATGGTTACCGTTGTAGATGTATGAGGCGGCATCGCCCTCTACGGCAGCGACCTGAAATTTACCGACAACAAACTTGTCGATGCGCTGGCCGCCACGGATAATAACGACCTCATGAAACGTGAGCCGCTGGTAGGCCGGCAGGTAACTGACGCGAATCTCTGCTGCACTTTGCACGCCAGATTCAGCAACGATCTCGCGGACGATGCGGGTGTAGGCGACCTGCTGCTCGACATGTACCTGATAATCGTAAAGCTTGATGTAATAGCCCTCCGTGATCTTACGGGCCTCGGGCCGGCCACCCTGGAGCGCCGGCTCCGCAATCCAGCCCGGATGTGGCGACCGGTATACGCGCTGCTGTGCGGATAACAACAAGGGGCATAAAAACAACAGCATGGCGAAAACCTGAGCTGCAGCGTTAATTTTTCGAAGGATACGCATGGGGTAACGGAAAGTTTTAGATCGACTTTATTTTATACGGAGGAAAGATAGGAATTTATCGGAAAAATTCCAGCATTGTTAATTTGATAGGAGCTGATTTTAGCTGGCTGGTTCTTTAATGACCGGCACCGACATTGAGCGTTATAGCAGAAGTAAACTCAATCAATAATTACATTCTCGCCTTGTTTGCTTAGTTTTTCTAACCCTGCCTTCATGGCGTTAATCTGTTCAGCGGAGTGCCCCTGCCAGACAGTTACTTCGCCGATGACTTTAAAGGGATGGACAGAGCGGTACGACATGGTCGGGTTGCCCGGAAACCTCTTGTCTGTAACGTTTGGGTCGTCTTCGATTTCTCCGGTGGCTTCCACTAGGTAGATGCGTTCGCGGCCATTGCCTGCGGCCAGCTCGGCGCCCCAAATGGCAGCATTAAGCGTGGCGGACACATAGGCATGCTTCAGCTTCCGATCTGCAAAATTCGACTGAAAGCCCGCAGCGACAAAATCGCCGATTTTCAGGTCGGCTTTCGTTCCGTGAAAAAAGGTTTGGGCAAATGGGCTGGGGACAGCTTCATTTGCTGTGGGTTCGTTGCTGTTGTGCTTATTTTTCATTTAAATTATCCGTTATTTCGTTCATTAATATAATCGCTTTCCTGAAATAAGTCTCCAGATTGTCACGCGCTTCCTTGGAAAACGAAGCGATCAATGCTTCGGTTCTGGACTGGAACGCTTCGTAAAGCGGTGTCAATAGCGCCCTAATCCTCTCCGTATCCGGTGCGATCACGACTTTGCGCCGGTCTCCCTGATCGAATTCCCGCTTCACCAGTTGCTTCCTTTCGAAGCGATCAACTAACCCCGTTACCGCGCCTGTGGTCAAACCGGTTAAGTCTGCAAGCGCGCCGGCTGTCATTTTTCCGTTTTTTAGCAGCAACGCGAGGTATTTCTGGTCTGTACCAGACAAGCCTGCGTTCTTGGCCACAGCCTCATGCATGATGAGTGACGTATAGGTATACAACTGGCTGAGCTTTCTTACTGCTTTCACATGTTCTATTTCCATTATCTTAATACAACAAATATCTTAGCGAACAAAGATAATGTTTTTTTGAACAAAAATACTTTCCCCGTGATTGGTTGCCGGGCAATGCTTATCCGCAAGGCTTAAAGTGCTGTTGTGACCGTGATGATGGCGGACCCAATCTGGGCATCCCCCATTCGGTTTTACGAAAAGGGTGAAGAGCTATTACGGTTTATCCGGCAAGGCCGTGATCAGCCGGTACCATAAGGATACCACCTCTTGGCGATCAAGCGGCATGGAGTCACCTACCAGCGCGTAGCCTTCGGCATACGGAATCAACAGACTCACGATGGCATCCGCCCGAGGGAACAACTCCGCAATCATATCCGTCATCCAGGCAGCATACCGGCGGTAGTAGGTATGCATCGCAGCGGCCAATGCCGCGTCCCGGATAGCCAATGCCCACAACTCACGGAAGACAGTGCTATAAAACTCGTCGAGCTCACAAATAAGCAACAACGTGAGGAGCCTTTTCAGGAAGGCGTGCGAAGATGCAGGGTCATCGTTCAGCGCCTCGGCGCGTTCAGCTAGGATCTGCTCTTCACAGGTTCGGAAAAAGTGATCTGCCGTGGCCTGCAGCAAGGCTGTTTTGCCGGGGTAGTAATACTGCAGGTTACTCAACGCAATACCGCATCTGCCGGCCACCTTACGCAGTGTCAGCCCTTCGCTCCCCTCCTCTTTCAACAGCTGCACTGTCGCCTTAATAATCTCCGCCGTACGGTCGCTTCGCTTTGCCATTACGCTTGATATCAACGATTTTCACTTTGTCCTGCAATAATAGGTCATCTGACCTACCTTTGCATTAGGTCAAATGACCTATATAGAGTTTTCACTTAACAAGACCAAAGATGCGAAAAATATTGATCATCAACGGGCATCCCGATCCCGAAAGCTTCAACAGGGCCATCGCCCGAACGTATATGGAAGTCGCCTCCCGTCGGGGTGCCGCCACGGAGTACCTGGCTTTAGGCGATCTCGACTTCGATCCGAACCTCCGCTACGGGTACCGGAAACGCAGCTTGCTGGAGCCTGATCTATTGCAAGCTATTGAAAAAATCAAATGGTCTGACCACATGGTGTGGATACACCCGCTGTGGTGGTGGAGCTATCCTGCCGTGATGAAAGGCTTTATCGATCGGGTATTTTTGCCCGGCATCACATATACTGTCAATGAGCGCAATGAACTATCAGGCATGCTCCAGGGCCGCTCTGGGCGGATTATCTGTACCTCTGACATGACGGAGGCCTCGTACGCAAGTGACTACGACAATACCAGCTTCACCCAACTGCAGAAGGGTACCTTGGAGACCTGTGGAGTAGCACCCGTGAAGACAACTTTTATCGGACCTGTCATCGAGTCTGATGAAGGCCAGCGAAGTGCCTGGCTGACGGAGGTAGCGGCCATTGCAGCCGAGGAGGCTTGCCCCAGCACCGCACCTGCGATGTGCCACGAATAAGCGTGCGAACCGAGACACCCGCCATGCGCCTGGCGCGATATCAGGTGGCCGTTTTTGTTATCCATTTAGTTACCGCCGGAGGCTCATAGCCCTGCAGCTGTTTCAGCAATTCATGGATATCATGATGGTGCAGGAGCATCCGCTGGTTCAGTTCTTTTAAAAACCCGTTGTCTACCATGCCTTGTACAAGGGTAATCAAGGGATCGTAGAAGCCGTTGCTGTTCAACAGCCCCATGGGTTTACGGTGCAATCCCAACTGCCCCCATGTAAGTACTTCGAAAAATTCTTCCATCGTGCCAAAACCGCCGGGCAAGGCGATGATGCCATCGCAACGCTCGTGCATTACGGTTTTCCGCTCATGCATGGTATCTACCAGTACCAGTTCGGTAAGCCTGTTGTGTGCCACTTCTTTGGTTTGCAAGAAATAGGGTAACACGCCAACGACCCGGCCACCATGCTCAAGCGCTCCGTTGGCCACGGTGCCCATAAGCCCTACCTGGGCCCCGCCATATATCAACCCAATGCCCGACAATGCCAATGTTTTGCCGAGCAGGTATGCCTGCTCGGCGTACACGCGTTCGTTTCCCATGCTGGAACCGCAGAAGACCGCGATATTTTTGATAACCGACGGCATTGTCGTTATATGATCTCGTACCGTTTGAGTGCATTCCAGATGCCGTGTTCCTCGGTTGTGTCGGTCACATAATCGGCCACGGCCTTCACGTTGGCCCCGGCATTGGCCATGGCTACGCCGACACCGGCGGCGCGGAGCATCTGGATATCGTTTCCGCCATCGCCGAACGCCATGGTGTGTGCGGCCGACAAGCTGTATCTGGCGAAAAATTGCTCCATGCCCACCTTTTTGCTGATGCCCCGCGCGTTGACGTCGATAAACTGCGGGCACCAGCGGCTCGATTCGCAGTTCTTCAGTACGTTATTGATAAGGTGCAGCTCTGTATGTTCATCAACAAACAGATTGAGCTGAAGCACCTCGGTATGCAGTGCTTGTGCAAAAGGCTGTGCCCGGGGTATTTCCAGTTTCAATAAGTGGAAAATGGCTGCCACGTCATCTGTGATGTCGCTGATAAATGACCCTTCGGTGGTCATCACCCCCACGGGAAACCTATCGGCAGTGTTTAAGTGATCATGCAATATCTGGATGTCATCGCCAGCTATAGTATGGCGGAAAAATGCCTGCCCCTGTTCGTCTACGCAATAACTTCCGTTAAAGGTAATAAAACCATCAAAGCCGTAAGACGCCAGAAAACGGGCGTGCTCGTATGACCTGCCCGTGGAAACAATGATTTTTATTCCTTTGGCTTTCAAAATAGCCAGCGCCTCGATAGTAGAATCAGGGATGACTTTGCTCTTCAGCCCGAGCAGCGTGCCGTCAATATCGAAGAAGACCGCTTGTACTTTTGGTTTTGACATCATACAAAGGTCGGTATTCTTACGTTTATCGTAATGAAGAACCGGACAACCAACAAAATTCTTACAATACTGTTACTTTTAATAGGAAACTTGTAGTACATTTGTGGTTGCTATTTATCTGTCTATAACATAACACGTGGTAATTCCGAAAACATGAAAAAGAAAATCTTGTACGCCGAAGACGACGGCGATATGCTTGAGGTAGTATCCGAGTTCATGCAATTCGAGGATTACGAAGTGATAACCGACAACGGCAAATCGATCCAGAAGAAGCTACAGCAACACCAGGTAGGCCTGATATTGCTTGACGAGAACCTGAACTGGGGCTGGGGAAGTGACCTGTGCCGTCAGTTAAAATCTGATGAAAAGACGGCCGCTATCCCCGTGGTACTTATCTCGGCTATGCAGGGTATCGACAAGATAGCGGAACAATGCGGCGCTGATTCGTACATCCGCAAGCCTTTTGACATCTATGACGTAATTGATGTGGTGAATATGCATTACCTGGACGTCTCACACCAATAGGGCATTTGTTGTTATGCCGTTAAGCCCATATGCCGGGGTATCAGGTTATATCCCCAGCATACGGGCAACCTTCAAGATGGCGCAGATGGATATGGAGTCGGTGATTTCCGAACGCATAACCAGCTCCACCGCATCCTTGAGGTGCAGGCGCCGCACATGCAGCTCTTCGGTGTCTTCCGGCTCGGCTTCCCCCTGGCTCAGCCCTTGTGCCAGGTAGATAAACCCCTCTTCATCGGTTACCGAGTTGGATGTATGGATCCGGCCGATGTGCTGCCATTTTTCTGCCGTCAGCCCGGTTTCCTCCTTTAGTTCCCGCTGGGCTGTAAGGAGTGGGTCTTCATGCAACGGCCCTCCCCCTTCGGGAATTTCCCAGGAAAACTCATCCAGCGCATAGCGGTATTGCCCTACCAGATAGATATAGCCCTCGTCATCTAACGGAACAATACCGATGGCTTTGTTTTTAAACTTCACCACGCCATATATCCCCGGCGTGCCTGCGGGAGTAATGACATCGCTGTGCTGCACCTGTATCCATCGGTTCTCATAGACGGTATTACTGCGTAGCGTTTTCCAGTTTGCGGTTTCCATGGCTTTGGTCATTCGACGTGCACCTCCCAGCTCCGGGTCCATGTTATGCCCCCATCCAAACGCTGTATCCCCTCCTTATCTTCCAGCCGCTGGTTATGCCCCACCGCATCGGCTATGCCGCACCAGGGTTCCAAACACACAAAATCAGCTCCTTTGGCCGCCCATATACCGAAATAAGGGAAGCCTGCAAACCGAAAACGGACCGCTCGGTCATTGACATGATTCCGTAAACTGATTTCGCTGCTCTTCAATGTTTTAAGCACGAGCGCATCGCCATAAAACAGGTCGTACCGAAGTGGCAGCCGGTGGTTTTTCAGGGTTATGGTGCGTATTTCGGGCGAAATCAGGTTGTCCTCCAGTGCATGGCAATGCAACGCTTCGTCTTCGGGGAATTCCAGGTAGTAATCAGTATAAGAAAGCCCGCCTGCGCCTGCGGGGGTTGCAAATGCGGGGTGCCCGCCGATGGAAAAAAGCAACGGCACATCGTCAGGATTATGCACCTCGTAGGTGCAGCGCAACGCGCGGCCATCAAGCTGGTAACGAAGGGCCAACCGGAAAGCAAACGGGTAACGATTGTGCGTTTCATCCGTGTCGCGCAAGGTAAACACGGCTTCAGCACCGGAAAGCTGCTGTACTTCAAATACCTCATCCCGTGCAAACCCATGACGGGGTAACTGGTAGGTGTTGCCGCCGTATTGATAGGTGCCGCCTTTCAGCGCACCAACTATGGGAAACAGCACCGGACTCGTTTTCGCCCAATACCTGGAATCGGCATGCCATAGGTATTCATGGTTGTGCGTTTTACTGCGAAGGTGCTTCAGTTCGGCTCCTTTGGGATTAATCTCGGCCTCCAGCCATTCATTCGCTAAGATCATTGCTCTTGCTTTTTTACGGCAAACTTAGGTAAATTCCTTTATAACCGCCGAATGCAACGCTCCATATCGCATTTTGACAGTATAATGGCGTTTGTTTGACGGGTTTGTGCGTCCTTTACGGCAAACAAAAGGCTTCACGCAACGTATTTAATGATATGGAAAAAGTTAAAATAGGCACATCGGATCTGGAAGTGGCACGCATCAATTTCGGGGGCAATGTATTTGGCTGGACGCTCGATGAAAAGCAATCGTTTTCAATACTGGATGCGTTTATAGAAGGTGGCTTTGATTTCATTGACACAGCCGACACGTATGCATGGTGGGTAAACGGTACGGGTGGCCAATCTGAAACCATCATCGGCAACTGGCTCAAAAGCCGTGGCCTCCGCAATAAGGTGGTTATCGCCACCAAAGTGGGTTCGGAGACCCGCGAACATCCGTTTGATATCAGCCGGAAGCATATCCTGAAATCGGTGGATGAATCGCTCCGCCGCCTGCAGACGGACCACATCGATCTGTACTATACCCACTACGACGATAACAATACGCCGGTGGAGGAAACGCTTGCGGCCTACGATGAAGTCATCAAGGCCGGCAAGGTACGGTACATCGGGGCATCCAATGTATCACCCGCACGGCTGGAAGAGTCGCTCGCACTGGCCGAAAAAACGGGATTGCCCCGCTATGTGGCGCTGCAGCCGCATTATAACCTTGTGGAGCGTAGGGCATACGAAACGGAATATGCACCGCTGGCGGAACGGCATCAGTTGACCGTATTCCCGTATTGGGCGCTGGCAGCGGGGTTCCTCTCGGGTAAATACCGCAGCGAGGCCGATTTAGGGAAAAGCGTGCGTGGCGGCGGGGTTAAGAAGTACCTCAATGAACAGGGGCTTGGCGTGCTCAGTGCACTGGATCAGGTAGCCGCTAAGCACCGGGCCTCCTCCCCTGCCACGGTGGCGTTGGCTTGGCTGCTTGCGCAGCCCCATGTGGGCGCGCCCATCGTAAGTGCAACGAGCAAAGAGCAACTGGAAACACTTTTTGCCGCCCCGGAACTTAAACTGGACAACGAGGATCTGGAAATATTGGATAAAGCCAGCAGTTAAAATGAGCACCATAACCATAAGCATCCTTTCAATCGGCCTGCTTGCCATCGCGGAGCATTGCATGGCACAGCAGCGGCACACTAGCGACGCGCTCATCCCGGTAGCCGAATTTGGAAAACACCGGCCCATCGGTGTTAGCGTGTCGTCAACCAACAGGCTCTTCGTTTCTTTTCCATACCAAGGGAAGGACCACCGGTATAGCCTTACCGAAATTATTGACGGAAAGCCTCAACCCTATCCGGACGTCGCTTGGAATACCTATGCAGGCGACTCGGCCACACGCTTCGTAAATGTACAGGATCTGTATGTCGATACCGAAGATTACCTTTGGGTGCTGGACTCAAAGCCGGCACCGAAAGGATCAATATTCGGCGGTCAGGGCAGCGAGGCTGCCGAAGGGGCATTCAAGCTCCTGAAAATCAACCTGGCCAACGACCGTGTGGAGCGGGTGTATACGTTTGAGGACATCGACAGGAAAACCGCGGGACTCAACGATATGCGCATCGATACCGAAAAAAAACTGGCCTACCTTTCGGATCCGGGCCGGGCGGCCATCGTGGTGCTGGATTTGGCGTCGGGAACCTCCAGGACAGTATTAAGCAATCAACCCTCCACCACGGCCGATCCGGATGTGGTGCTCAGCTATGACGGCAAGGAAATGCGCGATGGCAACGGCAACCCGTTCCGCTCGAATGTAAATGGGATAGCGCTCACCAAAGACAACCGGTATTTTTATTTCAAACCCATCAATAAGCTTAATCTTTACCGCATCGAAACGCGTTATTTGGCTGATGCGTCGCTGACCGATGCTGAATTGGCGCAGCATGTGGAGGATATGGGAAAAACCACTGTTACCCATGGGCTTATTGCCGACAATAAGGGAAATATCTACCTCACCTCGTCCATGGACTACAGCATCAAGTATTTGTCGCCTGACGGCAGGCTGCATACGTTGGTACGGGACTCCCGGCTGATCTGGCCGGATTCATTCGGCATCGGATCCGACGGCTACCTCTACGTTTCATGCGCACAACTGCAACGCGACCCGGCGTGGAACAACGGCCAAGATAACGTAGAATACCCTTACCGCGTATACAAAGTGAGGCTGCCGCAGTAAGCCGGCTTAACAGCCGGTGAGAAACGCTGACAATTGTGTTTCCATAAAAGCAAAGCAGAGCTTATATTTGTGGCATGCAAGCCCAGCTCATCCCATTATGGCAACCAAAAGCAGTTCTGCGTTCAAACGCCGCGTACGGCTATTGAGGAGAAAACTGTTTTCCCTCAGCGGCTCCCCTACCTATATTGCAAGGGGATTTGCACTCGGATCTTTCATCGGGATGATGCCCCTACCGGGATTCCAGGTATTTATTGCCTATTTCATGGCGTCTTGGATGAAGGTAAACAAAACCGCTGCATGCATGGCTGTGTTCAACACCAACGCCGTTACGGGACTTCCTATCTTTTACTTTAATTACTGGCTGGGCAAGCGCCTGCTTAACCTGCAACTGGATTTTGATTTCCCCCAGACCATCAGCTGGGACTTTGCACTTATCATCTGGAATGCCGGCAAACTGGTGTTCGTTTCATTGGTTGCCGGCGGAATAGTAACGGGCATCCCCGCAGCGCTGCTGGGCTATTACGGTTACCTGTGGTGGGCCAAATGGCGCAAACCGGCACTTGTGCGCAGCCGGAATTTTATGGAGCTGCCCCCCGAAGACCGGCGGGATTAGCATACCTTAGCAAGCCGACCAACCTTCAGCCAGTTCGCTCCTCCGAAACCGGTTAACCAGCTCATGCGCGAGACGCGTGGGTTCGGGTATGCGGTAGCGGCCCACACATTGGCGGATAACCGCCAGACTATTATCCATCCCCACCCGATGGCCGGGCGACACGAAAACCGGCGCCACCTTGGTTTTGCTCCGGAAGGCATAACCTATCTGCTCCGTACCGGCCAGAATAGGGCTATAGGAGCCGACGGCGAGTCCGGGCTCTTGGTAACTCCCTGTAAGCAATTTCTTGGCGCATCCCATGCTCGCCTGCCCCGTTTCAACGCCGAAGTGGGCGGCGATGCCCATTCTGCGGGGATGAGCAATGCCATGGCCGTCTATGACCAACACATCTGGCTTTTCGGGCAATTGTTTCCATGCCGCCACCAGGGCCGGCACTTCCCGGAATGCCAGATACCCCGGCACATAAGGGAAACGGGTTTCTGCTTGGACAAGCGACCACCCGACGGGCCGCAACTCCGGAAAAGACAGCACGATGATGCCCGCGTAAATGGTGGTGCTGTATAAATTTAACGAAATATCGGCGCCCCCGATGAGCCGGATGGCCAACGGCCGGTCGGCCGTATCTACCCGCTGGCGCAAATCTTTTTGTATTGCCGTAGCCTCTGTGATGGTTAGCGTATCGTAATTATCCATGTCTTGTGTTTTGGATTTAGCAACATACGAATATCGGCTGCAATGCGCAACTGATAAGCATAAAAATTGGTACGTTTTATGCTGCTAATATCCGAAACAATGGATCATAATGAAAGCCGCATCTTTAACACGGACCATTGGCTGCATAGCAGCCATAGCGTTAGCCGCCTCGGCGTGCCAAAGCCAGAAAACAACGTCTAACCAAGCAACAACCGTTGCGGATACCATCCATAACAGCCGCAATTCGGTGGATTGGGCGGGCACTTACAATGGCACATTGCCCTGCGCCGATTGTCCCGGCATCCGGTACAGCATCACGCTCAATGACGATGAAACGTACCGGCTCAGCACACAATATATCGACAAAAGCGACTCGGTGTTCACCGAGTCTGGCCAATTCAAGTGGGATGAAAGGGGAAGCAGCATCACGTTGGCCGATCGTGGAGAGAAATTTCAAGTGGGCGAAAACAGGCTCATACACCTGGATATGGAAGGCAACCGGATTACAGGCGATCTCGCCGATCAGTACGTGTTGCACAAGGTTACGCAAACCGTTACCGGACAATATTGGAAGCTCGTGGAAGTAAACGGGAAGGCGGTAACATCGGAAATGACCCAAAAAGAACCCTACATCAGACTCAATGAAGAAGAAAAGCGCCTTGAAGCCAATGGTGGATGCAACGGTTTGGGGGGAACTTATGAATTGAAGGAACCCAACCGGATAAAATTCTCCCAGCTTATCGGTACCATGATGGCCTGCGAGAAAATGGAGGTGGAAGATGGGCTGAAGCGCGCGCTTGAAACAGCGGACAGCTATCACTTGCAGGGTGATACCCTGCAACTGTTCCGCGCACGGATGGCACCCTTGGCCAAGTTTGTAGCCACACAAAAATAATTTGTAGCCACACAAAAATAAAGGGCAAAAAAAAGGAGGCGCAAATGCGCCTCTTTTTATGTTAAACTTTACTTACTTCAGTTCCAGAAACTTGTTGTATTCGATTTCCTTCTTTTCGAGCTTTACCAGCCCTTTCACAAAGTCAAACACCTTCAAAGCCTTTACTTCATCAAACAGGCGGTTTGCCTGCTCTTTGTCGCTCAACAGCTGCACGGCATATTGAGCCAATTGCTGGTCGGTAGCTTCCTGGCCAGGATTATACATTTTTATCTGTGCGGCAATGCGCTCTTTAGCCAGCGACAGCACCTCCTCGTATTTCACCTCCAATCCGTTCTGCGTGATGATGCGGTTTTCTATAAGTGTCCACTTCAGGTTCTTCAGAAAATCAGCAAAACCTTCTTCCAGCTCGTCTTCTTTGATTTCTGGGTTGGTAGCTTTCAACCACCTTTTTAGAAATGCCTCAGGAAAATCCACCTTCACCGAATCCAACCCTTTTAGGTAAATATCATTCTGCAACTTCTGGGTAGCGTTCTGCACCAACATACTTTCCACCTCTTCCCTTACTTTCGCTCGGAATTCCTCTTCGGTCTTCACGATACCTTCACCGAACAGCTTGTCGTAAAACGCCTGATCCAGCTCTGCTTCTTCCAGCCGGTTTACATTTTTCACCGTCAGCTTAAACGTAGCGGGCTCCAAACCGGCGACCTCCTCGTCCTTAATCGCCAAAACACGGGCTATCTGGGCATCTTCCTTAAATGCCTTTTTTATGTCGATAACTACTTCGTCATCTTTTTTAAGGCCAATCAGAGATTTCCTGATTTTCTTGTCGTCCACCAGATCGGTACGCACAGAAGCGGTATTGACGATACCTCCAGCTATATCGTTGCCTTCGGCATCGACCTGCTTCAGCTCCGCATACAGCACATCGCCATCTTCGGAAATTTCCGGGTTAGTCATTTTACCGTAGCTGCGGCGCAGGTTTTTGATACGCGACTCCAACGTTTCGGCATCAGCCTTGATAACGTATTCGGTAAACTTGCTTTTTTCCGTAAACGGAACATCAAACTGAGGTGCCAGGCCGATTTCATACCGGAAAGAAAACGTATCCTGGAAGTCCCAGTTGTAATCATTTTTATCATCTTCCGCGGGCAGGGGCTGACCGAGGATTTCCAGCTTATTGTCTGCGATATACGCATTGATCTTATCACTTACCAGCTTATTGATTTCATCAAACAGTATCGCTTTACCATAAACCCGGCGGATATGGGCAGTGGGCACCATTCCCGGCCGGAATCCGGGCAACCTGGCCTTCTTTGCCTGCTCTTTGATGGATTTGTCGATTTGCGGATTGTAATCCTCCGGAGCGAGGTCTACTGTAATGACGGCATTGATTTCGTCGATGTTCTCGTGTGAAATGTTCATACTCAATTTTAAGCGTTTATCGCATTCATATAAAAAATCCCCCCGATGTTTCGGGAGGACTCAAGTGCGGAAGAAGGGACTCGAACCCCCACGCCTTTCGGCGCCAGATCCTAAGTCTGGTGCGGCTACCAATTACGCCACTTCCGCATAGGATTTTTTATTTGGACTGCAAAAGTAAGGCTTATTCTTTAAATTGACAATACCTTTTTATTTTTTTAATCGGTCCGACGACCAAAAACCGAAAAATGCACGTACCTGCCCGGACGCGCCTTCATATCAGCAATGAGTTCCTCCAGGTTCTGGGAAGCCTGGTTCAGGTGCTGATACAGCTGTTCGTCGTTTAACAGCATGCCAATGGAACCCTGCCCCCGGTTTATCCGATCGGCAATGGACTGGAAATCCGCCATCGCTTTATTGGCGCTGTTAATCGTATGTGCGAAATTGGCTTTCGCTACCTGATCGGTAATACTATCAAGGTTAGCCAATACCTGGGCGATGCGTTCGTTGTTGTCTTTCAGGTTGCCGGTAATGGATTCTACATTAGCCATAATATGGCTGATACGGTTGCGCTCAGACACTACCATGCCGTCCAGTTGCCTGGTAATGCCTTCTAAGTTTTGAAGGGAATTGGCAATGCTGTTAATGCTCCGGTTAAAATCGCGCTGAAAATCGGCATTGATGGTGTTGTTGATGGCGCTCAGCACGGAATCCAACGTAACGGCAATATCCTGCGCCTTTTTCTGTATGGGCTCCACCTGCTCCATGATATTCGGCTGTAAACCGGCCTTCAGTTCATCCCCGTCTTTGGCATACTGCGTGCTATTTCCAAGTTCAAAAACTATGGCTTTGCCGCCCAGCAGATCCGTACTGGCCAGGCGCGCCACGGTGTTGGCGGGAATGGCGTAACTCCCCTTTACTTTGAATTCGGTACGTATACGCCCGTCCGCCTGTAACTTCATGTCAGACACACGGCCTATCTGGTAGCCGTTTACCAGAATGGGCTTCGATTCCGTGAGGCCGTCTACCCGCTCATAGGTTGCATAGAACGTGTGTTCATTGCTGAACACATCATTGCCTTTTAGGAAGCGGTACCCTAAAATGAGTATGGCGATGGCCACGACAGCCAATATACCTACCTTGGTTTCGTTTGCTATTTTCAAAATGCCTCCTGTTTGTTTTTAAATCCGTATTGTTGGCAGCTATATTTTATTACAGGCAATTACCGTTCCACATGCCGCTTGTATGCCTTAATTGCGTCAACCAGGTTCTTCACGATTTCGGCCTGCCCCTTTTCGGAATTCATATACCGCTCTTCTTCAGGATGGCTGATAAAGCCAATCTCGGTTAGCACGGCCGGCATGCCCGCTCCCGCCAATACCTGCAAACCCAGTTCCTGCACACCGCGGTCTACCCTTCCGGATTTGGCATATTGGTCTTGGATGAACGAGGCCAAGTGGATGCTCTGCTCGCGGAACTGGTTCTTCATCAGCGAAAACAGGATATAGCTTTCTGGATCATTCGGATCAAAACCGCTGTAGTTTTCTTTGTAGTTTTCTTCCAGCAGGATATCCGCATTCTCCCGGATTGCCGCATCCTGTTCGCCTAACCGATGAAAACCTGACACAAAAGTCTCCGTGCCCCTTACCTGTGTCCGCCGTGATGGCGCTGCATTGCAATGGATGGAAATAAACAAATCGGCCCGTTTTTGATTAGCAAACTCGATACGTTTGTAAAGCTCCACGTTTACATCCGTTGTGCGTGTATAGTAAACCTTAACACCGGGTATTTCGGCCTCAAGGGCCTTGCCTAATTTCAACGCAACCTGCAGGGCGATATTTTTTTCAAGCGATATGGCACCACGTGCCCCCGGGATATGCCCCCCATGCCCCGCATCCAGCACAATGGTTCGTACTGCATAGGTAGAATCTACATACTTATTTGCGAAACCGGACGTTGGAAGAGTAATGGACAGGAATAAAACACAAAAAATATATGGTGCAAAATATCTGTATGTCATGTCGTTACAATAGGGTCTGCTGTCATCGTCAACCATGGTGTCACACATTGGATATACTTCCCGTTTTTATTAGGGATACCACCATGTATGAATAGATTTGAAAACACAAAAATCCTAACTATTTTAATTAATTTTGTGCACAATTCCGATTTATTGCAAAAATAATATTCGTTGTCAAATTTGAAGTCAGTTGCTGCTTTTTTTTCGTATATTTTATTAATTATAACGGCATTTCCGGCCTTTTCGGTATATGGGCAGGAAATTCCCCGAGCTGACACCACCCGCAGTACACTGACTGATTCGCTGGTGATGGATTCGCTGACGGCTGATTCGCTGACGGCTGATTCGCTGGTGACCGATTCGCTGGCGGCCGATAAGGATACCGTTCGCCGAGCCGACGACGGGCTGAATGCCGTTGTCAGCATTGTGGCTGCCGATTCCCAAGTCACACTCCTGAAAACCAACATGGTTTACCTGTATGGCGAAGCCAAAATCAAGTATGAAGATTTTGAACTCGCTGCTGATTATATCGAAATAGACCAAAACACGAATGAAGTGTTTGCCCGGGGCAGGTATGACAATAACGGCAGATATATCGGCCGGCCGGTGGTTATCTTCCCCAACGAATCGCCCAAGGTGGTGGATTCTCTGCGGTACGACTTTGAAACAAAAAACGGCAATGCATTCGGTATCTTTACCGAGGTTGACGGTGGGTTTATCCAGGCAAGCAAAATCCGCAAAAACGTGTACAACGAGATGTCACTGTTCCACGGGATGTACAGCACATGCAACCTGCCACAGCCCCACACGCACTTCGGCATCCATATCAGCAAAGGCATCGTCACCGAAAACCAGATCATCGCGGGGCCCGCGTACCTGGTCATGGAGAACGTGCCGCTCCAGTTTGTTGCCATTCCTTTCGGCTTTTTCCCAAAGCCGGATAAACGGGCCTCCGGATTCCTTTTCCCGACCTTCGGCGAAGAATTTTCCCGGGGATTCTTCATGCGCGATATCGGCTGGTACCTTGCTTTCAACGATTACTGGGACAGTGAAATCCGGGGCACCATGTATTCAAAGGGTTCTTATGAGGCATCCATCCTGTCGAATTACCGTGTAAACTATAAGTTTGACGGGGGGTTCAATATCCGTTATGCCAATACCAAAAACGGCGTGGAAGGTACAAGCCAATACCGATCAACCAAAGACTTCAACGTGACGTGGAACCACAGCCAACGGCAGGAGGCCAATCCGGGCACGACGTTCAGCGCGAATGTTAATTTCGGTACCAGCTCGTATTTCCAGAATACTGCCGCCGGGGCTACGTATAACTACGAGCAGTTGACACGCAACAATATGTCATCCAGCATCAGCTATGGCAAGACCTTCGCCGACGGCAAGGTAAATTTCACCTCCAGTCTCAGCCACCGGCAGGACATGACGCGCAATGAAGTGTTTTTGGAACTGCCCACCTTTTCACTGAACGTCTCGTCATTCAACCCATTTGACTCGAAAGACCGCGTGGGCGAGCAGAAATGGTATCAACGCATCACTATGGGATATTCCTTGCAGGGGCGTAATTCGGTGACCGCACAGGAAGCGGGCTTGTTCAGCCGCGAAACACTCGAAAAGTTCCAAAACGGCTTCCAGCACCAAATTCCGATAAACCTATCGTTGAATGTAATGAAGTATTTTCAGTTCAACACGAGCGTATCGTATACCGAACGCTGGTACCTGCAAAGCTACCGCCGCAGACTGGACAATACACCCGGTGGGTTTGAAGAAGTGAGGGATACGGTGCCGGGATTCAACAGGGCTTATGACTACTCCATGTCTACCGGCCTATCGACGAAAATTTACGGGATGTACCCCAAAATGGGCAAGATACAGGCCATGCGCCATGTGATTACGCCATCCGTAAACTTTAACTACCGGCCGGACTTTTCTGATCCGCTGTATGGGTTCTACCGTTCGTTTGTCAACGCCCAGGGCAGGGAATCGATATACTCCATCTTCGAGGGCGGCATCTTCGGGTCGCCCGGAAGCGGCCGTTCCATGGGCATCGGCTTTTCCGTGGATAATAATATCGAGGCCAAAGTAATAAGCAAGAAAGATACGACTGACGGCGGCATTAAAAAGATTCCTATCCTCCAGGGGCTTACCTTCAGCGGTAATTACAACTTTGTGGCAGACTCGTTTAAGCTGTCGAACATCAACTTTTCGGGCCGTACTGCCCTGTTCAATCAAAAAATCAACATTAACTTCAACGGAACGTTCGATCCGTATAGTTTCGATACGCAGTTGGGTCGCCGGGTTAACCGGTTTGCCCTTCAGGACGGGCAGCTGGCGCGACTGACCAATTTTGGCCTGTCGTTCGACTACAGCTTTAATCCGCAGGCCAACCAAAACCGACAGCAGGGCCTCGATTCGCTGGACAACCAGCGGGCAAGCATGACGCCTGAACAGCAGCAGGCACTGGCGCGTATCAGCAGGGATCCGAATGCTTTTGTCGATTTCAATATCCCCTGGAACCTGGCCGGATCGTTCAGCTTCCAGTATTCCAACCTGGGTGTCCGATCAAACATAACAGCTACGCTCAACATACATGGCGACTTCAGTCTTACACCTAAATGGAAGGTCCAATTCAATTCGGGCTATGACTTCCGGCAGAAGGAAATATCCCTGACACGGTTCAGCATCTACCGCGACCTGCATTGCTGGGATATGTCGTTCGGCTGGGTGCCGTTCGGGCGGTTCCAAAGTTACAACGTGACCATCCGGGCCAAGGCTTCCATCTTACAGGATTTGAAATTGACCAAACGCAATGACAACTTCGGGGGATTCTAAGCATGCAAGCTGAAATCATTACCATAGGCGATGAAATACTCATCGGCCAAATCATAGACACCAATTCGGCTTGGATAGCCCAGCAGCTCAACACAATAGGCATCACCGTAAAGCAGGTCAGTTCCGTGGCTGATGATTCAACGGATATCATCGTGGCGCTGACGCTGGCATCTGGCCGCGCCGATCTGGTGTTGGTGACGGGTGGACTGGGCCCCACCAAAGACGATATCACCAAACAGGCATTGGCTGCATATTTTAATTGCGGCCTCCGCCGTGACCCTGCCGTACTGAGCCACGTGGAAGCGATTTTTGCACGGAGCGGACGCCCCATGCTTGACCTGAACCGTCAACAGGCCGATGTATTGGACGGATGCGAGGTGCTTTTCAATGAACAAGGTACGGCCCCCGGCATGTGGATGGTACATAAGGGTAAGCCTTACGTGGTCATGCCCGGCGTGCCATTTGAGATGAAGCATATCATGCAAGAGCGCGTACTTCCGCGGCTTATACATGTTGAAGGCAGGCGGCCCCTGTGGCACCATACGGTATTGACGGCCGGCATCGGCGAGTCTTTCCTTGCCGAAAAAATTGCCGACATCGAAGCGGCGCTTCCCCCGCATATCCGTCTCGCTTACTTACCTAAGCCGGGTTTCGTGCGCCTGCGCCTTACGGCGGCCGGGAAAGACACCGCGGCTTTGAAAGCGGAAACACATGCCATCGCGGCGGCCATACAACAGCGGCTGGGCGAATATTTCATTGCCGATGAAGACACTTCCCTTGAAGCGTTAATACGGGACCGTATGCAGCAACAAGGGGTAAACCTGGCCACCGCAGAAAGTTGTACGGGCGGTAACATCGCCCGGCTTATCACTGCACTGCCCGGAAGCAGCGCCGTATTCGAAGGGGCTGCGGTGACATATTCCAACGCCACGAAGAAAGCGTTGCTTGGCGTCAAGGAAGAAACCCTCCAGCGCCATGGCGCCGTGAGTGAGGCCACCGTACGGGAGATGGCGCTGGGCGCACAGGCCCGTTTTCATGTGGATTATGCCATAGCCGTCAGCGGCATCGCCGGACCGGACGGCGGCACCCCGGAAAAACCGGTGGGACTGGTATGGATAGCCGTAGCAGGCAAGCAACAGGTGGTTGCCCGCAAGCACCTGTTTGGCCAAGACCGCGCAATTAATATCGAGCGTGCGTCAGCGGCGGCGCTGTTCATGCTGTGGCAGCTGCTGAACGCAGAGGGGTGATTCGATAAACTGCAAATCGCCCGTTTGAACTTCTTAAATTACGAAAACAACCTGTTTATCAAAATAAAATTCCGTGCTTTTATTTTTAATCAATTATTTATGTAACTTAGGCCGGTTCCAAGCAGCAAGCCATGCGATACACCGGCATTGCAGCTTGGCGGCAAATATATAAAACGGATTATGGCAACGTATAACTTACAACTGCCCCGGATGGGTGAAAGCGTATCGGAAGCAACCGTGGTAAAATGGCTTAAGCAGCCCGGCGATCACGTGGAAGAAGATGAAGCGGTACTGGAAATTGCCACAGATAAGGTGGATTCTGATGTTCCTTCGCCGGTGGCGGGTGTTCTGAAAGAGCAGCTCTTTGCCGAAAATACGGTAGCCCGGGTGGGCGAGATCATTGCCATTATTGAGGTATCCAGCGAAACGGCGGAAACCGCGGCAAACGACCAAACCGACGTTGCCCCAATCGCGGCTGAAACGGCGGCACCCGATGACGGAGCCCAAGACACGGCCATACCCGGCATAAACCAGTTACCGCCATCCGAACCGCAGCTGGCCCATGGTTCCTCATCACGCTTTTACTCTCCGCTGGTCAGAAATATAGCCGCACAAGAAGGCATCTCTGCAGAAGAACTGGATGCCATCACCGGAACCGGCAGCGACGGCCGGGTTACCAAGCAAGACATTCTGGATTACGTAACAAAGAAAGGCGAGCAGAAACAAGCCGTTGAACCTCCTAAAACCGTAAGCGACGAACAGACCCGCCCCGAAGCTGCGGCTGTAACGCCGCAAGCCGGCCCCACGGTATTGTCGTCTGGCGACGAAATTATAGAGATGGATCGCATGCGACGTCTGATTGCAGACCACATGGTTAAAAGCGTACAGACCTCGCCCCATGTATGTTCGTTTGTAGAAGCCGACGTAACCAACCTCGTGAACTGGCGGAATAAGGTAAAGACTGCTTATGAAAAACGAGAAGGCGAAAAGATTACGTTCACTCCGATCTTCATAGAAGCCGTGAGCAAGGCGCTCAAGGACTTCCCGATGGTTAACATCTCGGTGAGCGGAACCCAGATTATCAAAAAACGCAACATCAATGTCGGCATGGCAACGGCGCTGCCCTCGGGCAACCTTATTGTACCGGTTATTAAAAATGCAGACCAACTGAGCCTCGTGGGCCTGAGCAAAGCGGTAAATGACTTGGCAAACCGGGCACGGGCCAATCAATTGAAACCCGATGATACTCAGGGTGGCACCTTTACGTTGACCAACATCGGCGCGTTCGGAAACATTATGGGCACCCCTATCATCAACCAGCCCCAAGTAGCCATTCTGGCCGTGGGTACCATCACCAAGAAGCCGGCAGTCATCGAAACGGAATTCGGCGACATGATTGGCATCCGGCACAAGATGTACCTTTCGCTTTCGTATGATCACCGCGTGGTAGACGGTGCATTAGGTGGGCGCTTCGTTAAACGTGTGGCGGATTACCTGGAAAACTGGGATGTGAACCGAGCGATTTGACAACCCGGCGATAACGCAGGTAAAGCAGCAGTGATGAGGTTAGCAACCCGAGCGTAAGTCCGTACCAGACACCTGAAACACCCAAGCCTAAGGTAATACCCAGGAAGTAAGCCCCCGGCAGCCCGATAACCCAATAGGAAAAGAACGTAATGAACGTGGGGATGTTTACATCGCCCACCCCCCGCAGTATACCCAGTCCGACCACCTGTGTTCCGTCAAAAAGCTGAAATAATCCAGCAATGACCAACAACTGGGCTGCAATACCGATAACCACGGCATCGCCTGTAAAAATCCATGGCAAATACCGGTTCAACAACATAAACAGCAGTGCGCAGATACCCATGAATACCAATACAATATGGTAGCTTGAGGCAGCGAAGCGCCTGAGGCGGGCGATATGCTGCCGTCCGTAACTGTTTCCTGTTTTTATGGTTGCCGCGGATGCGATTCCGCTGGCCATCATATAAGTCGTCGCCGCAAGGGTAATTGCCACTTGGTGTGCCGCCTGCTCATTGGCGCCGATGGTTCCGGCAATAACTGCCGCGGCAGCAAACGCCCCCACTTCAAACACATACTGCATGGCTACCGGTGCCCCGATTTTCAGGATGCCTGAACACCTCACCCTATCCATATGACGCAGGCTGAACCGTTTCAGGTAGCGCTTGAAGTGGACCGACCGGAAGACGTATACTCCCATAATCACAGCCATGAGGCAACGGTCAACCAACGTCGCGTATCCTACCCCGCTTATCCCCATCGGGGCAATACCGAACATTCCCTTGACCAAAATAACCGACAAAATAATATTGAGCACATTACCCCAGATGGTGATGTTCATCGCCTGCCGGGTGAACCCAAGCCCTTCTGCAAACTGCTTGAACGCGTTAAAGACCATCAGCGGTAAGATAGACAGGCTGAGTATGAACAGATACGGCTTAGCCTCTGCCACCACCGCCGGGTCCTGCCCCAGGTGATCGATGGCAGCCATCGATCCGAAATACACCGTGCAGAACAGCAAAACGCCGGAAAACGCATTTATCCATAGACTGTTAGCCAGCAAGACGCCGCATTCTGCATAATTCTTCCGGCCATTTTCCTGAGCAATCAATGGCGTAAGCCCATAAGCGATACCCAAGCCGATAACCAGCACAATCATGAATACACTGTGCACCAGCGAGACGGCCGCAAGCGGTACCGTTCCGGCAAAATGCCCAACCACGATGCTATCGGCCGTCTGGACCAGCATATGCCCCATCTGGGAGACAATTACCGGACCGGCAAGGGCCAACGTACTTAGATAATACGGTTTATACGCTTTGAATACACTAAGCACCACAATCCCAACATTTCTATACAGGCTGCGCCTGCTTTCGCTTACGCCGGACACCTTTAGCCGGCTTCTTCTTCATCTTATTCAGCCAAATCAGTGTCCCCGTTACCGGCAATGATGTAGCTATCAAACAGGCGAAGAAATAGAGCAATTTGGTGAACTGCCCATACACATTACCGATATGCAGGGCTTTGATAGACCCGGCGATACGCTCATTAAGCGGTTTCTCCCGGAAAATATTCACCTCACTGACCGAGGCCGTGGCTACGTTAACCTTCAGTTGGTCGCCCGCAGCCGGAGCAAAGAAGCCCACCCGGTTTTTCATAATGCTCAGTACCGAATCGCCCCCGGCGGGAAACATAACGCGATAGTCGCCCCGGTAAGGCAACACCTCATCAGCCGCCTCCAGGTACCGGGCGATAGGCAGCAAAGATGCTGAAGCCCTTTCCTCCGCGCGTCCGCCGTCGCTCCCACGCCCTTCACGCGGACCACCCTGGCCCCCACCGCGCTGTCCGCCGCCTGCCGGCCCGCCACGGTTTCCGGCCGGCGCTTCCCGGTAAGTGCCCAGTGTCTTCTGCAAACCCTCGCGATACCAGGGAAATGACCATTGCGGCCCCGTAATGCCCATCAGGAACAGAAAAATCAGCGAATAAAATGCCAATGTGTTATGCAAGTCGTGGTTGAGCCGCTTCCAGCCGCCGGTCCATTTTATTTTCAACCCTTGGCGCCAGGTGCGCAGCTTGCGGGGAAACCAGATGACCAGTCCGGTAATGACCCCTAACGTAAACAGGATGGTTGCAGCCCCCGTAATATAGCTGCCCAAGGTACGGTTGGGCAGTTCACCGAAGATGGGCTTTTCTATCTTATCCAGCAGCAACCAGCGGTGCAAGCTGAACATATAGCCCATGAACTTGCCCACAGCTGTCTCCTCCTTAGAGGTTCCAAGAAGTCGCCCCGTATATGGGTCCACGTAATAGGTTGTTCCGAAGCGGCTGTGATCATCCTCCGTACGTACGGTATATTCAAAGCTACGGCGCGAATCCGCCGGAATGGCTACGGCCGTGACACGGCCACCGGCCAGTTCAGCTACCGTCTTCGCCAGCGAGCCCGCCGGGAGCCGCACACCTCCCTGCGGCACCTCCACCTTATGCAGGTGCGGTGCTGCCAACTCCCGGAGCTCGGTATTATATGTATAGATGGTACCGCTGAAACACACCACGATAACCACGATACCACTGATGAGTCCACCCCACAGATGGATGTCATTGAAAATTTTACGGATTTTCGGCCACGCTTCCCGGCGGCGTTTGCGATTGCTGGACGGTTGCATAATCAAGTTTTTTTTCTTTTCCCTTTTTATTATTTAGATTATTTCTAATTTTGGCGCACAACACAAAAGTATTTAGATTAAATCTTAATAACCGAGCGGCAAATATATTAAATGTTTGTATTTACAGATGAAATATTGCTCCACTATTTTTATCGCGTGCATTTTTAGCTGGTCACTTTGCGCAGCGCAGACCGGTACCCTCTCCGGGGTTGTCAAGACTACCGACGGCATCCCTGTAGAAGCTGCATCCGTGACGATTGAGGAGCTGAACACCGGCGCAATTACCGATAAAAACGGGCGTTACGCCATTCATGGCATCCCTTATGGTACATACCACCTGGTCGTATCCTCACTCCAACTCAACAAGACCCGCTTGACGGTAAGGATTCGTCGCACAGCGGAAACGGCAACCGTCATTGCCGAGCCCAAAGGAGATACGCAGCTTGATGAAGTGGCCGTTGAACAGAAGTCGGTAAAGCGGGAGCTGGAAACACAGGGATTTGCGGTTGCTGTAGTAGAAACGAAAGAAGCTTCATTACGGAACTTGACCACCAATGAACTGCTGGATCGCGCGGTAGGTGTGCGGGTCCGGCAGAACGGTGGCCTGGGCTCAAGCGTTACCTATAACCTGAATGGCATGACAGGCGGATCGGTCGGCGTGTTCATCGATGGATTAGAAATCTCAACTTATGGCTCTTCATTCAATCTGAACAATATTCCGCCGGCGATGATAGCGCGTATTGAAGTATATAAGAGGCTGTCTAAAAAGCCTCAATTAAGAAAAGGAATCCCCGATACAGATAAAGTTTCGGGGATTTTTTTGTTTGTCCTAAAAAAAGCTTATTTTT
>NZ_FOLL01000048.1 GCF_900112315.1 Parapedobacter composti | reverse complement strand
GCTCCGGTTTGAATCGTTTCCCTTTCATAATACACTGTTAAAGTTATCAATCATTTTCTATTCTCTAACAGTCTTTTTTTCGGGGAAGCTTACACGCCTCTTTCGGTTGCAAAACGCTTTGCTAAAACTTCGATTTTCGCACTCGGAATAGGCTTCCCGTAAAAAACAGATTTCTCTATATCAAGAGGTCTTTCGATACTGTAGACTAATGTTGTAATCGTTTTACCTTTGATAGGAAAAACACCAAGTGTCGTAGTTCTGAGTACTTCGTCTTTGAAGTCGTCGTCTTTCCTGATGATATCCTTCAGTTGCTCTTGATTGATCGACTTATTGACCACGATCGGTTTATCATCGACTAAGATCGTGTACCGATAGTCCTGCACACTATCTATCTTCCTGAAATAAATTTGGATACTTAGATTGTTGACTTCCGGTAAATAACTAAAGGAGGTATTAGGTTGATTGGGAAATTTATTGTAGTAATAGACATTTTTAGCTGAACTATCAACAGTCATGAGTAGTCTTCCTCCACCTGGGTACGTGTGATTAAAGTTGATGCCTTTTTGTGCGTTTACTGCAGGTAGCATAATAAGGAGACTGATAGATGTTAAGATTATCTTTGTCATATCGTCTAGTTTAATTTTCATCAAACTTGTAACAATAATAACAAAACCAAAACACCTAAATAGTAAGGATAGGGTTTGAAATAGTAAGTGTAGTGTTTTGCGCTGTATTTGAATATTGCAAAAAAAGCTGTTCTTGTTAACTTAATCAGATTGGAGAGTTAGCCCATAGTGAGTGAAAATTCATGAAGTATTGGACGATGCAGTGTATCTTTTAATTGATTCATTCGCTTCAAATCTTCCAGAAAAAAGGTTCGAGTTCTGTACTAATGGGCTCAAAAAACTCGACGAAAGTCGGGGCTTTGTTGTTTAAACAGGGATAAGTTTTGCTTTTCATGGAAGCATAAAATAACACGGCTTTGGATATCCCGGCAGCTCCAGAACGGGATGTTGTCAACGCCTCACCAATTACTGATACGGCAATCCCCCAAGGTGCTGCCCGTCAGGGGACGTGCAATTGATACACCGTTTCGCCCTCAATAGCGGTTTGTACTACTGCTATGTCGCGTAATTCTTCCATCGGGGCTGTCATGATATCTTTTTCCAGTCGTACAAAATCGGCTTTCTTGCCAACTTCGATACTGCCGCGTTCCGCCTCTTCAAAAAAACTATATGCTGCCCATATGGTCATGCCGCGCAACGCCGCCTCGCGGCCTATAGCGTTTTCGGGCTGGAAACCACCTTTGGGGTTGCCCGTTTGGTCAACGCGGGCGACCGCGGCATGAAAGCCGTACAGGGGGTTGATATCCTCTACAGGAAAATCACTCCCAAGGGCTAACAAACCAGCGCTGTTGAGCAATTGTTTGAAGGCGTAAGCGCCCTTGATGCGCTCGGGTCCCAGGCGATCGATCGCCCATGACATGTCTGACGTGGCGTGTGTGGGCTGTACTGACGGGATTACCGAGTAGTTGCCGAACTTTTCGAAATCTTGTGGAGACACCACCTGGACATGTTCAATACGCCAGCGCCGATCGTTCTTGCCGCCAAGATGCTTGCCGTAAAGGTCAAGGACAATCCGATTTGTCGAGTCGCCGATGGCGTGGGTACACACCTGAAACGGACTGTCTGCCAGGCGCGCCAAAGCAGAGTCAAGGTTTTGGGGTGATAACAGCAAAAATCCCGAACGGGGATTGTCGGAATACGGCTGGAGCAGGCGTGCTCCACGTGAGCCCAGGGCTCCGTCTGCCATGATTTTGAACGACCGTACCGTAAAGCGGTCGCCGATATGGGGTCCTTCCTGAAGGTAGTAATCTACATTTTCGGGACTTAGCCGAATCATGGCATGGTTTCGGATACGAAGCTGTTGATGTTTGTATAAGCTGTCCAAGAGGCGGATCTGGGAGCGGCTTACGCCGGCGTCGCTCACTGTTGTAAGGCCCACGGCCAGGCAGGAGGCTTCTGCCTTTTTCAGCCGTTGGACAACTTCACCGGCGGGTATCCGCCCGACCAACTGCATATTTTCTGATTAATTGATCGTCTTTAGCTTTACGCCCAAAATAATATATTTATGAAAGAGCGTAGAGATTACA
>NZ_FOLL01000061.1 GCF_900112315.1 Parapedobacter composti | reverse complement strand
TGAAAAAAATTATCATTACGGGAGGTGCGGGTTTCATCGGTTCACATGTGGTACGCCGTTTCGTGACCACTTATCCCGGATACGAAATCATCAACCTGGATAAACTTACTTATGCGGGCAACCTGGCTAACCTGCGCGATATAGAACGCCGGTCGAATTACCGTTTTGTAAAGGGTGATATCACCGATGCCCCATTCATCGACAGCCTGTTTGCCGCCGAACGACCAGACGCCGTCATCCACCTGGCGGCCGAATCCCACGTGGATCGCTCCATTAGCAATCCGCTGGAGTTTGTCCTTACCAACGTGGTGGGTACCGTTACGCTGCTGAATGCGGCCCGCAGACATTGGGAGGGCAGCTATAACCGACACCGGTTTTACCACGTCTCTACAGATGAGGTATATGGTGCACTCGGCGAAACCGGCATGTTTACCGAGGAAACGAAATACGACCCTCATTCGCCCTATTCGGCTTCGAAAGCCTCATCAGACCATTTCGTGCGGGCTTATCACGACACTTACGGGATGGATACGGTGATTTCCAACTGTTCCAACAACTACGGGTCGCACCATTTCCCTGAGAAACTCATCCCGCTGGCCATCCATAATATCAAAAACAACAGGCCTGTGCCGGTATACGGCAAGGGCGAGAACGTGCGCGACTGGTTGTGGGTAGAAGACCATGCACGGGCAATCGATATAATCTTCCATCAAGCTGCTTCGGGGCAAACCTACAACATCGGAGGGCACAACGAATGGAGGAACATAGACCTTATTCACTTGCTTTGCAGCATTATGGATCGTAAACTGGGCCGTGCCGAGGGCGAATCCGCCAAGCTTATCACCTTTGTGAAAGATCGCGCGGGGCACGACCTGCGTTATGCCATTGATGCGAGTAAGCTGAAACACGACCTGGGATGGGAGCCGAGCCTGCAATTTGAGGAAGGGTTGGAGAGGACGGTGGACTGGTATCTTGCCAATGAAGAGTGGCTGCAGGATGTCACTTCAGGGCACTATCAGCAGTACTAC
>NZ_FOLL01000049.1 GCF_900112315.1 Parapedobacter composti | reverse complement strand
CATGGCCATCAACCACAAGAACCTGAAAGACCTATATCCACAGAACTATAAGAAAATAGTGCAGCAATCAAACATGTAGTTCATAGGGCGGATACTTTACAACTGCTAAGTTAAACATTTAAGCAGCTGTCCAATATTTGGGGAGTACTATAGGTAATCGGGGCAATTGCCACACGGCAATCAAACGGCTTTACTAAACTGATTCCGTCTTGTATCGCTGTAATCGTGTTGTAGGGGCATATTATTTACTGTCGCTTTCATTGAAAAATGGAATGTCATTAGGTATTGAATATGGAACCTGGGCCGCTCTGGGAATATCGATACTCGCTATTCTGGGCATTCTTCTTTTTAAAGAAAGTTTGACCCTTCCTCAAATAATTGGTATCGTACTTATCATTGGCGGAGTGCTGGCACTGGAATTAGGAAAAGCTGCACACTGAAAAGTTGCACAGCTCTTCTTGCGCCGACTCACTAGTGCTTTCGTAACGTATAATAAAAATGCGACACGTCCTCTTCTTCAGTAGGGCTCGTTTGCCGGTAAAAATCAATTGCGTAGCTATCAACTTTGTCTACCTGTACAAAGACCTCTTCATAGCCCTGCTGCCGGAAGTAAGTTGTGGTGGTCTGAATCAGCGCTTGCCCTAGCCCTTTCCTTTGGTGCTGGCGCGACACCGCCAAATCATAAATATAAGCCAACGGCATTGTGGAGTAGTACTGATTCAGGGTGTAAGCTGTCAGCCCCCCTATTACGGCGTCTTCTTGTAACGCAATGAAAACGTGGAAATCGGAATTGGCCAATAGGCGGCTTAGATATTCATCTGCCGGCAATTTGAAAGCTTTCATTTCAAATACGTCTCCGAAGAGACCGATGAGGTCTTTAAAATAGGTAAGGTCTTTGGCCTGCAGCTTCTCTATCCGGAGATTTTCCATATCATTATTTATGCTCAAAAGGTATAGCCGCTACATATTGTTATCATCCATCGCCGGCATATTGATTTCCTTTACACAGCTAGCGTCTGAAGTGGAGATGATAAATTTAAGCGCCAGGATCACATCTTGTAACGGTATCAATCTTCTCCATGTCGTCGTTTCAATACCTGCGTCCATTACCTCATCCGCTTGGCCTTCCATCGCTAAATAGCCCAAATTTAGAACGGACACCCCGATTCTGTTCTCACGGAGGTTTTCTCGTAACGAATGTGCAACACCCCGTAAAGCAAATTTGGTTGCAGAGAACGTTACTTCCTTCCCATTGTGATTATCCAATCCCCAGGTGGACCCAATTAAGATTATTTTCGCCTGATTGGCTTTTTTCAGATTCTCAATCATGGACTGAATGCCCAGAATACAGGACGTTAGATTGGTATGGATAAGACTGATTAGTTCTTCAGGCGCATTGGTCACGAAATTATAATCGTCCGAAAACGCATCGCTTTCCCAAATACCGACATTGTAAATTAGATAATCTATTTTAGTATTTCCTATATGTTGTTTGAGAGTTTTGACGCTTTCGACCGGATTGGATAAATCAGCAGAAATCCAACGGACACTAGGAGTTTCCGAAAGATAGTCCGGCTCACTCCGTGAAATACCAAAGACCTGATCGTCTCCATCTGGAAGGTTAAGTGTAATGGCTCTTCCGAGGCCCTTGCTTACTCCAAAGATCAGGTATGTTTTTCGTTCCATAAAGCCTTCTGATTTTTTTAATAATATACGACCCACAGCTACTTGTCTATTATCTTCTTTCAGTGCTTGGCTCCCCGATCGGAAAGATTTGAATAATAGGGATTGCCGTCATAAATTGATCTTGTTGCCCAAATCTTACTGATACATTTTGCAAGTCAGTGACAAAAGTGGATATTCCGAGCCAAAGTACACCACTATTCCGCTCCAATATACACCACCGATTCCGGGGCAAAGTACACCAGTCTGTAAGGGTTGTTTAGGAT
>NZ_FOLL01000050.1 GCF_900112315.1 Parapedobacter composti | reverse complement strand
GAGGCTGTCTAAAAAGCCTCAATTAAGAAAAGGAATCCCCGATACAGATAAAGTTTCGGGGATTTTTTTGTTTGTCCTAAAAAAAGCTTATTTTTAGGTATCCCCAAACAAAGCTATGAAGGTACAATTTAAAGCATTGCCATCCAATAGTCCGAGCCTATTTCCGGAAGATATTTTTTCAAAGATCCCCGAGAACCATCCTGTACGTCTGGTGAACGAAGTAGTTGACAAGCTTGATATCGGGCAGCTTATCAAGCAGTACAAAGGTGGTGGTACGACCAGTTTCCACCCGCGTATGATGATCAAGGTGCTGTTCTACGCCTACCTGAGCAACATCTATTCGTGCCGTAAGATAGAAAGGGCCCTACAGGAGAACATCTATTTCATGTGGCTATCCGGGCACAGCACACCGGATTACCGGACAATCAACTACTTCCGGGGCAAGAGGCTCAAAGGGCATATCCAGTCACTTTTTGCCGAAGTTGTCCGTCTGCTTGCCGAACTGGGCTATGTGAGCCTGAAGGTCCAGTACATAGATGGTACGAAGATCGAATCGGCGGCAGGCCGTTACACTTTTGTATGGAAAGGTTCGGTTGAAAAGAACAGAGCCAAACTGGAAAATAAAATACAGTCGGTGCTCTGGGACATTGAATCACAGATAAGACAGGACCAATCGGAACTGGGCAGGGATGAAACACCCAGACCTATTAAGAGCGATGAGCTCAGGGACAGACTTTCCGCGCTGAACGAAAAACTCAAAGAAGCAGCAAAGCCTACCCAAAAACAGCTTAAAAAGCTGCAGGAAGAGCATCTTCCAAGGCTGGAAAAATACGGGAAGCAGCTGGCGACACTGGGAGAAAGGAACAGTTACAGCAAAACCGATGAGGATGCCACCTTTATGCGGCTGAAAGATGACCATATGCAGAACGGGCAGCTCAAACCGGCCTACAACACGCAGATCAGTACGGAAGAACAGTTCATTACCCATTACAGTATCCATCAGAGTGCAGGAGATACCACTACGCTGAAAGACCACCTTGAGGGCTTCGAAGAAAACTACGGAAGCCAGAGTGATGTAGTGGTGGCCGATGCGGGTTACGGCAGTGAAGAGAACTATGAGATGCTGGAATCAAAGAAAATAGAGGGTTATGTCAAGTACAATTACTTCCATAAAGAGCAGAAACGGGCACAGAAGAACAACCCCTTCCTTTTGCAGAACCTGTACTATAATAAGGAGGAAGACTTCTATGTATGCCCCATGGGACAGAAGATGGCCTTTGCCGGTAAGGGTAAGCGGGTGAGCACCAATGGATATGTTTCCAGTGTGAGCTATTATCAGGCCGGGCGCTGCGAAGGCTGCCCCATGCGGGGACAATGCCATAAGGCCAAAGGCAACAGGATAATCGAAGTCAACCACCGCCTGAACGAACTGAAGGCCAGGGCACGGGACCTGCTGACTTCTGAAACAGGAAAGTACCACCGGAGCAAACGCCCCATAGAAGTGGAGGCTGTCTTCGGCCAGATGAAAAGCAACAACCGGTTCAACAGGTTCTCGATGAAAGGGCTTGAAAAGGTAGATATCGAGTTTGCCCTGATGTGTATAGGACATAACCTGAGAAAATGGTCGAAAAAACTCCTGAAACAACTTTCTCCGGACCAAACGACGAACCTAAATACAATAATCCGCTTATTTTATGACCAGTCATGGATAAATTGCCCATATCAACCGCTGGCGGCCTAGGCTAATCTCCTAAAACCATTACAGACCACAAGCCCATAATAAAACAAAGAAGGCGCCCTTTTTAGACGCCTTC
>NZ_FOLL01000051.1 GCF_900112315.1 Parapedobacter composti | reverse complement strand
CCCGGGGGCACCATCACGTACACCTATGACGCGGACGGTCGGAAGCTGCGCAGCGTGAACGGCATCTACGGCCAGGCGCGTGACTATGTTGACGGCATCGAGTACGCGGACAATGCCATAGAGCTCATTCACATGCCTGAGGGGCGCCTTCTGAAGAGCGGGAGCACGTACGTGTACGAATATTTCCTTCGGGACCATCTGGGGAACAACCGGGCGGGATTCCGCGGTTCTGCGCCTGGGACGGCGACTTTCGGGACGGACTATTACCCGTTCGGTCTGCAATATGTTGCCCACCAGGCACCTGGAAGCCCGGAGAATCATTATCTTTACAACGGGAAGGAGTTTCAGGATAAGCTGAAGATGTACGATTACGGCGCGAGGCTGTATGACCCGGTGATTGGCAGGTGGAATGCGGTCGACCCGCTGGCTGAGCAGATGCGTAGGCATTCGCCGTATAACTATGCGTTCGACAACCCGATTCGATTCATCGACCCGGACGGGCGGTTTGTGGCGCACTTCAGCAGCCTACAGGACAAGCAGGCGTTGTTGAGCTGGGCGAAGTCCCGTGCGGCACCATCGACCGATTATGAGGATGAACTGGGTAACCTGATAGCCCATACGAATGATGGAAACGATGCGACCGTCGTCGTATCCAATGAGGACAAGGACGCGTTTTTGCAGGAGTTCAATAAATCAAAGGCGGAAGGTGCGCAAAACTCAATGCTTAACAATGAGAGCTGGATAAGAAGATATGGGATGGGAATGATGGCGCAGGATGATGCAACGGTTCAGCCTTGGGCTGTTTCTGCAATGGGATTGGACGCAGATTATAAGCCACTTACATTGTCGTTAGCAGGTTTGGCTCTGGAAGTTGGTTCAAATGCAACAAGTACGTTCAGGCTTTACAATAAAAGCGGGACCAACTTCAGCCCTAAGCTGTACCGAAGTGGATGGAGAGGAGGAAGCGTGGGTAACATAAAGACATATAGCACAGGTAAAGTCGTTGGTGTAGCAGGCAAATTGCTTGGCTGGTATAGTGTAGGAGCCACAGGGGTAGATTTAATACAAGGTAAGACCTCATGGGTAGCTGGTGGGACAGATATTGGCATAGGACTCTTTGGAATATTCGGCGGTGCTTTAGGAGCGGTCACCGGTGTGAGTTACGAATTAGGAAAATTATACGGTCCTAGTAAGTGGTGATGTTTTTAAAGTGATAAATGAGAGTATGTTTAAGCATCTTTTCTATCGTATTTATTGGTGGAATAGTAACGTGTTAAAGGAAAAAGAGTTCGCTGTTTTCTCTTCGTTACTGGGAGTTTCAGTGTTTAAAGTATTAAATGTAAGCACATTGATATTCTTGTTTTTAATAGTTTTGAATAATGTCCAAAGCTACCCTAAATGGTTTCACGTTGTGCTTATGTTCATGATGTTAGTCGGTGATTATTTTCTTTATGTCCATAAAGGAAAACATGAAACAATCATTAAGGAATCGTTACGTCTGGATAAAAAAAAGAGTAGGGCAAAAGACTTCTTGGTTGTTTTCTATATGATAACGACATTTGCTGCTTTTTTTATAGCAGTGTATGAAGGGAGAAAATTGCTCTGACAGTTTTTGAAGAAGTATAAATACGGAGAGTGTAACCTGAACTGTGTCACGAGCATTACAACAGCCGGGGCGAGATAACCAGGCGCTTTGTCCAGCATTACAAAGGCGGCGGCACGGCCAACGTATTGAACTACGACGTGACGGACAACAC
>NZ_FOLL01000052.1 GCF_900112315.1 Parapedobacter composti | reverse complement strand
CGACAACCCGATTCGATTCATCGACCCGGACGGGCGGTTTGTGGCGCACTTCAGCAGCCTACAGGACAAGCAGGCGTTGTTGGGCTGGGCGAAGTCTCGTGAGGCGATGGGAGAGGATGATGACGGAGACCCCTGGGAGAAGTGGCGGCAGATATTCTCGATGTTTGGTTTCAACGTAACCAACAGCGGCATTGAACGTTCCGAGGACAAGGAAGTACTAATAGAGCAGGCCAACATGCGCAGGGCTGCGCAACAGGTGGGGGAGACGATAGAGACCCTTTACGAAATGCAGAAAGCCTTCGTCACCTCCATTCCCGGGGGGTCAGGAGCGATATATATTGCTATTGAAAACCGAAACGGTCAGCTTTCGGGCATAGAAACCAATGAGCAGCTTCTATATGCGGCAATAGGCTTCATTCCGGGAGGGAAAGCCGCTAAGGGGGTAAGTGTGATTGGACCACGATCAACCTATAGAGAATTTGCGAAGAAAATTGGAGCCAATTTTCTTGATGTGACTGATGAAGCGTGGACAATGCGTGAAAACGTGAAGTTTTTACAAGGTGTGGTGAAAAGAGGGGATGATGTCATATTCGCAGGGAAATATAACCCTGCAAGACTTGATCCTAACTCTGTTCTTGCTCAGGAGATTAGGTATTTGCAAAGACATGGCTATTCTTGGACTGATGATTTTTCTAGAATGATTAAAAAATAGAATTGAGAGATGAAACAGAGTTTTATAAAATTTATCTATGAGTTTTTTAAAAGGCTTGTTGAAGTAAATGGCTTTAAGATAAAAACAGAACTGAAAGAAGGGCAATCGTATATGATTGAGTATAGTTCAGACAGTTTTGTAATTAAAATTGAAAAGTACTTTCGAGAGTTTTACGCAACTCTGTATAAGATAAATAAGCCTGATAGTGAAATAAATCTTTTTAATCTATTGGAGTATTTGAAACAAGGAAGTGTAGAAATACCTTCATCAAAATATTTCCGTAAAGAAAAAGATATTGAAGAATGTTATAGAAAACAACTGATTCATATATCAACTGTAATTTATGAAAACTTCGATTTGATAGCTGACTTTTTTAATGAGCCCAAATATGAGTTAAACGTAATTGAATTTGAAAAATATTGGAAAAATAAACATCCTGAGTTGTACAATAAAGCTTAATAGGTAGTGTCGCTAAGACGGGAGTTAATCTCACAAAGTTGTAATCTTCCCTTAGCTAGCTACATTCAAAACTAAAGAATTCCAATCAGAATTGCTATTGCTATCCTGTTGGAATGTGGGAAACTCGGAGAGTTTTCCATATTTCAACAGGAACTCTGTCGGTGTCAACTGCCCCAGCGATGAATGTGGCCTTTCGTTATTGTACATCCACGCCCATGCTTCTGCGAATTTTCTTATCTCCGGGAGACTGTCAAACATGTAGCTGTCCAGCACATCCTGCCTGAAAGTCCTGTTAAAACGTTCTATCAAACTGCTCTGTGTAGGCTTTCCAGGCTGGATAAACTCCCATTGGATGCCGTTTTTCTCGCACCAGCCGCGCATGGCCTCGGCCACAAATTCCGGTCCGTTGTCTATAATTCCCCCCAATCGTTGGACAGATTTTTCATAAACTAAGTGAGATATTTCCGGTATCCCACCCACAAACATTAACCTAACCTGCCTGCGC
>NZ_FOLL01000054.1 GCF_900112315.1 Parapedobacter composti | reverse complement strand
TTCTACGAGTACCAGACCGGCTTCCGCATCGGCTTTCCCCTCATCAAAGATAAACTGTTCTTCTTCAGCAATGAGGAAATCACCCGCCGGCAGGACCCCACGCAACTCCTGGTGGGTACGGCCGAAACGGGCCATATCCTGAGCGAATCGGATGCCGATGCCATTGCCGGTACGGTGCAGAGCCGCTACGGCGACATCTTTGATGCCGGCACGGCGGGCCTGTACACCAACCGGAGCAAATCGACCAAGTTTTTCAACCGGCTGGACTGGAACATCAATGACCGCCATCAGCTGGCAGTCCGGAACAATACGATACTGAGCGAGGCGACGCACATGGACCGCGACCAGCAGGACTTCCGGTTCTCGAGCATGGCCTTCGGGCAGACCAACAACCAGACCTCCACGGTGGCCGAACTGAAGAGCCGTTTCAGCAATTCGCTGTCGGGTAATGCGGTCATCGGCTTCACCGTGGTGAACGACCGCCGTGACCCGCTTTCCGACCCGACGCTGCCGCAGGTGCAGATACAGGGTCGCACGCCCGGGACGACCATCTACATCGGCACGGACCGCGAGGCGAGCATCTTCGACATGCAGCAGCGGACCTGGGAGGTCACGGCCAACCTGAACTGGAACACGGGCAGGCACAAACTGCTGCTGGGTACCCACAATGAGCTCTACGATATCCGCTACGGCTTCGTCAACGGATGGAACGGGCGGGTGGACTACAACAGCATCGAGGATTTCATCGATAACAACCCCTACCGCGTGCGCGGGAGCTACAACTATATCGACAACACGAGGGATTATATCCTGGACAACCCGGCTGCCGATTTCAGCGTGAACATGTACAGCCTGTACGTGCAGGACGAGATCCGGGTAAGCGACAGGTTCCGGGTCACGCCGGGCCTGCGTGCGGACTTCGCGCACCTGCCGGCGATGCCGGCATTGAGCGACAAGGTACGGGACATCTGGGCCGACCCGAACTTCGGGACGACGTACCACTACACGCCGCTCAGCCGCATACGGAACGATTTCCTGAACCGCGTACAACTGTCGCCGCGGGTCGGCTTCCGGTGGGAGGCCACCGAAGACCGCAGTCTGGTACTGCGGGGCGGCGCGGGACTGTTCACGGGGCGTATCCCCTTTGCGTGGCTGGCGTATGCGTACTACAACACGGGCGACAGCTACGGTGCGTTCGACCAGCGAGCCGACAGCAAACCGTTCGCTCCGGGCTCGGACGCCATCCGGCCCAGCCCGAACGGCCTGGGGGATTTCATCGAGCAGAACGGCGCGGTGATAAACGACCCGAACAGCGGTCAGACGCAGGTGGACCTGGTGGACAACGGCTTCACGCTGCCGCAGGTGTTCCGCACGAGCCTGGGCATCGACTACGAGGCGGCGGAGGGCTGGAAGTTCACGGTAGAGGGGATGTACACGCGCAACATCAGCGACGTGCTGTTCCAGCAGCTGAACACGCGTGACAACCCGCTGTGGTACGGG
>NZ_FOLL01000055.1 GCF_900112315.1 Parapedobacter composti | reverse complement strand
GGTACGAAGCACGTCCGCCCCCCGTTACGCCAAACCCTTGTTATGTGCAAGTGCTTTAGTCCAGTAAAACCGTTGATTCTGTTACTCTTACTTGGTCTTGCAAATAATCGTCAGCCAAAAGATGTTTTAGTTCGGGATGCCGGGCAAAGGTTTTGACCACAAACGGACATAGCGGATAAATTTTTGTTTTACTTTCTTCCGCAAACTCCACCAATCTGTTGAAAAGCGGAATACCCAATTTTTGGTCTTTAAATTCTTCGTAAACCCTTGTACCGTTGGCAAGCAGGTTGCCGTTGTCCAACCATTTGTATTGAATCCACCCTGCTTCCATTCCGTTGTCTAAGATAACAAAGAATCTCCCTTCTTTGCCATCGTCATATTGTTTGAAATTCATTTTATTTTTGTTTTTAATTGATAATAGATTTCCTCGATTCTGAAAAGGAAGTGATTTTTTGTTCACTTGACAAATCGTTCAAATGTGGAAATTTTCCCTGACGAAAATCTCGATACATCTGTGCGATGTCTTCCATGGTATCTGCTACAAAAGGTCCGTGATGAACCACAGGAACATTATGAGGCTGTCCGGCATACAACACAAAATGCGTATCGTTTTCCAATGCTTCAAATTGTATTTCGGTCTCGCCGTCTGCAGTCGCTTTATCAAGCCAACCCGCTTGTTCGGCATTGATGATTTTGTCGCCTGCTTTCACACTGCCTTTTAATACATATACCAAACCATTATAGTGCGATGGAATTTCCTGTGATACCACAGCTCGGTTGTCTAACCTGAAGTCCACCAAAGTAAATGGCGTATGGTTTTTTAATGGCGAAATCAATCCGTTACTGCTTCCGCTATAAACACGAATTTCGTATGTATCGGTTTTAATTTTGGGTACGTCTTCCAATAGCATTCTTTGTAAGAAAGGTTGAGCGTATCGCTTTTCGGGCGGTAGTACCAACCACACTTGCAGCATACGAAGTTTTTGTTTGGAAGTGATTTCTTCGGTGTGGATAATGCCTTTTCCGGCGGTCATTAGTTCAAAACTTCCCGTTTTCCAATCTTTTTCATTGCCTTCCAAAACCAAGCTCAAGGTTTCAAACCCAGCGTGTGGATGTGCTCCTCCTACGGGTTCTCCACCCGGAAGATTCAGACTGTCGTCCATAAATAAAATAAAAGGGTCGCTGTCTTTGTAAGGTACACCGTCCAATACCGCCATTGCACGATGTCCTGTTCCCAAAAAACCATTATGCCAATGGTTTTGGGTTATTTTTGAAATATTTCTGCGTATCATCATTGTTGTACTTTTTTAGTTAAAAAAATCCTTTGCTTCAGTTCGGGGAAACGAATAAACGCCGTAATCCAAAGCAGCATTTGAAAAATAACCGCCATTGCTATCGGTTGTTGATGTTGCAAATGTGTGAC
>NZ_FOLL01000057.1 GCF_900112315.1 Parapedobacter composti | reverse complement strand
TACTAGTGATGCGTTAAGTTTTTAAAATTCATTGTAAAGCATTGTATATAAATATATTATAGTCGTTCTTTGATTTTTTGATTTGAATTGACCTGTAGATTTGCCGCCTTAAAATGCGGCTATGAATTCAGGGAAGTATGTTTTTGCCCAGCTTCTGCAATTTGTTGACAGGTACGAGTTCGACAAATGCGTGGCGAAGTACGATGGTGATTTCCGGACAAGGGGTTTCAACTGTTGGAACCAGTTCATCCAGTTGTTTTTCGGCCAGCTTACCTCGCGCAATTCGCTCCGGGATATCTGCGTATGCTTGAAAGCGCATAAGAATAAGCTGTATCACCTCGGGATCCGGAAATATGTCAACCAATCGACACTGTCAAGGGCGAACGAAGGGCGTGACCAGCGGGTTTTCTCGGATTTCGGGAACTACCTGATCAGTAAAGTAAGGCCCATGTACAGCAAGCAGGGCATTTTGGGGGTGGATATTTCAAACGAGGTGTTTGCGTTGGATTCCACGACCATATCGCTCAGCCTGAAACTATTCGGATGGGCACCCGGCAAATACTCACGCGGAGCGGTCAAAGTACACACCCTATTGGATCTCAGGGGAAGTATTCCGGCATTTATCCTAATCACCGATGGGAAATACCATGACAGCAACTCGCTGGACATCCTGATCCCCATCCCAGAGGCGATATATGTAATGGATAAAGCTTACGTTGATTTCGCAGCTTTGCACAATATCGATGTTTGCGGCGCATACTTTATCACCAGGGCCAAATCTTCCATGGATTTCTCCGTTGTTGAAAATAATCCCAATATCGATCCACGGACAGGGCTGCTTGCCGACCGTACCATCATACTGAACGGGTACAAGTCCAAAAAGCTGTATCCCGGCCAATTAAGGCTGGTGGAATACTACGACAGTGACAAAGAAGTCGAACTGGCATTCCTTACCAACAACTTCGAGGTATCCGCTCTTGAAGTAGCTCGGCTTTACCGCCACAGGTGGCAGATTGAAGTGTTCTTCAAATGGATAAAGCAGAACCTGGTCATAAAATCCTTATGGGGGCATTCTGAAAATGCGGTCAACACCCATGTCTGGATAGCCATTTGTACCTATCTTATCGTAGCCATGGTCAAGCATAACCTGAAAAGCACGCTCTCCATTTACGAAATCATGCAGATCCTCGGAATCTCGGCGTTTGATAAAACACCGCTAAAGGATCTAATCGCTCAGGATCAAAAAAATCAAAGTGTCAAAGAACAAAAATTGTTAAACTTATTTGATGCAAAAAGTTAACGCATCAGTACTA
>NZ_FOLL01000058.1 GCF_900112315.1 Parapedobacter composti | reverse complement strand
TGTAATCTTCCCCTAACTAGCTACACCCAAAACTAAAGAATTCCAATCACAATTATTGTTGTTGTCCTGTTGTAATGTGGGAAACTCGGAGAGTTTTCCATATTTCAACAGGAATTCCGTCGGCGTGAGATATTCAAGCGCCGAATGCGGTCTCACATTATTATACATCCATGCCCATGCGTTTGCGTACATCCGCAGTTCGGCAACGCTGTCAAACATGAAACTGTCCAACACGTCCTGTCGGAAAGTCCGGTTGAAGCGTTCCACCAGACTGTTCTGCGTGGGTTTGCCGGGCTGTATGTATTCCCACTCGATACGGTTTTCCCGGCACCATTCCTCCATGGCTGCGGCAATGAACTCCGGCCCGTTGTCCGAACGGATCTTCTCGGGCTTGCCCCGCCATTCGATCAGTTTTTCCAATTCCCCGATTACCCGCAGGGCCGGAAGGCTGGAATCTGCCGTAATACCCAGGGCCTCACGGTTGAAATCATCGATTACGTTCAGTGTGCGCATTTTCCTGCCCGAGGCAAGCGTGTCCTGCATGAAATCAAGGCTCCAGGTGATATTCGGCCCTATGGGGCATAGCAACGGGGCCTGCACACGTGCCGGGAGCCGTTTCTTACGCTTGTTCCTCAGATTCAGCCGCATGGACGTATAAACACGGTATACCCGTTTGTGGTTCCACATATAATGCGGCTTGCGCAGCCGTTTGAACATCATCCAGAAACCCCATGTCTTATACAATTCGGCAAGGTTGGACAACTGCTCAATAATCTCGCGGTCATCCTTGCGTTTGGCTTGGTAATAATAAACCGATGTACTCATATGGAATAGTACGCAGGCCTGCCGAAGGCTCATTTTAAACTCCTGATGGGCATAGCCCACCAACTCACGCTTCTCGGCAGGCCCTAAAGCTTTTTTTCGATAACGTCTTTTAAAACCGTGTTTTGGAGTGTTAACTCCGCAACAATCTTCTTATACTGGGCCAATTCCTTTTCCATTTCCTTCATCTGCTTGAGCTGGGAAACATCCATCCCCGAATATTTGCTCTTCCAATTGTAAAATGTACCTTGGCTGATACCGTGCTCACGGCAGATGTCCGAAACCGAACGACCCGAATCCTGACTGGCCAGAATCTTGATGATCTGCGCCTCGCTGAAATTGCTCTTTTTCATTGTCCCTAAAATTATAAAACTACATTAATAATCGTAGCTGTTTTTAGGGAAG
>NZ_FOLL01000059.1 GCF_900112315.1 Parapedobacter composti | reverse complement strand
GTCGTGGACGTCAACGAAAAGCGCATCGCCGCATGGAATGACCCCGACCTCTCCAGGCTGCCCGTATACGAGCCCGGGCTGGACGAGGTGGTGGCACAGGCAAGGGGCAGGAACCTGTTCTTCTCCACCGACGTGGATAACGCAATCGCACAGGCCGACATGGTTTTCATCTCGGTGAACACCCCCACAAAAACCTATGGAAAGGGCAAGGGAATGGCCGCTGACCTCAAATTCATCGAGCTCTGCGCCAGGCAGATAGCCGCCGCAGCAACCTCAGACAAAATCGTCGTGGAGAAATCAACCCTCCCCGTACGAACCGCCGAAGCCCTGAAGAACATCCTCCACAATACCGGAAACGGCGTCAGCTTCCATATCCTGTCCAACCCCGAGTTCCTGGCGGAGGGAACCGCAGTGAAAGACCTCCGTGAACCCGACCGCGTGCTCATCGGTGGCGAAAACCAGCAGGCCATACAGGCCCTGGCCGACATCTACGCCAACTGGGTGCCCAGGGAACGCATCATCACCACCAACCTCTGGTCGTCCGAGCTGTCCAAGCTCACCGCAAATGCTTTCCTCGCACAGCGCGTGTCATCCATCAACGCCATATCGGAGCTCTGCGAGAAAACAGGAGCAAACGTCGATGAAGTGGCCCGCGCCATCGGAACAGACAGCCGCATCGGACCCAAGTTCCTCAAGGCTTCCGTCGGATTCGGCGGCTCGTGCTTCCAGAAGGACATCCTTAACCTGGTATACATCGCCCGAAGCTATGGACTGCACCAGGTGGCCGACTACTGGGAGCAGGTCATCATCATGAACGACCACCAGAAACGGCGCTTCGCCGACAACATCGTGCAGACCCTCTACAACACCGTCTCCGGAAAAAAAATCACCTTCCTGGGGTGGGCCTTCAAGAAAGACACCAACGATACCCGCGAATCGGCAGCCATATACGTGGCAGACGCACTGCTCAATGAACAGGCACACATTACCGTATACGACCCAAAGGTACGGGCAGAACAGGTATATGCCGACCTGGATTACCTCGGCTCGCGAAGCCCCCAAGAGAACCGCCAGCTCATAACCGTGGCCAGCGACCCGTATGAGGCAACTAACAGCGCACATGCCATCGCACTGCTCACCGAATGGGATGAGTTCACAACCTATGACTGGAAACG
>NZ_FOLL01000060.1 GCF_900112315.1 Parapedobacter composti | reverse complement strand
GTGGGGTATGGACAGGATAAGAAGCGTACATACGCTAATTTCCAAGGCAGTTATGAAGCGGGTATAAACCTTTTTGGACTTTTAACCGGTAGCGTCGCCAATGGTTCGAATGCGATAGATGGCAATGTCCGGACGCAGTCGACATTAAGTGTCCCCGTAGGTGTGCTCGGGCTGCTGTCGGCAACGCAGTACCTGGAGTTTACGACCGATGGCAACCACGGCAACGTCCGGACGATAAGTGGGGATGTTCCCGTGACAGTGAAAATCCAGTTACCCAGTGAGGTGCTGGGATTACTGAGCGGTGTTGAAATCGGTTCATTCCGCAATTTATCTCCCGTTAGCGCTACGTTGGTTAATAGAGCAGGTTATAATACGAATAACCGCACCGTGGCCTATTCGGGGAATGCATTATTAAACCTGCTTCAGGGAACAGGCACTTTCGAGGTGACATTTACGCCGGGCGAGGATTATCAGGGTGTTTTTGTAAGGCTGAGCGGCGACGGATTGAGTGTGCTGCTGACAAGTGGTGTCTTCCATGCTTATATCTATGAAGACCATAGTTATGCGAACTGTGAGGAGAAACATACCCCGGTAGACGTATTGCACGGTACCCGGTCGGGCTCCATCGGTGCGTTGACATCGCTGGGCGGGGTGACGAATCCGTACAACGCAATCGATAATTTCACGGACTACGCGACAATGAACGTCGGTGTGGGGGCATTGAACACGATTTACCTGAATACGGTGTTCCCTACACCTTCGGAGCCGGGGCAGGTGGTCCGGGTTGTGCTTGAGCAACCGGGGTCACTGCTGGATTTAAGTGTATTGTCGTCTTTTTCCATCCAGCCCTATAACCGGGGGACAGCTGTGGGCAGCCCTATCGTCGCAAATGGCGGATTGCTGAACGCCCGACTGCTTCCGGGAACACAGAAGTACGAATTGGCGTTTAAAGTAGACAACCCTTTTGACAGGGTTGAACTTCGTTTTGACAACACGGTTACGGCGTTGACATCCTTACGCGTTTATGAGGTAAGCCGCTTACCGCGCGT